>NZ_QZWZ01000029.1 GCF_003601975.1 Mesorhizobium waimense
TGCCGAGCCGGCGCATTGTCTCCGGCTTGGGGCCGATGAAGGTGATGCCGGCCACAGCGCAGGCTTCGGCGAATTCGGGGCTCTCCGACAGCAGCCCGTAGCCCGGGTGGATGGCGTCGGCGCCCGAGAGCCTGGCGACGCGGAGCACCTCTTCGATCGACAGATAGCTTTCGATCGGCCCCATATCCTTGCTGAGATGCGGCCCGCGCCCGACCTGGTAGCTTTCGTCGGCCTTGAAGCGGTGCAGCGAATATTTGTCCTCCTCGGCCCAGATCGCCACGGTTTTGAGGCCGAGCTCGTTGGCCGCGCGGAAGACGCGGATGGCGATTTCGGACCGGTTGGCGACAAGGATCTTCGTGATGGCCAAGGACTGGGCTCCAAAGGCGGAGAGGATGGGGGCTGCCGCATGATTAACGTGAAAATGCTGCAGTGCAAACGGATTCGCGCGACATCTAAACCGATTTAAATGGTTTGTTCGCGCCAACAACGAAAAATGCCCGGCGCGGGTGCGCCGGGCATTCTCCGATTTCAGACGTTTGCCGGCTTATTGCTCGAAGTAGGAGTACTTGCCGTCGTCACCCTTCTTCCAGGTGTACATGACGTAGTCCGGGCGGGTGATGTCGCCCTTGGCGTCATAGCCGATGTCGCCGATGGCCGTCGTCCAGGGGCCGCTCGACTTGATCGTCTCGGCGACTTTCTGGGCATCGTCGGCGGAGCCGGTCTTGGTGATAGCCGCTGCGATGATCTGTATCGTGGCGTAGGAGTAGAGCGTGTAGGCCTCCGGCTCGAAACCGGCGGCGCGGAACTTCTCGACGAGCTCCTTAGCGTTCGGGTTCTTGCGCGGATCGGGAGCGAACGTCATCAGCGTGCCTTCGACGGCGTCGCCGGCGATCGAGGCCAGTTCGTTCGAGACGATGCCGTCGCCGGACATGAACTGGGCCTTGAGGCCCTGGTCGGCGAGCTGGCGGATGATCAGGCCGGCCTCGGTGTGCAGGCCGCCATAATAGACGATGGAGACGCCGGCTTCCTTCATCTTGGCGATGAGCGCCGAGAAGTCCTTGTCGCCGACATTGATGCCTTCATACATGGCTTCGGTGACGCCATTGCCATTGAGCGCCTTCTTGGTTTCGTCGGCGAGGCCCTGGCCATAAGGCGTCTTGTCATGGATGAGCGCGATCTTGGCGTCCTTGAAGTTCTTGGCGACATAGTCGCCGGCAACCTTGCCCTGCTGGTCGTCGCGTCCGCAGGTGCGGAACGTGTTCCACATGCCGCGCTCGGTGAACTTCGGATTGGTCGCGGCAGGCGTGATCTCGAGGATGCCATTTTCGGCATAGACTTCCGACGCCGGAATTGAGACGCCCGAATTGAAGTGGCCATCGACGAACTTGATGCCGTCGGCGACAAACTTGTTGGCGACCGAGATGCCCTGCTTCGGATCCGACACGTCGTCACCGACGCTCAGCTTGAGTTGCTGGCCGAGGACTCCGCCGGCCGCGTTGATGTCAGCGACGGCCTGCTCTGCGCCCTTCTGCAACTGCGCGCCGAAAGCGGCGTTCGGGCCGGTGATCGGACCGGCGACGCCGATCAGGATGTCAGCCCACGCGCTGCCGCTGAACGCGATGAACGCGGTCAGAGCCACGGCGGACAAGAGTGACTTTTTCATAGAAACGCTCCCATTTACGGAGTGGGCGTGGATGATACTTTCATGCGATGCCCACCCTTATCGCAGAAAGCTCAGTTTGCCGATTTTCAGGCACTTGTCACGCCGATTCATCCCCGAAGCGGCGTTAATCATGAACGTCAACCTTTCGGTTTCCAGCTCAAAAGCGATGCTCTTTCGTAAAGCCAATTATACTGCGTCACCATCTGGTTGGTACGCGTGTACTGGTAGCCGATAAAGCCCAGTATCATCAGCACGATTGTATCGACGATGTAGTAATGCAGCGAGAACATCGTGCCGTCGAACAGCGCGTGATGGATGAACCTGATGCCGATGCCGAGGCCCAGCATGTAGAGGAACAGCTGGAAAAAGCTGCGCCAGGTCTGCGCGCTCGCCCTGCCCGTCATCCATGCGGCCCAGCCGCCGAGCAGGCAGGTGACGAAGAAGAACTGCCAGATCGAGGGTTCCTCGTAGAGAATGCCCTGCATGATTGATGTCTCCTGAACTCAGTGGTGCCCGCCTTCGAGATAGGCGGCGCGCACTTCCGGATTGGCGAGCAGCTCCTTGCCGGTGCCGCTCATCGTCACATTGCCGTTGACCATGACGTAGCCCCGGGTGGCGAGCTTCAGCGCGCCGAAGGCGTTCTGCTCGACCAGGAACACGGTCAGCCCCTGGGTGCGGTTCAATTCGCGGATGGCGTCGAAAATCTGCTTGACGATCAGCGGCGCCAGTCCCAGCGACGGCTCGTCGAGCAGGAGCAGCTTCGGCCGCGCCATCAGCGCGCGTCCGATCGACAGCATCTGCTGCTCGCCGCCCGACAGCGTGCCGCCGCGCTGGGCGATGCGCTCCTTCAGGCGTGGAAACAGCGTGAACACCTTCTCGACATCCTCGTCGTAATATTTGAGGTTGTCGAGGCTGGCGCCCATCTGCAGGTTTTCCATCACCGTCATGCGCGGGAAGATGCGGCGACCCTCCGGCGACTGGGCGATGCGCATGCGCGCGATTTCGTGCGTCGGCATCTGCGTGATGTCGGTGCCGGAAAAGGTAATCGTGCCGGCGCGAGCCCGTGGCGCGCCGAAGATGGTCATCATCAGCGTCGACTTGCCGGCGCCGTTGGCACCGATCAGCGCCACGATCTCACCCTCTTTGACGCTGACGTCGACGCCGTTCAGCGCCCTGATATTGCCGTAGTAGGTCTCGACGCCCTTGATATCGAGCAGCGTTGTACCGGCCATTACTTACGCCCTCCGCGCGGCTTGGCTGTCGACCCAGCGGGCTTGGCCGTGGCCCGCTCGGCAGGCTTTCTTGGCGCGGCATTGGCCTTTGCATCGACCTGCCCTGCTTTCGAGGCGCCCTTCGACACCGTGACGCGCTCGCCCTCGCTATGGCCGATCGTGTCGGTCACCGGTCCGGCGAGAAACGAAGACGATGTGCCCGGGCCGTGCGCCGCGTCGGGACCGATGTCCAGCTGCTCGATGACGTCCTCGTCGCCGACCTCGGTCAGCACCGTCTCGACCTCCTCGTCGTCGACGCCGAGATAGGCGGCGATGACGCGCGGATCGGTGCGCACGGATTGCGGACTGCCGTCGGAGATCTTGCGCCCGTATTCGAGCACCACGACATGGTCGGAAATCTGCATCACCACCGACATGTCGTGTTCGATCAGAAGGATCGAGGTGGTGTCCCTGATGTCCATCAAGAGCGCGTTGAGCGCCGCCGATTCCTTCGGATTGAGGCCGGCGGCCGGTTCATCTAGGCACAGAAGCTCGGGACCCGTGCACATGGCGCGCGCGATCTCCAGCCGCCGCTGCGCGCCATAGGGCAGATCGCCGGCGGGATCATCGGCACGGTCGACGAGATTGGCCTTCTCCAGCCAGTGCCTGGCCAGGTCGATCGATTCGGCCGACGCCTTGCGGTAGCTCGAGAAACCGAACAGGCCGAGCATCGTATAGCCGGACGCCTTCATCAGCTTGTTGTGCTGGGCCACAAGCAGATTCTCCAGCAGCGTCATGCCCGAGAACAGGCGGATGTTCTGGAACGTGCGCGCCACCTTGGCGCGCGCCGGGATCTCATGGTTCGGCAGCCGTTCGAGGAGGTAGGTGCTGCCATCGCGCCGGTTGAGCGTGATCATGCCTTCCGACGGCTTGTAGAAGCCGGTGATGCAATTGAACACGGTGGTCTTGCCGGCGCCGTTCGGTCCGATCAGCGCGGTGATCTCGCCGCGCTTGGCCTGGAAGGACAGGTCGCCAATGGCGACGAGACCGCCGAACTTCATCGACAGATGCTCGACCTGAAGGATGATGTCGTTCATGGAGGGGCTCGCATTCATCAGCCGTGGCCCTCTTTGGTGAAGGACCCTGATACAGCCCTCCGCTCCTTGAGGAAGGCTGTCGGTTCACGGCTGCCGACGAAGCCGCGCGGCTTCCATAGCATCACGATGACCATGGCCATGCCGAACAGGAGCATGCGATAGAGTTCCGGGGTGAAGTCGGGACCGAACACCGCTTTGAGGAAGTCCAGCTCGCGCAGGATTTCCGTGCCGCCGATCATCACCAGAGCCGCGACCGCGATGCCGCCCAGCGAGCCCATGCCGCCGAGCACGACGATGGCCAGGATGATCGCCGATTCCAGGAAGACGAAGGATTCCGGGCTGACGAAGCCTTGCCGCGCGGCGAAGAAGGAGCCGGCGAAGCCGCCGAACATAGCGCCGGTGGCAAAGGCGGTCAGCTTGGTGGTGGTGGTGTTGATGCCCAGTGAGCGGCAGGCGATCTCGTCCTCGCGCAGCGCCTCCCAGGCGCGGCCGACCGGCAGGCGGCGCAACCTGATGGTGACGAACGCAGTCAGGAAGCAAAGCCCCAGGATCAGGTAATAAAGGAAGATCTTGTAGTACGCGCCCGATTGGGCGATGCCCAGCACCTTGGCGATGTAGTTCGGGTCCGAGACGTTGAACGACATCAGGCCGAAGAAGGAAACTTTCGGAATGCCGGAAATGCCGGCCGAGCCGTTGGTCACCTCGCGCCAGTTGATGATCACCAGCCGGATGATCTCGCCGAAGGCGAGCGTCACGATCGCCAGATAGTCGCCGCGCAGGCGCAGCACCGGAAAGCCGAGCATGACGCCCCAGAACGCGGCCATCAGGCCGGCGGCGGGCAGCAGGATCCAGAACGACAGGCCGAAATGCGTGCCGAGCAGCGCATAGGCATAGGCGCCGACAGCATAGAAGGCGACATAACCGAGGTCGAGCAGGCCGGCCAGCCCGATGACGATGTTCAACCCCCAGGCCAGCATC
Organism: Mesorhizobium waimense; assembly: GCF_003601975.1. GTDB lineage: Bacteria > Pseudomonadota > Alphaproteobacteria > Rhizobiales > Rhizobiaceae > Mesorhizobium > Mesorhizobium waimense. Next base: position 4,950 of record NZ_QZWZ01000029.1, read on the forward strand.
ACATAGATCAGGATCTGGATGCCGAAATTGTCGACCCACTTCAGCGACCCTTGAAAGCCGAACAACAGCACGATTGCCACCGGATACAGCAACAGCACGGCAACGCCGATCTGGTTGAAGTTTCGGCGTATGAAGCCGGGCGCAGTTGCGGCCGCCGCTGGCGCCGCGGCCTTTTGCGCCTTGGCTCGCTCCATCGCCGGCTGCGCATAGCCGACATAGAGGAAGCGACCGACGGCAGTGGCGATGACGACGATGGCAAGCAGCCCCCAGCGTTGCACCAGGATCAGCTCGTTCGAGATGTTCTGGTCGGTCTTCAGGCCGATGAACAGCACGAACAGGCCGAGCGCGATGGCGGCGGCATAGAGTGCCTCGCGGAAAGCGCGCTGCACGGGAGTGGCGACGACGTCGCGCTCCGGGGAAACGGTGACTGCCATGAGCTCAGACCTTTTCGACTTCTGGCCGGCCCAGAATGCCGGAAGGCAGGAAGATCAGCACGATCGCCAGGATGGAGAAGGCGGCGACGTCCTTGTAGTCGATGGAGAAATAGGCCGACCACATGCTTTCGATGAAGCCGATCAACAGCCCGCCGAGCACGGCTCCGGGCAGAGAACCGATACCGCCGAGCACTGCTGCGGTGAAGGCCTTCACGCCCGGCACGAAGCCGTCGGAGAACACCACGACGCCGTAATACATCAGGAACAGCGTTCCGGCGACGGCGGCAAGTGCTGCGCCCATGATGAAGGTGATGGAGATGGTGCGGTCGACATCGACGCCGAGCAGCGCCGCCATCTTGCGGTCCTGCTCGCAGGCGCGCTGCGCCCGGCCAAGCGAGGTCTTGTTGACGAGATACCAGAAGATCGCCAGCAGGATTGCCGTAACCAGAACGATGATGATCTGCTTCAGCGACACGCTGACGCCCTCGATCGTGTAAACCTTTGACACCAGCGGCGGGATCGGCTTGTTGCGCGGCCCTTGCGTCACCTGGACGAAATTGGAAAGCACGATCGACATGCCGATCGCGGTGATCAGCGGCGCCAGCCGGAACGAGCCGCGCAGCGGCCGGTAGGCCACTTTCTCGATCGTCCAGTTGTAGAGGCTGGTCAACAGCATCGCCACGATCATCATGATCAGCAGCGCGATGACGATCGGCACCGAATAGAACATCGCGCCGAGGATTAGGAAAACGATGAGGGCGGCGAAGGCGCCGACCATGAAGATGTCGCCATGGGCGAAATTGATCATGCCGATGATGCCGTAGACCATCGTATAACCGATCGCGATCAGCCCATAGATCGATCCCAGCGTCAGCCCATTGATAAGCTGCTGGACAAAGTACTGCATACTGTCGTGGCTCCCCTGGAATGTCGCCCTCGCGGACGCATTCCTTTTCGTATTTCCCCTAGTCGTAAAGTTTCGAGCCCGGATTGCAACGTGATTTTTCAATCGTCGAACGTGTTTTGCCGGCACGCCATCTGATTGCCCGTTTTTTCGCTACCCGATCCCTGGACTATCGCGGACCCCATCATTGGCATAACGCAATGTCTTTGACGATTCAGGCGTATCATGCACCGCATTTCGAAGAAATCGCCGTCAAAATTAGGTGATGAGCGGGATCGTTGCGCCGGCCAAGGCCGCCCCGTTTGCGCTCCTGCTGTTTCCGCTGCGCAGGATTCTCCCTGTTTGACGACGAACCATGCGCCAACGGGTCGCGGTCGTCGATCAAGACGGCGTTCAGTCCGGTCATGCGCGAGGAGCCGCCGATAGAGGGGATGATCGCGCGGCAAGGGTCAATAGGCCGAGCCGCCATCCTGACCAAGAACGTGCCGCTCGGTGCCGTTCAGCGGCGGATTGAAGACACTGACCAGGACCATGTCGTCGGCCGCGTCCGCACGCAGATAGTGCTCGTCATGCTCGTCGAGCACATAGATCGTACCCGGCTCGATTCGGTGCACCTGGCCGGACATATCTTCGACCTCACCCGCGCCGGCGATGCAGTAGCAAGCCTCGAAATGCCGCCGGTAATGGAGGCGTGATTCGCTGCCTGCACGCACGACGGTATGGCAGACGGTGAACCCCATGCCGTCCTGCTGCGTCAGCAGGCGATGGCTCGTACCATTGCCCCAATCGACGAAGAAGTCAGATTTTTCTACATCGTTCAGTTGTCTTGTAAACACGATCGTTCTCTCCAAAGCTGTAGTCTGGCCCACGAAATGCCGCAGCGAAGGGAGGCTTTCAAATGATTGCTTCTCACGCGATATGTTAGTAAATCTTACAGATGGGCTACATCCCGCTGAATGCTGTTCGCGCTTTCGAGGCGGCTGCCCGCCATTTGAGCTTTTCGGCTGCCGGCGAAGAGCTCCACGTCACCCACCCCGCCATCAGCCACCAGATCAGGCGGCTGGAGGAATGGCTGGGCGTGTCGCTCTTTCACCGGGATGCCCGCAAGGTCCGCCTGACGGAGGCCGGGGTGATCCTGCAGGCCTCGGCGAGCGGCGCGCTTGCCGAGCTCGGCGCCACGTGCCGACGAATTCGCCGCAATGCCGCGCTTGAAACCTTGTCCGTGGGCTGCATTCCGTCGATCGCCAGCCGTTGGCTGGTGCCGCGTCTGTCGGACTTCACCGCGCGCCATCCCGGTATCGGCATGAGGGTCGCCTACGCCAAGGCCGACGAGAGGCTCGGCGACGGCCAGAACGACGTGCTGATCACGCTCGGCGCCGATCCATCTCCCGACGTCACCAGCCTAAAGCTGTTTTCCCGCTTCAATCGGCCGGTGTGCAGCCCGCACTATCTCGCAGGCAGGGAGCATCTGCGCACGCCGGCCGGCATCGCCGTCGCCGACCTTCTGCACGACGAGACCCGCCAGGGCTGGCGTGAATGGTTTCTGGAGGCCGGACTGCCCGGGGTCGATGTCGGCAACGGACCGGTTTTCGCCGATTTCAACATTCTTGCCACCGCGGTCATCGCCGGTCACGGCGTGGCGCTCTGTCCGGTCGAGGTTTTTGGCGACGAGTTGAGGCGTGGTGACCTGATCGTTTTGTCGGAGGTCGCGACGAACCGCGACAAAGGTTACTTCCTGACGATGTCGGCGCAAGCCTCACCGGCAGCGGTCAAATTCGCCGACTGGTTTCGCCAGGAGGTTTGCGCCGACAAAGAATCTCAGGCCAGCCCAATCGACATCACTTGACGATGAAACCATGCGCGAACGGATCGCGTTCGTCGATGAAGATGGTGTTCAACCCGGTCATCCGCGCCCAGCCGCCGATCGAGGGGATGATCGCCGGCTTGTCCGCGACGGTAACCTGCTTTTCGACCCTGCCCTTGAACAGCGAGCCGATGATCGACTCATGCACGAAGCTGTCGCCGGCTTTCAGCTTGCCTTTGGCATGGAGTTGCGCCATCCGCGCCGAGGTGCCGGTGCCGCAGGGTGAGCGGTCGATCGCCTTGTCGCCGTAGAAGACGGCATTGCGGGCATCGGCTTCAGGGTGTGTCGGCTTTCCGGTCCACAGCATGTGCGACAGCCGGTTGATGCCGGGATTCTCGGGGTGTTCGAATGTGTATTTCTCGTTCAGCCGCTGGCGCACCACCGGGCTCCAGGCGATGAGGTCGCCGGCGGAATGATCCGCCATGTCGCGATAGTTCTCCTGTGGCTCGACGATGGCGTAAAAATTGCCGCCATAGGCGACGTCGACCTTGATCTCGCCGAGCTGCGGGCACTCCACCGTCAGCCCCTCGGCATAAAGGAAGGAAGGCACATTGGTGATGCGCACCTCCTCGACATACTCGCCGACCTGTTTGTACTCGGCGATGACCAGGCCGGCCGGCGTATCGAGCCTGAGAACCCCCGGTGTCTTCGGCTTGATCAGCCCGTGCTCGATCGCCATGGTCACCGTACCGATGGTGCCATGGCCGCACATCGGCAGGCAGCCGGAGGTCTCGATGAACAGGATGGCGATGTCGCAATCCTTCCGCGTCGGCGGATAGAGGATCGAGCCCGACATCACGTCATGGCCGCGCGGCTCGAACATCAGCCCGGTGCGGATCCAGTCATATTCGGCGAGGAAATGCGCCCGACGCTCCATCATCGTCGAACCCTGGAGCGACGGCCCGCCGCCGGCGACCAGCCGTACCGGATTGCCGCAGGTATGGCCGTCGATGCAGAAGAAGGATTGCTTGGCCATGACGTCTCCTGGAACTCAAAACCGTTGCGGACTGAAAGGGGCGAGATCGATCGGCGGAGTCTGCCCGAGAACGAGATCGCGGATCAAGCGGCCGGTGGCCGCAGACTGGGTCAGGCCGAGATGCCCGTGGCCAAAGGCGTAGAACACGTTGGCCGCGGGACGCGACACACCGATAACCGGTAGCGAATCCGGCAGCGACGGGCGAAAACCCATCCACTCCCGGCCGCCGGACGGGTCGAGCCCCGGCAGGAAATTCCGGGCCTTTTCCAGCATGGCCTTCGAGCGCGCGAAATTCGGCGGGCGCTCGATGCCGCCGAGTTCGACCGCGCCACCGACGCGCAAGCCCGTTTCGAGCGGCGTGATGACGAAGCCGTGGCCGGAGAAGATCAGCTGCCGCTTCACGTCGAAGGCGGTCTTCGGCAGCGTCGTGTTGTAGCCGCGCTCGGTCTCCAGCGGGATGCGCTCACCAAGGTTTTTCGCCAGCAGATGCGACCATGCGCCGGCGGCGATGACGAGATGCCTTGCCTTTCTGGTGGTGCCGTCGGCAAGCGTCAGCGTCGCGCCATCCTGACCCGCCTCGACACGCTCGATCCGGGCTTTGTCGAAGCGGGCGCCCAGCCGTTCGGCATGAGCCCAGACTGCCTTGCCAAGCAATTTCGGGTCGGCGACGGTCTTCCATTCCGGCACGAACGTGGCCTTGATGAAACGCGGCGACAGGCCTGGCTGCAGTTCTGCCAGTTCCTCGCCCTCGACATGGCGGAAGCCGATGCCGAAGCGCTCGCGCGCCGCCCAGCCAGGCAGCGAAGCGCGAAACTCGGCTTCGCTTTCGTAAAACTCCAGCGAGCCGTCCTCGCGCAGCATCGGCCGCGTGCCGGAGCGATCGAGTAGGCCCATCCATTCGGCCTCCGCAAGCCGCATCATTGCGACCTGCGCCGCAAGGCTGGCTTCGTAGAAATCGGCACGCCCGGCGCGCCAGAAACGGAACAGCCAGGGCAGGAGCTTCGGCAGATAGGCGGGCGGAATGCTAAGCGGACCGAGCGGGTCGGCAAGCCATTTCGGCAATTGCCGGATCATGCCCTTGTGCGCGAGCGGCAGCACATCGGAAAAGGCGAAGGCGGCGGCATTGCCGGAACTCGTCTCCTCGCAAATGCCTGTCCGATCGAAGATCGTGACGTTTCGCCCCGCCTCGGCCAGATAGGCCGCGGCACAGATGCCGATGATGCCGCCACCGACGATGGCGATGTCTTCACCTTCTCCCCGTTCACGGGGAGAAGGTGCCCGAAGGGCGGATGAGGGGCTGCGCCCTGCTTCTGCCGATTTGGAATTTCCTTGCACGTGGGCGCTACCCCTTATCAGGTTGCCGCCATCTTCTAAGAGGTACTTAGAACTGCGGCAGCGTCGGCCGCACCGCCAGCGCATCCCTGACGATCTTCTCCACCGCCTTGCGGCGCTCGCCCGACAGCGGTTGGCGCGGCATGCGCACGCGGTCGTTGGTTTGAATGGCGAACACTTCCGCGAGCTTGATGTTCTGCACCAGATAGGTCGACACGTCGAGGTCGAGCAACGGCCGGAACCAGCGATAGATGGAGAGAGCCTCCTCGCGGCGACCCTGCTTCATCAGTTGGTAGATGGCGACCGTCTCGCGCGGGAAGGCGGTGACCAGCCCGGCCACCCAGCCGATGGCGCCCACCGACAGTGCCTCGAAGGCGAGATTGTCGACGCCGGTGAACAGGTCATAGCGCCTGCCGAGGCGGTTGATGATCTCAGTCGAGCGGCGAATGTCGTCGGAGGATTCCTTGATGGCGACAAAGCGCTGGTCCGCCGCCAGCTCCTCCATCTGGTCGACGGTAACGTCGACGCGATAGGCGAGCCGGTTGGAGTAGATCATGACCGGCAGGTCGCCGGCCTCGGCAACGGCGCGGAGCGCCGCGACCGTCTCTTCCTCATTTGTGTGATAGATCGGGCTCGGCACCACCATCAACCCGTTGGCGCCTTCCTTGGCGGCGCGGCGCGCGATGCTGGCCGCCTCGCGTGTGCCGGCCTCGTTGACCGTCAGCAGCACCGGCTTCTTGCCGGCAATCCTCTGCGCGGTCTTCAGCACTTCGATCTTCTCGTCATGCGACAGCATCGGCCCTTCGCCGAGCGAGCCGCAAACGATGATGCCGTCGCAACCAGCATCCATCTGTAGCGCAAAACAGCGCTCCATCTCGGCATGGTCGAGGCGGTCGTCCTCGGTGAATTTGGTCGTGACGGCGGGGAAAACTCCGGTCCACATAGCTATCTCTCCATCTGATATATCAGTGATATATTTTACAAGAAACTCGCTGTCAATGCGGAATCTGTTATGATATATCTAAAATATATCAGAGGGCGCGAATGGCACTGTGGGATGATATATCTGGCTCCGAACCAGCGGCGGCGAAGGCCTATCGCATGCTCGAGCACATGATCGTGACGCTCGAACTGGCGCCCGCCAGTTTCGTCACCGAAGGCGCGCTGATCGAACGCCTCGGCCTCGGGCGCACGCCGGTGCGCGAGGCGATCCAGCGCCTGGCCTGGGAGGGCTTGCTGGACGTCCGGCCGCGCGCCGGCATCGCGATTGCTCCGCTCCATCCCGGTGACTGGCTGCGCGTCCTCGACGCGCGTCGCGGCGTCGAGGTGGTGCTAGCCCGCTCGGCAGCCCGCTTCGTCACCCGCGAGGCCGCCGACCTGTTTCATGAAGCCGCCCTTGCCATGCAAAAAGCGGTGATCTCGGGCAATGTGCTTGCCTTCATCCAGGCCGACAAGGCGCTCGACGAGGCGCTCGCGCTGGCCGCCGACAACCCGTTCGCGGCACGGCTGGCCGCGCCCCTGCAGACCCACAGCCGCCGCTTCTGGTTCCGCTACAAGGCTGACACCGGGCTGGCCGAATCGGCCGAACACCACGTCGCGCTGATCCGCTCGATCCTGGCCGGCGACGAGGAAGCCGCCGCCAAGGACGCCAAGCGGCTGATGGCGCTGCTGCGCGGCCATGCCGAGACGGCGGCAACGCGATAGGCGAAACCGGAGTCAGCGTTCAGCCGGCTTCTTCTGCGCCGCCCATGTCAACAAAGCGTCGAGCGCCGGGCACAGCGCCTGGCCCCAGTCGGTCAGGCAATACTCGACTTTCGGCGGCACCTGGTGATGTACGATACGACGCACGATGCCGTCGGCCTCCATCTGCCTGAGCTGCTGGATCAGCATCTTCTGCGAGATCGCCGGGATTGCCCGTTCGAGATCGGAAAAGCGCAGCACCTTGCCGCCGAACAGGTGAAACAGGATCACCAGCTTCCACCGGCCTTCAAGGATGCGCAGCACATTCTCGACGCCACTCGCCGCGGACGACGGCGTCAGCCCCTCAACCTTACTTTCAGGTAAGTACCTTACTTTTTCGTCGGTTCTTGTCATTTCCGCAGCGTATCTCATTTTAGGAACCGAACAAGCGCCGTGGACGTCAGGTCGACAGCGACAACCGTATCCGGAGACCAAGCCATGACCATAAAACTTCCCCAGCCGCTGGTGGATTATTTTGCCGCCAAGAACAGGCATGACATCGACGGGATGCTCATCCCCTTCTCGTCGGACGCGACGGTCCAGGATGAAGGCGAAACCCATCAGGGGCCAGCCGCCATCCGCAACTGGATGGAGGCAACCGCACGCAAATATCGGGTGACAGTCGAGGTCGCCGACGCGACGGTCAATGGCGATGCATGGCGGGTCGCCGGCATCGTGTCGGGCAATTTCCCCGGCAGTCCGGCGACGCTCCACTACAACTTCATGCTGGCCGGCGAGGGGATCACGCGGCTGGAGATCGGCGCATGACCGTGCTGCCGGCGAGGCCATCGTTCATCGGCTTTCGACGGCGGGCGCGCAAGGCACAGCACCCGTTCCGTCATGCATCGTGGCCGGAACGGGCCACCACGCTTTCCCAATTGTTGCCGGCAGCGATGATGCAGCTTGTGCCGGCGACATCGGTGACGGCGATCGTCCAGGTTCCGCTCTCACCGACGAAGACTTCCATGATCGCGGTCTGACCGATCAGGCCGAACGCAAACTGCCTTTCCTGGAAATTCTCGCTCAGATGCGCGACGAGAACGCCGTGCTCAACGCAGAACTGGTACTGCGCGCTGGCGGCACTCGTGCCCATCGCCAGTGCACCGGCAAGAACCAAGGTCTTCACCCAAGCTGACAGAGATTTGCGTGCCATAAAGCACCTCCTTTGCCATCGCGTCCCGGCAAGAAGAGGTGGTTGACGGCCTCATTTTGTCGAGACTGCCCAGGCCGGTTCCGACGTCTTCATCGCGTCGCTCCTTTCTGTGTTCCGGTCTGCCATCGATGGGAACCGTTCCATATGTTCCCATTATGTTCCATATATGGTGTTGGCGATAGAAAAGCGCAAGCGAGCGCCCGTCCAGACGCCCGCAAAGCCCGCGACAGCAATCATGAAGAATTGCTCAGGTGCCTGGCAAGGCCGCTACTTGCACGGCGCCGTCCCAACCTTCGCCCGCCATGATGACGCAGCTCTGACCTTGCGTGTCGGTGGCAAGGGTCGTCCAGGTGCCCTCATCGGAAACGAAGACCTCAAGGATGACGCTTGGATTGACCAGGCCGCGCGCTGTTTCGCTTTCGTGGAATTTATCGCCAAGCGCCTTGACCATGTCGGTACGCGCCGCGCATTGCTCGGCCGCCAATGCCGGGGCGGCAAAGGATGCGGCCGTCGCCACGCAAAGCATCATTACCGTGAGACGTGTCATCTCACACCTCCTCGCACCAGGTGACGCCCCTAGACATTCGCCACTGCCATCAATTGATCCGCCGCGCTCCTGCGGCGGGATTGTGGTGTAAGGCAGCCGCCACCCGCCTGGTTCCATCACATTAGCGTTCTGGCGGATATCAGCCGCGATCCAAAGCAAAGGCCCGGCGCTGGGGCCGGGCCTTTGTTTTGAATCAGTTCATCGTCGGGATGACGAACTCGGCACCGTCCTTGATGCCTGCCCGCGCGCCCGCAACCGAAGGCGAGGACGCGCAAACGAAGAAACGTCCGGCTAGTTCATCGTCGGAATGACGAATTCCGCACCGTCCTTGATGCCGGACGGCCAGCGCGAGGTGACCGTCTTGGTCTTGGTGTAGAAGCGGAACGCGTCAGGACCATGCTGGTTGAGGTCGCCGAAGGACGACGCCTTCCAGCCGCCGAAGGTGTAATAGGCGATCGGCACCGGGATCGGCACGTTGACGCCGACCATGCCGACCTGAACCCGCGAGGCGAAATCGCGCGCCGCGTCGCCATCACGGGTGTAGATGGCAACGCCGTTGCCCATTTCGTGGTCGTTGGCGAGCTTGATGGCGTTCTCGTAGGTTGGCGCGCGCACCACCGAGAGCACCGGCCCAAAGATTTCTTCCTTGTAGATGCGCATGTCGGCGGTGACGTTGTCGAACAGACAACCGCCCATATAGTAGCCGTTCTCGTAGCCCTGCATGGAGAAGCCGCGGCCGTCGACGACCAGGCTTGCGCCTTCCTTGACGCCGATGTCGACATAGCCCTTGACGCGCTCCAGCGCCTGCGCCGTCACCAGCGGGCCGAAATCGGCGGAAGAGTCCGTCGACGGGCCGACCTTCAGGCTTTCGACGCGCGGGATCAGCTTTTCCATCAGCCGGTTGGCGGTGTCGTTACCGACCGGCACGGCAACAGAGATCGCCATGCAGCGCTCGCCGGCCGAGCCGTAACCGGCGCCGATCAGCGCGTCGACGGTCTGGTCCATGTCGGCGTCGGGCATGATGATCATGTGGTTCTTGGCGCCGCCGAAGCACTGCACGCGCTTGCCGGCTGCGGTGCCGCGCGAATAGATGTAGTGGGCGATCGGCGTCGAGCCGACGAAGCCGACGGCCTTGATGTCGGGATCGTCGAGGATGGCGTCGACCACTTCCTTGTCGCCGTTGACGACATTGAGGATGCCGGCCGGCAGGCCGGCCTCGAGGAACAGTTCGGCGATGCGGATCGGCACGCCCGGATCACGCTCGGAAGGCTTCAGGATGAAGGCATTGCCGCAGGCGATGGCCGGGGCGATCTTCCACAGCGGGATCATCGCCGGGAAATTGAACGGGGTGATGCCGGCGACGACGCCGAGCGGCTGGCGCATCGAATAGACGTCGATGCCGGGGCCGGCGCCGTCGGTGAATTCGCCCTTCATCATGTGCGGCGCGCCGATGCAGACTTCGACCACTTCGAGGCCGCGCTGGATGTCGCCCTTGGCGTCGGCGACGGTCTTGCCGTGCTCGCGCGCCAGGATATCGGCCAGTTGGTCATAGTCCCTGGCCACCAGTTCGAGGAACTTCATCAGAACGCGGACGCGGCGCTGCGGGTTGGTGGCGGCCCATTTCGGCTGTGCCGCCTTGGCGTTCTCGACTGCCGCGCGCAGTTCCGCCTGCGAAGCCAGCGCTACCGTGCCGCGCACGGAGCCGTCCATCGGCTGCATGACATCCTGCTTGCGGCCGCTGGTCCCGGCGACATGCTTGCCGCCGATGTAATGACCGTACTCGATCATGATCTCTCTCCCTTGTTTGGATGATGCATTGTCCGCCTTTGCTGAGGCGATGGCAACGCGAGCCAGAACGCAACCGTTGTGCAGAAAATAGAGTTCGGCCAATGGCTGTGCATCAAATCTCGCAAATGATAGGGTGCTGTTCGATCGCAGCAGGGATTGAGAGATTGCATTCCTTCACACCCTCTGGCCTGCTGGGCTCGGCCTCTACCCTCCCCCTTGTGGGGAGGGTCGGCGAGCGGTCGGAGCGAAGCGGAGATCGTTCGACGGGGTGGGGGGTTCGCGCCGGCTTCACCCCCCACCCCGCTCCGCTACGCGGATCGACCCGGGAGGGTAAGATGAACTGGGATGACGTTCGCATCTTTCTCGCCGTGGCGCGCGCCGGCCAGATCCTCGGCGCGGCGAAGCGGCTGGAGCTCAACCACGCCACCGTCTCACGCCGCATCGCAGCACTCGAGGAAGCGCTCAGGACAAAACTCTTTCGCCGGCTCACCACCGGCAGCGAGCTAACGCCCGCCGGCGAGCGCTTCCTCGACATCGCCGAGCGCATGGAAAGCGACATGATCGCCGCGCGCTCGACCGTGGCCGGCGAAGGCGACGACATCTCGGGCACGGTACGCATCGGCGCGCCCGACGGCTTCGGCGTCGCTTTCCTGGCCAAGCATCTCGGCGAGCTGACGACACTTCACCGCGAGCTCACCATCCAGTTGGTGCCGGTGCCGCGCTCCTTCTCGCTGTCGAGGCGCGAGGCCGATATCGCCATCACCGTCGAGCGGCCGACCGAGGGACGGCTGGTTGCGGGAAAGCTGGTCGACTACACGCTCGGCCTGTTCGCCTCGCGCGCCTATGCCGGGGCACACGGCCTGCCGCAAACGGCAGCCGAGCTTGGCCTGCATACGCTGATCGGCTATGTGCCCGACCTCATCGTCAGCCCCTCGCTCGACTATGCGGCCGAGTTCAGCGCCGACTGGCGCACCAGCTTCGCCATCTCCTCGGCGCTCGGCCAGGCCGAAGCGGTGCGCTCCGGCGCCGGCATCGGCATCCTGCACACCTTCGTTGCTCGCTCCATGCCGGAGTTGGTGCCCGTCGACATCGTGGCGCCGATCCGCCGTGCCTACTGGCTGGTCTATCACGAATCGGTGAGGCCGCTACGCCGTGTCCAGGTGGTCGCCAACTTCATCACCAAGGCAGTGGAGCGCGAGCGAACGCTGTTCGTCTGAGCGCCTTGCCCTTGCCACAAAATCGGCCAGTGTGGCATCAGCCACCGGGCGGCAAGCGCCGGCTGGACCATTTTCGAAAGCTGGCGCGGAAACAATGCGAGCCGTTCTTGCCATCCTGCCGCTGGTTTTGCTGTCGGGCTGCGCCAACCCCTGGACCAAGGTGCCGGAAGCGGAATTGCCGAAGCCGATCCGCTATGCCCTGGCCCGCCCCTCGCCTTTCGTCTTCGGCAATTATTGCGGCCCGGGCACGCGCAGCGGCGACCTCTCTTTGCGGCCGGTCAACCGCCTCGATGCCGCCTGCCAGGCCCATGACGCCTGCTACATCGCCCGCCACGATCATTGTGATTGCGATGGCGCGCTTGTCGCCTCGGCAAGGACGATCCGCGACGATAAGACCGCGCCAAGGACGATGCGCAACCAGGCCGAACTTTTGATCGCCACGTTCGCTGTCCCCGTCTGCAAAGTGTTTCCGCAGGGCTTCATGCCGCCGCGCGATCCCGCCCAGCTCAAGGCGATGAACGGGGCGACAGGGTGAGTAAGCGCAATACTGGATGCCTGGCCCTGCTCTGGCTGGCGGTGACAGTGCTGGCCGGTTGCGCCGGCCCGCATGGCCGCACGTGCGACTTCTTTCCCAGCGAAAACACCTGCACGCGCCCGTCCCTGTCGGCCAAGGCGCCTGGACCGGAAATCGCGGCTGCCCAGTATTTCGGCGAGTCTGGCGAGAGCGATTACGAGAAGCAGTTCCTGGGGCTGCTCGCCCACAACGAGATCGGTGCCATGGATCGGGCGAACGGCACGGGTCCCTTCGGCCACGACCGCCATGACATCGCCAACAGCGATTTTCAGGCGACATACCGGGCGCTGGAACGGCTGGCGAAGCCGGTCGCCACCACACAGGTGCCGCCGACGGACGGCAAGCCCGGTGAAGGCCACTTCACGGCGCGCTGGCGGGTGTCGCGGCAGACGCTCTATGTCGATGCCGCGGCTCGCCCTTCCGAGGCGAAGACGTTCACCTTTTCCGGCCTGCAGGCACGCTCGGTCGAGATCGTGCTGCGCCAGGCCGGCCACCAGCCCGTCGACATCGGCGGCGCCTGCGACGGGGCGCTGGCGATCCGCGCCGGCGGCCGCTCCCGCACCGTGGCCAAGGGTTCGGCCTTCAGCTTCCGCCTGCCGGCGAGCGACACCCTGATCAGCCTGTTTCCGGACGAGACCCTGAACCGCTGCGACTTGAATATCCGCTCCAGCCTGGCGCCGGCCGGCGCGCCGCTCACCATCCTGCGCGAGGAGACCGCCGATCCGGCGCTTGCGGCACTCGACAGCCTTTACCAGCGCTGCCCGGAGCCCGATCCGGCGCGGCTGAGGGAACTCGACCGCGTCTTCTACGCCAGCCGCTGGCTGTCGCAGACCTGCGCGATGCCGCTCCGGCAGCCGCGCCTGCTGCGCAAGTCGCGCGACGGCTTCAACGCCAAGGTCGAGGCCTTGCTGGGCGCAAGGCTGCCGGACAGCGCCTTCGACAAGGGCGACCCCGAACTGCCGCTCGATTTCTCGCACGCGCCAAGGCTGAAGCTGATCTATCTGTCGTCGCTTGAGTTCAAGGCGGATTTTTCCGGTCGCATCATCGAACGGCTGATCCGCCACCACGCCGCCCTAGGCACCAAGGTGCGCATCATGGTGACCGACGTGCTCGAGCGCGAGAAGGACGACGCCATGCTGCACCGGCTGGCGGCCGAATTCCCCAATGTCGAATTGCAGGAATACCGCTGGCGCGCCGATCAGGGCGCGCCGATCGACGAGCAGCTGTCGCAGCTGCACAAGACCCATCACGTCAAGATGCTGGCGACGCTGGCTGAGGATCCCGGCCGCTCGCGCGTCATCATCGGCGGCCGCAACATTCATGACGGCTTCCTGTTCCACAAGCCGGTCGACCTGTCGCGATACCCCCAACTGCAGCAATACGGCAAGACCGATGGTTTCTCGCTGAACTACTATTCGAACTGGAGCGACTTCGACATCGAGATCGCCGACCGGGCCACCGTAAAAACGCTCGCCGCGCATCTTTCGACCCTGTGGCTGCACGATGCCGACACCAACATCTCCCGGCCGTTCTCCATTCCGGTCCGTAGCAGAGGCCGGCAACCGTCAGGCGTGGCGCGGCATTTCATTTCCGTGCCCTATGAGGACGGGCATGCGCTGGAGAACTATTTCGTCGAGCTGATCGACACCGCCGAGCACCACATCCAGATCGTCAATCCCTATCTCAATCTGACGCCCAAGCTCGCTTTGGCCTTCGACCGAGCGCTGGCCCGAGGGGTGAAGATCGATATCGTCGGCCGCATCGACCTCAAGGGCGACATCGGCGGCAAATTCCTCACCGCGCTCAACAAGCTGTTCGTCGAGAAGTATGGCGACCGCATCGACATCCGCGAATTCAAGGCGCCGGACGTCGTGCTACATTCCAAGATCATGATGATCGACGAAAGGCTGGTGACGATCTCGTCTGTCAACCTCAACAACCGCAGCTTCTTCCACGACTCGGAGAACGGCATGACGGTGCTCGATCCCGCCTTCTATCGCCGCATGAAGCCGGTCTATGACGACTACCTCTCCCATTCGAACCCGGTATCCACCAAGGTGACGATCCCCTGGGCCTATCGGCTGCTGTTCTCAGAGGGTTGGGTGAAGCAGGCATTCTAGTCTTAGTCTAGAGCGTGATCCCGAACTGAAGGTTCGGCAAATATCATGCTCAAAAGCTACTTCAGATACCGGTCCGGGCTGAGGTCGTGCGCGTTGATCTCCGGCACCCGGTTGGAGATGATGTCGGCCAGCACCCGGGCCGAGCCACAGGCCATGGTCCAGCCGAGCGTGCCATGGCCGGTGTTGAGGTAGAGGTTGGACAGCTCGCTTTGGCCGATCAGCGGTGGCCCGTCCGGCGTCATCGGCCGCAGGCCGCACCAGAAGCTCGCCGCGTTGAGGTCACCACCGCCCGGAAATAGATCGCCGACCGAATGCTCCAGCGTGCGCCGGCGCGTTTCGTGCAGCCTGAGATCGAAGCCAGAAATCTCCGCCGTGCCGCCGACGCGGATGCGGTCGCCAAGCCTGGTGATCGCCACCTTGTAGGTCTCGTCCATCACCGTCGAGACGGGTGCGGCATCGGCGTCCTTGATCGGCACCGTGATCGAATAGCCCTTGACCGGATAGACCGGGATCGGCCGCTTCACCTTGCGCATGAACTGGGCCGAATAGCTGCCCATCGCCATCACATAGGCGTCGGCCGATCGGCCGCCCTTGTCGGTGTTGATGTGTTTGATGCGATTGCGGGTCCTGACGATGTACGAGATCGTCGTCCCGTATTCGAAGGTCACGCCGCGCGCCACGCAGAGTTCGGCCATGCGGTCGGTGAACATCTTGCAGTCGCCGGTTTCGTCGCCGGGCAGCCTGAGGCCGCCGACGAATTTGCCGCGCACGCCAGCCAGTGCCGGCTCGGCTCCAATGCAGCCTTCGGCATCGAGAAGTTCATAGGGGACGCCGTATTTCTTCAGCACCTCGACGTCGCCGCCGGTGCCGTCGAGCTGCTTTTGCGTGCGAAACAGCTGCAGCGTGCCCTTGGTTCGCTCGTCATAGGCGATGCCTGTCGCCGCGCGCAGCGCCTTCAGCGTGTCGCGGCTGTATTCGGCCAAAGGCACCATGCGCGACTTGTTGAGCGCGTAGCGTTCGGCCGTGCAATTGCGCAGCATCTTGAGCAGCCATGTCCACATATGCGGATCGAAGGCGGGCCGCACCACCAGCGGGCCATGCTTCATCAGCAGCCATTTGATCGCCTTCAGCGGAATGCCTGGTCCCGCCCATGGCGAGGCATAGCCGGGCGAGACCTCGCCGGCATTGGCGAAGCTGGTTTCCAACGCCGGCCCCTTCTGGCGGTCGAACACCGTGACCTCGTGGCCGGCCTCGGCGAGATAGTAGGCAGTGGTGACCCCGATCACGCCGCCGCCCAACACGAAGATCTTCATCGCATCCCTCTCCACAACGACGTCTTGTCAGGGCTTGAAGCCGGGGTCGTCGCCCACTGTCTGCCGGATTTTGCGGCGTACGCCAAGTGGCCTCGCGTATCGCTACCTGTTCACGTAGCGCCGATGAAAGCGCGGCCCGAGGCTGGTCAGGATTTCATAGCCGATCGTGCCGGCATGGCCGGCCGCCTCGTCGACGCTCTGCGACGGGCCGAGCAGCTCGACAAGGTCGCCCTCGCCGAGCGTGCCGGCCGGAAGCACGGAAATGTCGAGGATGATCGAATCCATCGACACCCGTCCGAGAAAGGGCAGCCGGACAGTGTCGAACCAGGCGGCGGAAGCGGCGCGGCGATGCCAGCCGTCGGCATAGCCGAGCGAGATCGTCGCAGCTCTCAACGGGCCGGTTGCACGAAATGTGTGGCCATAGCCGACGCCGGCACCCTTTTCGAGGCTGCGCGTCTGGACGACCTTCGCCTGCAGCCGCACCACCGGCAGCATCGGGTTCGGTTCGCTCGGCGTCGGGTTGATGCCGTAGAGCGCCGCTCCCGGGCGGGCGAGGTCGAAATGGAAGGCTGATCCCAGGAAGATGCCGGAGGAATTGGCGATCGAAGCTGGGGCCTCGGGCAGCATCTTGCGCAAGCGTTCGAAGGCCAGCCACTGCCGCTCATTAGCCGGATGTTGCGGCTCGTCGGCGCAGGCGAGATGGCTCATCACCAGGACGACGTCGACGCCGTCGAAAGCGCGCGGATCCTGGCTGATCGCTTCGACCTCCGCCGGCGGCATGCCGAGCCGCGACATGCCGCTGTCGACCTGGATCGCGGCCGGCAGCTTGCGGCCGGCCTGCTGGCCCGCGTTGCTCCATGCCTTCAGCTGGCCGGCGCTGTTAATGACGGGAACGAGGTCCGCCGCAACCGCTTCCGGTTCGGAGCCAGGCGGCAGGCCGTTGAGGACATGGATCGCCGGCCGCGGCCCAAGTGCCTTGCGCAGCGCCAGGCCTTCGGCCAGCAGAGCGACGAAGAATGTGGTGCAGCCTTCGGCCGACAGCGCGCTCGCCACGGGCGCCGCGCCCAGGCCATAACCGTCGGCCTTGACGACGCCGGCGCATGGCACGCCGCCCAGTTGCGCCTTCAACCGCCGGTAATTTTCCCTGATGGCACCAAGATCGATGGTCAGGATGGCGCCGGCCGCCGCTTCGCTGACCGGCTCACCTTGCGCGACGATGCTTTCGGGAAGGTTTTTGGACGCCTCGTTCATGCCGACCCTGTGTGAAGCAGCTCAGCATCCATAAAACCATGAAACCGACGCAGCGACCATGCGCGATCGCGCTGGTTACGCCACCAGATGCCGGAACGCCGCCACCACGTCCTCATAGACCTTGCGTTTGAACGGCACGATCAGGTCGGGCAAGTCCCGCATCGGCCGCCACGCCCATTGGTCGAACTCGGCCGTGTGGCCGCCGGGCGGCGGGTTGATCTGGATCTCGCTCTCGTCGCCGTGAAAGCGATAGGCGAACCATTTCTGCGTCTGGCCGCGATAGCGGCCCTTGAAGGCGATGCCGACCAGACGCGCCGGCAGGTCGTAATTGATCCAGTGCGGCGCCTCGGCCAGCAGCGAGACGCTGCGCATGCCGGTCTCCTCGTAGAGTTCCCGCTCGGCCGCTTGTGCCGGGTCCTCGCCCTTGTCGATGCCGCCCTGCGGCATCTGCCAGAGCTGCGTGGTGCCGGCGAACTCGCTGTCGGGCTCGGCGATGCGGTGACCGACCCAGACCAGCCCGTCGCCATTGAGGATCATCAAGCCGACACAGGGACGGTAAGGCAGTGTCTCGGGATCGATTTTCTTCTTTGACATCGGTCGGATTTCCAGCCGTTTTGAGAGTTCGTTCCGGCGAGGCAGGTGGCAAGCGGTTTCGAGAGCCGGAGCTAGCCTTTTTGCGGATCGATGGCCACCGCTGAAATCGGCACGATCTCGATGCCGCGCTTCTTGGCTTCCGTCACCCAGGACGACACCGTATCGACCGTCAGATCGAACGCCGAGCCGATACCGACAGCAAAACCTTTTGCCCGCGCCGTGGCCTCGAGTTCGTCCAGTTTCTTCAGGATGGCGCCGCGATCCTGCACCGCATCGATCGACGTGTCGCCGGCGACAAACGGCACGCCGTCCTTGAGCGCCAGATCGGGCGCCAGGCTGCGCGCCGACGAACCATCGTCGACATAGGCGAGGCCGCGCTTGCCGAGTTCGGCCATGAACGGCCCCATCGCCGCGGAATCGGCCGAGAAGCGGGCGCCCATGTAGTTCATCACGCCGGTATAGTTGGTCGTCCGCGACAGCGCCCAGTGCAGGCTCTTCAAATTCTCGTCCGGGCTCGCCGCCACCGTCAGCGTGTTGCGGCCGGGATTGACGTTGGGATAGTCGAACGGTTCGAGCGGTACCTGCATGACGATCTCATGCCCGCTCTGTCTAGCTGCCTGCATCCAGCGGCCGATGCTGTTGCCTTGCGGTGCAAAGGCCAGCGTCACCTCGGCCGGCAGCTTGGCGATGGCTGCCTGCGTGCCGGTCTGCGACACGGCGAGCCCGCCGATGACGATCGCCACGCGCGCGCCGCGCGATCCCGACCACGGCCGCGCATAGACATCGAACGGACGCCTGCCGTCGGCGGCGCGCATCGGCAGCGGCCCGGTGGCGCCGGTCTCGATCAGCGCCCTGTCGGGAATATGCGCGATCTTCAGGTTCTGGCCGACCGTTGAGGGGTCGCGAATGACGATCGCCGCTTTCGGCGGACCGTCGCCTTCTTCCGTCTGCACATGGATGATCTGCGGCCCGCCCGTCTTGGGAGAGGCTTCCTTGGGCGGCGTTGCCGCCTTGGGCGCCGCCGGCTCGGCAACCGGCGTCGGCGCGGTCGTCACCTTCGGCGTCGAAACGGCAAGCACTTCCGGTTTGCGGAACGGTTTTTCGCGCAGCGCGATCGCGCCGGAGATGCCGACAACGGCCAGCACCGCAAGCGTAGCCCCGACCGTGCCGGCGCTGAACCCGCGCGACGCAGCGCGCGGCGGCCGGATTGTCTGTCCGAGCGGGCGTTCGATGTCCTTGCTGATGTCAGCCAAGCCGCGTCCCCGAATGCATGGCCTGAAAAGTGGCGTCACTTCCCGCACAGGCCATGCGCAAATTCAAACCTGCCGGCGCCTCCCGCGCACGGCCCCGAATCAAACTGCCGGAACCTCGCGGCCCCGGCAGCATCGCATTGCTTCGATCCGGCGGCCAGAGTCTTGCTCTGGCCACTCGGCCCTTACTGGTTGAGCACGGCCTTGTCCGGATTCGGCGGGAATGCCGGATCGGTCTTCTGGCCGCGCAGCAACTCTTCGGCATAGATCAGTTGCAGGTCGTTCTTCGGATCCGGCGGCACATAGGCAGCCGAGCCGGAGCCGGTCGAACCCTCGTCGGCGCCCTTGATATGGCCCTTGAGATCCGATTCGCCGCGCGTCAGGTCCCTGCCCTGCAGATCCGGCGGCAGCGGCTGCTCGACCTTGATGTCGGGCGTGATGCCCTTGCCCTGGATCGACTTGCCGGACGGCGTGTAATAGAGCGCCGTCGTCAGGCGCAGCGCGCCATTCTCGCCGAGCGGGATGATGGTCTGCACCGAACCCTTGCCGAAGGACTGGGTCCCGACCACCGTGGCGCGGCGCAGGTCCTGCAGCGCGCCGGCGACGATTTCCGAGGCGCTCGCCGAACCGCCATTGACCAGCACGATCAGCGGCTTGCCCTTGATGTCGTCGCCCGGACGGGCGTCGAAGCGGGTGACGTCCTTCGGATCGCGGCCGCGCGTCGAGACGATCTCGCCGCGGTCGAGGAAGGCGTCGGACACGCTCACCGCCTGGTCGAGCAGGCCGCCCGGATTGAGGCGCAGATCGAGCACAAAGCCCTTGAGCTTGTCGTTCGGCACCTGCTTCTTGATGCTGTCGATGGCGTTCTCGAGATCGTCATAGGTCTTTTCGGTGAACGACGTGATCTTCATGTAGCCGATGTCGTTCTCGACCCGGAACTTGACCGCCTTGACCTTGATGATGTCGCGCACGACGGTCAGCTCGATCGGCTTGTCGGCGCCCTGGCGCAGGATGGTGAGCTTGATCGGCGTGTTGACCGGCCCGCGCATCTTCTCGACGGCGTCGTTGAGGGTCAGGCCGCGCACCTCATCGCCATCGATCTTGGCAATGTAGTCGCCGGCAAGCACGCCTGCCTTGGCGGCCGGCGTGTCGTCGATCGGGGTGATCACCTTGACCAGGTCGTTTTCCATGGTGACTTCGATGCCGAGGCCGCCGAATTCGCCCTTGGTCTGCACGCGCATGTCCTGCGCCTGCTCGGCATTCATGTAGGAGGAGTGCGGATCAAGCGAGGTCAGCATGCCGTTGATGGCGTTTTCGACCAGCGACTTGTCGTCCGGCGGCGTCACATACTGCGCCCGGACGCGCTCGAAGATGTCGCCGAAGATCGCCAACTGCTTGTAGGTCTCGGAGCCCGCAGCGTTCGCCGTTGAGCCGGGTGCGCCGTAGACCAGGCTCATCGCAGATGCGCCCATAAGCGCACCGGCAAACAGAAGCGACAGTTTCCGCATCATTTCACGTCCTTCCAGAAAAACGGTCCGCCCACCATGGGGCCGGATCGACAGGTTTTCCATCCTTGCGGAACTCGACGTAGAGTTCCGGCGTGGCATTTCCATTCTTCGAGGCCGAGGTGCTCGCCACCCGGGCCTCTCCCATCGCGCCGACCGGCTCTCCTGCGAGCACCGGCTGGCCAGTCGCGACGCTGATTCTGCTCATCCCCGCCAGAACGACATGATAGCCGTCGCCTGCGTTCAGGATCAAGAGTTGACCATAGGAGCGAAAAGGCCCCGCATAAAGCACATTTCCATCCGCCGGCGCGGTGACGATGGCGCCCGATTGTGTCGCAACCATGTCACCAAGCATCACCGCGCCGTTACCGTCATCCGTGCCGAAACGCTGTTTTATCTTGCCGATGACCGGCAGCGCGATCTGCCCCTGCAGCGCAGAAAACGGCGCTGAAGCGGTCAGCCGGTTGCCTTCCGGCACCGGCAGTGCAGCCAGTTCCGTCTGCGCCGGAGCCCCTGCTTGTGCGGGAACCTCTTGCGCCGGAGCCGTGTCGCCGTCAGCCGATTTCTGCTCGCCGGCCTTGGCCTGGTCCGCCGCCTTGCGCGCCTTGTCGGCCTCGAGCGAGGCGATCAGCTCCTTCAGGCTGCCGGCCTTGGCCGCCAGCGCCTCGGAGCGCTGCTTTTCCGCCGCTAGCGCCGTTTGCGTGTCGGCTTCGAGCTTTTGCTTGGCTTCGAGCAGCATGGTGAGCCGTTTCTTTTCGGCCGTCTGCTCGCCGACCGCCGCCGCCAGCCTGGCACGCTCGGCCTCGATCGAGGCCGTCACCCGTGTCTGTTCCTTGAGGTCGGCCAGCAATATATCGGTCTGCTGGCGCAGTTCCGGGACCACGGCGCCGAGCAGGATGGCGCTGCGCACCGACGACAGCGCGTCCTCCGGCTTGACCAGGATTGCCGGCGGCGGATTGAGCCCCATGCGCTGCAGCGCGCCCAGCACTTCGGCCAGCACGTCGCGCCGCGCGTTGAGCGAAGCGCGGATCTTCTGCTCCTGGCCCTTCAGCCCCTCCAGCTTGGCGCCGATGTCCTCGATGTCCTGGCCGAGCTTTTGCTCGGTCATCGCCGACTGGATCAGCGCCGCGGTGATCGAGGCGTGATCCTTCTTGACCGTCGCTATGTCGGCCGCGAGCTTCGCCAGCCGCTCGGAAGACAGCGTGATCTCCTTCGAGACCTGCTCGTATTCGGCGCGGCTCTTGTCCGGATCAGGCGCCAGGTCGAGCGTGTTTTCGGCCCTGGCGCCACCGAGCGACAGCACGAACGCCGCCGCCGCAATGCCGCAGCCGCGCAGAACGCTCGCTCTGGTTCGTCCAATTTCAGACATTGAAGCCCGACTCTATGCGTGGCTTCGTTAACGAACAATCAACCATGTTCGATCGGCCTGCCAACGGCGCACAATATGCCGCTGCATTGGGGCGGAAATCCGGGCGGCTGGCGCCGATGCACAGGATTCGGCGCGGTCTATGAGCGATGATAGGGATGGCCCGACAAGATGGTGCTGACCCTGTAGAGCTGCTCGCCCAGCATCACCCGCACCAGCTGATGCGGCCAGGTCAGCGCGCCGAACGACACCACCAGATCAGCCTGGTCGCGCAGTGACTGGTCGTGGCCATCGGCGCCGCCGATGGCGATGACCAGCGCCTTGCGGCCGCTGTCGCGCAACAGCCCGATGCGGCCGGCGAAATCTTCGGAGGAAAAACTTTTGCCGCGTTCGTCGAGCAGGATCAGCGCAGTGCCTTGCTGCAGCTGCGTCTGCAGCTTCTGGCCTTCCTCGCGCCGCCGCTCATTGGCGGTCTGGGCGCGGCCTTCGGCAATCTCGACAACGCCTGAGAATTCGAGCCCGACCGGGGGACCGCTCTTGGCGAATCGCTCGAAATAGCGGTCGGCGAGCAGCTTCTCGGGGCCGGCTTTCATCCGGCCCACGGCATGAACCGCAATCTTCATCCCTGCCTCGAAGAGCCGTCGATGCATGCACAGCGGCATGCATCAAAACAGATGCGGCTCAGTGGAGCGTCTCTTCCTCGAGGTCCGGCGCCTGCCACATCTTTTCAAGATTGTAGAATTCGCGGACTTCGGGGCGGAAGACATGGACGATGATGTCGCCCGAATCGATCAGGACCCAGTCGGCGCCGGCCAACCCCTCAACGCGCGCCATGCCGAGACCGGCATCCTTGAGCGCCTTGAGCAGGTGATCGGCGACAGCCGAGACATGACGGTGCGATCGGCCCGATGCGACAACCATATAGTCGCCGAGGCTCGATTTCCCCTGAATGTCGATTGAGACGATGTTTTCGGCCTTGGAGTCTTCCAGACTGGCAAGGACTGTCTTGATGGCGCGGGACACGGCGTCGTTTACGCTGATCCCGGCCGGCGAAGGCACGATGTCGGCCTTCTTCCGCAGTGCTGTTCTCAGTGTATTTCCTTTCGCAGCAAGAACAACCAAATCACCCGCCAAATCAGGTGACACCACTTAGATAGGCAGAGTTCCGTTGCAGTTTCAAGACGGGGATCGCTGCCGCCGCCAACGCGGTGCTCTGCGGTTGGTTCCGAATGCCGGCAAATATCGGAACTTTGGGCTCATTGGCGGGTTATCGGCTTGCCTCCCAAATCGGATTCCCAGAATGCCCATCGATCCTCAGAACACGCTCCTCACCGTGCAGGCGGGCCTTGCCCAACTCAGCACCCTGATCGTCTCCTACTCCTTTTCCGCCATCGGCGCCGTCATCCTGCTGGTTGTCGGTTATATCGTGGCCGGCCTCGCCGAGCGCTCGATCTCCGCCGGCCTGAAACACATCCATGGCTTCGACGCGACGCTGCGCCATTTCTTCTCGAAGATCGTCCGCTACGCCATCCTGATCCTCGTCGTCATCATGGTTCTCGGCCAGTTCGGCGTGCAGACGGCCTCGATCATCGCCGCTGTCGGCGCCATTGGTCTCGCCATCGGCCTGGCGCTGCAGGGAACGCTGCAGAACATCGCCGCCGGCATCATGCTGCTGGCGCTCAGGCCGTTCCGCATCGGTGAATATGTCGAGGTCGGCGCCATTTCCGGCACCGTCGAGGAAGTCGGCCTGTTCGCCACCAGGCTGCGCACGGTCGACGGCGTCTACGTGCTGGCGCCCAATTCGACCCTCTGGAACCAGCCCGTCCGCAACTTTACCCGCAACGGCGTCCGCCGCGGCGACATCACGCTCACCATTCGGCTCGTGGAACGACATCGATTACGCACAAAAGACGATGCTCAGCGTCTCCGCCGCCGAGCGGCGTGTCAGGCGGGAGCCGGCGCCGATCGCCTTCGTCTCGACCGTCGGCGACACCGGCGTCGCCGTCTCCTTGCGCTACTGGACCTCGGCGGCGGATTTCTTCGCCACACAGATCGATCTCACCAAGCGCATCAAGCAGGCTTTCGATGCCGAGGGGCTTTCGGTTCCCGCACCGCCGCCGGACGCCCAGCGGCCGGAACCCTCCAGCACCCGGCAATAGCGAGGCACCTTCAGCCGTCGCGCTGCTGATCCGGCGCGAAGGCAAGCTCCACCGGCAGCGGTGCCTGCGCGCTCATCGGCGCGAAGCTGCCGGTCTCGGCCGTCGGCACCGGCTGCGTCGTCACCACCCGCCACAGCACGAACAGGCAGAAGGCGGAGGCAATAGCGATTGCTACATAGATGAAGGCCTGAGTCCCATAGAGGGCGGAAAGCCCGGTCACGATCCCCGGCACGACGAAGCCCGACAGCGACCAGGCAAACAAAAGCGAACTCGACAGCGCCACCATGTCGTTCTTGTTGGCGCGGTCGGCGGCATGCGCGCTGGCTAGCGAATAGATCGATTCCGAGGCGCCGTCCCACACGATGTAAATCACCACCAGGGCCGCCAGCGCGCCGCCATCGAAGCCGATGGCAAGCATGCCCGCCGCCACCGCGAGCGCGGCGGCGGCGATCAGCACATAGCGTCGGTCGGTGCGGTCGGAGATCCAGCCGAGCGGTATTTGCAGGATCAGCGTGCCAACAGGCATCGCCGCCAAAAGCAGGGCCACATCGGCCTGGCTGTAGCCCTTGGCCGTGGCATGGATCGGCGCGAAGCCCGCGATCGCCATCGAAAGCCCGCCGACGGCCAGCATGCCGGCGACGCCGACCGGCGAGATCCGCCAGGCCCGACCAAGCGCCACCGACGCTGCCTGTGGCGGTGGCGGCTGGGCAAGCCGCGTCATACCGACCGGCAGGATCGACACAGCGGTAAACGCGATGCCGATCAGCGGCGCGGCCGCGGTCTGGATATCGATCGCCGCCAGCGTGGCATAGCCGACGCCAAGCCCGGCGACATAGGCGACGTAGAACACCGCCATGACCCGTCCGCGAATGGCGTTGGCGACGGCATCGTTGAGCCAGCTCTGGGCGACGATGAACAGGCCGCAGATAGAAAACCCGTAAAGCGCACGCGCCGCGATCCACAGCAGCGGGTAGGTCCCGGCGCCGATTGCCGCATTGGACAGCGCAATCAGCGCCGACAGCACCATGAACGCGCGCGCATGCCCGACCCTGCGCACCAGTGGCCCGGTCAGGATGCAGCCGGCAAGGCCGCCTGCGGAAAGGCCGGTGATGATCAGCCCGGCCCAGGTCGGATCGAAGCCACCGGCGCCGAGGCGAACCGGGATATAGGCAAACATCAGCCCATTGCCGACCGCGATCAGCGCCATCGACAGCACGACGCTGGTAATCGCGATCAGCGGCGCCGGCGGGTTGCCCTCTTCCGAACCGGTTTCGAATTGATTTTTCTTTGAAATCGCCATGTCCGGTCAGGATCGCCTACCAAACGGACAAACGCAGCCGCAAATGCGACATGGCCGGGCGGCCCGGCTCAGTCTTTCGTAGCCTTGCGAATGGCGCTCGACGACAGCGACGAGCGCGGACCGTGGATGAAGGTCCAGGCCGGCGCCTTCATGCGGGCGAGGCGTGGCGCGTCGCCCTCGTCGACGCGGGCATAGTCGAAGGTCTTGGCGACCACCGACGACAGGAAGGAGAGCGTGGCCCCTGGGCGATCGATGACGGCGATCGGGAAGGTCATGACGATCTGGCGCCAGCGCTGCCAGCGGTGGAAGTCGCGCAAGCTATCGGCGCCCATGATCCAGACGAAGTCGACGCCAGGATTGCGCGCCTTGACCAGCGCCAGCGTGTCGGCGGTGAAGCGCACATGATGCGCGGCCTCGAAGGCGGTGACCTTGATCTTCGGGTTCTTGGCGATCTGCTCGGACTGCTGCAGGCGCTCGCTGAGCGGCGCGAGTTCGCGCGTGCTCTTCAGCGGATTGCCGGGCGTCACCATCCACCACAACTGGTCGAGCGCCAGCCGCCGGAGCGCAATCTCGGCGACCAGCGCATGGCCAGCATGCGGCGGGTTGAACGAGCCACCGAAGAGGCCGACGGCCACACCCCTGCCGGCATGCGGCATCTTGAGATGCGAATGTCCGACGCCTGGCCAGGACTTGGAAATATCGCTCAAGGCCGTATCTGGCCAGACCCGCGCACGCGGTATTTGAACGAGGTCAGTTGCTCGACGCCGACCGGGCCGCGCGCATGCATCTTGCCGGTGGCGATGCCGATCTCGGCGCCCATGCCGAACTCGCCGCCATCGGCGAACTGGGTCGAGGCGTTGTGCAGGAGGATCGCCGAATCGATCTCGTTGAAGAAGCGTCCCACCACCTGCGCATCCTCGGCGACGATCGCCTCGGTGTGATGCGAGGAGAAGGTCTCGATGTGCTCGATTGCGCCGGCAACGCCGTCGACCAGTTTTACCGCAAGGATGGCATCGAGATATTCGGTCACCCAGTCGGCTTCGGTCGCCGGCTTGGCGTCGAAGAACAGCTTCAGCACCTCGGCATCGGCATGTATCTCGCAGCCTGCTGCACGCAGCGCGTCGAGGATCGGCACCAGATGGGTAGAGGCGACGGCGCGGTCGACCAGCAGCGTCTCGGCGGCGCCACAGACGCCGGTGCGCCGCATCTTGGCGTTGACCGCGATCCTGATCGCCATGTCGAGGACCGCCGAGCGATCGATGTAGAGATGGCAGATGCCTTCGAGATGCGCGAAGACCGGCACCCGCGCCTCGCTCTGCACGCGCCCGACCAGGCTTTTTCCGCCGCGCGGAATGATCACGTCGAGATTGCCGGAAAGCCCCTTCAGCATCTCGCCGACGGCGGCGCGATCGGCGGTCGGCACCAGTTGGATGGCGTCCCCGGGCAGATCGGCTGCCTTCAGCCCATCGACCAGGCAGGCATGGATGGCGGCCGACGAATTCAGCGAATCCGAACCACCGCGCAGGACGACCGGATTGCCGGCCTTGAGGCAGAGCGCGCCGGCATCGGCCGTCACGTTCGGCCGGCTCTCAAAGATGACGCCGACGACGCCGAGCGGCGTGCGCACGCGTTCGATGTGCAGGCCGTTGGGCCGGTCCCATTCCACGATCACATCGCCGACCGGATCGCTGAGTTCGGCGATTTCACGGATGCCGTCGGCGATAGTGCGGATACGCGCCGGATCGAGCTTCAGCCGGTCCATGAAGGAGGCGGAAAGCCCGGACTCGTGACCGTTCGAGATGTCGATGGCATTGGCCTCGAGTATCTCCTGCTCCCGACGCACGATCGCGTCGGCCATAGCGACGAGAGCGGTATTCTTGGACGCGGTGGTGGCAGTGGCCAGAGGTCGGGCGGCGGCACGGGCACGACGGCCGATATCGGCCATCAGCGCAACAGTGTCATCCCCGGATTTTTCATGCAGCTTCAGCATGGCTCACCCTCCGCTGGATACTTGGTCACCGGCCAATATTTGATCGCTGGAGTGGCTCACTACAAGGTCGTCGCGGTGGATCATCGCCGAGCGCGCCTCATAGCCGAGCACGGTTTCGATCTCGGCCGTCTTCAGCCCTGCGATCCTTACGGCATCGGCGGCATCATAGGCAACCAGGCCGCGCGCGATCTCGCGGCCCTCTGGCGACAGGATCGCCACCGTGTCGCCGCGCGAGAAATTGCCGCTGACCAGCTTTACGCCGGCCGGCAGCAGCGACTTGCCCGACAGGAGCGCGCCGATGGCGCCGGCATCGACGGTCAGCCGGCCCGCTGGTTCGAGCTGGCCGGCAATCCAGGTCTTGTAGCCCTTGACCGGGTTGGCGCTTGGCCGGAAGAAGGTGGCCCGCTCGCCGCGCTCGATCGCCATGAGCGGCGACAGCCTCGTGCCCGATGTGATGATCATGGCGGTGCCAGCGGCGGTGGCGATCTTACCGGCGTCGAGTTTTGTCCGCATGCCGCCGCGCGACAACTCCGAGGCGGCCGCTCCCGCCATCGCTTCGATATCCGGCGTAATGCGGTCGACCACCGGAATGAATTTTGCCGCGGGATCGCGTGCCGGCGGCGCCGTATAGAGCCCGTCGATGTCGGAGAGCAGCACCAGCAAATCGGCGCCCATCATGGTGGCGACGCGCGCAGCCAACCGGTCATTGTCGCCATAGCGGATCTCGGAAGTGGCCACCGTGTCGTTCTCGTTGATGACCGGCACCGCCTTCATCTTCAGAAGCGTCGAGATCGTCGCCCTTGCGTTGAGGTAGCGGCGGCGCTCTTCGGTGTCCCCGAGCGTCAAAAGGATCTGGCCCGATTTCAGCCCGCCCTTGCCGAGCGCATCCGACCAGGCGCCGGCCAGCGCGATCTGCCCGACGGCGGCCGCCGCCTGGCTCTCCTCGAGCTTCAGCGCCCTTTTTCCCAGGCCGAGAATGGTTCGGCCAAGCGCAATGGCGCCGGACGACACGACCATCACCTCGGCACCGCCATGGGCGAGCATGGCGATATCGTCGGCCAGCGAATCCAGCCAGTCACGCTTCAGGCCCATCGTCCTGTCGACGAGCAGCGCCGAGCCGATCTTGACGGTGACACGCCGGTATTTCTTCAGCGACTGCATGGTCATTGCCAGCGCGTGCCAACCGGAACGACGACCTTGTCGCGCGCCTCTGCCACCACCGCCATCAGCGCCCTTTGCACCGCCTCGACGCCTTCACCGGTGACAGCCGACAAAAGCATCGGCGCACGGCCGACGGCGCGTTTCAGCGACGCAACCTTCTTCTTGCGCTCGTCGGCGTCGAGGGTATCGACCTGCGACAGTGCCACGATCTCGACCTTCTCGATCAGACCATTGCCATAGGCGTCGAGTTCGGCGCGTACCGTCTTGTAGGCCTTGCCCGGATTTTCCTCTTGCGCCGAGACCAGATGCAAAAGCAACCGCGTGCGCTCGACATGGCCCAAAAAGCGATCGCCGATGCCGACGCCCTCATGCGCGCCTTCGATCAGGCCGGGAATGTCGGCGATGACGAATTCGCGGCCGTCGATGCGGGCGACGCCGAGGCCGGGATGCAGCGTGGTGAACGGATAGTCGGCGATCTTCGGCTTGGCCGCAGTCACCGCCGCAAGAAAGGTCGACTTGCCGGCATTGGGCAAGCCGACCAGGCCGGCATCAGCAATCAGCTTCAGCCTGAGCCAGATGTTCATCTCCTCGCCCGGCAGGCCCGGATTGGCGCGCCGCGGCGCCTGGTTGGTCGAGGTCTTGAAATGCTGGTTGCCGAAGCCGCCATTGCCGCCCTTGGCCAAGAGGAAGCGCTGGCCGACCACGGTCAGGTCGCAGATCAGCGTCTCGTTGTCTTCTTCGAAAACCTGGGTTCCGGCCGGCACCTTCAGCGTCACGTCGGCGCCCTTGGCGCCGGTCATGTTGCGGCCCATGCCATGCGTGCCGGTCTTGGCCTTGAAATGCTGCTGATAGCGATAGTCGATCAGCGTGTTCAGCCCGTCGACCGCCTCCAGCCAGACATCGCCGCCGCGGCCGCCGTCGCCGCCATCCGGCCCGCCGAATTCGATGAATTTTTCGCGCCGGAACGACACCGAACCGGCGCCGCCGTCGCCGGAGCGGATGTAAACCTTGGCCTGATCGAGAAATTTCATCGGATTTTCGGGTTTCTGCTAATGGGCTTGCGCGATTGCTCTAAACCAAGGCGAGGCGAAGGGCGAGGCCGTTTTGCGAACGATTGCGCCGACGCCGGCTTTTGCTGAGGCGCGGGACGCGGTAGCACTGTGAGCTTGCGCCTGACCCCGGCGAAGATCGGTTACGGCTTTCGGGGGCAGAACGCCGGGCTGGGGAAATGCTGGCATGAAGCTTGTTACCTACAACATCCAGTACGGCATCGGGCTCGACGGCCGCTACGATGTCGGCCGCATAGCCGACGCCGTGCGCGGCGCCGACGTGATCGCGCTGCAGGAGGTTACCCGCAACAACCCCAGGAACGGCAACCACGACATGGTGGCCGAGCTCGGCGAGGCGCTGCCCGACTATTTTGCCGCCTATGGCAGCAATTTCGAGGTCAATGTCGGCTCGCACCTGGAGGCCGGCCGCGCCATCACGACGACTTTCCAGCTCGGCAACATGGTGCTGTCGAAAACGCCCATTCATCTGTCGCGCAATCTCCTGTTGCCGCGCAGCCGCAGCCTGGAAGCTATGAACTTCCAGCGAGGCGCGCTGGAAGCGCTGATCGAAACGCCGCTCGGTTTCATCCGCTTCTATTCCACCCATCTCGACCATCGCAGCCCGGTCGAGCGCCAGGGCCAGATCCGTTTCCTGCGCCAGCGCCTGCTGAACTATACTCTCGAGGGCGGCGGGCTTTCCGGCATCCCCGAGATCGGTCTCCCGGACCTGCCCTATCCGGAAGCCTTCATCGTCATGGGCGACTTCAACATGCTGACCGGATCGCCCGAATATGTTGAACTTGTCGGCCGCCCGGACCATGAATTCGGCATGCCGCTCACCGCCGATCTCGCCGTCGACGCTGCCCAGCGCCTCGACTCGCCCGATCTCGTCACCTGGGTCGATCCCAAACGACCCGATGATGCGAGCCGCCACAAACGCATCGACTATGTCTTCACCTCAGCCTCGCTCGCCGGAGCGCTGAAGCGCCTGTGGGTCGACCGGGAGGCGGTCGGCTCGGACCATTTGCCGGTCTGGCTCGAGACGACCTGACCTCGAGTTTAGTCAACTACTGACTTTGCCGATGATGCCTTCCAAACCCTTGGTTTCGCGGCCATGCGCCGAGGTGTGTCGAGATTCAGGTCAGGCCGCGCCGAGAATGGCGGATTCCGAGAACCGGAGCGGAGCGTACTTAAGTACGTTAGCACCGGAAGCGCAGGAAACCGCCATTCGCAGGCCGGACTCACCTGAATATCGACACACCTAAAAGTGCACCCAGTTCCTGAGGCTCGTCCACGTCTTCCTGTCGAGCCGGTAGCGCTCGACAGGCACCTGGCCGGCGACGATCGAGTTCAACATGCCCTGCCCGGCATACTGGAACCCGCATTTGTGGATGACCCGGCGTGAGGCCGGATTGATGACCCGCGTCGAGGCCTGCAGCACCTGAACCGTGGTTCTCTGGAAGGCGAGGTCGACCAGTGCGTGCGCGGCCCCGTCGCATAGCCGCGCTTCCAGTAGGGTTCGCCGATCCAATAGCCGAGTTCCAGCCCGCGATCGGTGGTGTTGAGCCCGGCGCAGCCGACGAAAGTGTCGGACCCGGCAAGCGTCAGCGCATAGACAATGCCGGCGCGGCGCGATGCCGTCATGGCAAGGAAGGCCCGCGCCTCGGCCTCACCATAGGGATGCGGCATGCGGGCCAGCATTTCGGCGATGTGGCGATTGTCGGCGAGCGCCACCAATTGCCCAATATCGCTTTCGCGCGGGCGCCGCATGACCAGCCGCTCGGTGGCCAGTACCGGGCAATCTATCGCGTAACTTTCATCGTCCGTGTCGTCCGCTTCGGCAACCATGTCAAAGTCCTCCAGGCGCAAGAAAAAGGGGAGATGGAAACCCATCTCCCCTGATCCTTTTCCTGGCCTGGCCAGACACCGGTTCCCGAGATGGGCGCCGGTGTTGTGGTGCGGAACCGGCTACTCCGCTGCTTTGGAAATCGGGTTCACCGATACGTAGGTTCGGCCGTTGGCTTTCTTGTTGAAGGTGACTGCGCCAGCTTCCAGCGCAAACAAGGTGTGATCCGTGCCCATGCCGACATTGACGCCGGGATGCCACGAGGTACCGCGTTGACGGATGATGATGTTGCCCGGAATCACGGCTTCGCCGCCAAACTTCTTCACGCCGAGACGCTTGGAATGCGAGTCGCGACCATTGCGCGACGAACCGCCAGCTTTCTTGTGTGCCATCTAACTAACTCCGATGCGCCCTGGGGGCGCTTGAATGGTCTTATGAACGCGTTCGCGTTCCGTTTCAAGCCCGATCCGGCGAGCGTTTCGCCGGTTCGCCTTACTTCTTCGCCAGCTCCTTGGCCTGCTCGCGCCAGTCCTTGATCTGGTCGGCGCTGAACGGCATGTGCTCGTCGATCTTGGCCACATCCTTGTCGGTCAGCTTGGCGAGCTGCGCGAAGGTGATGATGCCCTGCTCGGCGAGATCCTTGGCTGCGACCGGGCCGATGCCCTTGATCACGGTCAGGTCGTCCGGCTCGCCCTTCGGTGCCTTGAACAGCGGCGCGGCGGCGGCGGTCTCGGCCTTGGCTTCTTCCTTCGGAGCAGCCTCAGCCTTGGCTTCCTTCTTGGCCTTGGCTTGCTTCGGCGCGGCCTCGGCCTTCGCCTCGACGGCGGCCTCCGCCTTGGCTTCCGGCTTCGCCGCGGCCTTCTTCATCGGCTTGGCGCCACCCAGCAGGATCTCGGCGATCCGGACGGTGGTCAAAAGCTGGCGGTGGCCGATCTTGCGGCGCGAATTCTGCCGGCGCCGCTTCTTGAAAGCGATGACGGTGCGGTTCTTGCCCTGCTCGACGACTTCGGCGGTGACCGTGGCGCCGTCGACGAATGGCGCGCCGAAGGTGACGTTCTCGCCCTCGCCATGCGCAAGCACATTGCCGATCTCGACGATATCGCCGACCTGGGCTTCGAGTTTCTCGATCTTCAGGAGATCGTTGGCGGCGACGCGATACTGCTTGCCGCCCGTTTTGATGACTGCGAACATTTTTTGCCTTTCGCTGTTCGGTCGGCCTTGATGAACCGCTTCAGGCGGTTCGGCCGTCTTTTTGTCAGTCTGCGGGTTCAAAAAACAAGCGGCGCGGAAGAACCCTCCACGCCGATTGCGCGCTGTCCCTAACCGAAGGTTGGCCCGAAGTCAAGGCAAACGGCTGTATCTCTGACGCGCCCGGCGCACCATCATCGGCCGCCACGCTATTGCTGCCAGCAAGGCGACGAGGACACCCGTGAAACATCTTGCCTCGAAAGCTTCGCGCCATCGCGATCCCGCAGCGGTTCGCAGAAGCCGGAAATCAGGCAGATAGGGCCTTGTAACCTGCCCGCCCAGCCGTTATCTAGTGCGCCGCGCCGGCAACGGCGGACCATGACCGCGGAGAGGTGGCAGAGTGGTCGAATGCACCGCACTCGAAATGCGGCATGCTCGCAAGGGCATCGGGGGTTCGAATCCCTCCCTCTCCGCCAGATTTCTCTCCTAACAGATTGATTTTGTAGGATAGTTGTCGACGTCGTTTGCCTCCTTCCCAATGCGTTTCCCAAGGAAAATGCAACCGAAGGAGACTTGGATATGCACCGCTTTTTTGACCAGACTGAAAGCCCGATCATCGGAAGATTCTCCCGCCGCGCCCTATTTCTGGCGGCAATAGCCTCCGTTCCGGCGATAGGAGCCGCCATAGCGGCGCCGGCCGTGTCGCCCGACCCGCTCGTCGACGCCATCGCCGAATATAACGCCCGGGCGGCCGAATTCGCGGCGATCCCGAGCGACCTGATAGACATGGGCAATGAAGAGGCCTTCGTAGCAGCAACCTATGGGCCTGCTTTTGATAGGTTGTGGAAAGACTGTCCGGCAGCGACAAGCCTTCAAGGTGTGGCAGAGGCGATCCGCTACGCGCTCAAAGAGAATTGCATATGCTCTTCTAGCGCAGAGAACGTGCTGAAGTCGGCGCTGGCCTTCCTCGATGGGGAGCGCGCGTCATGACCTACGTCGCAATAGCCATGCTGCTTGCCGCAGCGGGCCTACGCACGCGCCTCGGGCGCCTCTACCTGGCCCGTGAACTCCTCCGCGCCTCCAACGTCCTGCACGACGCTGGCAGCCGCGCTCTCGAACACGTGAAGCGGGAGGCGGGCCAATGAACGCGCCTGTTCGGACACTGAAGCCCCTCGGGATGCCGAAGGGGATGGACCCGCGCGAATGGCGCCAGTCGGTTCAGAAGCGCCTGAACGACCATCTGGACCGCGCCATGAGCTTAATAACGGCGCTCGACCTCATGGAGGCCGATTGCGATCTGGAGGAAATCGGCGACGATGAATACACGCTCGGCTGGGCCGTGGGTGGTGGCGTCTGCGGCTCTGATAACACCGACCGGGAAGCGGACGACGCCGACCTAGAGGAAGGCGGCGACGCCGAGCCATCGGGAGACGGCGAAATCATCATGTGGCCCGACGACCTGCAGTCGCAGGAAGTGCTGGTGGAGAGCGGGATATGAACGCTCCGCTCAATCCCAAGTATCCCGGCTCCGAAGCGGTCGACGAGGTTGATCATGCGTTGGACCTGATGCGCGTTGCGCGGCTGGCCATCAATGCTTTCGAAGCCGACCCGACCAACGTCTCGACAGAGGACATGGCTTCAATCGGCTACGTTCTGGTTTATGCGATGGACATCCTCAAGCCCGTGCGGGAACAGATCAACCGCGCCATGGCTGAGGAAACCAAGGCTTTGCGCGGCGGAATGAATTAGGTCCGACGCCGACCCGATATATTAGAGCCCGCTGCCTCACGGTGGCGGGCTTTTTCGTCAAGCGCCCTTGCGGGGGCGAAGCTTGCCCCGAATGCCACCGCCTTGAGGTTGGTCGTAGTTGGTGGCAGAATAATAGGGTAAGGGACGGCAAAATGAGGGCTGCCGTTATGCCATTCTCGCGTTACAGCGGAGTGTTCGAGCCTACTGATCTGGACTTGCTCCAGCGGGTGTTCAACCAACTTTGTATCGAGCGTCGCCTAGCCCAAAAAGACTCGGAACAGAGGGAAGACCTCGCTGAGGAAATCGTCAGCGTTTTCCGGTGCGGGAGCACGGAGGAAGCGGACCTATTAGAGGCCCTATCTAAGCGCCGCATGGCTTAGGCCGTCACCGCAGTTCGCCCGCCGACGTCTGGCGCTACCGGCAGCGCGATATAATCGGCATGGCCGCTTGCCTGCTGCTGGCCGGCATGGGCGTCTATCTGCTGTTCGCTAACGGCCAGGAAGACCCGACAAAAGGAGCAGGGGGCGCTAGTGGTGAAAATCCAACGCTTGGTACCCACGGCCTGAGTCCCGCTTTGGGTACCCACTTCAACCTGCCTCG
This sequence comes from Mesorhizobium waimense, assembly GCF_003601975.1. Taxonomy (GTDB): domain Bacteria; phylum Pseudomonadota; class Alphaproteobacteria; order Rhizobiales; family Rhizobiaceae; genus Mesorhizobium; species Mesorhizobium waimense. Next base: position 39,920 of record NZ_QZWZ01000029.1, read on the forward strand.
GCAATGGCAGCCCGCCGCCGAGCACGGCGGGGCAGTTCGATTTATGCCGTCGTAGCTATTGCGTCTTTCGAGGATCGTCCGCCGGATTGATGTACTTGATGCTCCACGGGCCTTTGTTGGTGAGTTGGAGCACCGTCTCCTCGTCGAAGTAAGCAAAATGCGCCATGCCGGGCGGCAAAGCGAAGAAGCCGCCCGCAGGAATTGCTTTGGCGGCGCTCCGATCGGCGGTCTCGCCCATGCCAAGATTAATGGTCCCCGATATTACTGTGTCAACCTCAAGCCCTGGATGCGTGTGCGGCGGGATCGCATATCCAGCCGGCAATTTGAGCCGAAGGGCAAACGGACCTTCCTTGGTCGGATCGCCGAACAAGACAGCCGCCTCTGCTCCGGCAGGCAGCGTTTTTGGGCCCGGGCCCCACTTAACCTCGTTGGGAGTGATCACAGTGTGCGCATCCTCTGCCGAAGCAAAGGAGGCGATTCCGCAGGATACGATCCAGCCGATTGCAAGTAGCGATGCAACTTTCATGGTAACCTCCCGTCTAGCCGGGCTACCCATTCCGACCGCGTGCCGGGGTGGGCTCGCCAAACATTCAGATTAGGTCCGCGAGCCACGTCTAGGCAAGCGAATTGTCGGCTCAATATCGCCGCTGCCAAGGGAATCCCGAGCCGGACTCTGTGTTAGGCCAATACCACTAGGGCTTCCTTTAGTATCCGCGCTTCCCGCAAAAGCGATGACCAATTGTGAGGCCAAGGAAGGGCGCAACGTTGCCAAGGGCCTTCCAGTTCCGGAAATAAATGACTCGCTAGTGCATCTCCACAGGCGTACCCTAAATTGTCGCCCGCCTTGTACGGCACACGGGTGCTTGGAAGAGTAGATCACGCTTTCGCCAATAGGGAGATGCGCGATGACTCTTCGCGGAACGGCTGACGACGTACAGTTGGCAACACTCACCAGAATTCTAGACGATTATTGCGAGCAAGCCGGCATGGAAGGCACGCACCCTGCGCGTGAGCATTTGGCACGCCGCCTGATCGCCCTTTTCAGCGGCGGGATCGATAGTCCAGACGATATCAGGATGGCTCTGGACAGCATCGCCAAAGACTGGCGCGGCACTTCCGGAGCAAGCCGTACCCATCCGTAGACATGCAGTGCCTGCAGCGTCTGGAAGTGCTCGCAACTCAGCGATAGCAGCGTCTTTAGTCGCCGGGTCGATTGAGAACCCCGAAATCGACCGAACGTGCGCCTCGCTCTGCATCATACCCCTTCGCTATGAGACCGCGTTGAAGCAACGCCCGCACTGCCCCAGCACGGTTCGGCAGTCTTTTCTCAAATCGCCAAGCATCCAGGATAGCGAGTTCCTCGGCACTGAGCATGATCTGCAGACGATATGATCGCTTGAGGACATCCACTTTGTCATCTCTCTCATTACCTCAGTCCGCCACGCCCGCGTCATGATGAACGATCGCGTCAAGGATCACCTTCATAGACGCTTCCCGTCTCTTCCTCGATCTCGGCGCTGCTAATTCCTACCGCGCCTTGGCATCGGCGAATAGCTGTTGCGTCAACTCGGCGACTGAAATCACCTCCGCGCCCACGGTCTCGGGGACGTTGTTGGAAATCGACTTATGCAAGAAGTTGACGCCGCGCGTGCTCATCTCGCCTTAATCTAGCGCGCGGCATTAGGTTCCTTCGTAAGCGCTTTGTTCGCACGGGAGGTTGGGAACGTGTCGGCGTCCAGCCGCGTTGATGTCCACCATGGAGATCATACAAATGTCCGTCCAGAAAGAAGACTACCGAACGAACAGGGCTGACTACCTGATAGCGAAAAGGCCAAATCTGATTGACCCTACCAAGCCGAAAAAGAAGAAATTGCGACTTCACGATCAGCGCTCAGCTAGGTTATCAGAGAACCCCTCCGAGTTGTCCGAGAGGCCCACATCGCGCCGTTAGCAGTGATCTACGGGTTTCAGCAGTGATCTATGGGGCTTCGCATCGGAACGCCCCACGCAAAAACTCGAATTTGATTCAAATAGCGAGGAGCCGTTTCCGTTCCGTTAGCCATTGCTAAAAGCAGGCCGGAACATTCGCGCATGTTCTCTGTTCTGTACGCCGGAGGAAACCAACGATGACCGACGACAAGACCCAACGCAATTTCCGCGACCGCAACCGCGAGACGTTAGAGCGCGAAGCAAAACACTTCGGCAACAGGTAGACGGTCTCATGGCGCGCTATCATGTCGAAGAACTGTATGGTGAAGAGGTCGTCACGTCGCGGGATGCGGATGCCAATGATGCCCTCGCTGCTGTCGAAGGAATAACGGGGAAGGCCATCTCTCCGAGGACATTGCAGCAGCACTGGTTCCGGGTGATCGATGAAGGTGGAAGCGCTTACGAATTCTGCGTCGACGAAGACCCGCAGACCGTCGACTTTGCAAAATGACCAAGCTGTCCGAACTCGGCCCGCCGAATCTCGGCAGGGAGCCGGCTGCCGAGCTGGATCATTTCTATGTCTGCCGGAACTGCGGGCAGCTTGTCGACCGACGCGACCTGCGGCAGGTGATCTGGCATCAAAATCCCGAGCATGAGCGGTTGGAATTCGATTCATAACCACAGCCTGCAACCCAGGCCTCCTGCCCAGGCAGTTTCCACGCAGCAACGTTCGCGCAAGCGTACGCTAATATTATAGGCGAATCGTCAACTTAGGAGGCGCGTCATGGATTCGCCAAACAAGCTGGAGAACCTGCGCTTTACTCTAGACCTGCTGAGCGCGCTCCGCCGTCGGATGCACGAGGATGGCGAAGATCTGCTGACCTACCTGATCGATATGGCCTGTCTCGAGGCCAGCGACCGGCTGAAACAGTCGGAGAACGAAAAAGGCCCGCGTCACGGAGGAACCGATCACGCGGGCCGGCCGACGTTCGGGTAGAAGCATTGGGCTGATCGACCATGTCGCCGGAAACATTCGACTTCGCCAGCTTGTGGAACGCCCGCTCGATGCTTGCCAGATCATGGCGCAACTCGCGCCGTCCAAGGTCGGAAACACCTTTGAAATACGGCCATAAGAACGCCGCATGACCGCGCCGAGGAACCCGCTTCTCGCAGCATGCACGACGATGCCCACGTTGATTTGCTCACCACCAACGGGGTCGTGGCGATAGCGAAGGATCATAATAGGTGTATGGTTCGCGCTTCATGACAAGATCCGTTCCAGTTCTTTCAGACACGCATCGATATTGTCCCGAACCTGCTTAAGGTGGAGTATCGCTTCGGCCAAATTGGGACGTGTAGCTCCCCATTCCTCAGGCAAGGTAGCGTCGTACTGCGCCAAGCGGGCATCCGACAAGCCTGACCAAAAGTCGCGTACATGCCGGAAATCGAGATCGTCGCGCTTTGACAATTGCTTGGCGAAGATGTGCTCGCTGTCTTGGCCGTAGCGCCTCATTATCTCCAAATTGCCCACCTTCCACGGCTCACATTTCGGAAAGAGCCGCATTCGGAAGCCAAATGCGGCTTCGTGGTCGATCAAACGCCATTCAGTGTCTTTGACTAGCAAATTGGAATTGCGTGGTCCGCGATCACCATTCGCAGCGAAGCCATCGAACGCCATCACCCCGATTGCCATCTCTACCTGTGAGGCCACGATCCTGTCTGACGGTACCCGACGCCGCCACTGCTCGCCAGCGGCCTTGCACGCGAATGCGACTGTACAGGATCTTACCAACCTGTCCTTGATGTCGCTCCGGACTACTGACTGAACGAAGTCAGCATCAAGCTCCACGAAGAAGGGCTCATTGACCGGGAGGCCGAGGTCCGCCGCAAGCAGAGAACCGAGCATTTCATTCATCAGCCCTTCTTCGCTGCACTCACGGCCAGAAGAGACCTTCATAACGACTTCGTGCTCTACGCCATCATCGGTTTCCACCGTGATACGAGTTTTGAGTTCTTACAAGAACCACCGAAGGCTCCATCTGTCGGCCCAACCGCCGCCGAGCCGGATGCCGTCAGGCAATGGTATGCGCCAGCGATCTCGGACTTACTCCACGATTGTTCATCTGATCGGGGTTTGCCCCCGCAGCTATGAGAACGGTAATGCACTCTGCACGTCCGCTAACGGATTTTCCGACCTGAGTTAAGGCGCCCCGCCGTCAATCCAGCGCACCGCTTTTCAGCACACCGCGCACCTTCCACTGGCTCAGCGGAAAAATGTCCGGCGCGCCGCCCATCGCCGCATACCAGGAGTCCACAACCCATTCGGTGCCGCCGCGATCGCTGATCACCGCCGTCCAATGGGGATATCGCCCGTCGAAAAACAAGCCGCGCGAGGCATTGTCCTCAACCTTGTGAAACCTCAGCAGTTTTCGCTCGGCAAGATAGACCAGCAGCGCATGCGTGTTGGTCGATTCGTCGACACAATCCATCTGACCCCTAATGCGCGATGCACCGAATTCCGACTGCGGCAGATCGCGAACGCCAGTGGCCCGAAAAATGCGCTGCTCGAAATAGCGGACAGCCTTCGAAATAGCGGAACGCTCGGTTTGGGCTGAACCCGCGCCCGCATGCAAGATAGAGCGGAAGCGACCGTAGTCGCCGGAACCAAGCACAAGCATGGTGCGATAGTTGCAACCATAGCCGTGGCATATGGAGATCCGCTTGGATGCCGTCGCGGCCAGTTCGCTCGCGACCGCCGGTCCGCCAACGGCAAGGAAGACTGTCAAAAGTGTCGCTCTGGCACAGATTTCGAAACTTGCGTCCATCCCCGACCATAGACGAGTGCGGCAGAATGAGAACCACATTACCAGAGGCATTGCGTGAGTTATGCGGGCGGATAAGTTCGGATGGCCGCTATGGGTGGAAGCTGACACTTGGTCCCTAATCGAGGCGATACGAGTTGCCGTCGAACGAAAGCGTCTTTCCGATGAATTTGGGTAGGTAGTCGTCGGCCACCGCTAAGACGTATTCCAGTCCGTTATCGTTTCGAATTTCTCCGCTCAGCTCACCTCCTTGCGCAGAAGTATACGCACCAATAATCACCCCTGTCGGAAACCTTCCGCCATTGAGATCAGTGTCCAGCCACATAATGGCTGGTATCGGATCAATGCCCTTGTCCCAGCGAAATTGATCGCAGAGGTGACGTATTCTGTCCTTGGCGCTGTCTGCGATTTTGAGCATAGGTCATCCCATATGCGCTTCGCCGCCGTTACAAAGCGCAATCTGCCCCCACCATAGCGGAGCGCCGTGGAAGAACCCTTTAGTTGAGACCGCAAATTGAACTGAAATAGAAGGTTTGAAAATCGAACTCGGTCGTTCAGACCGATGCGTTTGGAGCTTAAAGCAAGCTCGACCTTGCCGGTCAGGCCGCCTCAGCCCAGTGCCGTCGACGAACCCGAAATCGACCCGCGCCGGGCCAAGGACGGTCGCACAGTTGACGAATGCCTAGTCGGCCCTCGAGACTGGGCGCACCGAATGCGCAACTGTGGGCCCGCCTAGTTGACACGCCTTCCAGGTTCCCGCGACCCAGAAATGTCCGCTGAGCGGCTACGCGCATTATTGAGACACATCTCGGTTGGCTAAGATGGCGGGAAAGCCGCAATGGCGGAAAACCCGGACATGGTTGCCTTCGCCCGCCAGCGGGTTCCGCCGCAGCGCTGGGGTCGGCCGCGGGAGATCGCCGGTGCTGCGCTTTTTCTTGCCAGCGATGCGGCGTCCTTCGTCAAACTGGCATGTCCTGACTGTTGACGGCGGCATGTCTGTACAGTTGTGACGATGGCGAGGCAGGAACTTGCCGTACACGCCTCGAACAATCGTCGCGGGACTTGGTGAGGGTTTTCAGACCGATGCACCGGATTGGTGCGCAGCGATTGCTTTGAGAAAGACCCCACCGAACTCCCTGAGCTTCGCCGCCCCGACGCCGTTCACTTCGGCGAAGGCGTCGAGGTCGCTTGGGCAGCGCGCGGCCATGTCGATCAGCGTGCGGTCGGAGAAGATCACATAGGCCGGCACCTGGCGTTCCTTGGCAAGCCGCAGCCGCAGCGTCTTGAGCGTGGCCAGCAGCGAAGCGTCGAGGCCTTCCGTATCGATGGCGGCGCCCTGGGCGGAACGCATCTTGCCGCGGCGCTGCCGCGTCTCGACGCGGTATAGGAACGAAACCTCGCCACGTCCGAGCGCATGGCCCTTCTCGGCGATGGCGAGGCCGCCATGGCCGTCCGGATCCGGCATTAGAAACCCGCCGGCTACGAGCTGCCGTATCAGCGACAGCCAGAAATCCTTCTTGTGCGCCACACCGCTGCCGAAGCTGGCGAGCCTGTGATGGCTTCTGGCCAGGATCTTCTCGGTTTCATGGCGTAGCAGGACATCGATGACATGGGCAGCGCCGAAGCGTTCGCCGGTCTCGGCGATCGCGGTCAGGATGATCCGCCCTTCCGCCCCGCCATCCGCCCGTGGTGCCTCGTCCAGGCAGTTGTCGCAATTGCCGCAGGACGAGGCTTCCTCGCCGAAATAGCCGAGCAGTACCTGGCGCCGGCACTCGGCCGTCTCGCAATAGCCGATCAAGGTGTCGAGCCGGCCATGCGAGCGCCTCTTGTGCTCCGCCGGCGTCGCCTCGTCCTCGATGAAAAGCCGGCGCATGCGGATATCGCCGAGGCCGAAAAGCATGCGCGCCTCCGCCGGCCGCCCGTCGCGGCCGGCGCGGCCGATCTCCTGATAGTAGGCTTCGAGACTGCCCGGCAGATCGGTGTGGAAGACATAGGCGACATCAGGCTTGTCGATGCCCATGCCGAAGGCGATGGTCGCCACCATCACCACGCCGGGCAAGGTCATGAAGCTGTTCTGGTTGGCGTCGCGCGCCTCCTTGCTCATGCCGGCATGATAGGCGAGCGCGGTGACGCCGTTCTTCTCGAGGAACGCCGCGACATCCTCCGTCTTCTTGCGCGACAGGCAGTAGACGATGCCGCTGCGGCCGGCATGACGCCGCACGAAATCCAAAAGCTGGCGCTTGCTGTCCTGCTTGGGCTCGATGCCGAGCTTGATGTTCGGCCGGTCGAAACCCAGCACCAGCGTCTCGACGCGCCCGGCAAACAGCCGCGCTTCTATGTCGGTGCGCGTCGCCTCGTCCGCCGTCGCCGTCAGCGCGATGATCGGCACTTTCGCAAAGATGTCGCGCAACCGCGACAGCTCCTCATATTCGCGCCGGAACGCCGGCCCCCATTGCGAGATGCAATGCGCCTCGTCGATGGCGATCAGGCTGATGTCCAGCCTGGCAAGCGCGTCGAGCATGCGATCGGTCATCAGCCGTTCCGGCGCGAGATAGAGCAGCCGCGTCTGGCCCGACGCAACGCGCCGCCATGCCGCGACATTGGCCTCGCGGTCGAACGAGGAATTGATCGTGTCGGCGGCAACGCCGGCCAGGCGCAGCGCCGCGACCTGGTCCTGCATCAGCGCCACCAGCGGCGAAACGACGATGGTGAGCCCGCCCAGAACCAGCGCCGGAACCTGGTAGCAAAGCGACTTGCCGGCGCCGGTCGGCATGACGGCCAGCACGTGACGCCCGGCCAACAACGCTTCCGTCACGGCTGCCTGGCCGGGACGGAAGTCGTCGAAGCCGAACACGTCCTTCAGGACGCGCCGCCTGGCATCGTGTCCGTCCGCCGGGGCGCTTGCCGTCGATGTCTGCATCACCTTGTCGCCCGCTGTTGAAGTGCATGCGCGGATTGGATCCGTCCGCCCGATTCCGCCGGCGTTCGAGTCGCCAAGGACCTGCTGTCCTGCTTGGCCGATAAAGCTGGGCAGTTCCAGCCCTGTTAAGTATATTTTCACCATCATGCGGCACGGTTGCGGTCCTGCGGCGATGTTTTGAGTACCGCGGCGCTACAAGCGCCCAGGCAACACACCCGCGCCTCTCCGGAGGCGCGGGTTTTCCATTTCTGGAATGGGCCGAAAAAGGTCAGCCGAGGAAATCGGCGCGGTGCGGCGTGAAACTGTCGACCAGACGCCCAGCCTCGAGTGCCTTGACGCCATGCACCAGGTTGGACGGGACGATGAAGCTGCTGCCCGCGTCCAGAATTTCGCTCCTGCCGTCGATGGTGACCTCGAAGCGGCCTTCGGCGACGTAGCTCGCCTGCACATGCGGGTGCGAATGCAGCGCGCCGACACCGCCCTTGTCGAAGGCGAACTCGACCATCATCAGCTCGTCAGTCGTGAGCAGGACGCGTCTGCGGTTGCCATCCGGCGTTGGCGTCCAGGCTCCCTCACCGGCATGCGAAAAGATTTTTGTACCGGTCATGGTCATTTCCTCATCGCGCCAGCCAGCCGCCATCCACCGGCACCACGGCGCCATGCATGTAGTTGGACGCCGGCGCCAGCAGGAAGACGGCGGCATCGCCAATGTCTTCCGGTTCGCCCCAGCGCCCCGCGGGAATGCGCGCCAGGATCGCGGCGCTGCGGTCGGGATCGGCGCGCAGCGCTTCGGTGTTGTTGGTTTCGATATAGCCCGGTGCGATGGCGTTGACGTTGATGCCTTTTGCCGCCCATTCGCAGGCGAGCAGCCTTGTGATGCCGAGCACGCCATGTTTCGAGGCAGTGTAGGAGGCGACCCGGATGCCACCCTGGAAGCTGAGCACCGAGGCGATGTTGACGATCTTGCCGCGCCGTCCCGGATCGGCAAGCGCGCGCCTGGCAAAGCCCTGGCTGAGCATGAAAACCGTCTTCAGATTGACGTCGATGACATCATCCCAGTCGGTCTCGGTCAAATCGACAGCATCGGCACGGCGGATGATGCCGGCATTGTTGACCAGGCCGTCGAGCGGCCCGCCTTCATTCCAAACCTGGTCGAGCATCGCCTGGGCAGCCATCGGGTCACCAAGGTCGCAGTGCATCGCTTCGAATCGTCCACCTGTCGCCGCGACCTTTTCAGCCGTCTCGTCCATCGCCGAGCGGCCGACGCCGATCACCCGGCCACCGGCGCGTGCGACCGAGACGGCAATGCCCTGGCCGATGCCGGTGTTGGCGCCGGTGACCAGGATGCGTTTGCCGGCAAGGCTGAAGGCCGAGAGGTCACTCATCGCAATTCGTCCAGCGCCACCGGGTCGACGTCGGTATAGTCGACATTGTCGCCGGCCATCGCCCAGACAAAGGCGTAGCTGGAGGTGCCCGCGCCCGAATGGATCGACCATCCCGGCGACAGCACCACCTCCTCGTTGCGCATCACCAGATGGCGTGTTTCATCCGGCTCGCCCATGAAATGAAACACCCGCGCCGTCTCCGGCAGGTCGAAATAGAGATAGGCCTCCATGCGCCGGTCATGCACATGGCACGGCATGGTGTTCCAGATGGAGCCTGTCGCCAGCTGCGTCATGCCGACCACCAGCTGGCAGGTCTTTGCGCCCTCGGCATGGATGAACTGGAAGATCGAGCGTTCGTTGCAGGTATCCTTGCTGCCGAGATCGAGCCGCTTGGCGTCGCCGATCCGGATCAGGCGGCTGGGATAGGTGTGATGCGCCGGTGCACTCAGCAGATAGAACTTAGCCGGCTTGTCGGCATTTGCTGAAGCGAACGACACCTGCTGCGTGCCCATGCCGAGATAAAGCATATCGCGCGACGCCAGCTCATAGGGGAGACCATCCGCTGTGACAGTGCCGGCGCCGCCGATGCTGACTGCGATCAGTTCGCGGCGATCGAGGAACGTTTTCGTGCCGGTCGGCTTGATCGCTTCCAGCGGCAACACCGAACCGACCGGCATCGCACCGCCGACGATCATGCGGTCGTAGTGAGTGTAGGTCAGGCTGACGCGATCGGCCTGGAACAGCCCGTCGATATGGAAATGGTGGCGCAGCTCATCGGTGCCCATGGCCGCCGCGGCGGCCGGGTCAATGGCGAAGCGCGAGGAAAATTCGGTGTGTTTCTGGTCCATTGCTACCTTGCTTGAAATCTTCACTCTGTCGAGGCGGCTTTCACCGAGTTGGCGTAGAAGGCCTGCCGCGCCTGCAGGCGCTCGCGATAGCGCTGCTGGCTGGCGGAAAGATGCGCGCGCATCGCTTCGCGCGCGGCCGCCGCATCGCCGCCCGAAATCGCGTTCAGGATCACCAGATGCTCGCGCTGCAGCCCGCGCTGGTAGCTGTCGGACTGTACGAGCTCGGTCGACCACGGCGAGGTGACGTCGCAAGGAATGGCGCGCCTTCCAAGCACGTCGAGCATCTCGACATAGAACGGATTGTTGGTGGCGCTGGCGATCGCCCGGTGGAAAGCAAGGTCGGCGGGGCCGGTCGGCTCGCTGGCAAGCAGCAGCCGCTCGAACTCGAAGAAGGCTTCCTGGATCGCCGCTTCCTGCGCCGCGTTGTGGCGGATGGCGGCAAGTCCGGCCGATTCGATCTCGATCGCCAGACGGACTTCGAGCACGTTGAGCGCGATCGAATCCTTGCTGCCCATGTCGGCGGCAAGAGCCCCGAACATCGTCGAAATGTGCTCGGTGACGAAGACGCCGGCGCCCTGGCGCGGCTCGACCAGCCCGTCGGCGGCAAGCTTGGCCAGCGCCTCGCGGATTACGGTGCGGCTGACGCCGAAGGTCTCGGTCAGCTGGCCCTCGGTCGGCAGCTTCTGCCCCGGCTGGATCTCGCCCGCTTGCAGCTGCTTGCGGATCGCCGCGACGACCGTCTCCGAAAGCTTGGGCTTGCGCTCGACCCTGAGGTCAACAGCGGTGTCCGATGCCATGTCGCTCCCCTATTTGAACACGCTCGGCAGCCAGAGCGAGATCGCCGGAATATACGTCACCAGCCCCAGAACTACGATACCGGCGCCATAGAACGGCCAGATCGAGCGCATCGCTTCCCACACCGTGATCTTGCCGACGGCGCAGGCGACGAATTGCACGGTGCCGACCGGCGGCGTGTTTAGCCCGATGCCGAGATTGAGGATGGTGATGACGCCGAAATGCACCGGATCGACGCCATAATGCGTCACCAGCGGCAGGAAGATCGGCGTGCAGATTATGATCATCGGCCCCATGTCCATGAAGGTGCCGAGCAGGAGCATCAGCACGTTGAGCAGCAGGAGCACGATCAGCGGATCAGTGGAGATGGCGTTCATGCCGGCGATCAAGGCAGCCGGCACCCTGAGGTAGGCCATCAGCCAGCTGAACGAAGCCGCCATGCCGATGATCAACAGCACCATTGCCGTGGTCCGCACCGCACCCTTCGTGGCGTGGACGAAGTCGTTCCACCGCATTGTGCGATAGCCAAGGACGGTGACCAGCAGAGCGTAGATGACGGCGATGCAGGAGCTTTCGCTGGCCGTGAAGACGCCCGAGCGGACGCCGCCGAAAATAATACCGATAAGCAGCAGTCCGGGAATGGAGATGAGGAACAACCGGCCCGCCCTGGCGAAGCCGGGAAAGGGTTCGGTCGGATAGCCGCGGTGGCGCGCCACGACATAGGCGGTGACCATCAGCGACGCGGCGAGCAGAAGGCCCGGCAGGATGCCGGCGGTGAACAGGTCGGCGATCGAGATCTTGCCGCCACCCGAAATCGAATAGATGATCATGTTCTGCGACGGCGGCAACAAGAGCGCGATCAGCGCGGCCATCGAGGTGACGTTGACGGCGTAGTCGGCGCCGTAGCCGCGCTCCTTCATCTGCGGAATCATCAACCCACCGACAGCCGCCGCCTCGGCCACCGCCGAACCGGAAATGCCGCCGAACATGGTTGCGGCGATGATGTTGACCTGGCCGAGCCCGCCGCGCATATGCCCGACGAGCGAGCCGGCGAAGGCGACGATGCGCTGGGCGATACCGCCGCGCACCATCAGATCGCCGGCATAGATGAAGAACGGGATCGCCATAAGCGAAAACACGCTCATGCCGGAATTCAGCCGCTGGAACACCACCAGCGGCGGCAGGCCGAGATAGACGATGGTGGCGAAGCTGGCGGCGCCGAGGCAGAACGCGATCGGCGTGCCTATGAACATAAGCAATGTGAAGACGCCGAACAGGATCCAGATTTCCATCTACGCCTCCTGCACCGCTGGCATTTCGGGCACCGCTTCGAGATTGATATCCTTGTCGACGTCGACCCCAGCCCATCTGAGCAGCATGCGCTCCAGCGAAAACAGGCTGATGAGCACACCGCCCACGGTCAGCGGCAGGTAGTCGAAGCCGCCGGGAAGTCCGAGCGCCGGGATCGTCGAATGCCAGGTCAGCGCAACCAGCTTCATTCCGTACCACACCATGCCGATGCCGAAGGCGAACGCGACAAGGTCGGAGATGGTCCGCAACGCGCCCTTGCTGCCCTTGGGCAGGACATAGAGCAGCACGTCGAATCCCATGTGGAAATTCTCGCGCACGCCGACGGCGGCGCCGAGGAAGATGAACCAGCTCATCACCATGATGGCGCTGGTCTCGGTCCAGCTCGGCGACGCGTTGAGCACGAAACGGGAGAACACCTGGTAGGCGACAAGTGCTGTCATGGCGACCAGCCCGATACCGGCCAGGTACAAGGCGCCGTCGCAGACTCTCGAAAGAGCGGCGCTGACGCGCTGCATGGGCAGCGTCTTGCTGCTTGCCGGTTCTGTCGCCATCTGGCCCTCCCCAAACCTGTCAAAATGGTTGCGGGCGGCCGCGATAGCCGGCCCCGCAATCAAACTCACTCGGTTGCCTGGATGCGTGCGGCGAGATCCTTCAGCTCGGGCGTCGACAGATATTTGTCGTAGACCGGCTTCATCGCGTCGATCAGCGGCTGCTTGTCGATCTCACTGACCTTGACGCCGGCCTTTTCGACGATGTCGCGCGACTTCTTCTCCCGCGCATCCCACAGTTCGCGCATCTTGACGACGCTGTCCTTGGCCGCCTGCTTGACGATCGTCTGATCCTCGGGCGACAGCTTGTCCCAACTCGCCTTCGACATCACCAGCACCTCCGGCACGATCTGATGCTGGTCGATCGTGTAGTGCTTGGCGACCTCGTAGTGCTTGGCGGATTCAAAGCTCGGCCAGTTGTTCTCGGCGCCGTCGATGACGCCGGTTTCCAGCGCCGAATAGACCTCGCCATAGGCCATCGGCGTTGCGTTGGCGCCGAGCGCATTGACCATGTCGACGAAGACATCCGACTGGATGACGCGGAACTTCATGCCCTTCAGGTCGGCGATCGAGGTGATGTCCTTCTTGGTGTTGTAGAAGGAGCGCGCGCCGGAATCATAGAAGGCCAGGCCGACCAGGCCGTGCGCCTCGAACGCTTTCAGGATCTGGTCGCCGATCGGCCCGTCCATGACATGGCGCATCTGCTCGACCGAGCGGAAGATGTAAGGCAACGACGGCACTTGCGTCTCCGGCACGATGCCGTTGAACGGCCCCATCGAAACACGATTGAGGTCGATGACGCCGGTCTGCGTCTGCTCGATCGTGTCCTTCTCTTCGCCGAGCTGCGCGGAATGATAGACCTCGACCGAATAGCGGCCGCTGGTGCGCTCCTTGATCAGGTCGCCCATATATTTGACCGCCTCGACGGTTGGATAGCCGTCCGGATGGGTGTCGGCCGAGCGCAGCACGGTTTCGGCGTTGGCGATGCCGATAATCAGCGAGCCGAAGGCGAATGTGGCTGCCGTCAATTTCGAAAAATGCAACATGACTTCCTCCCTTTTAGATCGTTGCGCCCGGCTCAGAGCCGGTACGCCTTTTTTGCAAGCGTATAGGCAAGCTCCCGCGCCAGCTCATGCGCCTCGTCTTCGCGCAGCCTGTGCTCGGCCACGAGACGCGCTAGGAAGGCGCAGTCGACCCGGCGCGCCACGTCGTGACGCGCGGGTATGGACGGAAAGGCGCGGGTGTCGTCGTTGAAGCCGACCGTGTTGTAGAAGCCGGCCGTCTCGGTGGTCATTTCGCGAAACCGGCGCATGCCCTCTGGGCTGTCATTGAACCACCAGGCCGGCCCGAGCTTCAGCGCCGGATAGACACCGGCGAGCGGCGCCAGCTCGCGCGCATAGCTGGTTTCATCGAGCGTGAAGAGAATGACGGTGAGATCGCGTTCCAATCCGACCCAGTCGAGCAGCGGCTTCAGCGCCGCCGCATAGTCGGTCCGGGCCGGGATATCGAAACCCTTGTCCCGCCCGAATTTCTGGAAGATCCCAGGCGAATGATTGCGCCAGGAGCCGGGGTGTATCTGCTGCACCAGCCCGTCATCGCGGCTCATCTTGGCCATCTCGGTCAGCATCTGGGCGCGAAACAGTTTTCGCTCGCGCTCGTCGTCCGAGCCGCGGCGGATGCGGTCGAACAGTTCCGCGGCCGCGGCATCGGAGAGATTGGCGGTTTCCGCCGTCGGATGGCCGTGGTCGGACGAGGTCGCGCCGAACTCCTTGAAATAGGCGCGGCGCTGGCGGTGCGCATCGAGATAGCCGACCCATGTGCCGGTATCACAGCCGGTGATTTCGCCGAGCCGGTCGAGATTGGCGGAAAACCCCTCGAAATCGGGATCGACGACGGCATCCGGCCGGTAGGCGGTGACGACGCGGCCCTGCCAGCCGCTGTCGCGGATCATCCTGTGCCATTTGAGGTCGTCGAGCGCGCCTTCGGTCGTCGCGATGACCTCGATGTTGAAGCGCTCAAACAGCGCGCGCGGGCGGTAGTCGTCGCGTTGCAGCAATGCTGCGATCGTATCGTAGTAGCGGTCCGCCGTGCCGGCACTCAGCGGCTCGTCGATGCCGAACAGATGAGCGAACACATGGTCGAGCCACAGCCGGGTCGGCGTGCCGCGAAACAGAAAATAATGTTCGGCAAAGCGCCGCCAGATCGCCCGGCCGTCGGTCTCCACAGACCCGCCGTCCAAGGTCGGCACGCCGAGCTCCTCCAGCCGCACGCCTTGGCTGAACAGCATGCGGAAAATGTAGTGATCGGGCACGACGAGCAAATGCGCCGGATCGGGGAACGGCTCGTTGAGCGCATACCAACGCGGGTCGGTGTGGCCGTGCGGGCTGACGATCGGCAGATCCTTGACCCCGGTATAGAGGTCGCGCGCGAGCGCAAGCGGGCGCCCTTCGGCGGCAAACAGCAGATTCGGATCCGTCAATCCTGCCACGTTGGTCCTCCCAAGGTCGCTATCGGTAGGGTCGAGAAGAAATAATGTCAACATACAAAAATTAGATTGTTGTATGATGACTTTTCAACCCATTGTGTGGCAGGAATGCGGATGATACGCCGCTTGCCGACCCATCTTCGGGACGATTTAACGACGTCCGATCGGACACGCCACGCCATGACAAACAAACGCCTGTCCAACGCCACGGTGCCGCAACTGCCTGCTGCCACCGTAGTACCGTCATATGACCGCAACGGCATCGCGCCGGGCATCGTCCATCTCGGCGTCGGCGCCTTCCACCGCGCCCACCAGGCTGTCTATGTCGACGACTGCCTGGCGGCGGGCGAGACGGAGTGGGGCATTGTCGGCGTTTCCTTGCGCAGCCCCGACACGCGCGATGCGCTGGCGCCGCAAGACGGGCTCTACACGCTGGCGGTCAGGAGCAGCGGCGGCGAACAACTGCGCGTCGTCGGCTCGATCCTGTCGATGCTGGTGGCGCCGGAGGATCCCGGCGCAGTGCTGGCCGTGCTCACCGATCCGCGCACCCGCATCGTCACGCTGACGATCACCGAGAAAGCCTATCTGCGCGCAGCGGGCGGCGGGCTGGACGCCGCCCATCCCGACATTGTCCATGATCTGGCGAATCCGCATGCGCCGAAGACCGCGCATGGGTTTCTCGCCGAGGCGCTGGCGCGCCGCCGCGCCGCCGGCACGCCACCCTTCACCGTGCTTTGCTGCGACAATCTCCCGGCCAACGGCGCCACATTGCACCGGCTGCTGGTTGAGTTTGCGGCACTGCGCGATGCAGGGCTCACGAGTGATGCCCGGCTCGCCGCTTCAGGCGATGCCTCGCTCGCCGGCCACATCGCCGACGAGGTCGCCTTCCCGTCGAGCATGGTCGACCGCATTGTGCCGGCAACCACCGATGCCGACCGGACGAGGATCGCCGTTGATCTCGGCGTCGAGGACGCTTGGCCGGTGATGACCGAGCCATTCTGCCAATGGGTGATCGAGGACGATTTCCCGGCCGGCCGGCCGGCCTGGGAAAAATTCGGCGCCACCATGGTCGGCGATGTCCGGCCATTTGAAGACATGAAGCTCAGACTGCTCAACGGCTCGCATTCGGCGATCGCTTATCTCGGCCTGCTCAGCGGTCATGCGACGGTCGACCGCGCCTTCGCCGATCCGGCGATCCGGCAGTTCGTGGATGCTTTGTGGGCCGAAGCCATCCCGACGCTGCCGGAGGATGCCGGGCTCGACACAAGCGCCTATACGGCAGAGCTCACCGAGCGTTTTTCCAATACCGCTCTTGCCCACCGCACGGCGCAGATCGCCAACGATGGCAGCCAGAAACTGCCGCAGCGCATCGTCGCCTCCGCCGTCGAGTGCATCGAAGCCGGCACTGAACAGGTGCATCTCACACTGGTGGTGGCCGCTTGGATCGCCGCCTGCGCGGCGCGTGGCAAAACCTTGCCGGAAGCTCACTTTACCGATCCGCTCGACGCGGCGCTGACGCCACTCTTGCGCAAGCAACTGCCAGCGAACGAAACCGTGGCGGCAGTGTTCGACCTGGCCGGCTTCGCCAGCGACCACGCCGAACGCCAGACGCTGATCGAGCTCGTGGCCGTCCATCTCGTGCATCTGCGCCGGGACGGTCCGGTTCTGGCCTTCGCAGCGCTCGGCATAGAGAGCGATACGCCGTAGGGCGACTTGGCGCCGACTCGAATCGGATTGCGGCCTTGATAGCAGCAGCCCAAAGCATTGACGGCGGCGGGACAACTCCCCCTCTGTCCTGCCGGACATCTCCCCAACGAGGAGGTAGATCGGCGGCTCTGGTGCCGGCGCAAGTTCTGTAACGTTTGAGATTGGCGAAAGCGTAGTGACGGCCAATCTCCCCTTCTTGTGGGGGAGATGTCCGGCAAGACAAAGGCGGGCGCGAAGAATCGCTCCAGAGCACTCGTTCTGCGCCGCCCTCAGGCCGGCAGGATGGCGCCTTCCAGCGTGGTGAGCTGGCTAAGGAACTGCTCGGCCTTGCTGCGGGCCTCGTCGTCCTTGGCGTCGGCTGCGTCTTCCCTGGCTTCCTGGATGCGGCGTGCCAGGTCGGCGCGGTCGATGTCGCCGACGGCGACCGCCGATTCGGCAAGCAACGTGCAGCCGGCCGGAACGATGTCGGCAAAGCCGCCGAACACCACGTAGCGTTCTTCCTTGCCGGCGGCGGTCTTTACCGTGACGACGCCCGGCTTGATCGTGGTCATGACCGGCGCGTGGTGCGCCATGACCGTCATCTCGCCTTCGGCGCCCGGAATGACGACGGATTCGACCTGCTCGGAAACCAAGAGGCGCTCCGGCGAGACCAGTTCGAATTGGAAAGCTTCAGCCATTATTCTATCCGTTCAACCCATTCGGGCGGCACCCACACGAAATGTATGGTTGCCGATGGCTCAGAGAGCTGGTGATCTCCAACTGACCGAGTTTTTCGTGCCATTCCTCCACAGTCCACTCTCGACCGATGAGAGTGTTTAGCTCTGCGACGTCTTCTTCTGGCAAGCCCGAAAGAAACTCATCGCTGAGCCGGAGTAGTCGGACCCGATCGCCTGGAGCGTATTCGGGTCCGCTAGTGTTCATCAAGCCGCTTCGGCCGCCAGGCGCTGTGCCTTCTCGACCGCTTCCTCGATGCCGCCGACCATGTAGAAGGCAGCTTCCGGCAGGTGATCGTAGTCGCCGGCGCAAAGGCCCTTGAAGCCTTTGATGGTGTCGGCGAGGTCGACCAGCTTGCCCGGCGAACCCGTGAACACTTCGGCGACGAAGAACGGCTGCGACAGGAAGCGCTCGATCTTGCGGGCGCGGGCCACCGTCTGCTTGTCCTCTTCCGACAGCTCGTCCATGCCCAGGATGGCGATGATGTCCTGCAGCGACTTGTAGCGCTGCAGGATCGACTGCACCTGGCGGGCGACCTGGTAATGCTCTTCGCCGACGACCATCGGGTCGAGCATGCGCGAGGTCGAATCCAGCGGATCGACGGCCGGGTAGATGCCCTTTTCCGAGATCGCGCGGTTGAGCACGGTCGTCGCGTCGAGGTGGGCAAAGGACGTTGCCGGCGCCGGGTCGGTCAAGTCGTCGGCCGGCACGTAGATCGCCTGCACCGAAGTGATCGAGCCCTTGGTCGTGGTCGTGATGCGTTCCTGCAGCGCGCCCATGTCGGTTGCCAGCGTCGGCTGATAGCCCACGGCCGAAGGAATACGGCCGAGCAGCGCCGACACTTCCGAGCCCGCCTGCGTGAAGCGGAAGATGTTGTCGACGAAGAACAGCACGTCCTGGCCCTGGTCGCGGAAATATTCGGCGACGGTCAGACCGGTCAGGCCGACGCGGGCACGCGCGCCCGGCGGCTCGTTCATCTGGCCATAGACGAGTGCCGCCTTGGAACCAGCGCCGCCGCCCTTCTTGTTGACGCCGGACTCGATGAACTCGTGATAGAGGTCGTTGCCCTCGCGGGTGCGCTCGCCGACGCCGGCGAACACCGAGAAGCCGCCATGCGCCTTGGCGACGTTGTTGATCAGTTCCTGGATCAGCACCGTCTTGCCGACGCCGGCGCCGCCGAACAGGCCGATCTTGCCGCCGCGGGCGTAGGGCGCGAGCAGGTCGAGAACCTTGATGCCGGTGACCAGGATCTGCGCTTCAGTCGACTGTTCGACATAGGTCGGAGCCGGCTGGTGGATGGCGCGCATTTCGATACCGTCGACCGGGCCTTCTTCGTCGACCGGCTCGCCGATGACGTTGATGATGCGGCCGAGCATGCCCGGGCCGACCGGCACGGTGATCGGCGCGCCGGTGTCATAGACGTCCTGGCCACGGACCAGGCCTTCGGTCGAGTCCATGGCGATGCAGCGCACGGTGTTCTCGCCGAGATGCTGGGCGACCTCGAGCACGAGGCGGTTGCCGACATTGACCGTCTCCACCGCGTTCAGGATCGCCGGCAGGTGCTCGCCGAACTGCACGTCGACGACGGCGCCGATGACCTGGCGAACCTTGCCGACCGCACCAGTCTTCTTGATGGTTGCGGTTGGTGCCTTGGCCGCGGCGGCCTTGGCAGGTGCTGGCGCCTTCTTGGCCGGAGCCGCCTTCGCTGCTGCTGCCGGAGCCTTTGCCGGCGCTGCCGCCTTGGGGGCCGCCGTCTTCGAGGCTGCCTTCTGGGGGGTCGCTGCTTTCGCCATCGTCTTTGCCCTTTTTCGTCTCTTTGTTTTTCGCACGCCGGAAGGTCGATGACCTTCTTGCGAGCGTGCCTAGAGCGCCTCGGCGCCCGAAATGATTTCGATCAATTCCTTGGTGATCTGCGCCTGCCGCTGGCGGTTGTAGGTGATCGACAGTTTGTTGATCATGTCGCCGGCGTTGCGCGTCGCATTGTCCATCGCGCTCATCTTGGCGCCCATCTCGCCGGCTGCGTTTTCGAGCAGCGCGCGGAAGACCTGGACCGAGATGTTGCGCGGAATGAGGTCGGAGAGGATTTCGCCCGGCTCCGGCTCATACTCATAGACGGCATTGCCGCCAATGGTCGTCTCGGCGGCGGCCGAAGCCACGCCCGCCGGAATGATCTGCTGCGCCGTCGGGATCTGGCTGATCACCGATTTGAACTGCGAATAGAACAGCGTGCAGATGTCGAAGCTGCCCTCGTTGAAGAGGTGGATGACCTTGCGGGCGATGGCATCGGCATTGGCGAAGCCCAGCGTCCTGACCTCGCGCAGATCGACACGGTCGACGATCAGTGATGCATAGTCGCGGCGCAGGATGTCGAAGCCCTTCTTGCCGACGCAGATGATCTTGACCTGCTTGCCGTCGGCCAGGAGCCTGCGGATATGGTCGCGGGCAAGGCGGGCGATCTGCGAATTGAAGCCGCCGCACAGGCCGCGCTCGGCGGTGCAGACGACGAGCAGATGCACGTCGTCCTTGCCGGTGCCGGTCATCAGCGCCGGGGCATCGCCGCCGCCGCCGATTGCCTGGGTGATGTTGGCAAGCACCGCGCCCATCCGCTCGGAATAGGGACGTGCCGCTTCCGCCGCTTCCTGCGCACGACGCAGCTTCGCCGCGGCGACCATCTGCATCGCCTTGGTGATCTTCTGCGTCGCCTTGACCGAGGCGATACGGTTACGAAGGTCTTTTAATGAAGGCATGCTTCAAACCTGATCCCGTGCGTCCGGCTTCGTTCAAGCAAAGGTCTTGGCGAAGGCGTCGATTTCCGCCTTCAGCTTGGCGCGCAGGTCGTCCGACAGCGCCTTCTCCTTGCGGATGCCGTCGAGCACCTCCTTGCCGGCCGAACGCATGTGGCTGAGCAGCCCATGCTCGAACTTGCCGACCTGGTTGAGTGCCAGCTTGTCAAGGTAGCCGTTGACGCCGGCGAAGATCACCGCGACCTGCTCCTCGACCTTCAGTGGCGAGAACTGTGGCTGCTTCAGCAGTTCGGTCAGGCGCGAGCCGCGGTTGAGCAGGCGCTGCGTGGCAGCGTCGAGGTCGGAGCCGAACTGCGCGAAGGCCGCCATTTCGCGGTACTGCGCGAGCTCGCCCTTGATCGAGCCGGCGACCTGCTTCATCGCCTTGATCTGCGCCGACGAGCCGACGCGCGATACCGACAGGCCGACATTGACCGCCGGGCGAATGCCCTGGAAGAACAGATTGGTTTCCAGGAAGATCTGGCCGTCGGTGATCGAAATCACGTTGGTCGGGATGTAGGCCGACACGTCGTTGGCTTGGGTCTCGATGATCGGCAGCGCGGTCAGCGAACCATTGCCATTGTCGTCATTGAGCTTGGCGGCGCGCTCCAGCAGGCGAGAGTGCAGATAGAACACGTCGCCCGGATAGGCTTCGCGGCCCGGCGGGCGGCGCAGCAGCAGCGACATCTGGCGATAGGCGACGGCCTGCTTCGACAGATCGTCGTAGCTGATCAGCGCATGCATGCCGTTGTCGCGGAAATATTCGCCCATGGTGCAGCCGGCGAACGGGGCCAGGAACTGCATCGGCGCCGGATCGGAGGCGGTGGCGGCGATGATGATCGAGTAGTCGAGCGCACCGCGCTCTTCCAGCACCTTGACGAACTGCGCGACGGTCGACCGCTTCTGGCCGACGGCGACGTAGACGCAGTAGAGCTTTTCCTTCTCCGGGCCGTTGTCGTGCACCGACTTCTGGTTCAGCATCGTGTCGAGGATGATGGCGGTCTTGCCGGTCTGGCGATCGCCGATGACCAACTCGCGCTGGCCGCGGCCGACCGGGATCAGCGCGTCGATGGCCTTAAGGCCGGTCGACATTGGCTCATGCACCGACTTGCGCGGGATGATGCCGGGCGCCTTGACGTCGACGCGCTTGCGCTCGACGGCCTTGATCGGGCCCTTGCCGTCGATCGGGTTGCCGAGCGCGTCGACGACGCGGCCGAGCAGGCCCGGACCAACCGGAACGTCGACGATGGCGCCGGTGCGCTTGACGGTGTCGCCTTCCTTGATGTCGCGGTCGGCGCCGAAGATGACGACGCCGACATTGTCGGCTTCGAGGTTGAGCGCCATGCCGCGGATGCCGCCGGGGAACTCGACCATCTCGCCGGCCTGGACATTGTCGAGACCGTAGACGCGGGCGATACCGTCACCGACGGACAGCACCTGGCCGACTTCGGAGACCTCAGCCTCCTTGCCGAAATTCTTGATCTGGTCTTTCAGAATTGCGGAAATTTCCGCGGCGCGGATGTCCATCAGCCGACCTCTTTCAGTGCAAGCTTGAGCGAATTGAGTTTGGTTTTTAATGACGTATCGATCTGGCGCGAGCCCATCTTGACCACCAGTCCGCCGAGCAGCGACGGATCGACGGTGACCGTGATGGCCACATCCTTGCCGGCAACGCTCTTCAGCGCCGCCTTCAGTTCGGTCTGCTGGGCTGCGGTCAGCGCATGCGCCGACGTCACTTCAGCAGCGGCCTCGCCACGATGTTCGGCGGCGATCTGGCGGAACGCCTTGATCATACCGGGCACCGCGAACAGCCGGCGGTTCTTGGCGACGATGCGCAGGAAATTGCCGGTCAGCCCGGTGATCCCGGCCTTGTCGGCGATCGCCGCGATCGCCTTGGCCTGGTCCTCGCTGGAGAACACTGGGCTCCTGATCAGGCGCGTCAGGTCGGCGCTGCCTTCGAGCATCGCTTCGAAACTGTTGAGGTCGGCTTCGACCTTGGCAACGGAATTTGCCTGCTGGGCGAGTTCGAACAGCGAACCCGCGTAGCGTTCTGCGACAGCTGAGATTGGCGATGACGATTGGGCCACGGACCGTCTTTTCTCTTGTCTGACAGGCCGCAGATTGTTGGCGCGAGCGAGAACTCTGGCTAAATCTTTGACCTTACTGCATTTTTCCAAGCACGGAGGCGCGGCTTCCGCTATCCCCGGCCGAAAGTCGATTGCCGTCTAGCACAGGCCTTTTAAGACCGCAATGCGTCGTTCCGCATGGTTTTCAGGCACTTTTGTCGCATCCAGCGGTGGAGTTCGACCGAAGCCGTTGGATTCAAGGCAAAAAGCCGAAGACAAAGGCAAGCGGCAACGCCGCCAGCACCAGTTCCACAATGATCGACGCCCAGTTGAAAGGCGTGTTGGCGCCGTCCGACATCATCGACAGCAAGCGGCCGAAGGCGGTGAACAGCCAGGAGAAGCCGAGCGCCATGTAGAGCCATGGCTGCGCTAGCAAAATGCAGCACAGGCTGACGCCGAGGTAGAAGCCGGACATGCGGCCACGCCCTTCGGCGATCGCCGCCGCCTTCTCGGGCTTCACCTGCAGCCTGAGAATCCGGAAGGCGAGCTTCGGCGCCAGGAACAGCACGAGGCCGAGAGCCAAGGTCACGACCGCGCTCGACCATGCCAGCCACTCGCCCTGGCTTGTCGGCCATGGAAACACAAAATCCATTTGTCTCGATCCCCCTCACAGCAATGCAAGGTGCATTGAATGTCGCCGGATAGGGAAGTCAAGCGCACAACGGAGCGTCGGGGTTTCGTCACCAAAACGCAGACCTGTTTCGGCCGCACGCCGGGACCGGTTTTGCTCTCGATTCAGCCGGTATTTAAGAAAATCCTTAAGCAAGGCAGCCGCGGCGTGATTTCTTTGACAGTATTAGCAGTATGCCTTGCCCTGATGTAACGTAGGTATTATGCTTTCAACGTCCTTCTTTGCCGATTTCTTGTTTTCTCCAGCAATTTCACTTGTTTTGCAACCACTTGTGAAATCTGCGCAGATGAATTGCGGCAGGCAGGATCTCAGAATTCGGAGAAGATCATGCCAGATCTTTGTCGGACGTTGCATCTGGCCAGGATCTGGGTTGTTGCGGCAACCTTCGTTGGGATCGCGCAAGGCGCACGCGCGGACTGCATCGCCGAACGGCCGATGGCCATGGTTCCCGCCGATCCTTTGGTCTGTCAGCAGCTTGAGGCCACGATCCGCAAACCATCGGCGCTGTCCTTGGGGGATTACGAGAACAAGCTCAATCAGTATCTGGGCAGTTATTGTTATCGCAACGAAGCTGCAGGATGGGTGCACGACAAATACGTACGCCAGGCAGGACCGCGGATCGCGACCCTGGTCAACGGCGCCTGGCAAGGCGTCGACCACGGAACCCATGCGCCAGTGATGATCTGGTATTCGCCGGAAATGATGGACTGGCTTCGCAAAAATCGCTCGGCCAATGGCGAGGTCGATCACCCGCCGCCGGTTTCCGACGGCGCCATCATGGTGAAAGAGATGTTTTCGGAGCCGGCATCGGATTGCCGGACAGTCGATCCTCGCAAACTGTTCCCGACCAGCGGCGCCGCGATCATGATTCGCGATGCCGGCGCCTCTCACGACGGCTGGTTCTGGGGCTGGTATGGCTTTGGCAGCCAGAGCGGCTGGACTCCGGACTGGCCGGCTCTGCCGGCCGACAGCAACAGCATGCCGAATATGGGCTTCGGACAATACTGCATGAACTGCCATGCCTCGGCGGCCGACAATCTGACCTTTGCATCTCCCAAGAACATCGAGGGTGAGCCCGGCAAGCCACTGAACTATCTGGCGCAGGATTTCTTCAAGGGACCGCCGGCGACGACCTTGCACCAGGCCGTCGTTCTGCCGGTCAATGCCAGTCCGCGTCTTGGCGAACCGCTCTATAGCCCGGACGCCGACGTGATCGCGGCGTTAAGGGCGTATGTCCGCGAGATGCCGACCTATGAAACCGTCTCGCGGATGCCCTCCGAGACTTACGACAACACCTGGGTCGGGGCCAAAGGTCCCGATGCGTCGGATACGTTTCTGACGTCGAGCCAGTGCCTCGGCTGTCATGACGCCGGCAGCACCGGGCTCCAGTTCGACATGACCAAGCCGAACCCGCATGGCGATGGCTTGATCAATCTGTCTCCGCTGGCGACCTGGCGAACCTCGCCAATGGGGCTGGGAGGCCGCGACCCGATATTTTTCGCACAGCTGGCGAGTGAGACGCAGAGCTTCCACCCCAAAATGTCCGGCGTCGTCCAAGACGTTTGCCTCGGCTGCCACGGCATAGCCGGAGAGCGACAGTTTCACATCGACGAGAAGGCGCGCACGGGCAAATGCGAACTGTTCTCGCGCGACATGGTCGATGCGACGCCTTGGCCGGCCGACAATCCGAGCGCGGCGCACGCCAATTACGGCATGCTTGCCCGCGACGGCATCACCTGCACGTCCTGTCACCGCATGGCGCTCAACACCAAGGCCAGCGAGGCGCTTGCCGATGCGCCGCAGAACGCCTGCGTGAACGAGCGGCAAGCGCTGCTCAATCCGCATGCGAGCGGTTTTGCCAAAACCTTCACCGGCAGCTTCATGGTCGGTTCGCCCGATACGCTCATCGGCCCGTTCGAAAAGCCTGAAGTCGGGCCGATGCAAACCACCCTCGGCATAAAGCCGGTCCATGATGCCACGATCATGAGTTCGGAGGTTTGCGGAACCTGCCACACGGTTCACCTGCCGGTTCTGCAGGGCACCAACACCTTGGCGCATATCTACGAGCAGACGACCTATCCGGAATGGGCGTTCAGCGCATATCGAACCGGCAGCACGCCGGACGGTCCGCTTCCACTGGGCGCCGGCGCCACGCCGCAAAGCTGCCAGGGCTGTCACATGCCATCAAGGGAGCCGGACGGATCGCCGACGATGAGCAAGATCGCCAGCATCCAGGAAAATCTGAACTTCCCGCAGACCGAGTCCAGCAACGCACCGGATCTTTCGGTTCGTGAAGGGTTCGCTCGCCATACGCTTATCGGTCTCAACGTCTTCCTGATCAAGATGGCGCAGCAGTTTCCCGATGTCTTCGGCATCAGGACCCGCGATCCGATGATGGGCAAGAAGGCTCTTGATCCTCTCGTGCTCACCGAGCAGGCGATGCTGGACCAGGCGTCGCAGACAACCGCCACCGTCGCCGTCAGCGATATTGCCATGACCGCGGATGCGCTTGACGCCAAGGTGACGGTGAAGAACCTGGCCGGTCACAAATTTCCCTCTGGAGTGGGTTTCCGGCGCGCCTTCCTCACCTTCAGCGTGCTCGACCAGAACGGCCAGCCGCTCTGGGTCTCGGGCCGCACCAACGCCGCCGGCGTGATCACCGACGCGGATGGCAAGCCGCTCGATGGCGAACTCTGGTGGAAGGATGATTGCTCCGGCCGCATCCTCCCTGGCGAGCGGCCGCATCAGCCGCACTATCAGAAGATCACGCGACAGGATCAGGTGCAGATCTATCAGGAACTGGTGTCAACGCCGCCGGCCAATTCGCCGAACCCGATCTGCAATGCGGAGGCGAAGCCGGAAGGCGAGTTGACGACCAGCTTCCTGTCAATCTGCACCGAGGTGAAGGACAATCGGATATTGCCGGCGGGCTTCCTGCCGCTCGAAGGCCGGCGCGAAATCGCCAAGGCGCTTGGTGCGGATGAGGACCTCGCCATCGATGTCGGCACGACCGCTGTCGAAGACGATCCCGACTATGTAGCGGGCGGCAGCGACACACTGAGCTATTCGATACCACTTGCCGATTTGCCGAAGGGCACACACGCTGCCAGCGTCGAAGCGGACCTTTATTACCAGGCGACGCCTCCCTCCTATCTGCAGGACCGATTCTGCACCGCCAAGGGCCCCGACACCGATCGCCTGTATTTCCTGACCGGGCATCTCAATCTGGCCGGCACGCAAGCAGAGGGATGGAAGCTGAAAGTGGTCGGCAGCGGAAATGTCGCCGTGGCCGCCCAGCCTTGATCACTGCAGCATGAACTCGACCGCCGCCTCGGCGTGCAGGCGCGTGGTGTCGAACACCGGAATGTCGAAGTCCGGCTGGCCGATCAGCATGGTGATCTCGGTGCAACCCATGATCACGCCGTCGATCTTTTCATCGCGCCGCAAGCGGGCGACTTCGTCGATATAGGCTGCCTTCGATGGCCCGCTGACGATGCCCTGGCAGAGTTCGTCATAGATCACGCGATGCACCATGTCGCGCCCCGCCTGATGCGGCACCACCGGCTGAAGGCCGTATTTGTCGGCAAGCCGGCCCTTGTAGAAATCCTGCTCCATGGTGAAGCGGGTCGCGAGCAATGCCGGGCGCTTCACGCCGGCATCCTTGACGGCGACCGCCGTGGCATCGGCGATGTGGATCAGTGGGATGGACACCGCGGCCTGCACCTCATCGGCGAGCTTGTGCATGGTGTTGGTGCAGACCAGCAGCCCTTCCGCGCCACCCGCCTCCAGACTGCGCGCGGCGTCCACCAAAAGCACGCCGGCGCCCTGCCAGTCGCCGGCATGCTGTCGCTCGGCGATCTCGGCGAAGTCGAACGACCACAACAAGAGCTTTGCCGAATGCAGCCCGCCCAGCCGCTCGCGCACGATCTCGTTCAGTAGGCGATAGTAGATCGCCGTCGATTCCCAGCTCATGCCGCCGAGCAGGCCAAGGGTTCTCATAGCGTCGCTCCGCTGAAAGTTTACTCGATCAATCTCACAAAAAGCTCTGCGGATCGATATCGACCTGCACCCGCACCGAGCCACGCAGCTTCGGCCCTTCGGCCAGCATGGCGCGGATGAAGCCTTGCATGTCGGCGCGCCGCTCGCCCTGGATCAGCAGCCGAAAGCGATGACGTCCGCCGAGCAGCGACAGCGGCGCTTCCGCAGGCCCGAGCACGAACAGGTCGGTGGCTTGAGGCGCAGCGCGCCTGAGGCCCCGCGCATGGCCCTCCGCTTCCGCCCGCGTCACCGCGCTGACGATGACACCGGCGAGCCGGCCAAACGGCGGCAATGCCGCCCGCTCGCGCTCGGCGATCTCGCGCTGGTAAAAAGCCTCGGCATCGCCGGAGACGATCGCCCGCATCACCGGATGCTCGGGCTGGAAGGTCTGCAGCAGGCCGAGGCTCTTCTTGCCGGTGCGGCCGGCACGCCCCGTCACCTGGCTGAGCAGCTGGAAGGTGCGCTCGGCGGCGCGCGGATCGCCATTGGCAAGGCCGAGATCGGCGTCGACCACGCCGACCAGCGTCATGTTGGGGAAATTATGGCCCTTGGCGACCAGCTGCGTGCCGATGACGATGTCGGCCTCGCCATTGGCGATTGCCTCGAGTTCGAGCCGCAGCCGCCGCACCCCGCCCATCAGGTCGGACGACAAGACGATGGTGCGGGCGTCCGGGAAATGCGTAACCACCTCTTCGGCGATGCGTTCGACACCCGGCCCGCAGGCGACGAGATGGTCGAGCGTACCGCATTCCGGGCAGGCCTCTGGGCGGCGCTCATTGTGGCCGCAATGGTGGCAGACGAGCTGGCCGCGAAAGCGGTGCTCGACCAACCATGCAGAACAGACCGGGCAGCCGAAGCGATGACCGCAGACCCGGCACAGCGTCAGGGGCGCATAGCCGCGCCGGTTGAGGAACAACAGTGACTGTTCCTGCCGCTCCAGTGTCCGCTTCATCTGGTCGAGCATCAGCGGCGACAGGAAGCCGCCGCGCGCTGGCGGCGCGCGCCGCATGTCGATGGCCTTCAGGTCGGGAAGCGCGGCTTCAGCAAAGCGCCCCGAAAGCACAGCCCTGTTGTAGCGGCCCTGGCTCGCATTGACCCGGCTCTCGACCGACGGCGTCGCCGAAGCGAGCACCACCGGAAAGCCGCCAATATGGCCGCGCACCACCGCCATGTCGCGCGCATTGTAGAAGACCCGGTCCTCCTGCTTGTAGGCAGGGTCGTGTTCCTCGTCGACGACGATCAGCCCGAGATCGCGGAACGGCAGGAACAGCGCCGAGCGCGCGCCGGCGACGACGCGCACGCCGCCTTCCGCCACTTGCCGCCAGACCTTTTCGCGCATCCGCGGCGGCAGGTCGGAATGCCACTCCGCCGGCTTGGCGCCGAAACGATCCTGGAAGCGTTCGAGGAAGGCATGGGTCAGCGCGATCTCCGGCAAAAGGATCAGCACCTGCCTGCCCTTGTCGAGTGCCGCCGCCACCGCCTCGAAATAGACTTCCGTCTTGCCGGAGCCGGTGACGCCGTCGAGCAACGTGACACCAAATGCATCGGCCGACACACCGGCGCGCAGCATCACCGCCGCATCCTCCTGGTCGGGCATCAGCGCGGGCTGGGCATAGGCGGGATCGGGCGCTGCGACCACCGGTCGCGGCGGGATCATCACGGTCTCGAAAACGCCTTGCGCTCGCAACCCGTCGATGACGGTCGAGGATACGCCAGCGGCATGCGCCAGCCCCGAGCGCGTCCAGGCGAGCCC
Source organism: Mesorhizobium waimense (assembly GCF_003601975.1). Lineage (GTDB taxonomy): Bacteria > Pseudomonadota > Alphaproteobacteria > Rhizobiales > Rhizobiaceae > Mesorhizobium > Mesorhizobium waimense. The sequence continues at coordinate 68,715 of NZ_QZWZ01000029.1, forward strand.
GCCTTCGGCCGTCTCCAGCACGCGTGTCCTCGCCTCCGTCATCCGGTCGGGCCGGAGCAGCGTGCGCTGCAGCCCCTCTATCCATGGCTCCGGGTCGAAGGCTTCCGGCGCCCGCAGCAGCATGCGCGCCACCATGCCGGGCGGCGACAGTGTGTACTGCGCGATCCAGTCGACGAAGCGACGCATGGCGCGGTCGATCGGCGGACAGTCGAAGACCTGCTCGATCGGTCGCAATTTCTTCGCGTCGACCTTTTCGACAACACCATCCCAGACGATGCCGGCAACCTGGCGCGGCCCCAGCGGCACGCGCACGATCGAGCCCGGCACCACGCGCATGCCGATCGGCACGGCGTATGTGTAGGGCCGATCGGCGGGCATCGGCACCAGCACGGACGCGGCTGCGACAAAGGGCGAATCTTCTTCCATGAGGCGTGACCTTGCCCCGACTTTGGTCTAGAGCAAAGACCGACCCCGAAAGTGCATGCCATGCACATAAAAATCTTCAGGAGACCCGTCATGAAATTTTTTGTCGACACCGCCGATGTCAAGGAAATCCGTGAGCTGAACGATCTCGGCCTGCTCGACGGCGTCACCACCAACCCCTCGCTGATCCTGAAGTCCGGCGGCAAGATTTCCGAGGTCACCAAGCAGATCTGCGATATCGTCGACGGCCCGGTCTCGGCCGAAGTCGTGGCCACCGAATTCAAGGACATGATGGCCGAGGCCGAGGTGCTGGCCAAGATTGCCGACAATGTCTGCATAAAGGTGCCGCTGACGCTGGACGGGTTGAAGGCCTGCAAGACGATCCGCACGCAGATGAACCGCATGGTCAACGTGACGCTCTGCTTCTCCGCCAACCAGGCGCTGCTGGCCGCCAAGGCCGGCGCCTCCTTCATCTCGCCTTTCGTCGGCCGCATCGACGACACCGGCTCGGACGGCATGGAGCTGATCCAGGAGATCCGGCAGATCTACGACAATTACGATTTCCAGACCGAGATCCTGACCGCGTCGGTGCGCACCGTGAACCACGTCAAGCAGGCCGCGCTGATCGGCGCCGACGTCATCACCGCGCCGCCGGCGACGCTGAAGGCGCTGGTCAAGCACCCGCTAACCGACAAGGGCCTCGAGCAGTTCCTCGCCGACTGGGCCAAGACCGGCCAAAAGATCGGCTGATATCAGGCATCCGCATCAAACGAAAAAAGGCCGGGCAACCGGCCTTTTTTGTTTGCGAGCAACGCTCAGAGACCGTGTCAAAATTCGCTCTTGCGAGTCATATGGGAAGCGCGGAAAACGCCCCCAGATGGCCGCCAGAGTAGAATTTCCAAACGGTCTCTCAGGCCTTCTTGCCGTGCTTGACCAGATCCTGGGCGACCGAAAGCCGCAGCAGTTCCGCCAGTTCGCGCGCGGCGCGGTTTTCGGCGTCGAGTTGCGCCCGGTAGGAGGCGTATTCCTGGGTTGGCCTGTCAAACGATGAAGGCACCGAGCGTTTGCCGGTTGCGATCACCGCGCCGGTCTTGGCGTCGGTCAGCACATAGTTCGCGGTCAGCGTCACCGTGCCGGCCGTCGGTTCGTCCTCGTCGGTCTGGATCTGCACAATGGCCGCCGATTCGACCAGTTCGCTGACGCCGAGATCGAGCGTATAGACCGGCGAAGCCGGCTCGCCAGCGCCCTGGCCAAGGCCGAAGATCAGATTGTTACGCACCTGCTGGGCGTAGCGGGTCTTGACCGGCTTGATCGAGATCGACGCCAATTCGGCGGCCGCGCCGACAGTCGAGCCGGCAGTGAGCGGCGCGTTCGAATAGAGCGGACGCACCGTGCAGGCCGAAACCAGCGCGGCCGAGGCGACCAGGCCGCACAGTGCTGCACGGCGCAGCAAACGCGTCGTCTTTCCGAGATCAGGCAACGACATTGACGATCCTCTGCGGCACGATGATCACCTTGCGGGGCGCCTTACCTTCGAGCGCTTTCTGTACGAAGTCGAGGGCCAGAACCGCTTTTTCGACGGCACCTTGGTCCGCGTCGCGGGCAATTGTCAAATCGCCGCGCTTCTTGCCGTTGACCTGGACCGGCAGCACGATCTCGTTGTCGACGACCAGCGCCGGATCGTAGACAGGCCAAGGCCGTTCGGCGACCATATCGGTGCCGCCGAGTGTCTCCCAGCACTCCTCGGCCAGATGCGGCATGACCGGCGCGACCAGGTGCACCAGTACCTCCACCGCCTGCCGGCAGGCGCCTTTCAGTGCCGGATCGGCCTTTCCTTCGGCCACTTCGTTGAGCGGCGTGGTCAAGGCATTGGCGAGCTCGTAGACGCGGGCGATGGCGCGGTTGAAGGCGAGCTTCTCGATGTCCTCGCCGACCGCCTTCAGGATCTTGTGCGCGACCTTGGAAACAGCGCCGGCCTCGCCCTCCCGCGCCGCCGCCGGCTGGGTGCCGGCCAGCGATTCGGCGGCCGTCGACACTAGGCGCCAGACGCGCTGGACGAAGCGGTGCGTGCCGGCCGCGCCATCGTCGGTCCATTCGACGTCGCGATCGGGCGGCGAATCCGACAGCATGAACCAGCGCGCGGTGTCGGCGCCGTAGCCGTCGGTGATCTCTTCCGGGCTCACCGTGTTCTTCTTCGACTTCGACATCTTCTCCAGCGGGCCGATGACGGCCTCATCGCCGGTGGCGATCTCGATGGCCCGTCGCTTGCCGTCGACGTCCTCGAGCCTGACCTCGCCGGGCGACAGCCAGCGGCCGTTGGACGCGCTGCCGACGCGATAGGTCTCGTGCACCACCATGCCTTGCGTAAACAGGCCCTTGAACGGCTCGGCCAGGTCGAGATGGCCGGTTTCGCGCATGGCGCGGGTGAAGAAGCGCGAATATAGCAAATGCAGGATCGCGTGCTCGATGCCGCCAATATATTGATCGACCGCCAGCCATTCATTGGCCGCCCGGGGATCGGTCGGATCGTTGGCCCAGGGCGCGGTGAAGCGGGCGAAGTACCACGACGAATCGACGAACGTGTCCATCGTGTCGGTCTCGCGCCGTGCCGCCTTGCCGCATTGCGGGCAGTTGACGTGACGCCAGGTCGGGTGGCGGTCGAGCGGGTTGCCCGGCCGGTCGAACTCGATGTCGTCGGGCAGCTTGACCGGCAGGTCGGCCTTCGGCACCGGCACCACGCCGCAATCCTCGCAATGGATCATCGGGATCGGGCAGCCCCAGTAACGCTGGCGCGAAATGCCCCAGTCGCGCAGGCGGAAATTCACCTTGCGCTCCGCCATCGGCCGGTTGCCTATGGTTTTTTGCTCGAGCAGCTTGGCGACCTCGTCGAACGCCTTCTCTGGCGTCATGCCGTCGAGGAAGCGCGAATTGATCATCACGCCGTCGCCGTCATAGGCTTCGTCGATGATCTGGAAGGTTTTCGCATCGGCTTCTTCCGGCATCACCACCGGCACCACCGGCAGGCCGTATTTGTTGGCGAAGTCGAGGTCGCGCTGGTCGCCGGACGGGCAGCCGAAGATGGCGCCGGTGCCGTATTCCATCAGCACGAAATTGGCGACGTAGACCGGCAGCGTCCAGTTGTCGTCGAACGGATGGACGACGCGGATGCCGGTGTCGAAACCCTTCTTCTCGGCCGTCTCCAAAGCTGCCACCGAGGTGCCCATGTGGCGGACCTCCTCGATGAACTTGGCCAAAGCCGGATTGTCTTCGGCAGCCTTCTTGGCCAGCGGATGATCGGCGGCGACGGCCATGAACGACGCACCGAAGATGGTGTCGGGCCTGGTCGTATAGACTTCCAGCTCATGCTCGCCGGCAATAGGCGCGGCCAGCGGCCAGCGGATCAGCAGCCCTTCCGAGCGGCCGATCCAGTTGTGCTGCATCAGCTTGACCTTCTCCGGCCACTCGTCGAGGCCTTCGAGCGAATCCAGCAGGTCCTGCGCATAGTCGGTGATCTTGAAGAACCACTGCGTCAGCTCACGCTGTTCGACCAGCGCGCCCGAACGCCAGCCGCGGCCGTCGATCACCTGCTCGTTGGCGAGCACGGTCATGTCCTCCGGGTCCCAATTGACCTTGGAGGATTTGCGCGTCACCAGCCCCTTGTCGACAAAGTCGAGGAACAGCATCTGCTGGCGGTGGTAGTAGTCGACGTCGCAAGTGGCGAATTCGCGCGCCCAATCCAGCGACAGGCCCATGACCTTGAGCTGCTCGCGCATGGTGGCGATGTTCTCATAGGTCCAGTCCTTGGGATGGACCTTGTTCTGCATCGCCGCGTTTTCGGCCGGCATGCCGAAGGCGTCCCAGCCCATCGGGTGCAGCACGCTGAACCCCTTGGCCCGCTTGTAGCGCGCCACCACGTCGCCCATCGTGTAGTTGCGGGTGTGACCGATATGGATCTTCCCCGACGGATACGGGAACATCTCCAGCACGTAGTATTTCGGGCGCGGGTCGTTGTTATCAGCTTCGAACAGCTTCTTGGCGTCCCAGGCCTGCTGCCATTTGGGCTCTGACGCGCGCGGATTGTATCGTTCGGTTGCCATCGGATGTTTTTCACTTAAAAGCAGGCACGTGCCACCGGACAATGGCCGGCGGCCAGGGAAAATGTCGTCGCGGTGTTCACCATGGATTGCCGGACCCGTCAACTGCGACGATCCGGCCGAGAACGATAAAGACAGGCAGGATATAGGCATGGCGAGCGCTGTCGAACAGCTTTTCACGGTCAAGACGAGGATCGCCGCCGCCGAGCGCGAGGCCGGCCGTGCAGCCGGCACTGTGACGCTGGTCGCGGTGTCGAAAACCTTCCAAGCCGCCGATATCCGCCCGGTGATCGAGGCCGGCCAGCGCCTCTTCGGCGAGAACCGCGTGCAGGAAGCGCAGGCCAAATGGCCGGCTCTCAGGGATGAGTTCACCGACATCGAACTGCACCTGATCGGTCCGCTACAGTCGAACAAGGCGAAGGAAGCAGTCGCCCTGTTCGACGTCATCGAGACGCTCGATCGCGAGAAGATAGCCGCCGAGCTGGCGAGGGAGATCGCCCGGCAGGGCCGGTCACTAAGGCTCTACGTGCAGGTCAACACCGGCTCGGAGCCGCAGAAAGCGGGCATCGAGCCGCGCGAGGCCGTCGCCTTCGTCGCCCGCTGCCGCGATGTCCACGGCCTCGCCATCGAAGGCCTGATGTGCATCCCGCCGGCCGACGAGAACCCTGGCCCGCATTTCGCGCTGCTGGAAAAGCTCGGCATGGCGGCCGGCGTCGCAAAACTGTCGATGGGCATGTCCGGCGATTACGAGACGGCCATCGCCTTCGGAGCGACCAGCGTCAGGGTCGGCTCGGCAATCTTCGGCAGCCGCTGAGGCGCTTGCCAGTACCGACGGGACCAGATGGCCAACTTTCGACCGTCATTTGCACTAGCGCTTGAAACGGAACGTGCCGTTCCTATTTTCCGGACGTCATCACCAACCTCCCGGAGCCGCACCATGCGCTACAACCAACTTGGAAACACGGGGATGTTCGTCTCCGAACTTTGCCTCGGCACCATGACCTTCGGCGCCGCCGGCGAAAACGCCCAATGGGGCCTGATCGCCAGCCTGAACCAGAAGGGCGTCGACGACATCGTCGGCCGGTCCATTGCTGCCGGCGTCAATTTCTTCGACACGGCCGACGTCTATTCGTTCGGTGAGTCCGAAAAACTGCTGGGACAGTCGCTGAAAAATCTCGGCGTCAATAGGTCGGACGTGGTCATCGCCACCAAGGTCCACGGCGCCATGGGCAGCGGTCCGAACCAGCGCGGCTCCTCGCGCGGCCATATCATGGACTCGGTCGACGCCAGCCTCGAGCGTCTGCAGCTCGACCATATCGACCTCTACCAGCTGCACGGCACCGATGCGGTGACGCCGATCGACGAGACGCTGCGCGCGCTCGACGATCTCGTCTCCAGCGGCAAGGTGCGTTACGTCGGCGTCTCCAACTGGCAGGCCTGGCGCATCGCCAAGGCGCTGGGCATTGCCGAACGTAGAGGCTCTGCCCGCTTCGAGACCGTGCAATCCTATTATTCGATCGCCGGACGCGACCTCGAGCGCGAGATCGTGCCGCTGCTCAACGAGGAAAAGCTCGGCCTGATGGTGTGGTCGCCAATGGCCGGCGGCCTGCTCTCCGGCAAGTACGGTCCGGGCGCGCCAGGCAATGGCGAGGGCCGCCGCGCCTCCTTCAATTTCCCGCCGGTCAACGAGGACCGTGCCTGGGCCGCCGTCGCCGTCATGCGCGAGATAGCCGGGAAGCACGGCGTCAGCGTCGCCACTGTGGCGCTCGGCTATGTGCTGGCAAAACCCTTCGTGATGAGTGTCATCATCGGCGCCAGCCGCACGGAGCAGCTCGAGCAGAACCTTGCCGCGACAGAGCTGAAGCTCGACGCCGACGATCTCGCCAAACTGGACGAGGTCAGCGCCCTGCCGGCCGAATATCCCGGCTGGATGTTGGAGCGGCAGGCCGCCGGCCGGCGCCCGGCGCCGTTCGCACCGAAGACGTAAGCAATGGCCATCCCAAGCTGACCGTTCGGGAGCCGCTGGCTCCCGAATGTCTTTCAGAGCCGCACGGTCTCGACCAGAAAATCGAGAAAGGCCCGCACCCGCGCCGGCAGGTGCTTGCCCTGCCCAACATAGACGGCGTGCGTCAGCTCCTCGTCGCCGGGATTGAATGCCTCCAGCAATGGCACCAGCCGACCGGCGGCGATGTCGGCCGCTACATGCCAGCGCGCCAGCCGGGCGATGCCCGCGCCGGCAAGCACAATCAGCCGCATCGCTTCGCCATCGCTGACCAGCGCGTTTCCGGTGGTCGGGACCACTGTCGACCGGCCCGCCTTGTCGGCAAAGGGCCAGCCGTCGATATGGCGCGCGAAGCGAAAGCCCATCCGGTTGTGGCGATCAAGATCGGCAGGCGTCCGGGGCGTGCCACGCGCGTCGAGATAGGACGGTGCAGCGACCACGACTGTCCGGCTTTGCCCGAGCTTGCGTGCCACCAGCCGCGATTCACCGAGCGGGCCGGCGCGGATGGCGACATCGGCGCGCTCCTCCATCAGGTCGATGACATGGTCGGTCAGGACAAGGTCGACCGAAATCTCGGGATAGCGTTCGAGGAAGCGCGGCAGCAGCGGAATCAGCCGGTGCTGGCCGAAGGGCACGTAGCTGTTGACCCGCAGCAGGCCGCGCGGCGCTGCCCCTGCCGCCGCTTCGCGCTCGGCCGCCGCCATGTCGGCAAGGATACGCACGCCGCTGTCATGGAAGGCGATGCCCTCCGGTGTGAGCTGCAGCCGTCGCGTCGAGCGGATGACGAGGCGCGCGCCAAGCCGCGCCTCCAGCCGCGCGATCAGCTTGCTTACCGCCGATGGCGTCATCCGCAATGCCCGCGCCGCGGCCGAAAAGCTGCCCGCCTCGACGACGCGGACGAACACTTCGATCTCGCCGGAACGGTTTGTCTCTTGTCTCGCCATTCGTGAATCTATTTCACAGAAAGTATGCCCCGAGCAAGGCTGGTTCACAGTTGGTTGCGACACGATCTTCCTGGTCGGGACGCGCGACAGACGTCCTTCCGCGACCAACAGGACGACCGCCATGCCTCTTGCTCTCTATGCCCTTGCTGCCGGCGCCTTCGGCATTGGCGTCACCGAATTCGTCATCATGGGCCTGCTCATCGACGTCAGCACCGATCTCGGTGTCTCGATCTCGGCCGCCGGCCAGCTCATTTCCGGCTATGCGCTGGGCGTCGTCATCGGCGCGCCACTCCTGACCATCGCCACCGGCCGCTGGCCGAGCAAGACCGTGCTTCTGGCGCTGATAGCGATCTTCACCGTGGGCAATCTCGCCTGCGCCTTAGCCCCCGACTACTGGACGCTGATGGGCGCCCGCGCGCTTACCGCCTTTGCCCACGGCACCTTCTTCGGCGTCGGCTCGGTGGTGGCGACCGGGCTGGTCGCGCCCAACAAAAAGGCATCGGCGATCGCGCTGATGTTCACCGGCCTCACCATCGCCAACATCCTCGGCGTGCCCTTCGGCACCTGGCTCGGCCAGGCTTTTGGGTGGCGCGCGACCTTCTTCGCGGTGACTCTGGTCGGGCTCGCCGCCTTCGCCATCATTCTCCTACTGGTGCCGCGCAGGCAGGCGGCACCTGAGGCGAGCAACTTGCGCGCTGATCTCGCCGTGCTCGGCCGCGCCCCTGTCCTGCTCGGCTTCGCCACCACCGTGCTTGGCTATGCCGGCGTCTTTGCCGTCTTCACCTACATCGCCCCCTTGCTCACCGAGATCAGCGGCTTTGGCGAAGCGGCGGTGTCGCCGATCCTGCTCGTCTTCGGCGGCGGCCTCATCGCCGGCAATCTCATCGGCGGCAAGGCAGCCGATCGCTGGCTGGTGCCGTCCGTGCTCGGTAGTCTCGTCGTGCTGGCGCTGGTGCTCGTCACGATGACCTTGGCCCTGCACAGCCAGGTGCTGGCCGTCCTCTATGTCGGCTTGCTCGGCGCCGCCGCCTTCGCCACCGTCGCCCCACTGCAGATGTGGGTGCTGGAAAAGGCCGAAGGCGCGGGACAGAGCCTCGCTTCCTCCTTCAACATCGCCGCCTTCAATCTCGGCAATGCCGCCGGCGCCTGGCTGGGCGGCATAGTTATCACCCACGGCCCCGGCCTCGGCGCCATTACCTGGGTCGCGGCGTTGCTGCCGATCTCGGCGCTCACCGTGGCCGCACTGGCGCTGCGCCTCGATCGCAACCCGGCGCTCGGCAAACCGGCGTCCGCCCGCTCGTGACGATCCTCGAACAACACCCCTTCGACCTCACAAGGAGCAAAAAGATGGACTATCGACACCTTGGCGCATCGGGCCTGAAGGTTCCCGTGCTTTCATTCGGCGCCGGCACCTTCGGCGGCTCGGGACCGCTGTTCGGCGCCTGGGGCAACAGCGACGCCAAGGAAGCGCGGCGGCTGGTCGACATCTGCCTCGAGGCCGGCGTCAATCTTTTCGACACCGCCGATGTCTATTCGAACGGCGCTTCCGAGGAGGTGCTGGGTGCGGCCGTCAAGGGCCGCCGCGACGCGGTGTTGATCTCGACCAAGACTTCTTTGCCGATGGGCGATGGACCAGCCGACTACGGTTCCTCGCGATCGCGGCTGATCAGGGCGGTGGAGGACGCGCTGAGGCGTCTCGGCACCGACTACATCGATCTCCTGCAACTCCACGCCTTCGACGCCGCAACGCCGATCGAGGAGGTGTTGTCGACGCTGGACGAGCTCGTGCGCGCCGGCAAGCTGCGCTATGTCGGCGTCTCCAATTTCTCCGGCTGGCAGGTGATGAAGTCGCTCGGCCTCGCCGACAGGCGCGGCTATCCGCGCTACGTCGCCCATCAGGTCTATTATTCGCTGGTCGGGCGCGACTATGAATGGGAACTGATGCCGCTCGGCCTCGACCAGGGCGTCGGCGCGCTGGTGTGGAGCCCGCTCGGCTGGGGCCGTTTGACCGGCAAGATCCGCCGCGGTCAGCCTTTGCCGGAAAAGAGCCGGCTGCACGACACCGCGAGCTTCGGACCGCCGGTCGAGGACGAGCATCTCTATCGGGTAGTCGATGCGCTGGAGGCTGTCGCCGGCGAAACCGGCAAGACCGTGCCGCAGATTGCCATCAACTGGCTGCTACAACGTCCGACCGTTTCCTCCGTCATCATCGGCGCGCGTAACGAAGAGCAGCTGCGCCAGAACCTCGGCGCCGTCGGCTGGACGCTCACCTCCGAGCAGATGAAGAGGCTCGATGCCGCAAGCGAAGTCACCGCGCCCTACCCCTATTTCCCCTATTGGCGCCAGGAAGGTTTCGCCCGGCTAAACCCACCGGCGGTGTGATACTCCGGGTCGGTGGGCCGCGAAAAGCGGCCTGACGAGCCTCTTGGATCGGCCGCCATTCACCGATGACCAGCCGGGGCTGGTCCCGGATTGCCGGAGATCCAAACATCAGAGGCCGCCGCCATTCTCGACCGGGTGGTGTCTCATTTGACGGTGATCGACCCGCGTCACGGCCTTGCGGGCCAGCGTCTGGAGCTGGTTTCGTCCCGTTCTGCGCGCGGTCCG
>NZ_QZWZ01000002.1 GCF_003601975.1 Mesorhizobium waimense
GGCAGGGCGGGCGCACGGACCACCGCCGAGGCCGAGGCAATCGCCGATGCGATAGACGCGACCGGCGGGCGACTGCTGATTGCCGGTGTCGCAACCTACGAGGGGGCCGCGGCGCAACCAGATCCTGGCCGCACCGACGAGGCGGTGTCCGCGCTGCTGGCGACGACGGCCGACATGTTCCTCAGGCTGCGCGCCCGCGTCGGCGGCGGTGTGCCACTGATCGCCACGGCCGGCGGCTCGGTCTTCTTCGACAAGGTGGTCGCAGCACTTTCGCCTGTGATTTCCAGGGACAGCAACGCGACGCTGGTGCTGCGCAGTGGCGCCATCTTCTTCCATGATCACGGCATCTACGACCGCTCCCTCGGTACGCTCGATGCCCGCAAGGGCTTTGCGATTGGCGGCGGCGATGCGTCGGCGCGAAACGCCTTCCGTCCGGCCTTGCGCGTCTGGGCCGAAGTGCTGTCACGGCCGGAACCCGGCCTCGCCATATGCGGCATGGGCATGCGCGACGTCTCATTCGACCAGGGCTTTCCGACGCCGCTGACGGTTTTCCGCGCCGGCAAGCCGGTTTCGGCGCAGCCGAGGGCCGAAGTTTTCAAGCTCAACGACCAGCACGCCTTCCTGTCGCTTCAGCCGGGCGCCGACATCGCGGTCGGCGACGTTATCGAATTCGGCATCTCGCACCCCTGCACCTGCCTCGACCGTTATCGCGTGATCTTTGGTGTCGACGATACCGGGCAAGTCCGCCACGCCTTTCCAACCTATTTCGGCTGATCAGGCCCCCAAAAGAGAACCACGAAAGGATCCGATATGATCAAGTATTTCCAGTCCGGCTCGCGCATGTCGCAGGCGGTCGTCTATGGCGGCCTGGTACACATAGCGGGCCAGGTGGCCGATGACCGCAGGGCCGGCATCGAGAGCCAGACCAGCGACGTGCTGGCAAAGGTCGAGGCGCTGCTGGCCGAGGCCGGCAGCAGCAAGTCCAAGCTTGTCGCGGTCAACATCTTCCTGCCGCAGATCGGCGATTTCGAAGCCATGAACAGCATCTATGACGCCTGGGTCGATCCCCAGCGCCTGCCAGCGCGGGCCTGCGTCGAGGCGCGCCTTGCCGATCCGGATTTGCGCATCGAGGTCACCGCGGTCGCGGCGGTCTGAGCCCATGCACACCGGCATCGTCCACACGCTCGACTTCGACCGCGACGGCAAGACACTTAGTCATCTCAGCATCCCGTTCTCGATCGACCGTTCGCCCTATTTCCAGATCAAGGTGCCGATCTGCCTGATCCGCAACGGCGAAGGTCCGTCACTGCTTCTGATGGCCGGCAATCACGGCGACGAATATGAGGGCGAGTTGTCGCTGGCAAAGCTGGTGCGTCGGCTCGATCCAAAGCAGATCAGGGGCCGCGTGACCATCCTGCCGATGGCGAATACGCCGGCGGTGATGGCCGCCAAACGCTGCTCGCCGCTCGACGGCGGCAATCTCAACCGTGCCTTTCCCGGCGACCCGTCGGGCATGCCGACCAGCCGGCTCGCCAACTTCCTCGAGACTGAGCTGTTTCCGCGCCACGATGTCGTCTTCGACATTCATTCGGGCGGCACGTCGATGGAGCATCTGCCGACCGCGCTGGTCGAGCACAACAGCGATCCCGAACGCAACCGGCGCGGCGTGGAACTGATGCGCACGCTCGGCATGCCCTACGGCTTCATCGCCGACAACGGCCCCGCGTCACCGACCTCGATGGGCGCGGCGCGCCGGGCCGGCGCCATCGGCGTCAGTGGCGAGTTCGGCGGCGGCGGCACCGCCACGTTCGATAGTATGGCGATCACCGCCCACGCGCTGGATAGCCTGATGGCTGCGCTCGGCGTGGTCGAGGCGTCGGTTCTGGCGCCGGCATCGAAACCGTCGACGCCGACGCAGCTGTTGTCGCTGTCCCGTCACAGCCAGGGCATCTATGCCACGCGCCGGGGCTGGTTCGAGCCGGCAGTCAGGCTTGGCGACAGCGTGACTTCAGGACAATTGGCCGGCTGGTATCACGACCTCGAACGGCTCGATCTGGCCGAGGAGGCGCTGCACTTCGCCGAAGGCGGCATCGTGCTGTCGCGCCGGCTGCATACGATGTGCGAGGCGGGGGACTGTCTCATGCAGGTCGCCGAGCCGGTCGAGGGCTGACCATGAAGCCGCGCCAGGATCAGGATTGAGGATATTTCATGCAGCTTTCGATGTGGACCTATCCCTGGGACATCCAGGATCTTGGCCTGGAGACGGTCGAACGTGACCTCGTGGAGCGTGCCGGGCTCAACATGATCAGCCTTGCGACCTCCTATCATGCCGGCCGCTTCCTGCAGCCGCGCAGCCCGCGCCGGAAAGCCTATTTTCCGGAGGACGGCACCATCTATTTCAAGCCGAGGGCCGCGCGCTGGGCGAGCCTCGCCATCCAGCCCAAGGTGGCCGACGTGATCGCGCAGGGCGACGTGCTCGGCAACCTTGTGCGCCGGCGCGATGCGGGTGGGCTCGGGGTCTCGTGCTGGACCGTCTGTCTGCATAACACGCGCCTTGGCATGCTGCATCCGCAGGCTGTCACTCGCAACGCCTTCGGCGATGCCAATTACTACAATCTCTGTCCCTCGCATCCGGATGCGCGTGCCTATGTCCGCGCGCTGGTCGCCGACATCTCGCACAGCTACAGGCCGGACCGGATCGAGCTCGAAAGTCCGTCCTTTATGGGCTTCGCGCATGAATACCATCACGAGAAGGATGGTGTCGGGCTGACGCCGGAAGACGACTTTCTGCTGTCGCTGTGTTTTTGTCCCGCCTGTCTTGGCCGCGCGGCTCAGGCCGGCATCGACGGCGAAGCGGCGCGCAAGCTGGTCAGGCAATGGATCGCCGAGACCTGCGAGCGCGCGGTGCCTGAACGGCGCTTCGCCGATTTTCCCGCCGGCGGTCTCGATGTCTTTCTCCCGTGGCCGGAGCTGCACGCCTATCTCATCTGGAGGTTCGAACCCGTGACCAGCCTGGTGGCGGAACTGCGCGAAGCCGCCCACCCCGGGACGCGTGTCGTCATCATCGATCTCAAAGACGGCTGGCTCGGCGGCTGCGATCTGGAAGCACTCGGCAAGGTCTGCGACGGAGCGATACTGTGCGCCTATGACATGCAGGCCGGCGATGTCGCAAACCTGATGGCGGCGGGTCGTGCGGCGCTCGGGCCGGGGAAGTTCCTCGGCACGGGCTATCGGCTCTTCTATCCGGAGATGGCCGGGCCAGACGTTCTCGCCGCCAAGGTGAGGCCAGCGAGGGCGCCGGGCATCGACGGCATCAATTTCTACAATTACGGCCTCGTCCCCGCGGCACGGCTCGACTGGATAGGGGCGGCGTTGTCCGCTTGAGCACGCCGACGCGGCCAGCGTTCGGTGCGGGCGATCGGGGACGCCGTGCGATGGCGCCTGATGGGTGCACCGGTGCGGTTTCTCGCCGCGGCGCGGACGCTGGCAGGAACGATCTGCGGGTTGATGCATTTTGCCCTTGGCCAATCACCCGAGGGAATCCATGCGAATTGCTCATGTCGCGCCGCTTTACGAGTCGGTTCCGCCCAGGCTTTATGGCGGTACTGAGCGCATCGTTTCCTACCTGACCGAGGCGCTGGTCGATCTCGGCCATGAGGTGACGCTGTTTGCCAGCGGCGACAGCCAGACCTCGGCGAAGCTGGTGCCGGGGCGTGAATGCGCGCTTCGGCTTGATCCGCGCCCGAAGAAATCCGAAGTGGCGGCGCATCTTGCGATGCTGGCGGAGGTGCGGGAGCAGGCTGACCAGTTCGATGTCATTCATTTCCACCTAAGCCACTTCCTGCATTTTCCCTTCTTCCAAGATATGGCGGAGCGAACGGTGACGACACCGCATGGCAGGCTGGATTATGTCGATCTGGCGCCGGCCTATCAGCGCTTCCCGCGCTTCCCGATGATCTCCATCTCGCACAGCCAAAGGGCAGGGCTGGCCGGCGCCAACTGGCTGGCGACGATCCAGCATGGGCTGCCGGTCGATATTTACGAGCCGATTTTCGAGACAGAGGCCGAGGAACCTTACCTTGCCTTCCTCGGCCGGCTTTCGCGCGACAAGCGGCCGGACCGCGCCATCGAGATCGCCAGGCGTTCGGGGCTGAAGCTGAAGCTTGCGGCCAAGATCGGCGATGACGACCGCGCCTATTTCCACGAGGTGGTCGAGCCGCTGATCGACGGCGACCGCGTCGACTATGTCGGCGAGATCGCCGAAGGTGAGAAGGCTGAATTCCTCGGCAAGGCTGCCGGCCTGCTCTTCCCCATCGACTGGCCGGAGCCCTTCGGTCTTGCGCCGATCGAGGCGATGGCTTGCGGCACACCGACGATCGCCTGGAACTGCGGCGCCTTGCCGGAGATCATCGACCAAAGCGTGACCGGCTTTGTCGTCAATTCCATGGACGAGGCGGTGGCGGCGGTGCCGGCTCTGCTTCAACTCGACAGGCGAAAAGTGAGGGCCGCCTTCGAAAAGCGGTTTTCCGCCCAGAGAATGGCCCGCGACTACGTGGCCGCCTATGTGCGTCTGCTCGCAGGCTCGGCCGAAGCGAAGGCCTCGTGAGCGATGGCGCTGGATCTGGGCGCGGGGAGCAACAGGAAAGATGTGACGGATGACAGAACTCGACGAGCGCAAGCTCGATCCCGCCGTAGCCCTTGCCTCCCTGGACGAGACCGCGCCACGCGAGCCGCATCGGCTGTTCGCGCTTAAGCAGGGTGACTGTTTTGCCGTCGCCGATGCCTATGGCGATATCAGAGGCGCCGGCGACGGGTTCTTCCGCGACGACACGCGCGTGCTGTCGGAGTTCAGGCTAACCGTCGGCGGCAGGCAGACATCGCTGCTCGGCGCCTCGCTCAGCCAGGACAATGTTCTGTTCACCAGCAACCTGACCAACTTGCCTATGCAGAGCGTCGGCGGTCGCGACATTGCACAGGGCGCGATCCATATCGAGCGCGTCCGGCTGCTGTGGCAGGACCGGCTGTTCGAACGCATCACGCTTTCCAATTACAGCCAGGAAACCTCGGCCATTCGTGTCTCCTTGCACTTTGCCGCCGACTTCCGCGATATGTTCGAAGTGCGCGGCTCGACGAGGGCGAAGCGCGGGATGGCGCATGCGGCCGAGATGGATGCGACATCGGTGCTGCTTCGCTATGACGGGCTGGACGGGCTGGCGCGGCTGTCGGCGATCTCGTTCTCGCAGGCGCCGGATCAGCTGAGCGCGGAGCGTGCGGATTTCCTGATCGCAGTGACGAAGCGCAGCAGCAAGGTGCTTTACATCGAGGTCGGTCCGGAGGCGGCCGAGACGCCCGACCGCGACCGTTTCCGCGCCGCCGCGGCGCGCGCGCGCTTCGGCATGCGGGCCAAGCGCCGGCACGGCGCCACGGTGCACAGTTCGGGCCGCGTCTTCAACGATTGGGTCGAGCGCGCCCGCGCCGATGTGGCGCTTTTAACCACCGAGCTTGCGACGGGACCCTACCCCTATGCGGGCATACCCTGGTTTTCGACGGCATTCGGCCGCGACGGCGTGATCTCGGCGCTGCAGATGCTGTGGCTCAACCCCGGCCTGGCGCGCGGCGTGCTCGCCTTCCTCGCCCAGCATCAGGCAACCGAGACCTCGCCTTTCAGCGACTCGCAGCCGGGCAAGATAATGCACGAGACCCGCAAAGGCGAAATGGCGGCGCTGCGTGAGCTTCCCTTCGGCCGCTACTATGGCGGCGTCGACACGACGCCGCTCTACATCCATCTCGCCTGCGCTTATGCGGACCGTACGGGCGACATGGACTTCATCGACAGGCTGTGGCCGTCGCTCACGGCTGCCGCCGAATGGACGGAGGAGGCAAGCCGGGCGACCGGCTTCGTCACCTATCAGCGTGCCGCCGAATCCGGCCTCGCCAACCAGGGCTGGAAGGACAGTTTTGACTCGGTCTTCCACGCCGACGGCCGCATCCCCAAAGGCCCGATCGCGCTCGTCGAAGTGCAGGGCTATGTCTTTGCCGCCTTCCGCGGCCTGGCGGCCCTGGCGCGCCGGAGGGGCGGATACGCGCAGGCCGAGCATTGGGAGAGCCGCGCCGAAGAGATGCGGATCGCCGTGGAGCGTGACTTCTGGCTGGACGATCTCGGCTTTTACGCCCTTGCTATCGACGGTGCTGGCGAGCCCTGCAAGGTGCGGACCTCGAATGCCGGACATCTCCTCTTCGTCGGGCTTCCCGAACCGGCGCGGGCGCAGATGGTCGCCGATCAGCTTTTGTCAGCGTCCTTCCATTCGGGCTGGGGGCTGAGGACGCTCGCCGACGATGCCGTGTTGTTCAACCCGATGTCCTACCACAACGGATCGATCTGGCCGCATGATACCGCCATCTGCGGCGTCGGCCTGGCGCGCTATGGTGAGCGCGAAAGTGTTGTCAGGCTGATGAGCGGCACGTTCGAATCCGCCGTGCACTTCAACATGCGGCTGCCGGAACTGTTCTGCGGTTTCACCCGATCGCCGGGCGAAGCGCCGATCGCCTATCCCGTCGCCTGCCTGCCGCAGGCATGGTCGGCCGGCTCTGCCTTCATGCTGATGCAGGCCTGTCTCGGCCTGGAGATCGACGGCTGGGATGGCCAAATCCGGGTGACACGGCCAAGGCTGCCAATCGGTATCGACACGCTCACGCTCCGGCATCTGAATGTCGGCGATAGGGCGGTCGACCTGACCTTCCAGCGCGTCGGCGACCGGGTCGTCGCCTTTCTCGCCGATCGGCACGAAGGCCTGGTGCCGCTGATCGTCCGCACCTAGCGGATTACGCGCGGGATCGGAAATGTCGGAACCGATCGTCCATTTGTGCGTTGCACAACCATGCCGCCGTGCGGCGGCCTGTCGCCGGCGAGCGGTGGTGGAGTCGAAACAAGAAGAATGAGGCCTGCATCAGGCCCGGTGGCAAGTTGGCGTTTCAATGACAGATTATGGCAGCGACTTTCTATGGATCGTGATCCTGGCAAGTCTCGGACTTTCCGCTCTCGCGGTGTTTTTCTCGATATCCCGGCGACAGCGCACCCACGCCCCCGCCACCTACACCGCGGGTGAGGACGTGGCTTCCGAAGCGGCACGCAAAGTGCTCAGGGAATTCGAAAAGAACGGCCAGTCAGTCGATGCGGCGCTGGTCACATGGTCACCCGAAACCTTGCGCAAGATCCTCACCGAAGACCTGCCGGAGGCGCAGGTCATCGTGGTGTCCAATCGCGAGCCTTATATCCACAATATCAAGGACGACGGCGTCGAGCTTGTGGTCCCGGCGAGCGGGCTGGTTTCGGCGCTGGAGCCGATCACGCGTGCCTGCGCCGGCACCTGGATCGCCTATGGCGGCGGAACTGCGGATCGCCTGATGGTCGACGAGCACGACCGGGTGCAGGTGCCGCCCGGCAATCCCACCTACGCGCTGCGCAGGGTCTGGCTGACCGAGGAGGAATATCAGGGCTATTATCTGGGCTTTGCCAATGAGGGCCTGTGGCCGCTCTGCCATATCGCCTTCACCCGGCCGATTTTTCGCGAGTCGGATTGGGAGGCCTATGAGGCGGCCAACCGCAAATTCGCCGAAACGGTGGTTGCCGAAGCGCGCAACGAACGGCCGATCGTGCTGGTCCAGGACTACCACTTCGCGCTGCTGCCACGCATGATCCGCGAACGGCTACCAGAGGCGATCGTCATCACTTTCTGGCACATCCCGTGGCCGAATTCGGAAGTGTTCAGCATCTGCCCGTGGCGGGAGCGCATCCTCGACGGGCTGCTCGGCAGCTCGATCATCGGCTTCCACACTCAGTTCCATGCCAACAATTTCACCGAAAGCGTCGACCGCTTCCTGGAGAGCCGGATCGAGCGCGCGGACGCGGCGATCTCTTATGGCGGCCAGACAACGCTGGTGCACGCCTACCCCATCTCCATAGAATGGCCGGCGGAACTTCTCGCAAAACTGCCTGATGTCGATGCATCCCGCGCCACCCTGCGCGAGCGGTTCGGACTGAAAGCGGACGTCAAGCTGTGCGTCGGCGTCGAACGCCTCGACTACACCAAGGGCATTCTCGACCGTTTCCAGGCGCTGGAAGAATTGTTCATTCGGCATCCCGAATGGGTTGGGAAGCTGGTTCTCCTGCAGATCGCGGCACCCAGCCGCGGCACGCTGCCTGCCTACAAGCAGCTTCACGACGAATGCCATCGCTATGCCGAAGAGCTCAACCAGCGCTATGGCAGCAATGGCTACAAGCCGGTGGTCATGGTGGCTGAGCATCACTCGCAGGAACAGGTCTACGAGATCTACCGGGCCGCCGACATATGCATGGTCACCAGTCTGCATGACGGCATGAACCTGGTGGCCAAGGAGTTCGTCGCCGCGCGCGACGACGAACAGGGCGTGCTGATGCTCAGCACGTTTGCCGGCGCTTCGCGCGAACTGCTGGAGGCACTGATCGTCAATCCCTACGATCCGGCAATGATGAGCGAGGCGCTGTTGCAGGCGCTGACCATGACGCCCGAGGAGCAGCGGCAGCGCATGCGCCCGATGCGCGAGATGGTCCGCGACAACAATGTCTATCGCTGGGCCGGCAGCATGCTTCTGGACGCGGCCCGCTTGCGCAAGCGCGGCGAGCTTGACCGGGTCACGGCGGTCGCCGAGCGTTCGGCGAACGCAAACATCGACAATGTGGTCTCCATGTTCGAGCGCAAACGCGCGACGGCGGGACCACGATGATGAGGATCGAAAGGCCGATGACACCGAATTTGCCGGAGGGGAAATGGGCGCTCTTCCTCGACATAGACGGCACCTTGCTCGAACACGCCGCGCATCCGGACAGCGTGTCGGTCAGCAATGAGTTGCGCCAGCTCATGCAAACGATGGAACGGCGACTGGATGGCGCCGTCGCCTTTGTCACCGGACGCTCGGTTTCCGCGGTGGATAGGCTGTTTGATCCTCTCAAGATGCGTGTCGCCGGCCTCTATGGCCTTGAGCACCGGCTGACCTCGGACGGTCCGGTCGAGGCTGCGGACGAGCCGGCCGACATCGCCGCATTGGCCGACGAGGTCGAAGCCGAACTCGGCAAGGGCGTCTATGTCGAACGCAAGGGTCCGGTGCTGGCGCTCCATACGCGCGCCGCACCGCATCTGCTTGCGCGCGCAACCGTGCTGGTCGAGAAGGCGCTGGACCGGCTGCCCAGGGGATACCGGGTTATCCCCGGCAATGCCGGCGTGGAACTGATGCCGCTCGAAGCCGCCAAGGGAGCCGCTATCCGGCGCTTCATGGAAATCCCGCCCTTTGTCGGCCGGCGCCCGGTGTTCCTGGGAGACGATACGTCGGACGAGAACGGCTTCGAGACCGTCAATGGCGAGGATGGGATCTCGATCCGGATCAAGCCGCGAGGGCCGACGGCCGCGCGCCATGTGATTGCCGACGTCACCGATGCCATCGCCTGGCTTCAGGCCAATTTCGGCGATCCCGCCAGGCAAGCCGGCCGCGATGCCGCCGAGTAGGCCTCAGGCGGGAAACAGGAAGGCGGCGCCCGGATCGAAAAACACCTGCCGGCGGCTGGGCGTGGCATCTTGCGAGGCCATTGCGGCCGAGGTCGGCCTGATGTCGATCTCCTGTCCGGTGGTGGTGCGCGCAACGATGCGCCGGCGTTCGCCATAAAAAGCGACGTCGACGACATCGACGGTGAGTTCCGCGCTCGCCGGATTCCGCTCCAGGCGAAACGCCTCGGGACGGATCATCAATCTGGTCTTTTGTCCCCGTTCGAAACTGCCGTTCGCGCTTATGCCCGAGACGAGCGAACCGTCGGCAAGGCGTATGGTCGCCGCACCGCCGACGGTTTCGAGATGCTCAGCGGCCAAAAAGTTCGAGTTGCCGATGAAGCCGGCAACGAAATCGGTGGCTGGCCGCAGGTACAGATCCTCGCCGGTGCCGGTCTGCTCGATGCGGCCGTCCTTGAACAGTGCGATCCGGTCGGACAGATGCAGCGCCTCTTCCTGATCATGGGTGACATAGAGAATGGTGACGCCGGTCTCGCGATGGATTCGGCGGATCTCGGCCTGGATCTCCTCGCGCAGCTTCTTGTCGAGCGCCGAAAGCGGTTCGTCCATCAGCAGGATCGGCGGGTCGTAGGCAAGCGCGCGGGCGAGCGCGACGCGCTGCTGTTGGCCGCCTGACAGCGCGCCTGGGAGGCGCTCAGCAAAGCTTTCAAGCCTGACAAGTCCAAGCATGTCGGCGACTTTCTTCTTCACCTCGGCATCCGGCCGGCGGCGGACGCGCAGGGGAAACGCCACGTTCTCGGCCACGCTCAGATGCGGAAACAGCGTGTAGCGCTGGAACACCATGCCGATGTTGCGCTTGTGCGAGGGCACAGCGAGTAGCGACTTGCCCTGAAGCAGGACATCGCCGGAGCTCGGGTCCTGGAAGCCGACTATGGCATAGAGCGTCGTTGATTTTCCCGAGCCGGAGGGTCCGAGAAAGGTCAGGAATTCCCCCTTGGGAATATCCAGCGTCACGTCATGAACTGCCGTGAAGGCACCGAATGCCTTGCGCAATTTGCGGATCGAGAGGAAGGGCTGGGTCATGTCTTGAACTTTCGGCGCAGCAGGGCCGCCACGATCATAAGGGCAAGGGTCAAGCCGACCAGCAGGCTGGAGGCGGCGGCGATCACCGGGCTGAGATCGGCGCGCAGACTGCCCCAGATCTTGACCGGCAAGGTCTGCAAGGTCGGGCTTGCCATGAAGATCGCGACGACGACTTCATCCCACGAAGCGAGGAAGGAAAAGATCGCGGCGGAGAAAATGCCGATGCGGATCGACGGCAAGGTGATCCGGAGCTTGGCCTGGAGCGGGCTCGCGCCGCAGACGATGGCCGCGTCCTCGATCGACTTGTCGAAACCTTCGAGCGCGGTGGCGATCGGGATGATGGCGAAGGGGAGCGCCAGTACGGTGTGGGCGACGACGAAGCCGATGGTGGTGCCGCCCAGCCCAAGCCGAAGGAAGAATGCGTAGATGGCGATCGCAAACACCACGACCGGCAGCACCATGGGGGTCAGCAACAGGCCGCGCAGAATCTCTCGCCCGCGGAACTCCCCCCTGACCAAGGCAAAGGAGGCGAGCAGGCCGATCAGCACGGCAAGGATCGCCGTCAGCGCTGCGATGCGGGCGCTGGTGAGTGCTGCTTCTAGCCAGGACGGATCGGCGAACAGCTCCTGGTACCAATTCAGCGTCCAGCCGGGTGGCGGGAAGGCCAGCCAGCGCGACGAGCCGAACGAGAGCAGCACTATGAACACCACCGGCAGGAGCAGGAAGGCGGCGACAAGAGCGGTGAAGCCGAGCAGGGCAGTCTTCAGCCATCCCATGTGGTCGTAGTCGAGCAGCATCTCAGATGCCTCCCGTGGCGCGTCTGGCGCCAACGAGGCGCAGCTGCAGCGCATAGAGCGCCATGGTCACGATAAGCAGGATGAAGGCTGCGGCGCTGCCCAGCCCCCAGTTGAGCAGCGACTGGATCAATTGCGCGATCATCTCGGCAAGCATCATGTTCGAGGTGCCGCCGAGCAGCGCCGGCGTGACGAAATAGCCGAGCGACATGACGAACACCATCAGGCCGCCGGCGGCGACACCGGGCAGTGACAGTGGCAGGAGGATGCGGCGGAAGGCCTGGAAGGGGCTCGCGCCGCAAAGGGCCGCGGCACGCAGCGTCATCGGATCGATTGCCCGCAAGGTGCCGACCAGTGGCAGGATCATGAACGGCAGCATGATGTAGACCATGCCGATGGTGACGCCGGTCAAATTGTTGATGAGCGGCAGTGGCTGGTCGATGATGCCGGTGGCCATCAGTGCCCGGTTGATGACGCCGGTGCGCTGCAGCAGCACCATCCAGGCATAGGTGCGGGTCAATAGATTGGTCCACATCGACAAGATGATGATGCCGAACATGACCGAGGCGAGCGCCGGCGGCATAATGGCCAGCATCCATGCGACCGGAAAGGCGACGAGGACGGTGACGATGGTGACAACCGCTGCGACCAGGAAGGTGTTGAAGAAGACACGCATGTAGGTGCCATCGCCGAGCAGGGCCGTATAGTTCTGCAGGCCGGGCGCGGGGTCGGTGACGCTGCGCAAGAGCAGGGCCAGGACCGGGACGACGAAGAAAAGCCCGATGAGCGTCAGCGCCGGCAGCAGGCCGCCAAGGCCTGCCGGCATCCGCTTTGTCGCAATGCTCTGCTCAGTTTCCACCGACATGGTGTCACCTGGGTTGCGGAGCAGGGCGACCGGGGCCGTCCCGCTCCTTGTCACGAGGATGCTGGCGCTACTTTGCCTGCCAGGCGTACCAGCGCTCGGCGATGGCGTCGCGGTTGGCGGCCCAGTAGTTCATGTCGAGATTGATCTGACCGTCGACATGCGCATCAGGTAGCGACTTCACCGCATCGGCGGGCATTTCGGCCTTTGCCTTGGTGTTGATCGGCGCATAGCCGCTGGCTTCAGCGAATTTCGCCTGGCCAGCCGGGCTGCTTGCCGCGGCAAGGAACTTCATCGCCGCGTCTTTGTTCTTGGCGCCCTTCGGCACGACCAGCACATCGGCGGCCGTCAGGTTCTGGTTCCAGGACACGCCGACATCGGCGCCGTCCTTCTCCAGTGCAAAGACGCGGCCGTTCCACAGCTGACCGAACGCCGCCTCGCCGGAGGCGATCAGCTGCTGCGATTCCGCGCCGCCGCCCCACCAGACGATATCGGACTTGATGGTGTCGAGCTTCTTGAAGGCGCGGTCGAGGTCGAGCGGGTAGAGCTTGTCGGCCGGCACGCCGTCGGCGAGCAGCGCAATCTCGATGACGCCGGGCGCCGACCATTTGTAGAAGGTGCGCTTGCCCGGATATTTCTTCAGGTCGAACATGTCGGCCCAGCCCGCCGGTTCGCTGGAGACGGCGCCCTTGTTCCAGGCCAGCACGAAGGAATAGTAGAAGCTGCCGACGGCATGGTCGGTGGTGAAGCGCGGGTCGAGGTCAGCCTTCGGCACCGTCTTGAAGTCGATCGGTTCAAGTAGGCCGTCCTTGGCCGCCTTGATGGCGAAATCCATCTCGACGTCGACCACGTCCCAGTTGACGCTGCCGGCGTCGACCATGGCCTTCAGCTTGCCGTAGTCGGTCGGGCCGTCCTGCAGGACCTTGATGCCGGATGCCGCCGAAAACGGCTCCGCCCAGGATTTGGTCTGTGCTTCCTGGGTCGTTCCGCCCCAGCTGGTGAAGACCATGTCTTCGGCCTTGGCGGCTGTGGTTGCCAGAAGTCCGGCAAGGATGCCGGCGAAGATCAGTTTCATGTCGTTCTCCTCTGTTTGTTGTCGTTGTTCATTGCACTGCCGGATCGTTTTTGCCCGGCGGTGTTTCCTGGTCCGCGGCGGCTACCGCATGACGAAAGGATCGGGGATCGGCTCGTCCGAGGTGCGGATCCAGACCGATTTCGAGCGCGTGTAGTCGCGGATGGCGTCCATGCCGCCCTCGCGGCCGAGCCCGGACTGGCCATAGCCGCCGAAGGGGACCAGCGGCGAGACAGCCCGGTAAGTGTTGACCCAGACGACGCCGGCATGGATGCCGCGCGCCATGCGATGCGCCCTGGCGAGATTGGTGGTGAAGACACCGGAGGCGAGGCCGAAAGGCGTGTCGTTGGCGAGCGCAAGCGCTTCGGCTTCGGTGTCGAAGGCAAGCACGCTCAGCACCGGTCCGAACAACTCTTCGCGCACGCAAGCCAAACTCTGGTCAGGCGCTTCGATGATCGTTGGCGCATAGTAGAAACCGTCTGCCTTGCCCTTGGGCCGCGCGCCGCCGGTGACCAGATGGCCGCCGGCTGCGAGGCTTTCAGTGACGATCTTCTCGATCCGCTCGCGCTGGCGCGAGGTGGCGAGCGGACCCATTTCGGTGGCGGGATCCTGCGGGTCGCCGATGGCGATGGCTTCGGCCTTGCGCTTCAACCGGTCGAGGAACTCGTCCTTCACCGAACGCTCGACCAGCAGTCGCGAGCCGGCGACGCAGCTTTGGCCGGTGGCGGCAAAGATGCCGGCGACGACGGCGTTGGCGGCACTGTCCAGGTCGGCGTCGTCAAAGACGACGACCGGGCTTTTGCCGCCGAGTTCGAGCGTCGAATAGGCGAGGTTCTCGGCCGTGTTGATGACGATCTGCCGTGCGGTCGAGGGACCGCCGGTGAAGGCGACGCGGGCGACCAGCGGATGGCTGGTCAGGCGGCGCCCGCAATCATGGCCGAAGCCGGTCAGAATGTTCACCGTCCCGGCGGGGAATCCGGCTTCATGGACGAGTTCGGCGAAGGCGAGCAGCGGCGCGGGGCCATCCTCGGAGGCCTTGAGAACGACGGTGCAGCCTGCGGCGAGAGCCGGGCCCAGCTTGACCGCCGACAGGAAGAGCTGCGAATTCCAGGGCACGACGGCGGCAACGACGCCGATCGGCTCCGGTCGGATCGTCACTTCCATGTCGGCCTTGTCGATCGGAACGAACGAGCCTTCGTGCTTGTCGGCCAGCCCGCCATAATAGCGGTAGTAGTCGCCGACGTAAGCGATCTGGGCACGGGTCTCGCGGATGATCTTGCCGGTGTCGTGGGTCTCAAGTTCCGCAAGCCGGCCGGCATTGGCGGCGACGAGATCGCCGAGCTTCACCAGAAGCTTGCCGCGCGCCGTCGCCGTCATCGATGCCCAGGGGCCGGAGCGCAGCGCCCGGTGTGCGGCCTCGACGGCGCGGTCGACATCGGCGGCCGTCGCGGCCGGCATCCTGGCCCACGGCATGCCCGTCGACGGATCGATGCTGTCGAAGGTCACTGTCGCCTCGACGAACTGGCCGTCTATGTAGTTTTTGAATGCGACGGTGCTCATCGCGGCCCCGCCTCCTCGAAAGCCGGCATCACCTTGTCGATGAAGAGCTGTAGCGACTTCTTCTTGCGCTGGTGGGAGAGGCCGCTGTCGATCCAGATCGAATACTGGTCGTAGCCCTGAGCTTCATAGGTCTTCAGCCTGGCGATCACTTCGCTGGCTTCGCCGATGACGAGGTTCTGCCGGATCTTGTCCGGCGCATATTGCGGCATGGCCGCGATCTCGGTCTCCGTCAGCGGTTCCAGGATGCCCTGGCGCACCGGCTTCTTGTTCTGGAACCAGGCGCCGAACTGGCAGTAGAATTGCGACAGGTCCTGCGTCAGGCGATCGGCATCGGCTGCATCCTCGGCCACGAAGGTGTGCATCAAGAGCATGATCTCGGGTCGCTTGATCTCCGGATGGGCGGCGCAGGCCGTGTTGAAGCGCTCCATGAGGCTCGCCACTTCGCCGTCGCCGGAGGCAAGTGGTGTCACCTGCACATTGCATTTGTTGGCGACGGCAAAATCGTGCGAATTGGGGTCGCGTGCCGCCACCCAGATCGGCGGGTAGGGCGTCTGCTGCGGTTTGGGCGACGACGTGGTGGCAGGGAACGACCAGAACTCGCCGGAAAGTTCGAAATCGCCGTCCCACAGGCCGCGCAGCGCCGGGATCATCTCGCGCATGCGTTGGCCCGCGCCCCACGCGTCCAGCCCGGGCGAAAGCCTCTCGTATTCATAGCTGTAGGCGCCGCGCGCGATGCCGATGTCGAGCCGGCCGCCGGTGATGACGTCGGCCATCGCCGCTTCGCCGGCAAGCTTGATCGGGTGCCAGAAGGGCGCAACGATGGTTCCGGTGCCGAGCCGGATGGTGCAGGTCTTCGCGCCGAGATAGGCGATGTTGATGAACGGGTTGGGCGAGATGGTGAATTCCATGCCGTGATGCTCGCCGATCCAGGCTGTCTCGAAGCCGGCCCCTTCCGCCAGCAGCACCAGTTCCTCCAACTCGGCGACGAGCTCGGAATGCGGCTTCGTCAGATCCGAGCGTTCCATGTGGACGAAAAGCGAGAACTTCATCGGCTTCACCTGCGACCGGATTGAAGAGCGGCGGATGGGGCGGGCCTGGCCAGCGGTCGGACTTCGCCTTCCACCTCGTTGCCGACATAGACGCCAAATGCATCTTCCGTGCGTTCGCGCACATAGCGGGTAAGCATTGAGCGAACCGCCGGGTCAGCGATGCTGAGACCGGCGATCCGGTCGATGTCGACAAGCCTGACCTGGCGATCGCCGGAGGCGGGAGCGTCGACCATCCCCCGGTAGTAGACATGTGAGCGCGACGGGTCGGCCGCGTCGTCCCAGACGGCAAACAGGAAGCCAAGCTGCGCGCCGATACCTTTCGCAGCAAGGCGCCCCTTGAGGCTGCGGGCATCCTGCGGCGTGCCTAGCCCGCGGCCGGCCGGCAATTCGTGGAAACCATCCGATGTTTCGAAGAACAGCACGCGGCCTTCGTTCTCGAGGATGGCGCCGACTTCGGTTCCTTGAGGCGCTGCAGCCAACGCCTCCTGGCTGAGTCCCGGCGTCACATAGGTGCCACGGCAGTAGCCGAGCGGCTGCGCGCCATTGTGGGTGAAATCGCGCACACGGCCGATGAGGATCGAATGGTCGCCGGCGTCGACCAGTTGCTCCATGTCGCAATCGAACACGGCGACCGAACCGTCGATCAGGGGACTGCCGGTCTGTCCAGATTGCCACGCCACGGCGGCGAATTTGTCCGAGGCCTTGGAGGCGAAGATGCCGGATTCGGTTTTTTGGGCCTCGGACAGAATGTTGATCGCAAACCATCTGGAGGTCGAAAAAGCCTGGTGCCCCAGCGCCTTCTTGGCAATGCAGACGAGCACCAGCGGCGGCTCGAGCGAAACCGAGGTGAAGGAGTTGGCGGTGAAGCCGCGCGGTTCGCCTTCCGTGCCGATCGTCGTCACGATGGTGACCCCGGTCAGGAAGGAGCCGAGCGCGCGCCGAAATTCGGTGGCGTCGAAAGCGGGATCGGTGCCCACGGAAACTTCCGTCGTCCCGTCGAGAAACGCCCTGATATGGTGAGTCACCTTTTCCGGCGAAGCGATTGTCATCATGTGCTTTTCGCCGCTCAGAACCAAGCATTGGCCGTTCGGCGCCAGCCGCGCCATCGCCGCCGACATGGCAGGTGTGGAGTTCCTGTCTTCCGATCCGGTCATGAATAGCGCCGGCGCGGCAAGGCCGACCAGACGATCGACATGCTCGGTATCGGCACGGGCAAACAGGCGATAGGTTCGGGCGTAGCCTTGCGCGTCGACACTTTCGAGCGCGGAACGCGCTGTGCCTGCGGCACCTGTAAGACCGGCCGGGACCGGTTCGCCGAACCAACGGGCAATCGTTGCGGCAATGGCCTGAGGATCGCCATGACCGCCGAGTGCAGCCGCGCGTTCGCGCACCGCTTCGGCCATGGCCGGCGGGCGGCGGAAGACTGCGTTGAGGCAGACGATAGAGCTCACTCGGGACGGCGCGCGAAGCGCGATCTCCTGGGCGACGAGCGCGCCCATCGAATGGCCGACGACAGCCACGGAAGCGAGACCGAGTTGGTCGAGCAGGGCAATGGCCTGGTCGGCGAAGTCCGACAGCTTGGCATTTTCCGGCGGCAGGGGTGAACTGCCGTGGCCGAGCATGTCGATGGCGACCACATCGTGGCGGTCCTTCATCATCTCGATCTGAGGCTGCCAGACCGCGGCATTCATGCCGACGCCGTGAATGAACAGCACCGGCGCGCCAGAGCCGGCACGGATGAAGCCGGTTCCGTCGGGCGCCGTGCGTCGGATCAAGGCGGCGTCAGCCATGCAAATCACCGACCTCCTTCAGATCCTGGTAGCGGTCGCCGATGCGGTGATGCGGGCGACCGCCGATGGAGGCGCCGAGTGCTACCACCAGTTCGTCGGGGGCGGGCGCGTCGCCGATCTGGAAATGCACCGTCAGGTAGTGGGAGCGGCGGCCCTCGTCGTTCTTGTCCATCAACGGGATCATGATCGGGGTGTTCGGCCCGCCGCGCAGATTGGTGAAGGCGAGATAGGTCTTGGCGCCGACGGCGCGGCGATAGTGGTTGCCGAAATGCAGCGTGTGGATCAGCGCCGAAGCATGCTCGATCTCGCCCGAAGTGCCGCAGATGGCGGCTTTGCCGTAGCCTTCGATGGTTTCGCCGGAGCCGGCGACAGCAATAATTTCCCGCGTCAGCAATTCGCCCAGGACGGGAGCGATGGCGCGGATCTCCGGTGACAGATCCTCGGTGAACCCGCGGCCGGCCCAGGGGTTGGTCAGCACCGCGGCGATGCCGATCAGACGCAAGGGCCGGGGTGCCGCCTTGCCGCCCTCGATCAAGGTGTTCTCGATGTAGGTGACGGTCTTTCGAATGGCCGGTTTCATCAGATGTCCTCGGTCGCGATGGCGCTATGCAGCGCCGTCATCCCTATATCGTCTTATGGTATACCATGCTATGGAGAGCCAAGAACCTTGTCAACCGGTCATGGAATCTGTTTTTGTGGCTACGCGAGGAGGCGGAGAAAAAATGTCAGACGATAGGCTGCGGATCGACCGCTCCGCCAAGACGCTGAGGACGCTGGCACTGGAGCGCATGCGCGAGGCGATCATGGACTTCCATTTCCAGCCGGGCGAGCGGCTGGTCGAGCGGCCGCTTTGCGACCAGCTTGGCGTCAGCCGGTCGGTTGTGCGCGAGGTTTTGCGGCAGCTCGAAGCGGAAGGCCTGGTGCAGATGATCCCCGGCCATGGGCCCGCCGTGGCGAAGCCCGATCTCGGCCGTACCGACGAGATCTATGAATTGCGGGCGCTGCTGGAGGGTATTGCCGCGCGGGCTTGTGCAATGTCGGCCACGGACCAGCAGATCGCCTTGCTGGATAGCGCGCTGGGCAACCTGTTCGAGGCATGGGCGTCAGGCCAGCCGGTCGAGGTGATGCGGGCGACGGCCAGGTTCTACGAGGTGCTGTTCGAGGCGGCCGACAAGCGCATCGCCTGGGAAATCGTCAACGGGCTGAATGTCCGCATCAACCAACTGCGCTCCATGACCATTGCCTCGGAGAACCGCCGCGAGCCGGCGATCGCCGAAATGACCGAGATCATGGATGCCATCCGCTCACGCAATCCCGAAGAGGCCGAGGCGGCGGCACGGCGGCATGTCGAATCCGCCTGGCGGATCGCGCGCAACGCGCTTCGGCTGGGTTCCCTGTGATATCGTGCCTGCAAAAACGGCCCCTCAAGCGAGGCCGTCTTCACATGCGCTGACGATAGCGACTACTTGCTGCCGCCATTTGCCTTGACGCTGCTGCAGAACTCCGGATGGCTGTTGGTGGCGTTGGCGTTCTTCGCCACTTCGTCGCAAGCCGTCATCATCGCGGTCTGGTCGTCAGGCGACAGCGCCTTCCAAGCCTTCACGAAGTCGTCGCTGCTGACCATCGTCTTCATGCTGGAGTCGGTATAGAAAGGCTGCATCTTGGCCGGATCGTCAAGCGCAGAAGTACCGGTCTCCCCTGCGGCGAGAGCCGAGCCCGCGACCATCGAAAGCGTCATGGCCCCCAAACAGATCATCTTGATGTTCATGGTATAATTCTCCTGTTGCTTTAGGATCGTCGAAGCAACGATCAGAGGTCAAACGACAGGTCCAGACGAGGTTCCGTTTTTTGCGCGAAAAGGCCAAACCCGGTAAAATATTACCGAAATAGGTTTGAAACCTGTTCGAATTTTTCTCGCCTGGGTCGGCGATGCTGGCTTCGGGCCTGACGTTGTACCAGAACCTCATTGCCCTGCGTCTGGATTTAGTTCTTGTCGACCGGCTTGGAGCGCATCCTGGAAACGGTCTCGCGCTCGGCCCGCTTGGAGCGCAGCGGCGGCAGGCCGCGGTCGATCAGATCCATGTCCTCCAGCACCATGTCGCCCATGCGCTTGAAGGCGATGTCGAGCGCGCCGGCGCGGTGGGCGGAACGTAGGAAGCCGGGCAGCGCGCGCACCGGATGGTCTTGAGCAAGCGGCTCTTCCGGGAAGACGTCACTGGCCGCGACGATGCGGCCGCTGCGGACTGCGTCTATCAGCGCCTGAAAGTCGACGACGCCGGCGCGGCTGAGCAGGATGAAGGCCGCCCCTTTGCGCATTTTCGCGAAGGCGTCGGCGCCGAGAAAGCCCTGGTTCTCGCTGGTCACCGAGGCGACGACGAAGACGAAGTCGCTCTGCGACAGCACCTCGTCGAGCGAGGCCGGCTCGACGCCATTGTCGATGAGGATCGACGGCGGCAGCCAGGGGTCGAAGACTTTTGTCCTGGTGCGGAAGCCGGACAGCAGGCGGTTCAGCGCGCGGCCGAGATCGCCGAAGCCAATGATCCCGACATCGGCGCCTGACAGCAGTCGTGCTTCCCGGTTGCCGTCGCCTCCCCATAACTCCTTGCCCTGCCGGAAGGCGAGGTCGGCGTCAACGATGTCGCGCGCAAGGTTGAGCGCCATGGCAAGGCCGAGCTCGGCCACCGGCTCGGCGAAGACCAGCCCGGTGGTGACGACATGGATGCCGCGCGCAAACAGCGTTTCGTAAGGCATGTTGTTGAGGAGATTGGTCTCGACATTGAAGACGCAGCGCAGCGCCTTCAGGCTTTCCAGAGTTTCCAGCGAGATCGGTGGCTGGCCGACGATGTAGCGCGCCGCGGCCAGCTCATCCGACGGCAACCCGGCGACGCCTTCGGGCGTTGTTTCGACGATGCGATATTTCTTGCGAAAAAGCGCCAGCTGCGGCGGCGTGAAGATCAGGTCGAGCGTGCGGGGCTCGGGCGCGCTGATGACCAGCGGCAAAGCATTTTCGGGCATGATGCTCCTCCCGGCGCGATCATATCACGCCATTCACATCTGTGTTTTACTCAGGATTAAACGATTTACAACTGTGAAAAATCGATTTATCGGTTACGCTAGCGAGGCGGCAGGCAGTTGCCGGCCTTTTGGAGGAGGATAATGGCGCATCGGGAGCATCGGCGTTCGTCGATCCACGACGTGGCTAGCCGCGCCGGCGTGTCCGCCGCCACTGTCTCCAAGGTTCTGGCGGGCGTCACCACGGTGAAGCCCGAAAATGCGCAGCGTGTCTTCGATGCCGTCGAGCATTTGGGCTACCGCGTCGATCCGCTGGCTTCCGACATGCGGCGGGCGAAGCGCCGCATCATCGGCGCCATCATGCCCGAATTCGAGAGCGAATTCTTCGGCCAGATGGTCAGCGAACTCGAGGGCCTCGCCGAGCAGCGTGGCTACACGCTCGTCGCTGCCTCCAGCCGTGAATCGGAAGCACGCGAGAAGGAGGTCCTTGCGCGCATGCATGACTGGCGGGTCGCCGGCGTGGTGCTGGCGCCGGTGCGCAACGAGCATGGCCCGGCGGCCGGCTTCATGAAGGCCAATGGCATGACCGGTGTGCTGATCGACCGGGTGCTTGCCGACGATGCCTTCGACACGGTCTCGGCCGATAGTGCTGCCGCCAGCGCCGAGGTGGCGCGCGAACTGATCGGCAAGGGCCACCGCCATATCCTGGTCATCGGCCTTGGTCAGCGGGCGGCGACTGTGCGCGCCCGTCTCGACGGGTTTCGCGCCAAGGCGCTGGAACTGGTGCCGGACGTGCGGATCGACGTCGTGCTTTCGGAGAGCGAAGTCGAGCCGTTGCGTGCGCTGCTGCGCGACTATTTCGACAAGGGCGCCAAAGAGGGCGAACGCCCGACGGCAGTCTATTCGCTCTTTCTCAAGGGCACGCTGGTCGCGCTTTCCGAATTCCGCCGACGCGGCTGGCATTGCCCGGATGACATCTCGCTGGTCGGCTTCGACGATGCCGAATGGATGCAGGTGACATGGCCGGCCATTGCCGCCGTGGTGCAGCCGGTCCGGCAGATCGCCGCCCAGGCTATGGATGTGTTGTTTGCCAGGATCGATGGCGGGGACGGCCCGCCCAAGGCAAGGCTCGAGCCTTGCAAGGTTTTGATGCGGGAATCCGTTGGCTCGCCAGGCAGCGGCCCGCATTCAGGGGGAGGAAACCGACAATAGCCCCCATTGTCGACAACTATGCGCCGCACCTGGCTTTGACTCGTGGCGTGACATCAACAGGGAGGAAGATATGAAAGCATTGGTTCTGAAGATAAATCGATTTACTCTTGCCTTCGGCGTGGCTTTGGCGATTTCGGCCATCGGCGCCGCCAAGGCCGAGGACGGCGAATACGGCGTGCTGATGAAGACGCTGGCCAATCCGTTCTGGGGCGCGATGGGCCAGGGCGTCGAGGACGGCGCCAAGGAAGCCGGCGTGAAGTATTTCCAGCAGGCTGCCGAAAGCGATCAGGCTGCCGAGCCGCAGCTCAACCTCTGCAACACCATGCTCGAGCGCAAGCCGGTGGCAATGATCACCGCCGCCATCAACTCCACCAATCTGCTGCCCTGCCTGAAGGCGGCGCAGAGTGCCGGCATCAAGGTCGTCGACCTCGACGGCAATCTCGATCCGGCGGTGCTCGACAAGGAAGGCATCAAGATCACCTTCCGCATCGGCTCCGACAATGTCGCGGCCGGCGGGCAGGGGGCCGAATACCTTGTCTCCAAGCTCGGCAAGGACGCCAAGGGCCCGGTACTGGTGATCGAAGGCCTGTCGGGCAACATCACCGGAGAGAAGCGCGCCAAGGGCTTTGCCGACAAGCTGAAGGAACTGGCGCCGGGGCTGGAAGTCGTCGCTTCACTCCCCGGCGACTGGGATCGCGGCAAGGCCGCGTCGATCGCAACCGACACGCTGACCGCGCATCCGGATCTCGTCGCCATCTTCTGCGCCAATGACGGCATGGCGCTGGGCGCGGTGGAATCGGTCTACGCCGCTGGCAAGGGCGAGCAGGTGACGATCATCGGCGTCGACGGCAATTCGGATGCCGTGAAGTCGATCAAGGAAGGCCGGCTCAACGCTTCCGTTGCGCAGTTGCCCTACCTGGTCGGCAAGCAGGCGGTCGAGAACGTCAAGAAGGCGATCGCCGGCGACAAGGTCGAGGAAAACATCGCCGTGCCGACTCTCGTGCTGACCAAGGATGTGCTCGACGCCGGCAAGGAGCCGATGCTGCAATATGTGAAATAGTCCTCCCGGACGGGCTGGCGCGGGTTTAGCCTGCGCCAGCCAACTTTTATCTCGCAAGCGAGGCAACATGGCTTCCGAAATGGCGCAGCCCGGCTTCTGGGCTCGGGTGCAGCGTGCATCCGTCGAACGGCTCCACATAAGGCTGGAGTCGCTGGTCGTGCTTCTGGCGCTGAGCGCGGCGATGGCGGTGCTGTCGCCCTTCTTCCTGTCACTCAGCAATTTCCTCAACATCCTTTTGGCGACCTCGACGATCGGCGTGCTGGCGATCGCCGCCACCTTCGTCATCGGCTCGGGTGGGCTCGACCTGTCGCTCGGCTCGGTCATGGGGCTGGCGGGCGTCGCCGGCGCCTTCGTCGCGGTCAATCTCGGCTGGCCTTCGGTGTTTGCGGTCGTTGCCTGCATCCTGGCTGGCGGGCTTGCCGGCTACATCAACGGGCAATTGGTCACCCGCGCCTTCGTGCCGGCCTTCATCGTCACGCTCGGCATGCTTGGCCTGGCGCGCGGCCTGGCGCTGGTTATCTCGCAGGGCAGGGCGATCTACGGCTTGCCCGCGGCCCTCGTCTATATCGGCCAGGGTCGGCCGTTCGGCATCCCGATGCCGGTGATTATCCTGGTGCTGACGGCGATCGTGGCGCATTGCGTGCTCGCCTATACGCGCTTCGGCCGTCACACGCTGGCGCTTGGCGACAGCGAGGGCGCGGCGCGCGCCGCCGGCATCCGCGTCGAACACCATCGCCGCATCATCTACACGCTGTCGGGTGCGCTCGCCGGTCTTGCCGGGCTGCTGTTCACCGCCCGCGTCAACGCCGGCGACCCGACCGCCGGCATCAATTACGAGCTGACCGCGATCACTGCGGCGATCATCGGCGGCACCAATCTGTTCGGCGGGCGCGCCTCGATCCTCGGCACGATGATCGGCGCGCTGATCATGGGCGTGCTGCAGAACGGGCTAACGCTGCTTGCCGTGCAGTCCTATTACCAGCAGATGGCGATCGGTGCCGTGCTGATCCTTGCGGTGTTCATCGACCAGTATCAGGTCCGGAAGGAGTCGCGCGTATGACCCTTCTTTCGCTCCACGGTATTCGCAAAAGCTTCGGCGCGGTCGACGTGCTGCATGGTGTCGACCTTTCGGTCGCGGCGGGCGAGGTCGTCGGCCTCGTCGGCGATAATGGCGCCGGCAAGTCAACCCTGATGAAGACCATCACCGGCATCTACCGGGCCGATTCCGGGTCGATCGAATTCGATGGCAAGGACATCCTCGCGCTCGATCCCGGCCAGCGGCGCGAACTTGGCATCGAGATGATCTACCAGGACCTGTCTTTGGCCAAGCAGCAGGACGTGGCCGCCAACATCTTCCTCGGTCGCGAGCCGACGAAGAAGCTGTTCGGCCTGTTTCCGGGCATTGTCGACAAGGCCGAGATGGACCGCCAGGCGGCGAAAATGATCGAGCGGCTCGGCGCGCATCTGCCTTCGATCAACCGCTCGGTCGGCTCGTTCTCGGGCGGCCAGCAGCAGACGGTGGCGATCGCGCGCGCGCTGACCTTCAACCCGAAGCTGGTGATCATGGACGAGCCGACTGCAGCCCTTGCCGTGCGCGAGGTGCAGAGCGTGCTCGACCTGATCCGGCGGCTGCGGTCGGAAGGCATTGCCGTCATCTTGATCTCGCACCGGTTGAACGATGTGCTATCGGTTACCGACCGCATCGTGGTGCTGCGCCACGGCCGCGCCGATGCCGATCTGATCACCGCCAAGACCAGCATGAACGAAGTCGTCAGCCGCATCGTCGGCGGCGGCGATACCAGCGCCGCGGCGGCGCATGAACAACGAGGCTGACTGATGAATACTTTTGGACTGCATACCTTCGCCATCGCCCCGGTCTGGGATCTCGCCCGCATCGAGCCGCAGATGGACAGGCTGAAGGAATACGGCATCGGCCTGATGGAGATCCCGCTGCTGCGCCCCGAGGAGATCGACACCAAGCGCACGCGCGCCTTCGCCAATCATTACGGCGTCGAGCTGATCCCGTCGCTCGGCCTGCCGCGCGGGCTCGACGTTGTCGAGCGGCCGGACGAGGCGCTGGATTTCCTCGAACCTGCCTTCAAGGTCTGCAACGAGGTCGGCGCCGAAGCGCTCGGCGGCGTCACCTATGGCACGATCGGCAAGACCTCCGGGCGGGCGCCGACGCGCAAGGAAATCGACGGCATGTGCCGTTTCCTCGAACGGGCGGCGAAGGCGGCGAAGTCACGCGGCCTGAAGCTCGGCATCGAGCCCTGCAACCGCTATGAGACGCATCTGATCAATCGCGGCATCGATGCGACGCGGATCATCGAGCGCATCGGCGCGCCCAACATCTTCATCCACCTCGATACGTATCACATGCATATCGAGGAGGAGAGTTTTGCCGCCGGGTTCGAGGCGGCCGCACCCTTCCTCGGCTATGTGCATGTGTCGGAAGCCAATCGCGGCGTGCCGGGACGCGGCATGCTCAACTGGGCGGCCTGCATGAAGGCGATCGCCGATATCGGCTATGAAGGACCGATCACGCTGGAAAGCATGAACCATGTCGACGTCGACATCGCCGGCGGGCTCGCCGTGTGGCGGCCGGTGGCGGAAGACCCGCGCGACGTCATCGAGGTCGGCCTGCCGTTCCTGCGCGAGGAAGCGCGCAAGGCCGGGCTCACTCTCGGATAGAAACAGCCGCACCTCCTGTCCTTTCAACGGCGTCGGAATCGGCGCCGGTGGAAAACCATGCCGACTTGCTGTTCGGATTCCCTATCCGCTAGGTTAACAATCGACGACTTATTTTCATTTTACATTACCATTTCTGCATGAGAGACCAGACCGATGCGGTCGAAAACCCTGCTGGAGGCTGGGTGGCTGCTGAGGGAGGAAAGCCATGAAACGCATGCTTCTGGCCGCGGTGGCGGCAATAGCGCTCAGCGGAACCGCTGGTGCGGAGACGATCAAGGTCGGCGTGGTCGGGCCGTTCTCCGGTCCCTTCGCCATCCAGGGCAAGAATTTCAAGGCCGGCATCGACGCCTGGATGGCGTTGAACGGCGCGAAGGTCGGCGAAAATGACGTCGAAATCGTCTATCGCGACCTTCCGGCAGCCAACCCCGCACAGGCCAAAGCACTTGCCCAGGATCTGGTCGTCAAGGAGAGCGTCCAGTATCTCGCCGGGTTCTATTTCACCCCCGATGCCATGGCCGTCACGCCGCTTCTCGAGCAGGCGAACGTGCCGATGGTGATCATGAACGCGGCGACGTCGGCGATCGTGACCAAGAGCCCGCTCGTCGTGCGCACCTCGTTCACGCTCTGGCAGACTTCGGTGCCCATGGCAAAGGTGGCGACCGCGCGCGGCATCAAGAAGGTCATCACCGTCGTCAGCGACTATGGACCCGGCGTCGATGCCGAGACGGCCTTCGCCACCACCTTCAAGGCGGATGGCGGCGAGATCGTCGAATCGGTCCGCATGCCCCTTTCGACCACCGATTTCAGTCCGATCATGCAGCGGGTGAAGGATTCCGGCGCCGAGGCGGTGTTTGCCTTCCTGCCGTCCGGTCCGACCACCCTGGGCTTCCTGAAGTCCTACAACGAGAACGGCCTCAAGGGAGCCGGCATCCAGTTCCTGGCGCCTGGCGACCTGACGCAGGAATCCGATCTGCCGGCGCTGGGCGATACCGCTCTCGGCGTGACGACCACTTTCCATTATTCCGTCGCGCACGACTCGCCCGAGAACAAGAAGTTCGTCGAGGCGGCGCGTGCCGCAATCGGCAACCCGGCCGAGCTGTCCTTCCCGTCGGTCGGCGCCTATGACGGCATGCGGGTGATCTACAAGATGATCGAGGCAACCGGGGGCAAGCAGGATGCTGCCAAGGCCGTGGATGCGGTCAAGGGAATGGCCTGGGAGTCCCCGCGCGGACCTGTCTCGATCGATCCCGAAAGCCGCCACCTCACGCAGAACATCTATTTGCGGGAGGTCGCCAAGGCCGCGGACGGCACATACTACAACAAGGAAATCCAGACGTTCGCGAACATGGCCGATCCCGGTCTCGCCGCCGCCAAGTAACCTTGCCGAGGCGAGCCCCCAGCCGCCAGATCCATGTCCGCGGGCGGCCGTCCGCCGGCGAACCCTCGGAGTGAGACATGCAGAGCGTGCTCAGCATCGCGGTCGACGCCCTTGCCTACGGCATGGTGCTGTTCGTCATCTCGATCGGCCTGTCGATGACGATGGGTCTGATGCGGGTGGTGAATCTGGCGCACGGCGCCTTCGCGATGGTGGGCGGCTATCTTGCCTCCTATGCCGTGCGCGATCTTGGTGTGGGCTATGTCGCCGCTGTCGTGCTGGCGGTGGCCGGCACCGTCGTGATCGCGGCACCGATCGAGCGACTGCTCTACCGGCGCATCTACAATAAGCCGGAACTCATCCAGGTGCTCATGACGATCGGCATCACCTTCTGCGTCATCGGCATCGCGAACTATCTGTTCGGGCCGACGCTCAAGACCATCCCGTTGCCCGAGATGCTGAGCGGACCGGTCGATCTCGGCTTTCGTTCGATTGCCGCGCACAAGCTGTTCGCCATCGTGTGCGGCCTCGCCGTCGCCGCGGCCCTCTGGTATCTCGTCGAGAGGACGCCCTTCGGGGTGAAGCTGCGCGCCTCGGTGGACAATGCGCCGATGGCCGCCGCGCTCGGCGTCAGGACAAAATCCGTCTATGCGGCGAGCTTCGCGATCGCGGTCGGCCTCGCCGCGTTCGGCGGTATCGTCGGCGCCGAACTGCTGCCGATCGAGCCCTATTATGCGCTGCGCTACATGGTGACCTTCCTCGTCGTCGTCTCGGTCGGCGGAGCCGGTTCGATCGGTGGCGCCTTGCTTGCTTGCCTGGTGCTTGGCGCGGTCGACACGACGGGGCGTTATCTGGTGCCGGAATATGGCGAGTTCTTCTTCTACCTTGCGGTGATCGCCATCGTTTGCGCGTTTCCGCGCGGCCTTCTTGGAAGGGCCTGACGAATGGACGCCAATCATCCTGCGAACGTTGCCGCGCAAATCGCCAGACCGCGTTTCTCGGCTTCGGCTGACTGGATCGGCCTTGCGGCGATCTTTGCGTCGGCGGTCGTCGGCTATCTCTTGTTTCCCAACAATCTCGCGCTGCTCACGCGCGTCATCGGCATCGTCATGCTGGTGCTGTCGGTCGATCTCGTCACAGGCTTCTGCGGCGTGGCGACACTCGGTCATGCCGCACTGTTCGGTGCGGGGGCCTATGCCGCCGGCATCGCCGCCGCGCATTTCGGCATAACCGACCCGATCGCCATGATCGCGGCGGGCGCCGCCGGCGGCGCAGTCGCCGGTCTCATATCCGGCCTCGTCGTCCTGCGCGGCCACGGGCTCGGGCAACTCGTGCTTTCGATCGCCATCGTCAATCTTTTTCACGAGGCGGCCAACAAGGTCGCGAGTTGGACCGGTGGCAGCGACGGCTTGACGGAT
The DNA here is from genome assembly GCF_003601975.1 of Mesorhizobium waimense. Classification (GTDB taxonomy): domain Bacteria; phylum Pseudomonadota; class Alphaproteobacteria; order Rhizobiales; family Rhizobiaceae; genus Mesorhizobium; species Mesorhizobium waimense. The sequence goes on from NZ_QZWZ01000002.1 coordinate 28,515, forward strand.
ATTGCGCCAAGCCCGCTGTTCGGTGTTTTCGCATTCGATCTTTGGGGACGCACCGCCTATGTGCTGGGGATAGCGTTGCTGGTGATCGTCTTCTTCCTGCTGCAGCGTCTGTCGCGCTCCCCGTTTGGCATGCTCTGCCGCGGCATCCGGCAGGATCCGATCCGGGTTGCGGCGATGGGTGCGTCGGTCCGCAAGACGCTGCTCAAGATGTATATCATCTCAGGCATGGTCGCCGGCGTCGGCGGTGGCCTGAACGCAATCTCCACCCAGGTGGTGGGGCTCGACAGCCTGAGCTTTACCCTCTCGGCGCAGGCGCTAGTGATGCTGGTGCTGGGCGGAACCGGGTCGCTCTACGGCGCGATCATCGGCACGGTGGTCTTCATGCTGTTCGAGGATTTCGTTTCCGCCGCCAATCCGTTCCACTGGCTGACGATCATGGGCGCGCTGCTGGTCGGTGTCGTGCTGTTTGCGCCGCGCGGCATTTTTGGCACGGCCGCACAGCTGTTCGACCGGCGGAGGCGAAGATGAGCGCGGTTTTCGAGGTCGAGCGGCTGAGCAAGGCCTTCGGCGGGCTGGCGGTGACCCAGGCCGTCTCGCTGGCGATGGCGCCAGGCGACCGCGTGGCGCTGATCGGGCCCAACGGCGCCGGTAAGACCACGTTCGTCAATCTCGTCACCGGCCATCTGAAACCGGATTCAGGGGTCGTCCGCCTCGCCGGCGAGCAGCTCAACGGCATGAATCCTATGCAGCGCGTGCAACGCGGCCTGGTGCGATCCTTTCAGGTCACTCGCCTGTTTCCGGAAATGACTCCGCGGGAACATCTGGCGCTCGCCGTGCTGCAGCGCCAGGGCCGTACCGGCCGCCTGTTCGGAACGTTCTGGTCGATGCCGGAAGTCCTCGAGGAGATCGAGGTGCTGCTGCGCACGCTTGGCCTTGAGGCCGCCGCCGACCGCAAGGTGGCGGAGATCGCTTACGGGCAACAGCGGCTGCTGGAGATCGCCCTCGCGCTGGCATTGAGGCCGAAAGTGCTGCTGCTGGACGAGCCCGCGGCCGGTGTTCCGCAAAGCGAAACCCCGCGCATCGAGTCCGCACTCGCCGGGCTTCCCGCCGACCTGGCGGTGCTCATGATCGAACACGACATGGATCTCGTGTTCCGTTTTGCGAAGCGGGTCATTGTCCTGGCCGCCGGCACGATCATCTTCGACGGCGCGCCGGGCGACGTGACGAAGGATGCACGCGTGCGCGAGGCCTATCTCGGGAGCTATGCCGATGACCGCAGCGCCGCTTGAGATATCGGGGCTGACTGCCGGCTACGGCCAGACCCGCGTGCTCGAAGACGTGTCTTTCGTTGCGCCTGCGGGTGCTAGGCTGGCGGTGCTCGGACGAAACGGCGTCGGCAAGTCGACGCTGCTCGCCACGATCGCCGGCCAGACACGGTGTCATGCCGGAGAGATCAAGCTCGGGGGCGTCGACATTGTCGGCAGGGACAGCGCCTCGCGCGCCTGGCTGGGCCTCGGCTACGTGCCGCAGGAGCGCGACATATTCCCGTCGCTGACCGTCGAGGAGAACCTTCTTGTCGGGCTGAAGGATCGCCAGCGCTCGGCCGTGGAGGAGGCTTACGCCATGTTCCCCCGGCTGAAGGAGCGGCGGCGCAATCGCGGCAACCAGCTCTCGGGCGGCGAACAGCAGATGCTGACGACGGCCCGCACGATCCTCGGCCGTCCATCCGTCCTCATGCTTGACGAGCCGCTCGAGGGACTGGCCCCGGTGATCTGCGACGAACTCATGGCGGCGCTTATGCGGCTCGCTTCCGGCGGCGAAATGACCATCCTGCTCGTCGAGCAAAGGATCCGTGCCGCATTGGACTTCGCCGATCAGGTGCTCATCCTCGAGCGCGGCCGGATCGCCTGGACGGGGACGCCGGCGGCACTGCACGCCAGCCCGCAGACCGTCGAGAGACTGCTCGGCGTTGCCGCGATGCCGCATTCGGTCGCATAGAGCAATTCCACAAAAAGTGTGCAGCCGTTTTCCGTCCGCAATTGCGCAAAGACAAAGAGCAATTTCCAGAAGAGGGCAGGGCACTCGTGAACGTCAGGCGTGGTGGCTGGCCGCTTCGCGGATCGTCTGTAGCAGGATGGTGAGGGCCGGCGAGGGGGCGGTGTCTGTGCGCATCGTCAGCCCGACCGGGCCTTTGGTCTCTTCAGTGTTGACCGGCAAGGCGACGAAGGCGCCGCTGGCGATTTCGTTGGCGACGACACCTGCCGAGATGATCCAGACGGCATTGCTCTGGCGCATGAAGGAACGGCCGAAGGAATCCGAGACGGTCTCGATCTCGGTCGCCGGCGCCGTCATGCCATTGGTGATGAACAGGCGGTCGACGAAGGGGCGGATCACCGATTCCCGCGTCGGCATCAACACCGGGAATTCGTCGAGCCGCGCGAAGACATCCTGGCCAGGTTCCAGCAGCGGATGGCCGGCCCGCACCACGAACAACACCTGCTCGGAATAGAGATGCTCGAAGAAGAAGCCGGTCATGTTTTCCGGTGCCGCGAGCCGGCCGACGACGAGATCGAGCGCGCCGACGCGCAACTGCTCGAGCAGCACCGCGTTCTCGCCTGTGACGATCTTGATCGCGGCGCCCGTGTTCTCGCTCAGGAACAGGCTCATGGCGAGCGGCATCACCCGTGCCGACACGGTGGGCAGCGCGCCGATGCGGATCGGGTGGCGGTTGATGGCGCCGTCTTGCCGGACGGAATCGACGCCGCGCTTCAGCGCCGTGACCGCCGTGCCGGCATGGCCGAGGAAGATTTCGCCGAGCCGGGTCACCCTTATGCCGCGGCCGTCGCGCTCGACGACGGCGATGCCTAAAGCCTCTTCCAGTTCGCGCAATGTCTTGGTTACCGCCGGTGCGCTGACATGCAGGAAGTCGGCGGCGCGCGCCACGCTGCCTTGCCGCGCCACTTCGAGAAACGCCTGCAAATGTCGGAAGCGGATGCGGCTTTCGCCCATGGTTCGATAACCCCCAAGTTAATGAAATGCCGCAAAATATCATTTTACCGAACCAAACACCTAGTGCAAGGTAACAATGGAGGATCGAAATCGTGCCATTCGTCAGCATCGGCGGCGTCACGCTGCATCACCGCTACAGGCCGGCAGCTGGCAATGCGCGCCCGATCATATTCATCAATTCCCTGGGGACCGACTTCCGGATCTGGGATGAGGTTGTCTCGGCGCTTGATGGTGAAATGCCCACGCTCGTCTATGACAAGCGCGGTCACGGGCTCTCCGACATCGGCGGTATCAACTCGATCGACGATCATGTCGACGATCTCTGCGACCTCGTCGATCACTTCGGCCTTGGCAAGGTGGTGCTGTGCGGCCTGTCGGTCGGCGGTCTCATCGCGCAAGGGTTTTACGCGCGGCGCCCGGAAGGTGTCGAAGGCCTTATCCTGTCCGATACGGCGCACAAGATCGGCACGGCGGACAGCTGGAATACGCGCATCGCAACGGTCGAAAGCAAGGGCATCCAGGAGATTGCCGACGGGGTGCTCAAAATGTGGTTCACCCCCGCCTTCCACACGGCGCGTTCGGCCGAGCTTGACGGCTATTGGAACATGCTGACTAGGCAAGCGCTCGCCGGCTATGCCGGGACCTGCGCTGCCATTCGCGACGCGGATTTCACCGAGGCCGCGCGCCGCATCGCGGTGCCGACGCTCTGTATCGTCGGTGACCAGGACGGCTCGACGCCGCCCGCCCTGGTGCGCTCGCTGGCCGATCTTGTCCCCGGCGCGCGCTTCGAGGTGATCCGCGACGCCGGCCACATTCCCTGCGTCGAGCAGCCAGAGCTGCTGACCGCACTGATCCGCGACTTTGTCGCCTCGCTTGCCGATGGAAAGCAAATTCATGGATGAAGTGTCGAAGAATACAAATGCATTCCGCACCGGACTGTCGGTCAGGCGTTCGGTGCTCGGCGATCCGCATGTCGACCGCGCCGAGGACGCCGCCACCGATTTCGACCGGCCGTTCCAGCAGCTGATCACCGAGGCCGCCTGGGGAACCGTGTGGGCGCGTCCTGGCTGGTCGAAGCGCGAGCGCTCGATCGTGACGCTGGCGCTGCTGGCGGCACTCGGCCATGATGAGGAGGTGGCCATGCATGTGCGCGCCACCGCCAACACCGGCGCCTCGCGCGACGACATTTGCGAGGCGTTCCTGCATGTCGCGATCTATGCCGGCGTGCCGGCGGCCAATCGCGCCTTCAAGATCGCCAAGGAGGTGTTCTCGGAAATGGACGGAGGCAAGAGCGCCCATGCCTGAGCCCGGCTCGAACCGGATGCCGGAGACCGGTGCCTTCTTCCAGCGCGACCGGACATGGCACCCGCCGGTGCTGACGCCGGACTACAAGACCTCGGTGCTGCGCTCGCCGCAGAAGGCGCTGCTTGCCTTCGACAACACGGCGTCGGAACTCACCGGTCCGGTGTTCGGCCACGCCATGCTCGGCGAACTCGACAACGATCTGATCCACAATTTCGCCAGGCCCGGCGAGAGCGCCATCGGCGAGCGCATCATCGTCTATGGGCGGGTGCTTGACGAGCGCGGCAAGGGCGTGCCCGGCGCGCTGCTTGAATTCTGGCAGGCCAATTCAGGCGGCCGTTACCGACACAAGAAGGACGGCTACCTGGCGCCGCTCGATCCGAATTTCGGCGGCTGCGGCCGCACCATCACCGGCGAGGATGGCGGCTACGCCTTTCGCACCGTCAAGCCCGGACCGTACCCCTGGCCGAACGGGCCCAATGACTGGCGGCCTTCGCACATCCATTTCTCGATTTTTGGCCACGCCTTCGCGCAGCGGCTGATCACGCAGATGTATTTCGAGGGCGATCCGCTGATCTGGCATTGCCCGATCGTGCGCGGCATTCGCGACAAGCCTGCAATCGAGACGCTGATCGCCGTTTTGGACATGCAGGCGACGATCCCGATGGATGCGCGCGCCTACAAGTTCGACATCGTGTTGCGCGGCCGGCGCGCCTCGCTGTTCGAGAACCGGCCGGAGGGCAATTGATGACGCAGTCGCTCGACCGTCTCAAGGAAAGCCCCTCGCAGACCGCGGGCCCTTACGTGCATATCGGGCTGACGCCCAACTTCTGCGGCATCGGCGGGGTCTATCCGGCCGATCTCGGCGCTTCGATGGTCAACGACAAGACCAAGGGCGAGCGGATCGGGCTCGAGATTCGGGTGCTCGACGGCACCGGTACGCCGCTCAGGGATGCGCTGATCGAGATCTGGCAGGCCGATGCCAACGGGCTCTACAATTCGCCAGCCGAATTGCGCGGTGCTGCCGATCCGGATTTCCCGAGATGGGGCCGCTGCCCGAGCGACATGGAAACCGGGCTGTGCACCTTCCAGACTATCAAGCCCGGCCGCGTGCCGTTCCGCGACGGCCGGCTGATGGCGCCGCATGTCAGCCTGTGGATCGTGGCGCGCGGCATCAATATCGGCCTGCACACGCGGCTCTATTTTTCGGACGAGGCAAAGGCCAATGCAGAGGATCCGATCCTCGCCCGCATCGAACATCCCGTGCGCGTGCCGACGCTGATCGCCGAGCGTAAGGGCGACAGCTACATTTTCGATGTCCATCTGCAGGGCGAGAAGGAGACGGTCTTCTTCGACAGCTGACCGGCCGCGACATGACCGTATCGCCCTTCGACCATCCGCTGCTGTCCGGCCTTCTCGGTGACGACGAGGTGACGTGGCATTTTTCCGTGGAAGCGGAAATCGCCGCGATGCTCACCTTCGAGCGTGCGCTGGCGGAAGCCGAGGCCGAAAGCGGCGTCATCGCCAGCGATGCCGCAGCGGCGATCCTATCAGCATTGGCCTCATTCCGGCCCGACACGGCGAAGCTGCGCGCCGGCGTCGCCAGGGACGGTGTCGTGGTTCCCGAGCTGGTGCGCCAGATCAAGGCGGCGGTCGGCGAACCGCACAATGCCTTCGTCCATTTCGGCGCGACTAGCCAGGATGTCATCGACACCGCGCTGATGCTTCGGCTGAAACCGGTCGTCGAGCATCTCGGCCTGCTGTTGACCGAAAACATCGTACGGTTTGCTTCTCTCGAAGAGCAGTTCGGGGGCAGGACACTGATGGCGATGACGCGCATGCAGCCGGCGATCCCGATCCAGGTGTCGGACCGCGTCAGGGCATGGCAGGCGCCGCTGCAACGGCACCAGCAGCGATTGGCGGAACAGTCCGCGCGGCTGCTGGTGGTGCAGTTCGGCGGTGCGGCCGGCACGCTGGAGAAACTGGGCGACAAGGCCGGGGTTGTCCGCGCGGCGCTCGCCGCCAGGCTCGGCCTCGGTGACGCGCCGCAATGGCACAGCCAGCGCGATGCGCTCGCCGATTTCGCCGGCTGGCTGTCGCTGGTGACCGGCAGCCTCGGCAAGTTCGGGCAAGACATCGCGCTGATGGCGCAGGCCGGCACCGATATCGCGCTTTCGGGCGGTGGCGTCTCGTCGGCCATGCCGCACAAGCAGAACCCGGTGAAGGCCGAGGCGCTGGTGGCGCTGGGCCGCTTCAACGCCACGCAGCTTGCCGGCATGCACCAGGCGCTGGTGCATGAACAGGAGCGATCAGGTGCTGCCTGGACGCTGGAATGGCTGCTGCTGCCGCAGATGGTGGTCGCGACCGCCGCCGCCTTGCGGCTCGCCGCCGAACTCGCTGGGCGGATCGAAAGTCTCGGACACTGATGCGCACACAGGTTTTGATTGTCGGGTCGGGGCCGTCCGGCCTGCTGCTCGGCCAGCTTCTGGCCACCATCGGCGTCGAGGCGATCATCCTCGAGCGCTCAAGTCGCGAACATGTGCTGGGCCGCGTCCGTGCCGGCGTGCTCGAGCAGGGCACCGTCGAATTGCTTGAGGGGGCGGGTGCTGCCGCCCGGCTGCACGCCGAGGGACTGCCTCATTGCGGCATCTCGCTCGCCTTCGACGGACGCCTGCACCGCATCGATCTGGCCGCACTCACCGGCGGCAAGCATGTCACCGTCTACGGCCAGACCGAAGTGACGCATGATCTGATGGATAAGCGCGAGGCTGCGGGGCTCGTCACTGTGTATGAGGCCGCGAATGTCGCGCTCCACGATTTCGGCGGCGAGGCGCCTTTCGTCACTTATGACAAGGATGGCGCCAGCCACCACATCGACTGCGACTTCATCGCCGGCTGTGATGGCTATCACGGCGTGAGCCGCAAATCGGTGCCCGCAAATGCGCTAAAAACCTTCGAGCGGCAGTACCCGTTCGGCTGGCTGGGCGTGCTGGCGGAAGTGCCCCCGGCCGACCACGAACTGGTCTATGCCAACCATGAGCGGGGTTTTGCGCTGTGCTCGATGCGATCGACGCATCGCAGCCGCTACTATGTGCAATGCCCGCTGGACGACCGTGTCGAGACATGGTCAGACGATCGCTTCTGGGACGAGTTGCGCCGGCGCCTGCCGCCGCAGACTGCGGCCGCCGTCGTCACCGGACCGTCGTTCGAAAAGTCGATTGCGCCGCTGCGCTCCTTCGTCGCCGAGCCGATGCGCTTTGGCCGGCTGTTCCTGGTCGGCGACGCCGCCCACATCGTGCCGCCGACCGGAGCCAAGGGGCTCAACCTTGCTGCGAGCGACGTGCGCTATCTCTTTGCCGGGCTTCGCGAATTCTATCAGGAGAAGTCGCAGGCCGGGCTCGACGCTTATTCCGGAAAAGCGCTGGCGCGGGTCTGGAAAGCGGTGCGTTTTTCCTGGTGGATGACGACCATGCTGCACCGCTTTCCCGACACCGGTGAATTCGGCCAGCGCATCCAGGAGGCCGAACTCGACTATCTCGTGCATTCGCAGGCGGCTTCGACTGCGTTGGCGGAGAATTATGTCGGCTTGCCTTATTGACCGGTAGGAACCGTCACACCCGTTCCAGCGCGATCGCAATACCCTGGCCGACGCCGATGCACATGGTGGCCAAAGCGTAACGGCCGCCGCGTTCGCGAAGCTCCAGCGCGGCCGTGCCGGTGATGCGGGCGCCGGACATGCCGAGCGGATGGCCGAGCGCGATGGCGCCGCCATTCGGGTTGATGTGCTCCGCGTCCTCGGCGATGCCGAGTTGGCGGAGCACTGCGATGCCCTGGGAAGCAAAAGCTTCGTTGAGTTCCACGACGTCGAACTGCTGCGGCGTCAGGCCAAGGCGGGCGCAGAGCTTCTGTGTTGCCGGGGCAGGGCCAATGCCCATGATGCGCGGCGCCACACCGGCGGCGGCGCCGCCAAGGATGCGGGCGATCGGCGTCAGGCCGTATTTTTTCGCAGCCGCTTCCGAAGCAATGATGAGGGCCGCCGCACCATCATTGACGCCTGAGGCGTTGCCGGCGGTTACCGTGCCACCCTGCCGGAAGGGCGTCGGCAGTTTGGCCAGCGCTTCGATCGTGGTGCCGGTGCGGGGATGTTCATCCTTATCGACAACGACCGAATCGCCCTTGCGCTGCGGGATCGTCACCGGGGTGATTTCCTTCGCCAGCCGGCCATTGGCTTGAGCGGTGACCGCCTTGTCCTGGCTACGCACGGCGAAAGCATCCTGATCGGCGCGCGAGACGGAGAAATCCTCGGCAACGTTCTCGCCAGTCTCCGGCATGGAATCGACGCCGTATTGCTTCTTCATCAGCGGGTTGACGAAGCGCCAGCCGATAGTGGTGTCATGGATCTCGGCGTTGCGCGAAAAGGCGGTTTCGGACTTGGGCATGACGAAGGGCGCGCGGCTCATTGATTCGACACCGCCGGCAAGCATCAGCTCGGCCTCGCCGGCCTTGATGGCGCGCGCAGCGATGGTGACGGCGTCCATGCCGGAGCCGCAGAGACGATTGACGGTCGAGCCTGGAATGTCCTGGGGCAGGCCGGCGAGCAGCAGCGCCATGCGCGCCACGTTGCGGTTGTCTTCGCCAGCCTGGTTGGCGCAGCCATAGACGACGTCGTCGATCGCCTGCCAGTCGACACCGGCATTGCGCTCGACCAGAGCCTTCAAGGGGATGGCGCCGAGATCATCGGCGCGCACCGAGGACAGCGAACCGCCGAAGCGGCCGATCGGCGTGCGGATGTAGTCGCAGATGAAGGCCTCGGCCATCTAAGCAGCTTTCTCTTTCGCGGTTCCCTCATGCGCGGCCTTGGTGCGGGCCTGCAGGTCGCGCAGTGTCTTCAGTTCGAGTTCGCTGGGGGCCGGCGTTTCGTCAAGCGCCTCGGCAAACTTTACGACCCAGCCACAGGTCGCCTGCACCTCCTCGCGGCTGACGCCGGGATGCAAGGACACGACCGTGAATTCCCTGGTCACGGGGTCAGGCTTCCAGATGGCGAGATCGGTGATCAGCAATGTCGGGCCTGCCGTATCGATGCCGAGGCGCTGGCGGTGATCGCCGCCGTCGCCATGACCGAAGGAGGTGAAGAAATCGATCTTTTCGACCATGCCGCGCTTGGTCTGCGCCATGGTGATGTAGATCTCTCTCGACGAGGTGGCGATCTCCGGCGCACCGCCGCCGCCGGGGAGGCGGGTCTTAGGGTGGGCATAGTCGCCGATGACGGTGGTGTTGATGTTGCCGAATTTGTCGAGCTGGGCCGCACCGAGGAAGCCGATCGAGATGCGGCCGCCCTGCAGCCAGTAGCGGAACATCTCCGGCACCGCGACGGTGGTGACCGCCGTTTCGCAGAGTTCACCGTCACCGATCGACAGCGGCAGCACGTCGGGCGCGGTGCCGATGGTGCCGCTTTCGTAGATCAACGTGATATCTGGCGCATGCGTCAGCCGCGCGACGTTGCAGGCGGCCGACGGCGCGCCGATGCCGACGAAGCAGACGTCGTCGTTCTTCAGCGCACGGCTGGCGGCGATCGTCATCATCTCGTTGGGGGTGAAGCCAAGGTCGCTCATGCAGCTTTCCTCAGATGCTCTACACGGGCAGCAAAGTCATCCGCCGTGCTTTCGATGACGTTTGCCTGCATCCAGGCCTGGAAGCGGTCGCGGTCGGCGGCGATCTCGTCCCATTCGAGATAGGCGGCGTTGTCGCGGACATAATAGCCATGCGCGTAGGACGGATGCGAGCCGCCCGGAACGACCGATATGGCGGAGATCGTCCAATTCGGCAGCACCGTCAAATTGGGATGGAGATCAGCGAAGCTGTCGACCACTTCCTCCACCGTCACGACCGCGCGCTTTGCGGCGAGCACCGCTTCCTTCTGGATGCCGATGATGCCTTCGACCAGCACATTGCCTTTGCGGTCAGCCTTCTGCGCATGGATGAAGCTGACGTCGGGACGGATGGCCGGAACGGCGGCGAGCACCTCTCCGGTAAACGGGCAGGTCACCGATCGGATGTTCGGGTTGACCGACGCCAAACCGGCGCCGCGATAGCCGCGGAAGACGGCGCAGGGCAGGCCGGCGGCACCTGCCTCGTAAGCGTTGGCCATGCCGGCGTGGCTATGCTCCTCGATCTCGATCGATCGGGGAAAGCCGTTCTCGATAGCGTCGCGGGCGCGCCTGAGCAGGCCGACGCCGGGATTGCCGACATAGGAGAAGATGATCTTCTTCGCCATGCCCATGCCGATCATCTGGTCGTAGATCAGGTCGGGGGTCATGCGGATCAGGGTCAGGTCGCGAAAACCCTGGCGGATCGCCTCATGCGCCGCAGCCGTCGGGATCAGATGGGTAAAGCCTTCGAAGGCGACCGCGTCGCCGTCATGAAGGTTCTCGGCCACGGCCTCTTTGAGCGGCAGAAACTTGACCATCGCAGGAACTCCGGGCTCATAAAAGTTCGTATTGCGAACACATGTTTTATATGAGATACTTTTACCTTGAGCGTTGGCTGGGAGTCAATCCTGGCGGCATCGCCATTTCAGGGAACTAGATGGACGACGACAGCATTTCGCGGGATCACGTCGGCTCGCTCGGACGCGGGCTGGCGGTCATGGAAATCCTGGCCCGGCATCCCGCCGGCATGACGCTGACCGAAATGGCGGAGGAGGCGGGGTTGACCCGCGCCGGTGCTCGCCGCTTCCTGCTGACGCTGACCGCGAGCGGCTATGCGACACAATCCGGCCGGTTGTTTTCGCTGTCTCCGCGGCTGCTGACCGTCGCCCGCACCTGGCTCGGCGGCGCGTCGCTGTGGACCTTCGCGGCACCCATCATGCGCGAGGTGGCGGGGCAGTTCGACGAGGCCTGCAACGCGGCGGTGCTGTCGGGCGAGGATGTGGTCTATGTCGCCCGCATTCCCGGCCGCCGCATCCTCAGCGTGTCGCTCGATGTTGGTACAAGGCTACCGGCATATTGCACCTCGATGGGGCGCGTGCTGCTTTCCGGGCTGGGCACGAACGAACTGAAGTCCTTCCTTGCCGAAGCAAAGATCGAGCGGCGGACGCCGAAGACGATCACCAGTCGTGGCGCACTGGGCAAAGCGATCGACGCGGCAAGGGCGGATGACTTCGCCATCGTCGATGAGGAACTGGAACTCGGCCTGCGCTCGATCGCCGTGCCGATCTGCGACCGCACCGGGAAAACTGTGGCAGCCATCAATGTCTCGACCCAGTCGGCCCGTTTCTCCGTCGAGGCGATGGAGCGTGAGATCCTGCCCGCGCTGCTTCGCGCTAAACAGCGCATCGAGGAGTTCTTTTTCGTCTGAAGAAAACGTGGATCGATGGCGATTGACGAGGTGGTCAAAATCCAATATTGAACAGGATTATACAGGTTCACTGAACAGGTACCCATATGAAGCGGCGCGCGGTTCAACTGTCTCCCGGCACGGGCAAGCCCGAGCAGATCGCCACCGTTCTGGAGCACGAAATCCGCTCCGGCGTGCTCGGCTTCGGCGACCGCCTGCAAAGCGAGAATGAGCTCGTCCAGCGCTTTTCCGTCAGTCGCAACACCGTCCGCAAAGGCCTCGAGGAACTGTCGAGCCGCGGGCTGATCACCACCAAGGTTGGCATCGGCTCCTTCGTCACCTTCGACGGCAAGCCGGTCGACGACGCCATCGGCTGGTCGCGAGCGCTGGCAAATGCCGGCGCCAATGCCGAAACGCGAACACTGCGGCTGGAGGTGATCGAGGACGCCGATCTTGCGGCGCTGCTCGGCATTGAGAGCCCATTCTTCATCGCTGTCGACCGGGTGCGCACCAACGCCAGCGACGGCCATGCGATCTCCATCGAGCGCAGCCGCCTGCCATTGTCACCCGAGCTTGAGGACGTGCCGCTGCGCGGCCTGCGCGAAGGCTCGCTGCACCAGACGCTGCGCAGCGCCGGCCTCATTCCCGACCATGGTGAAGAATGGGTCGGGATCGAGATGCTCAATGCCGAGGACGCCGCCATCCTCGGTTGTCCGCAAGGCACGCCTTTTCTGCGCGGACGACGGCTAGCGCGTGCCGCCGACGACCGGCCGATCGAATATGTCACCAGTCTGCTCAACCCGGCGCACTTCGCGCTGCATATGCGGTTCTGAGCGATGCCGGATGCAACCAACAGAGATATGCTCGATCGCGCCATGGGCGCGCTTGTTGGGGGAGCGCTGGGCGATGCGCTGGGCATGCCGACGCAGCTTTTGTCGCCGGCCCGCATTGCGGCGCTCTACGGCCATGTCGAGGATTTTGTTGCCCCCGTCGCCGATCACCCGGTGTCGAAGGGTTTGCTCGCCGGCACCATCACCGACGACACCGAACAGGCGCTGCTGCTTGGCCGGATCCTGGTCGATTCCGGCGACCGCTTCGACCACACGCGCTGGGTCAATGCGCTGCTCGACTGGGAGCGCGACGTCAAGGCGCGCGGCAGCTACGATCTCTTGGGGCCGTCGACCAAGCGTGCCATCGACGCCATCAACAATGGTGTGCCGGCGCAAGAGGCAGGGCGCGGCGGCGACACCAATGGCGCGGCCATGCGCATTGCGCCGGTCGGTATCATGATGCCGCTGGCGCCGCTCGACGCTTTTGTCGCCAAGGTGGCTGAGACCTGCCAAGCCACGCACAACACCTCGATCGCCATCGCCTCGGCCGCAGCCGTCGCTGCGGCCGTCAGCCGCGGCGTTGCAGGCGGCGACTGGCGTGCGGCTTCCGATAGCGCCGTGGCGGCGGCAAGGCAGGGGGCTGCGCTCGGACACTGGGTCACCGGCGGCGACATCGCCGCGCGCATCGTCTGGGCGCAGGAGCTTGTGCGCGGCAGAGCGGTGAAGGATGCCATCCGGCTGATCGTCGATCTCATCGGTACCGGAGTCGCCAGCCAGGAATCGGTACCGGCGGCCTTCGCCGTGCTGGAGGTCGCCGCAGGCGATCCCTGGCAGGCAGCCGTCATCAGCGCCAATCTCGGCGGCGACACCGACACGATCGGCGCCATCGCCGCCGGCATGGCCGGCGCCCGCGCCGGCTTTTCCCGTTTGCCGCAAGAGCGCATTGCCAGGCTCGTCGGTATCGACATCGAGCAGGTTCGTGCACTGGCTGCCGATCTTGTTGCGGCACGCGTGGCCAAGGCCGGCTCCGGCAAGGATGCGGCGGCATGAGCGGGCGTCTCGTCCATATTGGCAGCGCCGTGGTCGACTATGTCTACCGCATCGACGCCTTGCCGGCGCCGGGCACGGAAAAGACGGCATCGAGCTTTGCGCAGGTTGCCGGCGGCGGCTTCAACATGATGGTCGCGGCCGACCGCACCGGCATGAAAGTGGTGTTCGGCGGCCAGCTCGGCAGCGGACCGAATGGCGACTTTTTGCGCGCTGCCTTTGCAGCCGAAGGCATCGAGACGCTGACGCCGGCGTCACCGGCGATGGACAGTGGCAATTGCGTCGCCATGATCAGCGGCGATGCCGAACGCACCTTCGTCTCCTGGCCGGGCGCGGAGAGCGTGCTCAGCCTCGACATGATGGCACCGGTCCGGGTCGCGCCGGGGGACTGGGTGTTCGCTTCCGGCTATACGCTGAGCTATCCTGGCAGCCGCGATGCGCTGGCCGATTGGATCGAGGCGCTGCCGGCAAACATACCCTTCGCCTTTGACCCGACCCCGGTTATCGCGGACATTCCGCGGGCCGTTCTCGACCGGGTGCTTGCCCGCACCACCTGGCTGAGCTGCAACACGACGGAAGCGGCCGAGATCGCTGGCCTGGGCGGTGTCGAGGCACTCGCAGCCCTGTTGCTGTCCGACCATTGCCCGAAGGCGGCTGGCGTCATCATCCGCGCCGGCTCAAAGGGTTGCTTCGTGCGGCTGGCCGACGGCAGCACGCAAGCGGTTCCCGGCTTCAAGGTCGATGCCGTCGACACAAATGGCGCCGGCGACACTCATATCGGCGCCTTCGTCAGCGCGCTGTCGCGCGGCGTGCCGGCATTCGAAGCGGCGCGCTACGCCAACGCGGCGGCGGCACTTTCGGTCACCCGGCACGGGGGATCGTCGGCGCCGAACAACCAGGAGATCCAGGAATTCCTCAGCCATCACGATCAATCGTCGACCGCGCATGGCCGGAAGCAAGAGGCCCATTTGTGACAGCCTAAATTTCTTAACAAGCCTGCGAAGCGGGCAAACAATGAGAGGAACGAACATGCGCATGCCCAAACTGACTGCATTGCTGACGGCGACCGCCGTCTTGACCTCCGTGCTCACGCTGGCCGCTAGCGCGGCCGAAGTGCATGTGCTCAACTGGAAAGGCTACGGCGCCGACGAACCGTGGGCGATTGCCGCCTTCGAGAAGGCGACCGGCAACAAGGTCGTCAACGACTTCTTCAATTCCGAACAGGAAATGCTGACCAAGCTCCGGACCAATCCCGGCCTCTACGACGTCGTCATGATCAACGCCGCCTTCAACGACCAGGCGATGGCGGAGAAGCTGATCCAGCCGATCGACGTGTCGAAGCTTTCCAACTATGCCGACATCAGCCCGGACAAGGCCAGTTCGCCGATGCTCGACCATGACGGCAAGGTCTATGGCGTGCCGTGGGTGTGGGGCCTGACCGCTTTGGCCATCAACGAAAAGTCCTTCGAGAAACCGCCGACGAGCATCGCCGAGATGTGGGATGCCGCGCATAAGGGCCGTGTCGTCATTCGTGACGACGCCGTCGAAGCTGTCCAGTTCGGTGCCATCGCCACCGGCCAGAACATCAACGACATCAAGGATATGGAAGCGGTCAAGGCGAAGCTGACCTCGCTGATGCCGCAGATCAAGACGTTCTGGAGTTCGGAGAACGACTGGAACCAGATGGTGGCTTCCAACCAGATCGACATCGGCACCTATTGGAGCGGCTCGGCCGATCGCGCCAAGACCCACTTCAAGCTGCCGGTTTCACTGGTCATCCCGCAGGAAGGCGCTGTCGCCTGGCTCGATGCCTTTTCCATCCCGGTCGGTTCCAAGAATGTCGAGGGCGCCGAGGCCTTCATCAACTACATGATCGACCCGGCATTCTATGTCGAATGGGTCACCAAGGTCGGCGCGCCGGTGTCGGCCAACACCAAGGCGGTTGCCGCTCTTCCCGAAGACTCGTTCAACCGCAAGGTCATGGGTGACCCTGAGGTGGCCAAGCTTATCCAGTTCCAGGCGCCAATCACCGACGCGCAGCGCGAAGCCTATCTGGCGCTGTGGCAGCAGCTCAAGGTCGACGTCAAGTAAGTCGACGTCCGGACCAGACGGCGATGTTCGCCGGCTGGTCCTTCCGATCCTGGGGAGGAGAGGCATCATGGCAGCACAGGGTGCGACCGCATCGCGCAGCGGGCTGAGATCGGCCTTGCCGCTGCTTGCGCCTGCCTATCTGTGGCTGACGGTGGCGATCTTCCTGCCTTTGTCGGCCATGGTCTTCTTCTCGTTCATGACCGAGCTGCCGCTGTCGGGAAAGCCGTGGGCCTTCACGCTCGGCAATTATGCGGCCTTCTTCTCGCAGAGCCTCTATCTGACGCTGCTGCTGGCCTCGCTCAGACTTGGGCTGGTGGTGACGCTGTGGTGCATCGTCATCGGCTATCCGGCCGCCTATGTGCTGGCCAAGGTGCTGAAGGGGCGCAGCCGCGAGGCGATTTTTCTGCTCGTCATTCTGCCGTTCTGGTCGAACGGGCTGGTGCGCATCTTTTCCTGGGCGATGGTGCTGCGCGAAGGCGGCATCCTCGACACGGCGCTCAATGCCGTGCTGCCGTTCAAGATCAACATCGACCTCATGTATTCCTATCCGGCCGTCATCATCGGGCTCGTGCACTCCTACGTGCCCTACATGGTTCTGACCTGTTATCTCACGCTGCAGGCTATCGACGACTCGCTGATCGAGGCCGGGCGCTCGCTCGGCGCCTCGCGCCTGCAGGTGCTGAAGCGGGTGATCATCCCGCTATCCATGCCGGGGCTGGTGGCGGGTGCGGCTTTGATTTTCGTGCCGGTGGTCGGCTCGTTCATGGAGCCGCGCATCCTCGGCGGGCGCACCGGCACGTTCTACGGCACGGTTATCGAGGACCAGTTCGTCGCAGTGTTCAACTGGCCGCTCGGCGCGGCCTTGTCCTTTATCCTGCTGGCAGTCGTGCTGATCATCCTGGCGGTCGCATCGCCGGTGCTGCGGAGGGCCGCGTAACCATGACGACGCGCATCCTCGAAGGACTTGGCCGGCTCTATATCTGGCTGCTGCTCGCCTTCCTCTATCTGCCGATCATCATCATGGCGCTGATGTCGTTCAACGTCTCGCCCTTCTACCAATTGCCGTTCGAATGGACGACGGAGTGGTACGCCTCCCTGTGGCAGAACGACCAGCTGATCGCGGCCACCTGGAACAGCATCGAGATCGCCGTCATCACCACGCTCATCTGCACGGTGCTCGGCTCGGCGGCGTCGCTGGCGCTTTACCGCTATGATTTCCGTGGCAAGAGATTCCTGCAGGCGCTGCTGTTTCCGCCGATCGCCATTCCGTGGCTGATCACCGGCACGGCGATGCTGATCTTCTTCTTCGGCGTCGGTATCGGCCGTGGCCTGTTTGCGATCCTGCTCGGCCATGTCGCGCTGGCGCTGCCCTATGTCATCGTCGTGGTGTCGGCGCGGCTGCAGACCTTCGCGCCGGAACTGGAAGAGGCGGCGCGCTCGCTCGGCGCCAACCAGTGGCAGGTGACCAGCCGCGTGACGCTGCCATGGATCATGCCTGGCGTGATCGCCGGCGGGCTGTTCGCTTTCGCCGTGTCCTTCGATCAGTTCGTCGTCTCCTACTTCCTGTCGACGCCGGGACAGACGACGCTGCCGGTCGAAATCTACGCCGCGATCCGCAAGGGTTTCACGCCCGAGATCAACGCGGTCTCGACGATCATCATCGTCGTGTCGATGGCGCTGATGCTGCTCACGGCGCGGTTCTTCAAATTCGGCGGAGAGAAATAATGGCCGGCGTGCAGGTATCGAACGTCTCCCGCAGTTTCGGTGCGCACAAGGCGCTGGACGACGTCTCCATCGATTTCGCCGATGGCGGCTTCTACGCGCTGCTTGGCCCATCGGGCAGCGGCAAGACCACGCTGCTCAGGCAGGTCGCTGGTTTCGACTTCCCCGATTCCGGTCGCATCTCGATCGGCGGCGAAAGCGTTGAGCGCGTGCCGGTCGAAAAGCGGCGCATCGGCATGGTGTTCCAGAACTATGCACTGTTCCCGAATATGAGCGTCGCCGACAATGTCGCCTTCGGCCTGTCGGTGCGCGGCGAGGCCAAGGCGGTGATTGCCAGCGAAGTGCAGCGCGCGCTCGACCTGGTGCAATTGGGCAAGCTCGGCGGCCGCCGGCCACATCAGCTCTCCGGCGGCCAGCGCCAGCGCGTGGCTCTCGCCCGCGCCATCGTGACGAAACCGCGTGTGCTGTTGCTCGACGAGCCACTCGGCGCGCTCGACAAGGCGCTGCGCGTCGACATGCAGATCGAGTTGAAACGCATCCAGCGCGAGATCGGCATCACCACCATCTTCGTCACCCACGACCAGGAAGAAGCGCTGACGATGAGCGACCGCATCGGCATATTGCGCGACGGCAGGTTGGTGCAGGAAGGCCCGCCCGAGGAGATCTACGATCAGCCGAAGAGCGAGTTCGCCGCCACCTTCCTCGGCGACGCCAACATTTTTCGCGGCGAGAGCACCGGCAATGGCATCAAGCTTCCCGACGGCACTGCGATCGCCGCCGGCGCGGGCGCGAAGCTTGCCGCCGGCGCCAAGGCGAGCTGTGCCGTGCGGCCTGAGCGCATCCGTATCGCCACCGATGTCGAAGCTCAGGATGCCGCCAATGCGAACATGCTGAAGGGCCAGGTTTCCAAGCGCATCTTCGCCGGCAACAACAGCACCTACTTTGTCGAGCGCGGCGGCCAGACCCTCAAGGTCATCGTGCAGAATACCGGCATCGACAGGCTGGCCGAGGGGCAGGACGTGGTGCTGCGCTGGGCGCCGGAGAGCACGGTGCTGATCGCCACGAGCTAGCAGGCAATGTCCGCGTGGCCGATCGGCCCGATTTCGGAATTGCCACTGTCCTTGCCTGATGGGAAATGATGGTGCGGGCCTTGGCTGATGCAGGGGCCATGGCGTTATATCCGGTCCTCGACGGAGGAATGGATGGCAAGCATGGGTTTCGAGCCGGATGTGACGGTTCGCACCAGGGAATACCGGATCGGCTGCATCGGCGCCGGCATGATCATGGCCGAATGCCATCTCGCTGCCTACGAGCAAGCCGGCTTTCCGGTCGTGGCGATCGCTTCTCGAACCAGGGCGAATGCCGAGAAGGTCGCCGCCCGCTGGGCAATTGCGACCGTTCGCGATACGCCGGAGCAGTTGATCGAGGACACGAATGTCGAGATCGTCGACCTGGCCTTTCCGCCCGACCTGCAGCCGGCACTGATCCGGCATGCACTGAAGCAACCACACATCAAGGCGATCCTGGCGCAGAAGCCGCTGGCGCTGTCGGTCGAGGAAGCGATCGTGCTGCGCGACGAAGCGGCGAAGTCCGGCAAAATCCTCTCGGTCAACCAGAACATGCGCTACGACCAGTCGATGCGGGTGCTGAAGCAGATCATGGATAGCGGTGCGCTCGGCGACATTGTCTTCGCGCAGATCGACATGCATGCGATCCCGCACTGGCAGACCTTCCTCGCCGACTACGACCGGCTGACATTAGCCAATATGAGCGTGCATCACCTCGACGTGCTGCGCTTCCTGTTCGGCGACCCGGACGAGATCACCACCCTGACGCGCAAGGATCCGCGCACGCGCTTCGAGCACTCCGACGGCATCACAGTTTCGACGCTGCGGTTTCCCTCAGGCGTGCTTGCCGTGTCGCTGGAGGATGTCTGGTCCGGTCCGCGTCAAGAGGGTTACAAGGACGACCAGCATATCAATTGGCGCATCGACGGCACCAAGGGTGTGGCCAAGGGCACGATCGGCTGGCCGAAGGGTGTGGCTTCGACACTGACCTATGCCTCGACAGAGACGACGGGCGGCAAATGGCTGACGCCCCGCTGGGACACGATGTGGTTCCCGCATGCCTTCATTGGCGTGATGGAACAGCTGCAGCATGCGGTGAAGACCGGAACGCCACCGGCGCTGTCCGTCGCCGACAACGTCAAGACCATGGCACTGGTCGAGGCAGGCTATCGCTCAATGGCGGAAGGCCGCACGATCAGGCTGTCCGAGATATCGACCGACTGAAATATCTGTTGGCCGCCGAATAGCGTGGCGGCTGAATCGCTTACCGGGAGGAGTTCACATCATGATGCAGGCGGGTATCTTCACCGGCTATTTCCCCTATGAGCTCGAAGAGACCGCCAGGCGCATCCGCGCGCTCGGCTTCAACACCGTGCAGCTCGATCTGCATTTCAAGGATATCGACCTCTCTGCCGGGCAGATCACGAAGGACAAGGCAAGAAAGGTCCGCGACATTTTCCGCGACCACAATTTGCCGATCTGCTGCGTATCCGGCTACACGAACATCATCCATCCCGACAAGGCCGAACGCGAGAGGCGGCTTGCCTATCTCACGGAGATCATCCGCAACGCGCGCGAGTTCGGCAGCCCTTACGTGATTTCGGAGACCGGCACCTACAACACCGAGTCCGACTGGGTGCATCATCCCAAAAACAAGTCCGAGGAAGGGTTCGAAGAATGCCGCAAGGTGATCTCCGACCTTGCCCAGACGGCCTATGATCATGGCGCGGTGTTCCTACTCGAAACCTATGTCAACAATGTCGTCGGTTCTGTCGAGGAAACGGTGAAGATGTTCGCCCAGGTCGACCACCCCGGCCTCGGTCTGCTGATGGACCCGACCAACTATTTCGAGGCGCACAACATCGACCGCATGGACCAGGTGCTGAACCAGGTGTTCGACACGCTGACCGACAAGATCAGGATCGCGCACGCCAAGGACGTCAAGCGCGCCGGCAGCGACAAGTCGGAGAAGCATGCCGACATCGGTGACGACGACGCGCATGAGGGGCTGACGTTCCGTGGCGTCGGCGAGATCGAGCTGCCGGCACCCGGTCTCGGTTCGCTCAATTATGACCTTTATCTGAAGCGGCTCAGCGAGATGCACCCGAACATCCCGGTCATCATCGAGCATCTGACCGAAGACGACGTGCCGCGCGCCAAGATTTTTCTGGACGGAAAGTTCCGCGCCAACGGTCTTTGATGACCGCAGGGGAGCCCATGATGGCGGCTGGCAAGACAACGCGCGACTACAGCCTGGTTGGCGAAACCACCCGCAGGGCGATCGAGACCGGGCTAGCCTCGGCCGAATGGTACCACACCGACGTCTCGCGAAAGGCGATGAAAGAGCTGATGCAGCGTTCCGACGGCCCGGCGATCCGCGACACGATCATCTGGATCGCCGCCATCCTCGGCTCGGCCGCCGGCATCATCTGGTTCTGGGGCACGTGGTGGGTCGTGCCGTTCCTGTTCGTCTATGGCATGCTCTACGGCTCGTCCAGCGACTCGCGCTGGCACGAATGCGGCCATGGCACCGCTTTCCGCACGCGCTGGATGAACGATGTCGTCTACCAGATCGCCAGCTTCATGGTGATGCGCAATCCGGTGACGTGGCGCTGGAGCCATGCCCGCCACCACACCGACACCATCATCGTCGGGCGCGACGCCGAGATCGCGGTCATGCGGCCGCCGGACCTCTTGAAGGCGGGGCTGGCCTTCACCGGCATCCTCGACTTTCGTTACTCGCTGCCGGCGCTGGTGCGCCAGGCGTTCGGCAGGCTGTCGGACGACGAGAAGAGCTATGTGCCCGAGATGGAGCAGGCCAAAGCCGTCGCCGCCGCGCGCTGGCATGTCGCCGTGTACATGGCGACGATCGCTCTTGCGATCGCGCTGAGGTCATGGCTGCCGCTGGTGCTGATCGGCCTGCCGCGCCTCTATGGCACCTGGCACATGGTTATGACCGGCCTGCTGCAGCATATCGGGCTCGCCGACAATGTCGTCGACCATCGGCTCAACACCCGCACCGTCTATCTGAACCCCATCAGCCGCTTCATCTACTGGAACATGAATTACCATGTCGAACACCACATGTTCCCGATGGTGCCCTATCACGCGCTGCCCAGGCTGCACGAGCTGATCAAGCACGATCTGCCCGAGCCGAACCCGTCGATGTGGCATGCCTATCGTGAGGTCTGGCCGGTGCTGCTGAGGCAGCTGAGATACGAGGACTATTACCTCACGCGCGAATTGCCGCCGACGGCGAGGCCCTATCGCGGGGAGTTCCACGATAGGATTTTGCGCGCGGCGTGGTAGCGGCGCGGACCAATCAGGAGAGAAAGATGGCCGAATGGGTCGAGGCGTGCGCCGTGGACGATGTCGACGAAGAGGATGTGATCCGCTTCGATCATGGCAACCGTACTTTTGCGATCTACCGCTCCCCGGATGACGAGTTCTTCGCCACGGACGGTTTCTGCACGCATGAGAAGGCGCATCTCGCCGATGGTCTCGTCATGGACGACATCATCGAATGCCCCAAGCACAATGGCCGCTTCAACTACAAGACCGGGCAGGCCAAGGGAGCTCCCGTCTGTGTCAATCTCAAGACCTATCCAGTCAAGGTCGAGGCCGGGAAGGTCATGATCGAGATCGACTGATCGCCCGTCCGCAGCAAACCACAAGGAACCCAGTTTGATGAGCCGTAAGAGACCGACGATCGCAGATTTGCGCGCCATGAAAGGCAAGCGGCAGCTGACCATGCTGCGCGTGCTGACGATGGACGAGGCCGAAGCCGCCGAGCGGGCCGGCGTCGACATCGTCTCGGTGCCGCCGGAGCTGGTGCTCAACCCTCAGTATCGCGATGCGGCGCCGAGCCTCTTCACCATGCCGGGCGAGAATTTTTTCGAAATCGGCACCGCCGACGATTTCGTGCGCTGGGCATTCCGGCTCTACAAGGCCGGCGCCGACGCAGTCTACTGCAGCGCCGGCTACGCCACGATCAAGCGGATGGCGGACGACGCGATCCCGGTGATCGGCCATGTCGGCCTGATCCCGTCGCGCGCCACCTGGACCGGCGGCTTCAAGGCGGTCGGCAAGACCGCCGACACCGCCATGCAGGTATTCGAGGCGGTCAAGCAACTGGAGGCCGCGGGCGCCATCGGCGCCGAGATCGAGGTGGTGCCGGTCGAGGTGGCCAAGGCGATCTCGGAGCGCACCTCGCTGATCATGCTGTCGATGGGGGCAGGCACCGGCTGCGATGCGCAGTATCTATTCGCCGAGGACATACTCGGACAAAACCGGGGCCACATGCCCCGCCATTCCAAGGTCTACCGCAACTTCGCCGCCGAATACGACCGGCTGCAGGCGGAGCGCATCGCGGCCTTCTCCGAATATGTCGCCGACGTCAACAGCATGGCTTATCCGGAAGACAGGCACATCGTGCACATCGACCCGAAGGAGCTCAGTCTGTTCATGAAGAGGGTCGACGGCGCGACCTGAGCGCTCGCTCTGCGCAAGGTTTGGCTCGTCGGCAGCAAGCTAAGCCTGCCAGATCCCCTTGGCGAGCACGGCGTAGAGTGCTTCGGCCTCGATGCCGAGCGGCCTGTCTTCGGTGAGTTTCGGCACATGCGTGCGCACGGCCGCATGGATCACGCCGGTGCCCGGCGCCAGCGTCAGCCCATCGCGCAGGTCTACCGCCTGTGCGGCGGCCATCAGTTCGAAGGCGATCAACCGCCGCCACAGCGCGATCATGTCGGCGCATTTCGAAACGGCCAGCAGAGTTTGCGTGGCATGGTCCTCGACGCCTTCAGAAACCGGAAGAAAATCGAGCATCACCGGATTGGCCTTGTGGCGGATGGCGGCCATGATCGCCGCCACGGTCTTTTGCAACGGCACGAAGCCGGCCGAGGCGCCGCCGAGCGGCGACAGATATTTCGGCAGGCCGTTGCGGCCGGAGCCGGTGAGCTGGATGAAGCGGGCGGCACAGGCCGCCGCACTTTGAGCGATCGCCAGGCCGAGCGTCTCGAAGGCCAACGCTAGCGACGCGGTATGGAAATTGCCGGTCGACAGCACCAGTTCGTCTTCGCCCAGCACCAGCGGATTGTCGGCAGCCGAATTGAGCTCGATCTCGGTCGCCAGCCGCGCGTGGTCGATCGCCTGGATCAGCGCGCCGTGGATCGACGGCATGCAGCGGATCGACAGGGGATCCTGCAAGGTCGTCGGCTCCGGCGCCTCGTGGCGGGCAAGCAGTTCGCGCAGGCCTTTTGCCGCCAGCTGCTGGCAGGCGGCCGGCCGCGCCAGATGCAGGCGCGGATCGAGGATGGTGTGGTTGGCGCCGATGCCTTCCAAGGTCAGCGCGCCGGCCTGCTGCTGTTGCGCGAAGGCGGAGAGCGCGTCGGTGAGCACCAGCGCGCCGCTGCCGATGGAGACGGCCGAGGCATTGATCAGCGACAGCCCGTCCTTGGGCGCCAGGCTGACGGGAGCGAGGCGCGCCATCATCAGCGCCTTGGCCGACGGCATGCGCCGGCCCTGGTAGTCGGCTTCGCCTTCGCCGATCAGCATCCGTCCGAGCGCCGCCATCAGCACCAGATCGCCGGCGCCGATCGAAGCCAGCGACGGCATGACCGGATGGACACCGGCATTGAGAGCATCGAGCAGGGCCACGAACACATGCGGCGACAGGCCGGAGCCGCCTGCCGCAAGCATCGCCACCCGGGCAAACATGACGGCGCGCACGGTTTCAAAGGGTAAAGGCTCGCCGACCGCACCGCTGCGGCCGTCGAGGAGCTGGCGCTGGAAGGCGCTGGCGTCGCCGCTGACCGAGGTGCCGAGATTGGCGCCGAGCCCGGTGTTGAGACCGTAGATCTGCTGGCCGGCGGCCGCGGCGTCGTCGAGCACCTTGCGCGCCTTGACGAGCCGCTCCAGGACGGTGGGCGTAACCTCCACCTTGCATCCCTCGCGGGCGACGGATGCGACATCCTCGATGCTGACGCCGGCGCCGGTGAGAACGAGCGGGCTCATGCGAAGCGTAGCCTTTGGCCGATGCCTTGCGCCTGGGCCTTGGCCAGCATCGCCATGCCCAGCGCTATGTCGGACAGCGACAGGCCGCGATGCCAGAACAGGATCGTCTCGCCGTCGCTCTGACGCCCGGCTTTCAGCCCGGCGGCGATCTGGCCGAGCTCGGCATGCAGCGTCTGCTCGCTCAGCCTTCCCGTCTCGACATGGGCGCGCAGCGAACCGAACTTGCCGCCCTTGCATTGGCCCCAGTCGTCGACGACGATCTTTTGCATGATGTCTGTCAGCGACAGCTCCACCGCGCTCATCGTGCCGTAAGGTACGACCAAAGCGCCACGCTTGATCCATTCGGTCTTGAGCAACGGCTGCGGTTCCGGCAGCCGCGTGGCCTCGACGACGATGTCGGCACCTTCCACGCAGGTCTTCCAGTCGGCCACCGCCGTGACCGGCTTGCCAAGGTCGGCCGCCAGTTTGGCGGCAAAGCCGTCGCGGCTTTCGGGCCGGCGCGAATGGACGCGGATCTCGTTGAAGTCGAAGAGATGATCGAGCAGGTGCACGTTCCAGTAGGCAGTGCCGCGCGCGCCGATATGGGCGAGCACCTTCGATGTCTTCTTCGCCAGATGTTTCGCGCCGATGGCGGTGATCGCGCCGGTGCGCATGTCGGTGATGACGGTGGCGTCCAGGATCGCGCGCGGCGTGCCGGTGCGCGGATCGAACAGGTTCAGGATGCCGAACTCCGACGGCAGGCCATGCTTGTAGTTGTCGACATAGTCGCCGACGATCTTGACGCCGGCCGCATCGAGCGGCGCGACGTAGCCGCGCAGAACATTGAAATGGCCATGGAAGGACGGGTCGGGCTCGAGATGGACACGCGGCTCGATCACGGTCTGGCCGTTGCCCTGGGCGACGAGCCCGGCCTCGACCGCGCCGATGATTTCGGCATCGGTCATGGCAAGCGCCTCGATGTCGAGGGCGTTGAGGTAGTCGATATAGATGGGCTTCATGCGTGTGTAGTCCCCGGGGAGCCCCCTTCATGCATAGCAGGCGGCGAGGCGACACGAAAGTTTGTTAGTCGATATCTGGACGCAGTCGGCCAAATGCTGTTCAAACCGGTTCGTCATGACTGCCATTCCCGAAAGTGAAGTTTCGTCAAAAACGGCCAC
Organism: Mesorhizobium waimense; assembly: GCF_003601975.1. GTDB lineage: Bacteria > Pseudomonadota > Alphaproteobacteria > Rhizobiales > Rhizobiaceae > Mesorhizobium > Mesorhizobium waimense. The sequence continues at coordinate 54,087 of NZ_QZWZ01000002.1, forward strand.
GAATTCCCGGCGCGTGGCGCTGATCGTCGCCATCGCCTTCTTCATGCAGCTGCTGGATTCGACGATCATCTCGACCTCGCTGCCGCAGATGGGAGCCAGCTTCGGCGTGCCCGCGGTGGCGATGAGCATCGGCATCACCATCTACATGCTGACCATGGCGGTGTTCGTGCCGCTGTCCGGCTGGCTCGCCGACCGATTCGGGGCACGCAACATCTTCCTTGTGGCGATAGCGCTGTTCACGCTGGCCTCGATCGCCTGCGGCTTCTCCCAGAATTTGACCGAATTCGTCGCTGCGCGCGCGGTGCAGGGCCTCGGCAGTGCGTTGATGACGCCGGTCGGCCGCATCCTGGTGCTACGCAACGCCTCGAAGTCGGAATTGCTCAACGCCACCGCGCTGATCACCTGGCCGGCGCTGTTTGCGCCGGTGGTCGGGCCGGTGCTCGGTGGCTTCATTACCACTGCGCTGTCCTGGCACTGGAACTTCTTTATCAACATTCCGCTAGGGTTGGCCGGCCTGGTGCTGGTCGCCCGCTTCGTTCCCGGCGACCGCGAAGCCGAATCCAAGCCGCTCGACTGGTCGGGCTTTTTCTTGACGTCGGCGGGGCTCGCAAGCCTGCTCTACGGTCTCGAACGCATCGCGCATGCGGAAGATGGTGTCTTGCCGACCGTGATGCTGCTCGCCCTTGGCATCCTGATCGGCTGGTTGGCTGTGCGCCATCTCTTGCGCACGCCGCATCCGCTGCTCGACCTTTCATCGTTCAAGGTGCTGACCTTCGCCCTCTCGACATTGTCGGCCGGCACCATCTTTCGGGTGGCGATCAACGCCACGCCGTTCCTGTTGCCGCTGCTGTTCCAGGTCGGCTTCGGCCTCAGCCCGATCGATGCCGGCATGATGATCCTCGCCTATTTCCTCGGCAATCTCGGCATGAAGGCGGTAACGACACCGACGCTGAGGCGCTTCGGTTTTCGCTCGGTGATGGTCGTCAATGGCGTGGTCGCCTCTCTGTCGATCATCGCCTGCGCGGCGATCTCGCCGCAGACCCCGCAGGCGCTGGTGGTGGCGCTGATGCTGATCGCCGGCCTGTCGCGCTCGATGCAGTTCACCGCGCTCAACACGCTGGCTTTCGCCGACATCGCGGCCACGCAGCGCAGTTCCGCGGCGACGCTGTCCAGCATGCTGCAGCAGGTGGCGATGCTGTTCGGCGTCGCGGTCGCGGCGGCGATCCTCAATTTGTCGCAGATCGCCAGAGGCCAAACGGCGCTCGACCTCGTCGACTTCCGGATAGCCTTCCTCGCGATCGGCGTGATCGGGCTGGTGGCAGCGTTCCGTTTCCTGGCATTGCCGCGCACCGCGGGCGCGGAAGTTTCGGGCCATGCGCTGGAGAATTGACGTCGAATTTTTCGCACCGGCATGGGCGCGGCGGTTGTCCCTTCTCCCCTTGTGGGAGAAGGTGGCCGAGCGAAGCTCGGTCGGATGAGGGGTGCTGGAAGGATCGCTACGTTGAAGAACTAAACGCTTGAAATTAATTGATCTTTTTCGCGCCGCTTTTCTTTCGGCATCCCATCCGTCTCGGCGCTGCGCGCCGATCCACCTTCTCCCACAAGGGGTCAAGGGAAGTCCGCCGTGCTACACCGGCCGATACACCCGCTCAGCCGTGTTCCAGAAGATATCCGCCTCTGCCCCCGCGCCATGTTTCGCCACCGCTGCGCGGTGCGCCTTGATAAGTTCGGCGTGGCTGGTCCAGAGTTTTTCGATCGGAAAGTTCGAGCCGAACATCAGGTGGTCCGAGCCAAGAATATCGATCGCATTGTCGACGATGTAGGCGATCAGCGCCGGGTCGTTGCGGTGGACGAAGGTGCCGAGGCCAGAGAGCTTGGCGTGGAAATTGGGCGCGGCGGACAAAGTGCGCAGGCCGACCTTCCAAGCCTCGGTGGCTTCCGGCTCCATGCCGGTCAGCATGCCGGCATGGGTGAGGATGAAGTTCGTCTCCGGATTCTCGCCGACCAGCGTCAGCCCGTCCTTCATCTGTGCGGGGAAGAGCTGCAGGTCGAAGGACAGGTCATAGTTTTTCAGGCGTGCTACATTTGCCCGCACCTTGGGGTCGATGACCTGGTCGGCCGAAGCGGCGAAGCGGAAGGCCGGCGTTTCGTGCCAGTGCAGTTGCATGCGCACGCCGCGCAGCAGCGGATATTTTTTGAGCCGGTCGATCTGGTGGCGGACATCGTCGACCGTCATGTCGGCATAGCCGACGATTGCATGCGGCCAGCCGGTTTCTTCCGCAGTCTTCTGCAGGAAGGCGACCTCGTTTTCGAAGTCTTCCTTCGCCCAGTTGGTCTGGACATAGACAGCCTTTTCGACGCCGGCGCCCCTCTGGTCGGTCAAGAATTCCTCGATCGGGTAGTCGCGGCGGATCGGCTCGTAGGGGCCGAAGATGCGCGGCACCTTCGGTCCGACCAGCCAGGGCTGGTCCTTTTGGCGCCAGATGTGGAAATGCGCGTCGATCGCTTTCTGCATCACGAGACCCTCTTCCAGATGGCTGCGGCCGCAGGGGCGGGCCGCGCGAGCGACAGGATGAAATCGGTGAGACCCGATATGGATGAGCCGTCGACGAGATCGTCGAGCACTGGCAGGATGGCGCGAAGTGCTGCCGTCGCCGGCCGAAAGCGCGGATCGCCGGCCAGCGGTGTCGCCAGCGAAAGCCGGAAGGCGCGGGCGCTCAGCCGGCGCATTGCTGTTTCCAACTCGGCATGGTCGCCGCGCTCAAGGGCATCCGAGAGGATGACGACTGCGGCACCCCGCGCGAAGGCGGAAAAGCGCGGCACCGAGAGGAAGGCGAGCAGCGTTGGTCCCATGCGGGTGCCGCCGTCCCAGTCGTCGACCTGGGCGGCCGCGCGAGCCAGGGCCTGGCCGCGGTCGCGGATGCGTAGCGCCGAGGTGATGCGGGTGAGCCGCGTGCCGAAGGTGAAGATCTCGGCACGGCCGGCGCCCTGCACAGCGGCATGCGCCAGCCGGAGGTAGTCTGCCGTGTGCAGCTTCATCGAGCCGGAAACGTCGATGAGCAGCAGCAGCTTGCGCGGCACGGCCTGGCGGCGGCGCAGCATCGGCGAGGGGATATCGCCATCGGCGCTGACGATTTCGCTGAGCGAGCGGCGCAGGTCGAGCGTGCCGCGCGAGCGGGTGCGCATAATGCGGAAGGAACGGCGAGCGGGCAGGGCGGCGGCGAGCTTGCGGCGGAAGGGGGCGAGGCTGTCGCTGTCACGCTGGAAGTCGCGGTTGCTCAACTGTTCGATCGCCGAGGAAAGTTCGCCGCCTTTCTCCTGGCGGGCGGTCTGGTTCTCTGCCTCGCGCGTGCCGCGATCATCCTTGATGCGGGTTTCCTCGTCTTCCTCACCGTCGATCGAAGGCCGGACGTCGCCATAGAAATAGCTGCGAAAATGCGCCTCGAATTCATCGCGGCGGTCGGGCGAGGGGGCAAGCGTGGCCAATGCTGCCTCGCGGATGTCGGCCATCGAGCGCGGCCCGAGCAACTTCACCGCCTGCATGAAGCTGGAGATCTGCTCCGGCGCGATGGCAAAGCCGTAGCGGCGCAACAGGCGGGCGAAGCCGAGCATGGGTTCCGCAGCGCGGGGTAAGTTCGCGGCGGGTCTCAAGCCAGAGCCTCCTCGACGATCCGGCCGAGCTCGGGCGCGATCGAGGACAGGTCTTCCTCGTCCTTGATCAGGACGCCGATGGCGCGGCGGAAGGCTTCGGGCCACGGGCTGCCGCCCTTCTCGAGGATGGTGGCGGCATTGGCCCATTCGACCGCTTCGGCGATACCGGGCGGCTTGGCCAGGGGACGGGCGCGGATCGACTGCACGGCGTTGGCCACGGCGCGCGCGGTGGCCTCAGCGACATCACCAGTGCGCAGCATGATGATCTCGGCCTCGCGCGCGACGTCGGGATAGCCGATCCAGTGATAGACGCAGCGGCGGCGCAGCGCCTCGGCGAGTTCCCGGGTGCGGTTCGAGGTCAGGATGACAATCGGCTGCGTGGCGGCGCGGATCGTGCCGCGCTCGGGGATGCTGATCTGGAAATCGGAGAGGAATTCCAAGAGCAACGCTTCGAATTCATGGTCGGAGCGGTCGATCTCGTCGACCAGCAGCACGCGCTGCTCAGGCGCTCGCAGCACCTGCAGCAGCGGCCGCGCGATCAAAAAACGGTCGTCATAAATGTCGATCTCGTGCTCGCAGGCATGGCGGATGGCGAGCAGCTGGCGCTGGTAGTTCCATTCGTAGAGGGCGTGCGCGGCGTCGATGCCTTCATAGCATTGCAGCCGCACCAACTCGCGGCCGAGCAGTTCGGCGATTGCCTTTGCCGCTTCCGTCTTGCCGACGCCGGGTGCACCTTCGAGCAGCAGCGGCTTGCCCAGCCTGATCGCCAAGAAGATGGCCGTCGCAAGGCTCTCATCTGCCAGATAGCGCGAAGCGGCGAGCTGCGATGCCACCGCCTCGGGCGAGGGAGCGACAGTCTCGGCGCTTGGATCAGGCATTTCGCCCCTCAGCCCGCGGCCTGCGCCTTGAGCGCGCGCATGATGCGCTCCGGCGTGATCGGCAGCGTATCGATGCGCACGCCGACGGCGTCGAAGACGGCATTGGCCACGGCGGGGATCTGCGGGTTGGCGCACATTTCGCCCGGCCCCTTGGCGCCAAACGGTCCGTCGGCCGACGGCCGTTCGAGCACGATGATCTCGGTCTTTGCCAGATCGCCCGGCCCCGGCATCAAATACTGATTGAAGTCGGTGCCGCCATAGTCGCGGTTGGGATAATAGGGTTCGGTGGTCTCGTAGAGGGCGTGGCTGATACCCATCCAGGAGCCGCCGACCAGCTGCTGCTCGACCATCTTCGGGTTCAGGGCGCGGCCGATCTCGAAGACGTTCTTCACCGTCAGCACAGTGACTTCACCGGTCTCGTCGTCAACCTCGACCTCTGCCACCGTGCAGGCGTGGGCATAGCAGGTCGACGGCTTCATCGCGCCGGTTTCCTTCTCCGGATAGGAGCGCGGAATCAGGAACATGCCGCGGCCGGAGATCGAGCGGCCGCGCTTGAAATGCGCCGACAGCGCGACATCGAAGATCGAGATCGACTTCTGCGGCGCGCCCTTGACCAGGATGTTGCCTTGGCCGTCCGTCTCGAGGTCTGAGGCGTTGACCTCCAGTTCCTCGGCCGCCACTTCCAGCATCACCTGGCGGGCTTCCTTCGCTGCCTGGATGACGGCATTGCCGGCGCGATGCGTGCCGCGCGAAGCGAAGGTGCCCATGCAGTGGGGGCCGGTGTCGGTGTCGGCAGTGTCGATGATGACGCGGTCGGTCGGCACGCCGATGGTCTCGGCGCAGATCTGCGCCATGATCTGCTTCATGCCCTGGCCGAGATCGACTGATGACAGCGTCACCATGAAATTGCCGGTCGGGGTCGAATGCACCAGCGCCTGGGTCGGGTCACCGCCGAGGTTCATGCCGGTCGGGTAGTTGATCGCGGCGACGCCGCGTCCGCGCCTGATCGCCATCTCAAGCTCCCTTCGTATAGGAGGACATGGCCATGTATTTCTCTGCCACCGGCCAGTTGGCGGCGCGCGAGGCTTCCTGCATGCATTCGATCAGCGCCGCCCCTTCCGTCGGCTGGCGATGCGCCTTCATGTCGCCGTCGCGATAGGCGTTGACGAAGCGGAATTCGAGCGGGTCCATGCCGATCAGCCGCGCCAGCTTGTCCATCTGCACCTCCAGCGCGAAATCGCCGATGGTGACGCCGAAGCCACGCATGGCCGACGAAGGCGTGCGGTTGGTGTAGACGCAATAGGTGTCGATCCAGACATTCGGGATTGTATAGGGTCCGGGGTAGTGCGCCGCACCTTTCTGCGCGCCATAGGGCGAGTGGCGCGAATAGGCGCCGGCATCGGTGTAGCCGGTGACCTTGCGCGCGACGATGCGGCCGTCCATCATGACGCCATCCTTGATGACGACCTTTTCCGCCGCGCGGGGTGACGATATCTGCATCTCCTCCTCGCGGCTGTAGATGAAACAAACCGGGCGTCCGGTTAGTTTGGCGCCAAGAATGGCGATCGGCTCGACGATGACGTCGACCTTGCCGCCAAAGCCGCCGCCGACCGTGCCGCCGACGAAATGCAGCTTGCTGCCGGGCATCTGCAGGATGATCGAGGCGTTGTCGAGGGTGAAGAACATCGCCTGGGTGTTGGTGTAGCAGGTGAAGCGGTCATTGCCTTCGGGCGCCACCACGCAGCCCGTCGTCTCGGTCGGTGCGTGTTCGATCGGCGAGGACTGGTAACTCTGTTCGAGAATATGATCGGCTTGGCCAAAGCCCGCCTCGACATCGCCGAAGCGCACCTTGCGGCATTCGCCGCTGTCATAGAGGTAATAGTTCTGACCGTGATATTCGTTGACGAGTGGCGCGCCGGGCTTCAGCGCTTCCTCCATGTCGAAGACGGCCGGCAGCACCTCGTAGTCGACCTTGACCTTGGCTGCTGCTTCCTGCGCCGCGCGCTCGGTCTCTGCCAGCACCGCCACCACGGCCTCACCCTTCCAGCGCACCTTGCCGTCGGCGAGCACCGTTTCGTCCTCCGGTCCGATCTGGATCAGGATCAGGATGGTGTAGACATTGTGCGGCACGTCCTTGGCCGTCAGCACCTTGACCACGCCCGGATGCTTCTCGGCCTCCGAGGTGTCGATGCTCCGGATGCGGGCGTGATGGTGCGGGCTGCGCACCATCTTCAGATGCAGCATGCCGGGAAAGTTGCGGTCGGCGAAGTAGGCGGTCTTGCCGGTGACATGGCCGGGGGAATCGAGCCGCGGCCGGGGCTGGCCGATCTCGTTGAGGCCGTTCTGGCGGACATCGGCGAAGTAGCTCTTGCGCAGTTCCATTTTTCTTGCCCCCTCAGGCAGCGTTCTGCGAATTGGCGCGCGCAGCGGTCAATACCGCCTGGATGATCGGCTCGTAGCCGGTGCAGCGGCAGATGTTGCCGGATAGTGCCTCGACCACTTCCTCGCGACTGGGGTTGGCCGTGTGGTCGAGCAGCACCTTGGCCGCCATGATCATGCCCGGCGTGCAGAAACCGCATTGCGTGGCGAAGGCATCGAGAAAGGCGCGCTGCAGCGGATGCAGCACGCCGGCTTCGGCAAGGCCTGACGTCGTCCTGATGTCGGCGCCGTTGCAGGTTTCGGCCAGCGTCAGGCAGGAGAGCCTCAATTCGCCGTCGATGATGACCGAGCAGGCGCCGCAGGTGCCTTGATGACAGCCGCCTTTCGGCGAGGTGTCGCCTATCTTGTCTCGCAGTGCGTGGAGCAGCGTCGTGCCGCTGTCGACGAATTCGGCCTTCTCGGAGCCGTTGAGCGTGAACTGAACCGGAACCTTTGCCATTTTTTCCTCCCAGCGCGCCTGCCCGAACCATCGGACAGACGCGCGCCCCCCAGCCTGTGGTTAAGCGAGCAGCAACCGGCCGAGATGAACCGGCAGAACTTCGTTGCGATACCAGGCGCTGGCGATCGGATCGGTGATCGGCGACGTGCCTTCGCCGGCGACGGCGAGTGCCGGCGCGATCTCCTCGGCTGTCAGCCTGCAGCCGAGCAGCGCCCTCTCGGCCGCCCTGGCGCGCATCGGCCGGTCGGCCATGCAGCCAAGGGCGATCCGTGCGGACGTCACCGTGCCGTCGGCCGCCCGTTGCAGGAGCGTGGCGATGCTCAATACCGAAACCCCTTTCGGCTTGACCCGCGCCACTTTGAGAAAGCGGAAGCTCTCGGCGCGGGGCAAAACAAAGGTGATCCCGGTGACGATCGCGCGGCTGGCGTCGCGCCCAGCCAGGAAGGTCTGGATCGGCACTTGGCCGTCCTCGGTGACGACAATGGCATCCAGCGCCAGCATTGCGACAGTGAAGTCGCCATAGGGCGCCGGCGCGAACAGATTGCCGCCGACGGTCGCCATGTTGCGGATCGCCGGCCCGCCGACGGCGCGCGCGGCCGGCGCGAGAGCGGCAAGCTCGGGATGACGGGCGATCGCCGCCATGGTGACGGAGGCGCCGAGCCGCGTCTCGCCACCGGAAACCGCGATTGCCGACAGGGAAGGTTCGGTGACGCGCACCAGGCTGGACACGGACACGTCGCCTTCGTTGGCCGCGCGCACGACCAGCGTGCCGCCGCCGAGATAGCGCGTGCCGGCGGCCTGCAGCGCCATGTTGGCGTCTTTCACCGTCGAGAAGGTCTGCAGTGCAAGCGTCATGGCGCGCTCCCTCGGCTTAGCCTTGGCCGGCGAAATGGGTCTTCAAGGCGTTGAAGCCGCCCTGGAAGACGTTGGCGCCCATCCCTTCGGCCAGCTTTTCGGCCTCTTCCGGAGCCGCGTCGAAGCTCGCCGTCCATTCGGCATAGGTGCGGTCGCCATCGGTGACGCGCCGCAACTGCAGGGTCGCCTTGTGGTTGGTGATCGGCTGCGGCGTTTCGAGGATGGAATAGCTGACGAGGAAATTCTGGTCGGAAAAATCGAGCAGCTTTTCACGGATGCGAGCGCCGCTGGCGAGCTGGAAATTGCGCACGCAGCCGATCGTGCTTGCGTCCTTGCCGTCCTCGATTTGGCTTTCGACCATGCGCGGATGCCAGCTCGGCAGACCGTTGAAGTCGCGTATCAGCGCCCAGACCTTTTCGACCGGCGCGTCAATGACGCTGGATATGGTGACCTTCGCCATAAGCTCGTTCCCTTGCGAATGCATCTGGATCAAGGGTAGGGCGGTGCGTCCGGCAGCGCTTATCAATGCGTCTTGAGCGCGTATCAAATAGTCTGAAAAAAGGGGCCGCTCGGTTCAGGCAGCTGCCCGCGCGGCCTCGCGGTAGAGCGTCGGCGGGACACCGACATGGTCGCGGAAGAAGCGCGAGAAATTGCCCTGGGTGGTGAAGCCGAGATTGCAGGCGACCGAGATCAGTGGCGCTTCCGACCACTGCAACTGCCGCACCGCTTCCTCCATGCGTAGCGTGTTCCAGTAGACATTGGGGGTCAGATTGGTGTGTTCCTTGAAGAGGGCGAAGAAATGCGGCCGCGACAGGCCGACGCTGCGCGCCACGTCGTCGAAACAGATGCGCTCGCAGACATTGGCCTTCATCAGCTGGATCGCCTTGCGGACGCGGAAATCCTGCATGGTGTTAATGCGTCCGCGCGACACCTGCGGGGCCGAGGCGTCGGCGGCGTCGAGCACGCTGTCGATGAAGCGCTCGATCTCGTAGTTGGCGACGTCGTCGATGCTCTCATTGTCGCTGAGATGATCGAGCAGGCTGCCTGCTGCCTGGTGCAGCCACGGCTCCAGCGTGATCGCCGCCTGTGCAAACAGCGGCGCCGACGATGGCAGGTCGCGGCGCCGGCGGGCCCAGTCGGGATCGATGTAGAAGGCGAGGAACAAGCCCGGCCTGCCGTCATGGGACAGAGCATGGCTGTGCGGCTGGTAGGAATTGATGCCGGCGGCAGTGCGGGGCCCAAGCCGCACCGTCTCGCGACCGATGGTCATTTCGCCGGCCGTGCCTTCCAGCCAGATGATGAGATGCGCCTCGACATGGGCATGGGTGACGAAGTCATTGGCGACATTCAGGACAGAAACATGTCCGAACCGGCCCCAATAGAGCCTGATCGCTTCCGTCATGGGTATATCCTCCCGCAGGCGACTGGCCTCCCTTCACCTGCTCAGTGGATTGTGCGGCGGACGTCGTGCCGGCGTCAAGGGACAGGCCCGGGACCTTGGGCGCACCATGCGTGGGGCAGGCCGATTTTCAGACTGAGCGATAGGGGCCGAATGGAATAACGGCCCAGTGGCAAAGAGTTAATCGTTGCGCCTGAAGTTGCGGATGCGGTCGAACAGAACCGCCAGCAGGATGGCACCGCCGATGAAGACGCCTTGCCAGAAGGCGTTGATGCCGAGCAGGCCGAGGCTGTTGCGGATCACCTCGATCAGCGCGGCGCCAACGATGGCACCAAAGGCGGTGCCGACGCCGCCGGCAAGATTGGCGCCGCCGATGACGGTGGCAGCGATGACCTGAAGCTCCATGCCCGTGCCGAGATTGGTGGTAACGGCGCCCAGCCACCCGGTCTGGATGATGCCGGCGATGCCGGCCGCCAGCGCCGAGATCATATAGACCGCGACCTTGATCTGGCGCACGGGAACGCCGGTCAGCGTCGCCGCGTGCTCGTTGCCGCCGATGGCGAAGATGTGGCGGCCAAACTTGGTCCAGCGCAAGGTGAAGCCGGTGATCAGCGCCAGCAGGATCATGTAGAGCACCGGGTTGGCGATGCCGAACACCCAGGCGCCGCCGCCCAGCGCCAGAAGCTTGTCGTGGTCCGGTCCGAACTGGAAGACGACGGTGTTGTTGGAGGCGACCATGGCCAGGCTGCGTGCGATCGACAGCATGCCGAGCGTCACCACAAAGGGCGGAAAGCCGAGATAGGCGATCAATATGCCGTTGAAGGCGCCGATGATCAGCGCCGTTGCGATCGAGACGGCGATGCCGACCTCGATGCTGTAGCCGGCATGCATGGTGACCGCCAGCACCATCGAGCACAGGCAGAGCACCGAGCCCACCGACAGGTCGATGCCGCCGGTGATGATGACGAAGGTCATGCCGAGCGCGATGATAGCGACGAAGGTGATGTTGCGGGTGATGTTGTAGAGGTTCTTCTGCGTAGCGAAGGCATCAGTGGCAAACGACAGGAACAGACAGGCGAGGATGACGGCGATCACCACCCAAAAGGTCTGGCTGGCAAATATCCGTGACAGCAAGGTGTGCTGTTTCTGCGCAATCGTCTGATCAAGGGTGACTGCCATTATCGACCTTTCCTGGCGGCGGCTGACCGCGCCAACCCGGTGCATTCGCAGCTGCGAAATTCCGGACGCATCAATTTCACAATACCTGTTCGATGGCGCCGGTGATCAGCCCGGTGACTTCCTCGGGCGAACTCGACGCGATCGTCTTGTCGGCGACCTTCCTGCCGCGCCGCATGACGATGACGCGGTCGGCAACGTCAAAGACGTCGGGCATGCGGTGGCTGATCAGCACGACCGCGATGCCCTGGTCGCGCAGATGGCGGATGAGGTTCAGCACCTCGGCCACCTGACGCACTGAAATCGCCGCCGTCGGTTCGTCCATCAGCACGATCTTGGCTTGCGAAAGCATGGTGCGGGCGATCGCCACGGCTTGCCGCTGGCCACCGGACATCTGCTTGACGAGGTCGCGCGGACGGGTCTCCGACTTCAGCTCGGCGAAGATCTGGCCGGCGCGCTTGTACATCGCGGCGTAGTCGAGAATGCGGAACGGTCCGACGCCCCGGCGCAGCTCGCGGCCGAGATAGACGTTGGCGGCAGCGGTCAGGTTGTTGCACAGCGCCAGGTCCTGGTGGACGATCTCGATGCCGTGCTGGCGCGCCTCCACCGGCTTGTGCAGGATCAGCTCCTTGCCGTCCATCTGCATGGTGCCGTGGCTCGGGCGGAAATTGCCGGCGATCATCTTGACCAGCGTCGACTTGCCGGCGCCGTTGTCGCCCATCAGGCCGACGACCTGCCCGGGCTCGATCGACAGCGACACGTCGTTGACCGCCTGGATGGCGCCAAAATGCTTCGAGATGTTGGTGAGTTCGAGAACCGCCACCAGCCTTCATGCCTCCCATGTTTCCAGCCTGCGGCTGCGCCGCGGCCTCGCTCTCCCCAGCTCGTCCCGGGGGACGGCGATTTCACGCATTTACGCGAATGCTCATGCAAGCGTCAATCATTTGTCGGACGAATTGAACGCAAGTTTTTCCAAAAATCCGTTTTGTAGGACAAATAGCAATTGACGTTGGCAGCGAGCCGATATTAGCTAAGCGTCGGAGGAGATTATGCCGATCCATCGGCCGGTTCGCCCGATGGATCAGCCGAGATTATGGGTCCCAGGATTCGGTAGTGCCCTTTTGGGGGCCGGCCCAGGACTGCATCTGGAAATGCTTATCGACCTGGCCTTGCGGCAAGAGTGCTCGTGAAACGACCCTCTGTCATCGTTCGGTCCGGGTTGATCTGTGTGGCGGGCACGCCGTGCCCGTCTGTTTCAAGGGAGGACTGACATGAGGAAATCACTTTTGCTCGCCGCTGCCGCCGTCATGGCGTTGGGCGCCGGGCCGGCTTTGGCCAAGAAACAGCTCGTCATCGTCGTGAAAGGTCTCGACAATCCGTTCTTCGAAGCCATCCACCAGGGCTGCGAGAAGTGGAACAAGGAAAACGCCAGCTCGGAATATGAGTGCTTCTACACCGGCCCGGCGTCGACGTCCGACGAGGCCGGCGAAGCCCAGATCGTCCAGGATATGCTGAGCAAGCCCGACACGGTGGCGATGGCGATTTCACCGTCCAATGCGCCGCTGATCGCGCAGACGATCAAGACCGCCAATCCGTCGATCCCGATCATGACCATCGACGCTGACCTTGCCAAGGAAGATGCGGCGCTGCGCAAGACCTATCTCGGCACCGACAACTACCTGATGGGCTTCAAAATCGGCGAATACATCAAGAAGGGCAAGCCGAATGGCGGCAAGATCTGCACCATCGAAGGCAATCCCGCGGCCGACAACATCCTGCGCCGTGCGCAAGGCATGCGCGACGCGCTCTCGGGCAAGAAAGATCTTCCGGCGCTCGCCGGCGAAGGCGGCTGGACGGAAGTCGCCGGCTGCCCGGTGTTCACCAATGACGACGGCGCCAAGGGCGTGCAGGCGATGACCGACATCCTCGCCGCCAATCCCGATCTCGACGCTTTCGGCATCATGGGCGGCTGGCCGCTGTTCGGCGCTCCGCAGCCCTATCGCGACCTGTTCAAGCCGATGGCCGACAAGATCGCCAGCAACGCCTTCGTCATCGGCGCTGCCGACACGATCGGCGACGAAGTGGCGATCGCTCGTGAGGGCCTCGTCACAGCACTGGTTGGCCAGCGGCCCTTCGAAATGGGCTACAAGGCACCGTCGGTGATGATCGACCTGATCGAAGGCAAGAAGGTCGATGATCCGGTCTTCACCGGCCTCGACGAATGCACCAAGGACACGGTCGACACCTGCATCCAGAAGTAGGCCTCGATCTCGGGGCGCCCTTCGAAGGGCGCCCCGTCACTTCCTTCAGAACAAGGACAAGGCAGCATTGTCGGGGCAGCGTGCTCCGGCTTTGACGCGCCCATACTTCTCGCTTTTCGACCTAATATCCGCGGGCGCGGACAATTCCGGACAGTTTCCCAGCGACAGACTGCCGATGCCGGAACGCCGATGCCGGACGACAAGTCAAGAAAGAGACCCGCCAGGGCAGGGGCGCCAGCCAGCCCCCCTCCAGCCAGCCCACCCGCCGTCGCCGTTCGACGGCCAGATGTGGCATGGAACCCAGGATCGAGCGTGCATGCCTCGCTGGCGAGCGAGATCGGCCTCAGGATCGTGCGCGGCGACTATCCGCCGGGCACCATCCTGCCCAACGAAGCCAAATGGTCGGAAACCTTCAACGTCAGTCGCTCCGCGGTGCGCGAGGCGATCAAGATGCTGATGGCCAAGAGCCTTTTGGCGTCACGTCCCAAGATCGGCAGCTGGGTTGAGCCGAAGGAGCGCTGGAACTTGCTCGACCGCGACGTGCTCGCCTGGTACGCGACCGCGCCGGACCGCGAATTGTTCCTGCGCACCGTGCAGGAATTCCGCCACATCATCGAACCTGAAGCCAGCGCCTACGCCGCCATGCGGCGCAGCGAGGAGCAGATGCTGGAGATCAGCCAGGCCTGCCGGGAGATGGGGCAGGCCACGAATTTGCCGGAGCGCACGCGCGCCGACACGCGCTTCCACCTTGCCATCCTGCGTGCTTCTGGCAACGACCTGCTGGTGCCGCTCGGCGTGCTGATCGAATCGGCGCTCGACCACCTGTTCGTGTTCGTCACCCGCGAGACCAGCGACCAGCGTCTGGCGCAGAAACTGCACGAGGCAATCGAGAGGAACATCCGCCTGCAGCGTCCGGAAGCGGCCCGCAACGCCGTGCGCAGGCTGCTCGCCAACACCGACGAGGTGATCGGGCGATCGCGGCGGTGACGCCGCTCGCGATATCGAGGAGCCTCAGATCGTCTGCTTCTTGCCGCTCTTCGACGGCATCAGGTCGACGCCGTTGACCTTGGCGACATGCGTCGCCAGCATCGGCACGAACTGTTCCGCAGGGCCTGCGGCGAAGGCGCCGGCGAAGGAGTTCTTGGTGGCGTTGCCGAGCGGGTTGGCGATGCCAGCAGCACCCGCCATCGATTCGAGATAGGTGAGATCCTTGAAGGCATTGGCGATGGAGAATTTATGGGCGTCGCGATCGCCCTCGAGCGTCCAGCGCATGAAGGTCTGGTAGAAGCCGCAATCCATGCGGCCGTTGCGGATGACACTGTCGAAACGCGGCGGCGAGATGCCGACCTTTTCGGCCAGGGCGAGCGCTTCAGAATAAATCGCAGCGTAGCCCAGCGAAATGAAGTTGTTGAGCAATTTCATGCGGTGGCCGTCGCCGGTGCCGCCGATATGGACGATGCGCCCGGCCCAGGTTTCGAGCACCGGCTTCAGCCGGGCGAAGAGCGCATCGGAGGCGCCGACCATTGTGTCGAGCGTGCCTTCCCAGGCCTCCTTCGGCGTGCGGCTGAGCGGTGCGTCGACATAGTCGACGCCGAGCGCCTCGAGTTCGGCGGCAAGGGCTATCGTGGAAACCGGATCCGACGTCGAGCAATCGACGACGACGGAGCCTTTCTTCAGGCTTTCCTTGAGCCCGCCGGGACCGCGGATGATGGCCTCGACTTCGCGCGAGCCGGTGACGCAGATGAAGACGATGTCGGATGCGGCGGCGACCTCGCTCGACGTCGCCGCTTCCGCAGCACCCCGGCCTAGCAGATCCTCCGCCGGCTTGCGGTTCTTGCGGCCGAGGAACGTCAGCGCATAGCCCTTGTCGACGATGTTCTTGGCGATGCCGTGCCCCATCAAGCCAAGGCCGATGAAACCGATCTTCTCGCGGGCGGCAGTCGTGCTCATGTCGTTTCGTCCTGTCTGGAAATTATCGATAATGGCGCCGTCGTTCTTGCCGCATGCGGTTGCAGAATGCAATATTGTCTGACAATACACATAATTCCCGAGCAATGTGGAGAGCAAAATGACGAAGCGGATCATGTTCACCGGCGGCAGCGGCAAGGCTGGACGCCATGTCGTGCAATATCTTGTCGAGCATGGCTGCCAGGTGCTCAACATCGACACCAAGCCGCTCGACAACCCCAAGGTGCGCACTTTAATCACCGACATCACCGACAGCGGCCAGGTGTTCAACGCGCTGTCCAGCTATACGGGCCTGCACGAGTTCGATCCGTCGCTGCGTCCGCAGCCGGTCGATGCCGTGGTGCATTTCGCCGCCATTCCGCGCATCATGATCACGACCGACAACGAGGTGTTCCGCATCAACGCACTCGGCACCTACAATGTCATCGAGGCGGCGGTGAAGCTCGGCATCCGCAAGGTGGTGATCGCCTCCAGCGAGACGACCTATGGCGTGGTGTTCGCCAACGAGCCGCGCGACCCTAAATATTTCCCGCTCGACGAGGCGTACGACGTTGATCCGATGGACAGCTATGCGCTGTCCAAGGTCGTCAACGAGCAGACGGCGCGCGCGTTCGCGCAGCGCAACGGCACCGACATCTACGCCTTGCGCATCGGCAACGTCATCGAGCCGCATGAATATTCGCTGTTCCCGAAATGGTTCGCCGATCCGGGCTTCCGCAAGCGCATCGCCTGGAGCTATGTCGACGCGCGCGACCTTGGCCAAATCACCTTGCGCGCCATCGAGAAGGACGGACTCGGCTATCAGGTGTTCAACGCCGCCAATGACGACACCTCGTCCGATCTGCCGACCGCGGAGCTTTTGCAGCGCTTCTACCCCAACGTGCCGGTCAAGGCCGAACTCGGCGAATACGAGACGCTGCTTTCCAACCGCAAGGCGCGCGACATGCTCGGCTTCCGCCCCGAACATAGCTGGCGCAAATACGTCAAATAGGCCCGGCCGGGCCATGATACCGGACTGATCTGTGCACAGCCGCCCGCATTGTGCTCCGGCGCCTGTCGGCGGCTTGACAGCTTTCGAAATCCAGACTTTGTGAACCACATGCGGGACGGGAAGCCGAACAACGAGAAAACACCGGCCAAGGCGGCATCCGCCGAGCGTCCGGCTGCCGTTCGGCGGGCCGATGCGGCGCGTATTCCGGGCTCCAGCGTGCATGCCTCTTTGGCCAGCGAGATCGGACTTCGGATCGTGCGCGGCGACTATCCGCCGGGCACCATCCTGCCCAACGAAGCCAAATGGTCGGAAACCTTCGACGTCAGCCGCTCGGCGGTGCGCGAGGCGATCAAAATGCTGATGGCAAAGAGCCTTCTGGCCTCGCGCCCCAAGATCGGCAGCTGGGTCGAGCCGAAGGAGCGCTGGAACCTGCTCGACCGAGACGTGCTCGCCTGGTACGCGACTTCGCCCGACCGCGAAGTGTTCCTGAAGACGGTGCAGGAATTCCGCCACATCATCGAGCCGGAGGCGACCGCCTACGCCGCGATGCGGCGCACCGACGAGCAGATGGCCGAGATCAGCCAGGCCTGCCGGGAGATGGGCGAAGCCCCCAGCCTGCAGGAGCGCACGCGCGCCGACACGCGCTTCCATCTCGCCATATTGAGGGCTTCCGGCAACGACCTCTTGGTGCCGCTCGGCGTGCTGATCGAATCGGCGTTCGATCATCTGTTCGCCTATACGACGCGCGAACTGGACGATCTGCAGCACGCACAGAAGCTGCATGAGGCGATCGAGAAGAATATCCGCCTGCAGCGGCCGGATGCGGCGCGCGCCGCGGTGCGCAAGCTGCTCGCCAACACCGACGACGTCATCAAGTCGAGATAGGTGCGAGATCGTCGCGAGTAAGGTTCGAGTAGTCGCTGCCTCACTCTAGTCGCCTGATCCTACAGCATCTTTCTGCATAATTCGCCCGAACTCCCGAGGAGTCATCGAATAGTGCTTCTTGAATGCGCTGCAGAAATGCGCGGTGTCGCTGAAACCTGTTTCGTAGGCGATTTCGGTCACGCTGCGCCGCCGACTGTTCAGGAGTTCGCGCGCCGCCATCAAGCGAATCTGTCGCCAGAACGCTGCAGGGGCCATCTGCAGGTCTGCATGGAAAGCGCGGTTCAATCGTATTTTTTGTGGTGTTCAGCGATAGCGCCAGATCCTCGATCGAACATGGCGAATCGATGCGGGTCTCCATCGCCTTAACGGCCTCCACCGTCAGCCGCGCGGCGCTGCCAAGGGCTTCCTCGTAGGGCTTCGCCTTGAGGACGATCCGAGATTCTTCGGGTTTGAAGAGAAGATAGTTCAGTGCTTTCCGGGCTCGGGCCGCATCACTGTATCGCGCGATCAGGAACGCCGCGATGTCGATGGCGACGATGCTGCCCGGACATGTGATGATGTTGCCATCGATGACATAATTCTGGCTCGTCGCGGGATTGCTGTTTGGGAACCTGCTCAGGAACTCGCCCAAGGTATCGAAATGCAAAGCGCATTCGCGATGCTCCAGCAGCCCTGCCTGGGCCAGGACGAAGCTGCCCGTGCATAGACCGACAAGAGGGATTCCGCGGGCGTTCACGGCACGAAGATACTCAAACGTCGCCGGATGAATGCCTGCAAGGTCAGGTATCAATCCGCCGCATACCGCGATGCAATCGTACGCCTCGGGATCGTCCAGGTTCCCTGCCGGCGTCATTTCCAGTCCGCAGCTGGCGCGCACGGGTGACGGCCCCGCCGAGATGAAATCCCAGGCGAAATAGACCTGGCGGCTATGGTCCTGCTTGTCCGCGGCAAGTCGAAGAGCGTCGACAAAGCTGGCCATCGGCGTCAGCGTGAAGCTCGGACAAAGGATCAAGCCGACGCGGAGGTAAGGAAGGGCCGTTCGGTTTGGCACCCTCAGCGTAGATGTCAACGCGCGCTCCCGATCCGCCTCCCGATTCAAATGTTATGAAAAATGAGCCGGAATCACAATCCTCCCGTGTCGTGCGCCGCTAATATTAGTCATGCCTAAGCTGTGTCCACGATACCGGACAGCCTGAGAATGACTGCGAAGCCGGCCTTTCATAGGATTCTTGAGCCGCTCCAATTGCGCCACAAGACGCTGCGCAATCGCATAAATTTCGGTGCGCACACCGCGAACATGGCAGAGGATGGACTGCCCGGCTCGCGCCACTTGGGTTACTATCGGGAACGCGCCCGAGGGGGCGCAGCGATGATCGTGGTCGAGCCGATGCCGGTTCATCAGACCGCCCGTCTGACGCGAGGCAATTTCCGCCATGACGATGACGCCGTAATACCCGGATTCAGGGCGATTACCGAGGCCTGCAAAGCCGAGGGAGCGGTCATGGTCCACCAGCTCTATCATGTCGGACAGCACGGCGATTTCGACAATTCGTACAGCGCGAACTGGTCCCCCTCCGGGCTTCCGTCCTACCACGACGGAGACGGCAGTCACCGCATGCGGGAAGCCGAGATCGAGGAGATAATCGAGAGCTTCGTTCGCGCGGCTGTCCGGGCGAAGGCGTGCGGCTTCGACGGGGTGGAGCTGTTCGGCCCCTACAACTCGCTCATCGAGCAGTTCTGGCTGCCCTGGTCAAACCGCCGCGACGATCGATGGGGCGGCTCGTTCGAAAACAGGATGCGGTTCTCGACCGAGATCACCTCGCGCATCCGTGCGGCTGCGGGAGATGAATTCATTATCGGGCTCGCCTCAAGCATCGATACCTCGGTTGACGTCGGAATGGGTACCGAACTTCTCCAGGAAATCGCCGCGTACCACGATACGCGCGCTCTGATCGACTACATCACTTGCGGCACTGGCAGCTATTTCGATCACTCCTCGGTCATGCCCACGTTTCTCTTCGCCGACAAACTCGGCGCGCCCCATGCGCAGGCGCTGAAGGAGGTCTGCAAGCACATACGCGTCCAGGCAGAGAGCCACATCCGAACGCCCGAGAACGCAAATGAGGTCATATCGTCGCGACAGGCGGACATGGTCAGTATCGTGCGAGGCCAGATCGCGGATCCGTACTGGGTCAAGAAAGTGGCGGGCGGCCGTGACACCGAGGTCCGGGGCTGCATCTCCTGCAATCAAATGTGCTGGGGAAGACGCTCGAGGGATTACTGGATCTCGTGCCTCGTCAATCCGTCGGCGGGCCGTGAATTCGAATGGGGAGGCGACACCTTCATCCCGGCCAGGACGCCGAAGCGCGTGCTGGTGGTAGGAGGCGGACCGGCCGGACTCGAAGCGGCTCGCGTCGCGGCCGAGCGCGGCCATAGCGTGACGCTCGCAGAAGCCGCCTCGCAGCTCGGCGGACAATTCAGGCTGGCCGGCATGCAGCCGCGCCGGTCGCAGATACTGGAATTGATCGATTGGTACGAACAGCAGTTGACCAGGCTGGGCGTACGGGTGCTGCTCAACGCGCCGCTCGACGCTGCGGAGATCGCCGGGCACGACGTCGATGAAATCGTCATCGCGACCGGTTCGCAACCTGCCGGGACAGGCTTCCAGCGCGGTTTGCCGGGGCAGGATCGTCTGCCAGGGGTGGATTTGCCGAATGTCTGGTCCGTCGAGGACGTGATGACGAGGACGGCGCGGTTGGGCGACCATGTCCTTCTCATCGACGACACGGGCGACTGGCGCGGGCTAGGCACGGCCCTCGAAATCGCAGCACGCGGACACAGTGTGACGGTTGTCACGGCATGGCCCGTCCTCGGCCGTTACCTGCAGCGAACGGAAAGCGACGGCGTTGCGCGAGCCCGGCTGAAGACTGCGGGCGGTGGCTGGATAACAGACGCGGTGGTCAAGGAATGGCACGGCGACGGCGCCACAGTCAGGTGCCATCTCGATGGGACCGAAACCGTGATCAGGGCCGATACCCTCGTCCTTGCGACCACCAACGTCTCGGACACATGGGTGCTGGACGATCTCGCCGAGCAGGTACCCGCACTGATGCCGAAAATAATCGGCGACGCCTTGGCGCCTCGGCTAGCTGTGGCGGCAATCTACGAAGGGAGGGTGCTCGGCCAGTCTATCTAGACTGCTGCCAACTGCCAAATGGCAGACCAGATCCTTGGCCGACCAGGCGCGGCTTTCGTGCAGTGGTCCTGATTTCCGAGACCCGGGCGGGAAATCCCGGGGTTCAACGGTTGGTTGGGCAATGCGTTAGACACAAACAATGGGAGATCCAAAATGAAGTTTTTCAGAAGCGGTGGAACCCGCGTACCGGAAGCAGTCACGAGCATGGCCAAGGACGTTCGCGAGGGCCTTATGGACCGGCGCGAGTTCCTCGCGATGGCCAGCACCTTCGGCGCATCGACTGCGCTGGCCTACGGCATGGTTGGCCTGGCTGTGCCGGTCCCCGCCTTTGCCGAGGAAGGCAAGAAGGGCGGAACGCTTCGCGTTGCCATGGTCGTGAAGCAACAGAAGGATCCGCGTACCTATGATTGGGTCGAGATGGCCAATATCAGCCGCACCTGGCTGGAGCCGCTGGTCAAATATACCCGCGAATTCACCTTCGAGCCGGTCCTTCTGGAGAGCTGGGAAGTCAACGGCGATGCCACCGAATACCTGCTCCATGTCCGCAAGGGCGTAGCCTGGAACAATGGCGACGCGTTCAATGCCGACGATGTCGTCTACAATTTCAACCGGTGGTGCGACAAGAAGGCGCCAGGCAATTCCATGGCGGCACGCGTCAACAGCTTGATCGACCAGAACACCGGTAAGGCGCGCGAGGGCGGCGTCACCAAGGTCGACGACTACACGGTCAAGCTTTCGCTGGGCTCTTCGGATATCGCGATCATCGCCAATCTTACCGATTATCCTGCCTTGATCGTGCACCGCAATTTTGACGCAGATGGCGCCGACCCGGCCACGAAACCGATTGGTACGGGTGCATTCGAGCTTGTCTCCTACGATGTTGGCCAAAAGGCAGTCGTCAAGCGGCGCGAGAGCGGCAAGTGGTGGGGTGGAGAGGCGCTGCTCGATGGGGTCGAGTTCATCGACTACGGTACCGATCCAAACGCAATGGTGAACGCTTTCGAGGCGGGTGAGGTCGATCTCAACAATGAAACCGGGGCGGACTATGTCGAGATCCTGGACGGCCTTGGACTTAAGAAAACAGAGATCCAGACAGCGACTACGCTTGTTGCGCGCACCAACGTCACGCAAAAGCCCTACGACGACAAGCGGGTGCGCAACGCGCTCCAGATGGCAGTCGACAACAACGTTGTGCTTCAACTCGGCTATGCCGGGCTCGGCACGGTGGGCGAAAATCATCATGTCAGCCCAATTCATCCGGAATACTACCCCCTGCCTCAGAAAACGCGCGACGTGGAAGGGGCCAAGAAACTCATGGCCGAGGCCGGCCAAGCGGATTTCGAGCACGAGTTGATCACCGTGGACGATGATTGGAACAAGGGCACCGGTGATGCGATCGCCGCCCAGCTTCGCGAAGCGGGCATCAAGGTCAAGCGCACGGTGCTGCCTGGCTCGACCTTCTGGAACGACTGGACGAAGTATCCTTACTCCTTGACGGTTTGGTACATGCGCCCTCTTGGAGTTCAGGTTCTGGCGCTGGCCTATCGTAGTGGCGAGGCCTGGAACGAGACAGGCTACTCCAATCCGGAGTTCGACAAGAAGCTCCAGGAGGCTCTGTCGGTGAGCGCCCCCGAAAAACGCCGTGAGGTGATGAAGGACGTCGAGGCCATCATTCAGGACTCGGGGATCATCATCCAGCCCTATTGGCAGAAGCTCTACAATCACATGAGTGAGAAGGTGAAGAACTACGCCATCCACCCAACATTCCAGATAGATCTGCAGAAGGTCTGGCTGGAACAGGCCTGACCCTTTGGCATCCTTGCCTTAAAGGCCAAGTGGCGGCTGCGAAATGCCCTTCCTTCGGAAGGAAAATTTCGCAGCCGCAAAATTTAGTCCTGTTTTGGCCGCCCGAACGCGGCGCGCAACTCGTCCTTCGCCTCCTCCAGCACCTCCCGGCGCTCCTGCGGCAGGTTCTTGCCGGCGCGGTTGATGTAGAAATTCAGCATCGACAAGGCGGACTGGAACGGCTCGGCCTTGCGGCGGTTGCTGTGCTCGGCCGATCGCTTGAGCGAGGCCGCGATCTTCTTGGCATCGTCGGATTCGAAGACATGCTCCTCGAGATCCATTGCATCGCTGTGCTCGGTCACTTGGGCCGACCATTTTCTTTTCGCGGTCATGACAGGAACTCCTTCCGTGTCGGGAAACGTCAGGCGGTGTGGCGGGTTCCGCAATCGCTGAAGCCGCATCCCTGGCGTCACGGAATTGCCCGTCGTGGCGCTGCTCGCAGAGGCGAATGCGCCGATAGTGGCGCGGAACCGGTCGATCTGCAGCACCGCGGACAGGAAACGCCTTGACCCCAATCGTCTCCAGCCAGACGAGCAGCCCTGGCATCGACAGCGCCTATGCATGGACCCGGCTCGGCATTTCGATGCTGCTGTCGACGATCGGCGGTGTCGGCATGTGGGCGGTGGTCGTGGTGCTGCCCGCCGTGCAGGCTGAATTCGGCGTCGACCGAGCAGCCGCGTCGGTGCCCTACACCGCGACCATGGTCGGCTTCGCCGCCGGCAATGTCCTTGTCGGACGCGCCATCGACCGCATGGGCTACTGGATCCCCGCGCTGATAGCGGCGATTGCGCTCGGCTCCGGTTTCCTTTTGGCGTCGCTGACCACATCGATCCTTCAGTTCACCCTTGTCCAGGGGCTGTTGATCGGCGTCGGCACGTCGGCGATCTTCGGCCCGCTGATCGCCGACATCTCGCATTGGTTCAACCGCCGCCGCGGCGTCGCGGTGACGGCGGCTGCTTCGGGCAACTACCTCGCCGGGGCGATCTGGCCGTTCGTCATGCCGATGCTCATGAAGGAAGAAGGCTGGCGCTTCACCTATGCCGCGATCGGCGTCGTCTGCCTCGCCACCATGGTGCCGCTGGTGCTGATGCTGAGGCGCGGCGCGCCCCGCGAAGCTGCGCCCGGCTCGCCCGGCAGCCGGCCGGTCCGGCCGATCTCGCTGTCGCCGGCGGCCTTGCAGGTGCTGCTGGTCATCGCCGGTTTCGGCTGCTGCATGGCGATGTCGATGCCGCAGGTCCATATCGTCGCCTATTGCATGGATCTCGGCTATGGCGTGGCGCATGGCGCCGATATGCTGTCGATCATGCTGGCGGCCGGCGTGGTCAGCCGGCTCGCATCCGGCTTCCTCGCCGATCGCTTCGGTGCGGTAAAGACGCTGCTGATCGGCTCCGTGCTGCAATGCCTGTCGCTGCTGTTCTACATCCCCTTCGACGGGCTTGCCTCGCTCTACGTTGTCTCGCTGGTCTTCGGCCTGTCGCAGGGCGGCATCGTGCCATGCTATGCGATCATCGTGCGCGACTACATGCCGGCGAAAGAAGCCGGCCAGCGCGTCGGCATCGTCATGATGGCGACCATCTTCGGTATGGCGGTCGGCGGCTGGACGTCGGGCTGGATCTATGACCTTACCGGCTCCTATGCCGCCGCCTTCTTGAACGGCATTGCCTGGAACCTGGTGAACTTGGCGGCGATTTTGCTCCTCATGTGGAAGGCGCAGCGCAGCGAGGTGGCGATGGCCTGAGGCTGACGCCGACAGGCTCGATATCCCAGTCGCCCAGCCGGACCATTGGCTTGACAATGGGCAAGGGCTGCGCGACGCCAAGCTGACACGGCGTGGCGAGGGAAGCCGGAATGGACATGGCGACAAGGGTAATGCTGCCGGGAACGAGGCCGTGAGCAAACCGCGCTCGCGCCGTGGCGGCGGCCGGCCGACCATCGCCGATGTGGCGCGCAAGGCCGGTGTCGGCGCCATCACCGTATCGCGGGCGCTGCGCGAACCGGGGCGCGTCTCGGAGGATCTGCGCCGCCAGATCCAGGCTGCCGTCGACGAGCTCGGCTATGTGCCCGACCCCAATGCGCGCGCTCTCGCCTCGGCACGCGCCGAGGTGTTCGGCGTGCTGGTGCCGTCACTGACCAACAACGTCTTTGCCGAGGTGGTGCGCGGCATCTACGACAGCCTGTCGGACAGTCCGTTCCGCATCCAGCTCGGCCACACCCACTATTCCGGCCTCGAGGAGGAGCGCCTGCTGCAGGTGTTCGGCCCGCAGCGACCGGCGGCGCTGATCGTAGCGGGCATCGACCAGACGCCGACATCGCGCAGATTGCTCGAGACGGCCGGCTGTCCGGTCGTGCAGGTGATGGAGACCGGGTCCGATCCGGTCGACATGCTGGTCGGCTTCTCGCATCTCGATGGCGGCCGCGCCGCAACGGAGCACATGATCGAAGCGGGTTACCGCCGGATCGGCTTCATCGGCGCGCGCATGGACCCGCGCTCGCAGCGGCGACTGGCCGGCTATCGCGCGGCGATGGAGACAGCCGGCCTGTTCGATCCTCGGCTGGTGACAACCACGCCGGTGCCTTCCAGCGTACCGCTCGGCCGCGAACTGTTTCGCGACGCGCTGGCCAAAATGCCGACGCTCGAGGGGGTTTTCTGCAACAATGACGACATCGCTCTCGGCGTGCTGTTCGAGTGTCACCGTGCCGCCATCGCGGTGCCGAAGACCATCGGCATCACCGGCTTCAACGATCTCGACATGATGCAGTCGGCGTTTCCGTCGATCACCAGCATCCGGACGCCCCGCTACGAAATCGGCCGTCGCGCGGTTGCCATGGCACTGGCGGCGATCTCGGGAAAAAGGCCGGAACAGCGGATCGTCGACCTCGGTTTCGAGCTCAAGCGGCGCGAGAGCACCGCGCGTTGAAACACGCAGAAGCGACTGTGCGAATGCCGGTTTACACAACTTACTGGTAGCGCTACCATCCTCTTTGCACGAAACCTCGAAGCAAAGTCAAAGACTGTTTATTATATATAAGCGACAGCTTAAGCTTGTTTATTATGTATAATATGATAGTTTTTGCGCTCGCCTGAGCGGCGACGGAGGAGGGGATCGGGTCGGCATGCGGCCACCCGGAAGGCGCGGTTGGCAAGGCGGGAGGTGCCTTGGCCAAGTCAGGCGCGAGACGTCACGACACTTACCAACAAGAACTGCAACTGGGAGGAATATCGATGATCAAGTCACTCGTTGGTGGCATCGTTGCCGCCACTGCATTCGTCATGTTGAGTTCGTCGGCGATGGCCGCAGGCCCTGAAGTCGTCAAGGGACCGGCCGCCGAGCCGGACTGTTTCGCGCCATGGGCGGCCGACACGCAGTTCTTCAAGTTCCCCAAGAAGGACGGCCCCTACCGCATCGCGCTCGCCAATGGCTACATCGCCAACACCTGGCGCATCCAGATGATCCAGACGGCAAAGGCCTATGCCGCACAAAAGGACGTCGCGGCGAAATTGAAGGAATTCAAGGTCGTATCGACCGGCGAGGATGTGCCGGCGCAGATTTCGGCGATCAACAACTTCATCGATTCCGGCTATGACGCCATTGTCGTCAATGCACAGAACCCGACGGCATTCGGGCCGGTCATCAAGCGCGCCAAGGAAGCCGGCGTCGTGTTGGTGGCCTTCGACAACATCCTCGACACCAAGGACGCCATCAACGTCAATGTCGACCAGAAGGGACTTGGCGAGTTGTGGGCCAAGTGGCTGATCAGCCATATACCTGATGGCGGCAAGATACTTGAAGTGCGCGGTGTTGCCGGCACGTCAGTCGATACCGACCGCCACAATGGTATCCATGAGGTCCTCGCCGCTTCGGGCAAGAAATGGGACGTCACCGAAGTCGCCGGCAAGTGGGATGATCCGACGGCGCAGAAGGTCACGGCCGACGCCATCGCCACCAACGGTCCCTTCGTCGGCATCACCGGCCAGGGCGGCGATACCGGCATCGTGCAGGCGATGATCGATGCCAAGCATGCTTTCGTGCCGTTCGGCGGCGAAACCGAGAACGGCTTCCGAAAGTTCTGCGCGAAGCATGCCGCCGACGGGCTGAAATGCTCTTCGGCCGGCACCGGTCCCGCCCAGGTGGCGGTTGCCATCAAGACGGCGATCGCCGCGCTCGAGGGTCAGGTCGTGCCGCAATCGGTCAAGCTGCCGTTGGCCATCGTCGAGGATCCGAACTTCAAGGAAGGCCAGGACTACTTCCCCGACCAGTCCGATAATTTCTTCGTCGGCAATGCCTTCCCGACCTGCGGCATCAATTTCACCGCGCAGGAAATCATGGGTCAGACCAAGGCGGACCAATAGACTGCACACTCGGCGCTGCGGATCTCCCGCAGCGCCGATGGCTTGTCATCTCAATCGTAAAGCTGCCTCGGAGGGCCGATGGACGGTGCGGTTCCGCTCTTTCGCATGGAAGGCATTTCCAAGCGCTATGGCGGCGTGCGGGCGCTGGAGAAGGCCGAGCTTTTGGTCACATCAGGCAGCATCCACGCCATCCTCGGCGAGAACGGCGCCGGCAAATCGACGCTGATCAAGGTCATGGCCGGCGTCGTCGCACCCGACGAGGGCCGCATGACGCTGGACGGAAGCGAGGTGACCTTCGCCTCGCCGGCGGCGGCCAACAAGGCGGGCATCGTCTGCATTTTCCAGGAATTGTCGCTGGTTCCCGAACTCAGCGTCGCCGACAACATCGTCATTTCCGATCCGCCGACGCGCTTCGGCATGATCGACCGCAAGGCGCAGCGGCGCATCGCGGAAGAAGCCCTTGCCCGCGCCGGCGCCTCCGACATCCACCCGTTGGCGCTGGTCAAGGACCTTCCACTTTCAAGACGGCAGATGGTCGAGATCGCCAAGGCTCTGGCCAGGAAGCCGCGCATCCTGATCCTCGACGAGGCGACTTCGGCGCTCGCTGGGGCTGACGTCGCCAAGATATTCAGCGTGCTGAAGCGGCTGCGGAGGGAGGGGCTGGCGCTGCTCTACATCTCGCACCGGATGAACGAGATTGCCGAGCTTGCCGACCAGTGCACGGTGTTCCGCAACGGTCGCAATGTCGCCTCCTATACGGCCGGTTCGAAGAGCGACAACGAGGTCGTCGAGCTGATGATCGGCCGCGAATACAGCCATATCTTTCCGCCGAAACCGGCCCGCGCTGCTTCAGCCGCTCCTCCGGTTCTGGAAGCGCGAAAACTGTCCTGGGTCGATCGACTCGATAATGTCTCGCTCACGGTCGGGGCAGGAGAGGTCGTCGGTCTCGGCGGGCTCGACGGCCAGGGTCAGCGGGAGCTGCTGCTTGCCTTCTTCGGCGTGCTGCGCGGCCTTTCCGGCCAGATACTGATCGACGGCAGACCGGTGGCGATCGCCAGCCCGGCCGCGGCGCGCGACGACCGGATCGGCATGGCGCTGATCCCGGAGGATCGCAAGACCGAAGGCCTGATGCTGCCGATGACGGTGCGCGAGAACCTCTCCTTCGCCGCACTCGACCGGCTGTCCAAGGCCGGCGTTATCGACCGCGCTGCCGAACAGCGGCTCATCGACGACATGGTGGGATTGCTGGCGATCAGGACGGCCGGCCTCGACATTCCGGTCGGGGCGCTGTCCGGCGGCAACCAGCAGAAGGTCGTCATCGCCAAATGGCTGATGCGGCAGCCGCGTATCATCCTGCTCAACGATCCGACGCGCGGCATCGATGTCGGCACCAAGCAGGAACTCTATCAACTGATGCGCAAGCTTGCCGATGCGGGTGCTGCGATCCTGTTCTATTCGACCGACTATGACGAGCTGATCGGCTGCTGTGACCGGGTGCTGGTGCTCTATGACGGCGCTGTCAAACGCGAGTTGGTTGGCGTCGAGCTCACCGAGCGGGCGCTGATATCAAGCGCGCTCAACATCCACGGCGAGAACGCCGGCCCAACACAAGGAGCGGACGCGTGAAAGACTGGCGTTACTGGCTTGCCGAACAGCGCGGAACGTTGCTGGCTTTCGGCATCTTCATCGTCATGTTCTTCATCTACACGGCGAACCATCCCGCGGGCTTCACCGCCAATGTCGTGCAGACGGCCTCGAACAAGGGCGTGCTGCTCGCCTTCGTCGCCATGGCGCAGACGCTGGTGGTGGTCACCGCCGGCATCGACCTTTCGGTCGGCATGATCTTCACGCTGACCAATTGCCTGGCGTCCTGGCTGGTCATCGGCACCGGCATCGAGACTGCTTTCGGGGTCGTCGCCGTGCTCGGTACCGGGCTGTTGTGCGGAGCGATCAACGGCGCCATCGTCATCTATGGGCGCCTGCAGCCGATCGTCGCCACCATCGCCACAGGCGCCGTCTATTTCGGCCTCGCGCTGCTGCTCAGGCCGTTTCCGGGCGGTTCGGTCAATGAGGATCTTGCCGACGCGCTGACCGGGCGCCTGTTCGGCGCCGTGCCGGCGAGCCTGGTGGTGCTGCTCGCCGTCGTGCTTGTCGTCTGGGTGCCATTCAGCCGCTCGGTGCTCGGTCGTGCGGCTTACGCCGCCGGCTCGTCGGAAACGGCGGCCTACATGTCCGGGGTGCCGATCCGGCGTGGCAAGTTCGCCGCCTATGCGCTTGCCGGGCTGCTGGCAGCGATCGGTGGGCTGTTCCTGACCTTCTTCACCTATACAGGCGATGCCGCCTATGCCAGCGGCAACGCCTACACGCTGTTTTCGATCGCCGCCGTGGTGCTCGGCGGCGTTTCGCTGTTCGGCGGCAAGGGCAGCGCCATCGGCGCGATCTTCGGCGCGCTGGCCTTCCGCACCATCGGCGACCTGCTCTTCGTCTTCGATTTCGATCCGCTCTGGCAGCCGCTGTTCCAGGGCGTTATCCTTTTGATCGCCGTCAGCCTCGGCGCCTTTGCCCTTTTCAGAGTCCGCAACCGGCTGGAGTGGTTCCTGTGAGCGAGACGACGATGAACGGCATCGCCAACCGTATGCCCAAATTCATCCGCCGCGCCGACCCGGCCGTCGTTACCGCCTTTGCCTGCATCGTGCTTTTGCTGTTTCTCGGCAGCCTTTATTCGCGCAGCTTCCTGTCGCCGGAATATCTGCTGCAGCAGCTCAAGGTGGCTTCGTTCCTTGGCGTCATCGCCACCGGCATGATGCTGGTCATCCTGCTTGGCCAGATCGACCTTTCAGTGCCATGGTCGGTGGCGGTCGGCGCCATGATGGCCAGTGCGGTGGCTGCCTTCGGGCCAGTCGGCGTGGCGCTGGCGATCCCGTTCGGCATTCTGTGCGGCGTGCTGATAGGCACCGTCAACGGCATTGGTGTCGCTTACCTGCGCATTCCCTCGATGATCATCACTTTAGCCACCAACGCCGTCGCGCAAGGGCTGATGGTGGTCTACACGGGCGGGTTCTCGCCGCAAGATTCAGCGACCCCCGCGATGCGCTATCTGGCGACCGGCTTTACCATTCCGGGCGTGCCCAACGCCGTCGTCATCTGGGCGCTTATCGGTGCGGCAACAGTCTTCGTGCTGACCCGCACCAGCTTTGGCCGCAGCGTCTACGGCATCGGCAACCGTGAGCGCGCCGCTTATCTTTCCGGCGTCGACACCAGGCGCGTGGTGATGATCGCCTTCGCTGTTTCCGGCGGCCTCTCTGCTTTCGGCGGCGTTCTGCTGGCCGGCTATGCTTCGAAGGCGGCGCAATCGATGGGCGATGCCTATCTGCTGCCGTCGATCGCCGCGGTGGTGCTCGGTGGCACCTCGATCCTTGGCGGGCGCGGTTCCTATCTCGGCACCGTGGCCGGCGTCATCCTGATCACGCTGCTGCAGTCTATTCTATCGGTCTTGCAGATGCCGGAGGCGGGGCGGCAGATCATCTATGGTGTCGTCATCGTCGCCATGCTGCTGCTCTACGGCCGCGCGCCTGCAAGCCGCTGACCCGTGGACGAGAAGGCAACACAGCCGGCACCGGCGCGAGCAGACGAAGCCCGGCAGGTGTCGGCCATCGTGGTGATGGGGGTCGCCGGCTGCGGCAAGTCGGCAGTCGGCGAGGCCCTGGCCGAGGCCCTGGGAGCTGTGTTCGTCGAAGGCGACAGGCTGCATCCGCCCGAAAATGTCGCCCTGATGGCGAGCGGCAAGCCGCTTACCGATCAACTGCGCGCAGGCTGGCTCGACGCCATCGGCCAGCGCATCGCCACCTCCGTCGCCGGCGGACAAAGTGTCGTCGCCGCCTGCTCGGCGCTGAAGCGCAGCTATCGCGATCGGCTGCGCGGTTTTTGCGACGGCATCGTTTTCGTCTATCTGGAGATCGACCGCGAAACTGCCAGGCAACGTGTCGCCGACCGCAAGGGACATTTCATGCCGGCAAGCCTGGTCGACAGCCAGTTCGCCATCCTGGAGGCGCCGGCGCCGGATGAACGCGCCCTGACTCTCGACGGCACCGGCCGCATCTCTGACATCGTCATCAGGACCGTCGGCCTGCTGGATGGCAAGACCTTATGAGGTCCCGGTCTCGCTTTCCGCCACGTCGTCCGAGCGCTCGGTGAGCCTCGGGGCGGCGGACCATGCCATCATCTGCTCGGGATGCAGCTTCAGCGCTTCCAGGAAACGGTCGCGCTTGAGCAGTATGTAGCGTGCCTGCAACTCCAGGTTCTTTGCCGCCATGTCCCTCGTCGCGGGCACGGCCGATGCCGGCTTCTGCGCCGCCACGAGTTCGGGACTGATGACCGCTCGGTATTCGCGGAAGGGGACGATCTCGAAGGTCGACATCGCAAACAGCGCCGTGCCGCCCCTGGCGGCGAAATTTGCCGGCGCCGAGGCCAGATGGGCCCAGCCGCTTTCCCCGATACCGGCCTCGGTGAATGTCGTGCCGGCGTGGATGGTGTTGGTCATCAGGACAATGCCGTTTTCCCTCAGGATCCTTTGCATGCGCACGGTCACCTGATAGGCGTCGCCGCGTTCGAAAACGACCCGGCTCTTCAGGAAGCGGTTCTCCGCCACGACCAGCAGCCGGTTCAGGAAGCGCAAGCCGAAGATCGTGTCCGAGAAGCCGTGGAAATCGACGCTCACATGGTGGGCTTCGACGCCGGCCTCGTGCAGCGCCCGCTTGCCGATGATAGTCTGGGCGGTGAACTGATCGCACCAGATGATGGCGCCGCGGCCGCGCTTCAGTGCAGCAACCAGGCCGTCAAGCCCCTCCAGACGGATCGCCGGCGACCAGCCCCAGCCGGTCAGATGCGCGGCAAGCAGCAGTTGCCGGCGATGGGTGGCGGCAAGCAGGCCCCGGAACAGCGTTTCCGCGTCGATGCCGCTGCCAAGCACCGCGCGGACCGCGGCTGCGTAGCGCGAAAAGTCCTTGCGGAGGTGCCGCTTCAACCGGAGCTTCGAAGTCCAGCCGCAGATTGATGTCCACCAGGCGACCGGCAGCACCGCGGCAACACCGAGATAGAAGCCCAGCAGCAGGCTCTCGCGAAAGTCCCGGTTCGAGAAACGGCGCAGCTTACCGGGCCTGACCAGCTTGCGGCTGAAGAACCGCACCGGTTCGCCGCGCTCCGGGACGAGCACGTCGGCGATTATTTCAGTGTGGTAGCTGGCGGCGGATGGTGCGCGGTTGGCCCTGCGGGATTTTCCGAACCACGGCAGCTTCATCCGATCGGTGTCTCGCCTGTTCCTGGGTTGCGCCCAAAAGCCTCTACTGCGTCCGCAGCGGTGACGCAATTGGGTGCCGGCCGGAGCCGAACAGGTGATGATGTGGAACTTCGCTAAATCTGCGAGGTCAGCTCGACCGGGAAATCGTCATTGTCGGCGTCGCGCATGGCGGCGAGGCTGCGGTTGTCCAGCACCTCGGCGATTGCCTGGCGTACCTCCAGCATCATGTGCCGGACCTGGCAGGTCGCCTCGTCGCAGTCCTCGCAGCGCTGGTACTGGGTGCGGCTGGCGCAAGGGATCGGCGCCAGCGGTCCGTCGAGGACGCGCACGACATGGCCGATCTTGATTTCGGAGGCCGGCCGGGCGAGGCGATAGCCGCCTTCCTTGCCCTTGCGGCTCTGGACGAAGCCGGCATTGCGCAGTTCGCCCAGAATGGCGTCGAGGAATTTCTTCGGGATGTTGTTGGCGACGGCGATGTCGTTGACGAAGGCAAGCTGGCCAACCGGCAGGCCGGAAAGATGCACGAGGGCCTTGAGGCCGTATTTGCCTTTTTTCGTCAGCATGCCCTGATCAACCCATAAAGCCCCAACCACCCGCATCTGGCGGTTGTTTGTGTGTAAATCATGACGTTTTGGCCGCGAAGCTGTTTCGCGAAACAATCCGCCCGGCGGCACGTTAGGCACAAACGCGTTGATGCTTTGTAATGTTTTTCACAGATGATGCCTGGATTTAGCCGGAACGGATTGCCGGCGCATGAAACGAAGAAAGCCGGCCAAGCCGGCTTTCGTGCCTAGTTCATGAGGCAAAAAAGGTTAGCGGCTGCCGTAGACCTGGTCGAGCAGGCCGCCGGCGGCAAAGTGCTCGGCCTGCACCTTGGCCCAGCCGCCGAAGACCTCGTCCACCGTCAGCAAGCGTACATCGGGGAATTCGGCCTTGTACCTGGCAGCGACAGCGGCATCGCGGGCTCGCAGCCCGTTGCGGGCGGCGATGTCCTGTCCTTCGGGCGTATAGAGGAAGTCGAGATAGCTCTTGGCGAGATCGCGCGTGCCGTGCTCGTCGGTGACCTTGTCGACGATGGCCACCGGGAACTCCGCCAGCAGGCTGACCGAAGGCGTGACCTGTTCGAATTTGTCGTCACCATACTCCTTACGGATGCCGCGCGTTTCCGACTCGAAGGTGATCAGCACGTCGCCGATCTCGCGCTGCACGAAGGTGGTGGTGGCGGCGCGGCCGCCGGTGTCGAAGATTGGTACGTTGTTGAACAGCTTGGTGACGAACTCCTTTACCTTGGCGTCGTCGCCCTTGAAGGCTTCCTTGGCGTAGGCGGTGGCGGCGAGATAGGTGTAGCGCGCGTTGCCCGAAGTCTTTGGATTGGGGAAGATCACCTGGACGTCGTCGCGCACGAGATCGTTCCAGTCCTTGATGTGCTTGGGATTGCCGGCGCGCACCAGGAAGGACGGCAGCGAATAGAAGGGCGAGGCGTTGTCGGGGAAATCCTTCTGCCAGTCGGCGGAGACGAGGCCCTTCTTGACCAGGAAATCGACATCGATGACCTGGTTGAAAGTGACCACATCAGCCTCCAGCCCTTCGGCGATGGCGCGGGCCTGGGCGGAGGTGCCGGCATGCGACTGGTCGATGCTCACGCCCGGATGCCCGGCGATGAAGGCCTTGTTGACGTCGGCGAACAGTTCGCGGCCGACGTCGTAGGAGGCATTCAGTAGTCTGTCGGCCGACCAGGCCTGGGAGGATGCGAGAACGAGTGCGGCAAGCGCTGCGGCGCCAAGCAAAAGTCGCTTCATGAAAACAAGCTCCTTGAGAATGTCCTGGGACCAGAGCGGTTCAGCTTTTGATAGAATCGCCGACCCGCTCTTGGTGTTTGTTTTTGCGCAATTCCCGGACGGAAAACCGCTACGCACTTTTCCTGGAATTGCTCGGACGCAAGCATAGCCGCGAAGAGCCCGCCACGACGAGACATGCGATCAGGGCCCTGGTGCAGCAGCCGGAAAGAATATCGCCGAAACAGCCGCTTGGTAGGATTTTCTTTCAAGCAGAGCCAAACCGGCATCCGGCCACCACAGCGGCCGCCTTGCTGCTCGGCGGAGAACTCCCGGCGTCGGCCTAAGCAGCCGGAAAGAGCTTCCAGCGCCGCGGCCTGAACGCTACGCGGCTCTTCTGCGCCGCCGGATGATCGACGGGCAGTTCGATCTCGACCCGCTGGCGCTCGCCGCCGATTTCGAGTTCCACCCGCCTTGTGTCGGCGACGCGGCGGCTGGCAGCGACGGTGCCGGCGATGCAACCGCTGCAGCCGTCGAGCAGTTCGACATCGTGCGGACGGAAGTACAGCATCGCTTCACCGGACGCCGCATGTGGCGCCGACAGCCCGATCGGACGGTCGGCGAGCCAGATATCGCCGTTCTCGACCTTGACGGGAAGCGAACTAGATTCGCCGATAAAGCCATAAACGAATGGCGAGTTCGGCGTGTCGTAGATCTCGTCGGCGGTGCCGACCTGCTCGATGCGGCCCTGGCTCATCACCACCACACGGTCGGCAAGCTCCAGCGCCTCTTCCTGGTCGTGGGTAACGAACACCGTGGTGTGGCCGGTGGCGTCATGGATATCGCGCAGCCAGCGGCGCAGTTCCCGGCGCACCTGGGCGTCTAGCGCGCCGAAGGGCTCGTCGAGCAACAGCACCTTGGGTTCGATCGCCATGGCGCGGGCGAGAGCCACGCGCTGGCGCTGGCCGCCTGAAAGCTGCGCCGGATAGCGCTTCTCCAGCCCCGACAACTGGACGAGATCGAGAAGTTCCGACGCGCGTCGGCGGATCTCCTGAGCCGGCGGGCGCGACGGCCCGTGCCGGACTTTCAGGCCGAAGCCGATATTGTCGGCGACCGTCATATGCCGGAACAGTGCATAGTGCTGGAAGACGAAGCCGACATTGCGCTCTTGGATCGACTTCTGCGAGGCATCCTCGTCGCCGAAGAAGATGGCCCCCTTGGTCGGCCGCTCCAGTCCGGCGATCAGCCGGAGC
This sequence comes from Mesorhizobium waimense, assembly GCF_003601975.1. GTDB lineage: Bacteria > Pseudomonadota > Alphaproteobacteria > Rhizobiales > Rhizobiaceae > Mesorhizobium > Mesorhizobium waimense. The sequence goes on from NZ_QZWZ01000002.1 coordinate 88,745, forward strand.
AGGGTGGTCTTGCCGGAACCGGATGGCCCGAGCAACGCGATCAGCTCGCCGGACTTGATGTCGAGCGATACGTCGTGGAGGGCCGGAAACCGGTCAAACTCCTTGCGCACGTTGGCAACGCGAACTTCCATGCAAATCCCTCTGTCAGTGTCCGCGCGTCGCGGCGATCTCGGCGCCGTAGCGCATCTCGAGAAGTGTTTTCAAGACCAGCGTGACCAGCGCAAGGCCAGCAAGCAGCGAAGCCACGGCAAAGGCGCCGACGGCATTGTACTCGTTGTAGAGGATTTCGACATGCAGCGGCATGGTGTTGGTCAGGCCGCGTATATGTCCAGACACCACCGACACCGCGCCGAACTCGCCCATGGCGCGGGCATTGCACAGCAGTACGCCGTAGAGCAATCCCCATTTGACGTTGGGCAACGTCACGTACCAGAAGGTCTGCCAGCCATTGGCGCCAAGCGAAAGCGCCGCCTCCTCGTCACCATTGCCCTGTTCCTGCATCAGCGGGATCAGCTCGCGGGCGACGAAGGGGAAGGTGACGAAGACGGTGGCGAGCACGATGCCGGGCACGGCAAACAGGATGACGATGCCATGTGCCTTCAGCCAGGCGCCGAGCAACCCTTGAGCGCCGAACAGCAGCACATAGACCAGGCCGGAAATGACCGGCGAGACCGAGAAGGGCAGGTCGATGAGCGTGGTCAGGAAGGCCTTGCCCTTGAACTCGAACTTGGCGATCGCCCAGGCGGCCGAGATGCCGAAGACGATGTTGAGCGGCACCGAGATCGCCGCCACCAGCAGCGTCAGGCGGATCGCCGAGCGCGTGTCGGGGCTGGCCAGCGCCTCCGTGTAGGCACCGACGCCCTTTGCCAGAGCTTCGTTGAAGACGACGATCAGCGGCAGGACCAGGAAGACGCCGAGGAAGGCGAAGGCCACGGCCATCAGCACCGCCCGCACCGGCCGGCTTTCCGTCACCGCCGCCGATTGGCTTTCGTGATGCGGCTCGTAGGATTTGATCTCGGGGTCAGCCATAGCGTTTGCGGCTCCACGACTGCACCAGATTGACGACGAGCAGCATCAGGAACGACAGCGCCAGCATGATCGCGGCGATCGCGGTCGCCGCAGGGTAGTTGTACTCCTCCAGCCGAATGACGATCAGCAACGGCGCGATCTCCGACTTGAACGGCAGATTGCCGGCGATGAAGATGACGGAGCCGTATTCACCGACGCCGCGCGCAAAGGCCAGCGAGAAGCCGGTGACGATTGCCGGCGCCAGGCCGGGAAACAGGATGCGGGTGATAATCTGGAAACGGCTGGCGCCAAGCGTTGCGGCGGCTTCCTCCACCTCCTTGTCGATTTCCTCCATGATCGGCTGCACTGTGCGCACGACGAAGGGCAGGCCGATGAAGACCAGCGCAATGACGATGCCGAGCGGCGTGTAGGCGACCTTGATGCCGAGCGGCATCAGCAATTTGCCGATCCAGCCGTTCGGCGCGTAGAGCGTGGTGAGCGCGATGCCGGCGACTGCCGTGGGCAGCGCGAAGGGCAGGTCGACCATGGCATCGACGATACGGCGGCCGGGAAAGCGGTAGCGTACCAGCACCCAGGCGACGAGCGTGCCGAAGACGACATTGATGGCGGCGGCGGCGAAGGCGGTGCCGAAGCTGATTTGGAGTGCGTTGATGGTGCGGCGGTCGGCGACGATCGCCCAGAAATCGGTCCAGCCGAGCGCGGCCGAGCGCCAGACCAGCCCCGAGAGGGGGATGAGGATGATGAGCGTGAGGTAGGCAAGCGAGAAGCCGAGCGTCAATCCGAAACCCGGAATGACGCTCGGCTGTCTGAACCGCCACCCCGCCCGAGCGGGTGCTGTGGTCATGGAATTCTGGTTCGTCCCTTCTTATTCAGACCAGATTGCCGTCGGTGATATCGCGGCCGTGCGGCCGCCGCGCCTCACTGGGCCGGCTTGTAGATCTGGTCGAATATACCACCGTCGCCGAAATGGTAAGGCTGTGCCTTCTTCCAACCGCCAAAAAGCGGATCGTCGATGGTGACAAGCTTGATCGCGGGCAGTTTGGCGAGGTCTTCCGCCGGCACCAGGTCGGGTTTTGCCGGGCGATAGTGGTTCTTGGCGATCAGCGTCTGGCCTTCCTTGGAATAGAGCCAGCCCAGATAGGCCTCCGCGACCTTGCGTGTGCTCTTGGCGTCGACATTGGCGTCGACAACCGCGACCGGCGGCTCGGCCAGGATCGAGGTCGGCGGATAGACGATGTCGAAATTGTCGGCGCCGAATTCGTCAAGCGCCAGATAGGCTTCGTTCTCCCAGGCGATCAGCACGTCGCCGAGGCCCTTTTGCGCGAAGGTCACGGTCGAGCCGCGCGCGCCGGTGTCGAGCACCGGGACATTGGAGTAGAGCTTGCCGACGAATTCCTTGGTCCTGGCTTCGTCGCCGCCATCATTGGCGTTGGCATAGGCCCAGGCTGCGAGGTAGTTCCAGCGCGCGCCGCCCGAGGTTTTCGGGTTCGGCGTGATCACCTGGACGCCTTCCTTGACCAGGTCGTTCCAGTCATGGATGCCCTTCGGGTTGCCCTTGCGGACCAGGAAGATGATGGTCGAGGTGTAGGGGGCGGAGTTGTTCTCGAATTTCGTGCGCCAGTCGGGATTGATCTTCTGCGACTTGGAGACGATGGCGTTGATGTCACCTTCGAGCGCCAGCGTCACCACATCGGCATCGAGGCCGTCGATCACGGCGCGGGCCTGGGCGCCGGAGCCGCCATGCGACTGCTGGATGGTCACGGTCTCGCCGGTTTCGGCCTTCCAATGGGCGGCGAAGGCCTCGTCATAGGCCTTGTAGAGTTCTCGTGTCGGGTCATAGGACACGTTGAGAAGGGTTGTGTCGGCAAACGCGAAACCGAGCGTGCCGAACTGGACAGATGTGGCGACCAGTGCGCCGAGCAGTTTCCTGAAATGAGGGTTGGTCATTTCCGCCTCCGTTGATGATGGCCGAACTCTACCGAATTGATAGAAATTAGATGCATTCAACGTTGCCTTTTTTGCTGTCTCGAAGCAATTTTTCGCCGGGGATTGGCCTGCTGAGGAAACATTTTCCTCATATTAGCCAGCACCGACACCACGCGGTCCGACGCTATCTAGAAACGGCGTGTGTTCAGGCAAGGCCACGTTGCGAGAGGTTTGCGCTTACGGCGTTCTATTGCGCGCTGACGGGAAAGTCGAAGCGCTGTTTGGGAAACGGTTCGTCTGAGAGCGTGAAATGCCACCATTCGCGGGCATAGTTCTTGAAGCCGCCGGCCCGCATGGCCTCGACAAGCTTTCTGCGGTTTGCCGCCGCGTCGCCGGTAAGTGGGCGGTGGGCGGTTTCGCTCATTGGATCGAAGCAGTCGAAGCCGGTGCCGAAATCGAGCGTGTCGGCATTGGGTGCGCCACAGGCGGGTTTTGGTGCGCTCCTGCGATCGGCCCTGACGATGGCGACGTCGACGGTCGAGCCACGTGAGTGGCTGGACAGTTCGCCGATATAGCCCTTGGCAGTGAGGTCGTTGCGCTTGACCGCCGGATACCATTGCGGATCGGATGGTCCGCCTTTTCTTGTCCATTCGCCCATATCGGTGACGGCGCGCGCGGGCCGATAGCAGTCGAAGACGACCAGCGTCAGGTTCTCGACGGTGAGCGCGTTCTGCACGCTGGACAGAGCCGCCGCCGCCTGCCGGGTGAGGATGCAGACCGGGGCGTCATAGCCATCGGTCTTGCGGTGCAGGAAGTTTTCGAGACCGGCATAGCGGATGTCCTGGCGGATCGAGGGGTCGACATCGGCGAGACGGACGAAGCCGGCTGGGAGGGGATCGGCGGAGGTGGGGAGGGTGCAGGCGAGGGGCAGCAGGACGCAAAGCCCAATGCGCTGAATCGTTTGGCGCATTCTATTCAACGAGCACTTTCATTCGACGAACACCTTCACGCTGGCCGCGCGTCCGGCGGCGTCGATAACGGTGAGCGTCGAATAGCCGGCGCCGTCGGGCAGCCAGGTCGCGGTGCGGCGTCGGTCGATGCCGGTCAGCGGCTTGCCGTTGGCCAGCCAGCGGAACGGCGCGCGGCCGCCTTGCAGCTTCAGCACCAGCGGCGAAGCGTCAGGCGAATTGGTGGCGAGGTCGACGCGGGCGCCGTCGGGCGGAAAGATGATCGTCGGCGCGGGTTCGGTGGGTGCTGCCTGCGCCAGCCCCTCGGTGACGGCGCCGAAGCGCGCCAGCGTCACCGGCAGGTCTTCGCGCCTGGCGCTGAACACACCGGCCGGCCGTCCCGGCAGCGGCACGGTGGCGAGGCCGGAGCGGACAAAGCCCTCGAACAGGATCGGTGCGGCCGAGACATAGCCGGACAGGCCGGGCACGGCGCCGGCATCGGCGCGGCCGACCCAGACGCCCAGCACGTAGCGGCCGTCGAAGCCGACCGACCAGGCATCGCGGTAGCCATAGGAGGTGCCGGTCTTGTAGGCGATGCCGCGCTGGGAGGCACCTTCGGGCGGTTTGACGCCCGACAATATGTCGGTGATCTGCCAGTTCGCCTGGTCGTCGAGGATGGTGGCGGTGGAGCGTTCGGCATTGGCCGGCTCGGTGCCGTCATGCAGCGTGTGCGCCTTGCCGCCATTGGCGAGCCCCGTATAGAGCTGGACAAGGTCGCGCAACGTCACCCCGACGCCACCGAGACCGATCGCAAGGCCCGGCGCCTCGTTGACCGGCAGTACTGGGCTGACGCCGGCCTGGCGAAAGCGCGCCGTCAGCCGCGCCGGGCCGACCGCGTCGAGCACCCGGATCGCCGGTACGTTGAGCGACAGCTGCAGCGCCTGGCGGATGCTGACATCGCCCTGGTAGCCCATGTCGAAATTCTTCGGCCGGTAGCCGGAGAAATCGGCAGGGCTATCCTCGATGATGGTCTCCTGCGCCACCAACCCCTGCTCGAAGGCGAGCCCATAGATGAAAGGCTTCAGCGTCGAACCCGGCGAGCGGATGATCCTGGTCATGTCGATCCAGCCGGAGCGGCTGGCGTCGAAGAAATCGGCCGAACCAACTTCGCCGAGGATGTCGCCGGTGCGGGAGTCGGCCATCACCATGGCCACCGACAGGCGCGGGCCGAGCTTGGCGGCTGCCTCCTTCGCGACCTGTTCCAGCCCTTCCTGGACGCTTTTGCGGATCGTCAGCTGCAGCGGCTTGCCGGGCGTGGCCTTGGGCAGCATTGCATAGGCAGCGTGGGCAGCGAGCGCCGGCAATTTGCGGCGCAGGCCCGAAACATCGTCGAGCGCGGCGCGCGCTGCCTCGCGCTCGCCGAGCAAGCCGGCCGAAACCATGCGGGTCAGCACGCGGTCGCGGGCGGCGTGCGCAATGCCGAGGTTGCGGTCGGGCCGGCGCCTTTCCGGCAATTGCGGGAGCGCGACGAGCAGGGCGGCTTCCGAGACGGTGAGCCGCTTGGGCTCCTTGCCGAAATAGGCGAGCGAGGCGGCGCGCACGCCCTCGAGATTGCCGCCATATGGCGCCAGCGTCAGATAGCGCTCCAGGATCTCGCGTTTGGAGAGCCGCCGCTCGATCTGGATGGCGCGCAGCATCTGCTTGATCTTGGAACCAAGGCTGCGGCTGTCGCGCGGCTCGGTCAGCCGGGCAAGCTGCATCGACAGCGTCGAGCCGCCGGAGACGATATGGCCATTGCTGACGAACTGCCTGGCGGCGCGGGCCAGCGCCAGCACGTCGACGCCATCATGGTCCCAGAAGCGCTTGTCCTCATAGGCGACCAGCATGTCGACGAACTGCTTGTCGACCTGGTCGAGACGGGTTTCGAGCCGCCAGTAACCGTCAGGCGTGGCGAAGGCACGCAGCAACTGGCCGTCGCGGTCCTGCACCTCGGTCGACACTGTGAGCTTTTCCGGCAGCGGCGGTGGAAAGGCGCGGTCGAGCTGCCAGAGAGCGACGGCGGCAATTGTTGTGAGACCGGCGAGGGTGGCGACCGCAATGGCCGCCCGACGCAGGACTATTCTGGAGAGCATGGCGCTGCCCCTCATCCGCCTGCCGGCACCTTCTCCCCGTATAGTGACGGGGAGAAGAAAGCTGTCGCGACCCTCGGCGCCTTTTCCGCAGCGTTCGAGATTGGCGAAAGCTTCGACGCAGGCTTCTTTCTCCCCGTCACTATACGGGGAGAAATGCCCGGCAGGGCAATGAGGGGCGGCGCCATCGCCATGTTCCTGTTCGCCATCTTTGCCCTACGGCGCCTTGACCTCCATCATGCCGGTGGCGGTGCGGGCCGAATATTGCGGGCGGTACATGTCCTCGACCGTTGCCGCCGGATGGGCGTAGGTGCCGGGCGTTACCGCGCGCACGACATAGGCCAGCGCGATGCTGCGGTCGCCGTCGCCGTCGTTCGGGTTGAACGCCGCGACGAAACGGTCGTCGCGGAATTCGAGATGGGCGGCATCGGTCTGCGCCAGCCAGGAGAAGTTCGACAATTGGGCGCTGGAAACCAGGCCGGGATTGTCGATCTCGAAGCCGGCCGGCAACAGATCCGTGATCAAGAGGCGCGACGGCCATTTGTTCTGCTCGTAGACCTTGAGCACGACCACGTAGCGCTCGTTCTGCTGGACCTCGGTGACGTTGGCTTCGGTGCCGTCGAGCTTGTAGTAGGTGCGCTCGATGGTGAAGCCGTCGCCGCCGGCCGGCAGTGGCTCGACCGGCGAAGCCACCGTGGTGACCACCGCCTGCAGCGGCGTCTTGCCGGTGTTGGCGATGGTGAGCGGGCTTTCGGCAATGTCGCTGCCACTGAATTGGTCGGAGTAACCGCCGGCATGCGGGGCGCCATTGACCGAGAGCGTAATCGAGTCGTTGCCTTCCTTCAGCGCCCGCGCCGCCAAGAGCATCCAGGACTCGTCCTGCGTGCTCGTCCAGCGGGCGTCGGCGCGCTTCCTTGCCACCAGCTTGACCAGCGCCGGCACGATGGTCGGCACCGGCTTCGATTCCGCCGCCAGCGCCAGCATCGCCGCGCCGTCACGCAACGGCGAGCCGTAATCCGACCTGTAGTAGTCATAGTCGGTGGCCGACTGGGCCAGACGGAATGCCGCCTGGAAAGTCGCTTCCGAGCGCTGCGTATCGCCGTAGAGCGCGAGGCTCGCCGCCAACTGGGCGACGGCCATCGGGCTGGTGAAGGCCTCGAGCTGCGTATCGGCATAGTAGCGCAGGTCGCCGACCGACGCCTTCTTGTTGCGGGTCAGAACATAGAGCGCGTAGGCGATCTCGCTGCCGCGGCCCTGGACGTCCTGGTCGTAGCCGAGCGAGTTCTGCAGATTGTTCAGTGCCTGGCTCATCGCCAGCGCAGGCACGTCGTATTTCTGCTCGCGCGCTCGGGTCAGGAAGTCGCTGACATAGGCGTCGAGCCAGAGATCGCCGGAACCCGGGCCCCACAGGCCGAAGCTACCGGCCGAGGCCTGGTAGCTCAGCACCTTGTAGATGGCCTCCTGGATGCGGTTATGCAGGTCCGGGTCGCTGGCCATGCCGATGCCTGACGCCAGTTCGTTGACGTAAAGCAGCGGCAGCGCACGGCTGGTCGTCTGCTCGGCGCAGCCATAGGGGTAGCGGTCGAGCGTCATCAGCAGCGACGGCACGTCGAAGGCTGCCGTCTGCGAAACGCCGACGCTGACGGAGGCGCCGTCGAGCAGGCTTGCCGCCAGCAGTTCCTTGTCGACGCGCAGCGCGCCGACATTGGGTTTGAGATCGACCACCAGGCGGGTGGTGACCGGCAATTGCGGCGGCCGCACCGGGACATAGAGCGTCTGCTCGACCTTGGTGCCGTCGGCATGGGCGAGCTTGATGGTCAGCGAAGCATTGCCGGCCGTCTTCGCGATCAGTGGTACGGTCAGCGTCTGGCGCTTGCCCTGGGCGAGCGTCAGCATCTGCGGCAGCGGCTTGTCGCCGGTCGACAGGTCGCCTGTCGTGTCGATCGACAGGGCATAATCGCCGGCCGGACCGTCCGTGTCGGCGATGTCGAGCCGCATGACAGCGGCATCGCCGGGCGCCAGGAAGCGCGGCAGGCCGGCGGTAATCACAATCGGATCACGCACGATGACGTCGGACTGGGCATGACCGACCGCTTCCTTGGTCCAAGCGACGGCCATGACGCGCACGGTGCCGTTGAACTGCGGAATGTCGAAATCGACCCTGGCCTTGCCGTCGGCATCGAGCTGGACCGTGCCGGAGAAGAAGGCGACCAGCTTTTCGGTCGGCGGGCTGCCTTGCGCCTGCAAATTGGCGCCGTCGCCGCCGGTGCGCAACTTGCCGGTGGTGCCGAGCGAACCGTCGATCAGGCGGCCATAGAGGTCGCGGATCTCGAGCCCCAGCATGCGCTGGCCGAAGAACCAGTTCTCCGGGTCCGGCGCCTTGTAATTGGTGAGGTTGAGGATGCCGACATCGACGGCGGCGACCATGACATAGGCATTGCTGCCGGGCTGGACGCCGGCGACGGAGATCGGGATCGACAGCTGCTGGCGCGGCATCGTCTTGTCGGGCGGCGTCAGGGTGACGGCGAGCTTCTTCGAGCCCGGATCGACGTTCAGCCATTTCACACCGATGGCGCGCGCCGGCATGCGCGTTTCCTGCGCATCGCCCGGCCTGAACAGCGTCGCGGTGATGTAGGCGCCGGCACCCCAGTCGTCGCCGACCGGGATGTCGACGGTGCTGCCGCCGACCGGCACCGTGGCGGTGACGGTCTTCAGCAGTTTGTCGGCGCCGATGGTGACCAGCAGTTCGCCGGCAAAGTGCGGCGAGACCTTGAGCTTGGCCACTTCGCCCGCCGCGTAGGCGTCCTTGTCGAGGGCGATCTCGAGGCCATCAGGCGTTTCGGTGGTGGTGGAGGAGACATACCAGCCGCCGTCGAACTCATAGCTGGTCGCCGGGCCTTCCGGGTCGGCAGTTTCGACCTGCAGCCGGTAGCGGCCCCAGTCGACTGGCAACGACACCGTCGCCTCGCCGTCGGCACTGAGGTCGACCTGGCCGTTGGCCACCGACTTGGTGAAGGTCACCGGCTCATAGTTCCAGGAATTGTTGGAGCGGTACCACTGGTAATTGCGTTCGACCTTGACCAGCGACCACAGCGCGCCTTTCAGCGCCTCGCGCTTGCCGTCGGGATCGACGGCGATCAGGCTGAACTTGGCAGTGCCGCCTTGCGGCACCTCGTCATTGTCGAAATCCGGCCGGATGCCGATCATGTGGCCTTGCGGGCGGATGCCGATCTCGAGCGAGCGCTCGATGGCGCGGCCGCCGGTTTCGCGCATCCTGACCGTGACCTTGGCGTCGACCAGCTTGGTGGTCGATGGCAATTGGTCGACGGAGACCGGGAAGATCGCCTTGCCGTCTTCGCCGACCACGGGCAGGCCGATGAACGGGGTCACCGAGGGTTCGGCCGACTGCTCGTCGGCGAGACCGAAGGAATAGCCCTTGAAGCGATCCCAGTCGCGGGCGGTCGATAGTGTCAATTCGCCTTCGAGAGCCAAGCCCGCCGCCGGCGCGCCATAGAGGAAGCGGCCATCGACCGTGACGTTGGCGGTTTCGCCCTGCGCGATCTCCTTCTTGTCGGCGGCGAGGTCGAACTCGATGCGATCCGGCACGAAATCCTCGACCAGGAACATCTGGCTGGCGACCGCCGCCTGTTTAGGGTCAGTGTAGATAGATACGGTCCAGGTGCCGCGCATGGCGTTGGGTTCGAGCGGCAGGTCGACGGCATGGCCGCCGGCCGATGCGCCGTCGCTAACGATGCGGCGGTTTTCGACGCCGTCGGGACGCGTGAAGATGAAGGTCAGCGGCAGGTTCTCGACCGCCTTGGCGGCGCCGTCGCGAGCGAGTGCCGCGACATGGACATCCTCGCCGGCGCGGTAGATGCCGCGCTCGGTCCAGGCATAGACGTCGAGCGCGCCCGGCGCCGGGCGCCCGGAGACGCCGCGATCGGACAGGTCGAAGCCGGCCCGACCCATATCCAGGAACACGAAGTCGTTGTCGCCCTGCTTGGCCATCAGGACGGCCGGCACCATGCCGCCGTCGCCGCGCGTCAGGCCGGGGTTGAAGACAGCGCTGCCTTCGGCGTCGGTGGTGGCGGTGCCGAGGATCTCGTTGTTGCGGGCAAGCAGGGTGAGCTCGGCGCCCGATATCGGCTTGGCGGTTCCCAGCGACCGGGCGAAGACGTTGAGCCCGTCCTGCCCGGTATAGGTCGACAGGCCGATGTCGGAGACGACGAACCATTGCGTGGCCCGCGAATTGTAGTCGTCGCTGCGGTCGTCGACAGCCTGCGCGGTCAGCACATAGACGCCAGGCTTGCGCTGCGGCAGGGCCTCGTCGACCGGGAAGGAGGTGGTGACCTCCTTGTTGAGATCGTTGGCGATGTCGAGTTGGCCTTCCCAGACCGGCTCGCCCATCTGGTCGGAAATGTTGGAAAGGTCGTAGCCGTCGAGCTGCTTCAGGAACTGATAGCCGGACAGAAGCTGCGCCAGCGAACGGTCGCCGATGCGGTAAAGCTTCATCTTGGCGGCGGCCATGTTGACGGTGACGACCGGAATGCCGCGGCGCGCGCCGGCCGGCAACACGAAGCTGTCGCCGGTGAAGCGGGCCGATGACGCGCGGTCCTGCACGTAGATCGACAGCACCACGGGTACGGAAATCACCTCGCCGATGGCCGCCGGCAGGCCGGTGCGGAAGGTCACTTCGTAGTGCTGGCCGTGCTCCAGCCCTTCGACGCAGATCTGCTTGTCCTTGGCCTCGACGCCCTTCGGCGGCGCGTTGCCGACGGTGACGAACTGGGCATAGTCGACGCCGGTCTTGACCAGATCCTCTGAAAACTGCGCGCAGATGCGTGGCGCGCTGGTGTCGGCATCGACCGTGTGGTCGATGACGCGGAAGCCCTTGCGCGACTTGAGGTCCGCATAGTCGGCCTGGACCGAAGGCGAAGCGACCAGCGCGAGGCTGGCTTCATAGGCCTGGAGCGCGGGACGGTAGAGGTCGCGGCGGTCAAGCCCGGCGCCGAGCAGCGCCAGCACTTCGGCGCGCGTCCTGGTGGTGCGCAGCAGCTTGTAGGCGTTGAAGCCGGCGGAGGTGGCGTTTGCCGGCAAGGTCGATGCTTCGGAGGTGTTGGAGGCCGGCTGCACCGCAAGCGTCTCGCGCGCCAGTTCGAACCAGAGGTGGCCGTCATCGGGCAATACCGAAACCGCGGCCTCGTATTTCTGCATGGCGGAGCGATGGTCGCCGGTCAGCGACGACTGCTCGGCCGCTGCTTTGAGCGCTTCCAGCCCTTCGGTCGGCTTGTCATAGGCCGGATCGGTCAGCTTGTTGCGGTACTGCTGTGCCTGGTCGGCCATCCAGTTGGGGAAGAAGGCAAGCTCCGGCGGCGCGCCAATATCGGGATCGCCATCGACATTGGCGACCTTGCCGGCGATGGCGCCGTTGAAGGTTTTCAGCTGGTTATAGTCGGATTTGAGGAAGCACCATTTGGCCTTGGTGTTGTAGGTGAAGGCGCGGCAGGCCGGATCGCCCAGGCAGGTCGTCTTGCACTGGTCGAGGCTGACATTCTGGTCGGATCTGAGATCGAAACCGAAATAGTCGGAATTATCGGTCGTCACGATTCGCCGGGCTTCGGCCGCTTGCGCGACGCTTCCCAAGGCAAAAAAGAGAAGGAGAAGAAAAGACAGACCACGAGCCGCGCGCATTGCCATAACACCCTCCAGACAGTGCTTACGTCCCGACATGATCAAGCTTCAGTCAGGCTTGTCAACACGAGGACGCGGCAGGTTCCGCCTGCCAACGGTTTCCTTTCCGGCCGAGAGCCGGTATCGGATAGAACCTCCATAGGACAGGGGATCACGCATTCTTGCGGCGACGCAGAAGGTGTGAATTCCAAGCCCTGTCTATTTCAGACAATTGGATTGTGGCCCCTTTACGAGCACTTCAGAACTTCATTCCAATTTTAGCATTGCAAGCTAGGTTAGATTTGTAATGTCGGCGCATGAAAGACATATGTCGGGAGGAACCGCGCGAATGCGCGGGCTTCCGCGCGCCCTGCTTTTCGTGCTGATGTGTTCCACCATGCTCGCCGCGGAAAGCCGGAATGCTGCCGCTTTCGAGATTTTCGGCATCAAATTGTGGGGCTCGTCGAACGACGAGGACGCCGATATCGTCGACCCGCTGCGCTACGCCGTGACCATCGAGGCGACCGATGCCGACAAGGATCTGGTCAAGAAACTCGAAAACGCGTCAACGCTGAAGGCCGACGAAGAACGTCCTGTGTCCGGTTCGCTCGGCCTGCTGGCCAAGGCGCGCAGCGACCGCGAGCAACTGGTTGCCGCGCTTTATGCGGATGCCCGTTATGAAGGCATCGTCACCATCACCATCCAGGGCAAGCCGCTCGACGAATTGCCGCCGGACGCCGAATTCACCGGGCCGCAGCCGATCCCCGTGGTGGTCACAGTGACGCCCGGGCCGAAATTCACGCTGGGCAACATCAGGCTGGAGGGCGATGCGGCCGGGCTGGCGAGCGCCGATTTCGGGCTGATCGCTGGCGGCGATGCCGGATCCGGCGCCGTGCTCAAGGCCGAAGCGCTGATCATCCGGGCGCTGAAGCAGGAAGGCAGGCCGCTGGCCAAGGTCACGGGCAGCCATATCGTTGCCGACCATGCGACTTCGACGCTCGACGTCACGCTGACCGTGGCGGCCGGACCGGTCGCCGGCTATGGCGACACCACGGTGGAGGGCACCGAGAAGGTCGACCGCGATTTCTCCGAATACATGACCGGCCTGAAATGCGGCCGCCAATATTCGCCCGACGAGATCGATGATGCACGCGACCGGCTGCTTGGGCTCGAAGTGTTCAACAGCGTGACGCTGAAGGAGGCCGACGGCCTCGACGCCGACGGCAACATCCCGATCAACGTCCAGGTCAGCGAGCGCAAGCCGCGTTACTTCGGCCTCGGCGGCACCGTGTCCAATACGGAAGGCCTGGGACTGGAAGGCTATTGGGGTCACCGCAACCTGTTCGGCCGCGCCGAAAAGCTGCGCATCGACGGCGCCATCAGCGGCATCGGCAGCAACGATCTGGGCGAGCTCAACTACAATGCCGGCATCATGTTCGAAAAGCCGGGCGTGGTCGGGCCGGCGTCGAAATTCATCGCCAGCGTCAAGACCGTGCTCGAGCATCCCGACGCCTATGACCGTTTCTCGATCAAGGGCAGCACCGGGCTTTCCTATGACATCGACAAGAAGCAGAGGGTGTCGGCGGAAGTCGCGCTCGACTATTCGAAAATCACCGATGCCTTCGGCAAACACACCTATCTGATCGCCAGCATTCCGCTGCAATATGTCTATGACAATCGCGACGTCAGGCTCAATCCGACAAAAGGTTTCAGGGTGCTGGCCTATGCCGAGCCGAGCTACGACATTTTGAGCGGCGCAGCTTTCCTCAAGCTGAAGGGCGAAGGGTCTGCCTACCAATCGATCGACTCCGCCTCAAAATTCGTGCTCGCCGAGCGCGTTGCCATCGGTTCCATCGTCGGCACCAGCCTGGAGCATGTCCCTGCCGACCGCCGCTTCTATTCCGGCGGCGGCGGCTCGGTGCGCGGCTATGCCTATCAGGGCATCGGGCCCAAGGACATCGACGGGCAGCCGATCGGCGGCCTTTCCTTCTTCGAAACCTCGGTTGAGATGCGCATTGCGGTCACCGATACGATCGGCATCGTGCCGTTCGTCGATGCCGGCACCGTCTCGACGAAATCTTTCCCGGACTTTTCCGACATGAAGGTCGGCGCCGGCGTCGGCGTGCGCTATCTTACTCCATTCGGACCATTGAGGGTCGACGCGGCGATCCCGCTCAACCGCGACCCGGGCGACCCGCGTTTCGGCATCTATGCCGGCATCGGACAGGCGTTCTGAGCCATGAAGACGTTCTGGCGCATCCTCCGCATTGTTCTTTACACGCTGCTCATCGTGGTGGCGGCGGGCGTCGGCGCGCTCGTCGTGCTGACCAAGACCGAGCGCGGCCGCGACAACCTCGCCGGCATCATCTCGCATCTTGCATCCAGCGATGACCGAAAAGTCACCGTCAGCGGCATAGACGGCATCTGGTCGGGCGCGCTCAGGCTCGACCATGTCGTGCTGGAAGACCGCAACGGCGCCTGGCTGGTGGCGCGCAAGGTCGCCGTCGACTGGTCGCCGACAGCACTTTTGTCGAAGAACTTCAGCGCCGAGCGCATCGGCGCCGAGCGCATCGAACTCGCCCGCTTGCCGGCTGCGAGCACCCAGCCGGCGCAGAGTGGTGCAACGACGCTGCCGGTTTCGATCGACATTAAACAGATCGATATGCCCGAGATTGCGCTTGGCGAGCAACTGGCCGGGAGTGGCATTGCCGAGCTTGCCGCCAAGGGATCGGCCAAGGTCGATGCGTCGCCGCTGGCGGTCGAAACGGTGCTCGCGATCACTCGCCGTGACGGCAAGCAGGGCAATGTCGACGCCAAGGTCCATTTCGCGCCCGCCGACAACAAGCTCGACCTCGATCTCAAGGCATCCGAGCCGGCGGGCGGCATCATTGCCAACCTGCTCAAACTGCCCGACGCGCCGCCGGTCGACATCATCGTCTCGGGGACGGGGCCACTGGCCAACTGGAGCGGCATCGGCACCTTCGTCGTCGACGGCCAGATCGTTACCCAGCTTACCGGCCGCCACCAGCTCAGCGACCAGGGCAATCACGTCGAGGCCAAGGGCGACGGCGATTTCGGGCGTTTCCTGCCAGAGAAGCTGAAGCCGCTGTTTGCCGGCAAGACCAGCTTCGACCTTGCCGGCACCGCGACGCCGGCCGGCGGCGTCGACATCGAGCGCGCCACGATCGAGAGCGACGCCGTGCATGGCACCGCCGCGGGCAGGGTCGATCCCAAGGGCGCTAGCGACCTTTCGGTGGAGATCGCCGCCAAGGGCGAGCCCGTGGTGCTCGACGTCGGCACCAAGGCGCAACCGGTCACGGTGGCGGTGAAGGACGCGACTGCCCGCGCCTTCGGCGACGGCAAGGCGCCGATGGTCGATATCGGTGCGTCGCTGGTTTCGGTGGCGGCAGGCGGCACGCAGCTCAACGATCTGGCGGCGCAGATCCATTCCGACGGGTTCGACATTGAGAATCGCAGCGGCCCGGTCAGCATCAAGCTTGAAGCCGGCGGCTTGAAAACCGACGTTGCGACGCTGACGCCGCTGGTGACCGGCAAGCTGGCGGCCGATCTCGCCGGTAAGATAAGCAAGGACGAGATTTCGCTCGACCAGGGAACGTTGCGCAGCGATGCGCTCAACGCCTCCCTGACGGCCACTCTATCGCTGACCGACCTGGCGATGAAGCTGAACATGAACGCCGATGCGGTTTCATCGGCGCTGCCGCCTCAGATCGGCTCGGTGCTGGGCGAGCGCGTGACGTTCTCGGCGACCGCGACCCGCGACCCGCAAGGTTCGTTCGCCGCCAATTCACTCGAATTGACCTCCGGTTCGCTCAAGGCCAGCGGCACCGCCAGCGCGCAAGGCAGCGATATCCAGGCCGACATCAAGGGCACGCTCGGCGACGTTTCGGTGCTCTCGCAGCTGGCCGGCGTGCCTCTCGCCGGCGGCGTCGATTTCGCGCTGACGGCAAGCGGCGCGCGCTGGGCACCGGACTTCTCCGTTTCGGCCGACAGCGCCAGCCTGACGGCGTCGGGCCGCACGGTGAAAGACATCAAGCTGACCGCAGCGGGGAAGGCCGACGTCGCCAATCCGGCGGCGGATGTCTCGCTGACCGGGTCTGTCGACGGCCAGCCGCTCGACATCAAGGCGGCGCTGGTGACCAGCGATGGCAAGCGTTCCATCAAGGGGCTGAGCCTGTCGCTGGGCGACAACAAGGTTTCGGGCGATCTTGTGCTCGACGACAAGTTGCTGCCTCTCGGCACGCTGACGCTTGCTGCCCCCGATATCGCGCCGCTGGCTTCGCTCGGCGGGCAGACGGCGGCAGGCGATATCGGTGGCACCATTGCCTTCGCCAAGGAGGGCGAAGCGCCGACCGTCAGCATCAATGCGGCCAGTGCATCGATCTCGCGCGGTGAGGTGGCGGCGAAGGCGATCACCGTCAACGCGCTGATCGCCAACTATCTCAAGAGGCCGGCGATCTCCGGTACGATCAGGGCCGACAGCGTGACATCGGGAACGACTGTCATCAGCGGCATCGGCGTCGATCTGAAGCGCGACGGCGACTGGACCAATTTCACCGGCGGCGCGACGATCGCCGGCATCCCAGCTACCGCCGCCGGCCGGGCGAAGATCGCCGGTGGCACGACCAGCATCGAGATTGCCTCGGGCGAGGCGACCGTTCGCGGCATCAAGGCGGCCATCGCCAGCCCATCAAGTCTCTCCATCGCCAATGGCGTGACCAGCATCGAGCGACTGGTGGTCGATGTCGGCGGTGGCGCGGTGACGCTCTCCGGCACTGCAGGCCGGACGCTCGACCTAGCGGCAATTTTCTCCGCACTGCCGGCAGCACTTGCCAATGATTTCTCCCCCGGCCTCGACGGTGTGGGGACACTCGATGGCACGGCGCAGGTGACGGGATCGCCGGCAAACCCCGACATACGCTTCAATGTCCAGCTCGCCGGCGCCGAGACCAGCCAGACCCGGCAGGCCGGGCTCGGGCCGCTCAACCTCAATGCCGCCGGCGGTTTCACGCCGGCCGGCGGGATCGCCATCGATCATGCGACGCTTGCCGGCGAAAAGATCTCCGGCAAGGCCGCCGGCACGATCAACCCCAACGGCGCCAGCGATTTCGCGCTCGACCTGACATCCACCGGTCCCAGCCTGCCGCTGACGCTCGGCAGCGCCGAAAGCCCGATCAAATTCGAGCTGCAGGCATTGTCGGTGAAGGCGGCGGGGCAAGGCATGAAGGTGAAGCTGGATATTTCCGCAGCGCTGCCCTCGGTCGCCACCAACCACGCCAAGGTCGAAGGCATCGCGCTTGCGCTGCATTCCGACGCCTTCGACGTCAAGAGCCGTACCGGACCGATCTCGGGTACGGTGACGGCGGACAAGATAGGACTGGACAACTCGACCATCGCGCCGCTGATCGCTGGCAAGATCATTGCAAAAGTCGCCGGCAGCCTGGCCGCCGATGCCATCACTATCGACAGCGGCTCGGTGCAGGGCGCAGCACTCGACAGCGCTTTCAACGGCCGGGTTTCCCTGGCCGACGGCGCCATCGACCTCAACCTCAAGGCTGACGCCCTTTCGGCGGCGTTGCCGGCAGCGGCGCATGGCGTGCTGGCCGAGCGGACCCAGCTCAGCGCGACGCTGAAGCGCGATGCCCATGGCAATGTCAGCGCGAGCCCGGTCACGCTGGCGTCGGGTGCGCTGACCGCCAATGGGCAGGCAAGCCTCGCCGACAACAAGCTCAGCGCCGACATCAAGGGCGCTCTATCAGACATCTCGCTGCTGTCGAAAGACGCCAAGGGCGCCATCGCTTTTGCGCTGAATGCGCAAGGCCCGAGCCTGGCGCCGGACCTTTCGCTGACGGTCGATAGTGACCGGCTTTCGGTGGCGGAGCGCGAGATCACTGGCCTGAAGCTGACCGCCACCGGCAAGGCCGATGCCGCCAACCCGGCGGCCAATGTGCAACTGACCGGCAATGTCGCCGGGCAAGCACTGCAAGGCAGCGCCGTGCTGGCGACGACGGACGGCAAGAGCGCCATCAACGGACTGCTGCTGTCGCTCGGCAAGAACCGGATCTCCGGCGACCTCGCGCTCGACCAGGCCTTCGTGCCCGAAGGCACGGTCGCCCTCGACCTGCCCGATATCGGGCCGCTGGCCGCATTGGCCCTGGAAAAGGCCGAAGGCGACGTGCGCGGCACGATTGTCTTCTCGAAGAGCGGCAACGCGCCGCAAGTCGCTATCAAGGCGACAACCGGTTCGCTTTCGCGTGGCGACCTGGTGGCGAAGACCGTTTCCATCGACGCGCTGATCGCCAACTATCTTGCCGCGCCGGTGATCTCCGGCAAGATCCGCGCCGACAGCGTCATCTCCGGCGGCACCGTCATCCGCGGCATTGATGTCGATCTGAAGCGCGACGGCGACTGGACCGGCTTTTCCGGCGGCGCCACCGTCAAGGACATTCCTGCCAAGGCCGCCGGCCGGGTTAAGGTGGCGAACGGCACGACGACCATCGAGCTCGCCTCCGGCCAGGCGACGGTGCAGGGGATCAGGGCCGCGATCGCGCAGGCCTCGACCATCAGCATCGCCAACGGCACGACGACGCTGGACAGGCTGGTGCTCAACCTCGGTGGCGGCACGGCGACGGTGACCGGCAAGGTCGGGCAGGCGCTCGACGTCAATGCCGCACTGGCCAAGGTGCCAATCTCGCTCGCCAACAGTTTCTCGCCAGGCCTCGATGCCGCCGGCTCGATCTCCGGCACGGTCAAGGTGACAGGCGCACCAGCCAATCCAAGCATTGCGTTCAAAATCGATGCAGGCGGCGTGCAGACCTCGCAGACCCGCGGCGCCGGCCTTGGCGGCATGAACATTTCCTCGTCAGGAACGTTCGCCGGCAAGAAACTTACCTTTGACGCCAACATCAGTGACGGGGCCGGACTTGGCCTCAAGGGCGGCGGCACGGTGACCATTGCGGGCACGCCGGCGCTGGCGCTCGACTTTTCCGGCAAGGTGCCGTTCTCCTTCCTTGCCGCGAAGCTTGCCGCGCAAGGCCTGTCATTGAACGGTACTGCCAGTGTCAATGTGCAAGTGCGCGGCCCGGCGACGTCGCCGGTCATCGGCGGCACGGTCAGCACGTCAGGTGCCCGCCTGATCGATGCGCGCTCCGGCCTTGCCGTCAACGACATCGCTTTCGACGTTTCGATCGGCGCCGGCGTTGCCCGGATCAACCGCCTGACCGGCACGCTGTCGACGCGCGGCAGCCTGTCGGCCAGCGGCACGGTCGGCATCAACCCGGCGCAAGGGTTCCCCGCCGACCTGTCGGTCAAGCTCACCGACGGCCGCTATACCGACGGTCGGGTGGTCACCGCCAATCTCGGCGGCGACCTTACCATCAAGGGACCGCTCGCCTCGGCGCCGGTGATCTCTGGAACCATCAACCTGGCCAAGACCGTCATCACTGTCCCCGAGAAGCTGCCGGGATCGCTGTCGGCACTCGACGTAAAGCACAAGAACGCGCCGGTCGCCGTGCGGGCGCAGGACAAGGCGCTGCGTCCGCCAACGACAAGCGGTGGTGGTGGCGGCAGCGGGCTTGCCCTCGACGTCACGGTCAACGCGCCGAACCAGATCTTCATCCAGGGCAGGGGCGTCGATGCCGAGCTTGGCGGCTCGCTGAAGCTGACCGGCCCGGCGGCGTCGCCGCATGCGGTCGGCACTTTCACCTTGCAGCGCGGGCGGCTGTCGATCCTCGCCAAGCGGCTCACCTTCACCGAAGGCACGGTCGGGTTTTCCGGTTCGCTGGTGCCCTACCTCAACCTGACGGCGACGTCGACGACGAGCAGCGCCACCGTCACCATTGTGGTGTCGGGCGAGGCGACCAATCCGAAATTCACCTTCTCGTCCGTGCCGGCCCTGCCGGAGGACGAGGTGCTGGCGCAACTGATCTTCGGCCGCTCGATGTCGAACCTGTCGCCGCTGCAGATCGCCCAGCTTGCCGAAGCCGCAGGGCAGCTGGCTGGCGTCGGCGGCTCGACATCGCTGCTCGAAAACCTGCGCAGCGCGATCGGCGTCGACGATCTCGACGTCACGACGGACGAGAAGGGCGGCACAGCCGTTTCGGCCGGCAAATACCTCAACGACCGCACCTATGTGACGATCCAGAAGGGCGACAAGCCGGGGTCTGGCAAGGCGACCATCGATCTCAATGTCGGGCGCGGCGTCAAATTGCGCGGCGAAGCCAACGATGCAGGGGAAGCCAAGGGCGGCATCTTCTACGAGCGCGAATACTGAAATCGGCGACGATCGCGAGCGTCGGGAGCTATCGCCCTGGCGCAAACTCAAGGATCAGCTGGCGCTGTCCTATCCCGCTTAAATGTCTCATCTTAATCGGGCGCCGGGATTCGAACGGAATCTGCCGGGCAGTAGCAATTTTGCGCCAAGACTGTCGTTATCGCGCGAACTGCCCTCCTTCCAAAGTTGCACATTCGCTAACATGTTCCCAGTCCGTGTCGGTCTTTGACATCACGGCGCGGATGCGGAATGTTAAAAGGCAGAAAGCCAACAATGGGAGTCAGTCATGGCAATCTACAAAAGCAACGGTGACCGCGTTCCGGATCATATCCTGGCAATGGCCGAAGAAGCCAAAGCAGGCAAGATGGATCGCCGCGAATTTCTCGCTTTGGCCAGCGTCTTCGGCGCATCCACGGCGATGGCCTACGGCATGCTCGGTCTCGCCGATCCGACGCCGGCCAAGGCGGAAGAAGTACAGGGCAAGAAGGGTGGCATCCTGAAGGTCGCGCAGTGGATCAAGGACCCCAAGGATCCACGCAAGGCCGACTGGTCTGAAATCGCCAATGCCGAGCGCCAGGCGCTCGAGCCGCTGGTCAAGTACACGACCGAATACACGTTCCGCCCCTATCTGCTCGAAAGCTGGGACATCAACGACGACGCCACCGAATACACGTTACATGTGCGCAAGGGCGTGACCTGGTCGAACGGCGATGCA
The DNA here is from genome assembly GCF_003601975.1 of Mesorhizobium waimense. Taxonomy (GTDB): domain Bacteria; phylum Pseudomonadota; class Alphaproteobacteria; order Rhizobiales; family Rhizobiaceae; genus Mesorhizobium; species Mesorhizobium waimense. Next base: position 109,451 of record NZ_QZWZ01000002.1, read on the forward strand.
TTCAACGCCGATGACGTCATCTTCAACCTCAAGCGCTGGGCCGACAAGAAAGCCGAAGGAAATTCCATGCCCGGCCGCCTCGGCACGCTGGTCAAGGACGACAAGCTCGATGAAAGCGCCGTCACCAAGGTCGACGATCACACCATAAAGCTGAAGCTTGGCTCGCCGGACATTTCGATCATTCCCAATGTCTGCGACTATCCGGGCCTGATCGTCCACAAGACCTTCGATGAAAAAGGCGGCGACTTCAAAGCCTGTCCGATCGGTACCGGTCCTTTCGAACTCGTCTCCTACGATGTCGGCCAGAAGGTGGTCTACAAGCGCCGCGAAGACAACAAGTGGTGGGACGGCGAAGTCTTTCTCGACGGCATCGAGTTCATCGACTACGGCACCGATCCGGCGGCCACTGTCAGCGCCTTCGAAGCGGGCGAAGTGCACGCCAACTACGAAACCACGGCCGACTACGTGTCAATCCTCGACGGTCTGGATCTGGTGAAGTCCGAAGTGGTCACCGCCGGGACCATCGTCTGCCGCACCAACGTCAACAACAAGCCTTACGACGACCAGAAGGTGCGTCAGGCGCTGCAGCTCGGCGTCGACAACGCTGTCGTGCTCCAACTGGGCTACGGCAATGCCGGCACTGTCGCCGAGAACCACCATGTCTGCCCGATTCATCCGGAATATTACGAGCTGCCGAAAATCGCTCGCGACCCGGCCAAGGCGAAAGCGCTGATGGCGGAAGCCGGCCAAGCCGACTTCGAGCACGAGTTGATCACGGTCGACGAGGACTGGCAGAAGAATACCGGCGATTCGATCGCCGCGCAATTGCGCGACGCCGGCATCAAGGTCAAGCGTACGGTGCTGCCGGGCTCGACGTTCTGGAACGACTGGACCAAATATCCGCTGTCCATGACCACCTGGAACATGCGGCCGCTCGGCGTCCAGGTTCTGTCCCTGGGCTACCGCACCGGCGAATCCTGGAACGAGACAGCCTGGTCGAATCCCGACTGGGACGCCAAGCTCAATGCTGCGCTCGCCGTTGCAGACGCCGCAAAGCGCAAGGAGATGATGAAGGATATCCAGCAGATCTTGCAGGATGCCGGCATCATCATCCAGCCTTACTGGCGCAAGCTCTACAGCCACTCGGTCAAGGCGGTGCAGAACTACAAGATGCATCCGACCTTCGAACGCGACTATGGCAAGGTCTGGCTGGAACAGGCGTAATCGGACCGATCGGGGAGGGGGCGTTCGCCCCTTCCCCATCACTGCTTGCATGGTTCCAGAACCGGAAGTCGGCGCAGCAAAAAAGTTGCGGACTCTTCGGGAAAGATCGTGCAATAAAACAGGGTTGATCGCATCCGAGGGCCGGTTTGACAGCCAACTCTGCCGGCAACGGTAGGGCTGGTTTTGAAGCTGGCTACAACCCCAACCAGACCGGCAGGGGACCGCCATGCTATCTTTCGTTCTCAGGCGCCTGGGCACCATGGCATTGACGATGCTGTGCCTGACGATCATCGTCTTCTTCCTGATCAACCTCGATCCGAATTTGAAGAAGCTGGCGATCAGCCAAACTGAAATGCATACGTCGGCCGAGCAGCTCGAAAGCTGGCTGGCGGGACACGGCTATCGTCAGAATTTCTTCGTCCGCTATGGTCAGTGGCTCGGCGTGTTGCCCAAGCAGCCGGTGACCGATGCCGCGACGGGCAAGCCGGCCCAGCGTTTTTCCTTCTGCAACGATCCGCTTGTGCCTACATTTTCCGGTATCCTGCAGGGCGATTTCGGCTGTTCGACCAAGTTCAAGACCACCGTGGCGTCGAAGCTGTTCCCGGCGCTCAGTGCCACCGGCATCCTGATGCTCTGCGTGCTGTTGGTCATGATACCGATCTCGCTGCTGATCGGCATCCTTGCCGGAATGCGAGAGGGGTCGCGAACGGACCGGACGCTATCGGTTGCCTCGATCGCCTCGACGGCGACGCCCGAATATGTGTCGGGCGTCATCTTCACCGTCATCTTCGCCTCTTGGCTAGGCTGGCTGAACGGTTCGGCGGCCTCGGCCAGCCAGGGCATCACCTTCTACAATTTCACGCTGCCGGTGATGACGCTGGCGATCTACGGCATCGGCTATATCGCGCGCATGACGCGCGCCTCGATGGTCGAGGTGATGACGCAGCAATATATCCGCACCGCCAGGCTGAAGGGCCTCTCCTTCGGCAGCGTCGTGGTCAAGCACGCCCTGCGCAACGCGCTGATTGCGCCGTTCACCGTCATCATGCTGCAGTTTCCCTGGCTGCTCACCGGCGTCGTCATCGTCGAGGTGATGTTCCGCTACCAGGGCTTCGGCTACACGCTGGTCGAGGCCGCCGGCAACAATGATATCGACCTTTTGCTCGGCTGTTCGCTGGTCTCGGTATTCATCGTGCTGATCACGCAGCTCATTTCAGACGTCGGCTACGCGTTTCTCAATCCGCGTATCAGAGTGCAGTAGGGGATCGGGCGGATGCAGGTCGAATATATCAGCGCCTTCAATGTCGTCCTCGGAGTGCTCGGGCGGTTCTGGCCGGTCTGGATCGCACTTGCCATCGTCATGGGCGCGAGCTTCGTCTACAAGAAGAAGCTCGGCCTCTATGGCCAGCTGTTCGATAGCGGCGTCGGCATCGTCGGCGTCGGCATCTGCCTGTTCTGGCTGTTCACGGCGATCTTTGCCTCGACCGTCGCGCCCTTCGACCCACTCGCCCAGGTGCCGATCATGAAGGACGCGCTGCCGGGCGGGATCGAGCCGGCATCGAAGCTCATCTACTATTTCGGTGGCGACAAATTGGCCCGCGACGTGTTTTCCCGCATGGTCTTTGGCAGCCAGATCGTGCTGATCATCGCGCCGGCGGCGACCGGCTTTGCGCTGATGGTCGGCGTCACCCTCGGCCTACCGGCCGGCTACTATGGCGGCAGGATCGACACTGTGCTGTCCTTCCTCGCCAATCTGGTGCTGGCCTTCCCGGTGATCCTTTTGTTCTACCTGCTGGTGACGCCGGGCATCATGGACACGCCGATCCCCTATGCCATGGCCGGGCTGTTCTTCCTGTTTCCGATCATCTTCTTCAGCGTGTTGTTCTGGACCCGCTACAAGAACCGGCCCGATCGCCTCTACATCCTGCTTGGGCTGACGCTTGTTCTCGGTGGCTGGGTCTATGTCGGCCTCGTCTTCGACGCCGATCCGCTCAAGATCGTCCACATCGATCCCAACCAGCTCAACATCTTCGTGGCGGTGGTGTTCGCCTCCAGTCCCGGCGTGTTTCGCATCGTGCGCGGCCTGACCATGGACATCAAGACGCGCGACTATGTGGCGGCGGCGCAGACGCGTGGTGAATCACCCTGGTACATCATGCTGTGGGAGATCCTGCCCAATGCGCGCGGACCGCTGATCGTCGATGCCTGCCTGCGCATCGGCTACACCACGATCCTGCTCGGCACGCTGGGTTATTTCGGCCTCGGACTGGCGCCGGAAAGTCCGGACTGGGGCACCGCGATCAAGGACGCCAGCCGGTTGCTGCGGTCCTTCATCCACCCGGCGTTGCCGCCGACGATCGCGCTGATGTCGTTCGTGCTGGGGCTCAACCTGTTGGCAGACTCGCTGCGCGAACAATCGATGAAAGACTGACAGACGGGTCTTCGACCCGGCTTGACTGGAAGAACAAGGATTGGAGCGACCCATGAACGAGGCAGTTCGAAATCCCGGCAAGCCGACCGATGGGCCGATCATCGAGATCGAGAACCTGTCGATCTCCTTCTTCACCCGCAAGGGCGAGATACCGGCCGTCATGGATTTCTCCTGCACGGTCATGCCCGGCGAGGCCATGGGCATCGTCGGCGAATCCGGCTGCGGCAAGTCGACCGTGTCGCTCGGCATCATGCGCGACCTGTCCAACATCGGAAAGATCGTCGGCGGCCGGATCAAGTTCCAGGGCAAGGACATGGGCGAACTGTCCGACGAGGAACTGCGCGCCATCCGCGGCAACAAAATTGCCATGATCTACCAGGAGCCGATGGCCAGCCTCAATCCGGCGATGAAGGTCGGCCAGCAATTGATGGAAGTGCCGCTGATCCACGACAAGGTGTCGAAGGAAGAGGCTTACAGCCGAGCGCTCGACATGGTGCGCTCGGTCAGGCTGCCCGATCCCGAACGCATGATGCGGTCCTATCCGCACCAGCTTTCCGGCGGCCAGCAGCAGCGCATCGTCATCGCCATGGCGCTGCTGTCGAAGCCGGCGCTGCTTCTGCTCGACGAGCCGACGACGGCGCTCGACGTCACGGTGGAGGCCGGCATCGTCGACCTGGTCAAGGGGCTCGGCGAGAAGTTCGGCACGTCGATGATCTTCGTGTCGCACAATCTCGGCCTGATCCTAGAGACCTGCGACCGCATCACGGTGATGTATTCGGGCGAGGCGGTCGAGACCGGCAAGATCAAGGACGTCTTCGACCGGATGCGCCATCCCTACACGCAAGGCCTGTTCCGCTCGATCCCGCTGCCCGGCGCCGACAAGAATTCGCGGCCGCTGATCTCGATCCCCGGACAATTGCCGCTGCCGCACGAGCGGCCGAAGGGCTGCAATTTCGGTCCACGCTGCCACCATTTCGTCGAGGGCGTCTGCAACGCCGCAGAGATCCCGATGATCGAGGTCGAAGGTCACGAAGGGCATTTTTCGCGCTGCGTGCGCTTCAACGAGATCGACTGGGAAGCGCTGCCGCCGGGCGCCAAGAAGGTCAATGAGCGCGTCGTCCCCGGCGCGCCGGTGCTCAAGATCGAGGACCTGAGGAAATACTACAAAGTCGGCGGCAACGAGGTGTTCGGTTCGAGCGAGGGCCGCGTCGTCAAGGCCAATGAGACGATCTCGTTCATGGCGCGCGAATCCGAGACGGTGGCCATCGTCGGTGAATCCGGTTGCGGAAAGTCGACGCTGGCCAAGGTGCTGCTCGGCCTGGAAACGGCAAGTTCCGGCAGCGTGACGCTGGGCAACAAGGAAATCCAGTCGACCGGCATCGAAAAGCGCAGCGTCGAAACGGTGTCGTCGATCCAGATGGTGTTCCAGAATCCGTTCGATACGCTCAACCCTAGCCACACGGTCGGCTCGCAGATCATCCGCACGCTGGAAAAGTTCAATGTCGGCAACAATGTCGCCGAGCGCCGCAAGCGGATGCTCGAACTGCTCGACCTGGTGAAGCTGCCGCGGGCGTTCGAGACCCGCAAGCCGCGTCAGCTGTCAGGCGGCCAGAAGCAGCGCATCGGCGTGGCACGTGCCTTTGCCGGCGACGCCAAGGTGGTGGTGGCCGACGAGCCTGTCTCGGCGCTCGACGTCTCCGTTCAGGCGGCGGTGACCGAGCTGCTGATGGACATCCAGCGCAAGAACAAGACGACGATGCTGTTCATCAGCCATGACCTGTCCGTCGTGCGCTACATCGCCGACCGTGTCGTCGTCATGTATCTCGGCTATATCGTCGAGCAGGGCACGACCGACCAGATCTTCGCACCGCCCTATCATCCCTATACCGAGGCGCTGCTGTCGGCGATCCCGATCGCCGACACAAGCGTGGTCAAGAAGCACATCGTGCTGGAGGGCGACATCCCGTCGGCAATGAACCCGCCGAGCGGTTGCCCGTTCCAGACGCGCTGCGGCTACAAGAAGCTGGTGCCGGACAATCTGTGCGAGACCAAGGTGCCGCCAGTAAAGAATCTGGGCGATGGCCATATGAGCCTGTGCTGGCTTGCCGACGACGTGCTGGCCAAGATGGAGCCGGTGATCAAGTTCGACAAGGAGCACGCCGCGCATGAGGGCGTGCCGGAAGACGCGCCGCAGGTGACGAAGGCGCAACCGGCCGCCGCCAAGCCCAAACGCCCGGGTGGCAAGAAGCCGAACTGACGGATCGAGGTAAGATCGCGACTTCGTCAGTTGCCGCATTGGCGGAGCTGCGCGGCGTAGTCCTGCGCCATCTTTTCGGTCGCCCGCGCATAGCCCTGCACGCCGGCATCGCCGCGATTGCCGCGGCCGTAGGCGGTCCAGCCGAGATAGTAGGCCAGGTAGAGATTGTAGGTGTCGTTACGAGCGACGCCGAGCGTGTCCGATGTCTTGGAATGATACCAGCCGACGAAATCGACGGCGTCGGCAAATTTTGTCCGCCGCGCTGCCCAGTTGCCGGTCTCGCTCTGATATTGCGACCAGGTGCCGTCCAGCGCCTGCGAGTAACCCGTAGCCGATGAGACGCGCTTCCATGGGATGAAGCCGAGGAGCTTGGTGCGCGGGGGTCTGGCATTGCTCTTGAAGCCGGATTCCTTGCGCACCGTCGCCATCAGTACGGGGACCGGGATGCCGTATTTCTGCTCGGCGCGCTCGGCAGCCGATTGCCAGTTGTCGAACCAGCCGTCGTTCTGGTCGAAGACGGCGCAGACATCGTTGATATGGTTCGGAGGCGTCGCGCAGGCGGAAAGCGCCAGCAGCACGGTGACAGCTACAATTTTACTAAAACTCGACCTACGCATTGGCAGACGAATAGGCTGAAAACATAAAGGGATTCTTGCAGCGTTTCTTAACGGCCCGCTGCTCGCGTTCACCCGTGCAGATCAGAATCGATATTTCGACCTGTTCTGTCGCTTTTGTTTCTATGGAATTTCGGAAATGCCGCCTTGGCTAAAATCTCGCCTGTAAACGGCGGATTTCTGACATCGCTGTCGCCGCGCCGGCGCTTTGATGGGCCATGACCGAACCAAGACGCAAACGCGGCGCCGAGCGAACCAGCAACAGGGGCCCGGCCGCCATCCCGCAACTGCCGCTGAGACGGGTGACCAATCCCTATCCGCCGATGGCCATGCTCTCGGCCGACCAGATCGAGGCGATACATGAAGCTGCGATGCACATTCTGGAAAATTTCGGCATCGAGGTAATGAGCCCGCGGGCGTTGTCGTTGTTCGAGAGGGCTGGGGCCAAGGTCGATCACGCGACGGCGAATGTCCGCATCGATCGCGGTATGGTCGAGGAAGCGCTGAAAACGACGCGCTCGAGTTATACGCTGACGCCACGCAACCCGGCCAACGCCGTCCATCTCGGCGGCAACACCATCAATTTCACGCTGGTCGCCGGGCCGCCCAATGTGCACGATATGGAACGCGGCCGCCGCGCCGGCAATTTGCGCGATTATTCCGACCTCACCCGGCTGGCGCAGCATTTCAACTGCATCCACATGCTTGGCAACCAGGTCTGCGCGCCGGTGGAGCTGCCGGCAAATTCCCGCCACCTCGACACCTACTTCACCAATCTGACGCTGACCGACAAGAGCTTCCATGTCTCGGCGATCGGGCGGGGCAGGGCGCTGGACGGCATCGAGATGATGGCGATCGCGCGGGGCTTGAGCCTTGACCAGATGCGCGACGACCCGGGCATCACCACCATCATCTCGGTCAACTCGCCGCGCCGCTTCGACGAGATGATGGCCGAAGGGCTGATGACGATGGCCGAGTTCGGCCAGTCTGTCGCGGTGACCCCGTTCACGCTGATGGGGGCAATGAGCCCGGTCACGCTGGCCGGCGCGCTGGCGCAGCAGAATGCCGAGGCGCTGTTCGGCGTGGTGCTGACGCAGCTTGTGCGTGCCGGCGCACCGGTGATGTACGGCGCCTTCACTTCCAATGTCGACATGAAGTCGGGCGCACCGGCTTTCGGCACGCCGGAGAACACCAAGGCCAACATCGCGTCCGGACAACTGGCGCGACGCTACAATCTGCCTTACCGCACGACGCCGGGCTCAGCCTCTAACGCCGCCGACGCGCAAGGTGCCTATGAGACGCTGATGGCCCTGTGGGGCGCGGTGCTCGGCCACGGCAATCTCGTCTACCACGCTGCTGGCTGGCAGGAGGGCGGGCTGACGGCATCGTTCGAAAAGCTCATCATCGATGTCGAAATGATCCAGCACATGATGGAGTTTCTACGCCCGATCGTGGTCGATGAAGCCGAATTGGCAGTCGAGGCGCTGGGTGCGGTGCCGACCGGCGGCCATTTCTTCGGCGAGCCGCACACGCTGGAGCGCTACGCCACCGCCTTCTACCAGCCGATGCTGTCCAACTGGCAGAACTACGAGGCCTGGCAGGAGGCCGGCGGGCTCGACGCCACGGCGCGTGCGACGCGACTGTGGAAGAAGGCATTGGAAGATTATGTCGAACCGGTGATGGATGTTGCCGTGCGCGAAGCGCTGGAGACCTATGTGGCCAAGCGCAAGGAAGCGATTGGGCAGGGCGAGCCGTGATGCACCGCTCCTCCCATCTCGATTCATATCATCCGTCCAACTCAATGAAATAACGAGAAGAACTCATGAAGTCGCATGCAAAGGTCGTGGTCATTGGCGGCGGTGTCGTCGGATGTTCCGTGCTGTTCCACCTGGCCCGCCATGGCTGGACCGATGTCGTGCTTCTGGAGCGCGACGAGCTGACGTCCGGCTCGACCTGGCATGCGGCGGGCGGCATGCACACGATCAATGGCGATCCCAACGTCGCCAAGCTGCAGAAATACACGATCTCGCTCTACAAGGAGATCGAGGAGCTGTCGGGGCAGGCGACCGGCGTGCACCTGACCGGCGGCGTGCTTCTGGCAGCCACCGAGGCGCGGCTTGACTGGCTGCGCGGCGTCGTTGCCAAGGGCCGCTATCTCGGCATCGACCTCGAGGAGATCTCTCCCAACGAGGCGGCTGAACTGATGCCGCTGCTCGATCCCAAGCAGTTCGTAGGTGCTGTCAGAAACAAGGAGGACGGCCATCTCGACCCGTCCGGCGTCACCCATGCCTATGCCAAGGCCGCGCGCAAGCTCGGCGCCGATGTCGAACGATTCACCAAAGTCGAGGACATCGTGCGGCGCCCCGACGGGATGTGGCGTGTCATCACCAACAAGGGCGAGGTGGTGGCCGAGCATGTCGTCAATGCCGGCGGTCTGTGGGCGCGCGAGGTCGGCCGCATGGTCGGGCTCGAACTGCCGGTGCTCGCCATGGAGCACATGTACCTCATCACCGAGGACATGCCGGAGGTCGCCGCCTGGAACGCCAAGACCGGAACCGAGATCATCCACGCGGTCGATTTCGATGGCGAACTGTATCTGCGCCAGGAGCGCGGCGGCATGCTGATGGGCACTTATGAAAAGGCCAACAAGCCGTGGTCCGAGTTCCAGACGCCGTGGAATTTCGGCCATGAACTGCTGGAGCCGGACATCGACCGCATCGCGCCGTCGCTGGAGGTCGGTTTCCGCCATTTCCCCGCCTTCCAGAACACCGGCATCAAGCAGATCATCAACGGGCCGTTCACCTTTGCACCTGACGGCAATCCGCTGGTCGGGCCGGTACGCGGCCTGCCGGGTTTTTGGGTCGCCTGCGGCGTCATGGCGGGATTCTCGCAGGGCGGCGGCGTCGGCCTGGCTTTGTCGAACTGGATGATCGAGGGCGATCCCGGCGCCGACATCTGGGCGATGGATGTTTCGCGCTATGGCGACTGGGCGACGATGGCCTATACCAATGCCAAGGTGCGCGAGAATTATTCGCGGCGCTTCTCGATCCGCTTCCCCAATGAGGAATTGCCGGCCGGGCGGCCGCTGAAGACGACGCCGGTCTACGACCTTTTGTCAGCCAGGGGCGCGCAGTGGGGTGTCTCCTATGGGCTAGAGGTGCCGCTCTGGTATGCGCCTGAAGGCGTCAAGGATGAGTTCTCGTGGCGGCGTTCGAGCGATTTTTCCCACGTCGCCCGCGAGGTCGCGTCGGTTCGTGGGAGCGTCGGCCTGGCGGAGATTTCGAACTTTGCCAAATACAAGGTCACGGGCGAGGGGGCGGCAACGTGGCTCGACCGTATCCTTGCCTGCAAGCTGCCGAAACCCGGCCGCATGACGCTGGCGCCGATGCTGAAGGAGGACGGCAGGCTGATTGGCGATTTCACGCTCGCCAACCTCGGTGCCCCCAATTCCAATAGGGGCGAATGGTTCATCGCCGGCTCCGGCCTCGCCGAGCAGTACCACATGCGCTGGTTCGAGGCGCATCTTCCTGCCGACGGCTCGGTTCGCATCGAGGCGCTGGGGCAAAAACTCACGGGTCTCGCAATCGCCGGACCGAAGGTCCGAGAGATGCTGGCGAAAGTCACCCGCGCGGATGTCTCCAATTCTGTTTTTCCCTTCATGGCAGTCGCGAAAATGGATATCGGCATGGCGCCATGCCTGGTGGGCCGTGTCAGCTATACCGGCGATCTCGGCTACGAGATGTGGGTGGCGCCGGAATATCAGCGCGCCGCGTTCCAGGCACTGATGGCGGCCGGCGAGGAATTCGGCATCGGCCTGTTCGGCTCGCGTGCGCTCAATGCGCTCAGGCTGGAGAAGAATTACGGCTCATGGGCGCGCGAATACCGGCCGATCTACGGACCGCTGGAGGCCGGGCTCGATCGCTTCGTCGCCTATGGCAAGGAGGCCGATTTCATCGGCAAGCAGGCGGCGCTTGCCGAGCGCAAGCAAGGCGGCAGGCTGCGTTTGCGAACCTTCATCGTCGAGGCCGACGATGCCGATGTCATCGGCGACGAGCCGATCTGGTTCGACGGCGCCGTGCGTGGTTGGGTCACTTCGGGCGGCTATGCGCATCATTCGAAAAAGTCCGTCGCCATCGGTTATGTGGCCAAGGAGATTGCCGACGAGAGCGACGGCTTCGAGATTGAATTGCTGGGCAAGCGCCATGCCGCACGCATGCAGCCTGTGCCGCTGTTCGATGCCAACTTCGAGCGGATGCGCGCCTGATCCAAGACGCGCATCTTCTCGGCCTGCTCAGGCGCTGCGGCGGTTGTCCAGCGCGAAGGCGCCGGCGCCGGCAAACACCAGGTAGAGGAAGATGAAGCAGAAGGAGATCGCCGCATCGCCGCCATTGTTGACCGGGAAGAAGTCGCGCGGCATGTGCGCCATAAAATAGGCGATCGCCATCTCGCCGCAGAGCAGGAACGCCACCGGCCGGGTGAAAAGCCCAAGCGCCAGCAGGATGCCGCCGACGAATTCGAGGATGGCGGCGGTGAGCGTCAGCCCGGTCAAGGTGCCCGCATGCTCGCCGACCGGGAAATTGAACAGTTTTTGCGAGCCATGCTCGATGAACTGCAACGCCGTCATGACGCGCAGCACGGCCAGAGCCTGTGGTTGAAATCTGGCGAGACCTTCAAAAAGCTTCATCTAAAACTCCATTTTTCGACCCATCCAGCCCGGCCATAGATTATCGCCCGTTAATGGACCATTCACTTCCCACGGCCTGCCATCAACAATCGGTGATTGGAAATGTTCCCCAATCTGACCTCGTATTGCTCTCTCTATGGTTGCATTATTATCGCTATGGTTGTATTGATATGTAGATATTCCAAACCAAGTGGGTCCCCTTTGCCATGAAAAAAGTCGCCATCAGCCTATTCGCCATCCTTGCAGGCACCAGCGTCGCCATAGCCGACGACGCCGGCTGTGCAGCCTTCAAGTGGCCGGTGACGGGCGAGCAGGCGCTGTTTGCTGCAGCGCCGGCGGCACGGCCAGGCGCGACGCTGGAGACCGAAGCGGCCGCCGACCTTTCTCTGGAACCGATCGACACTGCTACCTTCGAGGTTGCGCCTGAACGGCCTCTGGCGTTTGGCACCTTTGGCGCGACCGCCAGCCTGGTTGTACCGCCCGAAGGGACAATCAGGATAACCCTGTCCGACGAGGCCTGGATCGATGTCATTCAGGACGGCCATGCCATTTGGGCTTCAGCGGCGTAAAGACCTGCACGGGCATCCGCAAGAGCATGCGCTTCAAGCTGTCCGCCGGCCCGGCCACAATCCAGCTCAGCGGTGCCAAGCAGGCGAACCTCAAGGTCGCGGTGTTGTCGCCGGAGTAATCTCAAAGGGCATAGGGCCGGCGGGACGGCGCCCCCCCTCTGTCCTGCCGGACATCTCCCCCGCTTGGGGGAGACTGGCAGTTGCTGCTGGTTTCGCCATTCTCGGCGCGACGCTGCTACCGAACCGGCGCCATCAGCGCGAAATGCGCGCCTTGCGGATCCTGGCACTGCACGATCCAGCTGCCGCCGGGAACCTCCATCGGGCCCATCAAGATCTTGCCGCCATTGTCGGTGACGCGCTTGGCCGCCGCATCGATGGCTGGCACGTTGAAATAGAACTGCCACACCGGCACGGGGATCTGCTCGGGCTTGTTCATCATGCCGCCGCCGGATTCGGGGCCGGCCGCAAAAGTCTGGTAGATGCCCATCGGCCCCATATCCATGGCATCGCCCTTTTCCCAGCCGAACTGACCGGAATAGAAATCGAAGGCGGCCTTCCAGTCCGACGTATAGAGTTCGTGCCAGCCTATATGGCCGGGCGTGTTGGCCTGCACCGGCGGCTGGTCGGGGCCGTTCGGCTGCAGGAGCATGAAGGTAGCACCCTGCGGGTCGGCGACGACGGCAAAGCGGCCGACGCCCGGAATGTCATCGGGAGCGCGGTGAAGCTTGCCGCCGGCGTCCTTCAGCGATTGCGTCGCGGCATCGACGTCCTTGGTGTGAACATAGCCGAGCCAGGCCGGCGGCATGCCCATCTTGGCCGCGTCCTCCGGCAAGGTCATCAGCCCGCCGACGCCGCGCTCGCCGACATTCATGACGATGTAACGCGGCATGCCGGGCGCCATGTCGAACGGCTGTGCGGTCCAGCCAACGACAGCAGTGTAGAAGGCCTCGGCGGCGTCGAGGTCGGTGGTCATCAATTCATACCAGAAGAAGGGCATCGGGGATTTGGGCATTGTCGGTCTCCTCACCGTTTCATGCATCGATCGCGGTCGATCCATCCTAGGACGATCCTCGCGACAGAAATCCGACATCTGGGCCAGAAATCGAGGACGGCAAGGGCGCCGTTGTTCCAGTCTTGCCTCCTTTGCGGTTTTCGCCTTTCCTTGTCCCAACGAGGGGTTGTCGATCCATGCGCCAGATGTCGCTCACGCCGGACCTTGTCGCACTGTGCCATCGGGAGGAGGTCGATCCTGGCCCTGATGGCAGTTGGACTCAGTTGAACGATGACGATTTCCGGACTCTGGCCTTGCGTCTGTCCGGCGAAGCCGACGAGGGGCCATTGTGGGTTTTCGCCTATGGCTCGCTGATCTGGAAGCCGGCATTCGAATCCGTCGAGCGACAGCGTGCCACCGCCTTTGGCTGGCATCGCTCCTTCTGCCTCGACATGGTCCGTTGGCGCGGCAGCGTGGCGCAGCCGGGCCTGATGATGGCGCTCGAACGGGGCGGGCGATGCGATGGCGTGATCTACCGTCTGCCCGACGGTGAGAAGCCTGCGCAGATCGAAAGGCTGCTGCGACGTGAGATCGATGATCACGAGAGCATCGGCTCGGTGCGATGGGTTCCGGTGCGCACGGCGCAAAGGACGTTGCGGGCGCTGGGCTTCTGGGTCGGGGTGACCGGCAGGGGCACCTCGCTCAACCAGCCGCTGGAGACGGTGGCAAAGGTGCTGGCGCGCGCCTGCGGGCATGTCGGCTCCGGAGCGGAGTATCTCTACAACACCGTCAGCCACCTCGAAGAATTCGGCATCCAGGACCGCAATCTTTGGCGACTGCAGCGACTGGTCGCGGACGAGATCAGGTCGATCCATGGCCACGTTGAGACCGGTGCTCACTCCGCGTCGGCAGTTCCAATAACATGACTATAATTATCATGTTTTTATCGAAAGATTTCAGCAGCTTGGCCGAAAATTGACCAATTGATAAAAAAATAAAACGTGCTAGCCTTCCCCAAAACGAAAACAAGGGGAACCGGAATGGCGACTGGTCATTTCAAGGAAGGCATCGCCGGCGGCCGGCTGTCATCCGAGCAATATGCCGACAATTTTTCCGATCTGCACCCGCCGCTCGATCATCACGAGGCGCTGGTCGAATCCGATCGCTGCTACTTCTGCTACGATGCGCCGTGCATGAACGCATGCCCGACTTCGATCGACATCCCGCTGTTCATCCGCCAGATATCGACCGGCAATCCGATCGGCTCGGCCAAGACGATCTTCGACCAGAACATCCTGGGCGGCATGTGCGCTCGCGTCTGCCCGACCGAGACGCTCTGCGAAGAGGTCTGCGTGCGCGAGGTGGCGGAAGGCAAGCCGGTGCAGATCGGCCGCCTGCAGCGCTACGCCACCGATGTCGCCATGAGCGAGAACAAGCAATTTTATCCGCGCCCGGAGCCGACCGGAAGAACGGTTGCCGTGGTCGGCGCTGGGCCGGCGGGTCTGGCGGCCGCACACCGGCTCGCCCGCCATGGCCACGACGTGACCATTTTGGAAGCGCGGCCGAAGGCTGGCGGGCTCAATGAATATGGCATCGCCGCCTACAAGAGCGTCGACAATTTCGCCCAGGCCGAGGTCGATTATGTGACCTCGATCGGCGGCATCGACATCCAGAACGGCAAGGCGCTCGGCCGCGACTATCAGCTGTCGGATCTGATCCGCAATTACGACGCCGTGTTCCTCGGCATGGGGCTTGGCGGCGTCAACGCGCTGCGTGCCGATGGCGAGGACGCGGACGGCGTGACCAATGCGGTCGAGTTCATCGCCGAGCTTCGCCAGGCCAGCGATCTTTCCGGCCTGCCGGTCGGCCGGCGTGTCGTCGTCATCGGCGGCGGTATGACGGCGATCGACGCCGCGGTGCAGTCGAAGCTGCTCGGTGCCGAGGAAGTGACGATCTGCTACCGGCGCGGCCAGGAGCATATGAATGCCTCCGGCTTCGAGCAGGATCTGGCCGCTGCCAACGGCGTCACCATCCGCCACTGGCTGCAGCCGAAGCGCGTGATTGCCGAGGGCGGCAAGGTGTCGGGCATCGAACTCGAATACACGGCAATGAACGGCGACAAGCTCGCCGGCACCGGCGAGACGCTGACGCTTGTCGCAGACCAGGTGTTCAAGGCAATCGGCCAGAGTTTTGTCCCTGCCGCGCTCAACGGCAGCGGGGCATCGATCGAACTCGAAGCCGGCCGCATCAAGGTCGATGCCGAAGGCCGGACGTCGCTTGCGAAGGTCTGGGCCGGTGGCGACTGCATTTTCGGCGGTGACGACCTGACCGTCTCGGCCGTGGCGCAAGGCCGCGACGCGGCGGAATCGATCAACCGGGCACTGACCTCGAACGGGAGGGCATGAGCATGGCAGATATCAGAAACAATTTCGTCGGCATCAAATCGCCAAATCCGTTCTGGCTGGCCTCGGCGCCGCCTACCGACAAGGCCTACAACGTCATCCGCGCCTTCAAGGCGGGCTGGGGCGGGGTGGTCTGGAAGACGCTCGGCGAGGAAGGTCCGCCGGTCGTCAACGTCAATGGTCCGCGCTATGGCGCGATCTGGGGTGCGGACCGCCGCCTGCTCGGCCTCAACAACATTGAGCTGATCACCGACCGCGACCTGCAGGTCAATTTGCGCGAGATCAAACAGGTCAAGAAGGACTGGCCCGACCGCGCCATCGTCGTCTCGCTGATGGTGCCGTGCGTCGAGGATGCCTGGAAGGCGATCCTGCCGGTGGTCGAGGAGACGGAGGCCGACGGCATCGAGCTCAATTTCGGTTGTCCGCACGGCATGTCGGAGCGCGGCATGGGTGCTGCCGTCGGCCAGGTGCCGGAATACATCGAAATGGTGGTGCGCTGGTGCAAGCAAAACACCCGCATGCCAGTCATCACCAAGCTGACGCCCAACATCACCGATGTGCGCAAGCCGGCGCGCGCGGCGCACTCCGGCGGCACCGATGCGGTGTCGCTGATCAACACCATCAATTCGATCACCGGTGTCGACCTCGACAGCTTCGCGCCGCAGCCGACCATCGACGGCAAGGGTTCGCATGGCGGCTATTGCGGCCCGGCTGTGAAGCCGATCGCCATGAATATGGTGGCCGAGATCGCGCGCGATCCCGAAACGCATGGCTTGCCGATCTCCGGCATTGGCGGCATCACCACCTGGCGCGACGCGGCCGAATTCATGGCGCTCGGCGCCGGCAACGTGCAGGTCTGCACGGCGGCGATGACCTACGGCTTCAAGATCGTGCAGGAGATGATCGCGGGCCTCGAAAACTGGATGGACGAGAAGGGCCATGCCTCGCTCGACGATATTGTCGGCCGCGCCACGCCCAATGTCACCGACTGGCAGTATCTCAATCTCAACTATGTCGCCAAGGCGCATATCGACCAGGACGCCTGCATCAAATGCGGTCGCTGCCACATCGCCTGCGAGGACACCTCGCACCAGGCGATCACCAGTATGGTCGACGGCAAGAGGCACTTCGAGGTGATCGAGGCCGAATGCGTCGGCTGCAATCTGTGCGTCAACGTCTGCCCGGTCGAAAATTGCATCACCATGGAGCCGCTGGCCGCTGGTGCGATGGACCAGCGCACCGGCAAACCGGTATCGCCGGTCTATGCCAATTGGACGACGCATCCCAACAACCCGATGGCCAAGGTGGCCGCGGAGTAAAATCGCCTCAACGTCATAGGGCGATGGCAATTAGGCAGCGGCGCTTGCGGGCGCCGCTGCTTTTTCGATAGCTATTGCAGATAAATATTATCCATGATATAAAATATCCACGAATAGGAGATCGGCACGATGAAGCTTGGTGAGGGCGTTGAGGCGGCGATCCACTGCGCTGCGATGCTCGCCGGCGTGGATGGGGCGGCGACCATGCCGGGCGCCGCGATGGCCGAGGCATTCGGCCTGTCGCCGAGCTATCTTCTGAAGCATCTCAACCAGCTCGCGGCGTCGGGCGTCCTGGAATCGGTGCCGGGGCCGGCGGGCGGCTACCGGCTGGCGCGGCCGGCGGAACGGATCACGCTGCTCGACATCGTGCTGGCAGTGGAGGGTCGCGAGCCGGCCTTCCGCTGTGGCGAGATCCGCCAGCGCGGCCCGGTCAGGCTCGATGCCTCCGCCTATGTGAAACCGTGCGGCATCAATGCCGCGATGCTCAAGGCCGAGCGTGCTTATCGGACCGCGCTCGCCGAGGCCCGGCTGTCCGACATCGTCGCTGCCTACCAGAGCGATGCCGATCCGCGATCGTTTGCCGCGAACTGTGCCTTCGTTGTGCGCCACCAGAGGCCGCAGAAAGTTCAACCAAGCAAGAGTGAAAGGTAAGAGGATGAAACAGAGGCTTCAGTTTTTCGCCAAGGCGCCGGAGATCATGAAGGCGGTGTCGGTGCTCAACAAGGCGGTCGACGAATGCGGGCTCGAGGTAAGCCTTCTGCACCTGATCAAGCTAAGGGCATCGCAGATCAATGGCTGTTCCTACTGCGTCGAGATGCACAGCCGCGAGGCCAGGCGCGACGGCGAGACAGAGCAGCGGCTCTACCTGGCTTCGGCCTGGAAGGAATCGCCGCTGTTTTCCGAGCGCGAACGCGCCGCCTTCGTCTGGACCGAAGCGGTGACCAAGATCGCCGAAAACGGTGTCTCGGACGACCTCTATGCACGGACGCTCGAGCATTTCTCGGAAGAGGAACTGGTCAAGCTGTCTGTCGCGATCGGCATGATCAACACCTGGAACCGGCTTTGCGTGCCGTTCCAGGCCATTCATCCGATGCCGGCGGCGAAGGCTGCCTGAGGCCGAGCTATCGCGCGGGCCGCATATGCAAGGCCCGCGCGCCTTTTTCGTTTGAGGATCAGCACCATGCTCGCAAATTTTCAGAATGAGATTCTGGTTGTCGCCCGCCTGCTGCTTGGCGGCGCCTTCGTCTTTGCCGGCCTGCGCAACATCGCGAACGCGGCCTTCCTGATCCAATTGATGACAGCACGCGGCGTGCCGCAGGCGGGGCTGGCGCTGTGGCTCGGCATCGCCCTGCAGATCGGTGCCGGCGGACTTGTCATAGTGGGCATCTGGACCGCACTTGCTGCCACAGGCCTGATCCTGTTCCTGGTCGTCGCGACGATCATGTTCGACAATTTCTGGGATCATCAGGGACCCGAACGAGCGGCTAGCATCAACGGCTTTGTCGCCAATGTCGCTCTGACCGGCGGCTTCCTGTCGCTGATGGCGCAGCCGCTTTGACCAGTTGGCGGCGCAGCCGGATCAATCGCCGCCCGATTAATCGCTTCGTCGCGAATGCCTGATAGGATTGGCGCAGTTTCGCTGTCGGAGCCTTTATGGAGCAAAGCTGGAACAGCTTCTGGGGGAGCGTTTCGCAGGCCTTCCACCATGCGCTGTTGCCGTTTCGGGCGATCGCCGAAGCGCTCGGCTATTTCCCCACCGACATGCAGATATGGTGCTTCCTGTGCGGCGTCTTTGTCCTCGTGCTCGTCGTCCCCCACACCTATGGCGATCTGGTGCTGCGCCGCCGCCGTGCCTATGCGACCGGCAAGGTGGTGAAGATCGACATGTCGGACGACGCGCCCAACACCCCGACCATAGAGTTCACCGATCGCCAGGGGCACATCTGGCGCTTCGACTCGAACCTGCCGGTCAATGATGCGACCGGTTCGGTCGGGGCGGCGGTCGAGGTGATGTATGATCCCCAGCGTCCGAACCGTGCGCGCGAAGCCGGGCGGCCGGTCATGAAGGCGGCTCACACGGCGCTCTGGTATACGATCGTGGCAGGCCTGATGGCGCTGGCCTTCTGGCCGGGCCTAACGTCCAACTGAGCCCTCGCTCTCAGGAAAGCATCCTCGCCGTGCCGCTCACGCGGCATAGCGCAGGCCTCCGTCGCAGGTCAGGACCTGGCCGGTGACGAAGCCGTTGGAGACGAGGAAGGCGATGGCGTCGGCGACATCTTCGGCGCGGCCGATGCGGCCGACTGGTGTCTTGCCGGCATACTCGGTGAACACGGCCCGCCGCTGCTCATCAGGCAGGAAATGCCACCAGGGCGTATCGATGACGCCCGGCGCCACGACGTTGACGCGCCGCGGCTTGAGCTCCACGGCCAGGATCGGCACCACCGTCAGCAACATGCCGTTGACGGCGGCGATGCCGGCGACGCCCGGCGCCGACAATTGCGCCGACACCGCCGAGATGAAGGTGACCGAGCCGTTCTTGTTCAGGGTCGGCAAGGCCGCCTGCAGGCATGACAGCTGCGGCAGGACTTTCTCGTCGACGCCGCCGCCGATGTCGGCAAGGTCGAGCGTTTCGAACGGACCAATTGCCTTGCCGCCGCTGGCGGCCAGGACAAGATGATCGAACGGACCGGTACGATCGAAGAATTGACGGACCTCGTCCGGCTTGGCGGCATCGAAGGCAGCCTTGTCGACGGCGCCGCCAAGGCTTTGCCACGCGGCGTCGAGCTTCTCCCGACTGCGACCGGTGATGGTCACCTTCATGCCTGGGCCAAGCAGTTTTCGCGCCGTGGCAAGGCCGATGCCGGAGGAGCCGCCGATGATGACGGTATGTTCGATCTTATTGCTCATGAATGCTTTTCCTTGGATGCGGTGGGAGCGAGGCCGACGAGGTCGAGGCTCAGTTCCCGCAATTGCTGTCTTGCCTTCGCGTCATAGGCTTGCGCATCGGCGCGGGATTCCCGCAGGCCGTCGAAATAGAGGCCGCTGCGGCCTTCGAGATCGGGCGATGTCGCGAGGTTGAGGATGGCTTCCGCGCCTTGCTCGACCGAACTCCATGGTGTGATGCCCGCCTGCCGGACCATGGTGGTGTTCATGTAGCTCGCCGGATGCAGAGCGTTGACGGTGACGCCGGTGCCCTTCAGCCGTTCTGCCAGGTCGACGGTGAACAGGATCTGCGCCAGCTTGCTCTGGCAGTAGGCACGAACGCCGTCATAGGCGCGGGTCAGCATGACGTCGCCGAAGTCGATCGCCTGCTGGCCGGCCGAGGCGACGTTGACGATGCGCGAAGGCGCGCTCGCCTTGAGCATCGGCAGAAGTTCTGCTGTCAGCAGGAAGCCGGCGAGATAATTGACGGCGAAGCGCAGTTCGTAACCGTCGGCGCTGACCTGCCGCTTCGCGCCCTGGCCGGCGGTGCCGATGCCGGCATTGTTGATGAGGATATCGAGCCGGTCGGTCCTGGCGCGCACGGCCTCTGCGAGGCGACGGACTTCGGCGAGCGAGGCGAGGTCGGCGTCCATCAACTCGGCCTTGCCGCCGGCGGCTTCGATTTCGGCGACCACCGCCTTGCCGCGCTCCGCATCGCGGCCATGCACCAGAACGCGGGCGCCACGGGCGCCGAGCCTTTGCACGACAACGCGACCGACGCCGTCGGTCGATCCGGTGATGAGGACGGTCTTGTCTTTCAGATCCATGCCTGGAGCCTCCGTGTTTGCTCTGAACGCAAGATGGGGCACCTGGCATGGCGCAAACAGTTTAAACTTTATCCTGGTATCGATACTGCTATGCTGGATTTATGGATGCTCCCACACACTCTCCCGAAGACAGCCGCCGGCGCGAGCTTGGTGCCTTCCTGCGTTCGCGCCGCGAACGACTTTCGCCGTCGGCCACCGGAATCGCTGCGGGCCAGAGGCGGCGCACGCCTGGCCTGCGCCGCGAGGAGGTGGCGATGATCGCCCGCGTCGGCACGACCTGGTACACCTGGCTGGAACAGGGCAGGGACGTGCGGCCCTCGGTCGAGGTGCTGACGGCGCTTTGCGGGGCGCTACGGCTCGATGCCGCCGAGAAGCGGCATTTGTTCACGCTTGCCGGCCGCCAGCAGCCTGAGCGTCGTGCCGTGACGCCGGAAAAAGTGGACGGGCCTTTGCTGCACATGCTGCAGAGCCTTGTCTTGCAACCGGCCTATGTCGTCGGGCGGCGCTGGGACGTGCTGGCCTGGAATCCGGCAGCCGTAGCCGTTTTCGATGATTATGGCCTGCTGGAAGGTGACGCCCGCAACATCGTCCACATGGTCTTCACCAACCCGCACCATCGCCGCCTGCTTGTCGACTGGGAGCAACTGGCGCGCTCAGTGCTTGCCTCGTTTCGGGCCGAGAGCGCGAAATATGTCGGCGATCCGGATTTCGAACGGCTGATCGAGTTGATGACACGCTCAAGTCCAGAATTCCGGGCGTGGTGGCCGCAGCGGGATGTGGCGCGCAGATTGTCGGGTGTGAAGCACATCCGGCACCCGATCGCCGGCGCGATGACTTTCGAGCATATGAGCCTTTCGATCGACGACGGCTCGGATATGCGGCTGATCGTCTACACGCCGCTCGCCGAGCAGAATTCGATCGCCAAGCTGCAGCTGCTGCTGGAGGCGCTGCCGGCCGAGCGGCGCAGCGCCTGATTTCTGCCCGAGGCTAGCCTTTCGGCTTCAGCCCTTCGATGAACAGCTGTTCCAGGAACCTCGCGGCATCCTCGAAGCGGCCGTCGCCGCCGCGGTCGGCGCCGAGCACGGCGCGGACCTGGACATCGAAATCGGCATAGTGCTGCGTCGTCGCCCAGATCGAGAAGATCAGGTGCCAGGGATCTGTGCGCACAATCTTGCCGGCGCGCATCCAGCCTTTGATGATGGCGGCCTTCTCGTCGACCAGCGTCTTCAGCTCGCCTTCCAGCAGCGGCATGATGCGCGGCGCGCCTTGCAGGATCTCGTTGGCGAACAGCCGGCTCTCGCGCGGGAAATCGCGCGCCATTTCGAGCTTGCGCCGAATGTAGCTGCGCAGTTCGGTCAAGGGATCGCCGATGTCGTCGAGTTCGCGCAGCGGCGCCAGCCAGGTCGCGAGCAGCCGCTCCATCAGCGTTTCGTGAATGTCTTCCTTGCGGCGGAAGTAGTAGAGCAGGTTCGGCTTCGACATGCCGGCGGCTTCGGCGATCTGGTCGATGGTCGAGCCGCGGAACCCGTTGGCGGAGAAGACTTCGAGCGCCGCTTCCAGGATCAGCTCACGCTTTTCCTGCTGGATGCGGGTGCGGCGAGGGGCGGAGCCTTCCATCGTCTCCGTCATCCTTGCCGGCCGCGGCCGCGCGGGCTCTCTGGACCAATTCTCTGGACCAGTTTTTCCCCGGCCTGTGGAGCGCGCTTCCGATACCGCATTTCCGCTAGTAGTCCCTTGACCGCCGACAGGGCGGTGCTAACGTTTGTCCAATCGGTCAAAATTTGCGTAGCACGAAAACGTCGCGAAGACCAAGTGTTGGGAAGACCAAGCGTTAGCCGCACCGAAACAGGTTACAAGGGGAAGTCCTGGTCATGTCCAACCGGCTGAAAGTCACGCCGAACGATCTCAGCGCATTCTGGATGCCGTTCACGGCAAACCGCCAGTTCAAGCAGGCGCCACGCATGTTCGTGTCCGCCAAGGACATGCACTACACAACCAGCGACGGACGCAAGGTGCTCGACGGCACCGCCGGCCTCTGGTGCGTCAATGCCGGCCATTGCCGTCCGAAGATTACGGAGGCGATCCAGCACCAGGCGGCCGAGCTCGACTATGCGCCGGCCTTCCAGATGGGGCACCCGATCGTGTTCGAACTGGCGAACCGCCTGGTCGACATCGCGCCGAAGGGCATGGACCATGTCTTCTTCACCAATTCCGGTTCGGAATCGGTCGACACGGCGCTGAAGATGGCGATCGCCTATCACCGCGCCAAGGGCGAGGGCGCGCGCACCCGCCTGATCGGTCGCGAGCGCGGCTATCACGGCGTCAATTTCGGCGGCATCTCGGTCGGCGGCATCGTCTCCAACCGCAAGATGTTCGGCACGCTGCTCGGCGGTGTCGATCACATGCCGCACACGCACCTGCCGGAGAAGAACGCTTTCTCCAAGGGCGTGCCGGAGCACGGTGCGGAACTCGCCAACGAGCTGGAGCGCATCGTCGCGCTGCATGACGCCTCGACGATCGCCGCCGTCATCGTCGAGCCGGTTGCCGGTTCCACAGGCGTCATCCTGCCGCCCAAGGGCTATCTCCAGAAGCTGCGCGAGATCTGCACCAAGCACGGCATCCTGCTGATCTTCGATGAGGTCATCACCGGTTTCGGCCGCCTCGGCGCGCCGTTCGCCGCCGACTATTTCGGCGTGACGCCCGACATCATGACGACGGCCAAGGGCGTCTCCAACGGCGTCATCCCTATGGGCGCGGTGTTCGTGAAGAAGGAAATCCACGACGCCTTCATGACCGGCCCCGAGCACATGATCGAGTTCTTCCACGGCTACACCTATTCGGGCAACCCGATCGCCTGCGCGGCCGCACTCGGCACGCTCGACACCTACAAGGAAGAGGGCTTGCTCACCCGCGGCGAGGAACTGGCGCCCTATTGGGAAGACGCGCTGCATTCACTGAAGGGCGAGCCGAATGTCATCGATATCAGAAACATCGGCCTGATCGGCGCTATCGAACTGGCGCCGATCGCCGGCCAGCCGACCAAGCGGGCCTTCTCGGCCTTCGTCAAGGCGTTCGAGCGCGGCGCGCTGATCCGCACCACCGGCGACATCATCGCGCTGTCGCCGCCGCTGATCATCACCAAGGGCCAGATCAACGAATTGATCGACCATGTGCGTGATGTGCTGAGGTCGATAGATTGATAGCTTAGAACCACAGTCAGGGCGGCGTCGGGAACCGCCGCCCTCTATGGAATGAAATGAGAGGACTTTGAATGGCCGCCCCCGGCGAGAATCTGCGAGTGAATTCAGACCGTTTGTGGGATTCGATAATGGAGATGGCGAAGATTGGCCCCGGCATTGCCGGCGGCAACAACCGCCAGACCGTGACCGACGAGGACGGCGAGGGCCGGCATCTGTTCAAGCGCTGGTGCGAGGCCGCCGGGCTCGAAATGGGCCTCGACGAGATGGGCACCATGTTTGCCCGCCGCGAAGGCACCGACCCCAGCCTGCCGCCGGTCTATGTCGGCAGCCATCTCGACACGCAGCCGACCGGCGGCAAGTATGACGGCGTGCTCGGCGTGCTCGGCGGGCTCGAAGTCGTGCGCTCGCTCAACGATCTCGGCATCAAGACTAAACATCCAATCGTTGTCACCAACTGGACGAACGAGGAGGGCGCGCGCTTTGCGCCGGCGATGATGGCATCCGGCGTTTTCGCCGGTGTGCTCGACCAGGCCGAGGTCTACGAGCATGTCGACAAGGACGGCAAGAAATTCGGCGAGGAGCTCGAGCGCATCGGCTGGAAAGGCACCGAAAAGGTCGGAGAGCGCAAGATCCACGCCTTCTTCGAGCTGCATATCGAGCAAGGGCCGATCCTCGAGGACGAAGGCATCGACATCGGTGTCGTCACCCACGGCCAGGGGCTGAAATGGCTTCAGGTGACGCTGACCGGCAAGGAGGCGCATACCGGCTCGACGCCGATGCCGAAGCGCCGCAATGCTGGGCTCGGCATGGCCCGGGTGATCGAACTGGTGCACGAGGTCGCCATGGACTACCAGCCGGACGCCGTCGGCGCGGTCGGCCATATGCAGGTCTATCCGAACTCGCGCAACATCATTGCCGGACGCACCGTGTTCACCATCGACATCCGCTCGCCGCAAAAGGAAGTGCTGGATACGATGGATGCCCGCGTCCGCGAAGGCATCGACACGATCTGCGATGCGCTCGACATCAAATATCAAATCGAGCAGGTCGGCCATTTCGACCCGGTCACCTTCGACAAGGACTGCGTCAAGGCGATCCGCGATGCCGCCGACCGGCTCGGCTACTCGCATCGCAACATCGTCTCCGGCGCCGGGCATGATGCCTGTTGGATCAACCGCGTCGCGCCGACGGCAATGGTGATGTGCCCCTGCGTCGACGGGCTCAGCCACAACGAAGCCGAGGACATCTCCAAGGAATGGGCAGCGGCCGGCGCCGACGTGCTGTTCCACGCGGTGGTGGAGACAGCGGAGATCGTGGCTTGAAGCCTCGGCGCACCTTTGACGAGGACCGGACGCTCAACGTGCTGCTGGGCTGGAAGGCGGATCAGCCGCCTTATCCGACTTCTCTTGTCGAACGGGGCAGCATCGCCTTGGCAACGCCGCTGCGCAATCTGACCAATGAGCAGATACTTCTCCTGGTCAGCCAAGGGTTCGGACTGGAATATGTGGTTCCCAAAGCGATATCCATCCTCGCTGAAAATCCCTTGATAGGGGTGACGTTCTACGACGGCGATCTGCTTGAAAGTTGCCTGAAGGTTTCTGCGGAGTTCTGGATGGAACATCACGATCTGTGGATCGAGCTTGACGGGATTTTGCGGTCGCTGGATCAGACCATGTCAGACATCGGCAAGCATCGCGCGCATTTCGAGTCCGCTTGGGAGGCTTGGAGCAGACAGGACACGAGCACCATAAGTCGAAGAAAGCTTAGGCCTGCCAACGCGGGCATATAGGGGAACAACAAAAATGACCAAAGTCATCAGGAACGGCACTATCGTCACCGCCGACCGCACCTGGAAGGCCGACGTGCTGATGCAGCACGGCAAGATCGCCGCCATCGGCTCGAACCTTCACGGCGATCATGAGTTCGACGCCGCTGGCTGCTACGTCATGCCGGGCGGCGTCGATCCGCACACGCATCTCGAAATGCCGTTCATGGGCACCTATTCGGCTGACGATTTCGAATCCGGCACCCGCGCGGCCTTGTCGGGCGGCACGACGATGGTGGTCGATTTCTGCCTGCCGTCGCCGAAGCAGTCGCTGCTCGAAGCCTTGCAGATGTGGGACAACAAGACCTCGAAGGCGTCCTGCGATTATTCCTTCCACATGGCGATCACCTGGTGGGGCAAGCAGGTGTTCGACGAGATGGCCACCGTCGTCGACAAGGGCATCACCTCGTTCAAGCATTTCATGGCCTACAAGGGCGCGCTGATGGTCGATGACGACGAGATGTATGCGTCGTTCCAGCGCTGCGCCGATCTCGGCGCGCTGCCGCTGGTCCATGCCGAGAACGGCGACGTGGTCGCGGCGCTTTCGCAAAAGCTGCTCGCGGCCGGCAACAACGGCCCGGAGGGGCACGCCTATTCGCGTCCGCCGGAGGTGGAGGGCGAAGCGACCAACCGCGCCATCATGATCGCCGACATGGCCGGCGTGCCGCTCTATGTCGTGCATGTCTCCTGCGAACAGGCGCATGAGGCGATCCGCCGGGCGCGCCAGAAAGGCATGCGCGTGTTCGGCGAGCCGTTGATCCAGCATCTGACGCTGGATGAGAGCGAATATTTCAACAAGGATTGGGACCATGCGGCGCGCCGCGTGATGAGCCCGCCCTTCCGCAACAAGCTGCATCAGGATTCGCTGTGGGCCGGCCTGCAGGCCGGATCGCTGCAAGTGGTGGCGACCGACCATTGCGCCTTCACCACTAGCCAAAAGCGCAACGGCGTCGGCGATTTCACCAAGATCCCGAACGGCACCGGTGGGCTCGAGGATCGCATGCCGATGCTCTGGACCACAGGCGTCAACACCGGACGGCTGACGATGAACGAGTTCGTCGCGGTGACCTCGACCAATATCGCCAAGATCCTCAACATGTATCCAAAGAAGGGCGCCATCGTCGAAGGCGCGGATGCCGACATCGTCGTCTGGGACCCGAAGCGCAAGAAGAAGATCACCTCGAAGAAGCAGCAGTCGGTGATCGACTACAATGTCTTCGAAGGTTTCGAGGTGACCGGCCTGCCGCGCTTTGTCTTCTCGCGAGGCGAGTTGTCGATCGAGGAGTCGGACGTCAAGGCAAAGCCCGGCCATGGCGAGTTCGTCGCGCGCGAGCCGAACGCGGCAGTCAACCGGGCTCTGTCGACCTGGAAGGAAATTTCTGCGCCGCGCAAGGTGGAGCGCACCGGCATTCCGGCGACCGGAGTTTGAACTTGGCGAGTCCGGTGGCGCTCATTTCGTTACTCGTGGCGATCGTCATCTCTGGTCCGGCAACAGCGGCCGGCGTGCTGGCTGGCTCCTGGGGCAATGATGCCGGCTGTGCCGGCGTTAAGGCCGGTTATCAAGACGGCGACGACTATATCGTGCTGACCGCCGAAGGGATCGAAACCTATGGCAGCGGCTGCCGGTTCGCGCAGCAGTTGATCTCGGCGCCCGGCACGCAGTCGCTCAGCTCGACCTGTTCCGCCGAGGGCGAGGATGGGACGACTGTCGAAACCGTCAAGGTCACGAACAAGGGGGCGGACGGGTTCTTCGTGACCATTCCCGGCCTTGAAGAGCTGGGGCCGCTGCAGTCGTGTTCGTGATGTTGGGTTGGGGGTTGAGCATGCGCGGTTTTGGTCTGGCTCTTGGCACGGCTGTCGTTCTGGCCGCCGGGCAGGCTTCGGCCGCTGCGATCGACCTGTCGAAACCCTACGGCAACAAGTCCGGCTGCATCAACAAAAACGGCCAGGAGGTCTATGCCGAGGACATGTTGCTCCTGACCGACGAGGCATTCGTTACCGCAGCCAGCGCCTGCACCTTCACCGAAAAGCAGGTACGGGCCGACGGTTCGCTGGTGGTCAAATCCATGTGCGCGGCGGAGGGCGAGGAAGGTCAGTCGCCGATACAGTTCACCATCAAGCGCAGCCCCAAGAATGCCAAAAAGCTGGTGATCGCCGACGAGGACGGCACCGTCTACGGGGAAGTGTCCCGGTGCCGATGACGGCGAGATCCCTTACGACTTTGTCAGGCGACCAGCGCATCCAGTTCCGGCAGCAGGACGACGCTTTCCTGTTCGTTGGGATCGGTGCGGGCAATGACCGCCGAGGCCGGGCTGCTGCTCAGATTGGCCGGCAGGTGCGCGACACCGGCGGGGATGTAGAAGAGATCGCCGGCCTTGACCAGGATCTGCTGCTCGAGCCGGTCGCCATACCAGGTGTGGACCTCGCCGGAGAGCACGTAGATCGCCGTCTCGTGGCTTTCATGCATGTGCGCCTTGGCGCGGGCGCCGGGCGGCATGGAGAGAAGATGCATGCAGATGCCGGAAGAGCCGACGGTCTCGGCAGCGATGCCGGCGAAGTAGCTCAGTCCCTGCTTGCCTTCATAAGAGCTTTCAGGGCGGATAAGATGACAAGTGGGTTTAGGCGACATCGGGGAAACTCCGGGCGTCGATCTGATGGGACAGGACGAGTGGAAAACAACGCTAGGACAAAATCAACCGGATTCCAGCCAGCGCAGCAGCGATGCGGCGAGGCAGGTTGCAGCCTATGACAAGGAATTCGCCAGCCGTCGTTTCGGCAAGCAAACTCGGACTGACCTTCCAGACCAATGACGGGCCGGTGCAGGCGCTGTCAAATGTCGACCTGACCATCGGCAAGGGCGAATTCGTCTCCTTCATCGGGCCATCCGGTTGCGGCAAGACGACCTTGCTGCGTGTAATTGCCGATCTGGAGAAGCCGACCGCCGGAACCATCTCGGTCAACGGCATGACGCCAGAGCAGGCGCGCGAAAGCCGTGCTTATGGCTATGTCTTCCAGGCGGCGGCGCTGTTCCCGTGGCGCACGATCGAGCGCAATGTGGGGCTGCCGCTGGAGATCATCGGTCTCTCCAAGGCGGAGCAGGCCGAGCGCATCAAGCGTACTCTGGAATTGGTCAACCTGTCCGGCTTCGAGAAGAAATATCCCTGGCAGCTCTCCGGCGGCATGCAGCAGCGCGCCTCGATTGCACGCGCGCTCGCCTTCGATGCCGATCTGCTTTTGATGGACGAGCCGTTCGGTGCGCTGGACGAGATCGTGCGCGACCATCTCAACGAACAATTGCTGGAATTGTGGGAGCGGACCAACAAGACGATTTGTTTCGTCACCCACTCCATTCCCGAGGCGGTTTATCTCTCGACGCGCATCGTCGTCATGTCACCGCGCCCTGGCCGCGTCAGCGATATCATCGAATCGACACTGCCGAAGAAGCGGCCGCTCGATATCCGCGAGACGCCGGAATTCCTGGCGATCGCAGCCCGCGTGCGCGACGGCCTGAGGGCAGGGCACAGCTATGATGATTGAGGCGGTGCCAACCGCGCGGGGGCTGCTCAATGGATAGCTTTCGCGACAAGATCGTTCCAGTGACCTCGATCCTCTTGGGTGTGGTCGTCGTCTGGTACGTCATGGCAGTTATCCTCAACACGCCGTTCCAGCGCGATCTCGACCGCCGCGCCAACGAAGCGCCTGGCGCTGTGGAATTCCTTGGCAAGACGCTTTCGCAACCGAAGCCGACGCTGCCGGCGCCGCACCAGGTGGCGACGAATTTCTTCGAAAACACGTTCCTGCGCAGCGTCACTTCAAACCGCAGCCTGGTCTACAATGCCTGGGTGACGCTGTCGTCGACGCTGCTCGGCTTTGCCTTCGGCACCGCGCTCGGCATCGTGATTGCCGTCGGCATCGTGCATGTGGCAACGCTCGAGCGCAGCCTGATGCCGTGGATCATCGCATCGCAGACCATTCCGATCCTGGCGGTGGCGCCGATGATCATCGTCGTGCTGGCGGCGATCGGCATCACCGGGCTGATCCCCAAGGCGCTGATATCGACCTACCTGTCGTTCTTCCCCGTCGCTGTCGGCATGGTCAAGGGGCTGCGTTCGCCCGAGATCATGCATCTCGACCTCATGCATACCTACAATGCCAGCCGCTCGCAGACCTTCTGGAAGCTGCGCGTGCCGGCCTCGGTGCCGTTCCTGTTCACCTCGATGAAGGTAGCGGTGGCGGCGAGCCTGGTCGGCGCCATTGTCGGCGAATTGCCGACGGGCGCGGTCGCCGGCATCGGCGCCAAGCTGCTCGCCGGCGCCTATTACAGCCAGACCATCGACATCTGGTCGGCGCTGGTCGCCGGCTCGGTCGTGGCCGCACTCCTGGTCATGGTGGTCGGCATCGCCGGACGCCTCGTCGACCGCGCCATGGGCGGGAGGCCGGCATGAACTGGCTGAAACCCTCCTGGCAAGCGGTTCTGGCGGTCGCGCTGTGCCTGATCGCGGTCGCACTCGGCGCGATAACGAAGCCGGAAGCGGCGGCGATGGCGCAGCCCGAAGCGTCTTTGGACTATCCCTACCTTGTGACGAAGGGTCTGATGTTCGGCCTGCTTTTGATCGCAGCTTTAGTCTCGATGACCAAGCTGCCGGCCATCGTTGAAGCTCTGGTGCTGTTCGTCGGCGCGCATCTTACCGCCTGGCTGTTGATCACGGGCATAAACGGGTTCGAAGGCACGGCATTGGCACCGTATTTCCTCGTTCTCGCCACCGCCTGGCTGCTGGGCTGGCGCTGCGTTGCGGTGCTGTCTTCCCTGCGCCCTGTCGCGAATTGGGCGAAGACGGCACTTCGCCTGATCATCCCCGCCATCTTCGGCGCCTGGATCCTGATCCTCTGGGAAGCGATCACGCGTGGCGCCGGCATCCCCTTCATCCTGTTGCCGCCGCCAAGCGCCATCGGTGCACGCATCGCCGGTTCGCTGCCGGTGCTGGGTGCTGACGTGCGGCAGACCATCTTCAAGGCGGTGATCTTTGGCTATGTCGTGGGCAGCGGTGCCGGCTTCCTCGCCGCGATCGCGGCCGACCGCGTGCCGTTCCTGCGCCGCGGTCTGTTGCCGATCGGCAATATGGTCTCGGCGCTGCCGATCATCGGCGTCGCCCCTATCATGGTGATGTGGTTCGGCTTCGACTGGCAGTCCAAGGCGGCGGTGGTCATCATCATGACCTTCTTCCCGATGCTGGTGAACACGGTCGCCGGGCTTGCCGCCTCCGGTCATATGGAGCGCGACCTGATGCGCACCTATGCGTCGGGCTACTGGCAGACGCTGTTCAAGCTGCGGCTGCCGGCGGCCGCGCCCTTCATCTTCAATGCGCTGAAGATCAATTCGACGCTGGCGCTGATCGGCGCCATCGTCGCCGAGTTCTTCGGCACGCCTGTTGTCGGCATGGGATTTCGCATTTCGACCGAGGTCGGGCGGATGAACATCGACATGGTGTGGGCCGAAATCGCAGTTGCAGCACTTGCGGGTTCGGTCTTTTATGGCGTGGTCGCTCTTTTCGAGAGAGCCGTCACGTTTTGGCATCCCTCTGTCCGTGGTGGATAGGGGCGGTGGGTTTAAGGGCACTAACTTCAGAGGGTAAAAACATGAAAAGACTGATTATTCCTGTTCTGGCTGGCGCGATGTCGCTGGCCGCTTTCCAGGCGATGGCCGCCGACAAGGTGACGCTGCAGCTGAAATGGGTCACGCAGGCCCAGTTCGCCGGCTACTACGTCGCCAAGGCCAAGGGCTTCTATGAGGCCGAAGGCCTCGACGTCGACATCAAGCCGGGCGGCCCCGATATTGCGCCCGAGCAGGTTATCGCCGGCGGCGGCGCCGACGTCATCGTCGACTGGATGGGCGGCGCACTGGCCGCACGTGAGAAGGGCGTGCCGCTGGTCAACATCGCCCAGCCGTTCAAGAAGGCCGGCATGGAACTGGTCTGCCCGAAGGACGGCCCGATCAAGACCGAAGCCGACTTCAAGGGCCACACGCTCGGCGTCTGGTTCTTCGGCAACGAGTATCCGTTCTATGCCTGGATGAACAAGCTCGGCCTGAAGACCGAAGGCGGCCCGGATGGCGTCACCGTGCTCAAGCAGAGCTTTGACGTGCAGCCGCTGATCCAGAAGCAGGCGGATTGCATCTCGGTCATGACTTACAACGAGTACTGGCAGCTCATCGATGCCGGCTACAAGCCGGAAGAGCTGACCGTGTTCAACTACTCGGCCATGGGCAACGACCTGCTCGAGGACGGGCTATACGCCTCCGAGGACAAGCTCAAGGATCCGGCCTTCGAAGACAAGATGGTGCGTTTCGTGCGCGCCTCGATGAAGGGCTGGAAATACGCCGTCGACAATTCCGACGAGGCCGCCGGTATCGTCATGGACAATGGCGGCCAGGACGAAAACCACCAGAAGCGCATGATGGGCGAAGTCGCCAAGCTGATCGACAATGCCGACGGCAAGCTCGATCCGGCGACCTACGAGCGCACTGCCAAGGCGCTGCTCGACCAGAAGATCATCACCAAGGAGCCTAGCGGCGCCTACACGACCGCGATCACCGACAAGGCGATCAAATAGGTCCGGCTAAGCAACGATATTGCTTTTCAAAGCGGCGCCTCTGGCCAAGTGTCAGAGGCGCCGTTCCTTTATCGTGTTCATGACGAAGCTGGTCTCGATCGAGGCGACGCATTTCAGCCGCGCGATCTTT
Source organism: Mesorhizobium waimense (assembly GCF_003601975.1). GTDB lineage: Bacteria > Pseudomonadota > Alphaproteobacteria > Rhizobiales > Rhizobiaceae > Mesorhizobium > Mesorhizobium waimense. The sequence continues at coordinate 141,455 of NZ_QZWZ01000002.1, forward strand.
TCCTTGATGAAGCGCTCGTACTGGTCGAGGCTTCCTGTCACCACCTTCAGCACATAGTCGCGCGAACCGGTCACGAGGTGGCATTCCAGCACCTCTTCCCAGCCGCGGATTGCGTCCTCGAACATGACGATCTCGTCCTCGTTCTGACGGCTGAGCCGGACGGTGGCGATGGCAACCATGGTCCAGCCGAAAGCGGCCGGATCGACCAGTGTGGTGTAGCCTCTGATAATTCCGGCTTCCTCCAGCCGCCGCACGCGCCTCAGGCAGGGCGACGGCGACAGGCCGATCCGCTCGGCGAGTTCGTTGTTGGTGATGCGGGCGTCGGCTTGCAACTCACGCAGAATCTTGCGGTCGAAAGCGTTGGCTATCTTCTGCTGCACTTTTGGTCTCTCCAAGCAGTTCATTGCGCGAATGCAGCCATGCGAGCTCAAAAATAGCAAGGACTGCACGATCGGGATGGCATAAATTGCCGAGCGATACTTCTCGAAAAGCAGGAAAAGCCATGACCGCGCCACGCCCTTCGAAAACCCACATCGGCAACCACAAGCTCCACCCGGAGACGCTGATGCTGAGCTATGGCTTCGATCCGCAGCTTTCGGAAGGCGCCGTCAAGCCGCCGGTGTTCCTGACCTCGACCTTCGTGTTCAAGTCGGCGGAAGAGGGGCGCGACTTCTTCGATTACACCTCCGGCCGCAAGGAACCGCCGAGCGGCACGGCTTCCGGTCTGGTCTATTCGCGCTTCAACCATCCCAACAGCGAGATCGTAGAGGACAGGCTGGCGGTCTATGAGGGGACGGAGGCCTGCATCCTGTTCTCGTCCGGCATGTCGGCGATCGCGACGACATTGCTGGCCTATGCTCGTCCGGGCGACGTCATCCTGCATTCGCAGCCGCTCTATGGCGGCACCGAGACGCTTTTGACCCGCACGCTTGCCGGCTTCGGCATCGACGCCGTCGGCTTCGCGGACGGCGTCGACGAGGCGGCGGTGCGCGCGGCTGCCGTTGCAGCAGTAGGCAAAGGCCGCGTCTCGGTCATCCTGATCGAGACGCCGTCAAATCCGACCAACAGCCTGGTCGATATCGCCTTGATGCGGACGATCGCCGATGAGATCGGCGCGGGCCAAGGTCCGACGCCGATCATCGTCTGCGACAACACGCTGCTCGGCCCGGTGTTCCAGCGGCCGATCGAGCACGGCGCCGATGTTTCCGTCTATTCGCTGACCAAATATGTCGGCGGCCATTCCGACCTGATCGCGGGGGCCGCCATGGGCAGCAAGGCGGTCACCAAGCCGATCAAGGCGCTGCGCGGCGCGATCGGCACGCAGCTTGACCCGCATTCCTGTTGGATGCTTGGGCGGTCGCTGGAAACGCTGTCGATCCGCATGGAGCGGGCCAACGACAATGCGCGCCTGGTCGCCGAATTCCTTCGCGACCATGCCAAGGTCGAGAAGGTGCATTATCTGCCGTTCCTGGGCGAGGCTACGCCTGCGGGCCGTGTTTACCGGGTGCAATGCAGCGGTGCCGGCTCGACATTCTCCTTCGACATTCTCGGCGGCCAGAAGGCGGCCTTCGCTTTTCTGAACGGCCTGCAGATCTTCAAGCTGGCGGTAAGCCTCGGCGGAACGGAATCGCTGGCCAGCCACCCGGCGGCCATGACCCATTCGGGCATTCCCTTCGACGTGCGCCAGCGCATCGGCGTGCTGGAGACCACGGTCAGGCTGTCCATCGGTGTCGAGCACCCCGACGACCTGATTGCCGACCTGACGCAGGCGCTGGCGGCCGTCTGATTCTTGGCTTCACGGAAATCACAAAAGGGGCGGGTGACCGCCCCTTTTTCTTTGCCGCGGTAACATCTGCGTGTGCCGGGATACATCGCGTCGTTCAGCCGTTGCAGGTGAAGCATCCGCGCGCCGGGGAGCCGCGGCGGATGCGTCAGCCAAACGGAGATCCTTTATGCGCATCCAATCCTTGCCGGTGCTTTCGGCGTTCGCTGTCTCGACAGCTCTGCTGTTCGCATCGCCGGCCATGGCCGATATTGTGAAGTACACGGCGACGCTCGATGGCAGCCAGCAGAGCCCGCCGGTCACCACCAAGGGCAAGGGAACTGCCACATTCAGCTTCGACACCGCCAAGAAGAAGCTCAGTTGGAACGTCAAATATTCCGGCCTCAGCGGACCGGCGACGGCGGCCCACATTCATGGCCCGGCTGAGGCGGGTGAAAACGCGCCACCCGTAATCCCGTTCAAGAAGTTCAAGAGCCCGATCAAGGGATCGGCGACGCTGACCGACGCGCAGGCGGCTGACCTGGAAGCCGGGAAATACTACGTCAACGTCCATACGGCAGCCAACAAGGACGGCGAGATCCGCGGCCAGATCGAGAAGGCGATGTAGCCGGATTGGCGGAAGGGCGATGGCGCCCTTCTGCCTTAGCTCTTGTCGCGGATCTGCGTCATCGTGCGGGTCGGGGTGATCGCCTCGGGGTCGAGCCTGATCTCGACGATCGCCGGCTTGCCGCTGGCGCGGGCGCGCTCGAAGGCCGGGGCGAAATCGGCGGTCTTCTCGACCGTCTCGCCATGGCCGCCATAGGCGCGGGCCAACGCGGCGAAGTCCGGGTTCTTCAGATCGGTGGCGACGACCCGGCCCGGATATTCGCGTTCCTGGTGCATGCGGATGGTGCCGTAGATACCGTTGTTGACGACCACGACGACGATCGGAAGGTCGTTTTGCACGGCGGTGGCGAATTCCTGCCCGTTCATCAGGAAGCAGCCATCGCCGGCGAAGGCGACCACGGTGCGATCCGGATAAAGTTCCTTGGCGGCGACCGCCGCCGGCGTGCCGTAGCCCATCGAACCGGAGGTCGGTGCCGCCTGCGTGGCAAAGCGGCGGAAACGGTGGAAGCGATGCACCCAGGTGGCGTAGTTGCCGGCGCCATTGGTGAGGATGGCGTCGTCGGGCAGCATCTTTTCCAGATAGTTCATGATCGGCCCCATCTGGACGGAACCGGGACCGCTTTCCGGCGGCGTCGACCAGTCGAGATAGGCGGCGTGCAGCTTCGGCGCCTCGTCTGCCCAGGTTGGCGTCGCAGACGGCTTGCGTTTGGCGAAGGCTTCAACGAAGGCGGACGGCGAGGCGTTGATCGCCAGCGCCGGCCGGTAGACGCGGCCGAGTTCGCTGGCGTCGGCATGAACATGGACCAGCGTCTGATCGGGATAGGGGCTTTTGAGCAGCGTGTAGTCGGAGGAGGGCATTTCGCCCATGCGCCCGCCGATGAGCAGCAAGAGATCGGCCTGCTTGATCGCGGTGGCCAGCTTGGGGTTGATGCCGATACCGACGTCGCCGGCATAGTTCGGATGCAGGTGATCGAACAGCATCTGGCGGCGGAACGAGCAGCCGACCGGCAGCGACCAGGCTTCGGCGATCGCGCGCATCTGCGCCACTGAGTCAGCATCCCAGCGCGTGCCGCCGAGGATGACGAAGGGGCGCTTGGCCTTGGCCAGAAGCGTTTCCAGCGCGAAGAGTTCAGTATCGCCGGGGCGCGTTTCGACGGGGGTATGCGCGATGGCGGCGGGGGCTTCGACCAGGCTGGTCAGCATGTCCTCGGGCAGCGAGATGACGACCGGACCAGGACGGCCTGACGTTGCCACGGCAAAGGCGCGGGTGACGAATTCGGGGATGCGTGCGGCATCGTCGATCTCGACCACCCATTTGGCGATGTCGCCGAAGAAGCGCTTGTAATCCACCTCCTGGAAGGCCTCGCGCTCCTTGGCGTGGCTAGCGACTTGGCCGATGAACAGGATGATGGGAACAGAATCCTGCATGGCGATGTGGATGCCGGCAGACGCATTGGTGGCGCCGGGGCCGCGGGTGACGAAGCAGATGCCGGGCTTCCCGGTCAGCCGGCCATGGCAGTCGGCCATCATCGCGGCACCGCCTTCCTGGCGGCAGACGATGGTGCGGATCGCTGAGTCGTGCAGCGCGTCGAGCACCGCCAGATAGGATTCGCCCGGCACGCAATATATGCGGTCGGTGCCGTTAGCTTCCAGCGCGTCGACGATCAGTTGTCCGCCTGTCTTCATTGTCCCGACGTCTCCAGTTCGGCAAGGATCTCTTCGGTGTGCTCGCCAAGACGCGGCGAGGGGCGTTCATAGATGAGCGGCGTACCGGACATGACCATCGGCGCGCGCACCGAGGGCAGAAGATTGCCGTGGCCGTCGTCGAGGTCGAGGCGCATGCCGCGCGCGATGGTCTGCGGGTCGGCAAACATCTGGCCGATCGTGTTGATCGGGCTGGCCGGCACGCTCGCTGCTTCCAGCTTCGCCAGCAGCGGCTCGCGATCCCAGGTTTTCAGCGTCTCGATCATGCGCTCACGCAAATTCGCCCGGTTGGCGACACGGGCGGGGTTGGTGGCGAAATCGGGATTCGACGGCAAATCGTCGAGGCCGACGGCAGCGCAGAACTTGGCGAACTGGCCGTCATTGCCGACTGCCAGGATGATATGGCCATCCCTGACCGGCACCACCTCATAAGGCGCGATGTTCATATGCGCATTGCCCATATGCACCGGCGATTTGCCGGATACCAGATAGTTGAGGTTCTGGTTGCCGAGCGCCGAGATCTGGCTGTCAAAGAGCGCCATGTCGATGTGCTGGCCTTCGCCGGTTTTTTCGGCATGGCGAAGCGCTGCCTGGATGGCGATCACCGAATAAAGTCCGGTGAAGAGATCCGAGATAGCGACGCCGGCCTTCTGCGGCTCGCGGCCAACCTCGCCGGTGATCGACATCATGCCGGCCATGGCCTGGATGATGAAGTCGTAGCCGGCACGTGGCGCGTAAGGCCCGTCCTGGCCAAACCCTGTGATCGAGCAATAGACCAGGCGGGGATTGATCTTGCGCAGGCTGTCATAGTCGAGCCCGTATTTCCTGAGGCCGCCGAGCTTGAAATTCTCGATCATCACGTCCGCGGTCGCGACCAGCCGGCGCACCGTCTCGGCGCCTTCGAGCGTGGAGAAGTCGACGGCGATGGAGCGTTTGCCGCGATTGCAGGAATGATAATAGGCCGCTGACAGGTTCTCGCCGTCATGGCTCATGACGAAGGGCGGCCCCCATTTGCGGGTATCGTCGCCGCCATCGGGGCTCTCGACCTTGATGACGTCAGCGCCGAGATCGGCGAGCAGTTGCCCGGCCCACGGCCCGGCAAGGATGCGTGCTAGTTCGATTACGCGGATGCCTTTCAGGGGAGGCTCAGTCATGGATCACCAGAATTGGTCGGAACCGCAGCCTCTATCAACACGCGCCGCGACTGTCACGAGCCTTGCGCTGGGCCAAGCCTTCATAGCTTCAGGACGGTTTCGGCCCATGCGGCGAAGTCGTTCATGACGACGTCCCGATTCACCTCGTTCAGGCTTTCGTGGCGGGTCTCGGCGTAAACCTTTGAAACCAGATTCGAAAAGCCCATCGCGCGCATGCGTTTCGCGAGGTGACCGACCGCTTTGCCGTAGTCGGATGCAGGGTCTTTCTCGCCGCCGACCAGGTTTACAAAGAGGTCGCGGCGCACGCCGGCAAAGCTCGAGTCCTTGCCGCCGTGCTGCGCCATGTTGACCACGTCGCGCCACATCGACACCGAGGCGTCCCAGCCGCATAGCGGGTCGGCGATGTATTTCGCCACTTCGGCCTCGTCGCGCGACAGCCAGTCGAACAGTGTTTTGTGATTGGGTACGGCCTTGCCCCAGGCCTGGAAGGTCAGCCTCGGCAATAGGCGCGACGGCAGGTCGGAACCGAGCCGGAACCGTTCCCAAGCTAGGATGGCGAGCGCCAGCTGACCGAGCAGGCCTTGCGAGAAATTGCCGTTCCAGATCGCGGCGGCGTGGATGCGCGCTGAGTGCGCCAAGACAAAATTGAGCGCCACCGAGGCGCCCATCGAATGGCCGAAGACAATGACCGGCAGGCCGGGCTGTTCCGCGGCGATGAGGTCGTGGACGGCGTCGACATCGGCGATCACTTTGGCAACACCGTCGGCAGCGGCGAATCTGCCTAGCGGCGCGTCCGGCGCCCTGGTGGCGCCATGGCCGCGATGGTCGTGGACGTAGGTTTGGAAGCCGCGCTCGCTGAGGAAATCGGCGAAGCGGGCGTAGCGCGCCGCATGCTCGGCCAGCCCATGGTTGATCTGGATGACCGCACGCGGCTGGCCACCGGCGTGCTTCACATAAAGGTTGAGCTCCGCGCCGGTGGGCGATTTGACCACGCGCTGTTGGCTGAATGGCATTATCTCTTGGTCCCCCGCGCTGTATCGCGCTCACAAGAGTTTTGTTTGCGCCGACGCCGGTTTTGCGTCAATCCGGCACGGCGATTGCGAGTTGTGAATGTTTCTTGATCTTGTGGCGCCCTATCGCAATTCTGACACGGAGACAAAGGCAGTGTGTGGCGCAGTATCTTCTAGCCGGGGCAAGGGTATGCGGACAGGATTTGCTTTCGTTTTGGCCCTCTTGGTTGCCTCGCTGGCCGGTGTCGCGCATGCTGACGTGAAGATGAGCGGCGCCTTCGTGGCCGAGGCCGCCTGTCCGGCGACGCAGGCGATCAAGAGCGGCAAGAACCCCGGCAACGTCTCGACCGAGGCCGGACAAAGCTATCAGCTGCTTGCCGGCAACAAGGAGGCCCCTACGCACTATCTCATCCTGGTGCCGGGCGCCGATCCGGAACGCCGCTGGGTGAAGATCAGCTGCGGCCACGTCACCGGCGGCAGCGCTGGCACCACGCCCGCACCGGCCGATCAGCCCAAGCCGTCGCAGCCTGCCTCGGGAAAGCCGGAATATGTCTTCGCGCTAAGCTGGCAGCCGGCCTTCTGCGAAACCAAGTCCAACAAGACCGAATGCCAGGCGCAGGCCCCGGCCGGGTTCGAGGCGACGCATTTCACCTTGCATGGGTTGTGGCCGCAGCCGAACGGCAATTTCTATTGTCAGGCCGCGGCCAGCGACAAGGCCAATGACAACCCGGCCCATTGGCGGGACCTGCCGCCGGTCAACCTCGACCCGGACACGCGAGCGGAGCTCGATCAGGTGATGCCGGGCACCAAATCCGATCTCGAAAGACATGAATGGATCAAGCACGGCACCTGCTATGGCAAGAGCCAGCAGGAGTATTTTACCGATGCGCTGAACCTGATGCGAGCGGTGAATGCGTCGCCAGTGCGGGAGCTGTTCACCAAGAATACTGGCAAGCAGGTGACTTCGGACCAGATCCGCCGCGCTTTCGACAGCGCCTTCGGCGCTGGAGCAGGCGACAGGGTCCGGGTGTCTTGCCTGGTCGACCCGTCGAGCGGCAGGCGCCTGATTGGTGAACTGACGCTCGGCTTGGCCGGTCCGATCGGCCCAACCAGCTCGCTCGGCGAGCTGATGCAGGCTTCGGCACCGACGACCAAGGCGGGTTGTCCGAAGGGTACCGTCGACCCGATCGGTTTCCAGTAGGCGGGTTGAGCTGTCGTACCACCCAAGGCGTCGCCCTGCTCGCCGATGATCTCCGAAAGCGATTGCCGTTCGGCCCGGCATCGCCTACATAGCGCCCAACCTCCATTCAATCCGACATTTTCGGTCAATTATCAGGGAAAGCGCGCGTGGCACGCCAGTTCATCTATCACATGGCCGGCCTCAACAAGGCCTACGGCACCAAGAAGGTGCTCGAGAATATCCATCTGTCCTTCTATCCCGACGCCAAGATCGGCATCCTCGGCCCCAACGGCGCCGGCAAGTCGACGATCCTCAAGATCATGGCCGGCATCGACAAGGACTGGAACGGCGAGGCGTGGCTGGCCGAGGGTGCCACCGTCGGCTATCTGGCGCAGGAGCCGGCGCTCGATGCAAAAAAGACGGTGTTCGAGAACGTCATGGAAGGCGTGGCCGCCAAGACCGCCATCATCGAGCGCTACAACGAACTGATGATGAACTATTCCGACGAGACGGCGGACGAGTCCGCCAAGCTCCAGGACGAGATGGACCGGCTGAACCTCTGGGACCTCGAGCAGCAGGTCGAGATGGCGATGGAAGCGCTGGGCTGTCCGCCCAAGGATTCCGAAGTCACCAAACTGTCGGGCGGCGAGCGCCGCCGCGTCGCGCTCTGCCAGCTGCTGCTGCGCCAGCCCGATCTTCTGCTGCTCGACGAACCGACCAACCATCTCGACGCCGAAACCACGGCGTGGCTGGAAAAGCATCTGCGCGCCTATCCGGGCGCGGTGATGATCATCACCCACGACCGCTACTTCCTCGACAATGTCACCGGATGGATCCTCGAGCTCGACCGCGGCCGGGGCATTCCCTATGAGGGCAACTACACCAAGTATCTCGAAGCCAAGGCCAAGCGGCTCAAGCAGGAAGGCCGCGAGGATGACGCTCGCCAGCGCGCCATCGGCCGCGAGCGCGAGTGGATCCAGTCCAGCCCGAAGGCCCGCCAGACCAAGTCCAAGGCGCGTATCAAGGCGTTCGAGGATCTGCTGGTCGCCGCCGACAGCCGCCGCCCGACCGACACCCAGATCGTCATCCCGCATGGCGAGCGCCTCGGCAACGTGGTGATCGAGGTCGCCGAGTTGTCGAAGGGCTTTGGTGACACGCTGTTGATCGAAGGCCTGGAATTCAAGCTGCCACCGGGCGGCATCGTCGGCGTCATCGGCCCCAACGGCGCCGGCAAGACGACGCTGTTCAAGATGATCACCGGTCAGGAAAAGCCGGACGGCGGCACCATCCGCGTCGGCGAGACGGTCAAGCTCGGCTATGTCGACCAGAGCCGCGACGCACTCGATCCGTCGAAGACCGTATGGGAAGAGATTTCGGGCGGCGCCGAAGTGGTCAAGCTCGGCAAATACGAGGCCAACACCCGCGCCTACTGCTCGTCGTTCAACTTCCGCGGCCAGGACCAGCAGCAGAAGGTCGGCAATCTGTCCGGTGGCCAGCGCAACCGCGTGCATCTGGCCAAGATGCTGAAGACTGGCGGCAATGTGCTACTGCTCGACGAACCGACCAACGATCTCGATACGGAAACGCTGGCAGCACTTGAAGATGCGCTGGAAAGCTTCGCCGGCTGCGCCGTCATCATCTCGCATGATCGTATGTTCCTCGACCGGCTGGCGACGCACATCCTCGCCTTCGAGGGCGACAGCCATGTCGAATGGTTCGAGGGCAATTTCGAGGACTACGAGCAGGACAAGATTCGCCGCCTCGGGCCGGATGCCGTCAACCCGCACCGGATGACGTATAAGAGGCTGACGCGATAGGATATTTGTCGGGGCGGCGAATTCTCAAGATGATCTGAGGAGCTGACATGGCTGACTGGTCCGCCGCCCAATATCTGAAGTTCGAGGATGAGCGCACGCGCCCAGCGCGCGATCTCGTCCAGCAGGTGCCGGTCGACTTCCCGCGCCGGGTCGTCGATATTGGCTGCGGGCCGGGCAATTCGACCGAGCTTCTGGTCGAGCGCTGGCCGGACGCGCAAGTCAGCGGCTTCGACACTTCGCCCGACATGATCGAGAAGGCGAGGGCGCGCCTGCCCGATGTCACCTTCGAACTGTCGGACGCGGCAACATGGCAGCCGGAGAAGCACGTCGACGTGATCTTCGCCAATGCCGTCTTCCAGTGGCTGCCAGAGCACCCGGCCGTCTTCCAGCGGCTGATGGGGTTCTTGGCGCCAGGCGGCGCGCTTGCCATTCAGATGCCGGACAATCTTGGCGAGGACTCGCATCGCCTGATGCGGGAGACGGCCGCCGAGATGCCGTTTGCCGCAAAGATGAAAGGAGCGGCGCGCGGGCGGCTGCCGCCGGTTTCATTCTACTACGACCTGCTGTCGCCCCTGTCCAACCGGCTCGATATCTGGCACACCATCTACAACCACCCGCTGGCCGACGCTGAAGCGATCGTCGAATGGGTGAAGTCGACGGGCTTGAAGCCTTTCCTCGATCCGCTTGCCGCGGACGAGAAGACTATGTTCCTCAACCACTACACGGCCAAAATCGCAGAGGCCTATCCCAGGACGGCGGACGGCAAGGTCCTGCTGCGCTTCCCCCGCATCTTCATCGTCGCCAAGAGAGCCTGACCGCGTGTCGGTCAACTCGCCGCGATAGCAACGGGAAATGGCGGTTTAAGCTGGCATAAACCGGCCAAATGCGACAAGGGTTGCACCGGGCCGTCTACGCCCACATCAAGCCCTCAACGCCTGTGCATGGGACGGGTTGGAAATGCATCGCGTCATCATCAGCGGCATCGGCGTCGAAATCCCTGGACCCAAGATCACCAATGAAGAATTGGTCGCCAGCTTCAACGCCTGGGTCGACATGGAGAACGTGCGCCGCTCGGTCTCGGGCGAGACGCTGCTGCAGAAGTCGGACAGCGCCTTCATCGTCCATGCCTCCGGCGTCCAGACCCGCCATGTGATCGAGCGAGAAGGCATTCTTGACCCGACGCGGATGGCGCCGCGCATTCCGGCGCGGCCCGACGATGCGCTGTCGCTGCAGGCCGAGTTCGGCGTCGCCTCGGCCAGGAAGGCGCTCGACCATGCCGGGTTGCAGCCGTCCGATATCGACCTGGTGATCTGCTCGGCCTCGCACCACCAGCGGCCCTATCCGGCGATCGCTATCGAGATGCAGCAGGCGTTGGGCACGAAGGGTGCCGGCTTCGATATGGGGCTTGGCTGCTCGTCGGCCGCGGCGGCGCTGCATATCGCGGTCAATCTGGTGCGGGCCGGAGCGCACAAACGCGTGCTGGTGACGACGCCGGAGATCATCACCGGCCATCTCAATTTCCGCGACCGGCAGACGCATTTCATCTTCGGCGATGCTTCGGTGTCGATGGTGGTCGAAGGGCTCGACCAGGGCGAGAAGCGGCCGGGGCGTTTCCAGGTGCTCGATACCCGCACCTGGACGCAGATGTCGAACAACATCCGCACCAATCTCGGCTACCACACGCGCACCGCCCAGGATGATCCCTACATGATCAACCTGGAAGGCAATCTGATCAAGCAGGTCGGCAACAAGGTGTTCAAGGAAGTTACCGTCGCCGGCCACAAATTCATCGTCGAGTTCCTGGCCGAGCACGGGCTGACGCCGCAAGGCATCCGCCGCTTCTGGCTGCATCAGGCCAATGCGCGCATGAACGCCATGATCCTGAAACTCGCCTTCGGCCACGAGGTCGACCATGATCGCGCGCCAATGGTGCTGGAGCGCCTCGGCAACACCGCCGGCGCCGGCGCCATCATCGCGCTGTCCGAGAACCACGCTGATATGAAACCGGGCGACTACGGCCTGCTCTGCGCCTTCGGGGCGGGATACTCGATCGGCGGCGCACTGCTGCGCATGCTTTGATTTAGGCGGGCGCGAACGGCACCAGCATGGCAACGCGCCTGGCGTAATCGTCATAGGCGGTGCCCAGTTCGCCGCGCAGGAACTGCTCCTCCAACCTTGCCTTGATGACGGCGCCGATGGTGAGCAGGGCGGCACCGGCAACGCCCCATACCGTTCCCTTTGCGGCCATGGTGGCGAAGACCGCCAGCAGCAGGCCGGTGTAGATCGGATGCCGGACCAAGCCATAGGGTCCGGTGTCGACCACGTGGTGATCCGCCTTAGCGGTGATGGTACCCGACCACAGCCGGCCGAGATGCAACCTGGCCCACCAGGAGAAGACGAGGCCAATCGCGATCAGCGCGACGCAGATCCACGCTTCGGTGAGGTTCGGCATCCAGAGCCGCAGCCGGCCGACATAGCCGTGCGCCGGAACGAACAGCAGGACCACTCCGACCATCCACAGGGCGCGATAGCGAAACTCGGCCTGGAAGCCTGCGCGCTTCTGCACGGGGTCGGCCCAGAAGGCGGCCGCGAGCCAGGAGACGACCCATATTTGCCAGAGCGCCGCGATTGCGGGTGCGGGATGCATGATGACACGTCTCCTCCTGACGCCAGTATCAAGTCGACGCAGCACGGCGGCAATACGGCGCCCGGCCAGAGGATGCGCGGTTGGCGGTAAGAAGATCGTGATCGGTGAAGCATCCCACCAGCCGGCTTGATCGGGATCATCAGCGCTTTGGACTGGACCCGGTCCATGGCCGCGGGCTAATTGCGGTTCGTGTTGCAGAAGGAATGAAGCCATGGCGGATCTCTTTGCCGGGACCGAAAATCCGGTCGAAATCCTGCCGGCGCGAAAGCTCGCGGCGAAAGTCGCGGCGCTTTATGTCGCGCCCCTCGATCACTTCGAAACACGACCGGTGCAAGAATTGCGGCTCGGTTTCGACGGCATCGATGGCGATTTCCACGCCGGCGCCACGCGGCGTTCCGGCGGGCGCGAGCCCTGGTATCCGCGCGGCACCGAGATGCGCAACGAGCGGCAATTGTCGATCGTGGCGGCGGACGAGCTCGCCATTGTCGCCGAGCGGATGAGCCTCAATGAGGTCAAGCCGGAATGGATCGGCGCCAATCTGCTGATCGAGGGCGTGCCGCAACTTTCCATGCTGCCCTCGGGTACGCTGCTGTTTTTCAGGGGCGGCGTGACGATCAAGGTCGACGCGCAGAACGGACCCTGCCGCATTGCCGGGCGCTCGGTCGCGGAGAATGCCGGGATGGCCGACCACGAGGCCGGCGCGCTGGCCTTTCCGAAGGCGGCGAAGCGGCTGCGCGGCCTTGTCGCCTGGGTGGAGAAGCCGGGCACGATTGTTGCCGGCGAGGAGATCTCGGTGCGCGTGCCCGAGCAATGGATTTATCGGGCTTAGAGCGGTTCAGCTTTAATAGAATCGCTGACCGCTCTAAGTATTTGTTTTTACGCAATTCCGGACGGAAAACCGCTACGCACTTTTCCTGGAATTGCTGTAGGACACCGGGCTCGACCAGGCCGGGTCCGCGTGCCTTTGCCAATAGAGCGCCATCAGCCGGCTGGTGATAGCGCCGACCTTGCGGTCGGCGACCGGGATGCCGTCGATCACGGTCACCGGCATGATGCCGCCGGCGGTCGAAGTGATAAAGACTTCATCGGCTGCCTTCAGCGCGGCGACACTGACGTCGGCCGCTGTTGCAGACAGCCCTGCCTCGGCGCAGAGGTCGAAGACGGTGCGGCGCGTGATGCCGGGCAGGACGCCGACGGCCGGCGTCGACAATTTGCCGTCCTTCACGCAGAAGACGTTGAAGCCGGGACCTTCAGCGACATTGCCGTTGAAATCGAGGATCAGCGCGGTCTCGGCGCCGCGGTCATAGGCGTCGTAGAGGCCGCGCACGAGGTCGAGCCAGTGGTAGTTCTTGATCGCCGGATCAACTGAGGCCGGCGGGATGCGCACCTTGTCGCTGATCGCGACATTGAGGCCGCGCCGCAACTGCTCGGCATTGGCGACCGAGCCGAAGGGCACGGCGAAGGCCATGAAGCGATTGATCGCCTGGCGCGGGTCGCGGCTGAAGGTCGGCGACGCGCCACGCGTGCACAGCATCTCGACATAGGCGGCGCGATGGCCGGATAGCGCGACGCAATCGTGCAGGATCTCGGCGACGCTGTCGCGGTCGAACGGGATCGCCATGCGCAGCTTCTCCAACCCGCCGAAGAAGCGGTCGAGATGCAGGTCGAGCCGAAAGAAGCGACCGTCCCAGACATGCACCGTGTCGTAGGTGGCGTCGGAATGCAGAAAGCCCCAATCCAACACCGAGATCTTGGCCTGCGACATCGGCAGGTACTGGCCGTCCAGGAAGGCAACGCCGTCCGGATAAGAGTGCGGATCGATATGGAGCTCGGAAAGAGGCGGCAGCGGTATGGCTCGCTCCGTTGCAGTGTCTCGGCTCATCGCAAACTCTCCCTGTCCATCGCTCGATCCATGGTCAGGCTAGCGGCGCTCAGCGGGTTACATAGAGCCACCTATGCGCTCCTCTTTGTTCTAGGTGGAATGCTGGTTTTCCCTTACGGTTGGCGGCGGGAATGTCCGGCCGGAGGGGGACATGGACAGGCATACGGGGCTTGGTGCAATCATCTTTGCGATGGTCGTTTTCGTCGGCAGCGGCGAAGCCTTCGCTCAATGCGCGCGCGAAGGCGAGGAGCTATGTCAAAGCGGCCAGACATATCGCTGCGAGAAGACGGGCAGCGAGTTGACGCCGATCTTCCAGAACGTCCCTTGCGTGGTGAATGTGCCGTCCTTGACCGGTACCTGGGTCGGCAATGGCCATCAAAGCCCGGCCGGTGCTGCCGGCGCCGACTGGTCGATTGCCATGACCATCAACGACAGCGGCGCGTCGATCGACTATCCGTCGCTCAGTTGTGGCGGGTCTCTCACTCAGCTTTCGAGGGACGACAGCTCGGCGGAGTTCCGGGAGAGCATTACCTTTGGCCAGGACAAGTGCGTCGATGGCGGCACGATCACCGTCAGGTTCTTCAAGGGAAACCTGTCCTGGGTCTGGGTCGGCCAGGCAGATGGCCAGCCCTACAACGCCGTCGCCGTGCTGACCCGGCAGTAGCGGCTGCCCGCCTCATTCTTCCTCGTCGTCGGAATCGAGCAGCCGCGTGGCGCGCCAGCGGGTCAGCACGATGTTGGTCTGTTCGATGACGAAGAAACGCGCGGAGTCTCGGTCATAGCCTTCGGCAAGAAGCTTTTCGTAATCGGTGTGGACATGGCGGATATGGGCGGTGGTCGCCAGCCAGACGGAGATAGACGGCGGCAGATTGTGCAAATGCGCCCTGCCGGCGTCGGCACGGATTTTTTCGATGTCGGCATAGGGCGCCAGCGGCAAAAGCGTGGTCAGCGCCTTGGCGATGGCGCGACGGCGGTTGGTCGGCGCTTTCATGGCTCGTCCCGCCCAGCAATGGTCGCATCGGCAAAAGCGTCGATCGAGGCGAAATAGGGTTTCAGGTCGATGACCGGCGTGCCGTCGAGCACGTCGATGGCATCGAGTTCAATGCAGCCATTGCCGATGTCGACCCCGACGAGCTTCGCCACATGCAACCCGACTGGGTTCGGCCGGGCAGGCGAGCGCAGCGAGAAAACGCCTTTCGGTTCAGCGGCATGGCGGGGTTTCTGCACGATCAGATTCCGCGGCGCATGATGGAGCCAGGAAAGGATGATGACGTGGCTGGCGCGTTCCAGTCCCGCCAGGCCGTCGCGATAGGGTGGGTCGACCAGCAGTGTGGCACCGCGGCCTGCCTCCCGGGCGGCCCTCATGTTCTTCGGACAGGTCTCCCGGCTCGTCCATGGCGAGGCGATGCGGCCGATGAAGACGACGTGGCCATCCCCCGGCATATCGGCCGGATCGGTTTCCAGCAGCCTTTCGCCGCTGCGCGCCTCGAACATGGTTTTCGCCTCGTTCATCCGAAAACCGCTTTCCGCCTGTGGATCATGCATGCGTCATTTTCTTGTCCGGAAGCGACATGGGTCTTGCATGGTTATCAAATTCGACATAAACATATGTTTATATCTTTTTCAAAAGAGAAGCGCTCATGCATGTCTCGCTCGACACAATGGTGGATACGTTGAAGGCGGCGGCCGAATCGAGCCGGCTCCGCATTCTGGCACTCTTGTCGCGCGGCGACCTTACCGTTTCTGATCTTACCGAAATCCTCGGTCAGTCGCAGCCGCGCGTGTCGCGCCACCTCAAGCTGCTTTTGGAGGCCGGGCTGATCGGCCGTTACCAGGAGGGCTCCTGGGCCTTCTTTCGGCTTTCGGATACGGATTCGGCCCGTGATTTCGTGATCAGGCTGATCTCAGGTATCCGCGGCGCCGATCCGCAGGTCGAGCGCGACCTCGAGCGGCTGGCGTCGGTCAAACGCAAGCGCCAGGACCGCGCCGCCGAGTACTTTTCCGAGAATGCCGCGAGCTGGGATCATATCCGCTCGCTGCATGTGCCGGATCGCGCCGTGGAATCAGCCTTGCTCAAGCTTGTCGGCAAGCGGCCGTTTCAGTCGATGCTCGACCTTGGCACCGGCACCGGGCGGCTGCTCGAAATCTTTTCGCCGCTCTATCGGCGCGGCGTCGGCATCGACATGTCGCGCGAGATGCTGACCGTGGCGCGCGCCAATCTCGACAAGGCCGGCGTTTCGAATGCGCAGGTGCGGCAGGGCGACATCTTCGCGCCGCCGGTCGAGCGCGATGCCTTCGATCTCGTCACCATCCATCAGGTGCTGCACTATCTCGACGATCCCGCCCGCGCCATCCGCGAGGCGGCAAGGCTGCTGCGCCCGGCGGGCCGGCTGGTGATCGTCGATTTCGCGCCGCATACGCTGGAATTCCTGCGTGATCAGCATGCGCATGTCAGGCTTGGCTTTTCCGACCGGCAGATCGCCGAGTGGTTCGCCGAGGCAGGGCTCGCGCTCGAGGACAGCCAGGAGTTCGAACCGCGCGGCGCCAACGAGGCCAGGCTCACGGTCAAGCTGTGGCTCGGCCGCGACCGCCGCATGCTGATCGCCGACCCGTCCAACGACAGCCAACCCAGCCAAGCATACCCGATGGGGGAAATAGCCTGATGAACCAGTTCCGCTTTTCCCGCCGCCCCGACATCGGCGACAAGGTCCGGGTTTCGTTCGAGTTCTTCCCGCCGAAGACCGACGAGATGGAAGCGAGGCTGTGGGACACGGTTACCCGGCTGGAGCCGCTCAAGCCGAGATTCGTCTCGGTGACCTACGGCGCCGGCGGCTCGACCCGTGAGCGCACGGCCCGCACGGTCAAGCGCATCCTCAACGAAACGACGCTGACGCCGGCGGCGCATATGACCTGCGTCGATGCGGCCCGCGATCAGGTCGACGCCGTTGTCCGGGAATTCGCCGATATGGGCGTCACCCGCTTCGTCGCCCTGCGCGGCGATCCGGCGGCAGGCGTCGGCACTGCCTACAGGCCGCATCCCGATGGTTACGCCAATGGCGCCGAACTGGTCGGGGCGCTGAAGGGGGCCGGCGATTTCGACATTTCGGTCTCGGCCTATCCGGAAAAGCATCCGGAAAGCCCGGACTTCGCCACCGATTTCGACATGCTGAAGCGCAAGGCTGACAATGGCGCGACACGGGCGATCACGCAGTTCTTCTTCGACAACGATCTCTACGAGCGCTATGTCGAGCGGGCGCGGCGCGCCGGCATCTACATCCCGATCGTGCCGGGCATTCTGCCGGTGCACAATTTCACCCAGGTCGCCAATTTCTCGACGCGTTGCGGAGCGCTGGTGCCGGCATGGCTGGCCGAGCGCTTCGAGGGGCTGCAGAACGACCCGCAGACACATGCGCTGGTCGCGTCCGCCGTGGCGGCCGAGCAGGTGCTCGACCTGGTCGAACGCGGCGTCAGCGATTTCCACTTCTACACCATGAACCGCGCCGACCTGGTCTTTGCCATCTGCCACATGATCGGCATTCGCTCGCATGAGGCGGAAGCTGCGGGATCGGCTGCAGCCTGAATTTGTCGCGGCATGAAAATGCAAAAGGCCGGGTAAAAACCCGGCCTTTCGAAATTGGTCTGATATCAGCTGCTATTTTCTTCCGCTCTGGCGGTTACGGAAGAACACCTATGATAAGGGCGCCGATGAATGCGAACGCTGCACAAATCATCAATGCGTTGATTGGCCTCGTCAGTCCCATGTCATAGCCTCCTCTTAAAGAGCTATGTCTGGAGTCTAGGGTCATTTGTGCCACAGGCAAGCGGAAAACGTGCTGCAATGCGACATGATTGTGGGTTTGCGACCTGGCTTTCGGCGTTAGGCATTGAAACTCTTCGGCAAAAGCCGGCTCAAGGGTTGTGAATAAATTGTGGCGCGCCGGCGGCGGAAGCGAGGCATGGCAGCGCTACCGCGTCCGCCCGAAAATGAAATTCGACCTTTGCTGTGCGGGCTTCGCAGGGTGCGAGGGTCAATCAAAGTGTTTAGATCGTCCCCTTCCGCATCCAATGAGGGCAGCATCAACGTCGCCCGAACAGGCGTCCATCTATCGTCACCAGGCCGAACGCGATCAGCGCCATGCCGCCCATTTCGAACAGTTCAAGCCGTTCGCCGAGGAACAGGAAGCCGAGCAGCATGGCGCTTGCCGGCACGATCAGGGTGACCAGCGAAGCGTTGGTGGCGCCGGCCGAGGCGACGAGGTTGAAATAGAGGATGTAGGCGAAGGCGGTGGAAAGCAGTGCCAGCGCCAGCACCGCCGCCCAGACCGGCGGCGAAGCCGAGAACAGGCCGGCGGGACCATAGGCGATGAGCACGACCGGGATCATGATGACGGTCGAGGCCGTCAATTGTCCCGTGGCGACGATCGGCGAGGGCACGCCCTTGAAGCGGCGGGCGATCATCAGCGCGACGGCATAGGACAACGAGGCGCCGATCAGCGCGAACTTCGCCCAGACCGGACCGCCCAGCCCGGCAAGCAGGCCCGGACCGATCATCACCGCCGTGCCGGCGATGCCGAGCGCTATGCCGGCAAGCTTGTTCCAGGATAGCTTTTCGTCTGATGTCAGCGCGTTGGCGAGGATCAGTGTCCAGAACGGCGTCGTTGAGTTGAGCACCGAGGCTAGGCCGGCGCCAAGCTCGGTCTGGCCGGCGAAGATCAGCGAGAAGGGAACGACATTGTTGGCAAGCGCCAGCAGGAAGAACAGGCCGGCATGCGGGAAGGCGAGGCGGAAGGAGGGGCCGCGCCAGCCGAGATAAAGCTGGAGTGCTGCCGCCGCGATGGCGACGCGAAACAGCACCAGCACCAGCGGGGCCAATTCCGACACGGCGATGCGGGCGAAGAAGAACGAGCCGCCCCAGATGGCGCCGAGCAACAGAAGCTGCCCCCAGTCCTTGAGCACCATCGGTCCGCGCGCCGTGACGGTTGCGGCTGTCGCCATGTGAATGTCCTCCCAGACGCCGAATGCCAAACCTGTGGGCATGTGATCAAGCCATATCCGCTCCCGCGGCAAGGGCCACCCGAAACCCGATCGATGGCGTAGCATTGCTTGGAATTGCCGTAGCGCCGTGCCGCCAGAGGCGCGAGACACAGAATTGTTTTCTTTAGCCGTTAGCTTGGATTAATTGTGCGCAGCCAAGGTTCAGGGGATTCGTCCATGCAGCGATTCGAAAATGCCCGCGAGGCGGCGCTGGCGCTTCGTCCGGACGATCCGGTCTATTGCTTCCGGCCGGAGGTTTTGAAGGCCGACGCCAGACAGTTCATGGGCATGTTCCCCGGCAAGACTGCCTATGCGGTCAAGACCAATGGCGAGCAGATCGTATTGAAGGCGCTGGTCGAGGCCGGCGTCATCGCCTTCGATGTCGCTTCGCCCGGCGAATTCGCCGCCGTGCGCGCCGTCTCACCCGACGCCGAGATGCTCTACATGCATCCGATCAAGGCGCAGTCGGACATCAAGCTGGCGCTGGAGAAATACGGCATCCGCGTCATCTCGCTCGATCATGAGGACGAGATCACCAAGCTGACACGGGTGGTGCGGGCGCTCGACATCGACCCCGGCGCAATCACCGTGTTCGTGCGCATGCAGACGAAGGGGTCGGCGGCCTACGAACTGTCGAAGAAGTTCGGCGCCGGGCCGGCCTACGCGGTGGAACTCGCCGAACGGCTGAACCGCACCGGCTACAAGGTCGGCCTCTGCTTCCATGTCGGCAGCCAGATCGAGGATCCCGATACCTATGAGCGGGCGCTGGCCTCGGCCGACTGGGTGCGCAACCGCGTCTCCTTCGACATTGCCGGGCTCGATGTCGGCGGTGGTTTTCCGGCCGAGTACGGCCACGACCCCAACCGCAAGCAGATCGAGATGCCGTCGCTCGGCCAGATCATGTCGCGGCTTTCGGGCGACCTGAAGGAATATCAGTTCGACCAGATCCCGCTGGTGGCGGAGCCCGGCCGGGTGATCGTGGCGCGGTGCCTGTCGCTGATCGTGCGCGTGCTGCTGCGCAAGGGCAAGCGGCTCTACATTAATGACGGCATCTGGGCGTCGCTGTCGGATTCATGGACCGGCAAGATCACGCTGCCGGCGCGCTTCATTCCCGACCCGGCGATCCGCTCGCGCAATGGCGAGGAAAAGAAAATCGTGCCGTTCAAAGTGTGCGGTGCAACCTGCGATTCCGTCGACATCCTGTCGCGGCCGTTCTGGCTGCCGGAAACCGTCGACACCGGCGACTGGATCGAAATCGGCCATATCGGCGCCTATTCGCTGTCGCTGAGGACCCGCTTCAACGGCTTCTACCCCGACACCTTCGTCGAGGTGACGACGCCGTTCGACGAAGGCGATGCGCCGGAGGGATTTGCGAGTTTGGAGACGATGGCGGATTGAGTTCTTCCTTCTCACCCAGGGGGGGAGAAGGAAGAGGGAGCTAAAGCCGCGCCAGCAGATCCGGCGTCGGCCAGCCGTCCACCGGCAACCCAAGCCGCATCTGTTCCTTGCGGATGGCTTCGCGGGTGTTCGTGCCGAGGATGCCGTCGACCGTGCCGACGTCGTAGCCTCTGGCTTCGAGCTTGGTCTGCAGCGCCTTCATCTGGTCGCCGCTGAGCCCGGATTCAGGGGTGCGCGGGTCGAATTGCGGCGCGCCGGCGAGCCGCGCTGCGAGGCTTGCCGCGGTCAGCGCATAGGTGAAGGACTGGTTCCATTCGAGATAGACGTCGAAATTGTCGTAGGCGAGGAAGGCCGGCCCCTTGCGGCCCATCGGCAGCGCCAGACCAGCCTTCAGGCCGTTGTCGATGAGTGGCGTGCCGTTCGGGTTGGTGACGCCCCAGGCGGCCCATTGCGATAGCGGCAGCTTGTTGGTGCGGCCGGTCTGGTCCCACGGCATGTCGTTAGGCACGCGCACTTCCTCAATCCAGGGCTGGTCGCGTTTCCAGCCGCGCGACAGGATCTTGTTGGCCGTGGTCATGATCACGTCCGGCACGCTGCCGCGCAAATCGACCACGCCGTCACCGTCGCCGTCGACGCCACGCGTGAGATAGTCGGAGGGCAGGATCTGCGTCTGGCCGATCTCGCCGGCCCAGGCGCCGGTGACGTCGGCCGGCACGACCCCGCGGTCGATCAGCGTCAGCAGCGGCACCAGTTGGGGCCGGAACAATTGCGGCCTGCGGCAGTCGTGCGCGAGCGTGACCAGCGCGCTCAACGTGTGGAAGTCGCCCTGCACGGCACCGAAATCGGTCTCCAGCGCCCAGAAGGCGGCGATGACAGGCGCCTGGACGCCGAACTGCTGGTCGGCGCGGGCAAACACGTCGGCGTATTTCTTGAGGTTGGCGGCGCCTTGCTTCAGCCGATAGGCCGAGATCATGCGGTTCGAGAACTGGATGAAGGTCTGGGAAAACACACCCTGGGCGCGATCGCGCGCCAGCACCTTGTCGTCGATGCTGGCAGCTTCCAGCGCATCGAGGCCGTGAGTGCCGACGCCAGCCGCCTTGGCTTCGGTCGCCACGCCCTGCTTCCATGCCTCGAAATCGCCGCCGCATTCCTGGGCTGCCGCCGGCAACGCCGTGGCGAACAGGATGAGCGCCGCGAGGGCCTTGGAACGCAATCGCATCAGCTTCCTTCCGAAACCAAGTGCTAGAGCATCCTTTGCGCGTCGATTTCGAACGCGCGGCGCTCTGGATTGTCGGCGATTGCAAATGTTCGCCGCCGGCTGTGTCGAAAAGCAGGCGCGGGCCCCGGTGTCAACGGGTGTTCTGCCGCAGCCACTTGTTCCAGGCGGCTTCGGAGCCGTTGAAGACGTTGATATCGGATTTGCCGGTCATGCCGGGAACGATACCGGTGCCGGTGTACTGCCAGAAGGTGAACGGATGGCTGCCGTACTTCTGACGCGGATGGCCGGCGACCGAGCGCAGCCAATAGGGATAGCCGCGGAAGGTCGACAGACCGTTGTCGTCGAAGAAGTCGACCGAGGTGTAGATGATCGGCTTCTTGCCGTAGTGCCGCTCGACGATTTCAAGGAAAGTGCTCATCTCCGAGCGCACCGTCGCGGCGTTCGGGCGCAGTCTGCAGGTCGGCGATTTCGGGTTCCATTCCATGTCCAGCACCGGCGGCATGGCCGAACGGTCGACGGGCACGTTGGCGATGAACCAGCGCGCCTGGGTGGCGGCGGGCGTGCAGAAATAGAAGAAATGGTAGGCCGCGCGGGGTATGCCCACGGCCCTGGTGCGTGCCCAGTGCTCGTTGAAATACTCGTCGAAGCGGTCGCCGCCCTCGGTCGCCTTGATGAAGGCGAAGGAGATGCCGCTGGCCTTGGCGGCCGGCCAGTCGACCGATGTCTGGTATTTGGAGACATCGGTGCCGTGGACGGCATAGTTCCACGGCGCGCCGCTGTCCCATTCATGCGGCTTGGAATCCTCGAAACGCGGTGCACGCACCGCGATTGTCGGGTTGTTGGACGAGGATGGCGACAGCGGCGAGAGATCGTCCACGGTCGAGCAGGCGCCCAACAGCGTCAGCATGATGAGAGCCGGGAGACGGCGCATCTCTCTACTCCTGAGCCGGGTTCAGCCGGCCACTGATGGGTCGTTTCTGCTGGTGCCCCTTCGATCTGGCCCCGCCGGACGATCACCCCACAGGATCGCCCGCCTTCCTAAAACGCGTCGGTGCGACGCATTTTAGACTCTCGTTTCATGCATGTCGTTATCCCAAAACCGCCGAGCACTTTTGGGCGACATGCATCAGGTGATCGCCGAACATGGTTGATATCAGGTTGACGGCGCTCGACAAGAACAGAGATTTTGCCGAAGCAATGCAAATCGATGACATAAATCGAGCGCGAAAAACACCGGGGGGAAAAGATGCGGATCGTCGTGAAGATCGTCAAATGGCTGCTCGGCCTGATCGTGCTGGCGATAGCTGCCCTGTTTGCCTGGCTCTATATCGCGCCGCCGGAATTGATCCGAGTCGGTTCGGGCTATTCGGCCAAGATCGTCTGCTCGAACGTCTTCATTGCCGGGCGCGACGCCAATGAAGTGCTCGCTGTCGACGTGCAGGCGCCGGGCCATCCGCTGCTCAGGCTGATGAAGGTGCAGGTCGACAAGGAACGCGGGATGGTTTCGGCAGGCTTGCTCGGTATGCTCGGCAGAAGTGTCGCCGTCGCGCGTGACGGGCTGGGCTGCGCTTCGGTTCCGGATGGCAACACCGGCAAGGCGAGGAAGACGGTGACCTACGCCGAACCCGCCGACACCAGGCAGGATGCGCTGTGGCCGGAAGGCGAACGGGTCGACGCCTCGCAGGCACCGGAGATCGCCAAGATCCTCGACGACGCGGCCATGGCCGGCACCGGCATGCGGGCGGTGGTGGTGGTGAAGAACGGCCGCATCGTCGCCGAGCGTTATGGCGAAGGCTTTTCGCATAAGACACCGCTGCTCGGCTGGTCGATGACCAAGACGGTCAACGCTGCGATCGTCGGCACGCTGGTCAAGGACGGCAAGATGGCGGTGACCAGCCAGGGCCTTTTCGGGCCATGGAAAGCCGACGGCCGCGCCACTATCAGCCTTGCCGACTTGATGGCGATGTCGAGCGGGCTGGAGTTCAACGAAGACTATGGCGACGTCGCCGACGTCACGCGCATGCTCTATCTCGAGCCTGATATGGCGGGCTTTGCCGAATCCAAGCCGCTGACCGGCGAGGTGGGCAAGGTTTTCTCCTATTCGAGCGGCACGGCGGTGATGCTGTCGCGGCTTTGGCAGGACGCCATCGGCGACAAGGACAAGGCGCTGACCTGGCCGCGGACGGCGCTGTTCGAGCCGCTCGGCATGCACAGCGCAGTGCTCGAAACCGACGAGCAGGGCACGTTCGTCGGCTCGTCCTATCTCTACGCGACGGCGCATGACTGGGCGCGTTTCGGTCAGTTCCTGCTGCAAGGTGGGGTCTGGAACGGCAAGGACATCCTGCCGGCCGGCTTCGTCGACTGGATGCGCGAGCCGGCGCCGGCTTCGAAAGTCTATGGCAAGGGCCAGGTGTGGATCGAGGCACCGGGCGACGAGGAAAACCCCGGCGCCGGCGTCGCGGCGGGCCTGCCCAAGGATACCTACTGGATGGAGGGACATGACGGGCAGACCGTTGCCATCGTTCCGTCAGAGCAGTTGGTGGTGGTTCGGCTCGGGCTGACGCCGGCCACGCTAGGCTATCGACCGCAGACGATGCTGGGGGCGCTGGTGAAGGCGCTGCATTAGCCTTTTGACTGCCGGATCACGGCGAGCCATGCATAACCGCGATAAAGCGTGCGAAAACGGAAGGTTGCGCCGCTTCGCCGAGATTCCGATTCCAGGACGTCGCGCAGGGATTCACGCGGCGCGACATGGAATTTTCTCAGCCAGCCGCGCAGCAAGGTCCGGAACCAGCCTGGCAGGCCTTCCTGCTGACCGAAATCGACGACATGCAGCGAACCGCCAGGCGCAAGGGCGGCGAGTGCGGCCGAAACTGTCTTCTCCCAACCGGGGATCATCGACAGCGAATAGGACACGAAGATGCGGTCGAAACTCTCGATGCCGAACAGCGCCCTGGCGTCGAAATCGGTAGCGTCGCCACGCGCCAGTGCGACGCGGTCGGACAGGCCTTCGCGCGCAATGGCGGCTGTGGCCGTTTCCAGCATCTCGGCCGAAATATCGAGGCCGAAGAAGCGGGCGTCGCGATAGCGGCGGGCGGCAAGCACAATGTTGCGGCCGGTGCCGCAGCCGAGTTCGAGCACCGTACCTTTCGCCGGCACGTCCAGGCCGGCGATCATCTGGTCGCGGCCGAGCAGGTAATATTTGCGGGTCAGGTCGTAGATATGGCGCTGCCAGCGATAGACGCCGTCCATCAGTTCGGCATGCCTGGCCGGCAGCTCGCTCGCGCTCATGCGGGCCGCTTCACATAGAGGTGGAAGCCGCCATAGATGGCCGATCGGTCACGGGCCGAGAACTCGTGCGAAGGCTCGTCCTCATAGTTCCACTGATCGAGCAGCGAATTGGAGACGCGGCCGGGCAGCAGGCTGGGCTCGGCGGCGGTGCGGAATATGACGCGGGCGCCGGCCGATGCCGTGCGGGTGATCTCGGCCCACAGCGCATTGAGCTGGTCGTCGGTCATCCAGTCCTGCGCGTCAAGCAGCACAAAGCGGTCGACCGTGCCGGCATCCTTGCCGGCAAGGAACTCGATCAGATTGGCATGATGGATGGCGACCCGGTCGACATTGTCGCGGATGGTCTTGTAGTTGCGCTTTTCGAGATAGGCGGGCAGGGCGGCCACGCCGGGCTCGGGATAGCGGCGGGCAAAGGCCTGCCAGGCGAAATAGTTGGTGTTCAGCGGAAAATCGCAGGCGAGCTTCTCGAGCCGGGCTTTCAGGACGCTCGCCATGGTGCCGTCACCGGAGGTGATCAGCGAATCGTATTGCGCCGGCGGAATGCCCAGGCCGAACAGCGAGGCTTTTCGCGACGTCGCCCATTTCAGCAGGGGCTTTTCGAAGACCGGCGCCAGTTCCTCGTTGAAGAAGCGGCGCTGCTCTCCGATGTTCCTGGCCTGCATAATGCCGGCCGGGTCGACGCCGAAGAATTTGCCGACGCGGTGGCCCATGGCAATGAACAGGCCGAGCAGGCCGGTCTGGTAGAAATTGCGGTCGAAGACGGCAATGCGACGGCGTCCGCGCCAGTTGCGGTGCTCCCAGTAATGTCGGCTGACCGGATCGAGATGCGGCGCGATGAAACGGTCGTAGGCTTCCGAATTGTGACTGGTGTCGGCAGCGCCGAAGAAGCGGAACAGGTCGCCTTGCGACGGCAAATGCCGCACCGCCTCGAGCTTCATGCGGTTCAACGCAATGTGGGCGGCGTTGAGGTCGACGGCATCGATCCGCTCCGGCGAGCGCGTGAGGTAGGCCAGGATGTTGCATCCGCCCGACGCGATGGTGACGACACGATGGCCGTGGCCAAGCTGCATGGCCTCCATGTCGACATCGGGATCTTCCCAGATTTGCGGGTAGACGAGGCCGGAGAAGAGGAAGGCGAAAAGCCGCTCGGAAAGACCGGCCTTCGACAGCGGCCGGTTCTGGTAGACGGCTTTTCCAACTTCCTTGCCGCGGCGAAAAACCAGATCTCCGGAAACGTCCGTCATGGCAAGGTGATTCCCCGTTTGCGTTGGCGCAAGCGGGTAGCGCAGCGTCATGACAGCCCCGTGACAGGCTGTTGACGCCAAATCAGGCCTTGCCGAACCCGCCCGGGGTCGGCGTTGTCAGGATGACGGCCTCGCCGGCGTCGAGCACGGTCTGGTCGCAGGCCTTCAGCACCTCGACCGAACCGCTGTTGCGGCGGACCTTGGTCGAGCCGGCCTCGCCGTCGCCGCCACCGTCCAAGCCCTGTGGCGGGCGGTTGCGGTGCGAGGACAGGATTGCGCATTCCATCTTCTCGAGGAAGCGGATCGTGCGCTTGGTGCCGTCGCCGGCACCCCATTTGCCCTTGCCGCCGGAACCCTCGCGGATATGGAAATCCTCAAGCAGGACGGGAAAGCGCAGTTCCAGCACCTCCGGGTCGGTGAGACGAGAATTGGTCATATGTGTGTGGACGCCTGAAGTGCCGGCAAAACCGCGGCCGGTATTCATCTGGCCGGCCGGCGAGCCGGAGCAGATCGTCTCGTAGTACTGATACTGCTTGTTGCCGAAGGTGAGGTTGTTCATCGTGCCTTGCGCATTGGCCATCGCCCCCATGGCGCCGAACAGCGCGTTGGTGACATGCTGCGAGGTCTCGACATTGCCGGCGACGACGGCGGCAGGATAGGACGGTTTGAGCATGCAGCCGTCCGGGATAATTATGTTGATGGGACGCAGACACCCGGCATTCATCGGGATCATGTCCTCGACCATGACGCGGAAGGCATAGAGAACGGCGGCACGGGCGACCGGTTCAGGCGCGTTGAAATTGTTCTTCATTACCGGCGAGGTGCCGGTGAAATCGACGGTCGCCTCGCGCTTTTGCCGGTCGACCGTGATCTTCACCTTGATCATCTGGCCGGTGTCGGTCGGATATTCGTATTCGGAACTGTCGGGCAGGCGCTCCAGCACGCGGCGCACACTCTCGGCGGCATTGTCCTGGACATGGCCCATATAGGCCTCGACGACATCGAGGCCGAAATGCGCAACCATCTTGCGCAGTTCGGCCACGCCCTTCTCGTTGGCGGCGATCTGCGCCTTGAGGTCGGCGATGTTCTGGTGCGGATTGCGGGCCGGGTAGGGGTGGTCGGTGAGCAGCGTTTCCAGCTCGGGCTCGCGGAATTTTCCACGATCGACGATGCGGAAATTGTCGAACAGCACGCCTTCCTCGTCGACCGTGGTGGCGAGCGGCGTCATCGACCCTGGCGCGGTGCCGCCGACGTCGGCGTGGTGGCCGCGCGAGGCCGCCCAGAAAAGGATCTTCTCCTTTGCGTCATCAAACACCGGTGTAACCACCGTGATGTCAGGCAGATGCGTGCCGCCATTGTAGGGCGCGTTGAGGGCGAAGACGTCGCCGGGGTGGATGTCGCCCGAGTTCAGCCTGATGATGGTTTCGACCGAGCGGTCCATCGAGCCCAGATGCACCGGCATATGCGGGGCGTTGGCGACCAGCGCACCATGGCGGTCGAAGACGGCGCAGGAGAAATCCAGCCGTTCCTTGATGTTGACGGAATAGGCAGTGTTCTGCAGCGTCACGCCCATCTGCTCGGCGATCGACATGAACAGGTTGTTGAAGACCTCCAGCATCACCGGATCGGCGGCGGTGCCGAGCGCCGCCTGGCGGCGCTTCTTCTCGATGCGGCGCAGCAGCACATGGTTCCTGGCGGTGATTTCGGCCTGCCAGCCGGGCTCGATGACAATGGTCTGGTTAGGCTCGATGACCAAGGCCGGGCCGAAAACCCTGTTGCCCGGTTTGAGCGCCTCACGCCGGAAGACGCCGGTGTCGCGCCATTCGCCTTCGGCAAAGATTTTGCGGGTCTCGGAAGAACCTACGACAAGATCTTCGGTTGGTGATTCACCTTCATCGCGGCGGCCACCGCCAGTATCGGTGCCCTCGACGCCAACAGATTCGACGATCATCGGCTTGTCGTCATAGACGAAGCCGAACTGACCCTTGTGGGCCGCCTCGAAATCGCTTCTGGCTCGCGAAATCGAGCCATGTTCGAAGTTTACCGGCAATGCCGTGTCGGTGCCGTCATACCGGATCTGCAGTACCGGCTTCGAGGCGACGGCGTCTTCACCAATGCCTTGCGCGGCGAGCTCTTCGATGACGGCTTTTCGCAATGTCGCGATGAGGTCGTCGATCGCCGGCAGGGATCCTTCCGCCAGGGGCTGCAGCAGCGCCTGCTGGCGCGAGGCGAAGACCGACGACAGGCCGATGCCGTAGGCCGAGAGCAGTCCGGAGAAGGGATGCATGAGCACTGCCTCCATACCGAGCGCGTCGGCGACGAGGCAGGCGTGCTGGCCGCCGGCACCGCCGAAGCAGTTCAGCAGATATTCGGTGACATCGTAGCCGCGCTGCACCGAGATCTTCTTGATGGCGTTGGCCATGTTCTCGACGGCGATGGTGACGAAGCCTTCGGCGACGGCTTCCGGCGGGCGGCCATCTCCGATTTCGGTGGCGAGCGCCATGAATTTTTCACGCACGGTCTTGACATCGAGCGGCTCGTTCTGGCCCGGGCCAAAAATGGCGGGGAAGAAGTCGGGCTGCAGCTTGCCCAGCATGACATTGGCGTCGGTGACGGCGAGCGGGCCGCCACGCCGGTAGGCGGCAGGACCGGGATTGGCGCCGGCCGAATCCGGTCCGGCGCGGAAACGGCCGGTCTCATAGTGCAGGATCGAGCCGCCGCCGGCGGCGACGGTGTGGATGCGCATCATCGGGGCGCGGATGCGCACGCCGGCTACCTCGGTGTCGAAAGCACGCTCGTATTCGCCGTCATAATGGGCGACGTCAGTCGAGGTGCCACCCATGTCGAAGCCGATGACTTTTTCAAAGCCGGCGAGCTTCGCCGTTTCGACCATGCCGACCACACCGCCGGCCGGACCGGAGAGAAGCGCGTCCTTGCCTTGGAACATATCGGCGGCGGTAAGGCCGCCAGAGGACATCATGAACATAAGGCGAGGGCCGTCGCCAAGCTCCCCGGCCACCCTTTGCACATACCTCGACAGGATCGGCGACAGATAGGCGTCGACGACGGTGGTGTCGCCGCGGCCGACCAGCTTGATCAGCGGCGACACCTCATGGCTGACCGAGACCTGGCCGAAGCCGAGCTTGCGGCAGACTTTTGCCACCGCCTTCTCGTGGTCGGGGTACTTCCAGGCATGCATGAAGACGATGGCCACCGCGTCGATGCCATCGGCCTTCGCCTGCTCGACGGCCGGGCGGCAAGCAGCAATATCGAGCAGGCGTTCGACGCGGCCATCGGCACGCACGCGCTCGTCGATCTCGATGACCCGCTCGTAGAGCTGTTCGGGCAGGATGATCTCCTTGGCGAAGATGTCCGGCCGCGCCTGGTAGGCGATCCTCAGCGCGTCGCGAAAGCCCTTGGTGATGAGCAGCAGAACACGGTCGCCCTTGCGCTCCAGAAGCGCATTGGTGGCGACGGTGGTGCCCATCTTGATGTCGCCGACCATCCCCGACGGTACAGGCGCACCGGATTTCAGCCCGAGTAGGTCGCGAATGCCCTGGATGGCGGCGTCGGCATAGGCCTCGGGGTTTTCCGACAGTAGTTTTCTGGGATGCAGCCCGCCTTGAGGGTCACGGCCGATGACATCGGTGAAAGTGCCGCCGCGATCGATCCAGAAGTCCCATTTCTCGGTCATTGCAACTCCCGGCATTTTCTCTGTTTTATCTGTTAGTTCGCCATTCGTCGGACGGCAATCACCAAGCTATCCGAAGATGTTACATGCGGAAACGCAACGTTACGAAACTCATGGCCAGCTGATGCATTTTCTCTTCGACCGCTCACAGGAACGTGAGCGTTTCTTGAAGGAGAGATGTGATGAAAAAGATCATTCTTGCGTCGCTTTCGGCGCTTGCCCTGCTTGGGGTGGCAGCGTGCAGCGACAGCGGCACAGACAACACCACAACACAGAGCACAAATCCGCCGGCAGCCGAAGAGCCGATGAAGCCTGCCGCCCCGGCAGCTCCTGACGCTACGAAGCCTGCCGAACCGGCTCCGGCAGCACCTGCTGCGCCCGCGCAGTAGAATGAGATGAGCGGAAAAGGCCGGCATCAAGCCGGCCTTCTCCTGCCAGAATACCAGCAAATGTGACCGAGCGCGGTGGCGCCCGGTCGCATTGTCAAGGGTTGGGCGCTTCGTCAGGCATCCCAAATCGATCGAGCCTGCGGCACTGTCTTCGCTTGATAGCGGTGGGCGGTTCGCACTAAGAAGCCCTATGTCGATTTGGGACCGCCTCGGCGACTTCATCATACGCGTTTCGTCTTCGGCGTCGTCAGGCGTTGCCGATGTCGTGGAGGCCGTGCGGACCGTTTTCTCCGGTGACCCGGATCTGCGGCGCCGCGTCGCCTTTTCGGTGGCGATGATCGCGCTGGCGGCCAAGATGGCCAAAGCCGACGGCATTGTCACCCAGAACGAGGTGCGCGCCTTCCAGGAAATATTCGAGGTTCCGCCGAAGGAGACGCGCAACGTGGCGCGCCTTTACGATCTGGCCAAGCGGGACGTCGCCGGGTTCGAGATCTATGCCGCGCGCATGGCGCAGTTATGCGGCTCGGGCCATGCGAACTGCATGATGCTTGAGGACATACTCGACGGCCTGTTCCACATAGCCAAGGCGGACGGGATGATCCACGAACGCGAAGGCCTGTTCCTGCATCGCATCGCCGAGATATTCCGGATCGAAGAGGCACATTACCAGAGTATCCTGGCGCGGCACGTCGATCTGGGTGCAGCCGATCCCTATGTCGTGCTCGGCATCGAGCGCGGAAAACCATTCGAGGAGATCAGGAAACGCTACCGCAAGCTGGTTTCCGACAATCATCCCGACCGGCTGATCGCACGCGGTCTGCCGCAGGAATTCATCAAGATCGCCACGACCAGGGTCGCGGCGATCAATGCCGCCTATGAGATGATCGAGCGAGGCCTGCGGCACATATGAGCAGTTTCCTGCCCGACGAGCCGAGCGCCGAGGTCAGGGTATCGCCGAATTTCGGCCCGCGGCGCGACACGCTCAAGCCCAACATGATCGTGCTGCACTATACCGGCATGGCGACGGGTCCCGGTGCCGAGGCATGGCTGTGCGATCCGGCGAGCGAGGTTTCCGCCCACTATCTCGTCCATGAGGACGGCCGTATCGTCCAGATGGTGAGGGAAAGCGACCGCGCCTGGCATGCCGGCAAGGGTTCGTGGTTCGGACGCACCGACATCAACTCCTGTTCGGTCGGCATCGAGATCGTCAATTCTGGCCATTCGCTCGGCTATCCCGCTTTTCCAAGGCGGCAGATCGATGCCGTGATCGGCCTGTGCGCGGGGATCGTCCAACGCCATTTTATTCCGGCGCAAAGGGTGCTGGCCCATTCCGACGTGGCACCCGGACGCAAGATCGATCCGGGCGAAAAATTCCCCTGGAAAGCCCTGTTCGCGGCCGGTGTCGGCCACCTCGTCCCGGCGGCGCCGGTCCGGCGGGGTGCTGTGCTCAAGGCAGGCGATATGGGCCCGGAAGTCGAGGCGCTGCAGTCGATGCTGGCGGTCTACGGCTATGGGGTGGAGGTATCGGGTGTGTTCGACCGGCAGACTGGGATCGTGGTCGAAGCCTTTCAGCGGCATTTCCGCCCGCGCCTGGTCGACGGCGTGGCCGACGGCTCGACAATCCGCACGCTGCAAAGGCTTCTGGCTTCCGCTAAGGCAATCCTGTCAAAGTAATCCTTTTTGAGTCGATAAATTACAATCTGTCACGCAAAGTGACTTGCACCGCCTTCTTTGCCGCCAATTCGGCCTTCAAAGGCGAACCGTGCAAATTGTCGGACCTCTAGCCCTCCGGATGTACCGATATTGATTGGTGTAGCCGCGTGAAGTTCTTCGCGCGGTTCAAACAGAACAGGACCCCATGCAGAAATTGACTGTTTTAACGGCAGCTGTTGCTGCCGGCGTAATGACTTTTGCCATCGGTGCGGCGAATGGCGCACCACTGAGCCAGAGGGCAGACCAGGGATTCTCCGCCGTACCCGTCAAGGCTGCCCCGCCTAAAGCAGCTCAGGGTGCAAAGGCCAAGAGGACGGCCACTGCGAAGGTCGAAAAGGCAGCTGCGGTGAAGGCCCGAAAGGCGACGGCCAAACGGCATGTGAAGCGCAACAGGAAGAGCATCGATCTGACGACGACGGCATCGATCCGCCCGCAGAATGCCGCGGTTTCGGCAGTTGCGCCCGCTGAGGCCGGCCAGTATTCGGCTATCATCGCCCGCTATGCGGCGGCCGAAGGCGTGCCGGTGTCGCTGGCCAAGGCCGTGATCAAGATCGAGAGCAACTACCGACCGAACATCGTCGGCGGCGCCGGCGAGATCGGGCTGATGCAGATCAAGCCGGCAACGGCGCGGATGATGGGCTATACCGGCTCGGTCAAGGGCCTGTTCAATCCCGACACCAACATCAAATACGGCATGAAGTACCTGGCCATGGCCAGGGGTCTGGGCGGCGGCACGACCTGCGGCACGATCCTGAAATACAATGCCGGGCACGCCGCCAAGCGCATGAACCCGGTGTCGGCGGCTTACTGCAGCAAGGTGAAGGTGCAGATGGCCGCGCTTGGGACACCTGTGTGACCGTCCAGGCATAAGCTGCTTTTTTCGTTTGCGTTTTCAGGCGTGAACCCCTTTATACGCTCTGCCAGCTGGCCGGGCGGCCGCACCCGCGAAGCCGAAAGGCTGCGGGTGAGGAAAGTCCGGGCTCCATGGAGACACGGTGCCGGTTAATGGCCGGCGGGGGCGACCCCAGGGAAAGTGCCACAGAAAGCAAACCGCCACGGCATCCGGTGTCCGCAAGGCCACCGGGATCCGCGGCAAGGGTGAAAGGGTGGGGTAAGAGCCCACCGCGCGACTGGCAACAGGAGCGGCACGGTAAACCCCACCGGGAGCAAGACCGAATAGGGGCGGTGCGAGGGGAAACCCTCGAGGGCTGTTTCCGGCTCACCGTCCGGGTAGGTTGCGTGAGGCGCATGGCAACATGCGCCCAAGATGAATGGCCGCCACGTTCTCGCGCCGCAAGGAGCGAGGGCCATACAGAACCCGGCTTACAGGCCAGCTGGCAATTTCTCTCGGTGATATCGCAGTAAAATCTCTTGATATCAGCCGGCTGCGCCTTTTGGCGCGCCGTCTAGCCCGTCCAGAGATGCTTCGATCGCCTGCCAAAGCTCCTCCAGCGGTTCGCAGCCGACCGACAGGCGCACGAAACCGGGAGGCACGGCGTCTCCGCGTTTGGCGCGCCGTTCGGCCGAGGTGTGGACGCCGCCGAAGGAGGTCGCCGCCTCAATCAGCGGGCAGTTGTTGATGAATGCCTCGGCCTTCTCTTCCGAGGCCATTTCGAACGAAACCAGAAAGCCGAAGCGTTCCATCTGGGCGCGGGCGAGATTGTGCGACGGATCGCCCTCCAGTCCGGGAAAGCGCAGGCCGCTTACGGCGCGATGATCCTTCAGCCTTTGCGCGATAATCTCCGCCGAAGAACACATGCGGTCGAAACGCACGTCCAGCGTTTCCAGCCCGCGATGCACGAGCCAGGCCTCGAACGGTCCAGGGATGGCGCCCGACATCTCTCGCCAGCCGGTCACGGCCGCGAGGATGTCGTCGCTGCGGCTGGCGACGTGGCCGAACAGCACGTCGGAATGGCCATTGGTCGCTTTGGTGTCGGCGGAGACGACGATGTCGGCGCCGAGGTCGAGCGGGCGCTGGCCGAAGGGCGTCATCGCCGTGTTGTCGGCAACGAGGATCGCGCCGGCTTCGTGGGCGGCCTTGGCGACAGCGGCGATATCGCAAATATCCAGTTGCGGGTTCGAAGGGGTCTCGACGAAAGCCAGGTGATAGCCGGCGAAGCCACCGTCGAGAAAGGTCGATGTGGGCC
This sequence comes from Mesorhizobium waimense, assembly GCF_003601975.1. Lineage (GTDB taxonomy): Bacteria > Pseudomonadota > Alphaproteobacteria > Rhizobiales > Rhizobiaceae > Mesorhizobium > Mesorhizobium waimense. The sequence continues at coordinate 175,364 of NZ_QZWZ01000002.1, forward strand.
GCAAGTCATAGGCAATACCGAATGGTTTGAGGAAGCGCTCGGCCAGCGCCCGTGTGGCGTGATAGCCGTCCGATGGCAAAAGCACGCGGTCGCCGGACTTCAGAAGCGCGAAAAAAATCGCCGAGATCGCGGCCATTCCGGATGGGAAGGTGATGCACCGGGCGTTTTCCAGATGGCCAAGAGCGTGCTCGACGGCATCCCAGGTCGGATTGCTGTAGCGGCCGTACTCATTAAAACCGGTCGCATCCCCTGGGGTGTGAAAGATGGCGGCCATGGTCAGCGGCAAAGGGATCGGGTCGCCCGTGGCGAATCCGCTGTTGCGCAAATGGGCAAGTGCTGCGGCGCGCGACCTGGCTGTTTCGGACATCGATCTCACACCTTGTTGCCGACGGAAGAAGACCGGGTGACGCTATGCGTGCCAACGGGTTGCAGCAAGCGCCCTCCGGTTGGGCCACGGGGCTCTAAACCCTTCGTTAGGCTTAATAGAGGATAAAGACGGGCGTGCCGTCACAGCTGCGTTCCCAGCTTGTTGCGCGCACGTTTGTGAAGCCTGTTCCCGTTGACGCCCATAGTGCCCCATGATATCCCATTTCGATACCAAAGCCTTCGTTCCGCGTCAGGGTGAAGCGTACGCCAATCGGGCAGCCGCTGCGGCTGTACGTTTGCGCGCTTTTGCCCCGACGGACGGCGCGAATCTTCGGAAGGGACCGCGCTGCGGCGGTGCGGGCGAAACGATGCAGAGGGGTGCGGCGGCGGAAGCGGCTGTAGCACGTAATGGACCGGTTTCTGTCAAGCGCGGTGAACAGGATCGATGCGAAGGGACGGGTCTCCGTTCCGGCGCATTTCCGCTCGGTCGTGCAGAAACGCGGCTATTCGGACCTCTATGGCCTGCGCTGCCTGGATATCCCGGCGATGGATGTCGGCGGCTTGGACCTGCTCGACCGCTACGAGCAGCGCATCGCGCAGGAGGATCCCTTCCTGCAGACGGCGGACGACATGTCCTTCTTCTGCCATGGCGACGGGTCGTTCCTGAAACTGGACCAGGACGGTCGCATCACGATGACCGATTTCATCCGCGAGCATACCGGCATTTCGGCGGAAGTGGCCTTTGTCGGCCGCGGCAATTTCTTTCAGATCTGGGAGCCGGGGCGACTTGCCGCCTATGGAGCGCAGGCGCGCGCCCGGCTTTTGCAGCTTCGGCAGGGGACGAAGCCTGGGGAGCGACCGGAATGATGGTGGGCGACGGCGATGATCTTCACGCCGTTGGCGGACCAGTCCGCCACATTCCGGTCCTCCTTGCCGAAGTTCTGGAGGCGCTTTCGCCCAAAGCCGGCGAAGTAATCGTCGACGGCACGTTCGGCGCCGGCGGCTACACCACGGCTGTTCTTGCAACCGGTGCTTCGGTCGTGGCCATCGACCGCGATCCCGATGCCATCGCGGCGGGTCGTGTTCTCGAACAGCAATCGGGCGGCCGGCTGCGGCTGGTGCAGGCGCCGTTCTCGACGCTCGACGAGCATGTCGAAAGCGCCGACGGCGTTGTGCTCGACATCGGCGTCTCTTCCATGCAGCTCGACCAGGCCGAACGCGGCTTCTCGTTCCGCAACGATGGGCCGCTCGACATGCGCATGGCGCAGGCAGGGCTCAGCGCGGCAGACGTCGTCAACAGCTTCAAGGCCGGTGACCTTGCGCGCATCTTCGGCTTTCTGGGCGAGGAGCGTCACGCCGGCCGCATCGCCCGCATGATCGAGAGCCGCCGTGAAAAGCGGCCGTTCGAACGCACGCTCGACCTCGCCGACGCCATCGAGACGCATATCGGCCGCGCCCCGAAGGACAAGATCCATCCGGCGACGCGCGTTTTCCAGGCGTTGCGCATCTTCGTCAATGACGAGCTTGGCGAACTGGCCAAGGCGCTGTTTGCGGCCGAGCGTGTGCTCAAGCCCGGTGGGCGGCTGGCCGTGGTGACGTTCCATTCGCTTGAGGACCGCATCGTCAAGCGCTTCATCGCCGACCGCTCCGATGCGGCGAGCGGCTCGCGCCACTTGCCCGAGGCGCAGGCGCGGATGGCGACGTTTCGCAAGGCCGGCGGCGGCGTGACGGCGGGCGATGCCGAGATCGCAGCCAACCCGCGAGCACGTTCGGCCAGGCTGCGCGCGGCAATCCGCACCGAGGCGCCGACGCGCAGCAGTGACTTTTCGATTTTCGGCCTTCCAAAGCTTCCCGGCATCGACCTGCCGGGAGAGAGGTGAGCACGTGTTTCGTACCAGCGACATAGTCCTTATCGCGGTCATGGTCTCGGCGGCCGCCCTGACCTACAAGACCAAGCGCGAGGCCGAGGAACAATTGGCCGCGGTGCAGAAGATCCAGGCGCAGATCCACTACGAGGAAGACACGATCGATCTTCTGAAGGCGGACTGGAGCCTGCTCACCCAACCGTCGCGCCTACAGAAGCTGGCCGAAATCTACAAGTCGCAGTTGGGGCTCGAGCCGGTCAACGCGCGCCAGATCGTCGGCCTCGACGATCTTCCGGCAAAACCGGTCAACATCGAGGATCTGTCTTCGCAACGGCTGGGCGGCATGGCCGACAATTCCGGCAAAGGGCCCTCGGGCGGCAAGGATCCCGTGGTGACCGGAGGCATCGTCCAATGATCGCCAGACTTCCAGTAATGGGCAAACTTCCAAAGATCGGCGGACTGCTGAAGCGTCGCGCCAGGCCCGGCGAAGATGGCTCGATCGTGGTCGAGGGTGCCCGCAAGTCGACCGGCGGCAAGGCCAGGACCCGCATCGTCATGACGATGGCGGTGTTTTTCGGCATCTATTCGGCCATCGCCGGCAGGCTGGTCTATCTCGGCTTCCAGAATCCCGACATGTCGGGTGGGCCGCAGAGCCGGGTGACGGCGTCGCGGCCCGATATCGTCGACCGCAACGGCGAGGTGCTGGCGACCGACATCAAGACGGCCTCGCTGTTTGCCGAGCCGCGCCGCATCGTCGACGCCGACGAGGCGATCGAGAAGCTGTCGACGGTGCTTCCAGAGATCGACTACGAACAGACCTATCACAAGCTGAAAAGCGGCGCCGGCTTCGTCTGGCTGCAGCGGCAACTGACACCGAAGCAGCAGGCTGACATCATGCAACTCGGTATCCCCGGCTTTGGCTTCCGTACCGAAAAACGCCGCTTCTATCCGGCCGGCGAGACCTCGTCCTACATCGTCGGTCTGACCAATATCGACAACCAGGGCATCTCCGGCATGGAGAAATATGTCGACGAGCAAGGTCTGACCGACCTTCAGGCGTCGGGCCTGGCGGTGGCCAGGGACCTGAAGCCGGTGCAGCTCTCGATCGACCTGCGCGTCCAGCACATCGTGCGCGACGAGGTGGCCACCGGCATGGAACGCTTCCACGCCATCGCCGCAGGCGCCGTCGTCCTCAATGTCAAGACCGGCGAAGTGCTGGCGATGGCTTCGGTGCCGGACTTCGACCCCAACAATCCCTACAATGCCCAGGACAAGGACCGGTTGAACCGCATGTCGGCGGGCCTCTACGAGATGGGTTCGACGTTCAAGAGCTTCACCACCGCCATGGCGCTGGATTCAGGCAAGGTGACCCTGGAGAGCCGGTTCGACGCCTCGCGTCCGATCAGGATCGGCCATCAGACCATTCATGACTTCCACGGCAAGGGGCGTGTCCTGTCGGTACCGGAGGTGTTCATTTATTCCTCCAATATCGGCTCGGCCAAGGAGGCCGAAGCGGTGGGCATCGAGGGGCATCGCGAATTCCTGCATCGGCTGGGCATTCTCGAGAAGATGCAGACGGAACTGCCCGAGGTCGCACGCCCGACCGAACCCAAGGTGTGGAAACAGGTCAATTCGATCACCATCGCCTTTGGCCATGGTGTGTCGACGACCCCGCTGCAGACCGCCGTCGGCTGTGCCGCGCTGATGAATGGCGGCTACCTTATCGAGCCGACATTCCTGCCGCGCACGCAGGAGCAAGCCATGACGGTGGCCAAGAAAGTGGTCAGCGAAAAGACCGTCGAAGGCATGCGCTATCTCTATGCGCTCAACGCCGAGAAAGGCTCGGGCAAGAGCGCCAGAGTTCCTGGCTTTCGCGTCGGCGGCAAGACCGGAACGGCCGAGAAGGTCGTCAACGGCCGCTACTCGAAGGACAAGAATTTCAATGCCTTCGTCGCCGCTTTCCCGATGGACGACCCGCAGTACATCGTGCTGACGATCGCCGACGAACCAAAGCCGGAAAAGCCCGGTATGGGCGCCACCGCGGCCTCGAATGCTGGCGTCATGGCGGGCAATATCATCCGGCGCGCGGCTTCAATGCTTGGCGTGAAGCCAGATTTCAGCCATGAAAATGGTGCAACGCTGGTTTCCTATCAGTGATTCTTGGGGCGCGCCGGCAACTGCGCGCTATTTTGTTGCGATGAACGGGTTTCGATGCAGCTGAAAGAACTAGCCGGTATCCTGCGTGTCGAGGGAACAGCTTCCCTCGACCTGGAGGTGACCGGGATTTCCTCGGATTCCCGCCAGGTAAAACCCGGCGTCGTCTTTTTCGCGCTCACCGGTACCAAGGCGGATGGCGCGGCCTATGCCGAGGATGCTGCCCAGCGCGGAGCGGCGGCGATCGTGGCGGCCAAGTCCAGCGCCATTGCCGGGCTGTCGGTCCCGGTTCTCGCCGTCGGCGACCCGCGCCTGGCGCTGGCGCTGTGTGCCGCCCGCTTCTTCGGCAGGCAGCCGGAGACCATGGTGGCGGTGACGGGCACCAGCGGCAAGACCTCGGTCGCCGCCTTCACGCGACAGATATGGGAGCAGGCCGGCCTTGCCGCCGCTTCGATCGGCACCACCGGCGTGGTGGCGCCTGGCCGCAACGAATATGGCTCGCTAACCACGCCCGACCCGGTGGCATTGCACCAGCTTCTGCGCGAACTGGCGGATGCCGGCGTCACCCACGCGTCGATGGAAGCCTCCAGTCATGGTCTCGACCAGCGCCGGCTCGACGGCGTCAAACTCGCCGCCGGCGGCTTCACCAATCTCGGCCGCGACCACATGGACTATCACCCGACCGTCGAGGAGTATCACCAGGCGAAATTGCGCCTGTTCGACACGCTGCTGCCCAAGGGCGCGCCGGCGGTCATCTTCGCCGACGATCCATGGTCGGAGCCGACGATCAAAGCGGCCAAGGCAGCAGGGTTGACCGTGCTGACGGTCGGTCGCCACGGCGATTTCCTCAGGCTGAAGCGGGTCGAGCATGAGCGCCATCGCCAGCGCGCCGAAGTCGAATCCGACGGCGTGCTGCATGAAATCGACTTGCCGCTGGCCGGCGATTTCCAGATCGCGAACGCATTGGTTTCGGCCGGCTTGGCCATTTCAACTGGAATACCTGTCGCCAAAGCCCTGATCGCATTGGAAAAATTGAAGGGTGCGCCGGGACGGCTCGATCTCGTCGGCACCACCGGGAATGGCGCGCCTGTCTATGTCGACTACGCCCACAAGCCGGACGCGCTGGAAAACGTGCTCGCCTCGGTGCGGCCGTTTACCACCGGCCGTGTCATCGTCGTCTTCGGCTGCGGCGGCGATCGCGACAGGGGCAAGCGGCCGATCATGGGCGAGATCGCGATGCGGCTCGCCGATGTCGTCATCGTCACCGATGACAATCCGCGTTCGGAGGTGCCGGAAACGATCCGCGCCGCGATCCTCGCCGCTGCACCCGGCGCCATCGAGATCGGCGACCGGCGCAAGGCGATCCACGAGGCGGTGGCCATGCTTCACGCCGGCGATACGCTGATCGTGGCCGGCAAGGGCCACGAGGAAGGCCAGACCATCGGCGCCGAGACGTTGCATTTCTCCGACCACGAGGAAGTCCGTGCGGCGCTCAGGGAGCGCGCCGCATGAGCTCCCTGTGGTCCTCCGAAGCGCTGGTCGACGCGATGGGCGGCCGGCCGATCGGCCCGATGCCGGAGGGCATATCCGGCATTTCGATCGACAGCCGCAGCCTGCAGCCGGGGGACGCTTTCTTCGCCATCAAGGGCGAGGCAATGGATGGCCATGATTTCGCGACAGCCGCCGTCAAGGCCGGCGCCGGCGTGCTGGTCGTCGCCGAGGGCAAATTGCCGTCGCTGGGGCGCCTGACCGCGCCGATGATCGTGGTCCAGGACGTGCTTGCCGCGCTGGAAAAGCTTGGCATCGCGGCCCGCGCGCGCGCCAACGCCAGGATCATCGCGGTGACCGGCTCGGCCGGCAAGACGACCACCAAGGAAGCGCTGCGCCACGTGCTGTCGGCGGTCGGCAAGGTGCATGCGTCGGCGCAGTCGTTCAACAACCATTGGGGCGTGCCGCTGACGCTGGCGCGGATGCCCGCCGATTGCGACTATGCCGTGTTCGAGATCGGTATGAACCATCCGGACGAAATCCGGCCGCTGGTCAAGATGGTCCGGCCGCATGTCGCCATCGTCACGCTGATCGCGGCGGCGCATCTCGGCTTCTTCAAAAACCTCGACGAAATCGCCAAGGCCAAGGCCGAGATCTTCGAGGGGCTGGAACCGGACGGTGCCGCCCTGCTCAACCGCGACGACGGGCGCTGGAAACTGCTGGACAAGATGGCTAAGGCTGCCGGTGTCGAGCATGTCTTCGGCTTCGGCGAAAATGCCCGCTCGACCTTCAGACTGGTCAAATGCGAGCTGCATGCCGACCATTCCATGATCACCGCCAGGATTGGCGGACAGGAAGTCGCCGCCCGCGTCGGCGCGCCCGGCCGCCACGTGGTGCAGAATGTGCTGGCCGTGCTGGGCGCGGCGCAACTGGTTGGTGCCGATATCGGCACGGTGGCCTCGGCGCTGGCCAACCTCTCGGCTGAGCGCGGCCGCGGCAAGCGCCATGTGCTGCGCCATCCGAAAGGGCAGATCACGCTGATCGACGAGAGCTACAACGCCAATCCGGCCTCGATGGAGGCGGCGATGGCGCTGCTCAACGCAACGCCTGTGTCGGGCGAGGGCAGGCGCATCGCCGTGCTCGGCGACATGCTCGAGCTCGGCGACCATTCGGCGAAGCTGCACGCAGCCCTTGCCGACCTGATCGTCGGCACCGAAACGCGCACGGTCTTTCTCGGCGGCCCGGAAATGCGGGCATTGGCGGACATCCTGCCCGACGACATCGAAACGGAGTATCGCGCCGGCGCCGAGGCGTTGAAGCCGCTGCTGCTGTCGGTGTTGAAGCCTGGCGACGTGGTGATGATCAAATCGTCGAAAGGCATCGGTTTTTCAAAGCTGGTCGAGGCATTGCTCGGCAAATTTCCGGCGCAAGCCACAACCATTGAACAGACCTAGGGCCGGCCCGGGGGACGGAGTTTCATGTTCACATTGCTCGTCGATTTCGCGGACAAGATCTCGGTCTTCAACGTCTTCCGCTACATCACCTTCCGCACCGGCGGGGCGCTGATCACCTCGGCGCTGATCGTCTTCATCTTCGGGCCGACCATCATCAATTCGCTGCGCCTTCGGCAGGGCAAAGGCCAGCCGATCCGCGCCGACGGGCCGCAGACGCATTTCAAGAAAGCCGGCACGCCGACCATGGGCGGGCTGATGATCCTTTGCGGCATCATCGGCTCATCGCTTTTGTGGGCGAACCTCTCCAGCATCTATGTCTGGGTGGTGATGCTTGTGACGCTCGGCTTCGGCTCGATCGGCTTCTACGACGACTATCTGAAGGTGACCAAGCAGTCGCATCTGGGCTTTTCCGGCAAGGCAAGGCTGGCGCTCGAGTTCGTCATCGCCGGCATCGCCGCCTGGGTGATCATGCATAACGGCCAGGCGCCGTTCTCCTCGTCGCTGACCTTCCCCTTCGCCAAGGAATTCATCGTCAATCTCGGCTGGTTCTTCGTGCCGTTCTCCTGCTTCGTCATCGTCGGCGCCGGCAATGCGGTCAACCTGACCGACGGTCTCGACGGGCTGGCGATCGTGCCGATCATGATCGCGGCGGCCTCTTTCGGCGTCATCGCCTACCTGTCGGGCAACGCGGTGTTCGCCGAATATCTGCAGATCCATTTCGTTCCCGGCACCGGCGAACTGGCCGTCGTGCTCGGCGCGGTCATTGGCGCCGGCCTCGGCTTCCTGTGGTTCAACGCGCCGCCGGCGGCGATCTTCATGGGTGATACCGGCTCGCTGGCGATGGGTGGCCTGATCGGCAACGTCGCCGTGGCGACCAAGCACGAGATCGTCCTGGTCATCGTCGGCGGTCTGTTCGTGGTGGAGATCCTGTCGGTGATCATCCAGGTCGGCTACTTCAAGATGACCGGCAAGCGCGTGTTCCTGATGGCGCCGATCCATCATCATTTCGAAAAGCTCGGCTGGACCGAAAGCCAGGTGGTGATCCGCTTCTGGATCATCGCCGTGATCCTGGCGCTGGTCGGCCTGTCGACCCTCAAGCTCAGATAGGACGCCCTTGATCCCCGCCTCATCCTTCGCAGGCAAGCGTGTTTCGCTCTTCGGGCTCGGCGGTTCGGGGATCGCCACCGCGCATGCGCTGATCGCGGGTGGGGCCGACATCCTCGCCTGGGACGACAATCCGGACAGCGTCGCCAAGGCGGCTGCCGTGGGTATAGCGACAGCGGACTTGCGCGGCGCCGACTGGGCCGGGTTTTCGGCCTTCGTGCTATCGCCCGGCGTGCCGCTGACGCATCCCAAGCCGCACTGGGCCGTGGAACTCGCACGCGGTGCCGGCGTCGAGGTGATCGGCGATATCGAGCTGTTCTGCCGCGAGCGGATCTTGCGTGCGCCCGAGGCATCCTTCATCGCCATCACCGGCACCAACGGCAAGTCGACGACGACGGCGCTGACGGCGCATATTTTGAAATCGGCCGGCCGAAACACCCAGATGGGCGGCAATATTGGCCGCGCCATCATGACGCTCGATCCGCCTCAGGCAGGGCGGCACTATGTCGTGGAATGCTCGTCCTACCAGATCGACCTTGCGCCCTCGATCAATCCCACCGCTGGCATCCTGCTCAATTTGACGCCGGACCATCTCGACCGGCACGGCACCATGCAGCACTACGCTTCGATCAAGGAGCGGCTGGTGGCCGGCAGCGAAACCGCGATCGTTGGCGTCGACGATTCCTGGTGCGCCCAGATCGCCGACCGGCTGGAGCGGGCGGGCAGGCAGGTCATCCGCATTTCCAAGCGCCTGCCGCTGACCGACGGCTATTTCGCCGACGGCGGCAATCTGATGGAAGCAGCTAATGGCCGCTACAGCCGCGTCGCCTTTCTCGACGGCATCGGCTCGCTGCGCGGCCAGCACAATGCGCAGAATGCGCTTGCCGCGGTCGCGGCCTGCCTGAAGGTCGGGCTGGAGCTGGGCGAGATCCAGGCCGGGCTGGAGAGCTTTCCCGGGCTGGCACACCGCATGGAGCAGGTCGGCCGCAAGGACCATGTGCTGTTCATCAACGATTCCAAGGCGACCAATGCCGACGCGGCCGCACCGGCGCTGTCGAGTTTCTCGCGCATCTACTGGATTGCCGGCGGATTACCCAAGGAAGGCGGCATCGAGCCGCTGCGCGGTTTCTTTCCGCGCATCGCCAAGGCCTATCTGATCGGCGAAGCGGCGCCGGGCTTTTCAGCGACGCTCGGCGAGGCCGTGCCCTACGAGATCTCGGGCACACTGGCGGCCGCGGTCGCGCATGCGGCCAACGATGCCGCGCGCGACGATGGCGGCGAGGCGGTGGTGCTTTTGTCGCCGGCTTGCGCCAGTTTCGACCAGTTCAAGAATTTCGAAGTGCGCGGCGAAGCCTTCAGGCAAGCTGCGAGCGCTATAGATGGTGTGAAACCCATCGGAGGGCCACGATAATGCAAAGCCGTCTCGACAAAAGTCCGGTTGCGACCTGGTGGTGGACGATCGATCGCTGGTTCCTGGCGGCGTTCCTGTCGCTGATGGGGTTGGGCATCGTGCTGTCCTTCGCGGCGAGCCCGGCGGTAGCCGAACGCATCGGCCTCGACAGCTTCCACTTCGCCACCAGACAGATCATCTTCACCGTGCCGGCGCTGGGCGTGATGCTGGCAGTCTCCTTCCTGGAATCGCGGCAGATCCGGCGCGTGGCGCTGGCGATGCTGTGCATCATGCTCGTGCTGATGGTGGTGGTGCTCTACATCGGCGTCGAAGTGAAGGGAGCCCGGCGCTGGATATCGCTTGCCGGTCTGTCGATCCAGCCGTCGGAATTCCTGAAGCCGGCCTTCGTCATCGTCTGTGCCTGGCTGTTCGCCGAACACAAGCGCCAGCCCGACATTCCCGGCAATCTGTTTGCCATGCTGCTTCTGATCCTGGTCGTCTCGCTTCTGGTCGCCCAGCCGGATCTCGGTCAGACCATGCTGGTGACCGGCACCTGGGGCGTCATGTTCTTTATGGCAGGCCTGCCATGGCTGTGGATCATTGCGCTTGGCGTTACCGGCGCCAGTGGCTTGTTTGCCGCCTATACGGTGTTCCCGCACGTCGCCGCCCGCATCGACAAATTTTTGACAGGAGAGGGCGATACTTTCCAGGTCGACATGGGGCGCGAGGCGCTGATCAATGGCGGCTGGTTCGGCGTCGGCCCAGGTGAGGGCACCGTCAAGCGGGTCATTCCCGACAGCCATGCCGACTTCGTCTTTTCGGTCGCCGGCGAGGAGTTCGGGCTGATCATGTGCTTCTTCATCATGTCGATCTTCGCCTTCATCGTGTTGCGCGGCCTCAACACCGCGATGAAGGAACAGGACGATTTCACGCGCTATGCCGTCGGTGGGCTGGTCACGGTGTTCGGCCTGCAGTCGGTCATCAACATGTGCGTCAACCTGCAGCTGATGCCGGCCAAGGGCATGACGCTGCCGTTCATCTCCTATGGCGGCTCCTCGCAGATCGCCATCGCCATCTCGATGGGCATGGTGCTGGCGCTGACGCGCAAGCGGCCGGAAAAGCGCAAGCAGATGGGCTTTGCCTTCTCGCAGCGCGCCATGCCGGCGGAGTGAGATGTCGAGAGGTGTGATCCTTCTGGCGGCCGGCGGCACGGGCGGACATCTCTTCCCGGCCGAGGCGCTGGCGCATGAGCTCAACGAGCGCGGCTGGACGGTACATCTGGCCACCGACCACCGTGTCGAGCGTTTTTCCAGCCATTTTCCAGGCGCCGTCCATCCGATCCACTCGGCGACCCTGGGATCGAAGAATCCCGTGGCGGTCATTGGCGCCTTCTGGAAGATCTGGCGTGGGGTGCGGCAGGCTTCCGGCATCATCGCCAGGTTCAAGCCGGAAGCCGTCGTCGGTTTTGGCGGCTACCCGACGCTGCCGCCGCTCTATGCGGCGACCAGGCGCAAGGTGCCGACGCTGATCCACGAGCAGAATGCGGTGATGGGTCGCGCCAACCGGGCGCTGGCAGCCCGTGTCGACGCCATCGCCGGCGGCTTCCTGCCGGAGGATGAAAGTGCCGCGGGTGCCAAGACGGTGACCACGGGCAACCCGGTCAGGCCGCAAGTGCTGGAGGCGGCAAAGACGCCCTATGTGGCCTCGGCTGGCGAAGAACCCTTCCGGCTGCTGGTGTTCGGCGGCAGCCAGGGCGCGCAGTTCTTCTCCGACGCGGTGCCCTCGGCCATCGGACTGCTGACCGAGCCACAGCGCAAGCGGCTGGTGATAACCCAGCAGGCGCGCGCGGAGGATGTGGCGCGGGTGAAGTCGGCCTACGCCGCCCTTGGGGTCGACGCGCAGGTCTTGCCTTTCTTCACCGACATGGCGGCGCGGATGGCGGCCGCACATCTGGTGATGTCACGCTCGGGTGCCTCCACGGTCTCGGAAATCGCCGTCATCGGCAGGCCGGCGCTGCTGGTGCCCTATCCGCATGCGCTCGACCATGACCAGGCGGCCAATGCAGCGGCCCTTGCCGCGGCGGGCGGAGCCGAGGTGCATCCGCAGTCCACGCTTTCGCCGGAGCGCATCGCTGCGCTCGTTGGCGGGCTGATGGACGACCCCGACAGGCTGACGGCCATGGCCGCGGCCGCCAGATCGGCCGGAAAACCGGACGCGGCGCGGTTGCTCGCCGATCTGACAGAGGCTATTGCGTCCAGGAAAACCGTTTCGGATTTCAGGAAGGGGACGCAAGCATGAAGATGCCGCAGACGATCGGCCTTGTGCATTTCATCGGCATTGGCGGCATCGGCATGAGCGGCATCGCCGAGGTGCTGCACAATCTCGGCTACAGGGTCCAGGGCTCCGACCAGGCCGAAAGCGCCAATGTGCAGCGGCTGCGCGACAAGGGTATCGAGTGCTTCGTCGGCCACAGGGAAGAAAACCTCGGCGACGCCGAAGTGGTGGTCGTCTCGACCGCGATCAAGAAATCCAACCCGGAGCTGAAGGCGGCGCGGGAGAAACTGCTGCCCATCGTGCGGCGCGCCGAGATGCTGGCCGAATTGATGCGCTTTCGCCAGGCGGTGGCGATCGGCGGCACGCATGGCAAGACGACGACGACATCGATGGTGGCAACGCTGCTCGAAGCCGGCGGGCTCGACCCGACGGTCATCAATGGCGGCATCATCAACGCCTATGGCACCAACGCTCGCATGGGCGACGGCGAATGGATGGTGGTCGAGGCCGACGAGAGCGACGGCACCTTCCTGAAACTGCCGGCCGAGATCGCGGTGGTCACCAACATCGATCCCGAGCATCTCGACCACTATGGCAGTTTCGACAAGGTGCGTGAGGCATTTCGCCAGTTCGTCGAGAACGTGCCGTTTTACGGCTTCGGCGTGATGTGCACCGACCATCCGGAAGTGCAGGCGCTGGTCGGCCGCATCGAGGACCGGCGCGTCATCACCTATGGCGAGAATGCACAGGCCGACGTGCGCTTCACCAATCATCGCATGGCCGGCGCCATTTCGGAATTCGACGTGGTGATCCGCGACCGCAAAGGCCGCGGCCAGACGACGATATCAGGCCTGCGCCTGCCCATGCCCGGCCGCCACAATGTTTCCAACGCGACGGCGGCGATCGCGGTCGCGCATGAGCTCGGCCTGTCGGCAGAGGCGATCAAGAAGGGCCTGTCGTCCTTCGCCGGCGTCAAACGGCGCTTCACCTACACCGGCTCGTGGAATGGTGTCGAAATCTTCGACGACTACGGCCACCACCCGGTCGAGATCACCGCGGTGCTGAAGGCGGCGCGCAGCGCCACCGCTGGCCGCGTCATCGCCATTGCGCAGCCGCATCGCTTCACCCGACTTCACGATCTGTTCAACGAGTTCTCGGTCTGCTTCAACGATGCCGATACGGTCATGGTGGCACCCGTCTATGCGGCGGGCGAGGAGCCGATTGACGGTGTGACGTCGGATGCGCTGGTGTCGCGCATCCGCGCTGGCGGCCACCGCGACGCGCGCTACATCGAAAGTCCTGCCGCGATTGCGCCTATCATCCGCGAGCTGGCCAAGCCGGGCGACTTCGTCGTCTTCCTCGGTGCCGGCAACATCACCCAATGGGCCTATGCGCTGCCCAGGGAACTCGGCGGGACGGTCTCATGATGCGCGGCCAGGCCCTGATCGACAAGCTTGGCGACCGGCTTGCCGGCCTGCGCGGCCGCATCACGCCCAATGCCGAGATGGACAAGATCACCTGGTTCCGCGCCGGCGGGCTTGCGGAAGCCCTGTTCCAGCCGGCCGACGAGGAGGATCTCGCCGAGTTCCTGCGGGCGGTTCCCGAAGACATTCCGCTGATGGTCGTCGGCGTCGGCTCGAACCTCCTGGTGCGCGACGGCGGCATTCCCGGCTTCGTCATCCGTCTTTCCGCGAAAGGATTCGGCGAGGCCGAGGTCGTTGGGCCAACCACCATCAAGGCGGGTGCGGCGACGCCGGACAAGCGGGTCGCCGCCGTCGCCTATGAAGCGGGCATTGGCGGCTTTCATTTCTACCACGGCATTCCCGGCGCCATCGGCGGCGCGCTCAGGATGAACGCCGGCGCCAATGGCGTCGAGACGCGCGAGCGTGTCGTCGAGGTGAGGGCGCTCGACCGCAAGGGCAATCTTCACACGCTGAGCAATGCCGATATGGGTTATGCCTACCGCCATTCGTCGGCGCCCTCGGGGCTGATCTTTACGTCGGCGACTTTCGAAGGAACCTTGCAGGACCAGGCGACGATCAAGGCGGCGATGGATGCCGTGCAGAACCATCGCGAGACCGTGCAGCCGATCCGCGAAAAGACCGGCGGCTCAACCTTCAAGAATCCTGAAGGCACTTCGGCCTGGAAGGAGATCGACAAGGCGGGCTGCCGCGGGCTGATGATCGGCGGCGCGCAGATGTCGCCGATGCACTGCAACTTCATGATCAACACGGGAACGGCGACCGGCTACGACCTCGAATATCTCGGCGAGACGGTGCGGGCGCGGGTGCTTGAAAACTCGGGCATCCGGCTGCAGTGGGAAATCAAGCGCCTCGGCGATTTCCGGCCGGGCCATGCCGTCCAGGAATTCCTCGGCCAGTTACTTTAGCGTGAGCTGAAGTTCATGTGATGCATGAACTTCAAGTTGCCTGAAATACCCCCGCGACCGTTGCTCCAAAGACTCACAACACAGTTTTCGCGGCCGTTTTCGCGGAAAGTGAATCTGTCGGAATCATAAGCGCTTGCCAGCGAATCAACTCTCTGATTCTCTGCCCTGAAGCGTTTCCTGATTTGAGTCGTTCGACGCGTCACCCGCGTTTTCCGTCTGGGGGGCAACCTGCCGGGAGACTCGGACTCAATGTTGCGGAAATATTGGTTGCCGACCCGCCGTGAGAGGGGATGACGGGAAATGAAAAGTAAGCATGTGGCCGTCCTCCTGGGTGGATTCTCGTCGGAGCGGCCCGTGTCTCTGTCCTCGGGGAAGGCGTGTGCCGATGCGCTTGAGAAGGAAGGCTACCAGGTCACCCGCGTCGATGTTGCGCGCGATGTCGGCGCCGTCCTTGCCGAACTCAAGCCCGATGTCGTCTTCAATGCGCTGCACGGCCCTTTCGGCGAGGATGGTACCATCCAAGGCATCCTCGAATATCTGGCCATCCGCTACACCCATTCCGGCGTGCTTGCCTCGGCGCTTGCCATGAACAAGGAACTGGCCAAGAAGGTCGCCAAGGCGGCGGGCGTTCCGGTCGCAGAATCGAAAGTGACCAGCCGCTTCGCCATCCAGAACAAGCATCCGATGAAGCCGCCCTATGTGGTCAAGCCGGTGAATGAAGGATCGAGCTTCGGCGTCGTCATCGTGCATGAGGGGCAGTCGCATCCGCCACAGGTCATCGGCTCGTCGGAGTGGAAATACGGCGATACCGTCATGGTCGAGCGCTATGTGCATGGGCGCGAGTTGACCTGCGCGGTGATGGGCGATGTGGCGCTCGGCGTCTGCGAGATCATTCCGACCGGCCATTCCTTCTACGACTATGATTCAAAATACGTCGCGGGCGGATCAAAACACGAAACCCCTGCTAAAATTTCACCGAATATTTACCAAAAAATACAGACACTGGCGCTCAAGGCTCACCAAGCTATCGGTTGCCGGGGCGTCTCCCGGTCGGACTTCCGTTACGACGACCGTCACTCCGAAAACGGCGAGGTTGTCTGGCTCGAGGTCAACACCCAGCCGGGCATGACGCCGACGTCTCTGGTGCCCGAAATCGCCGCGCATGCGGGACATTCGTTCGGCGATTTGTTGAGTTGGATGGTGGAGGACGCTTCGTGTCTGCGTTGAAATGGGGCCAGGGCAAGGGGACGGGCGCGGCTGGGCCGACGCTGTTCGGCGTGCCACTGTCGTTCGACCATTTCGTGCTGCCGCGGCTGCTCCGACGGCCGGTGCGCGTGCTTGCGCGCCTGGGCGAGGGTGAGTTCACCGCGCCGCCTTTCTCCGCCGCGATCCTGTCGGCCGTGCTCATCGGATCGGGCAGCGCCTATGGCGCTTATCTCGGCGGCTACACCGACAGCATCGTCCAGGGCATCACTGCCCGCACGGGCTTTGCCGTCGACCAGATCAAGGTGGTCGGCAATCGCGAAACCTCCGAGATCGACATACTGGACCGGCTTCAGCTCGATGGCTGGACCTCGCTGATCGGCTTCGACGCCGAAGCCGCGCGCGAGCGGATCGCGACGCTGCCTTGGGTCGAGGTCGCCGCGGTGCGCAAGGTCTATCCGCATACGCTGGAAGTGCGCATCGAGGAGCGCGAGCCTTTCGCGCTCTGGCAGCAGGGCAATACGCTTTCGGTGATCGAGCGGTCCGGCGAGGTGATCGCGCCGTTCTCGGGTGGCAAGCAGGCCTTGCTGCCGCTGATCATCGGCACCGGCGCGCCGGCCAAGGCTCCGGATTTCCTAGCCAAGATCAAGAAATATCCAGAGCTGGCGGCGCGCGTCAAAGGCTATATCCGCATTGGCGAGCGGCGCTGGGACCTGAAGCTCGAGAACGGCATTACGATCAAGCTGCCGGAGGATGGCGAGGATCAGGCGATCGCCGACCTGGTCAGGATGGACCGTGACAATGGGCTTTTGACGCGCGACATCGCCGCGGTCGACATGCGTCTCTCCGACCGCCTCGTCGTGCAACTGACGCCGGAAGCGGCGACGCAGCGCGAAGCGGCGCTGAACGAAAAGCCGCAGAAGCTGAAGCGCAAGCCGGAGACGAAGATATGAGCTGGCTTGGCGGCAACAGTGATGCCTCCTCGCGCCGCTCCGGCACATTGACGGTGCTGGATGTCGGTTCGAGCAAGGTTTGCTGCGTGGTGGCAAAGCTGAAGCCGCGCGACGACGGCAAGCTGTTGCGGGGACGCTCGCACCGCATCCAGGTGATCGGCATCGGTCACCAGAAATCGCAAGGCGTGAAGTCGGGCGTCGTCGTCGATCTCGACCGGGCCGAGCACGCTATCCGTCTCGCCGTCGACGCCGCCGAGCGTATGGCGGGGCTGACGGTGGATTCGCTCATCGTCAACATGACGGCCGGCCGGCTGAAGAGCGAGGCCTTCTCGGCCACCATCAACCTTGGCGGCCATCAGGCCGACGAGGCCGACATCAAGCGGGTGCTGGCCGCCGGCGCCAAGCAGGCGCTCAAGGCCGAGCGCGAGGTGATCCATTCGCTTCCCGTCGGCTTCTCGCTGGATTCCGAGCGCGGCGTGCGCGATCCGCGCGGCATGGTCGGTGAATCGCTCGGCGTCGACATGCATGTGCTGACCGGCGATGCCGCGCCGCTGCGCAATCTGGAGCTCTGCATCAACCGCTCGCATTTGTCGGTCGAGCGCATGGTGGCGACGCCCTATGCCAGCGGGCTTGCCGCCCTGGTCGACGACGAGCTCGAAATGGGCGCGGCCTGCATCGACATGGGCGGCGGAACGACGACGATCTCGGTGTTCTCCGAAGGCAAGTTCGTCCATGGCGACGCCATCGCTATCGGTGGCAACCACGTCACGCTGGATATGGCCAAGGGCCTGTCGACCTCGCTCGACGCGGCCGAGCGGCTCAAGGTGATGCATGGCTCGGCTCTGCCCGGCAGCGCCGACGACCGCGATCTGGTTTCGATCCAGCCGATCGGCGAAGAGGGCGAGATGCCGCTGCAGGTGCCGCGCTCGATGATGACGCGCATCATCCGCGCCCGCATCGACGAAACGCTCGAACTGCTGCGCGACCGGCTGAACAAATCCGGCTACGGCAATGCCGTCGGCAAGCGCGTCGTGCTCACCGGCGGTGCCAGCCAGCTTTCCGGCCTGCCGGAGGCGGCACGCCGCATTCTCGGGCGCAATGTGCGCATCGGTCGCCCGCTCGGCGTGGCGGGCCTGCCGGAAGCGGCCAAGGGGCCGGCATTCTCGACCCCGGTCGGGCTGCTGATCTATCCGCAGATGGCGAGCTTCGAGAGCCATCCGGCGAAAGGAATTTCCGGTCTCAGGATGACCGGAACGGGCGGAAAACTGCATCGCATGAGTCAGTGGTTGAGAGACAGTTTCTAAATTGACGGGGACAGCCCCATAGGCGGCCGCAGCGGCGAAGCGGCGGGAAAGGCAAAGGACGGAGACAATGACGATCAATCTGCAAAAGCCGGACATCACCGAGCTGAAGCCACGCATCACCGTGTTCGGTGTCGGCGGCGGCGGCGGCAATGCCGTCAACAACATGATCACCGCCGGCTTGCGCGGTGTCGAGTTCGTGGTGGCCAACACCGACGCCCAGGCATTGACGATGTCGAAGGCGGAGCGGCTGATCCAGCTCGGCGCGCATGTCACCGAGGGGCTCGGTGCCGGATCGCAGCCGGAAGTCGGGCGCGCGGCGGCCGAGGAGTGCATCGACGAGATCATCGATCATCTCTCCAACACCCATATGTGCTTCGTCACCGCCGGCATGGGCGGCGGCACCGGCACGGGTGCTGCGCCGGTGGTTGCGCGGGCCGCGCGCGAAAAGGGCATCCTTACCGTCGGCGTCGTCACCAAGCCGTTCCATTTCGAAGGCCAGCGCCGCATGAAGACGGCCGATTTGGGTATCGAGGAACTGCAGAAATGCGTCGATACGCTGATCGTCATCCCCAACCAGAACCTGTTCCGGCTGGCCAATGACAAGACCACCTTCGCCGATGCCTTCGCCATGGCCGACCAGGTGCTCTACTCCGGCGTCGCCTGCATCACCGACCTGATGGTCAAGGAAGGCCTGATCAATCTCGACTTCGCCGACGTCCGTTCGGTAATGCGCGAGATGGGCAAGGCGATGATGGGCACCGGCGAAGCTTCGGGCGAGGGCCGTGCCATGGCCGCCGCCGAGGCGGCGATCGCCAACCCGTTGCTCGACGAGACCTCGATGAAGGGTGCCAAGGGCCTGCTGATCTCGATCACCGGCGGCCGCGACCTGACGCTGTTCGAGGTCGACGAGGCCGCGACCCGCATCCGCGAAGAGGTCGACCAGGACGCCAACATCATCCTGGGCGCCACGTTCGACGAAGAGCTCGAAGGCGTGATCCGGGTCTCGGTGGTCGCCACCGGCATCGACAAGTCGGCGGCCGAAATCGCCGCTGCTCCGATCTCGATCCGCGCCGCGCCGCAAAAGCCGGTCAGCCGCCCGGCAGTCGCGATCGCGGAAAGCCGTCCGGCACCTGTCCAGCAGGCGGCATACGAACCGCGCGCGGTGGATCCGGTGGCTGAGGCCATCCAGCTTGCCGAAGCCAATGCGGCCGCCATGGCGCGTCCGGCGCCCATGGCGCATGCGGAAGATTTCCGTCCGCAGAGCAAGATCTTCCAGGCGCCGCCTGCCCAGCCGCAGCCGGTCGTTCAGCAGCAGGTCGTGCAGCCCGCACCGCTGCGGGAAATGCCGCAGCCAGTTGCCGCCGCGCCGCAGCGCATGCCGCGCGTCGAGGACTTTCCGCCGGTGGTGAAGGCGGAAGTGGAAGCCAAGAGCCGCCCGGTCGACCACCATGAGAACGGCGGTCCGATGGGCCTGCTCAAGCGCCTGACCAACGGGCTGACGCGTCGCGAGGAAGAGCCTGCACGGTTGCAGCCGGCGCAACCGCGCGAACCCAAACTGCGCCAGGCGGCACCGGAAGTGCGCCGTCTTGCCAGCCAGGATCCGCAGCTCTACGCGCCGCGCCGCGGGCAGCTTGACGACCAGGGCCGGCTGACGCCGCAGAGCCGGGCTGTGCAGGAAGACGACCAGCTGGAGATTCCGGCTTTCCTGCGCCGTCAGGCCAACTGAGCTGTTAACGGTCCGTAACAATTGTTAACAGGCAGACAAGCGATTGTTTGCCTGTTGACGCAAAAAGAAGTTGTAAAACAGAGTGTTACGAGAGGTGTCTCGCTCCATGTCGCGGTTACGGCAGGAAAGAAACCGTGATTTGGAGTCTCCCAGCCGGACCACTATCTTCGCCCGGATTACCTTCGGTTTGCCGGGATTCGGGGAGTTGGCCCTGCCTGCCGATCACTTCAAGAGCCGCGCGCCCTCAGGGCTGATGAAGCGGACGATGGCAGTTTGGGCTTATGGGGTTTGTCTTGCAAGACTATCAGACGACACTTAAATCGCGTGCGACGTTGACGGGTACCGGCGTTCACAGCGGCAAGCCCGTTACCGTTCATTTCCTGCCCGCGGACGCAGACACCGGTATCCTCTTCCAGCTTACGAATGGCGGCGAGAGCCGCGAGTTCCGCGCCCTTGTTTCCGAAGTCGGCGCGACCGATCTCTGCACCATGCTGGGGGATCCGGCGGGCGACCACATAGGCACCGTCGAGCATCTGATGGCCACGGTGTTCGGCCTTGGCCTCGACAACCTCATCATCGAGATCGACGGTCCTGAAGTCCCGATCCTGGACGGCAGCGCGATTGCGTTCGTGGAGGCCTTCGACCAGGCCGGCGTCGAGACGCTGCCGGTCAAGCGCCGCTATATAAGGGTGGTCAAGCCGGTTCGCATCGAGAACGGCGCGTCCTGGGCGGAGTTTCGGCCCTATGACGGCACCCGCTTCGAGATCGAGATCGATTTCGAGAGCCCGGCGATCGGCCGCCAGCTCTTCGCATCCGACATCAATGCTGACATTTTCCGCCGCGACATCGCGCGGGCCCGCACGTTCGGTTTCATGAAGGATGTTGAGCGCCTGTGGGCGGCCGGCTACGCGCTTGGCTCGTCGCTGGAAAACTCGCTGGTGATCGGCGACGACAACCGCGTCATCAACATGGGCGGCCTGCGTTATCCCAATGAGTTCGCGCGCCACAAGACGCTGGACGCGATGGGCGACCTGGCGCTGGCCGGCGCCCGCTTCATCGGCTGCTTCCGATCCTATCGCGGCGGTCACAGGATGAATGCGGCGGCTTTGCGGCGGCTTTTGTCCGACCGTTCGGCGTTCGAGATCGTCGAGACAACGCGCCGCGAACGCGGCCGGAGTGCCGAGATGAGCGCCGTCAGCGCGCCCGTCTATGCGCCCTGGATGATCTGATTCTTAACGATTTTCTGGCTTGCTGGCGGCTGGCTTGTGTTGCATGGATGCATCACGGGTTGGTGAAATCATACGATCATGCGCCTACCGCCAAACCGCCACAAAAATGTGCGATTGGCCGGAGATAGCGTTGCCGGGCAAGGCGGTTATGGTTTATGGCTGCTGCCCCAGACCCGAAATGACGACTGAAATGACGCCGAAAGGGCGGAATCCAATCATGTTCTTCAAGCGAGTTGGTCAATCGAAAGCGCCGCATAGGGCTGTTTTCCTGGCGCTTTCGGTGGTTGTCCCATCGCTCTTCCTGTCGGCCTGCATGTCGTCCGAAAAAGACGTCGACCTGTCGACCTATGTCGACCAGACCGAGCCGGCCGACGTTCTGTACAATCAGGGCCTGGCCAATTTGAACGCCGGCCGTCTGGACGAGGCGAGCAAGAAGTTCGACGCTGTCGACCGCCAGCACCCCTATTCGGAATTCGCCCGCAAATCGATGGTGATGGGCGCCTTTGCCGACTACCGCGCAGGCCACTATGACGAGGCGATCGGCTCGGCCAAGCGCTATCTGACGCTCTACCCGTCGACTGACGATGCGGCCTACGCGCAGTACATCATCGGCCTGAGCTACTACCGGCAGATCAAGGACGTCACCCAGGACCAGAAGGAAGCGCGTCAGACCGTGCAGACCATGCAGGATCTGGTGACGCGCTGGCCGACGTCGGAGTATGTCGACGACGCCAAGGAAAAGATCCGCTTCGCCAACGACCAGCTGGCTGGCAAGGAGATGCAGATCGGCCGCTATTATCTTGAGCGCCGCGAATACATCGCCGCCGTCAAGCGGTTCCGCAGTGTGGTCGAGAACTATTCCAACACCCGCCATGTCGAGGAAGCGCTGGCCCGTCTGACCGAGAGCTACTATGCGATGGGGCTGACGTCGGAAGCGCAGACCGCGGCGGCCGTGCTCGGCACCAACTATCCCGACAGCCAGTGGTACAAGGATTCCTACAAGCTCCTGCAGAGCAACGGGCTTCAGCCGCGTGAGAATGCCGGGTCGTGGATCTCCAAGGCCGGGAAGCTGATCACCGGCGCCTGATGCTTTCCAGGCTGTCGATCCGCGATATCGTTCTGATCGAGAAGCTGGACATCGACTTCTTGCCCGGCCTCTCCGTGCTGACGGGCGAAACCGGCGCCGGAAAATCCATCCTGCTCGACGCGTTGTCGCTGGCGCTTGGCGCCCGCGGCGACGCTTCCCTGGTCCGCCACGGCGCGGCACAGGGCCAGGTGATCGCGGTGTTCGACGTGCCGCGCAACCATCCTGCTCGCGCGCTGCTTGCCGAAAACGCCATCGAGGATGACGGCGACATCCTGCTGCGCCGTGTGCAGACGGCCGATGGCCGCACGCGCGTCTTCGTCAACGACCAGCCCTCCAGCGTCACCCTGATGCGCGATATCGGCCATGCGCTGGTCGAGATCCACGGCCAGCATGACGAGCGCGCCCTGGTCGATCCCGGCGCGCATCGCGACTTGCTCGACAGTTTCGGCGGCCATCTCGGCGCTGCCCGGGCGGCGGGCGAAGCGTGGCGCTATTGGCGGGGCTGCGAGCAGGACTTTGCCAAACACCGCGCCAAGGTCGAGGCGGCGGCCCGCGAGGCAGATTATCTGCGCGCCTCGGTGGCGGAACTGGCCAAGCTCGACCCACAGCCCGGCGAAGAGACACAGCTGGCGGAGCTGCGCGCTACTATGATGCGGGCGGAGAAGATCGCCTCCGAGATCCATGACGCGCAGGACGTGCTGTCGGGGCCGTCCTCGCCGCTGCCGCAACTGGCCAGCCTGCTCCGACGCCTGCAGCGCAAGGTGAGCGAAGCGCCGGGGCTGCTCGACGATGTGGTCAAATCGCTCGACGAGGCAATGCTGTCGCTCGATGCGGCGCAGTCGGCTGTCGAGGCAGCGCTTCGCGCCACCGAATATGATCCGCAGCGGCTGGAAAAGGCGGAAGAGCGGCTGTTTGCGCTGCGCGCCGCCTCGCGCAAGCACAGCGTGGCGGTCGACGATCTGGCGCAGCTGCGCGACACGATGTCGGCTGATCTTGCCGACCTCGATGCCGGCGAGGAGCGCCTGCATGGGCTGGAGAAGCAGGCCGCCGCGGCGCGCGAGGCCTACGACATTTCCGCCGCACAGCTGTCCTCGCTTCGCTACGTCGCGGCGACCGGGCTGACCAAGGCGGTGATGGCCGAACTGCCGGCGCTGAAGCTTGAGCGGGCCGAGTTCATCGTCGCGATGACCAGCGATGCCGAAAGCCGCATGGAAGAGGGTATCGACCAGGTCGAGTTCTGGGTGCGCACCAATCCGGGCACCAGGCCTGGGCCGATGATGAAGGTCGCTTCGGGCGGCGAGCTTTCGCGTTTCCTTTTGGCGCTCAAGGTGGCGCTGGCCGATCGCGGCTCGGCGCCGACGCTGGTCTTCGATGAAATCGACACCGGCGTGGGTGGCGCTGTCGCCGACGCTATCGGCCAGCGGCTGGCGCGACTGTCAAAGCGCGTGCAGGTGCTTTCGGTGACGCATGCGCCGCAAGTCGCGGCGCGTGCGGCGACGCATTTCCTGATCTCAAAATCCGGCGGCACCGACAAGGTCGCCACCGGCATCGCCGAGATGGACCGGGCGGCGCGCCAGGAAGAGATCGCGCGCATGCTGGCTGGCGCCACCATCACCGACGAGGCCCGCGCCGCGGCCGAACGGCTGCTGCGCGAGAATACGGCCGCGGCTTAGCCACACGCGGTCCGACGCCGAAGCCCGGTCATTCGGACAGAGTCAGGATATGGCTCCATCCCGCTGTTCAGGAATGATTTTCCCGTGCCTGGTCTCTCCCTCATGGGAGAATCCTGTTCTATTGTGTCGCGCCACGTTCAGGGAAGAAAAGCATGTCGGAAAAACCTGTCGATTCGCTCAGCGAAAGCGAGGCAGCCAGTGAGCTGAAGCGGCTGGCGGCGGAGATCGCCGAGCACGACCGGCGCTATCACACCGAGGACGCGCCGACGATCTCGGACGCCGAATATGATGCGCTAGCGCGGCGCAACCTTGCCATCGAGGAACGGTTCCCCGGTCTAGTGCGCGAGGATTCGCCCTCGCGCCGGGTCGGCGCGCCGCCGGCGGAGGGCTTCGCCAAGGTGCGTCACGCGGTGCCGATGCTCAGCCTCGCTAAGGCCTACACCGACGAGGATGTGACGGACTTCATCGAACGTGGCCGGCGGTTCTTCGATCGCGACAAGGATCTCGACATCGCCTTTACGGCTGAACCGAAGATCGACGGGCTGTCGGCTTCGCTGCGTTATGAAGGCGGCGTGTTCGTGCAGGGCGCAACGCGCGGCGACGGGGCCGTCGGCGAGGATATCACCGCCAATCTCAAGACGATCGCCGACATCCCGAAGACACTCAAGGGCTCGGGCTGGCCTGACACGATCGAAATACGTGGCGAGGTCTATATGACCTACGCGGAGTTCGAGGCGCTGAAGCAACGCTCGGCCGCGGCCGGTGGCCAGGACTATGTCAATCCGCGCAACACGGCGGCCGGGTCGCTGCGGCAGAAGGATCCATCGGTCACCGCCAGCCGCAACCTCAAATTTTTCGCCTATGCCTGGGGCTACACGTCGGAGGATCCGGCTCCGACCCAGTACGAGTCGGTGCAAAGATTCGCGGATTGGGGGTTCAAGATCAGTCCGCTGATGGTACGGGCGAAGTCGGTCGAGGAACTGGTCGCGCACTATCATCTGATCGAGGAGCAGCGCTCATCGCTGGGCTACGATATAGACGGCGTCGTCTACAAGGTCGACCAGCTGGAATTGCAGCGCAGGTGGGGTTTCGTCACCGGTGAGCCACGCTGGGCCGTCGCTCACAAATTCCCGGCCGAACAGGCGATGACGACCGTGCAAAAGATCGACATTCAGGTCGGCCGTACCGGCACGCTGGCGCCTGTTGCAAGGCTGGCGCCCGTCACGGTCGGCGGCGTGGTGGTCGAAAACGTCACGCTTCACAATGAAGACTACATCAAGGGCCTGGACAGCAACGGCCAGCCGATCCGTGATGGCATCGATATACGCATCGGCGACACGGTGGTGATTCAGCGGGCCGGGGATGTCATCCCGCAGATCGTCAGCGTCGTCATCGACAAACGTCCGTCCGATGCCGCGCCTTACGAGTTCCCACCTAGCTGTCCGATCTGCGGCTCACCCGCAACGCGCGAGATCAACGAGAAGACCGGCAAGGAGGATTCGCGCCGGCGCTGCACCGGCGAACTGATCTGCGCCGCGCAGGCCGTGGAGGGACTGCGCCACTTCGTGTCACGCGGCGCCATGGATATCGAAGGGCTGGGCGCCGAGAATATCGACACCTTCTTCAATGCGGGATTGATCAAGACAGCCGCCGATATCTTCACGCTCAAGGAACGTCGTCCCGCCGTCACCAAGGCGCTGGCCGAGCGGCGCGAGGAGCAGGCAAGGCAGCGCGAGGCCGCGTCGGGCAAGACGCGCAAGAATGTGCGCAGCGTCGAGGACCGCAACTATGAAGGTCTCGACAAGCTTTTTGCAGCCATCGACTCTCGCCGCGAACCGGAGCTCGACCGTTTCATCTTCGCGCTGGGCATCCGCCATATCGGCGATACAACGGCGGCCGTGCTTGCCCGGACCTTCTCGACCATCGAGGAATTGATCCGCATCGGCAAGGAGACGGCGGCGGCTGCCGATCCGCACAGCGTTTTCCCATCGATCAACGGCATTGGCGACACGGTGATCGGTGCACTCCGCGATTTCTTCGGCAATGAACGCAACGATGACGTGCTTGACGCGCTGCTCAAGCAGGTCAAGCCGAAGCCGTACGTTGTGGATGTCTCGGCCGGCAGCGAGGTCGCCGGCAAGACGATCGTGTTCACCGGCACGCTGGAAAAGGTGACGCGCTCCGAAGCTAAGGCGATGGCGGAACGTCTTGGCGCCAAGGTCGCGGGCTCGGTGTCCGCGAAGACCGATCTGGTGGTGGCTGGGCCAGGTGCCGGCTCGAAGCTGAAAGTTGCCACGGATCTCGGCATCGAAGTGATCGACGAGGACACCTGGTTGCAGCGGATCGGCAGGGGCGGCTGATGGCCGGCGCGTTCAAAGGGTTCGGGCAGAAGGCCATTCCATTCCTGAAGGCGCTGGACTTCCACCAGAGCCGGGAATGGTTCCAGGAGAACCGGGCGCTTTACGAAAGCGAGCTCCACGAGCCGTTCTGCGATCTCGTCGAAACGCTTTCCGAGCGCTTCCTGGCGGCGGGGCTCGGCCTGCGCGGCGACCGCAAGAAATCGCTGTTCCGGATCAATCGCGATGTGCGTTTTTCCAAGGACAAGCGGCCCTACAACCAGCACCTTTCCGCAATCCTGTCGCCCGACGGCACCAAGATGGAGCAGGGCGTGTTCTTCGTCTACATCGGGCTCGACCGCTGCTTTGCCGGCGTTGCCTGGTGGCAGCCAGGCCCGGAATTGCTCCAGGCGATGCGCAAAGCCATCACGACGAAGCCGGCTGTATTCCGCGCCCTGACCACGACGCTGAAGAAAGCCGGTCTCGAACTCGACACCGAAGGCTGCTTGAAGCGCACGCCGCGTGGGTTCGAGGATGTCACGGACGCAGACCTTGCCCAGGCGATCCGCAACCGGCATTTCGCCGTCCGGCACAATTTCGATCCCGCGACGATCCATACGCCGGCCTTGGTCGACGACCTCGTCGATTTCACCATTCGGGCCAGGCCGCTGCTC
This sequence comes from Mesorhizobium waimense, assembly GCF_003601975.1. Classification (GTDB taxonomy): domain Bacteria; phylum Pseudomonadota; class Alphaproteobacteria; order Rhizobiales; family Rhizobiaceae; genus Mesorhizobium; species Mesorhizobium waimense. The sequence goes on from NZ_QZWZ01000002.1 coordinate 202,033, forward strand.
GACTGGGGCAGGGCGATACAGGGCAAGGCTGGATAACATCACCACGACCGGCGATCATTTCCGCTGATCGTTTGGCTCAAGCGAATTGGTGTGACAAGGAAGCAGGCGCTCCCTACATACGGCCCTTCGGGAAGGAGTGGCCGATGGCTGTGGAAGTGATCTCCGAGGGCAGCACGAAGAGCGATTTTTGGGACGGCGTGCGGCTGAGCATGCCGGTCGTGGTCGCGTCGGCGCCGTTTGCCCTGCTGTTCGGCGCGATTGCCGTCGACAACGGATTTTCCGTGCTCGAAGCCTTTCTGATGAGCGCCCTGGTCTTCGGCGGCGCCAGCCAGATGGTCGGTATCGAACTGTTCGGCCAGCATGTCGCGCCGTGGCTGATCGTGCTGTCGATCTTCGCCGTGAACTTCCGCCATGTTCTCTATTCCGCCGGCCTCGGCCGTCGCATTTCGCATTGGCCTGTCATCCAGCAGGCACTCGGCTATTTCATCATGACCGATCCACAGTATGCCGTGGCCGAGGCAAGGGCGGCGTCCGGCAAGACGGTCGGCTTCGTCTGGTATCTGGGGCTCGGTCTGCCGGTCTATGTGTTTTGGGTGGTCGAAAGCGCGCTCGGCGCGGTGTTCGGCAACCTCATTCCCGACACGCATGCGCTGGGCATCGATTTCCTGCTGCCGATCTATTTCCTGGGCCTGGTCATGGGCTTTCGCAAGCGGCCGCTCTGGTTGCCTGTGGTCATGGCCAGCGCCGTCGCCTCGACAATTGCCTACAAGACGGTGGGTTCGCCCTGGCACGTTTCGATCGGCGCGATCGCCGGCGTGCTTTTGGCGGTCATCCTGCCGCCCCACCATAGCGGCGTGGGGGAGCGGCCATGAGCACCACCTTGTGGATCATTATCGCCGGCGCGATCGCCACCTATCTCACCCGCGTCGGCGGGCATCTGGTCATCTCGCGCTTCGAAAACATCCATCCGCGCGTCGAGGCGGGCTTGAACGCCGTGCCGGCGGCGGTGCTGACGACGCTGGTGGCGCCAGCCGCACTTAGCGCCGGCCCGGCCGAATGGGCCGCGCTGGTCGTGACCGCGCTGGCGTCGCTGCGCGGTGGGTTGATGGCGATGTTTTTGGCGGGCACGGCGGTGCTGATCCTGGCGCGGCAGTTCGTCGGGTAGGGTATTGATATTCAGGTGATGCCGGCCTGCGAACGACAGTTCCTGCGCTTCCGGTACTCACGTACCCAAAAGTACGCTCCGCTTCGGCTCTCGGAAACCGCCATTCTCGGCGCGGCCTGACCTGAAATCTCAACACACCCTTGAGCCTTGCGAGAAATCAGATCTTGGCGTCGTGCGGCAGCGGTGCCGTCGCCTTCTCCAACCAGGCCAGCGTCTCACCGTCGAGCATCGGTCCGATCTCGGCCAGCACTCGCGCGTGGTACTGGTCGAGCCAGTGCAGCTCGTCACGCGTCAAAAGGTCGGTGCGTATCAATCGCTTGTCGATAGGCGCCAGCGTCAGCGTCTCGAAATCGTGCATGGCGATGTCGCCGCCCTCTATCGGCTCGGCGGCGGTCACCAGCACGAGATTCTCGATGCGGATGCCGTAGGAACCTTCCTTGTAGTAGCCGGGCTCGTTGGAGAGCATCATGCCGGCGAGTAGCTTTTCGGTGCCGGTGCGGGCGATGCGCTGCGGGCCCTCATGCACAGCCAGATAGGAGCCCACGCCATGGCCGGTGCCGTGGGCAAAGTCGCAGCCATGTTTCCACAGCGCCATGCGCGCCACTGCGTCGATCTCGGAACCGCGCGTGCCGGCGGGGAAGCGCAGCATGGAAATGCCGATCATGCCCTTCAGCACCAGCGTGAAGCGCTCGCGCATCTCCTCGGTCGGCGTGCCGATCGGCACGGTGCGGGTGATGTCGGTGGTGCCGTCCTGATATTGCCCGCCAGAATCAAGCAGGAACAGCTCGCCATCGGCTAACTTGCGGCTGGTGGCACGGGACACGCGGTAATGCATGATGGCGCCGTTCGGGCCGGCGCCCGAAATGGTGTCGAAGGAGACGTCGCGTAGCGGCATCTGCGTCTCTTCGCCGGTCTGCCGGCGTGTCTCCTCCAGCCTGGTGACGACGGCGATCTCGTCGAGGCTGCCCGGCTTCTGGCGATCGAGCCAGCAGAGCAGCTTGGCGATGGCGGCGCCGTCGCGACGATGCGCCGCGCGGCTGCCGTTGATCTCGGCCGGGTTCTTGGTGGCACGCGGAATGCGGGCGGGATCGGGCGCGGCAACGACAGTGCCGCCATTGTCCTCGACCAGCATCTTCAGCTTCTCCGCCGCCAGCACCGGGTCGAGGGCAATCTTCGCACCACCCTTGGCAAGGGCTGTGATGGCCGCTTCGAATTCGCCGGGCTCATGCAATTCGGCAAGCTGGGTCAGGTAGGCGGCGACGGTGCGCGAGAATTTGCGCTGGTCCATGAACAGCTGATGCGAGCCGTCGGCGGCAAGCACGGCAAAGCCGAGCGCCAGCGGCGTGTGCGGCACGTCGCCACCGCGAATGTTGAAGGCCCAGGCGATCGAGGACGGGTCGGTCAGCACGGCGTGCGTGGCGCCATCCTTGCCGATCGCCGCCGCCAGCCGTACCAGCTTGTCCTTGGCCAGTTCGCCGGCAAAGCCGATCGGGTGGATCTCGACCGGCTCGCGTGGCGGCTCGGTTTGGTCCTTCCAGATGATGTCGATCGGATTTTTTTCGAGCGGCACCAGCACCGCGCCGGATTGCTCGGCCGAGGTTTTCAGCGCCTTGATCTCGCTCAGTGTATGCAGCCAGGGGTCGAAGCCGAGCCTGGCACCCTTGCCGAGATTGTCCTTGATCCAGCTGGCCGGCGGATTGTTGACGAGGCTCTCGATTGAAAAAATGTCGAGATCGACCTCGCTGCGCACCTGCAAGGTGTAGCGCCCGTCGACGAACATGAAGGCGCGGGCGGCAAGCACGATGGCGGCGCCGGCCGAGCCGCTGAAGCCGGTCAGCCATTTCAGCCGCGCCGAGCGATCGGCGACGTACTCGCCCTGATGCTCGTCGGCGCGGGGCACGATGAAACCGTCCAGACCGTTGGCTTCCAGCCATTGGCGCAGCAGCGCCACACGCGGCTTGCCGACACTAGGATCGCCGGCGGAATCGAAGGTCTGGAACATGATGGCCTCTCCTCTTGCCGCAAGCGTAACGCATGACCCCAAGGATCGGAATCGATTTCCGGCAGGGGCGTTGCGCAGGGGCAAACTGCTACAGCGCTGCTTGCCTGACAACCGGCTGGGTTTGGTCCAGCCGCCTCTGTGTCTCAGCGCTTGAGGTGGATCGTCACCCAGCCCTCGCGATGCAAGGTACGGACGTGCCGGAATTGATGGCCGACATAGGCCGAGACCACCGCGTCGCGCTGGCGGTCGAGAATGCCCGAGAGCACGATCGAGCCGCCCAGCGATATATGCCTGGCCATTTCCGGTGCCAGCCGCATCAGCGGACGCGCCAATATGTTTGCGACGATAAGGTCGAACGGCGCGCGCTTGCCGAAGATCGGGTGGTGGAAGCCCGGCGCCGTCACCGTTTCGACCAGCGCCTTGACGTGGTTGAGGCGGGCATTGCCGGCGGCGACCTTGACGGCGACCGGATCGATGTCGGTCGCCAGCACCGGAATATGCGCGAGTTTTGCCAGCGCGATCGCCAGCACGGCGCTGCCGGTACCGAGGTCGAGCGCGTTGCGCGGCTGCTCGCGGCGCACGACCTGCTCCAGCATTTCCAGGCAACCCGATGTGGTGCCGTGATGACCGGTGCCGAAGGCAAGGCCGGCCTCGATCTCGATGGCGAGGTCGCCGCTGCGGCGCCTGTCGCGGTCATGCGCGCCATGGACGAAGAAACGCCCGGCGCGCACCGGCTTCAGCCCTTCCAGCGAGCGCGTCACCCAGTCGATATCGGGGAGCGCCTCGCGCTCGATCGGTTTTGTCAGCGCGAGCCCGGCAAGGATGTCTTTCAGCCTTGTCTCGACCACATCGATGTCGCCGTCGGCATAGAGCGACACTTCGTGGATATCACGATCCTCGTCGACCTCGAGCACGGCGATTGGCAGGCCCTCTTCTTCGAAGGCGGCGCCGAGCGCCGCGAAGATACGCTCGGCCTCGATCTTGCCGGTAGTGAAGTAGAGCCGCGTCTGCGTCATGAGCTGTGTCTCAGCCCGCCGCCAGCCGCTTCAGCTTGGCGATGGCCGTATCCGGGCTTTCGCCATAGGCGATGGTGCCGGAGAACTCACCCCTGGCATTCAGCAGCAGCACCGAGGCGGTGTGGTCCATCGTGTAGTCGCCGTCGCCGGTGTCGACCTTCTTCCAGTAGATGCTGAAGCCCTTGGCCATGGCATGGACCTTGTCCGGATCGCCGGTGATTCCGACGATTCGGTCGGAGAAATTGCTGACATAGGTGTTCATCACTTCGGGCGTGTCGCGCTCGGGGTCGACGGTGACGAAATAGGCATTCAGGTTCTTGCCGCTGTCGCCAATCGTCTTCAGCCAGCCGGCCAGTTCGAAGAGCGTTGTCGGGCACACTTCCGGGCAATGGGTGAAGCCGAAGAAGACGACGCTGGGACGGCCCCTGAACGCGGCTTCGGTGATCGGAGCGCCCTTCTGGTCGACCAATGTGAACGGCGTGCCGAACGGCTCGCCGCCATAGTGGCCGCGATACCAGTCGAAGGTAAGCCAGCCGATGCCCGCCGCCATCAGGACGAGAATGCCGACCAGGATTGAACGCATCATCAATGGGTGTCCGTCGTGATTGTCATGGCAGGCGCCGGATCGACGCAGCAAGCCCTTGTTCGGTGAACACTCTTAACGGTTTGGCGCGGCGCACGCAAAGATGTCGCGTTGCCGCAACCGGCAAACGGCGCAGAGACGATCTGCTTGCAAAGTTCCGCCGCCCGTCCCACCTGAGGTCGGCAAAACGCGAACCGCAGGAGGCTCATTTGCGAAAACTGATCGGCGGCGCCCTGGCCGCATGCCTTGTCCTTGGCACCGGTGCGGCCACCGCGGACGAAGTGGGCAAGGTCGGCGTCGACTGGCTCGGCAACGACATCATCGTCGAGGCGATCAAGGATCCGAAAGTGGAGGGCGTCACCTGTCATGTCTCCTATTTCGACCGCGGCGTCATCGACCGCCTGCAGAAGGGCAACTGGTTCGAGGATCCGTCGGATTCCTCGATCTCCTGCCGCCAAACCGGCCCGATTACCATCGGCGACATCGATATGAGCGAGGGCGGCGAGGAAGTCTTCAAGCAAGGCATCAGCCTGATCTGGAAGAAGCAGGTGGTGAACCGCATCTACGACAAGACCAACGAGACGCTGATCTATCTGTCGCATTCGCGCCAGGTCCAGGACGGTTCAGCGAAGATGTCCGTCACCACCGTGCCGCTCTACGGCCAGAACGTGGTGTGGACCAAAGGCAAGCCGAAATAGGTTCTGGCAACAGATGGACGATTGGTCCCGCTTGCGGGACCAATCGCTCGGGCGTAAAGCCGCCGCATGGACCGTGCCGAAAATCTTGTCCTGAAAGACCCGGAGCCGCGCATTCATCCGACCGCGGAGCTGAAGGCGTGCAAGCTGGGACGTTACGCCTCGATCGGCGAACGGGTCGTGCTGCGCGAAGTGACGGTCGGAGACTTCTCTTACTTCGAGCGCCATGCGGAAGCGATCTACACGACGATCGGCAAGTTCTGCTCGATTGCCGCCAACAGCCGCATCAATGCGCTGGAGCATCCGATCGAGCGGCTGACGCAGCACAAGATCAGCTACCGGCCGAACGAGTATTTCCGCTGGCTGGGCGTCGACGCCGGCTTCCGCGAGCGGCGCCAGGCAAAGTCGGTCAGCATCGGCCACGATGTCTGGATCGGCCACGGCGCGGTGATCATGCCGGGGGTGACGATCGGCAATGGCGCGATTGTCGGCGCCAACGCGGTGGTGACACGCGACGTGCCGGCCTATGCGATCGTCGCCGGCGTTCCGGCCAAGCAGTTGCGTCCGCGCTTTGCCGCCGACATCGCAGCGCGGATCGAAAGCCTGGCATGGTGGGACTGGGCACCGGAGAAACTGGCCCGGGCCGTTCCCGACATGCAGGCATTGCCGATCGAGGCCTTCCTCGACCGCTGGGAAAACGACGCGCCTTGATTTGGGGATAAAACCCCTTCCGCCATGCGGGGGTGGCGCAGCGGAAGGGGCAGGAGGTAAACCCGCCGTAAGGCGGAAGGAACAGGCTTTTGACCTGCACCGGCACTATGGCAACAAACCCATAAGGCGGTTTTTCCCGGAGCCACGCTTTGCGCGTGTATCCGATTGTGGCCGGCGAAATGGCGCTGGGCGGGAACCGGAACTGCCCCCGTTAGTTTCTGATTGCGCAATGAATACCGTCTCCAGCCGAACGCATATCGCCAATCGTCGAGGTCTTTGGATGATCGAGAAGCTTTTCACCCGGATCGCCAATACGGTCGCGCATCTTGCCGGGCTGCCGCTGACATTTGCCGCCTGCTGCCTGGTCATCGTCGTCTGGGCGGTGAGCGGGCCGATCTTCGGCTTTTCCGACACCTGGCAACTGATCATCAACACCGGCACCACGATCGTCACCTTCCTGATGGTGTTCCTGATCCAGAACACCCAGAACCGCGACGGCGCGGCGATCCAGGCCAAGCTCGATGAGTTGATCCGGGTCGGCCGGGCTCACAACACTTTCATCGGTATCGAGCATCTGACCGAAACCGAGGTCGAGGAGATCCGCGCCAGATGCGAACAGGCGGCAAAGCGGCATGACAAGAAGATCGCCGACATGGCCGCCAAGAAGGCGGTGGCCCAGAAGCGCGGCGCCAAAAGCCAGGCCGCGTGATTGTCAGTCGTTCATGAATGCCGCGAAGGCGTCCTTGTGGTCCGGGTGCCAGCGCGACAGAGCAGGGCGGTTTTCGATGATGTCGCCGATCGCCCAGGCCATGCGCTTTTCATCCGTCGGCCGGGCCACTTCGTTGTCGGGACAGAGAATGTAAAAGTCGCCGCGCTTGAGCGATGCCAGCATGAAGTCGATGACCTGCTCGCCGGTCCAGGCGCCGGCCGGTTTTTCCACCGCGCCTTCGGTCAGGCCGGTAAAGGTGAAGCCGGGGATGAGCAGATGGGCCGAGAGCTTGGCGCCCGGCTCGTTGCGCAGGGCATGCGCGAGGCCCTCGGTGAAAGTCTTCACGCCTGATTTGGAGACGTTGTAGGCGAGGTTGCCGGGCGGCGTCGTGATGCCCTGCTTGGAGCCGGTGTTGACGATCAGGCCGGGCTTGCCCGATGCCAGCATGGCCGGCGCAAAGGCCTCGACGCCATGGACGACGCCCCAGAAATTGATGTCGAGCAGCCGCTTCCAGGCATCGCGGTTTTCCCAGGGTTTTCCTGGATTGTCGCCGACACCGGCATTGTTCATCAGCAGTGACACGCCGCCGAAGACATCGAGCGCTTTTTGCGCCAGCCGGTCGATGTCGTCGGCCTTGGCGACGTCGGTGGCGACGGCAAGCACGGCATCCTCGCCGCCGATCGCCGCGACCGCCTGACGGGCCGCGTCGAGACGCGCACCGCCGATGTCGGCCAGCACGATCTTCATGCCCATGGCTGCCAGCCGCTTTGCCGCGGCAAGACCGATGCCGCTGGCGCCACCGGTGATGACGGCAACATTGCCGGAGGCGAGGGCGGGCAAAGCGGTCTGGATTTCGGCATCGCTGGTCATGATTTTTTCCTTGTTCGGGGTTGCGCCGAACTTAGCGTCCGATGCGCTCCAGGCAAGTCCGCTTCGACGTCTTCGGGTTGACCATATTGGCATGCGCTGCGCATGTTGCGCGAACAGAGGAAGGATTTGCCGATTGACCGACTGGATCGAGATCCTGAAGGAGCAGACCGCCACCGGTGACCAGATGAGCCGCGAGGTGCCGCAGATGCTTGCCAACCCCGAGATCAGCGAGGCGCAGGTGAAGACGCTGTTTTCGGCGCTGGAAAAACAGGCCGAGTTCGTCGAGAAACTGCGCATGGCGCTGGAGAAATTCGGCCATGATTTCCCGATCATCAAGGCGGCCGAGCGGCTGGAGGAGCGCTATGCCGACCTTGCCGCATCGGTCGCCGAAAAGCTGAAGGCGATGCGGAAGTAGCGGCGGCTATTTTTCGATCAGCCTTTCGAAGCGCCTGTCCGGCCCGAACCAGATCACGGCCACCGTCACATAAAGGGCGACACCGATCCACTGATTGATGAAGGTGAGCAGCACGCCGGCGATGTAGGGCGCCGGCATCCTGGCAAGATTGTCAGGAGTGCATTCGGCAAGCGGAACGGCCGTCCCTAAATGGGCGTTAGGCGGATTTCCCCGAAAAGAAAAAGTAGAGGTCGAAATGACCAGCAACGCTGAAACCATGACGAGAGACAACGAACTCGGTGGTGGCGCTGCAATCACCGCTGTCGCAGCCATGATCGCTGTGCTCTTCGCCGGCAGCACGGCGCTGACGCCGCTCTACGTCATCTACAAGCAGGCCTTCGGTTTCTCGCAGATCACGCTGACACTGGTTTACGCCGTCTATGTCGTCGGCAATCTCGGCGCTCTGCTGATGTTCGGGAGATTGTCCGACATCATCGGCCGCCGTCCTGCCGCGCTGGCCTCAATGACGATTGCGGTGGTCAGCGCATTGTTGTTTCTGTTCGCCGAGAATGTCGCCTGGCTCGATGTGGCCCGGATACTGAGCGGCCTCGGCATAGGTATCGGCGCGGGAACCGGCACTGCCTGGCTTGCTGAATTGATTGCCGGCGACGATAAATCACGCGCCGCCACGATCGCCACCGGCACAAATTTCGTGGGCCTTGGCCTTGGCGCGCTGGTGTCGGGATTGCTTGCCGAATATGCGCCATGGCCGCTGAGGCTGACATTCGCCGCCTACCTGGCGGTGCTCGCCGTGGTCACTGTGCTGATCTGGCGCACGCGCGAGACCTTTGCGCGTCCCGGACGACTCGCCGATGTCTCCATGCAGCCACGCCTCTCCGTTCCCGGCGCCATCCGCGCGCGCTACGTGGCACCCGCGGTGACCGGCTTCGGCGCCATGGCGCTGGTTGGCTTCTATGCAGCTCTGGCGCCCAGCATCCTGGCACAGCAGCTGCATGCGACCAGCCATGCCGAGGCTGGCTCGCTGTTCTTCGAATTGTCGATCGTGGCCGCGGCAACCATCTTGGCGACGACGCGGTTTTCGAGCCGCGCCACCATGCTGGCGGCGCTGGTGCTGATGATCCCGACGGTCGCCTTGGTCGTCGCCGCGCAATTCTTCGCATCCATGCCCATCATGATTGCAGCGACGGCCTGCTGCGGCGTGGCAGCGGCGCTCGGCTATCGCGGCGGCCTGCAAGTGGTGAACCAGATCGCGCCGGCTGATCGTCGCGCCGAAGTGGTGTCGGCCTTCTTCATCTGCTGCTTCTGCGGTAATGCGCTGCCGGTCATCGGCATCGGCCTTCTGTCGAGCTGGACAAGTGCCACCACGGCAAGCCTCGCCTTTGCCGGCATGATCACCATCTTTTCACTGGTGGCACTTGGGTTTGGCGCAAAATACGCGCGCTGAGCATCAACCGTTCGGCGTCTCTGGCGCCATGTTTGCGCGCTGGCGCGGCACGCCGAGGCCGGTGTCGGGCGGTTCGCCGGCGGCCGGCCTGTTCTCGATCATGTGCATGGTTCGCCAGCCGCCGAAACGGTAGTAGACTGCTGCAAGCGCCAGCGAGGTGATCGAGCCGGCCGGAAAGCTCCACCACAGCGCTTCCTCGCCGATTACGCTCCGGAAGAAATAGGCAAAGCCGGTGCGCACGATCAGCACCGAGATGACCAGGATGATCAGCGGCGGCATCACCGCGCCGGTGGCGCGCACGGTGGCGAACAACACGATGGTGACGCCGAACAGGATGAAGGACCAGGACGCGACATTGTTGATGTGCGCGGCGATGTCGATGGCCGCGCTGTCGGTGCTGAGGAACAGGCTGAGGATTGAACGGTCGAAGAGGAACAGCAGGTAGACCAGCGCGCCGGTCAGCACGAGGTTGAAGCCGACGCCGGAGGCGGCGATACGGCCGATGCGGTCCCAGCGCCCGGCGCCGACATTCTGTGCCGCCATCGAGGAAACGGCGGCGCCGATCGCCAGAGCCGGCATCTGGATATAGGTCCAGAGCTGCGCGGCGATGCCGTAGGCGGCGCCGACCCGCGAGCCGTAGGAATTGACGATCCCCATCACGGTCAGCGCCGCGGCCGAGATGACGATCATCTGCAGGCCCATCGGCACGCCCTTGAAGACGACGATCCTGAGCAGTGCGGGATCCGGCCGCAGCAGGGCGAGGTTGGCGCCGGCGAGTCTCAGCGGATGCCTGCGCGCATAGAGCACGACGAGGATGGCGATCACGCTCACCGTCTGGCCGATCAGCGTCGCCGTGGCCGAACCGGCAATGCCGAGCTCGGGGAAGGGGCCGATGCCGCGGATGAGCAGCGGATTCAAGACGATGTCGAGCACGACGGCCAGCGCCATGAAAGAGAAAGGCGTGCGCGAATCGCCGGCGCCGCGCAGCACCGTCATGACGAAGGACAGAAGGTTCATCATCGGCACGGCGACGAAGATGATGCGCAGATAGGAACGGGCGAGCGGCAAGGCGTCAGCCGGTGTTCCCAGCGTATTGAGGATGGCGTCGACCCAGATCCAGCCGCAGACAGCGAGTAACACCGAGACGAGGAAGAAGAAGGTGGCGCTGGTGCCGACGATGCGCCGCGCCTCGGCAAGGTCGCGGGCGCCGACCGATTGCGCGACCAGGATGGTAGCAGCCATGCCGATGCCGAACACCGTGCCGAGGATCAGGAACAGCACCAGATTGGCATTGGAGGTTGCGGTCAGCGCCGCTTCGCCGAGGAAGCGGCCGACCCAAACGGCGTTGATCGAACCGTTAAGCGATTGCAGCACGTTGGAGCCCAGCACCGGCAGGGCGAACAACAAAAGCGTACGCGGGATCGGGCCGCTGGTGAGATCGGCAGGGCGCCGGCGCGTCGGTATTTTTTCGTCCATGGCTGGCAACTCGGCGAAGGCTTATCTCTAGTCCGGTCCGCGACGATTGCCGATTCAACGGGACAGGTCGATGGGGGCGCCGGAAAAGGTGGCCTAAGGTCTTCTGGCGTGCCTCGATCTAATCATGTTCTCAAAGCTTCCGGAATGGGATACTGATCCTTGTACGTGGGGATAAGCTGGGGGTCCATGTCCGATATTCCGCTGTTTTTTGAGCGCCTGAACCGGCGCTCGTTTCTCGGTGCATCCGCTCTCGGCGCGGCCTCCGTGGCTCTTGTGGCGTGCACCACGACGGACGTTGTGACGCCGCCAGTGCCGGCGGCGCCTAGCGATCCGGCTTTCGGTGATGTCGCAAGCATGTATGCGGCGCGCGTCGACGAGGGCTATCAATTGCCGGCAATCCCGGTGACCAAGATCGATCCGAAGTTCGTGCGCCAGATCGTATCCGACCCGACCGGTGAAAAACCCGGCACGATCGTCGTCGATGTCTCCGAGCACTTCCTTTATCTGGTGCGCGATGGCGGCGAGGCTGTCCGCTATGGCGTCAGCCTCGGCAAGGCCGGTTTCGGATGGACCGGCAGCGCCGTGGTTCAGGCGAGGAAGAAGTGGCCGGTCTGGACGCCGCCGCCGGAAATGATCCAGCGCCGGCCGGAACTGGCGAAATACAAGGACGGCATGCCGCCCGGCCCGCAGAGCCCGCTAGGCGCGCGCGCGCTGTATCTGTTCCGCGACGGCAAGGACACGATGTACCGGCTGCACGGCACGCCGGAGTGGGATTCCATTGGGAAGAACGCTTCGTCCGGCTGTGTGCGCTTCATGAACCAGGACATCATCGACCTCTACAGCCGCGTCAACGGCGTCGCGCCGGTCTTCGTACGCGCGAACCTGTCGGCCGCCGCGAAGATGACCGCCGTGTCGAACAGGACGGCCGAGCCGATCGATGCGGGCGTGCCAAGGGACGCTGAGATGTTGAACTAGAGCGGTTCATCGTTTCACGGAAACGCCGAACCGCTCTATCTCTTTGTTTGACGCAATTCCGGACGGAAAACCGCTTCACACTTTTCCTGGAATTGCTCTTAAAGCGCGTCGCATCCAAACGGATTCATGCGACGCGCTTTAAGGTGTAGTTCTTATGCATGTCGTTGTCGCAAAACCGCTGCGCACTTTGCGCGACATGCATTAGTGCCTTCACGATCTGATCAGGCGGACGCGCTCGATGCGTCCGCCTGCAAGGATGCGGCTAGTTCGTGGCGAGGCTCGGCAGCGTGACCTGATAAACCAGGAACATGGTGTCGACATCGGCGCCGTCCTCGGCCTTGTAGGGCGCGCCGACCTGGAAGCCGTCCTGGGTCATGAAGTCGTTGTCGTTGGCGACGAACAGGAAATAGTCGTTGGGCAGCTTCGGATCGAGAACGCTGACCAGCGACATCGCCTCCCACTTCTCCGAGAGGTTGTTCTTGTCGTTGGGCTTGCCATTGTGCAGGCCGAAGCGGCCGAGCTCGGCCTTGTCGTTCAGGTCGATGAACGGCGTCAGCTTGGCCGGCGTCACCGATGGGTCGAGCACGCCCTTGGGCGCCACTGGCTTGTCGGCGGCATCGAACGGGCCGCCGGCGATGTCGGTCGCCGCCGAGAGATCGACGACATTGATCTTGCGCAAGAGCGACTCATCGCCCTTCAGGCCCTGGCCGTTGCCGCTGTCGCGGGTCAGCATCAGGAAGGTCTTGTCCGACAGCGCGACGATCTCGCTCTGCGCCGCCACCTTGGTCTTGTCCTTGGCGTCCTTGAATACTGGCAGCGGCACGATGTATTCATGCGCCAACTTGAGGTGGGCGAGGTCGGAGGCGTCATAGACCAGCGCCCTGGTGTTCTGGCGCGTCGAACCGGAATCGCCGCCATCCTGGCGCGGCGCCGACTGCAGCACGGCGATCAGGAACTTGCCGTCTGGCGTCATCGCCATGCCTTCGAGGCCCTGATTGTTCTGGCGGCCGGTCTCGGGATCCTTCGGATCGGGCTCGGCGGCACCTGGGCCGGGATTGTCCGAGGCGAAGTTCGGCGTGCCGTGACGCATCGGCACGAGTGCTGCCGGCGGCTGCGTCGCCGACATCAGATGGCCGTCGGCCGAGAAGCGGTAGATGTTCGGGCCATATTCGTCGGAGATGAACATGGAGCCGTCGGACAGGCGCACGATCGCTTCATTGTCCAGCGCCAGCTTGCCATTGTCGGCCTGCGGCAGGATCGGCATGTCGCCGGCGGCGGGACGAACGCCGTTGAGCGGGTCGAGGCCGGTGGCGTCGGCGCCCTTGTCGTCGGTCAGAAGCATAGTGTCGGCGAGCGTCGCCTTGACGCCGGACTGTTCCTGTCCGGCGGCAGGCGCCGCGCCCGGCTCTACCGGAGCAAGCTCGATCGAAATGGTGTTGAGGCGCGGCCGGTAGTCGGTGGTGCCGACGACGTTGTAGCCGCGGTCCGGCAGCAGCCAGAGCGAACCCTTGTAGCCGGTCGCGTCGTGGGTCCAGCCCTTGACGTCGATCGACATGCCCGAGCCGGAGCCGAAGGTCTCGCCGAGCTTGTCCTTCAGGTTGGCCGGGATACGGCCGACGCCGACCAGCCCCTTGTTGACGTAGGCAACGCCATCGGCGAGCGCCGGCGTCAAGGCGGTGAACAAAGCGAGTGCGACGCCGAGCGAGACAGTTCGGTTGAGATGTTTCATGGATATCCCCTTATGACAAAGCAGCCCGGAGCCGGCGTCGCATCGAGGATGCCGCCAGCGCCTTTCCACCAAGCGGTCTAGGACCCGAACATGATACTTGCGTGACAGGCGGGGCGCACTTGCCTTCTCCCCCTGTGGGGTGAGCAGCCGGTTCGCGAAGCGAATTCATCGTGCCGGTGGCACGATGAAAGGCCGGCGAACGCCGGGACGCTGCGAAGCAGCGGGGACCCGGCAGGTGGATCGGCCACCCCCCCGGCCCTTCGCAGTCTCAGGGCGTTCGAAGCTCGAAAAGCCAAGCAATTGGCTTTTCGTCCGCTACGCGGACCGCTTCTCACCCCACAAGGGAGAAGGAAGAGGCGTCCAGTTAGTCGCTCTCCCGCGCGATCAGCTCCAGCGGCCAGACTTCGCGCATGATGCGTGGGCCTTCCTCGCCGGCGAAGGCGGGGAGCGAGGCCAGCAGCATTTCGGCAAGTCTTTGGCCCATCGGCTCCAGCGACGGGCGGAAACCCGTCAGCGCCGGCGAAAAATAGCGGCAGAGCGGGGTGTCGACGATGACGATCACGGCGATGTCCTGGCCGGGCCGAATGCCCATTTCGGCCATCGCCTTGCAGCCGCCGAGCGCCATGGCGTCATTGTTGAAGATGATGGCGGTGGGCCGGTCCTTTGCGAGCAACACACGCGGCGTCACCTGGTAGCCGCCGGCTTCGTTGATGAAGCCGTCGGCGATGAGCCCGGGGTCGACCTCGATGCCGTGTCGCCGAAGCGCCTTGCGGTAGCCGTCGAGGAATAGATAGCCGAAATTGAGATCAAGCGACGGGCGGATGGCGGCGATACGGCGGTGGCCGCGCGCCACCAGGCGGTCGACGGCATCGGCGCCGGCCTTTTCGAAATCGAGATCGAGCGAGGGATAGGTCGTGCCGCCGGATCGGCTGCGGCCGAGCGTGGCGAAAGGGAAGCCGGCCTCGGTCAGATAGTCGATGCGCTCGTCCTCGCGCCGTGTCCAGGCCAGCACCACCGCGTCGGCGCGGCGCGTCTCGACGACGCGGCGCAGGCGCTCCTGCTGATAGTCGCCCGGCGCGCCCATCACCACGATGAGGTCGAGGCCGCTTTCGGCGAGCCTTGCCTGCAGGCCAGTCAGGAAGGGAATGAAGAACGGCTCGCCATATTGCTGGTCGCCCGGATGCGGCTGCAGCATGAAGGCGATCGAATAGGTCGAGCCGCGGCGCAGGCTGCGGCCGGACTGGTTCGGCGAATAGTTCAGCTTCTTCGCCGCCTCCAGCACGCGCTGGCGCGTGTCGGCATTGACGTCGGCACGGCCGTTGAGCGCGCGCGACACGGTGCCGATCGAAATGTTCAGGTGACGTGCAAGGTCGTGGATGCTGGACGCCAAGAATAATTCTCCCCATGCCTTCGCTAGCACCGGCCGCCGCTCAGGCCAAGGCGACAAGAATGATTTTCGCGAGCGGCCAATTGACATTCTACGCTATCGGGTGTGTTGTCGTAAACGTTTACGGAAAAACGTTTACGGTCATGCCGTGAATGCCGTGACTTCGGTCTGGAGGGACCGAACGGAGGAGGAGCTCTGGATGATGAATGTCGTCCTCGTCGGCTGCGGTGCGATGAGCAAGCACTGGCTCGATGCCGTGAGGCAGATCGACGGGCTCGCCATTGTCGGCCTTGTCGATCTCGATGCCAAGCGGGCGAAGGCGAGGGCGCACGAGTACGAGCTCACCAGCGCTGTCATCGGAACCAGCCTCGACGCGGTGCTCGACCGGACCAAGCCCGACGCGGTGTTCGACGTCGTGGTGCCCGCCGCCCGGCGTGACGTCGCGCTTTCCGCCTTTGCCCACAATTGCCATCTGCTGACAGAAAAGCCGCTGGCCGATAGCCCGGAGAATGCACGCGCCATCGTCGAGGCGGCACGCCGCGCCGGGCGTGTCCACGCCGTCGTGCAGAACCGCCGCTATGTCGCCAATGTCAGGCGCATCAGGCGCTTTCTCGAGTCCGGCGCCATCGGCGCGCCAACCAGCATCCATGCCGATTTCTTCGTCGCGCCGCATTTCGGCGGCTTTCGCGAGGAGATGGCGCATGTGCTGCTGCTCGACATGGCGATCCACACGTTCGACGCCGCCCGCTACATGGTCGGCGGCGAGCCGGCCAGCGTCTTTTGCCAGGAATGGGAGCCGGCCAATTCCTGGTACCGGCAGGGATCGTCGGCCAATGCCGTCTTCGATCTCGGCGGCGGCAAGGTCTTCACCTATGCCGGCTCCTGGTGCGCCGCCGGTTTCCGCACCAGCTGGGAGGGCAGCTGGCGCATCGTCGCCGAGCACGGCAGCCTCACCTGGGACGGCCATGACGCGCTGATGGCGGAACTTGTGCTGCCCGTCCGCGACGGACTGTTCGACAAGACCGAGCCGGTCGAAGTGCCGCCGCTCGACCCCGCCGACCGCGTCGACGGCCATCTCGGCATCATTCGGGATTTCATGCACGCCATTGAGACCGGTACCGAGCCGGAAACGCGCGGCTCAGACAACATCAAGAGCCTGGCCATGGTCTTCGGCGCGATCGAAAGCGCCGAAACCGGGCGCCGGGTGGCGATCACACAGGAAGCACATTGATGCCAAACCCGCTTCTCGACATCCGGATCGGCACCATGGTGCGGGCCAATCTCGACGACCCGGCGGCTTACATCAGGGAGATCCTGCCGCTCGGCTTCGAGAGCATCCAGCCCTTCTTCTGGCAGACGCTGGGCGGCAAGGACCTGCCGCGGCTGGCCGGCCAGATCCGCGAGGCGATCGGCGATGCCGACGTCACCGTGTCCTCGATCGGCGTGTTCGGCAATCCGCTGGAGAGCGGCGAAGTCGATCGTGGCGTGCTGAAGGCCTGGGAAACGGTCATCGACAATGCGCATTTGTTCGGCACTTCCACGGTCAGCGGCTTCACCGGGCGCATCCGCGGCAAGCCGCTGCCGGACAGCCTGCCGCGCTTCCGCGAGGTGTGGGGGCCGCTGGCCAAGCGTGCCGCCGATAAGGGCGTGCGCATCGCCTTCGAGAATTGCGCCATGGACGGCAATTGGGCTGCCGGCGACTGGAACATCGCCCACAATCCCGATGCCTGGGAGCTGATGTTCAACGAATTGCCGGACGACAATCTCGGCCTCGAATGGGAGCCCTGTCACCAGCTCGTCTATCTTATCGATCCGATGCCGCAGATCCGCAAATGGGCGCCGCGCATCTTTCACGTGCATGGCAAGGACGCGACGGTGCGTTGGGACGTTATCCGTGAGCATGGCGTGTTCGGCCGCCTGCCGTTCGTGCAGATGCGCACGCCGGGCTTCGGCGACAGCGACTGGACCAGGGTGATCAGCGAGTTGCGGCTGGCCGGCTACAAGGGCGGCATCGACATCGAAGGCTGGCACGACCCAGTCTATCGCGGCGATCTGGAGATCACCGGGCAGGTCCGCGCGCTGGAATACCTCCAGCAATGCAGGGGAGGTGTCAGCTACCTGCCAAATCCGATGTGAGGATTGGCCGGCGGGAGGAGCCGGCCGGCCGGAACTGCGGCGCCAAACCAAAGCCATCGTCGAAAACCCCTCGGCTTGCGAGGACAAAAAGGGAGGAACGTGCATGAGCATCGCGATGAGAACGACACTTCTGCGCTCGAGCGTCGTGGCGGCGACCACGGCACTGTGCGCCGCAATCTCCACTCTGCCGGCGCAGGCGCTTGACGCCCAATGGTGCAAGGACGTCCACATCCGCTTCTTCGTCGGCGGCGCCGAGGGCGACGCCTTCGGCACCATCGTCTATAATGGCGCCAAGCAGGCGGCGGCCGATCTCGGGCCGAAGGTCGACTACATCTTCTCCCAGTGGGACGTCGAGAAGATGGTGCAGCAATTGCGCGAAGCCGTCGCCGTGAAGCCCAACGGCATCGCCATGATGGGCCATCCGGGCGACGCCTCGATCATGCCGCTGGCCGAGCAGGCGCACAAGGACGGCATCAAGATGATGTACCAGAACGTGCCGGTGCCGAAGGTGGTGGCGGCGTTCGGCGGTGGCTATGTCGGCGCGCAGCAGGAGCAGCAGGGACGTGCGCTCGGCGCCGAGGCCTTCAAGCTGGGCGGGCTCAAGGCCGGCGACAAGGCGATCATGATCGGTCCGTTCGAGAACGAGAACCGCGGCGCGCGCGAGCGCGGCACGGTGGCGGCGCTGAAGGAAGCCGGCGTCGAGGTCATCCAGCTTTCGTCGCCGCCGAGCGGCGAGTGGGCGTCCGACCCCAATCTCGCCATCCCGGTGATCACCGCGGCACTGCTCAACCACCCCGATGTCAAGGCGGTCGGCTATCCCGGCGGGCAGATGCTCGGCAATGTTCCCACCTACATGCAAGCGGCGGGGCGCAAGCCCGGCGACATCTTCAACTTCGGCTTCGACACCAGCCCGCAGATCGTCGAAGGCTTCAAGGGCGGCTGGGTGCAATTGACGGCCGACCAGCAGCCGTTCCTGCAAGGCTATCTGCCGATCCTAAGCCTCTGCCAGCAGGTGGTGCTGGGCCTGGCGCCGATGAATGTCGACACCGGCGCCGGCTTCGTCACGCCGCAGAATTACGAGATCGTCTCCGAGCTCGCCAAGCAGGCGCTGCGCTGACCATTTGAAACTCTGCCGGCCGGAAAACCCGGCCGGCAGCATTGTCGGCATCCGGAAAACGAAGCGAGGACCGCCATGGCCGAACGCATCATCGAACTGCGCGACATCAGCAAATCCTACGGCCAGGTGTATGCGCTTGGCGGGGTCAATCTCAGCGTCGACCGCGGCGAGGTGGTCGGCCTGATCGGCGACAACGGCGCCGGGAAGTCGACGCTGATCAAGATCCTGTCGGGCGTGGTCAAGCCGACCAGCGGCGAGATCCTCGTCCGCGGCAAGCCGGTGACCGGATGGAGTGCCGCGCGCTCACGCGACGCCGGCATCGAGACGGTGTTCCAGGACCGGGCGCTGGCCGTGCAGCAGACCATCGTGCGCAATATCTTTATGGGTCGCGAACTGACCAGCTGGCTGGGCTGGCTGAAGGTCAACAAGGAGATCGAGGAAGCAAGCCGGCTGATGCGCGAGATCGGCTTCACCTCGAAAGTGTTCACGCCGCACTCGATCGTCGGCCAGCTTTCGGGTGGCGAGCGCCAGGGCGTGGCGATCGCGCGCGCCATCTACAAGCAGGCGGAGCTGATCATCCTCGACGAGCCGACGACGGCGCTGTCGCTGACCGAGACCGCCAAGGTGTTTCATTTCGTGCGCCAGGTGCGGGCGAGCGGCCGCTCGATCCTGTTCATCGGCCACAACATCCATCATGTCTTCGACATCGCCGACCGTTTCGTCGTGCTCGATCGCGGCAAGGTGGCGCTGACCGCCGACCGCAGCGAGGTCAAGTCGGCCGAAGATCTGATCAACTTCATGGAAGACGTGGCACACCCAGGCGGGCTGGCGGGGCTGCATGACGCCGGCGAAACGGAGCAGCGAGTGCGATGAGCAAGACCATGGAACCCGATCTGCAGAATCCTCTCGGCCTGTCTCGCAGCGAACCGGCACGGACGGAATGGAAACACCCGTCCGATCACTGGCTACGCGGTTTCGTCCTCGACAACCGCGCCTCGCTCGGCACGCTCGGAGTGTTCATCGTCATGATGGCGGTGTTCATGATCGCCAATCCGACCGTCTTCACCACCTGGTACCTCTACAGTTCCGTGCTCACCACGCTGCCGGTGGCGCTGTTCGTGGTCGTGCCATTGGTCTTCGTCGTCACCTGCTGCGAGATCGACCTGTCGTTTCCGGCAACGATGGGATTTGCCTCCTGGGTGTTCGCGCTGGTGGTGCAGGCCGGCTACGATCCGTTCCTCGGCATTGCCGCCGCAATCGTCACCGGCACGCTGCTCGGCTTCCTGGTCGGGTCGCTGGTCGTCTATGGCGGGCTGTCGTCGCTGATCGCTACGCTCGGCATGAATTTCCTGCTGCGCGGCCTGATCCAGATCATCAACGAGGGCAAGTCGATGGCGCTGACCGGCCTAGCCGACAGCTGGGCCTATACGATCTTTTCCAGCCAAGTCTTTGGCATCCCGGTGCAGATCTTCTGGGCCATCGGCTTCGTCGTGCTGTCGGCGATGCTCTACAACCGCCACCGCTTCGGCGCGCAGGTGAGGGTGGTCGGCGACAACCCTGATAGCGCCCAGCAGATGGGCATCGACGTCAAACGCGTGCGGGTGAAAGTGTTCGTCTTCGTCGGCATTGGTGCGGCGATCGCCGGCACCTTCTCGGTGATGATCAACTTCACCTGGTGGCCGACGGCCGGCGACGGCTATCTCTTGCCGGTGCTGGCTTCGGTGTTCGTTGGCGGGACGCCGACCTGGGGCGGCATCGGCACGGTGGTCGGCGGTGCGATCGGCGCGGTCACCGTGTCCTTCATCCAGACCGGTGTCGTCGCGGCGGGATTGAGCGGCTTCTACGTGCAGTTCTTCAACGGGCTGATCATCATCCTGTCGCTGCTCGGCCACAAATGGAACCAGGCGCGGTATCGGTAAAAGCACGTAATCAGGCTGCTCACACCGCCGCGACGAACCCGTCCAGCACGCGCTTCTGGCCGGCCTTGTCGAAGTCGATGGTCAGCTTGTTGCCTTCGATGGCGGAAATGTTGCCGTTGCCGAATTTCTGGTGGAAGACGCGGTCGCCGACGCTGAAGGCCGATGGCGTGTCGGCGACGGATTTGGCGACCAGCTCGCCGTCGATGGTGCGGCCCTTGACCGAGGTGCGGCCGGCGCCATAGCCGGAGTCGGTCTCGCCATAGCCGATGCGCTCGACCTGGTGGCCGGAGCGCGAGCCCCAGTTGCGGTCCGTCGCCTCGGTGCGGTTGGCTTGAGCGCGCTGCCAGCCCGGCGTTGCATAGGTGTTGGAGAAACTCCCCGTCTTTTCCTCGCCGACAGTGTCGAAACGCGAGGTGCCGTAGGGGTTCTGGCGGCCACCTCGGCCCGAGGCGAACGAGCCGCCGCCGTAGGAATTGCCATAGCCACCATAGGAGTTGCCGCTTTCGGCAACGTCGACATGGGCTTCCGGCAGTTCTTCGAGGAAACGTGAGGGGATGGTCGATTGCCAGAGACCGTGGATGCGGCGGTTGGAGACGAACCACAGATGCAGGTTCTTCTTGGCGCGGGTCAGGCCGACATAGGCCAGCCGGCGCTCTTCCTCCAGGCCGGAGCGGCCGCCTTCGTCCAGCGCACGCTGGTGCGGGAACAGGCCTTCCTCCCAGCCGGGGAGGAATACGGTCTCGAATTCGAGGCCCTTGGCCGAATGCAGCGTCATGATGTTGACGGCGTCGAGCTCCGCATTCTGCTCGGCGTCCATGACCAGCGCGACATGTTCGAGGAAGGAGCGCAGCGATTCATACTCCTCCATGGAGCGGATCAGCTCCTTGAGGTTTTCCAGCCGGCCCGGCGCTTCCGCCGAGCGGTCGTTCTTCCACATGTCGGTGTAGCCGCTTTCCTCGAGGATGGTCTCGGCAAGCTCGGTGTGCGGCGTGGTTTCCAGCGCTTTCTGCCAGCGCTCGAAATTGGCGGCGACTTCACGCAAAGCCGCGCGCGGCTTCGGCTTCAGTTCGTCGCTTTCGGCAAGCTTGGCGGCGGCCTCCAGCATCGGAATGCGAAGCGCGCGCGCCGTGTCGTGGATTTGGCGGATGGTGGCTTCGCCGAGGCCGCGCTTCGGCACATTGACGATGCGCTCGAAGGCGAGGTCGTCGGCGCCTTGCGCGACGACGCGGAAGAAGGCCATGGCGTCGCGGATTTCCAGCCGTTCGTAGAAGCGCGGGCCGCCGATGACGCGGTAGTTGAGGCCGAGCGTGACGAAGCGGTCCTCGAATTCGCGCATCTGGAAGGAGGCGCGGACAAGGATGGCCATGTCGTTGAGATTATGCCGATTCCCTTGCTTATCGGGGCGCTGGTAGGCCTCGATGGTCTCGCCAACGGCGCGCGCCTCCTCCTCGGAATCCCAGGCGGCATGGACATGCACCTTGTCGTCCTCGGGCTCGTCGCGGTCGGTGAACAGCGTCTTGCCGAAGCGGCCCTCATTGTGGGCGATGAGATGCGAGGCGGCACCCAGTATGTGCGCGGTCGAGCGATAGTTGCGCTCCAGCCGGATAATGGTGGCGCCCGGAAAATCCTTGTCGAAGCGCAGGATGTTGTCGACCTCGGCGCCGCGCCAGCCATAGATCGACTGGTCGTCGTCGCCGACGCAGCAAATATTGACGGTGGCGCGGGCTTCGGCCGAAGAGCGCCCAATCTCCCCCACATGGGGGGAGATCGGCCTGCCGCCGGCGTTCGCGCTTTTGCCCACACCTTCCGGCCGCTGCGCCAAGAGCCGCAGCCACATGTATTGCGCGGTGTTGGTGTCCTGGTACTCGTCGACGAGGATGTATTTGAAGCGCTTGTGATATTCCTTCAGCACGTCCGGATAGGCGCGGAAGATGCGGATCGGGTGGCACAGCAGATCGCCGAAATCGCAGGCGTTCAGCGTCTGCAGCCGATCCTGATAGGCCTTGTAGAGTTCGCGGCCCTTGCCGTTGGCGAAGCTGCGGGCGTCGCCCTCAGGGATGTCGGCGGGGCCGAGGCCCTTGTTCTTCCAACCGTCGATCATCTGGGCGAACTGCTTGGCCGGCCAGCGCTTGTCGTCCAGCCCTTCGGCCTGGATGATCTGCTTGATCAGGCGCACGACATCGTCGGTGTCGAGGATGGTGAAATCGGATTTGAGCCCGGCGAGCTCGGCATGGCGACGCAGGAGCTTGACGCCGATCGAGTGGAAGGTGCCGAGCCACGGCATGCCTTCGACATTGCCTTCGCCGATCAGGATGCCGATGCGCTGCTTCATCTCGCGCGCGGCCTTGTTGGTGAAGGTGACGGCGAGGATCTGAGAGGGGAAGGCCTTGCCGGTGGCGAGGATGTGGGCGATGCGGGTGGTGAGCACCCGCGTCTTGCCGGTGCCGGCGCCGGCCAGAACCAGAACCGGCCCTTCGGTGGTTTCCACCGCTAGCCGCTGCTCGGGGTTCAACCCCTTCAGATAGTCGGGCGCGTTGTTCTGACCGCTGCGGGCGGCCATGGCGCGCGCAGCGATGCCGGACGGGGCCGCGGGCCGCGCATTCGGTTCGTCAAAAAAGGGCATGTCTTCCGAAAAGCCGGACATTGCCCCGAATGTAGTGATTCGGCAGCGAAAGGCCAGAAGTGTCTCCGTTTTGTTCTGGTTTGTCAGCGCTATTTTCGGTCGCCGTGCGATCATTGTCGCCCCGGCGCCCGACATTGCGTGCAAAAGCCCGTCCGCCAGCCCTTACCCGGCGGCAGCCCGCATCCGCTCGCCGATCTTGTCCGCCACATAGCCGGCATCGCGAGCCGCGCCATGGATCATTGTGGAGGAGGTCGAGTGCTGGAAATGCAGGCCGCAGACATAGAGGCCGGGTTCGCCCTCCACGGCGCCGCGATACTGCTTCACCCGGCCGGTGTCGTCGAAGATCGGCAGCTTGATCCAATCCAGCCCGGCCCGGAAACCGGTGCACCAGATGACGTTCGAAACGTCGAGAAGCCGGCCATCGTCGAGCATCGGCTTGCCGTCACGGGCGCCAACAACGCGGGAGACCCGGCGGACGCCTGCAGCGTCCAGATCCTGCGTCTTGACCCGGATCAGCGGCAGGCCATGCGAAAGCTGCTGCGACTTGGCCTTGCGGCCCATCGGTGTGTCGACCGTGAGCAAGCGGTGGAAAACGATACGGAGGACGACCGGCAGCACCAGACGCATGGCAAAATAGCCATTGTAGGCTACCGGGATGTGGCCCGGATGCCGGCCGGCCAGCCAGACCTGGTGCGTGCTCGCCAGATCCATGGCGATTTCCGCACCGGAATTGCTGGCACCAACCAGCAGCACGCTGCCCGGATTGAGCTGCCCAGGGTTCTTGTAGACGCCCGAGTGAAATTGTCGGATCGACGGATCGAGCGACGCCGCGAAATCCGGGATCTTCGGCTTCTGGTAGCTCGAGGCCGCGGCCACGACATGCCCGGCGACGTACCGGGTCTGGCCGGTAGTGACGATGTAGCGGTCGCCGGAACGGGTCACCTCGTCGACCTTTACGCCAGTGCGTACCGGTAAGGAAAACTTCTTCGCATAGTCTTCCAGATAGTCGGCCATGTCGTCTTTGGTCGGGAAGGAATAGCGGGCGGCGGGGAAGGGCATGCCGGCCAGCCCGTCAAAGCGTGCCGGCGTGAACAGGCGCAGCGAATCCCAGCGCGAACGCCAGATGTCGCCGACACGTTCGTGGGCCTCCAGGATGACGAACTTCACGCCCTTGCGGGCGAGATGGTAGCCGACGGACAGGCCGTTCTGGCCGGCGCCGATGACGACGACGTCGACATGCACTTCCCTGAGCGCGGGATCCCTTTCGTCGTCTGACGGCGCCTGGCTGCCTGCTGCCTGCAGCGTACCGGCCTCCAACTGCATGAACGCCGCGCCTTGTTCCAGCAACGCGCCGGCGCGCACCCTGGTCTCGGTGATGCCGACGTGGCGGCCCTGCGGTTTCAGTGCGGGGCTTGAGGTCGGACGAGGTGTCGAAATCTGGTTCATGATCGCTCCATGCGGTTTTCGTCAGCCATGGAGCGAAAATAGCGATCCGGCGCGGCGGCGCTTCGGGGAGACACCCCACGACGGAAAAGAAGCGGCATGGGGATTTTCCCCCATGCCCCACGCGATCTCTCGGATCGTCGTAAACGCGATCTCGGATCGTCGGGCACGCGATCTTTCGGATGTCAGAGTAGACCGTTCTGGAAGGCATAGGCTGTCGCGGCGGCGCGTGAGTTGACCGCCAGCTTGTCGAAGATGTTGCTGAGATGCCGGTCGACAGTCTTTTCGCTGAGGCCGAGGTCTGTGGCGATCAGCCTGTTTGTCTTGCCGGTGGCGACAAGGCCGAGGACTTCGATCTCGCGCCGCGTCAGGCCATGCGAAGGTGAAGTTGTCGGCCGGATCAATTGATCGACGCGGGCGAGGTCGGGCGCGGCGCCGAGTGCTGTGAAAATCGACCTGGCGGCCTCGAATTCCAGCTCAGATCCGTCCTCATCGCCAAGCATGCGACAGGCCTGGCCGGCCAGCACGCGCAGACGCGCCTCAAGATAGGGAGCGCCGGCCCGCTGCCACGTCGTCAGCGCGGTGCGAAAGTGGCCAAGCGCGGCCGCGGCGTCACCTCCAGCAAACTCGATCTGGCCCCTCGCTTGCGAGGCCATCGCGGCCAGGATGTCGGTGGCGAAGCGGATGGCGATCGTCTCCAGCTCTTCGCAGGCTTCGCGCGCTTCATCGACAGCGCCCGCGGCCATCGTGATCTCGACCAGCGCCGGCAGCAGACGGGCACGGCCGAGCGGAGCCTTGGTCGTGGCCAGCACACGGCGAATGGTTGCCGCTGCCTGCTCGGCCCGACCCTGCATGAGGCGCAGCAGCGCCATGCCGGGTTGCGGCTCGAGCCCGAGCCGGCTGGCGGTGCGGTAGAGGTCCTCGGCGGCGGCGAACTCGCCGCGCAGGCGATGGATTTCGGCCTCCTGGTAGGCCGCTCCAGCCGCCGCCTCGTTGCCGCTGGAATGGGCAAGCGAGCGCGTGGCACGCCGTGCCTCGACAATCGAATCCTGCCAGGCGCCGTTCAACTCCATGATCTCGGCACGGTGCAGCAGACAGACGCCGTTGAACTGAACCAGCTGCGGCTGAGCTCCGCACCAGTTCGACAGCGCTTCGGTCCATTCGCGCGAACGATCGAATGCGTAGACCTGCCGGCATGCGGCGATCAGGTTGCAGTAGACGAGGCCGGTGACAATGGGTGACAGCTTGCCGTCAGCAGCCGGCAGCATGGCTTCGTCGAGCGAGGCGATGCCTTCCTCGACCCGGCCTTGCCGCACCAGCGCGCGGCCGAGATAGCATCTGGCGAAGGCGATCAGATCCATGTCGCTGCAGCGTTCGCCGATCGCCAGCGCCTGTCTTGCCAGCGCCTCCGACGCTGGATCGTTGCCGGTCATGAGTTCCTTTTGCGCCGACAGCAACATCAAATAGCCATGCGCCGCGCACTCGCGGCCAACGCCATCCGCCAGGCGCTGCGCCTGCTGGATAATGGCAGTTGCGTGGCCTTCCTCGCCCAACGTCAGAAGCCGGAAGCCACGGAAGAATGCCCAATACGCCGCCTGGTCGTCACGGCCGGCTTCGATATGCATGTTGAAGAGCCGCTCGCCGGCAGCGAAGATGTCCTGATCGCGGTCCAGCATGCCGGCCGTCCAGAGCAGCCGTTCAAGGTCTTCCGCGCCGAGAGGCGTGATCGCGTCGGTTGCCCGCAGTAGCTCGAATGCATCCGCCCATGCCCGCTGTCCATAGGCGTGGCGGGCCCGTTCGAGCAACGAGGCGGCATCGGCTTTCATAGGCAAAGCATAGCATTGCCCGATAACGGGCAGAAGAATGGCAACCGGCATCCCGTTCATTTCGACGTGAGCAGCAACAGGACCGAAGCACATGCCAGAACGATGCCCGCGGTATCAAAAGATGTTGTCCTGCTAATTTGACACCTCGCGCGAGCGGGCGGAAAACTGCGGCGGCGAGATGAAACAGAATGGAAAGCGGGCTGCGTTTCCATTTCGTGACGGCGGTTTTCGGCCGCTCGCCTGCTGCGCTTGAAGGAGTGTCGTTGTGGCAACCGTCCTAACCGCCATGGTCCTTGCTCTCATCGGTCTGGTACTTGGCGGCGGCGGCATCTGGTTGGCGTCGCTCGGCGGCAGTTGGTACTACGTCATCACCGGTCTCGGCTTCCTGATCACCGCCTGGCTGCTTTACAGGCGCAAATCCATCGCGCTTTGGCTCTACGCGGCGATCGTCATCGGCACGCTGTGCTGGGCGGTCTGGGAGATCGGCTTCGACTGGTGGGAACTCGGGCCGCGCGGCGGCATCATCGTGCTTCTGGCGATATGGCTGCTGACGCCCTGGGCGAGGCGGGGGCTCACCGGCCCCGACGGGCGGGCGCCGCTCATCCTGGCGGTGCTGGCCTCGCTTGCGGTGGCTGGCTATTCGATGACCGCCGATCCCAAGGACACCGCGGGTCAACTCAGCACCGACAAGGTGACGCCGACGGCCGACCTCGGCGGCGATGTGCCCGCAGGCGAATGGCACTTTTACGGCCGCACGCAATATGGCCAGCGGTACTCGCCGCTCGACCAGATCACTCCGGACAATGTCGCTTCGCTGCAGCCGGCCTGGACCTACCGCACCGGCGACTTGAAGGGTCCCGACGACATCGGCGAGACGACCTATCAGGTGACACCGCTGAAAATCGGCGATGCGCTCTATATCTGCACGCCGCACAATTTCGCCATCGCCATCGATGCCGCGACCGGCAAGGAGAAATGGCGCTTCGACCCCAAGGTCAAGCTGGACAAAGACCGCCAGCACCAGACCTGCCGCGGCGTGTCCTACTATGTCGACGCCAAGATCGCCGTCGGCCAGCCCTGTGCAACCCGCGTCTACCTGCCGACTTCCGATGCGCGACTGATCGCGCTCGACGCCGCGAGTGGCCAGGTCTGCCCGTCCTTCGCCGAAGGCGGCACGCTGAACCTGCTGACCGGGATGCCCTACCCCAAATCGGGCTATTACTACTCGACCTCGGCGCCGCTGATATCGGGCAGCAAGATCATCGTCGGCGGCGCGGTCAACGACAACTATTCGACGGAGGAGCCGTCCGGCGTCATCCGCGCCTTCGACGTCGACAGCGGCGCGCTGCTGTGGAACTGGGATTCCGGCAATCCGGACCAGACGACGCCGCTGCCTGCAGGCCAGACCTACACCAACAACTCGCCCAACATGTGGTCGACGCCGAGCGCCGATGAGAAGCTCGGCCTGCTCTATGTGCCGCTCGGCAACCAGACGCCGGACCAGCTCGGCATGGGCCGCAGCGCCAATGTCGAGAAATTCTCCTCCTCGATCACCGCGCTCGACCTCAACACCGGGCATTTGCGCTGGGTGAGACAGACTGTGCATCACGATCTGTGGGACATGGACGTGCCGGCGCAACCGACGCTCGTCGACATCACCACCGCTGGCGGCGTCGTGCCGGCGCTGGTCGGGCCGACCAAGCAGGGCGACCTCTATGTGCTCGACCGGCGCAGCGGCGAGCCGATCGTTCCGGTCAAGGAAGTGCCGGCGCCGGGCGGTGCCATCGAGGGCGACCATGCCTCGCCGACACAGCCGGAGTCGGATCTCTCCTTCAACCCGAAGCCGCTGACCGGTGCCGACATGTGGGGCATCACCATGTTCGACCAGCTGGCCTGCCGCATCGAATTGCAAGGCTTGCGCTATGAAGGCCGCTATACGCCGCCTTCCGTGCAGGGCTCGCTGATCTACCCCGGCAATTTCGGCACCTTCAACTGGGGCGGCATCGCAGTCGATCCGGTCAGGCAGGTTATGTTCGGCATGCCGACCTATCTGGCGTTCAAATCGCAGCTCATTCCGCGCGACCAGGTGCCGCCGCCGGACGAAGGGCGTGGCAGCGAGCAGGGGCTCAACCGCAACGAAGGCGCGCCCTATGCGGTGGTGATGGGACCGTTCCTGTCGCCGCTCGGCATTCCCTGCCAGGCGCCGCCCTGGGGTTATGTAGCGGGCGCCGATCTCAGGACCGGCAAGATCGTCTACAAGCACCGCAACGGCACCGTCTACGACATGACGCCGCTGCCGCTTCCGTTCAAGGTCGGCGTACCGGGCATCGGCGGGCCGATGATCACCGCCGGCGGCGTCGCCTTCCTTGGAGCGGCGGTCGACGACTATCTGCGCGCCTATGATCTGACATCAGGCAGGCAACTCTGGAAAGCCAGGCTGCCGGCCGGCGGCCAGTCGACGCCGATGACCTATACGGTCGCCGACGGGCGCCAATTCGTGGTCATCGTTGCCGGCGGGCACGGCTCGGTTGGCACCAAGCCGGGCGACTATGTGATGGCCTATACACTCCCGAAATAGGTGTGCTGATGTTCAGGTGATGCCGGCCTGCGAACGGCGGGTTCCTGTGCTTACGGTGCTCACCTACTTTAGTACGCTCCGCTCCGGTTCTCGGACCCCACCATTCTCGGCACGGCCTGACCTGAATCTCAACACACCTATCGAACTAGGCGACGGCCTGGGCAGGCAGTGCTGGCGACATCCCGATCGCCACAGCTACGTCGTCGCGTTGCGCCCGTGCATGTATCTCGGCGAAGGGCGCGGGCCCACCGAGCAGGAAGCCCTGCGCCTCGTTGCAGCCTTCGGCGCGCAGGATCGACAGCTGGCTGTGCGTTTCGACGCCTTCGGCCAGCACCGGGATGTGAAGGCTCTGGTCAAGGGCCAGCACGGCGCGGATGATGGCCTTGGCCTGAGCTTGATCTTGTCGAACGGGAAGGCCCGCAGCGTTTCCAGCGACGAATAGCCGGTGCCGAAATCGTCGATGGCGATGGTGACGCCCAGCGCCTTGATGCGCCGCAAGATGGTCAAGGTGCGGTTCTTGTCGGCAATGATGGTGGATTCGGTGATTTCCAGTTCGAGCCGGTTCGGGCGCAGGCCGGTCTCGAGCAGGATCTCGTGGACGAGCTTCGGCAGGTCCGCATGGGCGAACTGCACCGGAGAGAGGTTGACGGCGACCTTGTAGGGATGCTCCCACGAGGCGGCCTTGGCGCAGGCGGTGCGCAGCACCCATTCGCCGAGCGGCAGGATCAGACCGTTTTCCTCGGCCAGCGGGATGAACTCGATCGGGGGGATGTTGCCGCGCGTCGGATGCTTCCAGCGCAGCAGCGCCTCATAGCCGCGGATGTCGCCGGTCGAGACCGAAGTCTGCACCTGGTAGTGCAGTTCTCCACCGCATCGCGCAGGTCGTTGGCCAGCGCGCGGTTGGCGCGGACGGCCTCATCCATGGCCTGCTCGTAGAAACAGACGGTCTGCGTCACATTCGCCTTGGCGCGGTACATCGCCAGATCGGCGTTGTTGACGAGGGTTTCGCGGTTGTGCGCGTCGGTGGGATAGATCGCCACACCGAGGCTGGCGCCGGTGGCGGCTTCGAAATTATCGATCTGGATCGGTGCAAAAAGGGCTGCTTCCAACCGCGACACGAAATCCAGGAGGTCCGCCTGTCCTTTCATGCGCTTGATGGCGGCAAATTCGTCACCGCCGAGACGGGCGACGAATTCGCCGTCCTGCACCAGTGAGCGCGCAGGAAAAGCCTGATCGTCGCCCAGGAACCGGCGCTGCATACCAGCGCTGCGACAAGTGCCAGCCAGAGGTTGTGCTCCATTGGCAGCCCAACTGACGTTGCGGTTTACTGCGACGACCGCCTCACTGATCCGGGACTGGACCATGCCGGCCTCGACCCTATCTTGCGCAGCAAGGTCATCCCCAAGCGAGGCGCGCGCCATGACAGAATCCGCCCCCGAAACCGCCAGGCCTGCCATCACCCAGGCGATGATCGACGCCTATGACGAATACACGCACCTGACGCTCGACCGCCGCCGCTTCATGGAACAGTTGACCAGGCTTGCCGGATCGGGCGCCGCGGCCGCCGCGATCGTGCCGTTGCTTGCAGCAAATTCCGCCCAGGCGGCGATCGTTGGCGAGGACGATCCGCGCGTGAAGGGCGAGGACATCACCTATCCCGGTAGCGGCGGCGAGATGAAGGGTTATCGGGTCAAGCCGGCGGACCAGACCGGCAAGCGCGGCGCCGTCATCGTGGTGCATGAGAACAGGGGGCTCAATCCGCATATCAAAGACGTGGGTCGGCGCGTGGCCCTGGAAGGGTTCGTGGCGCTGGCGCCGGATTTCTTGTCGCCGCTTGGCGGCACGCCGAGCGACGAGGACAAGGCGCGCGACATGTTCACGAAGCTCGATCCGGCGCAGACAGGAGCCAATGCCGTGGCAACGGTCGCCTTCCTCAAGGGCGACAAGGACGGCAACGGCAAGGTCGGCGCGGTCGGCTTCTGCTGGGGCGGTGGTACGGTGAACACGCTGGCTGTCAATTCGCCGGACCTCATCGCCGGGGTCGCCTATTACGGCATGCAGCCGAAAGCCGAGGATGTGCCGAAGATCAAGGCGGCGCTGCTGCTGCATTATGCGGGGCTGGACGAGCGCATTAATGCCGGGATCGATGCCTACAAGAAGGCGCTCGATGCGGCCCATGTCGAATACACGGTCTACGTCTATGACGGCGTCAATCATGCCTTCAACAACGACACCTCGGCGGCGCGCTACGACAAGAAGGCGGCGGATCTGGCCTGGGGAAGGACGGTAGCTTTCCTGAAGGAGAAGCTGGCTTAGCCGGTCGCGGGCGGATCACTCCGGCGCCGGTCTGTGCAATGCGACGCCGGCGACCACCAGCGCGATGCCGAGGCAGTCGGTGAGGCTGGGGATCTGGCGAAGCACGACGACGCCGATCAGCGTCGCAGTGACCGGCAGCAGCGACAGCATCAGCGCAAAGCTCGCGCGCGGCAGCCGCGACATGGCGAGCTGGTCGCAGATGTAGGGGATGACCGACGAGCAGATGCCGACGCCGATGGCAGCCAGCAGCAGTGGCGGCGACGAAAAGGCAGGCAGCGCGTCGGTGAAGCCGATGGGCAGCACCATCAGGAAGGCGATCGCCATGGCCGCGCCAAGCGCGGCGATGCCACCGCTGGCGCCTGAAGCGGCGATGCGGTGGCCGAGCACTATGTAGCAGACGAACAGCGCACCGTTGAGGAAGGCCCAGAACAGCCCGACCGGATCATCCGACCATTTGACGTCGATCAAAAGCAAAGTGCCGATGACGGCCACGGCAAGCGCGGCGAGGTTACGCGGGCTGCGCAGGCCGATGAGTGCTACGCCGATAGTGCCGACGAATTCGATCGCCGCCACCAGCGAAATGGGCAAACGGTCGAGCGCAAGATAGAAGCAGCAGTTCATTACCGCCAGACAGGCGCCCAAGGCCAGAAGCAGCAGCCGTGCCGGCCGGTCGGCTCGGCCGAAGACCGACCATGGCCGGGTCAGCGGCGCAAAGACGAGCGCGGCGGTGGCGATGCGCAGCCAGGCCATGCCGAGAACGCCGACATGCGGGAAAAGCAGAACGGCAAAGGCCGGTCCCAGATAATGGAACACCGCACTGACGCCGAACCAGACATGTGGCGGCACGGAGGCCGCCATCGTACCGAAGGCAGGGCCGGCGAGGGCAGGGTGCGTGGCTGGAGGTTGCGCTCGATCTTTCATGCGATCAGTATCGCAGGCGTATTTTTCGATTTATATGGGTGATGATCGACCTTCTCGATCGTCATCTTTCTGGATACAAGGAGTTTTCATTGAAACGCCTTCGAAACGAAAATCCCGAACTCGACGCGGCGGACCTGAAGATCCTGCGCCTGCTGGAAAAGGATGCACGCACCAGCACGGCGGAACTGGCGCGTGCCGTCGGCCTGTCGGCGCCGAGCGTCGCCGAGCGCATCAAGCGGCTGCAGGAGAACGGCGTCATCGAGACCTATACGGTCAGGATCAATCCAGCTGCCCTAGGCATGAAGCTGTCGGCATGGCTGCGGATCCGGCCGGTGCCGGGGCAATTGGCTGTCGTTGCCGACATCATCCGCGACCTGCCCGAGATCGCGCAATGTGACCGGGTGACCGGCGAGGACTGCTTCATTGCGCTGGCCCATCTCGGATCGGTGGCCGAACTCGAACGGGTGATCGACCGCATCATCCCCTATGCGATGACCAACACCGCGATCATCCAGTCGTCGCCTGTGGTGGCGCGTTCGCCTTTGGGAGCGCTCAAGCGCCAGCCTTGATGTTCAGGAAATGAAGTGCGCGCCTGCAGAAGCGTCAAATATGACCGCGTTTCATGCGCGCCTGCTTCAGGATGGCGCGCCAGCGGATCATGTCGAAGGGGATCGGCTCGTTGCTGTTGGCGATATGAAAAATCTCGTTGTTGACGTTCTTGAGCGAGCGCCAGAAATCATAGTCGGTGATGCGTGGATCGGCCGCCAGCCTGTCCACTTCGACCTTGATGTCGGTTTTCATGCACGTTCCTCGAACCGCCTTGCCCGCCGCCGGTACCGCAACCCGATGCGTACCGTTTTCAAACGCCTCACTGAGTCGTTCAACGACTCAATTGGCTTGTTCACGTTAAAACCTGGGTAAGGTTAACGTGGGCGCCAGGCAGCTTCAAGCGCTCTTGCGGCGAATCCCGATCGAGCGGCCGGCGCGCTCCGGCATCGGCAGCGCGGCATGGGCTGATCGCATCGCTTCCACATTTGCACGCACGTCGGCCGGGAAGGGCGCCACTTTCGGCCCGGACATGTCGACATGCAGCGACAACGATTCGGAGGTGGCGGCGAGCCAGCCGTCGACATGGCGGATTTCCTGGTAGACCCGGAGCCGCTTGTCGTCATGGTCGATGAGCTGGAAGGAGACCACGACCTTGTGCTCCAGGTGCAGTTCCTGGACGTAGCAGACATGCACTTCGGCCGTGTAGATGGTCAGCCGCCGCTCCCTGGCGTAGTTCGGCCCCATCCCCATCATCTCGAAGGCGTCGTCCGAGCAACGGTCGAACAGCACGTTGTAATAGGCCATGTTGAGATGGCCGTTGTAGTCGATCCAGTCCTTCTCGATATCCATGGCCCGAGATAGGAAGGGGGCGGGGTTTGGCATCTTGTTTTCCTTCTGGATCGCTGGACAGGGCGTGGCAGGTGAGACTACGCATCCATAGCTGCACAACAAGGGTGGCCGCTGGTCCATTCGCGGAGGAATTCATGGCTCTGAGCGACCTCAATCCGGTCGAGCGCAACGAGGAGGGCATCGCCGCCGTGCTCGGCATCCTCAAGCAGACGCTCGGCGAGCGGTTCCAGACCGGCGAGGCGATCCGCGGCCAGCATGCCCACACCACCACCTATATCCCGACGCAGGCACCTGATGGCGTCGCCTTTGTCGAGACAACGGCAGAAGTGCAGGAGATAGTGCGCGCTTGTGCCACGCACCGCGTGCCGGTGATCGCCTTCGGTGTCGGCTCATCGCTCGAGGGCCACACCAACGCGCCGGGTGGCGGCATTTCCATCGACACGTCGCGGATGAACCGCATCCTTTCGGTCAATCCCCAGGATCTCGATTGCACCGTCGAGCCCGGGGTGACGCGCGAGGACCTCAACCGGCATCTGCGCGACACCGGCCTGTTCTTCCCGATCGACCCCGGCGCCAATGCCTCGCTCGGCGGCATGGCGGCGACGCGCGCGTCCGGAACCAATGCCGTGCGCTATGGCACGATGCGCGAGAACGTGTTGTCGCTGACGGCGGTCATGGCCGATGGCGAGGCGGTGACGACAGGCAAGCGCGCCAAGAAAAGTTCGGCCGGCTACGACCTGACGCGGCTGCTGGTCGGCTCGGAAGGCACGCTTGGCATCATCACCGCGTTGACCCTCAAACTGCAGGGCATTCCGCAGGCGATCTCCGGCGGCGTCTGCCCGTTTCCCAGCCTGGAAGCGGCCTGCAATGCGGTGATCGCGACCATCCAGATGGGCATTCCGGTGGCGCGCATCGAACTGGTCAACGCGTTGCAGATGCGGGCGATGAAGAACTATTCCAAGCTCGACTATCCGGAGAGCCCGTGCCTGTTCGTCGAATTCCACGGCAGCGACGCGGGCGTCGCCGAGCAGGCGGAGACCTTCGGCATGATCGCGGAGGAGAATGGCGGCGGGCCGTTCCTGTGGACCAGCATCGCCGAAGAGCGGACAAAGCTTTGGAAAGCCAGGCACGATGCCTATTGGTCGTCGCTGACGCTGCGGCCCGGCGCCAAAGGGCTGTCAACCGATGTCTGCGTGCCGATCTCGCGTTTTGCCGAATGCGTCACCGAGACTGAGGCCGACATCGCCGAGATGGGACTGATCGCGCCGATCGTCGGCCATGCCGGCGATGGCAATTTCCATGTGCTGGTGCTGATGGATGTCGACGACCCACAGGAGATCGCGCTGGCGGAGAGATTCGTGGCCAGGCTCAACATGCGGGCGATCGCCATGGAAGGCACCTGCACCGGCGAGCACGGCATCGGCCAAGGCAAGATCGGCTTCCTGCGCCACGAACTCGGCCATGGTGTCGACATCATGCGCACGATCAAGCAGGCGCTCGATCCGCTCAACATCATGAACCCGGGCAAGATATTGCCTGGCACCGACCACTAGATGTCGGCGTTCGAGACACTTCTGCCGATCGAGGTGCCGCCATCGTCCGCCGGCGCGCCATCGCCTCACATCTTCGCGGATGAAGGCAGTCTGCTCATTGCCCATCTCGCCAATGTTCCGGATCGGTCATTCGATGGCACGAATCCGCGCTCGGTTTCGGCTACGACGCGCAACCAGACTGTCGCGATACTGACAGTCGATCCCTATCTGGCATTGCAATTCGGTCCGCCGAACGACGAAGCCATCAGCGGGCACCGCCTGTACGTTCTGGGCTTGCGGCCTTATTCCGTATTCGAGGTTCTCAACTCG
Organism: Mesorhizobium waimense; assembly: GCF_003601975.1. GTDB lineage: Bacteria > Pseudomonadota > Alphaproteobacteria > Rhizobiales > Rhizobiaceae > Mesorhizobium > Mesorhizobium waimense. Next base: position 237,349 of record NZ_QZWZ01000002.1, read on the forward strand.
TCGTGGATCAGCTCCCTGGAAAAGGCAAATCGCGTTCACTCGTCGCATACGCCGGACCTGTTTTCGGACTATCGGCATTTCATCCTGACGTTCCATGACTCGACGCTGGAATTCATCGCCGAGAGCTTTTCGACCAGCCTTCATGAGGGAGCGGTTTTGGCCGTGCTGATGGAGACTGTCGGACGCAGCTGAATTGCCTCTTTATAGACACGCGGATGCGGGTAGAGTGCGGCTGATTTTCAATCAACCCAATCGGAGCAGATGCTCGCACGCCTGTTCGTGATCTTCGGTGGCCTTTTTGTGCTGGTGCTGTGCGCGGCGCTGGTGGTGCCGCATTTCGTCGACTGGACAGGCTACCGTGCCGATTTCGAGCGCGAGGCGAGCGCCATTCTCGGCCGCAAGGTCACCGTGCAAGGTGACGCCACGGCGAGGCTGCTGCCGTTTCCTTCGGTGACCTTTTCCAATGTCGCGGTTGCCGGCGGCCCCGGCGGCCAGCCGGCGATGACCGTCGAGACATTTTCGATGGATGCGGAGCTGGCGCCGTTCCTGAGCGGTGAGGTGCTAATCGTCGACATGCGGCTGGTGCGGCCGAAGGCGACGATCGATATCGCCGCCGACGGCACGGTCGACTGGGCGATGCGGCCGACCTCGCCCTTCGACATCAACCAGATTTCGATCGAGAAGCTGACGGTGACCGAAGGAGAGGTCGCGTTGCACCATGCCGCCGGCGGGCGCGATCATCTGATTTCCGAGATCAACTCGACCATCTCGGCCAAGTCGCTCGCCGGGCCATGGCGGATGGACGGTTCGCTGCGCTTCGACGGGCTGCGCACGGAGGTCATCGCGTCGACCGGCAAGGCTGAAGGCAATGGGCAGATGCGGCTGCGGCTCAAGGCCGATCCGGACGCCTATCCGCTGGTCATCGAGACCGACGGCAATGCCGGCATCGTCAAGGGCGCCGCGGTGTATTCGGGTCAGTTCAAGATCTCGGCCTCCGACAAGAATGGCTCCGGCAGGAATGACGCCGACAAGAACTCGGCCGAGCTGCGCGGCACCGATGGCGAGACGGTGAAGATCTCCACCGGCAAGCCTGATCCCGGCTTCCGGCTCAACGGCAAGTTCTCGCTCGACCACCACAAACTTTCCTTCGATGAGTTTCGCTTCGAGACCGGGCCGCTCGACAATCCCTATTCGGCCGACGGCAAGGCTTCGGTCGATCTCGGTGTCGATCCGCGCTTCTCGATTGAAGCGAATGGTGCGCAGGTGCAGTTCGACGAGGCCGTGGGTGCGGCTGGTGCCGGGCTGACGCTGTCGCAGCGGGTCGACGCGCTGGAGCGGGCGCTGCTGCAAATGCCCAAGCCGACCATACCAGGCACCGTCGAGGTCAAGCTGCCGGCGGTGGTGGCCGGCGATACGACAGTGCGCGACGTGCATGTGTCGGCCGAGCCGACCGATGGCGGCTGGTCGGTGAAGTCGCTGGCCGCGACTCTGCCCGGCCGCGCCACGCTGGAAGCCAACGGCATGCTCAGCGTCCAGGATCACTTTGGCTTCACCGGCTCGCTGCTGCTCGCCGTGGCGCAGCCTTCCGGCTTTGCCGCCTGGCTGTCGAAGGATGTCGACGAAGCGATCCGCCGGCTGCCCGCCGCCGGCTTCAAGGCCAAGGTCGATCTCAGCGAGAAGCGCCAGGCGTTCAGCGATCTCGAACTGATCCTCGGCAAAGCGAGGTTTTCCGGCCGCATCGATTCCAGCCAGCCCGACGACGCCAGGCCGTCGGTGCTGATGCGGCTGGAGGGTGGCGAGCTCGACGTCGACGGGCTGACCGCCTTCGCCTCGATCTTCGTCAGTGACAAGGGTGCCAACCGCTTTTCAGACCGCGATCTCGATTTCCAGATCAAGGCCGGGCCGGTCAGCGCCGGCGGCCTGACCGCCGACACGGTCGATACGGCGCTGAGGTTGCGCCAAGGCCTGCTTGAAATCGATAGACTTTCGGTTGGCGACCTGGCCGGCGCCTCGATCAGCGCGACCGGCCGGATCAAGGATTTTCCCGAGAGCCCGACCGGCAAGCTCGACGCCTCGGTGGTCGCCGTCGATCTGAAGCCGCTGGTCGATGTCGCCACGCAGCACTATCCTGGCAATGAGGTGCTGAAGGGCCTGGCGGCCCGCGCGGCCGCCTATCCCGAACTGTTCCAGGACGCCCGCATCGATCTGGTGACGAGTGCGGCCGACAATGGCGACGGCACGACAGGGCTGGCGGTGAGCGCGCAGGGCAAGGCCGGCGGCTCGGCCTTTTCGGCATCGCTTTCCGGCAAGGGGGCGGCCGACAGGCTTCTCGAGGCGCCGGTGATGCTGACATTCAATGCCAGGAGCGGCGACGCCACGGCGCTGCTCGCGCTTTATGGCTTGCCGGCGCTGCCGCTTGGCATGCTTGGCCAGGCAACCACCGATATCTCGGCGAAAGGCACGTTTGGCGGTGGCCTTGCGACGAGCTTCAACCTTACGGGCGATGATTTCAGGGCGGGGTTCGAGGGAACGGTTGCCGAGACGCCGCAGGGGCCGACCGCAAAGGGCAAGATCAGCCTCGACGCCGCCGACATCGAACCGTGGCTGATGACGACCGGAGTCGGATTGCCAGGCATGGGCACCGGCATGTCGGCGTCGCTGACGTCACAGGCCGACTATGGCAATGGTCTGCTGGTGCTGAACGAGCTCAGCGGTGCCCTCAACGAAGCGGCGGTTTCAGGCGACGTCAATGTCGACGTGAAGGACGGGGTGCCGCATCTGGCCGGGGCGCTGGTGCTCGACGAACTTGACCTCGACCCGATGGCGGTGGCGCTGTTCGGCGACCCGTCCTTCCTCGCCGGCAAAGGTGCTTGGCCGACGGCGCCGTTCAGCCAGAAGCCTAACCTGCCGTTCACCGCCGATCTCGATCTCACCACAGCGGCACTTGCCGCCGGCCCGTTCGCCACCGCCTATGACGCGGCGCTGTCGCTGAAGCTCGACCTGGAGGGCATGCGCGTTTCCGACCTGAAGGCCAAGCTCTTCGGCGGCGCGCTGACCGGCCTGTTCGAACTGAAGAACAATGACGGCACCGGGCTTTTCTCCGGCCAGATGAGACTTGCCGGCGGCGATCTCTCGGCCGTGCTGCCGGGGGCCGGCTTGAGCGGCAGCGGCGATGTCTCGACAACGCTGTCGACTAGCGGCAAATCGGTCGATGCCATGGTGGCGGCGCTGTCCGGCTCCGGCACGGCAGCGCTGAAGGGCCTCGCCATCGCCGGCGTCAATCCCGGTGCCTTTGCACCTTTAATCGCCAAGGCCGATGCGATGGGGCGCGATATCGATGCGGCCAAGACCGCCGGCTTCGCGCCTGAGATCGCCGCCGCCGGCAGTTTTGCGGCGGGTGATACCGACATTGCCTTCACACTTGCCGGCGGCATTCTGCGGGCGCCGCCGATCCGTCTCGAAAATCCGGCGGCAACGCTGTCTGCCGACATCTCTGCGGATCTCAACGCGAGCACCGTCGACGCAAGCGGGTCGATCACCTACCGGCCCGGCGACGAGGCGCTGGTCGGCTCCGACCCGGCGGTGAACTTCAGCGTCGAGGGTCCGCTCGGCGCCGCCAACCGTGAATTCGACAGCGAACCGCTGGCGCAGTTCTTGACGCAGCGCGCGCTGGAGAAGGAGCAGCAGCGGGTCGAGGCGATGCAGGCGGCACTGCTGGAGAAGCAGCGGCTGCGGCGCGAGGTGCGCTACTACGCCGCCCTGCAGACCGAACGCGACAGGGCAGCCGAGGAATTGCGGCGGCAAGAGGAAGAGGCGCGGCTGCAGGCCGAGGCAAAGGCAAAAGCCGACGCCGAGGCAAAAGCCCAGGCCGAAGCCGAGGCACAAGCCAAGGCGGAGGCTGATGCCAAAGCGCAAGCCGAAGCGGATGCCAAAGCCAAGGCCGATGCGGAAGCACAAGCCGAGGCGGACGCGAAAGCCAAGGCTGACGCCGATGCAAAGGCCAAGGCGGAGCAACAGGCGGCCGATGATGCAGCCAAGGCCGCGGAGCAGGAGCGCCGGAAGGCGGAGGAGGCGATGCGGATCGCGTCGGAAGAAAGGGCCAGGCTCGAAGCCAAACGCAAGGCCGCCGAGCAGGCGCAAAAGGTCGACCGCTCACTTCCCGGCGTCAATGACAATTCGGCCCCGGCGCCGCAGAAGCCCAAGGCCAATCCGTTCACGATCGACAATTTGCTGAAGTCGCTGGACGGCGGATGATCGTGGTGCGCTGAAGGCACGGCGAACCGCCGACAGCGGCTGCCTACTCCTGGCGAACGAGCAGGCGCCTCAGCATCGGCTCTATTCGCGAGAGCTCGTCGAGATGCGCGGCCGAGAGATCGGCGAGGCAGTCGTCGGCACGCTCGGTCAGCCGCAGCAGCACGCGGCGGTGATCCTCCTTGTCCTGATCCCTTGCAACAAGTCCGGCTTCGCAGAGACGGTCGACCAGTTCCACCGCACTGTGGTGGCGGATGCGCAGGCGCTCCGCCAGATCGCCGACCGTCACCGGCCCGCCATCCGGAAAGCCTTTGATCGCCAACAGCGCCTGATGCTGGCGCGGGGTCAGGCCGGCATCGTGCGCCTGGACCTGGCTGAATTCGAGAAAGCGGCGGATCAGATAGCGAAACTCGGACAGCCGCTGGTAGTCGGCGAGGCTGATATCGGGGTGTGATTTCTGCGAAGCGGTCATTCCCGACTTATGGTCCTTTCCCAAAAAAGCTCAACGGCGTGGCGCCGTCCAAAATGACGCGGAGCAGTGGCCGAAAACGGCCTTGAATATTTATATCGTATTACGATATGAGTTCGCCTGACAACCGACGGTGCATGCGCCGCCAGAAAGCTGGGCTCTCCAATGAAATCCCCTAACGCCGCAAACGGCCACCTCCGTGACTTCACCACCGATGCGCGGGTGCTGTTCATCGCGGCCATCGCCGTTGTGGTGGCGACGGCGGGGCTGTTTGCCGGCATCGCGCTGCTGAAGCTGATCCGGCTTGCCACCAACATCGCCTATTTCGGCCAGTTCACGCTCGCCGAGCTCAGGCTCGAGAATACGCCGCTCGGCTATGCCGCAGTGATTGTGCCGGTGATCGGCGCGCTGATCATCGGTGTGATGGCCCGCTTCGGCAGCGAAAAAATCCGCGGCCACGGCATTCCCGAAGCCATCGAGGCAATCCTGCTCGGGCGCTCGCGTCTCGATGCCAAGGTGGCGATCTTGAAGCCACTGTCATCGGCAATCTCGATCGGCACTGGCGGCCCGTTCGGCGCCGAAGGCCCGATCATCATGACCGGCGGCGCCATCGGCTCGCTGATCGCGCAGATGCTGCCGGTCAGCGACAATGAACGCAAGACGCTGCTGGTGGCGGGTGCGGCGGCGGGCATGACCACCGTCTTCGGAACGCCGATCGCCGCCATCATGCTGGCGGTGGAACTGCTTTTGTTCGAATGGACACCGCGCAGCTTCATCCCCGTTGCGGCCGCGGCCATAGTGGCCGAAGTCGAACGCACGATGCTGCATCTGCCGGGACCGATCTTTCCCTTCCACGGCAGCATGGAGGCATCATTCCTCGGGCTTGGCGGCTGGGTGTCGATCGGCATTGCCGCCGGCCTGCTGTCGGGACTGCTGACGCAGATGGTCTATGCCTGCGAGGACGCTTTCCAGAAGCTTCCCATCCACTGGATGTGGTGGCCGATGCTCGGCGGCCTGGTGGTCGGCATAGGTGGGCTGATCGAACCGCAGGCGCTGGGCGTCGGCTACGACAACATCGCCAACATGCTGGACGGCCGTACCCTGGCGGCCGCGGCGCTAACACTTCTGGTGGTCAAGGCGATCATCTGGTCGGTGGCGCTCGGTTCGGGAACATCGGGCGGCGTGCTGGCGCCACTGCTGATCATGGGCGGAGCCATGGGTGCGGTGCTCGCCGGCATCCTGCCCGAGGCAACGCCTGGCTTCTGGCCGCTGCTGGCGATGGCGGCGACCATGGGCGGCACCATGCGCGCGCCGCTGACCGCCACCTTCTTTGCCGTCGAGCTGACCGGCAACACGCATATGCTGGTGCCGCTGATCGCCGCCTGCGCCACCGCGCATGCGGTCACCGTGCTGTTGATGAAACGCTCGATCCTGACCGAGAAAGTCGCAAGGCGAGGGCATCACCTCGTTCGCGAATACCGCGTCGATCCGTTCGCCTTGACCAGGGTGCGCGAGGTGATGACCATCAAGGTCGAGAGCGTGCCCGAAACGATGACCTTGCATGGCGCGGCCGCCTTCCTGACGGCGCCGGAAACACGGCATCCGAGCTTCCCTGTGGTGAATGAAAAGGGCCATGTGCTTGGCGTCATCGATCCACCGGCGATCCTGCGCTGGCGCCGCGCCGGCAAGCACCGCACGACGACACTCGGCGAGCTGCTGGCCGGCAGCAAAGTGACGCTCGCCTATCCCGACGAATATCTGGAAGGCCTGTCAGACAAGTTGCTGACGGCCAACATCTCGCATCTGCCGGTGGTGGCGCGCGAGGATGCGAGGTTGGTCGGCTATATCGGCTGGAAGGATCTGATGCGGGTCAGGGCCAAGAAGCAGGCCGAGGAACGCGACCGCTCAGCTATGCTGGGCTTCGGAGTTCGGCGGCGGAAGCAGGACAGCGCGGCCGATCTGGTCTAAGCCCTGCCACCTGCGTTGTTCTTGGCCCAGTCCAGCACAAAAAGCCTTAGTGCGGAGGAGAGGTTGGCGTCGCGGGGGCGGGTTTCGTCGATCTCCGCGACCAAAGCGGCAAGCGTGAGGTTGCGCGCCGCGGCGATGGCGACGAGATCGTCATAGAAAGGCTTTTCGAGCGAATAGCTGGTGCGGTGGCCGCGGATTGTCACGGAGCGTTTTTCGACCGGGCTCACTTGCGCTAGGCGTCCGGGTCGCCGGGTTTTTCGCGGCGATGGCCGGCGATGAATTTCTCGGCCTTGTCGGATGTCAGCCGCTCACTGTCTCGATCGATCTTGGAACGGCCGTGCAGCGCCCGGTTCTGTTCGGCGAGCCGTTCCTTCTCGCTCCGCAGCTTCTGCTTGCGGGCCTGGCGGAGATTGACGACGTCGCCCATGTCGCGCCGCCTTTCGGATCACTTCTTGCGGAAGGCGTCGAGGGATACGACGTCGGCGCCCTTGCCGGCGGCGTCGGTCGCGGCAGGCTTCTTCTCGGCCTCGGCTGCAGCCTTCTTCTTCGTCTCCGGCTTCTTCTCGGTAACGACGGCGAGTGGTTCAGGAGCCGGCGCGGCTTGCTCATCTTCTGCCGCGCTGTCCGTCTTGACGTCGAATTCGAGTTCGAAATTGACGGACGGGTCATAGAAACCGCGCACGGCGGAGAAGGGGATCTCGAGTTTTTCCGGCACATCGGAGAAGGACAGTCCGACCTCGAAGCCGGTGTCGGTCACTTTCAGGTCCCAGTACTGGAACTGGATGACGATGGTCATCTGCTCGGGATAGCGCTCGCGCAGCCGCGAAGACACGCGCACGCCCGGCGCGCCGGTGAGGAACGTGATGAAGAAATGATGGTTGCCGGGAAGGCCGGTGCGCGCGACTTCGGCCAGAACCTTGCGCATGACGCCGCGCAACGCCTCCTGGGCCAGAATGTCGTAGCGGATGTGGTCGTCGGCCATGTGGCGGTCGGGTTCCGTTGAATCGTGCGCCTAGCTGTAATCAAGCTTGAGCGCGGCGTAAACCGGATATAGATCGCAGGCGCCTCGAAGCGAAGGCCATTGGCGACGATTTGACCGTTCAGGCGCCGACCAGAGCGCTTTTTCTGGCCGCGTGGCTTGCGCTCTTTTGCCTGCCGAAGGCGCTGAGGAAGGTGCGCACGCCGTTGGTGGCGGACTGAAGCACCTCTTCGTCATCAGGCATACCGCCAAGCATGAAGCTTATCTGCAACTCGGCGTTGATCAGCGCGAGAAACTGGCGTGCCGCCACGTCAGGATCCTTGATCGCGAGGTGACCGGCATAGGCAAGCCGGGCGAAGCGGGCGGCAAGCGCCGACCAGGTTCGGCCTGGCCCCTGTTCGCGCCATTCGGCAAAGAGTTCGGGGTAGCGCTCGCCCTCTGTCTGGATCAGCTTGCGCAGGAATCTGCCGTCGCGGTTGCAGATGCAGTTGCGGTTCATGCGCATGGCGAAGCCGATCAGATCGGCTTCGAGGTTGCCGGGCTGGTCGGGGAAGGTGGCGATGGTGGCGAAGATGCCGGCGTTGCAGCGCTCGGTGAGATCGCGGACCACGGCGACGAAGAGTTTTTCCTTGTCGCCATGGTGGTTATAGACCGTCTGGCGCGACACGCCGGCCTCGGCCGCAATCAGGTCGATATTGGCGCCGGCAAAGCCTTCGCGGCAAAAGACCGAGGCAGCAGCCCCGACAACCGAAATGCGTTTTGCCTCGTGGCTGCGTGGCGGGAAAGTGTCAGGAGAAACGCCGAGCTTCATAAAAATCTATATAGCGGTGATTGACGAATTGGACAAGAGTGTCTAATTTTGTGGACATAACATAAGGACATTCGCGCCGGAGAGACGAATGAATTCGCTCTGAGGTGTCGCAATGTCACAGGATGCAACGTCCTGGGGTTAGACGTCGGGTTAGCGGCGGCAACCAGATTCGAAAGAAGCCTTTATCATGAGTCCCAAATTCCTCCGCATCGCGGTCGTGCTCGGTCTGTTGTCCGCGATAGGCCCGTTCGCAATCGACATGTATCTTCCGGCGCTGCCTTCGATCGGCGAGGATCTGAAGGCCGGCACGTCGGCCGTGCAGATGAGCCTGCTGATCTTCTTCCTGTCGATGGGCTTCGGCCAGATCATCGTCGGGCCGATCTCCGACATGGTCGGGCGCAAGCTGCCGCTCTATGGCGGTCTTGTGCTGTTCATGGTTGGCGGTGTCGGCTCGGCACTGGCGCCTTCGATCGAGTGGCTGATCGCCTTCCGCTTCCTGCAAGGGCTCGGCGCCAGTGCCGGCATGGCGGTGCCGCGTGCCATCGTGCGCGACCTGCACACCGGCAATGAAGCCGCCAAGCTGATGTCCTTGCTGATGCTGGTGTTTTCGGTGTCGCCGATCCTGGCGCCGCTGACCGGCAGCCAGATCATCGAGATGTTCGGCTGGCGCGCCGTGTTCTGGACGGTGACGGGTGCCGCAGCGCTCGCCACCATCCTGCTCGCGACCTCGCTCAAGGAGACACGTCCGGTCGAGGAACGCGCCGGCTCCTCTTTCGGCACAGCGCTTTCCGGCTATCGCTTCCTGATGGGCGACCGCAATTTCCTCGGTCTGGTGGCGATCGCGGGCTTCGGCATTGCCAGCTTCTTCGTCTATCTGTCGAGCTCGTCCTTCATCCTGATCGACCATTATGGGCTGTCGCCGTCGGTCTACAGCGTGTTCTTCTCGATCAACGCGGTTGCCTTCATCGGCATGTCGCAGCTGACCGGAATGCTGGCCGAGCGGTTCGGGCTGAGGCGCCTGGTGCGCGTCGCGGTGACGGGCTACGCAACCACGATGGTGGTGCTGTTGGCCATCATGGCGACGGGTGTCGACCGGCTCGACATGATGGCGGCGCTGCTGTTCGTCGGCTATGGCTTCCTCGGCTTGGTCATCCCGACGACGTCGGTGCTGGCGATGGAAGAGCATGGCGAGATCGCGGGAACGGCCTCGGCCCTGATGGGCACGCTGCACTTCGCCATCGGCGCTTTAGCCATGGGTGTCGCTGGCCTGTTCTTCGACGGCACGCCGCTGCCGATGGTTGCCGGCATCACGCTCTGCGCGGTGATTTCGTTCAGCCTGGCCAAGGTAACGCTCTGCCGGTCGCGCGATGCTGTGGAAGCGCCGGCGGAATAACAGACATCGATAGAAACCAAAGAGGCCGGGTCAGTCCCGGCCTTTTTGCGCCTGTCGTAGCAGTGTCTCAGGTGCGAAAGCCAAGCCAGGAAGGCCTTTGGCATGCATGTACAGAGGAGGAGAAAGTGGAGGTTTCTGTTGCCAGGTACCTCCGAACCCCGCCTAGAAGTGCGAACCTCTAGGGCTTGATTTGAAGCGTTCGCACTGCATTAAGCAGCGAGACGAGCTTCCGCATAGTTGTCGTTGGCAACTATAAGTTTAGCCCGATGACGGTGGTACAATGCCGGGCAAAAGTACGATCTTTACACCTTCGTCGATCCTATTTCGCCCCCAGCAAAAGCCGCTCTTTTGAAAGAGCGGTTTTTGGTGGAGGCGCCGGGTACCGCCCCCGGGTCCGAACGGCTTATTTCATCGCCCATTTATCGCCATAGTCGGTCAAGCCGACAAAACGAATATAGGGGCCGATCGTGGAAAATGAAAGGCCGCAATGTCCTTTCGTGCATGTGTCAAATTGGATCGTTGAGGGTTGACTTGCTCGCGCGCTCAACCGAAGCTTCCGGGCGGTGAGGAGTTTCAGCCTAGCGCACAAGTTGCGTCAGCGCGCCACAATCCTCATCGACCGGATCCGTGGCGCCGACGAGGGGAATTTTTCATGGCCGACTATCTCGCAGACGTGAAGAAGTACGACGCCGGCGCCAGCGCCGATGCGGTCGACAAGATCGTGAAGCATCTGGGCATTGCGCTGCGCAACCGGGATTCTTCGCTGGTGTCCTGCACCGATCCCAAGGAACTGGAGCGCGTCAGGGACAACTGGGCCGCGAAGAAGCTCGGCGTCGCCGACGCCAGCAAAGCCGACGCGTCGATCGAAAAGACCTGCAAGGCGATGGCCGCCGACAACACCAAGAGCCGCGTGACCTTCTACTATCTGGTCGCGAAAGATCTGGGCAAGCTCGGCGCCCTTTAATCGGTCACGGCGCCGCCGCAGATGGATACCGGCGCGATTTTCGCGCCGGCTGCGGGGTGATATCCAGAGCCATTTTCGCTTTGCTGTGTTCAGCCGACTGTCTGGCAGCTATAATGCCTGCAATCCCGAATCGAGGCCAAGCCGATGCGCCAGTATCTCGACCTGTTGAAGCATGTGCTAGAAAACGGCGTCGATCGCGGCGACCGCACCGGCACCGGTACGCGTGGGGTGTTCGGCCACCAGATGCGCTTCGACCTGTCGCGCGGCTTTCCGGTCACCACCACCAAGAAGCTGCATCTGAAGTCGATCATCCATGAGCTTCTGTGGTTCCTGGCCGGCGACACCAACATCAAATACCTCAACGATAACGGCGTCTCCATCTGGGACGAATGGGCCGACGAGAATGGCGATCTCGGCCCTGTCTACGGCAAGCAATGGCGATCGTGGCCGGACGGCCATGGCGGTGAGATCGACCAGATTACGAATCTTCTGAAGGAGATACGCAAGAATCCTAATTCGCGCCGGCTGATCGTTTCGGCGTGGAACCCGGCCGAGGTGGAGGCTATGGCGCTGCCGCCCTGCCACTGCCTGTTCCAGTTCTACGTTTCGGAGGGCAGGCTCTCCTGCCAGCTCTACCAGCGCTCGGCCGATATTTTTCTCGGCGTTCCCTTCAACATCGCTTCCTATGCGCTGCTGACCCTGATGGTGGCGCAGGTGACCGGGCTAAAGCCCGGTGATTTCGTCCATACGCTCGGCGATGCGCATCTTTATTCGAACCATTTCGAGCAGGCGCGCGAACAGTTGCAGCGCACGCCCAAGGCGCTGCCGACGATGTGGATCAATCCGGAGGTCAAAGACCTCTTCGCCTTCCGTTTCGAAGACTTCCGGCTAGAGAACTACTTTGCCGACGCGACCATCAAGGCGCCGATCGCCGTCTGATCGGAAGCCAGGCCTTGCCTGGTGCTTTGCGTACAATCCGTCAGTCGATGCCGACCATGACGTCGGACGCCTTGATCACGGCATAGGCCGGGTTGCCCTTTTCGAGCTTGAGGTCGTCCACCGCCTCGTTGGTGATCGACGCGGTGACGATGGCGCCGCCGATGTCGATGCGGACATGCGAGGTGGCTCCCTTGACGATCTCGACGATAGTTCCCTTGAGCGTGTTGCGGGCGCTAATCTTCATGGGAGTCTCCGTCGCTGTATTTAATGAAGGTCATCGTAGGCCGAGAAAACCTCGACACACAACGCTGTAGCTCGCGAAAGGCCTTTCCTTGTTATATTCATACGGATATATCGATTGCAGGCTTTGAGCCGAACGGATTTTTCAAACCCTGGGAGGGTTTTCATGCTTGATTTCGGGTTGAAGGCAATCGCGATCGGCGGGCTGACGGCAATTTTGATGGCCACAGCGCCGGCCGCCCGTGCCGAAGACAAGGTGGTCGTGTTCGCGGCGGCCAGCCTCAAGGACGGCCTCGACGCCGTCAACGAGGTCTGCGAGGCCGATGTCGGCGAAGCGGCGACCATCTCCTATGCGGCAAGCTCGGCGCTGGCCAAGCAGATCGAGGGCGGTGCGCCGGCCGATGTGTTCATCTCGGCCGACCTCGACTGGATGAATTACCTCTCCAACAAGAAATTGACCAAGCCGGACACCGAAGTGAAGCTGCTCGGCAACCAGATCGTGCTGGTGGTGCCGAAAGATTCCAAGGCCGAAACCAAGATCGAAAAGGGCTTTGACCTTGCCAGGCTGATCGGCGACGGCAGGCTCGCCATGGGCGATTTCAAGGCGGTGCCGGCCGGCAAATACGGCAAGGCCGCACTGGAATCGCTCGGCGTCTGGTCCTCGGTCGAGGGTAAGGTGGCGCAGGCCGAGAACGTGCGCGCGGCACTGAAGCTGGTCTCGACCGGCGAAGCCCCGCTCGGCATCGTCTATGCCACCGACGCGCATGCCGAAAAGGGCGTCAAGGTGATCGGCACCTTCCCCGAGGATTCGCATCCGCCGATCGTCTATCCGGTTGCCCAGACCGCGGATTCGAAGGACAAGGACACACCGGTCTTCCTGAGATGCCTTGAGTCCGCCAAGGCGGCCGAGCTTTTCAAGGCGCAGGGTTTCACCATTCTGGCGCCGAGCAACTGAGGCACGACACCAAGGCATGAACTGGCTGCTGGACCTCACTCCCGACGAATGGAATGCGGTCCGGCTGTCCATCAAGGTGGCGACGGTGGCGATGCTCGCCAGCCTGCCGCCCGGCATATTGATCGCGCTGGTGTTGGCGCGCGGCCGGTTCTGGGGCAAGACCTTGCTCAACGGGCTGGTCCACCTGCCGCTGATCCTGCCGCCGGTGGTGACCGGCTATCTTCTGCTTTTGACCTTCGGCAGGCGCGGTCTGGCCGGCGCATTCCTGGCCGAGCAATTCGGCATTGTCTTTTCCTTTCGCTGGACAGGCGCAGCACTCGCCTGCGCGATCATGGGCTTTCCCCTGATGGTGCGGGCGATCCGGCTGTCAGTCGAGGCGGTCGACCGCAAGATGGAAGCGGCGGCCGGCACGCTCGGCGCCAATCCGCTCTGGGTGTTCGCCACCATCACCCTGCCGCTGATCCTGCCCGGGCTGATCGCAGGCGCGATCCTGTCCTTTGCCAAGGCGATGGGCGAATTCGGCGCCACGATCACTTTCGTTTCCAACATCCCGAACGAGACCCAGACGCTGCCGTCGGCGATCTACACCTTCACGCAGGTACCGGGCGGCGACGCCGGCGCGCTCAGGCTGACGCTGATCTCAATCGTCATTTCGATGGCGGCGCTTGTCGCCTCGGAGGTGCTGGCACAGCGCGTTGGCCGGCGGATGGACATCGAATGACGGTCCTGGTCGACATCAGCCACCGGCTTGGCGATTTCGCGGTCGACGCCAGTTTAGAGAGCGCCGGGCGGCTGACGGCACTGTTTGGGCCTTCCGGATCGGGCAAGACGACGCTGATCAATCTGATTGCCGGGCTGATCCACCCCGACAAGGGCCGCATCGCGGTCGACGGCCGTGTGCTGGTCGATACCGATGCCGGTCTCTTCGTGCCGAAGCACAAGCGTCGCATCGGCATGGTGTTCCAGGATGCGCGGCTCTTCCCGCATATGAGCGTCGCCGGCAATCTGCGCTACGGTCGCTGGTTCACGCCGGCGGCGGAGCGCTATGCCGACTTCAATGCCGTGGTCGAATTGCTCGGCATTGGCCATCTGCTCGAGCGGCGGCCGGCAAAGCTTTCCGGCGGCGAGAAGCAGCGCGTGGCGATCGGCCGGGCGCTGCTTGCAAGCCCAAAATTGCTTTTGATGGACGAGCCACTGGCTTCGCTGGATGAAGCCCGCAAGGCCGAGATCCTGCCCTATATCGAGCGGCTGCGCGACGAGACGAAGATCCCGATCGTCTATGTCAGCCATTCCGTCGCCGAGGTGGCGCGGCTGGCCAGCGACGTCGTGGTGCTTGCGCAAGGCAAGGTCGTGGCCTCAGGAGCGACCGGAGCAATCATGCAGCGGCTCGACCTTTTACCCGCCGAAGAGCGCGGCGAGGGCGGCGCGGTGCTGGACACCAATGTGCTGCGCCACGATGAGGCCTTCGGCATGAGCGTGCTCGGCTCGGCGGCGGGCGAAATCCGCGTGCCGCGTCTGGCGGTGCCGATGGGGGCGCCGGTCCGCATCCGTGTTCGTGCTCGCGACGTCATGATCGCAACCGAGCCGCCGGTTGGCCTCAGCGCGCTCAACATACTGCCGGGAACGATTGTGGCCGTCAGGCCGGGCATGGGGCCTACGGTGGAAATCGCTATCGACTGCAACGGCGTGATCGTGCTGGCGCGCATCACCGAGCAGTCGAAACACACGCTGCGGCTCAGGCTTGGCGGCAAGGTTTTTGCGGTGATCAAGACGGTGAGCTTCGACAGCGCGACCACGGGCGCCGGGCTACCGGTCGAGGCCGATGGGTAACCCAAAGGACAATACCGCTATGTTGCTTTGGAATAGCGATTTGGCCGCGGAAGGGCTAGTCTGGGCGTGACAGCGGAGAGGACGACATGCCGTCGCTGAGTTTGCGCATAAACCTCGATCCCGATGGGCGCGTCGGGCCCGGCAAGATCGAGCTTCTGGAGCAGATCGCCGCCTTCGGCTCGATCTCGGCCGCGGCGCGTCGCATGGAGATGTCCTACAAGCACGCCTGGGACCTGGTCGAGGATATGAACCGGGTGTTCGGCAAGCCTTTGGTAGCGGCGCAGACCGGCGGCAGGAAGGGCGGCGGCGCCCAGCTGACCTCGGTCGGCCTGGCGGTCGTCAGCCGCTTCCGGGCAATAGAGCGGGCGGCGGCGTCCGCGGCGGCTGGGCATATGGAAGCGCTGCAGGCGGAAATCGACGCGGGCTGAATGGCCTGCAGGGCAGGCGAGGGGTGACGCGAAGGACACCCCTCTTCCGACATTACTCCGAAAGGGTGAACGGAGCCGTGTACTTGTCGACATTGTCCTTGGTGATGAGCAGACAGTCGAAGAGCTGCTTCTCGGTCGCGGCTCCGGTCTTGCCGGTCTTGATGAAGGAGTCTGCCTGTTGCACGGCCTTGGCCGAGTAGACGGCCACCGGCTGCAGCACCGTGTATTGCAGTTCGCCCGCCTTGATGGCGGCGACGGCGTCCGGCGAGCCGTCGAAGCCGCCGACTTTGATGCTCGACAGCTTTCCGGCTTCCTTCAGCGCGGCGATCGCGCCGAGTGCCATCTCGTCATTGCCGCTGGTCACGCCGATGATGTCGGGGTGGGCCTGCAGCAGGCTCTGCATCTTGTCGTGGCCCTGGGTGCGGTCCCAGTTGGCGACTTCCGAGCCGACCTTCTTGAGATCGGGATACTGGCTGATCACGGTCTCGTAGCCGTTCGAGCGCGTGGCGGCATTGTTGTCGGAGGGCGCGCCGAGCAGTTCGACATAGTTGCCCTTCTCGCCGATGTCGGTCACCCATTGCTGGCCGCCGAGCGCCGCGCCTTGTGCGTTGTTCGAGACGAGCTGCGCCTTGGCCAGACCCTCCTGATTGATCTCGGCATTGACCAGGAAGACCGGGATGTTGGCAGCGATCGCCTTCTTCACCGCGCCGATCGAGCCGCTGGCGTCAGCGGGGTCGAGGATGATCGCGACCGACTTGTTGGTGATCGCGGTGTCGATCAGCTTGCTCTCGGTGTTGGTGTCGGCCTTCGAGGCGCCGACGGTCGCGGTATAGCCGAGCTTCTCGGCTTCGGCCTTGGCGACGTTGCCTTCGGTCAGCCAGTAGGGGTTGGCGGGATCGATGACGATGATCGAGATGAGGCCTTCGGCCGATGCCGCGGTTACCGATCCTGCGAGGATCGGGGCGGCGAGGGCGAGCGTCGAGAGCATCAGAATTCGGGCACTGCGATACATGGAGTTCCTCCTTTGGTTAGCAATCGTGCCGGTCAACCGGCAGTCTTCTCGAGAGCGGGATCGGCCGTTTGGGCCTTGTCCTTTTGTGGAGAAGTCGGGGGGCTGCCGGTCGAGCTCGGGAGCTTGACGCGGCGGCGATACTGAATGGCGTTGAGCAGCACCGCCAACACGATGACCGCGCCGGTGAACACTGTTTGCCAGTAGGCAGAGACGCCGATGATGACGAGGCCGTCGGACAGGAAGCCGATGACGAAGGCGCCGACCAGCGTGCCGCGGATGTTGCCGCGGCCACCGGTGAGCGCGGCGCCGCCGATGACGACGGCCGCAATGGCGGTGAGCTCGTATGAGGTGCCGGCGGTCGGTCCGGCCGAGGTCAGCTCCGAAGACAGGATCAGGCCTGCCACCGAGGCGCAGATGCCGGAGAGCATGTAGACCGAGACCTGCACTCGCTTGACCGGCACGCCGGAAAGTTCGGCGGCACGCTCATTGCCGCCGGAGGCATAGAGCCAGCGGCCGAAGGCGGTGCGGTTGAGGATGATGCTACCGATGATCGCGATGACCGCCATGACCAGCACGCCAACGGGAATGTCGAGCAGGCGGTTGAAGCCCAGCCACTCGAAGCCGGTGTTGCCGAGTTCCGGCTTGCCGCCGAGGTCGTTGTAGGTCAGGCCGTTGGTCATCAGCAGGGCTGCGCCGCGCACCACATAGAGCATGCCGAGCGTGGCGACGAAGGCCGGCACCTTCAGCCAGGCGATGAGCACGCCGTTGACCAGGCCGACTAGCGCGCCGAGCACGCAGACCAGCACCGCGACGACCCAGACCGGCGGGTAGAGGATGACGCCGAGCGAGGTCAGCTGCACGCCCTGCATGAAGAAACCGGCGACCACGCCGGAGAAACCGAGCGTGGAACCGACCGAGAGGTCGATGCCGCCATTGAGGATGACCAGCAGCATGCCGACCGCCAGGATGCCGAAGATGGCGACATGCGAGGCCATGGTCAGGAAATTGGCGACCGAGAAGTAGTAGGGAGACAGCATCGAGAAGACGATGATGATGGCGATCAGCGCGAAGAAGGCGCGGCCCTCCAGCAACAGCTTGGCCAGGCTGAAGCCGTCGCCCGATGCCCTAGGACGGGAGCGGCTGCGATCGGGGCTAGCGTCGGTCACGGTGATGGCTCCTGTGTTCTTCATGGTCGGAGACCACGGCCTCGCCGGAAGCGGCCATGATCTCCTCCTTGGTGGCATCGGCGCCGAACTCGGCCGAGATCCTGCCGCGACGCATGACGATGACGCGGTGCGCGATGCTCAGGCACTCGGTGACTTCCGAGGTCGAGAACACCACGGCGAGACCACGTGCCGCGCGCTCGCTGAGCAGCCGGAACACTTCCGCCTTGGCGCCGATGTCGATGCCGCGGCTGGGTTCGTCCAGCAGCATGACCTTGGGGCTGGTGGTCAGCATCTTGCCGATGACCACCTTCTGCTGGTTGCCGCCGGACAGCGATCCGATCGGCGCGCCGCCGCCCGCCGTCTTGACGCGTACGTCGCGGATGGACCCATCGACCAGCGATCGCTCTTGCGAGCGGGACAAGAACATCCCCTTGACGAAGGCGCCGATGCTGGCGAGCGACAGGTTCGCGCCGACCGACATCGTCTGGACAAGACCGTCGCGCTGGCGGTCCTCGGGCACCAGCACAAGGCCCCTTGCGATGCGCTCGGCAATGCTGAGCCGGGAGATGTCATTGCCTTCAAGCAGCATGCGTCCGCCGGCGGCAGACAGGCGCCCGGCAATGCATTCGAGCAATTCCGTGCGTCCGGCGCCCATCAGCCCGTAAATGCAGACGATCTCGCCGCTGCGCACATCAAGCGAAAGCCTGTCGACGACCAGGCGTTCCGAACTCGTGACATCGGCGACGCTGACCTCGTAGACCGACAAGGCGATCTCGCCGAAGGCATGGCCGGTGGGTGGCGTACCCAGGTCGAAATTCTCGCCCACCATGTTGCGGACGATCCATTCGAGATTGATGTGCCTGGCATTGGCAGTGGCGGTGATCGATCCATCCCGCAGCACCACGGCATAGTCGGTGATCTGCAGCGCCTCCTCGAGATGGTGCGAGATGTAGACGATCGAGACGCCACGGGCCGTCAGGTCGCGGATCACCTTGAACAGCACCTCCACCTCGGTGGCGCTCAGCGCCGAGGTCGGCTCGTCCATGATCAGGATGCGCGAATCCACCGAGAGCGCGCGCGCGATCTCGACGATCTGCTGCTGCCCCAGGCGCAGGTCCTGCACCAGCGTCATCGGATCGATGTCTTCCTCAAGGTCGGCCATCAGCTGTCGCGTCTGGCGGGCCTCCTCGGCGAAATCGACGCCGGTCGCGCCGGGTATTTCCCGACCCATGAAGATGTTGTCGCGCACGCTCAGATTGGGGGCGAGGCTGAGCTCCTGATGGATTATCGAGATGCCGCGGTTGCGGGCATCGGAAGACGAGGAGAAGGTAACGGACTGGCCATCGAGCTCGATGCTTCCCGATGTCGGCGTCGTCACGCCGGAAAGGATCTTCATCAGGGTCGATTTGCCGGCGCCGTTCTCGCCGAACAGCGTCGTGACCTTGCCGCGGTGGATATCGAAATTGACGCCCTTGAGGGCATGCGTGCCGCCATAGGTCTTTACGATGTTGCGGGCCGCAAGCACGGTGTCGCCGGCCGCAGGCTCGAATTCGGGCGCCGCATTCATTGGACGCTCAGCTTCACGGGCGTGACCAGCCAGCCCTTGGGATTGATCAGCTTGAAGACGCCGACGACCGAGATGGTCTTGCCGGTGAGGTTGGTGTTGTCGATGGTCGACAGCACCTGCTTCTTCATCTCGTTGTTCAGGGCCGAACCCGCGTTCTGATACTCGATCTGGTTGATGAACTGGCCGAATGTGATGGCGCCGGTGGCATCGCGCAGGTCGGTGCCGTTGATTGCCGGCCCGGTCTGCACGCGAACGACCAGGGTGTCGGGCACGTCGGCGACCTTGACGGTGTAGATCCCGGATTTTCCCTCGCCGACGACGCCTGAGAATTTGACCGGGAATTCAGTGCCGACATTGGCCGGCACACCATATTGCTTCTCCGCAGCAGCCTTGTCCTTGGCGATGGCCGAAGCCAGAGTTGGGGCATCCACGGCGCGCTGCTCGACAGCGGCCTGCACGTTCGGGAACTCAGCCTTGCCGAATGCCTCCGGCGAAAAGGCGGCCTTGCGCGTGTCTTCCGCCGAGCCGATCGTCACGACCTTGGTGTCGAGGATCATCGCGCCAAGTACGACAAGCACTCCGGCCGCAAGGACAATCCAGCGAACATTCGAGGCCGGTCGCCGGTTCATCGTTGGGGTGGCAGGCTGCGAACTCATGCTGTGACGACCCGTGCTGTCGCGGCGATCAGGGATGGCATTTCGTTGCTGTTGCGCGAGGTGCCGCTGAAGCCGCTATGCGGGCAGTGTCCATCGAAAACCTCCCGTAGCGCGCTCCTTAAGCGCAATCGACCATACCGTGATGTTAAATTACCGTCAATGACTGTGATACTTTCCCCGCATTGTAACATGTGCGTGAGCGAACTTTGACTGCATTCTGGTTCAACATATTGTTTTTGTTTATTTTTTATAAGTCTTAGCAATATCTCAACAACGCTGTGATGCTGCGAGCTTTGTGACGGTGATGAGGCCATATCGTCCTCAGGCCTGTTTGGCGCGGTCGCCTGCGCTTCGCGCGTGGCTGTCGGGTTGCAGTTGCATCAAATTGTTGCCGCTGAGCTGAGCGACGACGGCATCGATCTCCTCATCCATGCGCTGCGGACTCCAGCCGAGCGCCTGGCCGGCAACCGAGGCGATCTGCTGCAGGTCGCTTGTCGTCAGGGAACCGCTGATTGCCAGGGTCGTGCGCCGCATGACGATGTCGGCGAGATGTTCAACGAATTCGTTGCGAGCGATGTAATCGATCTCGGACAGGCTGTAGTCGTTCGAATCCGGCAAGCGGTCTCCATTGCTGGAAGCGCTCCGGTGGCGCGCAATCAGGGCTGCGCTGGTTCCGTAGCGCGACAGCAACTGGTCGAGGCTAGTCATGTCGATGCCGCTGGCCGATGCGGCATCGGCCAGCCAGGCTGCGCGCGCCGCTGCGTCCATCGGAAAGCCCTTGCCGCCGCCGATCGGCATCGATTGCGTCGTCACCTTGCGGCTGCGGCCGAGCCGATCGAGCACGGTATCGGCGACCTCCTCGGCGAAACCGCGAAACGTCGTCCATTTGCCGCCGATCAGCGAGATGATCGGGAAGGGCCTCGAAAGATCCGGCTCGGCGACGAGAGCCGAATGATCCCGGCTGATCAGGCCGGGGATCGAGGCGTCGGATGAGGGCAGGGGCCTGATCCCGCTATAGGCATAGACGATCTGGTCGCGTTCGAAGCTCATGCCCGGCAAAAGCGTGCGCACGCTTTCGAGCAGGTAGTCGATTTCCTCCGGCTCGCAGCGGACCGTGTCTGGGTTGTCGGCCGGAAGGTCCGTCGAACCGACGAGCGCCTTGCCGAGATAGTCGTAGACGAGGCAGATGCGGCCGTCGTCGGCCTCGAAATAGAGCATGCGGCCGGCCAGGCTCTGCACCAGCGCGTCGTGCTTCAGGAGGATGTGCGAGCCCTTGGTTCCACCGATCATTTTTGACGGTGCGCCGAGCGCGGCGTTGACGTAATCGATCCATGGGCCGGCGGCGTTGACGACCAGCTTTGGCCGCAGCGAAAAGGCGCCGCCATTTTTCCGGTTGAACCTCAGCACCCCGTTCGAAGAGGAGATCAGCGACGTATAATTGGCGGCCGTGGAGGCTGCATTGGCCTCCAGCCCGTCGGCGATCAGCTCGACCACCAGCCGTTCGGGGTGGCTGATCTTGGCGTCGTAGTAGGTGCCGGTGGCGACGATCGACCCGGTCAGGGCCGGCATGTCGCGCAGCGCCTTGCGCCGCCCGACCAGCCTGTGGCGCGGCATGACCCGGTGCCGCGAGCCATAGAAATCATAGATCATGAGGCCGATCTTGATGAGGATGGCACCACGGCTGCGCGGCGCGCTAGTCGAGCCGAGCAGCGTTCGCAGCGCCGCCCACATGCCCTTGCCCCAGGAAAAGATCGGGATGACCGTGGGCAGCGGGCTGACATAGTGCGGCGCGTTCTTCAAGAGCAGGTTGCGCTCCAGCGTCGACTGCGCCACCAGTCCGAACTCGCCGGTCTCCAGATATTTTAGCCCGCCATGGATCAGGCGCGAGGGCGCGGCACTGGTGCCCGAGCCGAAATCCGCCTTGTCGACGATAAAGCAGTTGACGCCCTGCGCGCAGAGATCGCGGAACAGGCCGGCCCCGTTGATGCCGGCACCGAGAATGACGACATCGACATCGCCGGCCTTGCCGGCCAGAGCGTCCTCCCGGGTTTCGTCGGGCTGCTTCATGGCGTCTTTGTCTTGACGATGCGCAGTTTGACGCCGGCCTGCTCAAGCTGTTGCGCATGCTTGTCGCTGATACCGTCGGTCACCAGGACCGCCTCGAAGCTGGTCAGCTCGTCCAGCACATGCAATGCGACCTTGTCGAACTTGGAATGGTCGACAAGCAGCACGCGTTTGATCGCAGCGGCCATCATCGCCTGCTTGACCCGCACGACATGCTGATCTTGGATGAAGGCCGTGGTGCCGCTGATCGCCGATGCCGAACAGATCAGAAGGTTGGCGCGCAGCCGCGAGATCGCGTTCTCGCAAACGATGCCGATATAGGCGTTGTAGGTGCGGTGGTACTGGCCGCCGAGGCAGATGAAGTCGATGTCGTCGACATTAGTCAGGAGGGCTGCGGTCGAGACGCTGTTGGTGATGACAGTGAGCGGCTTGACCTCGAGCAGCAGCGGCGCGACGGCGTTCGCCGTGGTCGAATCGTCGAGGATCACCGCCTGCCCAGGTTCGACATAGTCCATCGCGGCACGGGCCAGCGCGTCCTTTTCCGCCCTGCCCACCGTCACCCGGTAACGGAAGGCGCTTTCATAGAGGCCGGACGGCTGCACGGTGACGGCGCCATGCAGCTTTCGGAGCACACCCTGATGCGCCAGCTGGTCGATGTGGCGGTGGATCGTCATGCGCGACACGCCGAAATGCTCGACCAGATCGTCGATGCGCACCTGGCCGAGCTTGATGACGTATTCGGCGATCTCTTCGCGCCGTTCATCGGCCTTGATCATTCCGTGCCCCCCACGCTTTGCCCCGCAAGGCTTTCGATCTCCGCCCATTTCGGCCTGAGCTGCTCGGCAATGCGGCCATAAACGGAATACCGCTCGTCGAAAACGGCGCTGCGCGCCGGGTCCGCCAGATACTGCCGGCTCACCGTGCAGGTTGCGCGCGCGCCCTCTTGCGGCGAGGCGAACAGGCCGACCGCAGCACCGGCGCAAAGTGCAGCGCCAAAGGCCGCCGCCTCATCGGTCGAGGTCACGCTGACCGGAACCTTGAGCACGTCGGCGAACATCTGCACGAGCGCCGGATTACGCGAGCCGCCGCCGGTCAGCCGCACCTCGCGAACGGCGAAGCCGTCGCGCAGGGCTTCGACGTGGGTACGGTGGTTGAAGACGATGCCTTCCAGCACCGCCTTCAGCATGTCGCCGCGATCATGCCAGCCGCGCAGGCCGACGAAACTGGCGCTGGCGGAATTGCCGTAGGGCGAGCCGAACAGATAGGGGTGGAAGAGGAGGGTCGACGGCTTGTTCCGCGCCGCGTCGATTTCGGCCGCCAGCATCTCGTGGATTGAGCCGCCGGTCCTTTTGGCTACCTCCTGCTCGGCACGGCAGAGCGTGTCGAGGAACCAGTCGTAATTCGCCGTCGAGGCCGGCGAGATCGACATGTTGTTCCAGCGTCCGGGATCGATTGCGTTGCGGCAGAACCAGCGCTGGTCGACGCGCGGTTCGCTGGATACCACTTCATTGATCGAATAGGTGCCGGCAACGATGCTGACCACGCCGTCTTCATGACCGCCAATGCCAAGCGCCGAGGCGGTGACGTCATGCAGGCCGCAGGCGACCGGCGTGCCTTCGGCGAGCCCGGTCAAAGCCGCGGCCTCCGCCGTGACGTAGCCGGCGATGTCGGCCGGATGCAGAGCCGGCGGCAAGGCCGCGAACAGCTCTTCCAGGCCGAAGACACGCATCGCCTCCGGCGCAAAGCCTTGCGTGCGCACGTCGGTGAACGAGGTGCTCGCCTCGGTAAGATCTGTGGCAATAGTGCCGGTCAGGCAGAAGCGCAGCCAGTCCTTGCAGCCGATGATGTGGCCGATCCGGTCGAAACGCTCTGGCGCGTGATTTTTCAGCCAGGCGAGCAGCGCCGAGGGGGCGGAGGCATGCGGGACCTGGCCGGTCAGGGCAAGCGCCTCGGAGAATACCGGGCTCTTCGACCAAGCATCGACAATGTCGCCGGCGCGGCTGTCGAGCGACAATATGCCGGGGCCGAGCGGCCGGCGCTCCTTGTCGAGCAGATAGAGGCCGTCGCCATGCGCGGTTGCCGCCACCGCCTTGATGTCGCGCGCCGGCCTGCCGCTGAGCGCGATCGCTTCGCCGACCGCTTCGGCGGTCGCTTGCCAGAGGCCCGCCATGTCGCGCTCGACCCAGCGCGGCTGCGGCATCGACTGCGGCACCCGGCGCCGTGCCACCGACAGCTGCGAACCGTCGGCGTCGAAGACCACCGCCTTGGTCACCGTCAGGCCGTTGTCGATTCCAAGCAGGCTGGCCATGATTTTTCTCGGTCAGCGCCTGCCGGCACGCATTGCGAATTGGTCCCGAACGATGGTGGCGCTGAGCATCATGGAATTTATCCTCGCCGGGATTGGCGGCTGCCGAATTCGACCACCGGATGAACAGCGGCGAGATTCGAACCAACACAACCGACCATACAATTCTGTGAATTTAACGTCAATATGTGTGATATCTGCCGGAGCGTCGCTCTCTGCGAGGCAGGGAGATGATTATCAAACTAGCATAAAACGCTGTTTTTTCTGACTCTTGCGGGCTGCCGACCCGTCTCGCCGATCATGTTACCCCGCGCGACGCCGAGAGCTGCAGCAGGGCTCTCGCTAGTTGTCTTCCGGCTCGCCGGGTTTGCGCAGCAGATAGGTGTCCATGATCCAGCCCTTTTCCATTCGGGCTTTTTCCCGGACTTCGGCGATTTCCTTGCCGACATCGCCGAGGCGGCCGGACAGGGTGATTTCGTCGGGCGTGCCGAGATAGGCGCCCCAATGGATGACCAAGTCCTCGTCATCCAGCGTGTTGAAGGCGCATTTGCCGTCGAGCATGACCACGGTGCTGCCGGCGTTTGCCGGCATGCCTTCCTGTGTCAGGCGGCGGCCGGTGGTGATCAGGATGGGGTCGCCAATGCGGTTCAGCGCCATTTTGTGGCTGGCGGCCAGCGCCTGGACGGCGGTGATGCCGGGAATGACCTCAAGCTCGAATTCGACATTGCCCCGCGAACGCACACGCTCGAGGATGCGCAGCGCGCTGTCATAGAGTGAAGGATCGCCCCAGATCAGGAAGGCGCCGCAGCCGTCTTCGACAAGCTCGTCGCGGATTAGGCCCTCGCAGATCGCGGCGATCGCTTCGTGCCAGTCATCGACGGTGGCGCGGTAGGAGGGCGACGGCTCGGCCCGCACCGGCACGTCGAACTCGACGCGGCGCGAGTTCGGGTTGGTGACGAAGCGATCGCAGATTTGCCGGCGCAATTCGGCGAGATCGTTCTTCTTGGCGCCCTTGTCGGGAATGAACAGCACCTCGGCGCGGTTCAGGCCGTTGATGGCCTGGACCGTCATGTGTTCGGGATTGCCGGCGCCGATGCCGATGACGAGAAGCTTGCGCATGGCGAACTCCTGCCCGATCGGGACGCCGGTGTCCAGACAGCGTGGGACAAGCGTTGCGAGAGCTCGGAAGGGCTTTGAAACGCCACATTGAAACGGCTAGATGTGATGCGCATCCGGGGTCATGCCTTGGATTGTTGCCGAAGGGGGGTCCATGTTTCGCTATGTCCTGACCGCAGCGCTGGCGCTTTCGGCCGCGACGGCCTTCGCCAACGATTCGATCGCCGAACTGGGCACCGGCGGGCTGATCCTGTCGCACATCGATGCGGTCGCCATGGAGAGCGCGGATCTCATCATCTCGCCGGAAAAGGTGACGGTCGACTATGTCTTCCGCGACGTCAAGAAGATGGGGCCAACGACGTTTGAGATGACGGGCAAGGATTTCTATCCCGAGCGCGACATCGACATATTGCTGCTGGAGCTGTCGGACGACAGTGTCGGCGGCGAAGGTGGGTACGGCGGCTGATGGACATCGCGATCTACGTTGCCATCGCCGAAAACGGCGTGATCGGGCGGGACGGCGGGCTGCCTTGGAGGCTGTCCACCGATCTCAAGCGCTTCAAGGCCGACACGATGGGCAAGCCCATCATCATGGGCCGCAAGACCTATGAAGGCATCGGCCGGCCGTTGCCGGGCCGGCTCAACATCGTGGTGACACGCGACAAAGCCTGGCGGGCCGAGGGCGTCGAAATCGCCAACTCACTCGACGAGGCGATCAAGCTCGCCAATGTGCGCGGGCGCTGCATGGCCGGCGCCGACGAGATCTGCGTGGTCGGCGGCGGCGAGATCTACGCCCAGGCGCTGCCGCTGGCCGACCGCCTGCATGTCACCCATGTGCTGGCTTCGGTCGCCGGTGACGCGCATTTCCCGCCGATCGACCCCGAGACATGGGCCGTAGTCAGCGCCGAGGACGTCCCGGCAGGCGAAAAGGACAGCCACGCGACACGCTATACGGTCTATGAACGGCGCCGCGACACACATTGAAGACGATAAAGGGTCGCGAACCGCCCAAAACGGATGGCCGGGCAGCAGATCGCGTTGAAAGCGAGGCTTGGCGTCCCTATAGAAGAACAACATTGGATTTTGCGCCATCAGGCTGGCGCCGAGGGAATTCCAAGCGAAAGGACATTCATGCCCTGGAACGACAAGAGCGGCGGCGGCGGCCCATGGGGTGGCGGCGGCAATCAGGGACCCTGGGGGCAGGGACCCAAGGGACCGAGCGGCCCGCAAGGGTCACCTCCCGATCTGGAAGACATCATCCGGCGCGGCCAGGACAGATTGCGGCGCGCCTTGCCGGGCGGCGGTGGCGCCAGTCCGGCCGTATTCGCGCTGATCGCAGCGGCACTTGTGGTGCTGTGGGCGTTCAAGGCGGTCTATACCGTGCAGCCCGATGAGGTCGCGGTCGAACTGCGCTTCGGCAAGCCGAAGGCAGAGCTCTCCCAGCCCGGCCTGCATTTCCATTGGTGGCCCGTCGAAACGGTCGAGACCGCCAACATCGCCGAGCAGCTCGTCGATATCGGCGGCGGTGGTGCGACGAGTGGCAACACGTCCGGGCTGATGCTTACCGGCGACCAGAACATCGTCAACGTCCAGTTCTCGGTGGCCTATCAGGTCTCCGACCCGAGGGCGTATCTGTTCGACGTCTCCGATCCGGACGGCATGCTGCGCCAGGTTGCTGAAAGCGCCATGCGCGAGGCCGTCGGCCGCCGGCCGGCCCAGGACATTTTCCGCGACGACCGCCAGGGTATTGCCGCATCGGTGCGCGAGATCATCCAGACGACGCTGGACGGCTACAAGGCCGGCCTCAACGTCAACGCCATTTCGATCGAGGATGCCGCGCCGCCGCGCGAGGTGGCCGATGCCTTCGACGAGGTGCAGCGCGCCGAGCAGGACGAGGACAAATTCGTCGAGCAGGCCAACCAGTATTCCAACCAGAAGCTCGGCCAGGCGCGCGGCGAGGCCGCACAGATCCGCGAAGACGCGGCCGCCTACAAGAACCGTGTCGTGCAGGAGGCCGAAGGCGAGGCGCAGCGCTTCATCTCGGTCTATGACGAATATGCCAAGGCGCCGGAGGTGACGCGCAAGCGGCTCTATCTGGAAACGATGGAGAGGGTGCTGAAAGATTCGAATAAGGTCATCGTCGAGCAGGGCAACGGGCAGGGGGTCGTTCCCTACCTGCCGCTGCCGGCACTGCAGCAGAAGGCGCCGCCGCCGGCTCCCCTGGGCGCCACGACGGGAGGAACCCAGTGATGGCCAACCGTCTCCCCATCATCGCCGTCGTCGCGGCAGTCATCCTGTTCCTGCTCTATTCGTCGGTTTTCGTGGTCAATGCGCGCCAGCAGGCCATCGTTTTGAGGTTCGGCGAGATCGTCGAAGTCAAGACGGAGCCGGGCATCTATTTCAAGGCGCCGTTCGCCTTCTTCGATGCCGACAGCGTGCAGCTGATCGAAAACCGTGTGCTGCGCTTCGACCTCGACAACATCCGCGTCCAGGTGTCGGGCGGCAAGTTCTACGAGGTCGATGCCTTCATCGCCTATCGCATTTCGGACCCGCGCGTCTTCCGTGCGGCGGTTTCGGGTCAGATCGAATTGGCCGAGGCACGGCTGCGGACGCGTCTCGATGCGGCGCTTCGCCGTGTCTACGGTCTGCGCGATTTCGAAGCGGCGCTCTCGGAAGAGCGCGCGGTGATGATGCGCGAGGTGCGCGATCAGCTGCGGCCCGACGCCACGTCGCTCGGCCTGCAGATCGAGGATGTGCGCATTCGCCGGACCGACCTGACCGCCGAGGTTTCACAGCAGACCTTCGACCGCATGAAGGCCGAACGCCTGGCCGAAGCCGAACGGCTGAGGGCGCGAGGCAATGAGGCGGCGCAGCGCATCAAGGCCCGCGCCGACCGCGAAGTGGTCGAGATCGTCGCCGAGGCGCAGAAGGAATCGGAAATCCTGCGCGGCGAGGGCGAAGCCCAGCGCAGTGCGACCTTCGCGGCAGCCTACCAGCGTGATCCGGCCTTCTTCGATTTCTACCGCTCGATGAATGCCTATGGTACGGCGCTGGACAATACGGGCACGACGATGGTGCTGTCGCCGGAATCCGAGTTCTTCCGCTATTTTCGCGATCCGAGCAGTAAGGAAGCACCGGTGACGCCAACAGCGCCGCAACCAGCGCCCGCCGCACCGGCGGCGCAGCCAGGCACCGGCCAGTAGCGGCCGGTGCAGGATTTTCTGGCAGCCATAGGTCTGGTCCTCGTTGTCGAGGGCCTGATCTATGGCGGCTTTCCGAACCTCGCCAAGAGACTGGCCGGTGAGGTGCTGTCGATGCCGGAGAATGCACTGCGCATAGCCGGGCTGGCGGCGATCGCCATCGGCGTCGGCATCGTCTGGCTGGTGCGCGGCTGACGATGGCGACATGGTCATGGCTGTCGGGGAAATGAGTCCCGGCGTAACGGAGGATTTATCCTCAGCCGATAGGCATAGCCGCAAACGTGCCGTATTTCTTGCCAACATGACGCGACGCGGCGTTTTTGCGGAAGCGCTTTTCTTTTCAGAAACACCCGGAGGCCCTCGATGACAACCAAGACCGTTCTGCGCGCTGCGAGGCGGACATTTGTCGCCGGCGCCGCCGCGCTTCTCGTCGGCTCGCTTGCCGTCCCGTCTTTCGTGACGCCGACGATCGCCGCCGACGGACCGGCTTCGGTCGCCGACCTTGCCCAGGGGCTGCTTGGCGCCGTGGTCAACATATCGACGTCGCAGACGGTGAAAGGTTCGGAGGGACCGGGCGCAGTGCCGATGCCGCAACTGCCCGAAGGCTCGCCCTTCCAGGATTTCTTCGACGATTTCTTCAAGAACCGCGGCGGCGACAAGGATGGTGGCGCCCAGAAGGTGCAGTCGCTGGGCTCGGGCTTCGTGATCGACGCCGAGCAAGGCATCGTCGTGACCAACAACCACGTCATCGCCGATGCCGACGATATCGAGGTGAATTTCTCCGATGGCGTGACGCTGAAGGCGACGCTGGTCGGCACCGACACCAAGACCGACGTCGCGGTACTGAAGGTCGATCCGAAGGGCCACAAGCTGACGGCGGTGAAGTTCGGCGATTCCACCAAGATGCGGGTCGGCGACTGGGTGATGGCGATCGGCAATCCGTTCGGCCTTGGCGGCACGGTTACGGTCGGCATCGTCTCGGCGCGCAACCGCGACATCAATTCCGGCCCCTATGACGACTTCATCCAGACCGACGCCGCCATCAATCGCGGCAATTCCGGCGGACCGCTGTTCAACAGCGTCGGCGAGGTCATCGGCATCAACACGGCGATCATCTCGCCGTCAGGCGGCTCAATCGGCATCGGCTTCTCCATTCCCGCGCAGCTCGCCTCGGGTGTCGTCGACCAGCTTCGCCAATTCGGCGAGACGCGGCGCGGCTGGCTCGGCGTGCGCATCCAGCCGGTGACCGACGACATTGCCGAAAGCCTCGGCATGGCGACCGCCAAGGGCGCGCTGGTGGCAGGCGTCATCAAGGGCGGACCAGTTGACAACGGCACCATCCTGGCCGGCGACGTCATCATCAAGTTCGACGGCAAGGACATCAACGAGATGCGCGACCTGCCGCGCGTCGTCGCCGAAAGCCCGGTCGGCAAGGCGGTGGACGTCATCATCGTGCGCAAGGGCGTCGAGCAGACCGTGAAGGTGACACTCGGCCGGCTCGAGGACGGCGAGAAGCTGTCCAGCGGCGAGGACGGCAGCAATACGGACCAGGACAATGGCGACAAGGCGCCTGCGGTTTCGACGGCGGCGGTGCTCGGCATGACCATCGGCGAGCTCAACGACGAGACGCGGACCAAATTCGGCATTGCCGCCGATGTGTCGGGCGTCGTCATCACAGACGTGACCAAGGATTCGGCCGCGGCCGAGCGCGGCATCCAGCCCGGCGAGGTGATCACGGAGATCGCTCAGGAATCGGTTGCGACGCCGAAGGACGTGATGGATCGTATCGGCGCGCTGAAGGAGCAGGGGCGTAAGAATGCGCTGCTCATGCTGGCGTCGAAGACGGGTGAGTTGCGGTTCGTGACGATCCGCATGGACTGAGTCCGGAAAAGCCAGCAATAGTCTGATTTAGAAAGGAAAAGGGCGGCTAACAGGCCGCCCTTTTCCTTGCCTGCCAGTCTTGGCGTGACAACCGGTAAAGGACATGCCGCTTGAGCGAAGGGTGGCTGTCGGGAATACCGGGATGGTCGAAGTCGCTTGATCGGTCGGCGCTCATGCCGAGGCGTTTCATGACGGCGGTAGAGCGATGGTTATTGGCCACGGCGAAGGAGACGATCTCCTCGAGATCAAGCGTTTCGAAACCAAAGGCCAGCCAGGCCTCCGCCGCCTCGGTGACAAAGCCCTTACCCCAGAATTCGGGCGCCAGCCGCCAGCCGATCTCGATCGTGCCGGCCGGCAGGGATGGCACATGATCGGTATCGAGGAGACCGATGAAGCCGATGCATTCGTGCGTCTCAATAATCTCGGCAGCAGCGAACCCGTAACCATCCTCCGCGACCCAGGCGCGGAACTCGTCCATTTTGGCGTCCGCCGCAGCCCGGTCGCGGCGAAATGGAAAAAATTCCATGACACGTTCGTCGGAATTGATGCGGTGGAAGAGTTCGCGGTCTCGCTCTTCCCAATTGCGCAGGATCAGGCGCTCGGTGCGCATCGGCTTCATTCGACAAAGTCCTCCCGGCGGTAACCCTGCAGATAGAGCAGCGCCGTCAGATCGCTGTGATCGATGCGGACCTTTGCCTCGGCAGCGACGGTGGGCTTGGCGTGCAGGGCGACGCCGGTGCCGGCGAGGCGGATCATGTCGAGGTCGTTGGCTCCGTCGCCCACCGAGATTGCATCCGCCGGAGTGAGGCGGAGCCTTGCCGAGATGTCGAGCAGCGCTTCAGCCTTGGCGGCGCGGCCGAGGATCGGCTCGGCGACGAGTCCGGTGAAGTGGCCGTTCTCCTCGATCAGCCGGTTGGCGCGGTTCTCCTGGAAGCCGAGCATGGCGGCGATGCGACTGGTGAAGACGTCGAAGCCGCCAGAGACGAGTGCCGTCCAGGCGCCGTTGGCCCTCATGGTCTGGACAAGCGTGCTCCCGCCGGAAGCCAGCGTCAGCCGGTTGGCGATGATGCGGTCGACGACAGCCGTGTCGAGACCCTTCAGCAGGCCGACACGCTCGCGCAAGGCGGGTTCGAAGGCGATCTCGCCGTTCATCGACCGCGCCGTGATCGCCGCGACGCGATCCTTGACGCCGATCTCGTCGGCCAGCTCGTCGATGCATTCCTGGTCGATCATCGTCGAATCCATGTCGGCGAGGAGGATTTTCTTTCTCCTGCCGACGGCCGGCTGCACGATGACGTCGACCGGTTCGGAGGCCAGTGCTGTGCGAAGCCTGGCGGTCATTTCGCCGGCTTCGGCTTGCTCGGGCAGAACGAGATCGCAGGCGATGTCTTCAGCCAGCCAATCAACAGCGCTTGCGCCGACCGACCGCGAGGCCATATTCGCAAGCGCGGCCGATACGGCGCGGCCTTCGGGATGGGACACAAGCGTGGCAATCAGCGGCATCGAAAATTCCGGCGGGCAGGCGGGCGAGGGCCGCGTGAAGAACGCGATCCTGATAGCCGGGCCGACCGCCAGCGGCAAGTCGGCGCTTGCGCTCGATTTCGCCGAACGCAGCGGCGGCGTCATCGTCAACACGGATTCCATGCAGGGCTATTGCGTGCTCGATGTGCTGACGGCGCGCCCGAGTGCAGCCGAACTCGCCCGCGTGCCGCATTTTCTCTACGGCCATGTCCATCCATCCGTCGCCTATTGCACCGGCGCCTGGCTGCGCGACGTGACGAAGCTGATCGACGACGGCATGCTTTCGGAGCGGCCGGTAATTTTCGTCGGCGGCACCGGGCTTTACTTCAGGGCGCTTGCGGAAGGGATTTCGGACATGCCCGACATTCCGCCAGCGATCCGCGACCGCTGGCGTTACGAATTGAAGGAGCAGGGCGCGGCCAAGCTGCACAGCATCCTGCTGCGCGAGGATTCGGCGGTCGCAATGCAGCTGAAACCGACCGACAGCCAGCGCATCGTGCGGGCGCTGGAAGTGCTCGACGCCTCGGGTCGCTCCATTGCGGAATGGCAGGCCGCGCGCGGCCGGCCGCTGATCGACCGCGACAGCGCGCGCTTCCTGGTGATCGAGCCGGACCGGGCGGAACTGGTCGAACGGATCGAGGCGCGGTTCGACCGCATGCTGGACAAGGGTGCGCTGGACGAGGTCAAGCGGCTGGTGGCTCTCCGCCTCGATCCGGATTTCCCGGCGATGAAGGCGATCGGCGTTCGCGAATTGCAGGCGGCAATGGCCGGGAAGATGGGTTTTCCCGAGGCGATCGAGCGCGCCAAGATCGCCACGCGGCAGTATGCTAAGCGCCAGGCGACCTGGTTTCGGCATCAGCTGGGGCCAGAATGGCAACGATTGCATCCGTCCGATGGCGCGGCGCTCCCGGTTTAATGCCCCGTTCCTAATGCAATCAAGAAACTGAAAACAAAACCGGAGTTTCCCGCTCAGGTTGTTCTGATTAACCCTCCGTAAGGCGGCGGCATGTCATAAAGTCGATGGGCAGTTTTGCTACGGGGAGCAAATGCGTTTCCATAAAGCGGAATCCGCATTTTTCGTGTTTATTTTCGTGATCCTGGCCGCCGGCCTGGTGACGCTGCACGCCTATGGTCTTCTGCAAGGCATCGCGACCGATCTGGATACGGCCTCGCGCATCGAAAAGATCATCTATCTCAACAAATTGCTGTTTGCGACCGGCGTGCTTCTGGCGACGGCGCTGTTCTTCGGCGTGTTCTTCATCTACCCGATGATCCGCGGTCAGGCGACGGAAGAGGGCAAGCTGCGCGCCATGACGGTTTCGCTCAGCGCGCGCTCGGAAACGCTGGAGCATGCGGCGCTGACTGACGGCCTGACCGGCATGCAGAACCGCCGCTATTTCGACGATGCGCTGAAGGAATATCTCGAAGAATTCCGCCGCATCGAGAAGCCTGTCGGGTTGATGATCCTCGACCTCGACCACTTCAAGCAGGTCAACGACACGCATGGTCACGATGTCGGCGACGAAGTGCTGAAGGCGGTATCCGGCTGCTTGAAGGGCATGACCCGCTATCACGACGTGGTGGCGCGGCTCGGCGGCGAGGAGTTCGCCGTGGTGACGCCGAACATGGACGCCGAACTGCTGTCCAAATTCGCCGAACGCATCCGCAAGGCGATCGCCAACATGTCCGTGCTGTCAGGCAATGTCCGCCTGAAGATCACCACCAGCGTCGGCCTGGCCGTCTGGGACCGCAAGGAAACGGCCGAGGATTTCTACCGCCGCGCCGACCGCCAGCTCTACGAAGCCAAGAGGCAGGGCCGCAATCGCGTCTGCGCCTAAAATCCCGCAGAAGAATTCATCAGGCCGGCCGACTGACGCGCCTTTCTCGACTTCCGTTGCCTGCGGACTGAAATGTCCGCTCCGCTCCGGGTTCTCGAAAGCCACGTCATTCAATCCGGCCTGATGAATTCCCTTGCGGGTTTTACCCACGCCGTCCAACGAAGCTGAGCCGTTGGAAGCTCAAATCTGTTTGGCGGAAGGACCCAATGCCGTCGGCTCAATCGTTCTGCGGGCGCAGCCCGAAGGTCGACGGCTTTAGGCCGTAGCGCATGTCGAAATCGTCGTCCGGCTGGATGCGTGGGGTAGTGGTGGCCGGCTTGCGGTAATCGGGGTCGCCGGCCTGCCGGCCGCTATCGACGACCTCGGCGAAGGCCATCTGCTGCTGCGGTTTCGGGACGTTGCGCAGCCGTTCGACGATCGCCGCGAGATCGACGTCGTCGCCGGTCTCGGACGACGAGGCCTGCTCGCGCTTGCCCGTGCCGGGGATCAAATCCTGTGGCAGTCTCTCGAATTTCAGCCGCATCGTCGTTGCCACACCCTCGCCGAACGCGATGGCCTCGCGCTGGCCCATGGAAGACAGGAAGGCGAGCGTCGAGGCCGAGGAGTCGGCGATTGCCGAACGGATGATCGCCTGGTCCTGCTCGTTGGCGAGCCGCATGGCGAAGAAGGTCGAGCATTGCGACAGGATGGTCGGGTCGAGCTCTCCCGGGCGCTGGGTGACGACACCGAGATAGCAGCCGTATTTGCGGCCTTCCTTGGCGATGCGCGACAGCGCGTGCCTGGTCGGCGCAAAGCCGAGGCGCGGATCGGCCGGCATGTAGCGGTGCGCTTCCTCGCACAGCAGCAGCAGTTGCAGCTTTCCTTCGCTCCACAAAGCGAGGTCGAAGGCCAGACGCGCCAGCACCGAGCAGACGGAGTTGACGACTTCGGACGGCATGCCGGCCATCTCGAAGCAGGTCACCGGGCGGCCATGGTGCGGCACGCGGAAGATGTTGCCGATCGTCTCGTGGATCGTGTCCTCGATCAGGCGCGAGTTGAACATGAAGCGGTAGCGCGGATCGGACGCCGCCGATTCGATGCGCGTCTTCAGCGATTTGAGGATGGGTCGATCGTTCTTGCTTTCCAGCATGCCAATGCGTTCGTCGATCTGCTTGATGAGATCGGCGATACGATAGGGCACCGGCGTATCGGCGGTCAGCGCGTCGCTGCCACGCCTCAGATAGGTGCCGGAACCAGGGTTGCGGTAGAGGTTCTTGGCGGCGGGGATGAGATCGCGCAAGGCATCGACTTCTTCCGCCACCGTCTCGCGTCCGCGAAACAGCACCTCGGCGAATTCCTCCAGCCTGAACATCCAGAAGGGCAGGTCCAGCGTTTTCGAATCGACCCTGACGCAATGCTCAGGCAGCGAGGCGGCAAATTCGTTGTGCGGGTCGAGAATGAGGATGCGCAAATCGGGCCGCGCGGCGATCGACTTGCGCAGGAGCAGCGAGACGGCGGTGGATTTGCCGACGCCGGTGGTGCCGACAATGGCGAAGTGACGCGCCAGCGTGTCGTCGATGGCGATGTTGGCGTCGATCGCCTCGTCCTGCGACAGCGTACCGATGGTGATCGAATGACGCCCGGCGAGATCGTAGACCGCCTGCAGGTCGCGGCTGCGGATGCGGTGGGCGATGGCGCCGATATGCGGATAGGTGGTGATGCCGCGATCGAAAACCGGTTTGGCGCCGGGCTCGGTGGCATCGCGCACTTCGCCGATGAGCTCGATGCTGACCTCGATCGGGTTCTGGCCTTCATTGCTCCAGGCGCGGTCCGACTTGCCGATTTCATAGACAAGGCCGACGGTTCGCGTCGAGCCGAGATTGATGGAGATCATCTTGCCGACCGTCCACAGGCCGGTGATCGCGCCTTCAATGTCGTCGGCATAGGCGCTGATGGTGGCGCGCGCGCCGTCGCATTGCACGACATTGCCCAGGATGCGCTTGTCGTTCTGTTCCGCGTGGCGGCGCTCCTGCGAGGTCGGTTCTCCGACGGAGGCTTCGCGTTCGACAAACATAAGCGATCTGATCCCATTCCCAGCAACGTCCACCTTACACAAATGGGGTTAAAGCCGGGTGTGGTCGGATGGTGTAGGCGGCGTTAAGGCCGGCACGAAAATTCAATCTATCGGCCTCTTTTCCTCGCGTTTGAATTTCGCTATATCGAACCAATGAACGATATAGCGAACGACATTTCGTCCAGCATCGGCAAGAGGATACGCTCCGAAAGGGCGCTGCGCGACTGGTCGCTGGCGGAGCTCGCGGAGCGGTCGGACGTCTCCAAGGCCATGCTCAGCACCATAGAGCGCGGCAAGACCAGCCCGACGGCGGCACTGCTGGTGCGCATTGCCGCGGCCTTCGGCATGACGCTTTCCACCCTCATTGCGCGTGCGGAACTGCAAGGCGGCGGCCTGTTGCGCG
This sequence comes from Mesorhizobium waimense, assembly GCF_003601975.1. GTDB lineage: Bacteria > Pseudomonadota > Alphaproteobacteria > Rhizobiales > Rhizobiaceae > Mesorhizobium > Mesorhizobium waimense. The sequence continues at coordinate 273,358 of NZ_QZWZ01000002.1, forward strand.
AAAGCGATCAGCCGGTGTGGCGCGACCCCGATACGGGTTATGTCCGGCGCCACCTCTCGCCGGTCTCGGACATGCCGCTCGAACTGATCAAGGTGCGGCTGCCGGCGGGCGCCAGGGTCAGCTTCCCGGCGGCCTCCTATGCCTTCATCAAGCAGCAGATCTGGCTGATCGGCGGGCGGCTCGATTTCACCGAAGGCGAGGTCGTGCACAGTCTGCGGCCCGGCGACTGCCTGGCGCTCGGCGCGCCGTCCGACTGCACTTTCCACGCCCCGGGACCGGAGGCAGCCGACTATGTGGTTGCGCTGGTCAGGGGGTGATCGCGTGGCTCGACGTCCCCGACGCTTCCACAATGGCGGGCCGCCGCTCGACGACTATGACGGCCCGCCATGGGGCAAGCGCGATGCCTATGTCTTCCTTGCCTGGCAGGCAGCCCATGCGAAAGCCTGGAAAGCGCCGAGCCGCGACGTCATGCTGATGCGGCTCGACAGGGCCGAGCGGCTCGGTCTGACCTATGAGGAATACACGCTCGAAATCCTCGAGCGCGGTCGGCACCTGCAGGAAGAAGACGCCGAGCGCATCGCGGAAATCCGCCGGGCGCGGAAGCGAAGGCGCTTCAACCACTTCGAATGCCGGCGACCCCGAACAGCTATCTCGCCTCGCCCACCACCGAACAATCGCTACTTGAGGGATACGTCACAGTTATGAGCCCCGTTGAAATCAAGGTTCTGAGCCATGGCGCGAAAACCCGGGAAGTACTGGCCGACATGCTGGTCGAAACGGTTGCCGCCGGAGGATCGGTCAGCTTCATGCATCCGCTGACCCTGCAAGCGGCGGAGGCATTCTGGGACCAGTCTCTGGCGGTTGCGGCGCGCGGTGAAAGGATTGTGCTAGGCGCATGGGATGGCAAGGCTCTGGTCGGCACCGTCACCTTGCTGCTCGACTTTCCTCCCAACCAGCCGCACCGGGCCGAGATCGCCAAGCTGATGACCCGGCTCACCCATCGTGGCAAGGGCATCGCAACCCGCTTGATGCGAGCCGCAGAGGATCTTGCCGTTGAGAAGGGTCGGACCCTGCTGGTGCTGGACACCGCGACCGAAGAGGGGGCTTCCGGCCTCTACGAGAAACTCGGGTTCACGCTCACCGGTGAGATCCCGGACTTTGCATTGAAACCGCATGGCGGGCTGACCGGTACGCTTATCTATTGGAAGCGCATCGGTGGGACTCGCTGACTCTACGTCGGCGCCGCGCCGGCTAGGCGCGACACAAGCCACTGACGGAAGTCTTGTTCGGCGCGCGTCAGCGGAGCGGCCGACGCTCGTGTCAGGAAATGCCCGGAGCTGCTCGAGAGTTCGAAGTCGGAAAGCCTCACCAGATGCTTGCCGGCAAGTGCGGCGTCGATCAGTGGCCGCGAACCCAGCAGCACGCCGGCACCGGCCTTGGCTGCCTCCATGGCCGCAACGAAACTGTCGAAGCGATGCGAGCACCTGGGGTGCCCCGGCACGCCGGCGGCGGCGAACCATTCCGCCCACATTTCACGCGCTCCGGCGACCAGAAGCAAAGGCAGCGAGGCCCAGTCGGCATTGCCGGCGAGGGCCGGGGAGGCCACCGGCACCAGCCGCTCGATGGTCAGCCTGTCGGCTTCGCGGCCGGGAAAGGTTGCGTTGCCGAAGCGAATGTCGAGCGCCGAGCCTGACTGATCGTAATCGGCGGGACGATGGATCGTCACCATGTCGAGCTGGATCTGCGGAAGCGCCTTCGCAAGGTCCGGCATTGCGGGCACCAGCACCAGCAAGGCAAAAGAGATCGGCACCCGGACAGTGACGGTCTGGATCGCACGTGGTTCGAACAGCTCCCGTGTGCTGTCGCGAATGGTGGCGAATGCCGACTGAATGTGGGGCAGGTATGCCGCTCCCTCCGGCGATAGCGCGACGCCGCGCGCCAGGCGCGAGAACAGCCGGATCTTCAGCCGTTCCTCGAGGAACCGGATGTGCTGGCTGACGGCTGCCTGTGTCAGGCCAAGCTCGGCAGCCGCGGCCGTAAAGTTCGACAGCCGCGCGGCTGCCTCGAAACTGCGCAGCCAATCGAGAGGGGGCAAAGGGGTTGTCCGAGCCATTAGTAGTTTATAGCCATTGGCTGAAAAATCATAATTTGAATTATGCCTGTCGTGCCGTCAGCATGCAATCGAAACCCTGTGGAGCAAGCCCCGGGGTAGCAACAGGAACGGATATCCATGCTGACCCACGCGCTCATCGGCGACGAAGGAAGAACGATCGAACTTGGCTGGCAGGACGGGACGCGCACCCGCTTCCATGCGATGTGGCTGCGCGACAATGCGCTCGACGACAAGACCCGCAGCGCCGGCAACGGCCAACGGCTGATCACCATTCTCGACATCCCGGCCGATACGCGCATCGGCGCGGCTCAGATCAGGCCCGGTGCCCTGGAACTTAGCTTCGTGCCGGAAGGAAGGACGGTCAGCTTTCCCGCGCAATGGCTGAGCGCGCACGCCTACGACCGCGTCGAGTTGCGCAAAGGGGGCTGGACGAGCGATGCGATCGAGCGTTGGACCAAGACGACGATGCAGAATTCGGTGCCGCGCGCCGGCTACGCCGCCGCCGGTCATGATCGCCAAACCCTGCGTGAATGGCTTTCGGCTGTGAGGCGCTTCGGCTTTGCCGTGATGGACGGGGTGCCCACAGAATCCGGTGCACTGTGCAAAGTGTCCGATCTGTTCGGCTATATCAGGGAGACCAATTACGGCCGCTGGTTCGAAGTGCGCGCCGAGGTCAATCCGAGCAATCTCGCCTACACCAATCTCGGCCTGCAGGCGCATACCGACAATCCCTATCGCGATCCGGTGCCGACGCTGCAGATCCTGTCCTGCATCGAGAATACGGTGGAGGGCGGCGAGTCCAGCGTCGTCGACGGCTTTGCGGTTGCCGAGGCATTGCAGACCGAGAGCCCGGAAGGGTTCCGTCTGCTAAGCTCGTATCCGGCGCGCTTCGAATATGCCGGCTCGTCCGGCGTGCGGCTGCAGGCCAAGCGGCCGATGATCGAACTCGGACCGGATGGCGAGTTGCTCTGCATTCGCTTCAACAACCGCTCTCTGGCGCCGACGGTCGACGTGCCCTTCGCCGAGATGGGAAAATACTATGCGGCCTATCGCCGGTTCGCCGAACTGATCGAGGATCCCCGTTTCGAAGTGACATTCAAACTCGAAGCCGGGCAGGCCTTCATCGTCGACAACACCCGCGTCATGCATGCGCGCAAGGCGTTTTCCGGCACTGGCAAGCGCTGGCTGCAAGGCTGTTACGCCGACAAAGACGGCCTGCTGTCGACGCTCGCGGCGATCGAACACGGTTTCAGGGAGGCAGCGGAATGAGCGGCCAGGACCTGAACGCGGACAACATCGTCGAGTTCATCGCCGACATCTTCGAGCGCCGGGGTGCCGAATCCTATCTCGGCGAGCCGGTGACCATGTCCGAGCATATGCTGCAAGGCGCCTGGCTGGCCGAGCAGGACGGCGCGCCCGATGTCCTGGTGGCGGCAGCACTCCTGCACGATATCGGCCACTACACCAGCGAGTTCGGCACCTATTCGCCTGACGATGTCGAGGACAAGCACCATGACGAGGCCGGCGGCGAAGTGCTGGCGCCGTTCTTCCCGCCGGTGATCGTCGAATGCGTCAGGCTGCACGTCTCGGCCAAGCGCTATCTGTGCGCCACCGATCCGACCTATTTCGGCAAGCTCTCGCAGGCCTCTGTCCATACGCTGTCGCTGCAAGGTGGGCCGATGAGCGCCGAGGAGGTGGCGGCGTTCCGTAAGAACCCGTTCCAAGAAGAAGCGGTGCGCGTCCGCATCTGGGACGAGGGCGGCAAGGTCGCCAACATGAAGACACGGACCTTTCGCGACTACGTGCCGTTGCTGCAGCGGGTCGTTCGCGAGTTTCGCGATCGCACCTGACGCAATTCATCACTGGGGAGGAGACAGCCCATGTGTTTCTGCTTCGACGGCGAAAATGCGGTTGCTGCATACCGGCCGGATGACTGCCGCGAGCGCCTGCCTGCCGCAGGCGCTCCCACCTTGCGGCCGATCGCTTCCCGCCGCGAGCCCAGCCGGCTCGCCGCTGCGCTCGAACCCATCGATGCCAGGCAGGTTCACCATCTTGCTGCCGCGCTTGTTCCAATGTACTAGCCGCGCCCAACATGCGGCCTTCCTTTCATTTGCCGCATCGTGTCAACCACGCTTTTGATGGAGGCGACGATGAGATCTTGTTCACGCATTTTGCGCCTCCGCGGCGGACGGTCAGCTGGCTCGCGCCACGGCGGGTTCCCCACTTCCTGACAATCTGACGACCGCCGCGCTGCGATGCATGGTCATCGTCTGCACGCGGTTCGTCGCGTCGCAACGTTCCACCAGAACGGCGGAGAGCCGAGAGCTCTCCGCCGACGATGGCGGCTGCCCGAAGGCCTGAGATGCGCTTTCGCAACACCCTCTCAGCCCATTGTAAACATTGAAAGAATAGCTCTTGCGTCGAGTTCGTTGCGAGCGTAGAGACGCCGCCCATTCCTAACTCGTCTTCCTGAAAGGAGACCCGTCAATGTCCCGGCAGTCCAGATCGACACAGTCCGTGCCGACGCTGGAATTGCGTGCGGCTGACAGGGTTCCAATCAGGAAGAACGGCCATGGCAAAGTCCATGATCCAGCGCAGGCAGGACGCCGAGCGCGAACGCATTGAAGCATATACCGCAACACTGCGGCGGGTTTCGCCCGCCCCGCGTCCCGCTCCGGATTTCGAGCGGGCGCTCGATGAGGCACGCCGGGGCTTTGCCGGCGTCGCGATCCGCGATGGTGCGTTGTGGCGGCCGAAGCTGAAGACGCGCGACCGCGCGCGCCTGCGACTGGCCGCGGCGCGCCATCTCTATGCGCGCTACCCGGTCTCGGTCGCGCTCGAGGCCGTCTGGCTGGACGCTTCGGGGCTGGATGCCAACGAGGTGGCGTTCCGCAAGGCCTGGTACGTCGCGGTCGCGCGTGGCGACTCGCTCTACAAGGCTGGCGCCAATGAATGGCTGTCGCGCAAGGAGGTGCATTGCTTCCTGAACGTGGCCAGCGATTTCACCTTCGATGAGGCGTTCTGGTTGGCGATCGCCCGGTCTTACACGGATGATCCCGGGTTGGCCACTCGCCTTGCGCGGACGAAGATCGCGAGGACGCCGCGCGGGGAGCTCGCCTTCTGGCGCGAGGTGGCGCGGTTCTTCTGTGGGCATCCGGCGTCGAAGGAGGAGATCGACGATCTCTGCGACTACATCGGCGCCATGCACCAGCGCGATGCAGCGTACAGCCTGAAGGGCCGCACGCTCGCCTCGCTGCGCCGGCAGATGCTAGAATGGCACCGCGACATTGCTGCGATAGAACGCATCGAGGCAATGCGCCGCCGCGCCGCCGGGCGGGTTCCAGGTACTGCCGGATCGCAGTCGGAGCGGCGCGCCTGGGACGGCTCGCGCCTCGAGGACTGGGACTGGAAGCCGTCGGCCAAGGAGGCGAAGGCGCATGGCGAACGCTTCTTCGTTCGCCAGTTGAAAACGGCCGAGGACCTGGTTGCAGAGAGCCGTGCGATGCATCACTGCGTCTCGATGTACGCGGCCAAATGCATCGCCGGCTACGCCTCGATCTGGGTGCTGCGGCGCACCGCGCTCGGCAAGATCGAGCGGCTGCTGACGATCGAGCTCGACCCGCAAAACCGTGCGCTGCAGGTGCGCGGTTTCGGCAATCGCGTCGCCACGCTGGAGGAGCGCAAGATCGTCGAGCGCTGGGCCAAGGCGAGGGGCGTGGTGCTCGGGGCCTGAAACGCAAGACCCCGCGCGGCGGAAACGCCGCGCGGGGTCCGCAAGAGGGATGTGCCGCGGACTACCCTTTGTGATGCACCTGCTGCAGCCCGTAGACCGGCGTCGGGATGCCTTCATGCCGCGCCTTCAGTTGCAGCGACAGGAACTGCGAATAGTGGCGTGACTGGTGCAAATTGCCGCCATGGAACCACAGCGCTTCCTGCTGCGTCGGCTTCCACATGTTGCGCAATTCGCCTTCCCAGGGACCCGGATCCTTGGTGGTGCTGGAGCCGAGACCCCAGCATTTGCCGACCTTGTCGGCGACCTCTCGGGAAATGAGGTCGGCCGCCCAACCATTCATCGAGCCGTAGCCGGTGGCATAGACGATGAGGTCGGCCGGCAGTTCCGGTCCGTCACTGAGCAGGACCGAATGCTCCCTGATCTCCTTCACCTCGACGCCGCTTTTCAGCTTGATCGAACCGTCGATGATCAGGTCGGACGCGCCGACGTCGATATAGTAGCCCGAGCCGCGTCTGAGATATTTCATGAACAGGCCGGACTCGTCATCGCCCCAGTCGAGCATGAAGCCGGCCTTCTCCAGGCCCTTGTAGAAGTCGGCGTCGCGCTTCTTCATCTCGGCGTAGGCCGGGATCTGGAATTCATGCAGGATCTTGTAGGGCAGTGAAGCAAAGATGAGGTCGGCCTTGGCCGTGGTCATACCGCCTTGGACGGCCTTTTCCGAGTAGAGCGAACCCAGTCCGATTTCCATCAGCGTGTCGGATCTGGAGATGTGCGTGGTCGAGCGCTGCACCATGGTGACATCGGCGCCGGCCTCCCAAAGGGCTGCGGCGATGTCGTGGGCTGAATTGTTCGAGCCGATGACAACCGCCTTCTTGCCAGCATAGACATCGGGACCAGGGTGCTTCGAGGAATGGTGCTGATCGCCCTTGAAGCTGTCCATGCCCTTGAAGTTCGGCATGTTGGCCTTGCCGGATTGTCCCGTCGCCAGCACCAACTGCTTCGGCTTCAACGTGATGTCCTTGCCGTCGCGGCGAACGACGACCGTCCATTCCTTCTTCTTGTCGTCATAAATGGCGCTCCTGGCCTCGGTCGAGGACCAGTAGTTCAGCTCCATGACCTTGGTGTACATTTCCAGCCAGTCGCCGATCTTGTCCTTTGGCGAGAAGACCGGCCAGTTCCTGGGAAAATCGATATAGGGCAGATGGTCGTACCAGACCGGGTCGTGCAGGCAGAGCGACTTGTAGCGCTTGCGCCAGCTGTCGCCGGCGCGCTCGTTCTTCTCGACGATGATGGTCGGTACGCCGAGCTGCCGCAGCCGCGCGCCGAGCGCGATGCCGCCCTGGCCGCCGCCGATGATCAGCGTGTGCGGCTGCGTCTTGAAGCCGAGCTCGGCGGCTTCCCTCTCGCGCTCCTCCTTCCAGGTTGGACGGTTCTTGCCGTGACCATGCTTGGCGCCCATCGGCCGAGCGAAGCCGGCCGGCTCCTCGTAGCCTTTCAACTCGACCATGGTGGTTAGCAGCGTCCAGATCTTGCCGTCCTTCAGCCGGATATGGCCGAAGCCGCGCGCCACTTCCGTTTCGAAGCTGATCCAGCCTTCAAGCAGCCCGTCGCTTTCCGTGGCATCCTCGCCTTCGGCGATCGCCCAGTTCGAAGGTTTCGTTTTCGCCAGCTGGCTGACCAGCATGTCGCGCACCTGGTCGCGGCCTTCCATGGTCTTGATGTTCCAGGTGAAGGTGACGAGATCGCGCCAATAGCAGTCGTCCTGAAAGCAGGCGACGGCCTTGTCGATATCGCCGGCGGCGAGAGCCGAGCCAAATGTGCCGAGCAGGTCGGCAAGCTTCTTGTTCGGGGCCTTTTCCAGCATCAGTTTCCTCCGGGTCTTGAGATCGCTTCTTGGGTGAGCGCGTGGCGGGGGCATTGTCCGGCGCGACGAAAGTATTTCGCCAAAACCGCCATCGCGTCACGCCCTCCAATAGTTTGGCGCGTTTTCAAGGGCTTGAACGGGCAGGGGGCCGCACGGTGTCATTTTTGCCGTTGACAGGCCGCCGTGCCCGCCTCTAGTGTCCGCCACCATGAAAACGGCACTCATTCTCGTAGGAAAGCGCGTGGGCAAGGCGGTGTAACCGCCGGGCGAAAACCTCCCATGCGCATCACACAGGCTCCCTCGGGGGCCTTTTTTATTGCCCGAAACACGACTAAACGACCAGCAATCGCCAGATGGCGGACAGTACGGGACCAGACCGATGAGCAATGGACAGAGTGAGCGGCGCGAAATGACGGGCGCCGAAATGGTGGTGCAGGCGCTGAAGGACAATGGCGTCAAGCATGTCTTCGGCTATCCGGGCGGCGCCGTTCTCCCAATCTACGATGAAATCTTCCAGCAAGACGACGTCGAGCATATCCTGGTTCGCCACGAGCAGGGCGCTGGCCATGCGGCGGAAGGCTATGCGCGCTCGACCGGCAAGGCAGGCGTCATGCTGGTGACCTCTGGCCCTGGCGCCACCAACGCCGTGACGCCGCTGCAGGATGCGCTGATGGATTCGATCCCGCTGGTTTGCCTGACCGGGCAGGTGCCGACTTCGCTGATCGGCTCCGACGCGTTCCAGGAATGCGACACCGTCGGCATCACGCGCCCCTGCACCAAGCACAACTGGCTGGTGAAGGACGTCAACGAACTGGCCGCGACCATCCATGAAGCCTTCCATGTCGCGACGACGGGACGTCCCGGCCCGGTTGTGGTCGACATCCCGAAGGATGTGCAGTTCGCCAAGGGCATGTATGTGCCGCCGCAGACGGCGCCGCGCACCAGCTACCAGCCGAAGGTCCAGGGCGACCTCGACAAGGTCAAGGCGGCGGTCGAATTGATGGCCGGGGCCAAAAGGCCGATCATCTATTCGGGCGGCGGCGTCATCAATTCCGGCTCCGAGGCCAGCCATCTGCTGCGCGAACTGGTCGATCTCACCGGCTTTCCCATCACCTCGACGCTGATGGGTCTCGGTGCCTATCCGGCTTCCGGTAAGAACTGGGTCGGCATGCTCGGCATGCACGGCACCTATGAAGCCAACATGGCCATGCATGATTGCGATGTGATGATCTGCATCGGCGCGCGCTTCGACGACCGCATCACCGGGCGGCTCAACGCGTTCTCGCCGAATTCGAAGAAGATCCACATCGACATCGATCCGTCGTCGATCAACAAGAACGTCCACACCGACGTGCCGATCATCGGCGACGTCGGCCGGGTTCTGGAGGATCTGGTGCGGCTGTGGCGGGCAAGCGCCAAGGCCGACAAGAAAGCGCTGCACCCCTGGTGGGAGCAGATCGCCAAATGGCGCGCGCGGGACTCGCTCGCCTACAAGATGAACCACGACGTGATCATGCCGCAATATGCCATCCAGCGGCTCTATGCGCTGACCAAGGACATGGACACCTACATCACCACCGAGGTCGGCCAGCATCAGATGTGGGCGGCGCAGCACTATCATTTCGAGAAGCCGAACCGCTGGATGACGTCAGGCGGGCTTGGCACGATGGGCTACGGCCTGCCGGCCGCGCTCGGCGTGCAGATCGCGCATCCCAATGCGCTGGTCATCGACATTGCCGGCGACGCGTCGGTGCAGATGACGATGCAGGAGATGAGCACGGCGGTGCAGTACAATGCGCCGATCAAGATCTTCATCCTCAACAACCAGTATATGGGCATGGTGCGGCAGTGGCAGCAGCTGCTGCACGGCAACCGGCTGTCGCATTCCTACACCGAGGCGATGCCGGACTTCGTCAAGCTGGCCGAGGCCTATGGCGGCCACGGCATTCGCTGCGACAAGCCGGACGAACTGGATGACGCGATCAAGGAGATGATCTCGGTGAAGAAGCCGGTGCTGTTCGACTGCCGCGTGGCCACGCTCGCCAACTGCTTCCCGATGATCCCATCAGGCAAGGCACATAACGAGATGCTCCTGCCCGACGAGGCAACCGACGAGGCCGTGGCCAACGCCATCGACGCCAAGGGCAGGGAACTGGTGTGATATCAGCCGAGGCAGGGCTGTCGGAAGAAGCCGTGCGGAAACAGATAATTAGCTCAAGAGTTGAAATCGAGATTCATGTCATGAACGCACAGCTGCAACCAACCGGCTCCGCCTATTTCATCGCCAAGGAAACAGAAAAGCCCGAGAACCACACGCTTTCCGTGCTGGTCGACAACGAACCGGGCGTGCTCGCCCGGGTCATCGGCCTGTTTTCCGGGCGCGGCTACAACATCGAGAGCCTCACCGTTTCCGAGACCGAGCACGAAAAACATCTGTCGCGCATCACCATCGTGACGCGCGGCACGCCGCATGTGCTGGAGCAGATCAAGCACCAGCTCGAGCGCATCGTGCCGGTGCATCGCGTCGTCGACCTCACCGTGCGCTCGCACGAGCTTGGCCAGGAGCGGCCGCTGGAGCGCGAACTGGCGCTGGTCAAGGTCGCCGGCACCGGCGATTCCCGGGTCGAGGCGCTCCGGCTCGCCGACGCCTTCCGCGCCAGCGTCATCGACGCCAACACCGAGCATTTCATTTTCGAGATCACCGGCAAGGGCTCCAAGCTCGACCAGTTCATCGCCATCATGAAGCCGCTCGGCCTGGTTGAAATCTGCCGCACCGGCGTGGCGGCAATGAATCGCGGCCCGCAGGGGATGTAGAGCCCAGCGCTCGTCGCCGGCAACCGTCTTTCAAGTCCTGTTTGTCTGGACCTGCCTGCCGCTCCGCGGTGGCCTTTGTGCGTCCGGCGAGAAAGGACAATATTATTGACCTAATCTTGGGAGGAAGCCATGTCGTTCGAAGCGTTCCTGGCGCTTTTGGTCTATGCCTTCGTTACCTCGGTCACACCCGGACCGAACAACTTCATGCTACTGGCCTCGGGCGTGAATTTCGGCTTTGTGAGAACCGTGCCGCACATGCTGGGCATTGGCATCGGTTTTCTCATTCTGCTGCTAGCCGTCGGTTTTGGACTTGGCGCGGTGCTGACGGCGTTTCCCATGCTGCACACCGGATTGAAGATCGCCGGCGGCGCCTATCTGCTTTATCTCGCCTGGAAGATCGCCATGTCGCGCTCGATGTCCTGCAAGGGCGAGACGCAGGCAAATCCGATGCGCTTCATCGATGCTGCCGCGTTCCAGTGGGTCAACCCCAAGGCCTGGGTGATGGCGATCACCGCCATGGCCGTCTATACGAACCCCGACCATCCGTTCCTGTCGGTGGTGCTGATCTCGATGGCGTTCGCCATCGTCAACCTTCCGAGCGTTTCGGTGTGGGCTGGGTTCGGCACGGCGCTGCGCGGTTTCCTGTCCGATCCGGTGCGGCTGAAATGGTTCAACATCGCCATGGGTGTGCTGCTGGCGGCGACGCTCTGGCCGATGCTTAGGTAGCCTGCCGCCTTATTGTGCAGTGCACATTAAATCTTCGTAATGCCGCGTTTTGGCCCTTTTCCGACAAAGGCGTGTCCTATCTATTCGGCGAAATCGCGGCAAGAGCCGTGATTTGAGCTGGAACAAGACCACCGGGTTCGGCGTGTCGGATGAGAGGCCATGTTGTCGATGCGCGGAAAAATCCTCTTTGCAGTGATTGCGGTGATCTGCTTGGCGGGGGCCGGTCTCTATCTTTCGCCCACGGCCATGGGCAAGGTCCAGCAGCTGATTCCGGGCCAGAAAGCGGCGACGACGGACAAGGCCGCCAAGGCATCGGACAAGCCGACAGGCGGCGCGAATGGCGCCCGCTCGGCTTCGATCGTTGCCGCGACGGCGACGACGGCGGACTTCCCGATCCGCCGCTATGCCATCGGCTTCGTGTCTTCGCCGGCGGTGGTCAGCATCAACGCCCGGGTATCCAGCCAGATCGTAGCGATCGCGGTCAAGGACGGGCAGATGGTGAAGGCCGGCGACCTGCTGTTGTCGCTCGATGACCGCGCCTTGAAGGCACAGTTGGCCAAGGACCAGGCGACGCTCGCCAAGGACCAGGCGATGCTCGCCAGTGCCGCGGCGGATCTTCAGCGCGCCAAGGACCTCGTCGCCAAGCAGGCCGGCACGCAGCAGACCTACGATCAGGCATTGGCGGCGCAGAAGGCCGCGGCCGCAACCATCGATGCCGACAAGGCGACGATCGATTCCGATACCGTCCAGTTGAGCTACGCCACCATCTCGGCGCCGATCTCCGGCAGGCTCGGCGCCGTCAATGTCTCGGTCGGCGATCTCGTCACCACCAGCAACGGCGGCAGCACTACGACCCCGCTCGTCACCATCACGCAGATGGACCCGCTGCAGGTGAACTTCACCCTGCCGGAAAGCAACCTTGCCTTGCTGCACAAGGCGCTGGCCTCGCCCCAGCAAGGCGGAGTGATCTTGACCAAGGATGGTGATCCGTCGCCGATCGGCAAGGGTACGCTGGATTTCGTCGATTCCAGCGTCGACACGGCGTCCGGTACCATCGCGACCAGGGCCAGCCTGCCAAATCCCGATCTTTCGCTGTGGCCGGGCCAGTATGTGAATATCGTGCTCGACGCCGGCACGATGCCGCAGATGACCTCAGTTCCCACGGTTGCGGTCCAGCCCAGCCAGAAGGGCCCGTTCGTCTATGTGGTGAAGCCGGACAACACGGTCGAGATGCGGCCGGTGCAAGTGGCGCTGACCGAGGGCGACAACAGCGCCGTGAGCCAAGGCCTCAAGAGCGGTGAGCGCGTCGTTGTCGAGGGCCAGACCAGGCTGAAGGACGGCGCCGCCGTGCACGAAGGCAAGGACGCGACCAACGGCGATCAGGCAGCTCCCAAGGTGGCGCAAGTCGAGAAGGCGAGTGGTGCCGACAAGGCCGGCGAGGCCCGTCCATGATTTCCGAATTCTGCATTCGCAGGCCCGTCGCCACCCTTCTGATGTCGTTCGCCCTCGTGCTGGGCGGGCTATTTGCCTACAAATTCCTGCCGGTTGCGGCGCTGCCCAGCGCCGAATTTCCAGTCGTCAATGTTTCGGCCCAGCTGGCCGGCGCCTCGCCGGAGACCATGGCGACCTCGGTGGCGACGCCGCTGATCAAACAGTTCGCCACCATCGCCGGCATCGATTCGATCTCGACCACCAACTCGCTCGGCTCAACGTCGATCGCCATCCAGTTCGTGCTCAACCGCGATATCGATGCGGCGGCCGCCGACGTGCAGGCGGCGATTGCGCGCACCCAGAAATCGCTGCCGCCGCAGATGACGGCGCCGCCGAGCTATCGCAAGGTCAACCCGGCCGACGCGCCGATCCTTTTGATGTCGCTTGTCAGTGATACGGTTCCGCTGACCGATCTCGACGCATTCGCCGAGAACGTGATCTCGCCGTCGCTGTCGACGATCGATGGCGTCGCGCAGGTGTCCATTTACGGCCAGCAGAAATACGCGGTGCGCATCCAGATCGATCCGACCGCGCTTGCCGCGCGCGGCATTTCCATCGACCAGCTGCAGGCGGCGGTTGCGTCGGCCAACAGCAACACGCCGCTCGGCGTTCTGCAGAACAACAAGCAGCAGCTGACCATTACCGCCAACACCCAGCTGACCAACGCCGCCGACTTCTCCAACATCATCATCGCCACCAAGAACGGCCATCCGGTGCGGCTGGGCGAGGTGACCCGGGTCGTTGATTCGGTCGAGACGACGACGACGGCGAGCTGGTATGACGGCACGCGCGCCATCATCATGGCCGTGCAGCGCCAGCCCGACGCCAACACGGTCGACGTCGTCGACAAGGTCAAGGCGATGCTGCCGTCCTTCCAGGACCAGATGCCGGCCGCCGCCAACATCAAGCTGCTCAACGACCGTTCGACCTCGATCCGCCAGGCCGTCGACGATGTGCAGTTCACGCTGCTGCTGACCATCGCGCTGGTGGTCATGGTGATCTTCGTGTTCCTGCGCCGGGTGACGGCTACCATCATCCCGGCCGTGGCGGTGCCGATCTCGCTGATCGCCACGCTCGGCGCGATGTTCCTGTTCGGCTTTTCCATCGACAACATCTCGCTGATGGGACTGACGCTGGCGGTCGGCCTCGTCGTCGACGATGCCATCGTCATGCTGGAAAACATCTTCCGCCATATGGAGGAGGATGGGCTCTCGGCCTTCGATGCGTCGCTGAAGGGCGCGCGCGAAATCGGCTTCACCATTATTTCGATCTCGATCTCGCTGGTGGCCGTGTTCATCCCCGTGCTTCTGATGGGCGGGGTGATCGGGCGCATCTTTAACGAGTTCGCCGTCGTGGTGACGGTCGCCATCCTGGCGTCGATGTTCGTCTCGCTGACGTTGACACCGATGCTGTGCTCGCGGCTTCTGTCGGTGACAAAGGCTGACCGTGAAGCGCATGGCGACGGTCACAAGCACGACCTCTTCACGCGCGGCTATGATGTGGTTTTGAGCTTCTGCCTGCGGCACACATTCCTTGTGTTCCTGGTCTTCGTCGGAACGGCCGCTCTGTCGGTCTGGCTGATCCAGGTCTCACCGAAAGGCTTCTTCCCGCAGGAGGATATCGGCCAGATCTCGGTGACGACCATCGCCCGCCAGGACATTTCGTTCGACGCCATGGCGAAGCTGCAGGGACAGGTGGCCAATGTCTTCTCGCATTCGCCCTATGTCGACCATGTGGCGTGGTCGGCTGGCAGCGGCAACAATGCACTCAACCAGGGGCAGCTCTTCGTCCAGTTGAAAGGCAAGGATCAGCGGCCTGATATCGAGAAGGTGCTTTCGGATCTGCGCAAGCAACTGGCTGGCGTGGCGGGCATCGAGACCTACATGCAGCCGGTGCAGAACCTGAGGTTGGGTTCGCGGTCGTCAGCCAGCGCCTACCAGCTCGTGGTTCAGGGGCTCGATACAGGCTTGACCGATATCTGGGCGCAGAAACTGGATGACGCGATGGCGGCCGACCACGCGACCTTCACCGACGTCACCAGCGACCTCCAGAACAATGCGCTGCAGGCATCGCTGGTGGTGGATCGCGACAAAGCCGCTCAGCTCGGCATCGACACCGACACGCTGCGTTCCGCCCTCTATGGCGGATTCGGCACCGACCAGGTTTCAACGATCTTCGGCTCGGCCGACAGCTACGAAGTCATCACCGAGCTCGATCCCAAGATCGAATGGTCACCCGAGCGGATGCTCGCCATCCAGATGAGGACGGCGAGCGGCAGCCTGGTTCCGCTCGGTGCCTTTGCCCGCGTCGACCGCACCGCCGGCGCATTGACGGTCAACCAACTCGGCCAGCTTCCGGCCGTGACCATCTCCTACAATCTGCCGCAGGGCGTGGCGCTGGGCGACAGCGTAACGCGCATCAACGCGCTCAAAGAGCAAATCGGTATGCCGACGGCGATCTCGACGACCTTTGCCGGCACGGCCAAGACTTTCCAGGATTCGCTGGCCAACCAGGGCCTGCTGGTCGGCGGCGCGATCCTCACGATCTATATCGTGCTCGGCATTCTGTACGAGAGCTTCATCCATCCGCTCACCATTCTCACGGGCTTGCCGTCGGCTGTGCTAGGGGCGGTTGTTGCCTTACGCTTTGCCGGCATGGACCTTTCGGTCATCGCAGTGATCGGCATCCTGATGCTGATCGGCATCGTCAAGAAGAACGGTATCATGATGGTCGACGTCGCGCTGGAACTTCGACGAGAAGGCATGTCGGCGACCGAGTCCATCCACAAGGCCTGTCTGATGCGGTTCAGGCCGATCATGATGACGACATTGGCCGCGCTGATGGGCACGTTCCCGATTGCGCTCGGCACCGGCGCCAGCGCCGAATTGCGCCAGCCGCTCGGCGTCGCGGTCGTTGGCGGCCTGCTTGCCTCGCAGGCGCTGACGCTCTTCGTCACGCCGGTGGTGTATGTCTACATGGAGCACTTCTCCGGCTGGCTGCTCAGCTTCTTTTCGAAGAAAAGCCGACCGACGCTGCGGGCGGTCGAGGCTGTCGAGCAGCCTTCGCTGTTCGATCGCGAGGAAGAACAGGACATCGAACCCCAGAAGGCGGCGGCCGAATAGTATCGATCGGGTGAGGAGGCGCTGGCCCAAGGCGTCGTGCTTGCCGCCGGCTTCCGGCGATCGTAGTTTGCGGTCATGTCCCATGATCATGACCACGACAACGAGCTCGATCCTTTTGCCGCGCGGGTGCGCGCGCTGGAGACGATCCTCACCGAGAAGGGCCTGATCGATCCGGCCGCCATCGACGTCATCGTCGACACCTACGAGACAAAAATCGGCCCGCGCAACGGCGCCAAAGTGGTGGCGAAGGCCTGGGTCGACCTGGAGTTCGCCGCCTGGCTGAAGCGCGATGCGACGGCGGCGATCGCCTCGCTCAGCTATACAGGCCGGCAGGGCGAGCACATGCAGGCCGTTTTCAACAGTGAGGCGACGCACAACCTCGTCGTTTGCACCTTGTGCTCCTGCTATCCGTGGTCGGTGCTCGGCCTGCCGCCGGTCTGGTACAAGGCGCCGCCCTACCGCTCGCGCGCGGTGATCGATCCGCGCGGCGTGCTGGAGGAATTCGGCCTGACCTTGCCGGCTGCGACAAAAATCCGCGTCTGGGATTCGACCGCCGAACTGCGCTATCTGGTCGTGCCGATGCGGCCGGAAGGGACAGAAGGCTGGAGCGAGGAGCGGCTGGCCGAACTGGTGACACGCGATGCGATGATCGGCACCGGCCTGGCGAAGGAGCCGGCATGAACGGGCCGCAGGACCTTGGCGGGCAGATGGGTTTCGGGCCGGTCGCGCCTGAAAAGGACGAACCCTATTTCCATGCAGATTGGGAGAGGCGGGCGCTTGGCGTGACGCTCGCCGCCGGCGCCATGGGCGCCTGGAATATCGACGAGAGCCGGCATGCGCGCGAATCGCTGCACCCGGCCGACTATTATGCCTCGAGCTACTACCAGATCTGGATCAAGGCGCTGGAGGTGCTGTTGAAGCGCCACGGGTTCGTCAGCGAGCACGATCTGGCTGCCGGCAGGGCGGTCGATGCCACGGCGACGCCCAAAAGGGTGCTGAAGGCGGAAAACGTGTCGGCGGTGCTTGCCAAGGGCGGTCCCTGCGACCGGCCGGTTGCGATGCCGGCGCTGTTCAAGGCCGGCGATCTCGTGCGGACCAAGAATTTCAATCCGACCGGCCACACGCGGCTGCCGCGCTATGCGCGCGGCAAGCAGGGAACAATCGAAGCGGTGCGTGAGGGTTTTGTCTTCCCCGACAGCAACGCGCATGGCCAGGGCGAAAATCCGCAATGGGTCTATACGGTGGTTTTTGACGGCGCCGAGATCTGGGGCGAGGGGGCCGACACGACACTCACCGTCTCGATCGACGCCTGGGAGAGCTATCTTGAGCCGGCATGAGGCTGCCGCTGGATTGCCGGCGGGTATCGACGAGCCGGTGTTCACGGAGCCATGGCAGGCCGAAGCCTTCGCCATGACTGTAGCGCTGCACGACAAGGGCTTGTTTTCCTGGGGCGAATGGGCCGATGCGCTGGCCACCGAGGTCAATAGGCCTGGTGCGGCGAGCGACGGCCATGACTATTACGAGCACTGGCTGGCGGCGCTGGAGAAGCTGCTGTCGGCCAAGGGCGTTGCCGGCAAAGGCGATGTCGATGCGCTTGCGGCAGCTTGGGAACGCGCCGCACATGCGACGCCGCACGGCAAGCCGATCCTGCTGGAGAATGATCCACGCTCGACCGAAGGTCGTAGCGGCCCGACCAACGGTCGTGGCGGCGCGGGCGCATAGGCGGCGGCCTCACTGTTTGTTCCCTTTACGTTCCGATCGGCGCCTGATAGTTTGGGTTGTCGGAGCTGGTTGGCGACGCCATTCGGCGACAACGATGGTGGGCAACCGATCTTGTCTTTCCCTTGCGAATCCGGTCTTTCGCGCTGATGGAATTTTCTCCCCAACAGGACGACGCCCTGAAGGCGGTCGCCCGCTGGCTCAAGGAGGGCCGGCCGCAGCTCTTCCGGCTGTTCGGCTATGCCGGCACCGGCAAGACGACGCTGGCGCGCTATTTCGCCGAGCATGTCGACGGCCACGTGCAGTTCGCCGCCTTCACCGGCAAGGCGGCGCAGGTGCTACGCTCCAAGGGGGCGACCAACGCCCGCACCATCCATTCGCTGATCTACAGGCCCAAGGGCGAGGAATCGGTGTCGGACGAGGTGACCGGCAAGACCTCGATCTCGCCGACCTTTTCGCTCAACCGGCAGAGCCCGATCTCGCGCGCCAAGCTGGTCATCATCGACGAATGCTCGATGGTCGACGAGCAGCTTGGCCGCGACCTGATGAGCTTCGGCACGCCGATCCTGGTGCTCGGCGATCCCGGCCAGCTGCCGCCGATCTCGGGCGGCGGCTTCTTCACCGACCACGAACCGGATGCGCTGCTCACCGAAATCCATCGCCAGGCGCGTGACAATCCGATCATCCGGCTGGCGCTCGACGTGCGGGAAGGCCGCGAATTCATGCGCGGCGACTACGGCACGGCGCAAGTCATCGGCAAGGAAGATGTCAACCAGGAACTGGTGCTGAAGGCGGACCAGGTGCTGGTCGGCACCAATCGCACGCGCCGGCGTTACAACCAGCGGCTGCGCGAATTGAAGGGGTTCAATGCCGACTATCCGCAGGCTGGCGACAAGCTGGTCTGCCTGCGCAACGACCCGGCCAAGGGACTGCTCAATGGTTCGTTGTGGAAGGTGATGACCTCGTCGCGCGAGACGGTGAAGCCGGGCATCAACCTTCTGGTCTCGCCGGAAGAGGACGATCCGGACCGCGGCGTCGCCAAGATCAAGCTGCTCAAGGCGGCATTCGAGGATCCGGATGCCGAGATTCCGTGGCAGCAGAAGAAGCGCTTCGACGATTTCGACTATGGCTACGCGCTGACCGTGCACAAGGCGCAGGGCTCGCAATGGAACGAGATCGTGCTGTTCGACGAAAGCTGGGCGTTCAAGGAAACCCGCCAGCGCTGGCTCTACACCGCGATCACCCGCGCGGCTGAACGGCTGACGATCGTCAGATGATTACGATCGCCCAGTTGGCCTGGCGCCGAGCCAGCGCCATGCCGCCGCTTCGTCCTCCCAGTCGAAATGCCTGAGTTCGAAAGGCGGCGGCGTGGCAAAGAAGCCCTGCGCGTAGGGGATCCAGTCCGGGTCACCGACCGCGGCGCAGCGGCGGATATGCTCCAGGGCATGGGCCGTGCCCTGCCTGGCGGTTTCGTCTGACACGTGGGACCAGTCGACGCCGTCGTGGTCGATCAGGCGCACCAGCACGTCCAGTCTTGGATGGAGCGCATAGGCCGCCTCCAGCAGTCCGAACAGGTTTTCAGCGTCGGCGGCCGCCACATGGCCGACAATATCGACAGCGAAAAGGTCGTCGCGGTCGGTGTCGATGCGGCGCACCGCCGGCACGGCGTCGAGAAAATTCAAGGGCTGTTCCTTTCGCGGTTCATCCCCTTGGAACACCCAAAACCCTCTGTCTGTTCCCGACAAAGGCGCTATAGATGCGCCCCGTCTCGTGAAACTGGACCCGAAGCCATGCCCGCAAAGCTCTCCGTCAACCTCAATGCCATCGCCATGCTGCGCAACCGGCGCGACCTGCCATGGCCGAGCGTCACCGGGCTCGGGCGACTCGCTCTTTCCGCCGGCGCTCATGGGCTGACCGTGCATCCGCGCCCCGATGAGCGGCATACGCGGCACTCCGATTTGCCGGAGATCCGGGCCTTGATCGACGATGAGTTTCCCAAGGCCGAGTTCAACATAGAAGGGTATCCGTCCGAGGATTTCCTGGCACTCGTGGAAAGGCACCAGCCGGAACAGGTGACGCTGGTGCCCGACGATCCGGCCCAGGCAACGTCGGACCATGGCTGGAACTTCGCCACGGACGCCGCATTCCTCACTCCGATCGTAAAACGCCTGAAAAAAGCAGGCGTGCGCGTGTCGTTGTTTTCCGATTCGGATCCGGACGGCGCAAGGATCGCGCGCGATATTGGCGCCGACCGGATCGAACTCTACACAGGGCCGTACGGCAGCTGCCATTCCGATTCCGCCGAGGCGGCCAAGGAATTGGAAAGATTGGGAAAAACAGCGGATGCTGCGCTCGCCTCGGGGCTGCAGGTCAATGCCGGGCACGATCTCACGGTGAACAACCTGCCGGCGCTGGCCAAGCGCATGCCGGCCTTGGCAGAAGTGTCGATCGGACATGGGTTGACAGCCGATGCGTTGGAGTATGGCATGGCCGGCACGGTGGGGCGGTTTCTCAGGGCTTGCGGATGGTAAAGAGGCAAGCCCCGCGTTGCCGGCATGGAAGCCATAACGTCGGGGCACTTGATATTGCATTGCAGCAAGCGTAGAGCACCGCGCGTTTATCGGAGTGTCGTTTATGGCCCTTGCCAACACTGGTAGTGAGGCAGAACCCGTCGACCAATCGAGCCATCCTGAAATCGAGCAGCATAGCACCAAGGTGCTGATGCTGGGCGCGCTCGGCGTGGTCTATGGCGACATCGGCACCAGTCCGATTTATGCGTTTCGTGAGGCATTGCATGCTTCGTCCGGCGGCGATGTCGCCGAGCGTGGCGATATTCTCGGGGTGCTCTCGCTGATCATCTGGTCGCTGGCGATCATCGTCACCATCAAATATATCATGTTCGTGCTGCGCGCGGACAACCGCGGCGAGGGAGGCGTGCTGTCGCTGATGGCGCTGGCGCGCGGCAGCTTCCCGACGCGGTCGGCGGTCATGCTCGGCGTCGGCATCGTCGGCGCCTCGCTGTTTTTTGGTGACGCCGTCATCACGCCGGCAATCTCGGTGCTTTCTGCGGTCGAGGGCATGAATGTCGTCACGCCGACGTTCCAGCCCTATGTGGTGCCGCTGACATTGCTCATTCTCGCCATAGTGTTCGCGGTGCAACGGTTCGGCACGGGCGGCGTGGGCCTGGTGTTCGGCCCGGTGACGGCCGTATGGTTCCTGGCCATCGGACTTTCCGGCCTGAACCACATCATCGACGACCCGGAAATCCTGCTGGCGGTCAGCCCGCACTACATCGTCGCCTTCCTGATCAACTCGCCTGACGTCGCCTTCGTCACGATCGGTGCTATTTTCCTCGCCGTTACCGGCGCCGAGGCGCTCTATGCCGATCTCGGCCATTTCGGGCGCAAGCCGATCGTCCTCGCCTGGCTGGCGATCGTGTTCCCTTGCCTGCTGCTCAACTATGCCGGACAGGGCGCGTTCGTGCTGGCGCATGGTGGCGTCGTCGGCCATCCCTTCTTCGAGATGAACCAGGGATGGACGCTTATCCCGATGGTGGTGCTGGCGACGGCGGCAACCGTGATCGCCAGCCAGGCGGTGATTTCCGGCGCCTTTTCGCTAACTAGGCAGGCGGTGCAGCTCAACATGCTGCCGCGGCTCGAAATCCTGCATACGTCGGAAAAACAATCCGGCCAGATCTACATGCCGCGCGTCAATCTGCTGCTGGCGCTGACGGTTATGCTGCTGGTCGTCGGTTTCGGCGAATCGAGCAGGCTTGCCTCGGCCTACGGTATTTCGGTCACCGGCAACATGCTGGTGACGACGGTGCTGCTCTTTGTCGTCATGACCCGTATCTGGAAATGGCGGCTCTGGGTGGCAATCGCGATGACGGCGTTGTTCGCCTTCATCGATATAGGCTTCTTTGCCTCCAACATCGTCAAGGTCTTCGAAGGCGGCTGGGCGTCGCTGGCGGTGGCCTTCACCGTCGTGCTCGCCATGTGGACCTGGGTGCGCGGCAGCCGCTATCTGTTCGACAAGACGCGCCGCAACGAGATCCCGCTCGATTTCCTCGCCGGCAATCTGTTGAAGAAAAAGCCGCAACTGGTGTCCGGCACGGCAGTGTTCCTGACCAGCGATCCACTGAGCGCGCCGACCGCGTTGATGCACAGCCTGAAGCACTACAAGGTGCTGCATGAACAGAACGTCATCCTTTCGGTGGTGACGGCGCCCCAGCCGGTGGTGCCCGACAGCGACCGCGTCAAGATGGAGACGGTCAACGAGTTGTTCATGCGGGTGACGCTGAACTTCGGCTATATGGAACAGCCGAACATTCCGCGCGCGCTGGCGATCTGCCGCAAGCAGGGCTGGAAGTTCGACATCATGACGACGTCCTTCTTCCTGTCGCGGCGTTCGCTCAAGGCCTCGCCCAATTCCGGCATGCCGGTGTGGCAGGACAAGCTGTTCATCGGCCTGGCGCGCACGGCTGCGGATGCGACCGAGTATTTCCAGATCCCGACCGGGCGCGTTGTCGAGATCGGCACGCAGGTGGCCATCTGACAGCGGTGCGGAAATAGCTGCTTGGGGGTGACCTTTTGCACCCCCTCTGTACTGCCGGGCATCTCCCCCACTAGTGGGGAGGTTGGCAGCTTCGGCGGCGACGCTCTCCTTGCGACATCGGAGATTGGCGAAAGCCAGGATGACGGCCGATCTCCCCCCAAGCAAGTGGGGGAGATGTCGGGTAGGACAGAAGGGGGGCGCTGTCCCGCCGGCATCTCAGGGTTACGCACCGCTGCGTCGCCCACCAAGCCGGTGCCTGCACTGTGCGCCGAAAGCGCCGTCAGCCGGCCAGGGCGGTTTTGTTCGCCTCGAGGAACTCTCTCAGCGTTTGCGGCTTCCTGCCGGAAAGCGTTTCGATCGCGTCGGTCACCATGGCGATGCGGCCCGAGCGTGTGTTGGCGTCGAAGGAAACGATGACGCGAGCGAATTCCTCGGGAACGCCAGCTGCCTTCACGCCCTCGGTCAAGGCCTCGTCGGGCAGCTGGATGACGTCCAGCGGCTTGCCGGTGACTTCGCTGACCAGGGCAGCGATCTCGGCCGTCGTATGCGCCTGCGGACCGGTCAGCGTGTAGATCTTGCTTTCGCTCGAGCCGGAAGCGAGGCCGGCGGCGATGGCCGCTGCCATGTCGTCGCGCGCAGCGTGGGCAATACGGCCATCGCCCGCGGACGTGTACCACTGTCCCGAGGCGATCGCGTGCGGCAGCGCCATGAACAGGTTCTCCTGGTACCAGCCGTTGCGGAAGATCGTATAGGGGATACCGCTGGCCTTGATCGCCTGCTCGGTGCCGTAATGGTCGCCGGCAAACAGCACAGGCGAAACCGGTTCAGGGTTGGGCATCGAGGTGTAGAGCAGGTGCGAAACGCCGGCCTGTTTGGCCGCGGCGACGGCTGTCTCGTGCTGCTTCAGGCGCCTGCCGCCTTTGAGATCGAGATCGCCGGTCGAAATGATCAGCACCCTGTCGGCGCCCTTGAATGCGTTTTCCAACGAGGCCGCGTCGCTGAAGTCGGCGGCCCTGACAACGACGCCGCGCGCCGCCAAGTCGGCCAGGCTTTCGGGATTGCGCGTGGCGGCGATGATCTGCGCAGGCGCAACTTTGTGTGCGTCCAGGAGATAATGGATGACGCCGCGGCCAAGCTGGCCTGAGGCGCCGGTGACGAGAAGGGTTTCGGTCATCGGGAGATCCTGATTTTGCGCCGAAGCGGCGAGTGCTGTAACGGTCTCAAAAAGAGAGCAGCACTAAAATAGGAATTGACCCGTTGCCGTAAAGAAGGCAGTTTTTCGGGAGGTAGGCACACGCAGGGAACCAGCGATGGACGGCAAGATCGTCAATCTGAAATCGAAGCTCGAGATCTACAAAGCCATGACGGCGGGCGCAAATTTCGCCGATTGTCCGGTTCGCGACGTCATGCGGGGCATCAATGGCAAATGGAGCCCTTTGCTGGTGATGGCGCTGGCGGAAAAACCGTATCGCTTCGGTGAGCTGCGCCGGCTGGTTCCCGACATCTCGCAGCGCATGCTCACGCAGACGCTGCATGAGCTGCAACGCGATGGCTACGTGCATCGCGAGGTGTTCCCGACCAAGCCACCTAGTGTCGAATACAGCCTGACCGACCTCGGACGGTCGATGTTCCATCCCTTGTATCAACTCGTCCAATGGGCCGAGCTCAACCATGAGGCGGTGCGCGAAGCGCGCGCTACCTTCGACGCTGACTAAGCTTGAACTCGTCTTTCGAAGCGTCAAAGCGCCGAGTTGATTTGGCGATGCCCCTGAGGGATTGTGCCCGCCAGTTGGGTTGGGCGGGCAATGGAAAAATCTCTCGACATCGCGATTGCCGGCGCTGGGCCGGCGGGGCTGGCCACGGCGCTCTATCTGAAACGCGCCGGGCACCGCGTCACCGTCTTCGAGCGCTTCGACGAACCGAAGCCCGTGGGTTCGGGGCTGATCCTGCAGCCGACCGGGCTGACCGTGCTTGCCGATCTCGGTCTGCTCGACGACATCCTGGCACTCGGCAGCCGTATCGATCGCCTGCACGGGGCGGATGCCAGCAGCGGCCGCACGGTGCTCGCCGTCCGCTACGATGCGCAGCGCGGCCGCCGGTTCGGGCTGGCGGTGCACCGTGCCGCGCTGTTCGGCGTGCTGTTCCGCGCCGCCCTGCGCGAGGCGATTGCCATCGAAACCAGTGTCGAGATCGAGGCGCTGGAGACCGGCGAACGCGCGATGCTCGCCTGCGCCAACGGAAGAAGGATCGGACCTTTCGATCTCGTCGTCGACGCCAGCGGTTCGCGCTCGAAGCTGCGTCAGTGCCTGAAGGATCTGGGCGAGGTGCGCTCGCTCGCCTATGGCGCGTTCTGGGCCTCGCTCGGCTGGCGGGGCGAGGGCTTTGACGAAAACGCGCTGCTGCAGCGCTACGGCAAGGCCAGAATCATGGTCGGCGTGCTGCCGATCGGCCGGCCGGAACCCGGCGCTGAAAGGATGGCAGCCTTCTTCTGGAGCCTGAAGCCGGCGGACGCCGAGAGCGTGCGGGCCGCGGGGATCGACGCCTGGAAGGCGAGGGTGGTCAGCCTGTGGCCCGAGTGCGAGGCGTTCACCAGGCAGCTCGACAGTTTCGACCAGCTTTCGCTGGCGCGCTATGGCCATCATACGATGAGGCTGCCGGCCCGCCGTCGGCTGGCGATCATCGGCGACGCCGCGCATTCGACCAGCCCGCAGCTCGGGCAAGGGGCGAACATGGCGCTGCTCGATGCAGCGGCGCTCAGCCACGCGCTGGCAAGGACGACCGGTGTCGACGAGGCACTGGAAGCCTATGTGCGGGCGCGACGCTGGCACGTGCGGATATTCCAGGCGCTGTCGCTGGCGTTCACGCCCTTCTATCAGTCGGACTCTGTGGCACTGCCGTTCGCGCGCGACAGGCTGGTGGCGACGGTTGCGAAAATCCCGCCGGCGCCGCAATTGCTCGCTTCGCTGGTGGCCGGAACGGTGATCGATCCGTTCAGGCGGATCGGGCTAAAGGAAGCGAATTGGCCGGATCGTTCCTCAGGATGAGTTCCGAAAGATGCGACCGCTTCGCCAGCAGGAAGGCATGCAGCCGCGGCGGATAGTCTGAGGCAACCGCGTCCCTTACCGACTGGCGTTCGCTCAATGCCTTGCGCCAGGCCCGGACAAGCGGCTTCTCGTCGAGAATGCCGAAATCGCCGATCCGGTCGAAGACGTCGAAATAGCGGAAGATCGGTCCGTAGACCGCGTCGACGAGTGAAAAGCGCTCGCCGGCGAACCATGATCCTGGGGCGTTGCGATCGGCCAGTTCCGACTCGAGCCGATCGAACATCGCCGACAGGCCCTCGCTTTCGGCACGGAAGGCGGCCTCGCAGGACGCGGAGTAGAACCGCCCGATGCCATTCAGAATAGCCGAGCCGAATTCGATCCAGGCGCGGTGGCGGGCACGGGCGAGCGGGTCGGCGGGATGCAGCGGATTGGTCTCCGTCTCCTCGAGGAATTCGAGGATGACCGCCGATTCGAAGATCGCTGTCTCCTCGCCATTTTGCCGGACGCGCAGCAGCGGCACCTTGCCGAGCGGGGAAATCGCCTTGAACCAGGCCGGCTTGTTGGCAAGATCGATGGTGATGCGTTCGAACGGCACGCCCTTCTCCGTGAGCGATATCGCCGCGCGCTGCACATAGGGACAGAGATGATGGCTGACCAGGATGAGCTTGCCGGTCATCTTCGCGATCAGGCCACCCGTATCCTGGATGTCGGTCACGATCAACGTCCATGGCCACGGCAAGATGATCAGCACCGCCCCGACCAGATAGGCGAGACTGCTGGTCTGCCACCAGGCAAAGACACCGAGAACAAAGGCAACAACCGCGATCGAGGCCTGCATGACGGCACCGCGCTTGTAGGAGGGCTGCCATTCCTGCAGCAGCGGCCGATCTTCCAGTCGAAGCCGGGCCGGCTGCTCGGCGACGCTTACATAGATGGCAGCACCCGTGAAAGCGGCAGCAACGGCCAGTGCAAGCAATCCGATTAACATCGCGCATCCCGGGATTTGGATCCTTTGGGACAAATAGCGCTTGCCCCGGGCCGGGCAATGCGCCATAGAAAAGCCGAACCGTAACGTACGGTACGCTATGTGGGCGACTGACACTCGGGGCAGGAAGAAAAGTTTGTTGCAGGCAAGCGCCAATATCGACACCAGCGAAACGCTGACGGAGCGGCAGAAGGCCGTGCTGGATGCAGCGCTTCGTCTGCTGGTCGAGGAGGGCGATCAACTGACCATGACGGCGGTGGCGCGGCGGGCGAGCTGCTCCAAGGAAACGCTCTACAAATGGTTCGGTGACCGCGACGGGCTCTTGACGGCGACCGTGCAGTGGCAGGCCTCCAAGGTGCGCGTGGCGCCGGTCGATCGAGAGGGGCACATCGCCTCGCTGACCGCGAGCCTGGAGCGCTTCGCGTCCGACTGGCTCAACGTGATCTCGAGCGACACTTCGATTGCACTCAACCGCGTCGCGGTCAGCCATGCAGGATCGGGCAAGGACAACCTTGGCGCCGTCGTGCTGGAGAATGGCCGCTTCGCTTTGGCCCGGCGCCTGAAGCCGGTGCTGGAAGCAGGTCGTCAGGCCGGGCTTCTCGACTTTTCGGATGCCGAGACGGCGTTCCGGAGCTTTTTCGGGCTGGTCGCCCGCGACGTGCAGATCCGTCTGCTGCTCGGCGACCGGCTGGAATTGACTGAGGCGACAATCGGCGGCGATGCCGCCCGGGCGACGCAGCAGTTTCTCGCTCTTTTCGGAGCAAAAACCGGGCCACAAGGCCTCTGATACCAAACGGGAAGGAAGACGAAATGCGTGTCTATTACGATCGCGATGCCGATCTCAACCTGATCAAGGGCAAGAAGGTCGCCATCATCGGCTATGGCAGCCAAGGCAGGGCGCACGCGCTCAACCTCAAGGATTCCGGCGCCAAGGACATCGCCATCGGCCTCAAGGCCGGCTCGGCGACCGCCAACAAGGTCGAGGCCGACGGCCTCAAGGTGATGACCGTGGCGGAAGCCGCCAAATGGGCCGACCTGATGATGATGGCGACGCCCGACGAATTGCAGGCCGACATCTACAGGAACGAGATCGCGCCGAACATCCGCGACGGTGCCGCGATCGCCTTCGCGCACGGCCTCAACGTGCATTTCGGCTTGATCGAGCCGAAGGCTTCGGTCGACGTCGTCATGATCGCGCCCAAGGGTCCGGGCCACACGGTGCGCGGCGAATACCAGAAGGGCGGCGGCGTGCCGTGCCTGGTCGCGGTCAACCAGGACGCCTCGGGCAACGCGCTTGATCTGGCGCTGTCCTACGCCTGCGGCGTTGGTGGCGGCCGTTCGGGCATCATCGAGACCAATTTCCGCGAGGAATGCGAGACCGACCTGTTCGGCGAGCAGGTTGTGCTGTGCGGCGGCCTGGTCGAACTGATCCGCGCCGGCTTCGAGACGCTGGTGGAAGCCGGCTACGCGCCGGAAATGGCCTATTTCGAGTGCCTGCACGAGGTCAAGCTGATCGTCGACCTGATCTATGAGGGCGGCATCGCCAACATGAACTACTCGATCTCGAACACCGCCGAATGGGGCGAGTACGTCTCGGGTCCGCGCATCATCACCGCCGACACCAAGGCCGAGATGAAGCGCGTGCTGAAGGACATCCAGACGGGCAAATTCACTTCGGAATGGATGCAGGAATACCGCGCCGGCCTGTCGCGCTTCAAGGGCATCCGCCGCAACAACGACAGCCACCAGATCGAGGAAGTCGGCGCCAAGCTGCGTGCGATGATGCCGTGGATTTCCAAGAACAAGCTGGTCGACAAGGCCAAGAACTAAAGCGCTCCACGGTCCTTTGCCTTGCGCGTCCTCGGGCTTCGCCTTGCGATCGCGCGGGTGATCGCGAAGAACAAGCTCTTCGAAAAGATTAAAATTAGTATCACCTAATATTAATGAGAACGAAAAAGGCCGGCGGAGCGATCCGCCGGTTTTCTCTTATCTAGGTTGTTTCATTCCGATACGAAAATACTGGCATGCGATTCGCTTTGTACACTCCGGGACAATGGAGACTGCAGCAAAATGAATATGATGTTGGGTGGCAATGCGTTCTTTGGCGAGCGCCGGGCGCAGCGCCGGCGGCGCGCGCTCAAAGGGGCAACGCTACGGTTCAACAATGGGTTTGGCGCGATGGAGGGCGCGGTACGCAACGAGTCCGAAAACGGTGCGCAACTGAGCTTTGGTGACACAATCGGCGTGCCGTCGGGATTCGAACTCTCCGTCAATGGCGCCGAGCACAGCCGTTCGGCACGCGTGCGCTGGCGCTCGCAGACGCTTGTCGGTGTCGAATTCGTCGACTGAACGGGGTTGCGGGCCGTGCTGCCGCCCGGCGCTCAGCCGTAGTGCCAATGCGGCTTCGGCTCGGTGCCGGTGAATTCGACGCCGATGCGACCCTCGCTGCGCCAGCGGACCACGGCCTTGTAGCCGATGCCGTCGGCCGGCACATAGAGCAGGAACTCGTCCGGCACGCGCGCGCCGATCGGGACTTTGAGTTCGGCGCCGCCCGCATGCATGTTGCGCAGCGTGCATTTGACTTCGGAGTTGGTGATGCCGGTCAGGATCGACGCGCCCTTGAGCACGCGCTGCCGGTGCCTGTCTCTGTTTTCGTCCTCGGCCATGGTGCGGAATCCCCAGGGGCGATCGTCGCTCGGGGAGCGCTCGGATCAGACCAGTCGATAAACCGGCCTGATAAACAGAGCGTTAGCGTCGATCGGCTTTGTCGGAACCGGTCGCCGAAAGCAAAGCGGCGCCGCATCGTGCGACGCCGCCGGGCATTCCTGTATCTGCCGCTCAGCTATAGGGCGACCAGCACTGCTGGCGGGGACCATTGTAAGGCTGGAACGTATTGTCCCACGCCCGGTAAGAGCGGTAGCGATCGTAGCACCACTGGACATGGGCACTGGACGACCGGTATATGCGCCGCGGCTGAACGTAGCGCGGATAGGGATCGTAATAATTGCCGTAGGCCAGGCTGCCCAAGCCCAGGCCTAAGCCCAATCCCAGAAGGGCCGCGTCACCACCGAAATGGCGGCGGTGATGGTGACGTCTCCAACGCCAGTCGTCGCCATTGTCCCAGTTGCGGGAAAAACGACGCTCGCGGAAATTGCCGCCACGGTTGCGCCAGCGCCAATCCCGATAGACCTGCCGGTCATTGCCGCCAGCCCATTCGTCGCGGATGGGTGTGATCCCGGACGCCGCGGAACTGGCCGGGATCGAAAGATCGGGTTGCACGATCGGGCCGGCCGGCGACGGAGCCGTCAGGCCCGCCACAAGACCCAAGGTCATCAGACCGGATCTGACAGAAGACAAAAAGAGCGGTTTCATGGCACTCTCCGAAGAACAAGGCCCCACGCCCAGATTACCCGGGAAGAAGCCTATTGATGGAACTTTCCGTCTGAACGGACGATGAACGGAAAGGTTCCGTCAACCATGGCGATCAACCATGACGGGCAGAGATCAGGCCCTTGTCTTCGTGCCTGCTTGCAGGCAAAGGTCACGGCCATGTCGCTGCGCCTTGCCACCTTCAATGTCGAGAACCTGATGAACAGGTTCGATTTCTCAGGCTATCGCAACCAGCTCAACGAGGACCGCACGCTGGCGCTCTTCGATATCAAGAGCGAGGCCGAATACAGGATGCTGGAGCAGGCCCGCGCCATCGCCCAGTCCGACGACACGCGCCAGCTGACGGCGCTGGCGATCGCCGCCACCCGCGCCGACATCATCTGCATGCAGGAGGTCGACAATATCGAGGCGCTGAAGGCCTTCGAATATGGCTATCTGTTCAAGATGGTGGGAGAGGGCTACCGGCAGAAATACACCACGGCCGGCAATGATTCACGCGGCATCGACGTCGCCGTCATGATGCGCAACGAGACCGCGCAGGGCCAGCCGATCGAGTTCGTGCGCATGACCAGCCACGCCTATGTCACCTACGAGCAGTTCGGGCTGCACACGCCGGAACTGGCTGCACTCGGAAACCAGGCCAATGAGCGCATCTTCCGCCGCGATTGCCTGGAGATCGACCTGGCGGTGGGCGGCGTGCAGCTGACGCTCTACCTCGTGCATTTCAAGTCGATGGGCTCGCCCCGCAACGGGCTTGATGGACGCGAGGCGACGATGCCGATCCGTATCGCCGAGGCGCAAGCCGTCCGGCGGATCATAGAGGAACGTTTCGGCAAGGATCATGCCGCCGACAAGCGCTGGGCGATCTGCGGCGACATGAACGATTACCGGCAGCGGGTGAAGATCGAGGGCGATAATTTCGATGGCTACCGCTTTCAGGTGATAGACGAGAGCCAGTCCTGCATCAACGTTTTGACCGCCGGCGGCTTTTGCGAAAACGTCGTCGAGCGGCGGCCGGAAATGGATCGCTGGAGTTTCTACCACACGCGCGGGCCGCAGGAGCGGCATCTGTGCCAGCTCGACTACATCCTGTTGTCGAAGGGACTGGCGGCGAAGAACGCGACAGCGGTTCCCGACATCATCCGCAGCGGCCAGCCCTGGCGCACAATCTTTCCCGCCGGCCAGGAAGTCGACCGCTTCCCGCGCGCCGGCTGGGATCGGCCGAAGGCGTCCGACCACTGCCCGGTGGCGATCACGCTGGACATGGCCTGATCGTGAGCTTCGACTTGCCGCGCAACGTCATCCTGCCGGTCGACGCGGTCGACGTCCGGCTCGACCCCGGCCCGCATCCGTTCGAACGCGACAACGGCCAAGCGATCGCAGAGAATTGGCAGCGCGAGATGGAGGCGAACCCGGCGCTGTTCGACGGCACGGTGGTGCTGCTCTCGGCGCTCGCCTACTACGACAACCGGCTGGTGGGGCGCTGCCATGCGGTAAAATACTCGACCTTCATGCTGTGGCGGCAGAACCGCCAGGGGACGGGCGCCGAACATGCCTATGCCCATGCCATGCTGGTCGCCGGCGACAATGCGCTGGTGGCGATCCGCATGGGTGCGCACACGGTCAATGCCGGGCGCGTCTATTTCGCCGCCGGCTCGTTCGAACCGATCGATTTCCGCGATGGGCTTGTCGACGTCGACTTCAACATGATCCGCGAGGTAGGCGAGGAGACCGGGATCGATCTGTCGGGTGCCGCACGCGGCCAGCGCTACCACGCGCTATCCTCGCCGAGCGGCACGGTGATCGTCCGCCGTTATAGGGTTGCCGAGCCGGCCGACGAGATCGCGCAGCGCATCTCAGCTTTCGTCGCCACCGAAGCTGAGCCCGAAATCGAAGGCCCGGTGATCATACGCCATGCCGTCGACCTGCCGGAAGGGTTGATGGGGCATATGAAGCCGCTCATCGAGTGGCATTTTGCGGGCAGCGATGAGGACCCCGGCCTATAGTGTCTTACGCTGCGACCATTGCGGCTCGTTGGTGACTATTTGTCCAGTATCCGTTTGGCCAATTCTACTTGATAGACACTTCGCGGGTGTCTTCTGCGTCGCCATGCGTTGAGGCCCGACAGATCGCTCATATAAGCAGCTACAAGAAACACGGATGCAACCACGGCAACGGTGTAATATAGGACTGTGGCCTAGGCATATTTCTCCATTTGAGTTCACTCCTCGCTCGAAAGTACGATTCATAGCTCACCGATGCTGAGCGATTCGTTTCGAGAATGTGCTCATCGAGCGAGGTCGCCTTGCGCCGATACCCGTCGCAAGGACGGGGGTCGGATTATGGAAAGAGCGGCGGTAGCGCGTCGTGCGGCGCGCTTTCCCGGACGCCAGGCTCACTTATAGGGACCGCTGCTGATTGCGGCCGGTTCGGAAGGCTGGCGCCGTCGTCCTTGTAATAATAGCTGTAGCCATTGATGGCCGGCGCACCACCGAGATGCGCGTAGAGAATTCTTGAACCGTCGGGGAAGAAGCCCTTCCTGGTCAGGTCGATCAGGCCCTGCATCGACTTTCCCTCGTACACCGGATCAGTGATCATGGCCTCGGTGCGGGCCGCCAGCCGGATCGCGTCGTTCGTGGCGTCCGACGGAACACCATAGGCCGGATAGGCATAGTCGGGATTGATCACGATTTCGTCGTCGCGGACGGCGCGGCCGAGGCCGACGAGGGCGGCGGTGTCGTCGACGATGCGGCGGACCTGCGCGCGGGTCTGGTCAAGCGTCCCGGAAGCGTCGATGCCGATCACCCGGTCGGCGCGGTCTTGCGCGGCGAAGCCAACAATCATGCCGGCCTGCGTCGACCCGGTCACAACGCACACGATGATGTAGTCGAAAGCGAAGCCAAGCTCGGCTTCCTGCGTGGCCACCTCCTCGGCGAAGCCGACATAGCCCAGCCCACCGAACTTGTGCACCGAGGCGCCGGCCGGGATCGGGTAGGGCTTGCCGCCCGCGTCCTTCACCGACTGGATCGCGTCCTCCCAGCTCTTGCGAATGCCGATGTCGAAGCCGTCGTCGACGAGCCGGCTGTCCGCGCCCATCAGGCGCGTCATCAGGATGTTCCCGACCCGGTCGTAGACCGCATCAAAGTGGGGCACCCATTTTTCCTGGATCACCACGCACTTCATGCCGATCTTGGCGGCCGTCGCGGCGACCATGCGCGTATGGTTCGACTGGACGCCGCCGATCGACACCAGCGTGTCGGCGCCGGATGCGATCGCGTCCGGCACGATGTATTCGAGCTTTCGTAGTTTGTTCCCGCCCATGGCGAGCCCGGAATTGCAATCATCACGCTTTGCGTAAACCTGCACCTTTCCGCCCAGCGCTGCGCTCAGCCGCGGCAGGTGCTCGATGGGCGTCGGGCCGAAGGTCAGCGGATAACGTTCAAATTTTGCGAGAAGCGACATCGATCTGTCTCCGCCGTGGTCGTTTTCCATGGGCGGATCATAAGCGGGATCTTGCGAAAGGTGCTCTCGAACTTGCTTATGGAATTTACACATATCCTACATAAACGCGGTATAACTGGCTCAATGATCCATAAAGGCCCATAGAAATGGAAGAATCTTCCACTGAAACTCTCGACCGCATCGACGTCAGGATCCTGCGCGCACTGCAGGCCGAGGGACGGCTGACCAATGCCGACTTGGCGGCCCGCGTGAATGTCAGCGCCGCCACCTGCCATCGGCGCACGCAACGCCTGTTCGAAGAGGGCTACATCACCGGGGTCAGGGCGGAGGTCGCGCCCGCTGCGGTAGGGCTTGGCGCGCTGGTCATGGTCGGCGTCGTGCTCGACCGCTCGACACCTGAAAGCTTCGCTGCTTTCGAAGAGGCCGTGCACAAGCTCAAGGAAGTCCTGGATTGCAATCTCGTGGCCGGCGACTTCGACTATCTGTTGAAGATAAGAGTTCGCGATATGGCGGATTTCAACAAGCTCCATGGACAGAAGCTGATCGCGCTACCAGGCGTTCGGCAGACCCGGACTTTCTTTGTCATGAAGGAGGTCAAGGAGAACGCGCGACTGCCGTTTTGACAGGTTGCAGCTCAGAAGGGCACGTAAGGGAACCTGTCCGCTTTTCGCGCGGAGCCGGCTAGCTCTTCGGCACTGTCCTCGCTGGGTAACAGGAGACGCTTGGCTGGTCCCTGTTTCCACGTTTTGGCGATGGTCAGCGTTGTGCCTTCTCTTGCACCGCCTTGCGGTCGTTGCGGCGGACAGGTTTCCGGCGCGGCTGCTCTATTCGTGCCGCAGCGCGTCGATCGGGTCGAGCCTTGCACCACGCAGCGCCGGGAAGAAACCGAACACCATGCCGATCAGCGCGGAAAAGCCGACGGCGAGCAGGATGACTGCCGGGCTTGGTGAAAAGGGGATGGTCAGTGTCACCGAGGCAATGGCGGCCAGCGCCAGGCCGATGAGGATGCCGATAATGCCGCCGAGCAGCGACAGCACAGTGGCCTCGACCAGGAACTGGATGAGGATATGTTTCTCGTGCGCGCCGATGGCGAGCCTGATGCCGATCTCGCGCGTGCGCTCGGTGACAGACACCAGCATGATGTTCATGATGCCGATGCCGCCGACCAGCAGGCTGACGCCGGCGACCGCGCCGAGCATGCCGGTCATCGTCGTGGTGGCGCTGGCCATGGCGTCGGCGATCTGGGTCATGTCGCGGATCGAGAAATCGTCATCGCGGTCGGGCGTGATGCGGCGCGTGTCGCGCAAGATGTCCTCGACACGCGGCTGCAATTCGGTGGTCGGCGTCCGGTCGTCGGCAGCGATGTAGATCGAATCGATATCGCGGTTGCCGGCGATGCGGCGCTGATAGGCTGCGAGCGGCATCAGCACGACATTGTCCTGGTCCTGGCCGAAGCCGGTATAGCCCTTCGGCTCCAGCAGGCCGATGATCTTGCAGGAGGTACGGTTGACACGGACGATCTCGCCTTCGGGATCGCCGGCGCCGAAGAATTGCTGGCGCACCGTCTCGCCAACCAGGCAGACGCCGGCGCCGGAGCGGGTTTCGGAATCGCTGAACGGACGGCCGGAAACCAGCTTCCAGTCGCGGGCATCGAGATAGGCACTGTCGGTGCCGGTGACGCCTGAGGTCAGGCTCTCGGTGCCGAAGATGACCCGCACCTGTTTTTGCGAGGCGGGCGAAATGGCGCGCGCGCCGCTGAGATGCGCGACCAGCGCGGCAAGGTCCTTTTCGGCAAGTGGACGGACCACCTGGTCGAGCCCGCCCGGTCCGCCGGGACCAGCCGGGCGGCCGGAGCGGACGACGAGCAAATTGCTGCCGAGCTTGGAGATGTCGGCCTTGACCTTTTCGGTGGTGCCGGAACCGATCGTCAGCATGGCGATGACGGCGGCGACGCCGATGACGATCCCGAGCAGGGTCAGGAACGAGCGCAGCACGTTGCGGCGGATCGAGATCAGCGAGAGGCGGACGGTTTCCCAGATCATCGCTCTACGCCATCTCGAGGTTCTTGCTGTCCGACGCGACATGGCCGTCGAGGAAGCGAATGGTGCGCTCAGCGTAGGCTGCGACGTCGGCCTCGTGCGTGACCATGGCGATGGTCAGGCCAAGCTCGGCGTTCAGCCGTGTCAGCAATTCCATGATCTCGTGCGTGCGTGCGGTGTCGAGATTGCCGGTCGGCTCGTCGGCGACGAGCAGCGTCGGCCGGGTGACGATGGCGCGCGCGATCGCCACGCGCTGCTGCTGGCCGCCGGAGAGTTCTGCCGGCGTGTGATGCTCGCGGCCGACAAGGCCGACCTCCGCCAGCGCCTGCATGGCAAGCGCGCGGCGCTCGCTTCTGGCGACGCCACGATAGATCAGCGGAAGCTCGACATTTTCGGCCGCCGTGGTGCGCGGCAAAAGGTTGTAGCCCTGGAAGACGAAGCCGACATAGAGGTTGCGCAGCAGGGCGCGGCGGTTGCGGTCGAGCCGTCCGGCGTCGATGCCTTCGAAACTGTAGGTACCCGACGTTGGCGTGTCGAGGCAGCCGATGATGTTCATCGCCGTCGATTTTCCCGAACCGGACGGACCCATGATGGCGACGAATTCGCCCTTGCGGATGGCAAGGTCGACGCCGGCCAGCGCATGCACCCGGGCCTCGCCCTGGCCGTAGCTTTTCCAGACCTTGTCGAAACTGATGAGGACGGGGCCTGACACGGTGTCAGCTCCGCAACTGCGAGCCGGTGATGACCTCAGCGCCCTCATCAAGGCCCGAGGTGATCTCGGTCAGTTCGCCGTCGGTGGAGCCGATCTTGACGTTGACGGCACGCGGCCGGCCGTTTTCCAGCACGTAGAGCGTGCGCGAGCCGTCGGTCGGGGTCGTCGTCGTGGCCTGGCGCTGGCGGTTGCCGCCGGGGCGGCCCATGCGGCCGGTGAACAGGTCCCTCAGGCTCCAGCTACGGGCGGCCTGCGCCGGCCGGTAGCGGAAGGCAGTGGACGGCACGGTAAGCACGCCCTTGGCTTGCTTGGTCACGACAGAGACAGTGGCGGTCATGCCGGGCCTGAGCAGAAGCTCGTTGTTGTCGACCTCGAGGCGCGCGTCATAGGTAACGACGCCATCGGTGGTGACGGAAGCGTAGGAGATGTCGCGGATCTCGGCGTCGAAGGGCCGCTCCGGGAAAGCGTCGACGGTGAAGCGCGCATGCTGGCCGGTCTTGACCGCGCCGATGTCGGCCTCGTCGACAGCCGCCTTCAATTCCATGTTCCTGAGATCGGCAGCGATGACGAACAGCACCGGCGCCTGCAGCGAGGAGGCGACGGTCTGGCCGGGATCGACCGAGCGCGTCAGGATGATGCCGTCTATGGGGGCATAGATGGTGCTCTTGGCGAGGTCCGTCTGCTGCGCCTTGAGGTCGGCATTGGCGATGGCA
This sequence comes from Mesorhizobium waimense, assembly GCF_003601975.1. GTDB lineage: Bacteria > Pseudomonadota > Alphaproteobacteria > Rhizobiales > Rhizobiaceae > Mesorhizobium > Mesorhizobium waimense. The sequence goes on from NZ_QZWZ01000002.1 coordinate 309,839, forward strand.
AGATTGGCTTCGGCGCTGTCGAGTGCGGCCTTGGAGCGGTCGCGCGTCGCGGTGGCCGCCTCAAACGACTGGTCCGTCGCCATGCCGCGCTTGGTCAGCGCCGCCGCGCGCACAAGCGCCTTTTCGTTCTCGGCCAAGGTTACGGTGGCGTCCTCGAGACTTGCCGCCGCTGCCTTGGCGGACGCCTGGGCGCGCTCGATCTGCACCTCGAGCTTGGCGGTGTCTAGCGCCGCCAGCACATCCCCCTTCTTCACCTGCTGATTCTCGTTGACCGAGACCGAACGGACAACGCCGGACAGTTCGCTGGAAATATCGACCTGGGTGAGGGGCTGCAGCGTGCCGGTGGCGGAGACCGCAACGGTGAGGTCGGCAATGGCGGCCGGCACGGTCGTGTAGTCGATGTTGGCGGGCGCGCCGGCATACCATTGGTAGCCGCCGATGCTGACGGCAATAGCGATCAGTGCCAGCAGCGCGTAGAGCCAGCCACGACGACGCTTCTTCCTCACGCCGCCTCGATCAAGCCCAAGCGCTGTCTCGATGGCGGAATCCGATTCCGCCTTTGGCGGATTGACAAGCTGGTCCAAGCTGGACCCCTATTGATGCGAAAGCGTCCCTATGTGTGTACAGATCAGGCCTGTTGGTTCGGATTTCAAATTAAATTTCGCTCATGTTGGGATCAAGGCGGAGGACTTCTGGCATGCAGCCGCGGAATTACTTGCTTTACGACGTGTTTACGACCGAGCGGCTGGCCGGCAACCCGCTGGCTGTCGTGCTGGATGGCAAAGGACTGGACACGGCCGCGATGCAGGCCATCGCGCGTGAGTTCAACCTGTCCGAGACGGTCTTCGCGCTGCCGCCCGACAATCCCAAGCACCGTGCCCGCATTCGCATCTTCACGCCTGACTACGAAATGCCGTTCGCCGGCCATCCGACCGTCGGCTCGGCGATCGCGCTCGCCGAACGGGCCGGGGATGGGGAGGCCGCCGGCATCTTCGTGCTGGAGGAGAATATCGGTCCGGTGCGCTGCGCCGTCAGCAAGCACGACGGCGCCACCTTCGCCGAGTTCGACCTGGCGAAGCTGCCGGAGCGGCTGGAACTGTCCGCCGCGCCGGAGGCGATCGGTGCCGCCCTTGGCCTCGCGCCGCACGAGATCGGCTTCGAGAATCATCGCGTCTCGTTCTGGTCGGCGGGCGTGCCTTACGTGACCATCCCCGTCGCCAATCTGGAGGCAGCCGCCCGGATAAAGCTGGACAACCAGGCGTGGTCAGAACTGGCGCCGCGCAAAAGCGAGTGGGCCTTCGCCAGCCCCTATGTCTACTGCCGCGAGACGGTGAACCACGAAAGCGCTTTCCATGTCCGCATGATCGTTCCCGGCAGTCCGTCCTATGAAGACCCCGCGACCGGTTCGGCGGCGGCCGCCTTTGCCGGCGCCATCATGCATTTCGACGGTCCGACGGACGGCGTTTCGCAGCTGTGGATCGAGCAGGGGCTGGAGATGGGCCGGCCGTCGCGCATCCGTCTCGAACTCAATGTCGAAGGCGGAAAACTGGCGTCCGCCCGCATTGGCGGCCATGCCATCAGGGTGGCGGAAGGCAAGCTTTTCGTTTGAGCGCGAGCGGCTTGGTCGATTTGTCGGGAAATGATTCCGGCAGGGCTGGACATCCCCGAAATCGGCGGCTATATGCCCGCCGACGCCGGTTTTCCGGCCGAGTGGGTGCGTAGCTCAGTTGGTAGAGCAGCTGACTCTTAATCAGCGGGTCCACAGTTCAATCCTGTGCGCACCCACCAAATTTTTCAAAAACTTGGTGGAAAAGACCTTGGAACGATGGGACGTGAGGCGGTTCGCGTCAACGTGAACGTTCTTGTTCATAAGCAGCGTTTGCCGGGTTCAAAAACGCGGCTCAGAAACCTGCCGAATCGAAAAGCGATATTGGCGTCCGCAGGCAGCGTTCCGGTCGCAGATGAACGAGGAGGCGGCCCGTTGATCGCTGCCTGAGCAAACCGCGGTCGCTAACTTTAAGGTTATGCAGTAAGGTTAATCGCACGTATGAGTTGCATACGGCAAGATTTGCTTTAAAAGTAGTGGCCGCGCTAGCCTTGGCGGGGCTTGGCTGGGTCCGAAAAACTAGCGCGACCTCTACCCGACGATCTGCGTCGGATGTCTCAAATTAGGACAGCGTGGCTAACGAACAGTTAACGATGTTCTTGGTCCGTGATCCGCTGTCCACCGCACCTATTCATCCTGCGAAAGCGTGGTCGCGAGTAGAGCGGCCACGCTGTCTTCAAATGCATCGGCAGCGTTGAAACTCTGACCGGATTTACTTTTCCGACACACCGGCTTCCGCAAAACTCGCCATGCGGGCGTGGCATTCCAGCGCCGAGCGGACGACGTTGACCGCGAGACAAGCGCCGGAGCCTTCGCCAAGCCGCATGCCGAGATCGAGCAACGGCGGCAGGCCGAGCGCCTCCAATAGACGACGGTGGCCGGACTCGGCCGAGACGTGGGCCGCGATCGTGTGGGCGAGGCCGGTCGGGTGCAGCCTTGCGAGGGGAGCAGCGGCGGCGCTGCAGACAAAGCCGTCGAGCAACACCGGCACATTGTTGTGGCGCGCGGCGAGCGTCGCGCCGAAGATGGCGGCAAGCTCGCGCCCGCCAAGCGTGGCGGCGATCTTCAACGGGTCGGTCAGAGCCGCGGCGTGGCGCTTCAGGCCGGCCTCGATGGCCGTGACCTTGCGCTTCAGGCCGGCATCGTCGACGCCCGTGCCGCGCCCGGTCCACTTCTCCGCGCCGCCGCCGAACAGTGCCGCCGAAATGGCTGCGGCCGACGTCGTGTTGCCGATGCCCATTTCGCCGAAGCAGACGAGGTCGATATCGTTCGTCACAGCGTCGTAGCCGGCCGAGACGGCGGCAAGGAAGGCCGTCTCGTCCATTGCCGCCGCTTGCGTGAAATCGCCGGTCGGGTGCTCCAGATCGAGCGGAATGACGTCGAGTTCGGCGCCGGCGATGCGGGCAAGCTGATTGATGGCGGCACCCCCGCCGGCGAAATTCGCCACCATCTGCACGGTGACCTCGGACGGGAAAGCCGACACGCCCTGCGCGGTGACGCCGTGGTTGCCGGCGAAGACGAAGACTTTGACGCGGTCGAGCTGCGGCATGTCACGGCCCTGCCAGCGCGCCAGCCAGGTGGCGATGGTTTCGAGACGGCCGAGGCTACCTTGCGGCTTGGTCAGCGTGTCCTGGCGGCGGGCGACGGCTGTCGCTGCCGTGTCGCTGCCGGCCGGCAGGTCGAGGCAAGCGGCGCGCAGTTCATCAAGCGATTTGAAGGGCATGGGGGCAAAATCTCCGGGGAAGAGTCAGGATTGGGAAACGGAAGCGACGAGCAGGATCGTGATCTCGCCCAGCTGCTGCAGGGCGCCGACCGTATCGCCGGTCTGGCCATCGATCTGGTTGAGGCAAAGGGCGCGGAACGCTGCAAACAGCAGGCCAAGCAGGATGACCGCGACAATGGCGCCTCCGGGCCCGAGCAAGAGCAGCGGGACCGCGCCGAGTACGGCACCGGCTATGGCGGTTTCGACCGAAGCGGTGCCGGCGCCGGCCGAGAGGCCGTCGGACCGCGCTGAGGGCAAGAGATGCATGAAGGCGCCCAGCAAGCCGCGTGAGGCGGCGTGCGCGGCAATGAGGGCGAAGAGCGCCTGTGTGGGGTCGACGAGTTGTGAAAGCGCGCTCCAGCGGATCAGCAGCGACAGGGCCAGCGCCGATGCACCGTAGGCGCCGATGCGGCTGTCGCGCATGATCTCCAGTTTCAGGCCGCGCGTCTTGCCGCCGCCAAAGCCGTCGGCGACATCGGACAGCCCGTCCTCATGCAAACAGCCGGTGGTGAGCAAGGTTGCCGCCAAGGCAAGTGCCGCTGCCGGACCCATGGCAAGGCCGAACCGTTCCGCCGTGGCGTAGACGACCGCGCCGATCAGGCCGACGGCAAGGCCGGCGACCGGCGCGGCCCAGATCGCGGCGGCGAGGCTGCGGCCGCGAAAGTCGAAGACGGGCAGCGGCAGTCTTGTGAAGAAAACCAGGCAAAGCGCGATGTCGTCGAGGATTTGTCGGGGCGAAAGGGTCAAATTCCGGAGCTTCATGCCCTAGCTCCTCGCAATGGCATGGAAGAACGTGCCGCTGACATGGCCGCGCCGGTAGCCGGAGGCGCCGAGCGGATTGCCTTGGCCGTCGGCGAGGTCGGCCAGCGGCTCATCATTGCCGGCAGCAAGCATCTGCGCATAGTGGAACTCATGGCCACGGACCAGCGTGCCCTGGCCTCCCAGCGGACAATCGGCACGCAGCCGCGCCTCGCGGTAGCCGAGGTTCATCTTGCGCCTGGCGAAGCTGGTCGAATGGCCGAGCAGGCCGAGCATTTTGTGCGTCTCGCCCGACGCATCCTCCAGCGTCTCGCCCAGCACCATGAAGCCGCCGCACTCGCCGTGGACGGGTTTCGTTGCAGCGAATTTTGCCATGCCGGCACGGAAATCTTCAGCATTGGCAAGGCGGCCGGCGTGAAGCTCCGGATAGCCGCCCGGCAACCAGCAGACGTCGCAGCTTTCGTCGGGCGCCTCGTCGGCGAGCGGCGAGAAGGGGACGATCTCGGCGCCGGCCTTGCGCCAATACGCGGCGACATGCGGGTAGAGGAAAGTGAAGGCGGCGTCTTCGGCCAATGCTATGCGCCGGCCGGGTGGCTGCAAGGCATCGCCGAAGCCGCCAGGAGCTGGTTGGAATGGCGCCGCCAGCGTCATGATGGCATCGAGGTCGAGCGATTTTTCCGCCATGTCGGCCAAAAGGTCGAGATGCGCCATCAGGTTCTCATATTCGCCGGCCTGGACGAGGCCGAGATGGCGTTCGGGCAGGTTGAGCGTGGGATCGCGCAGGATGGCGCCGACAACGGGCAGGCCGAGCGCCTCGATCGCATCGCCGCAGAGCCGGAGATGGCGTTCGCTGCCGAGCCGGTTGAGCACGACGCCGGCCATGCGCACGCCGGGATCATAGGTGGCAAAGCCCTTGGCGACGGCTGCGGCAGTCGTCGACTGTCCGGACACGTCGAGCACCAGCAGCACCGGCAGGCCGTAGAGCCGCGCGAGATCGGCCGCCGAGCCGGAGCGCCCGGCCGGCGCGGGTATGCCGTCGAACAGGCCCATGGCGCTTTCGAGGAAGATGAAGTCGGCATCCTCGGTTGCGTTGCCGGCGAGCGCGTTGAGCAAGGTGGGCGACATCGCCCAGCTGTCAAGGTTGACGCCGGACAGCCCTGTCGCGGCGGTGTGGAAGCCGGGGTCGATATAGTCAGGACCGGATTTGGCGCCACGCACCTTGACGCCGCGCCGGGCCAGCGCACGCAGGATGCCGATGGTGACACTGGTCTTGCCCGAGCCCGAGCGCGGCGCGCCGATGATGATGGCGCGGGTCATGGCTCGCCCGCCAATGCCGCGCGCATGGCGACAATGCCGCCGACGACGATCAGCGCCGGCGCGGTCAAGCCGGCTGCGGCCGCCTCTTCAGCGATGGTGGAGAGCGTGGCGACGACGATGCGCTCCTGCGGAGTCGTGGCGGACACGATCACCGCGGCCGGCGTCGAGGGTGCCAGGCCGCCGTCGAGGAGGGAGGCTGCGATGACCGGCAGATTGGCCATGCCCATATAGACGACCATGGGCTGGCCGGTGCGGGCGATTGCCGCCCAGTCGAGATCGTCTTCGGCGCCGGCGGCGTGGCCGGTCGCCAGGATCACTGCCTTGTTGATGCCACGCATTGTGGCGGGAATGCCGGCGGCGGCGAGTGCGCTGAGGCCCGACGTCAGCCCGGTCAGAACGCGGAACGGGATGTTTTCGCGCGCAAGTGCCAACGCTTCTTCGCCGCCACGGCCGAAAATATAGGGGTCGCCACCCTTCAGCCGGACGACCCTGCGGCCTTGGCGCGCCAGACGCACGAGCAAAGCGGTGATGTCGTCCTGTTTCATCGACGGCTGGCCGCCGCGCTTGCCGGCATAGAAGAGTTCGGCGTCGGCCGCCACCGCGACGGCATCGGGCGAGACCAACGCGTCATAGACGAGCGCGTCGCATTGGCCGAGGGCGGCCAGCACTTCCAGCGTCAGGCAGCCGGGATCGCCGGGGCCGGCGCCGGCCAGCCAGACATGTCCGGGCTCCAGTTCGCGCGGCTTGAAGTTCAGCCGTGCGAGCGCCTGCTCGACCGTTGCGTTTCCGCTCTTATGCTTGGCGCTGCCGCTCACAACCCGTCCCGTCCGCGAAAACGCCGCTGGTAGTGGGCGTCATAAAGTGAACTCTCGCCAAAATCCTGCGCTGCCAGCGAACTGCCGACGAAGATGATCGCCGTGCGCTCGATCGGATCGGCGGCCAGCTGCGCCTCGATGGTCGCCAGCGTGCCGGTCAGCACGCGCTCGTCCGGCCAGGAGGCGCGGAAGACCACCGCCACCGGGCAATCGGCGCCATAGAGCGGCGTCAGCTCGGCGACGACGCGGTCGATGGCATGGATGGCGAGATGGATGGCGAGCGTGGCGCCAGTGCGGCCGAAGCCGGCCAGCGTCTCGCCGGGTGGCATCTTCGAGGCGCGGCCGGAGACGCGGGTCAGCACCAGGCTCTGCGCGACTTCGGGAATGGTGAGTTCGCGGCGCAGCGCTGCGGCGGCGGCAGCGAAAGAGGGCACGCCCGGTGTCAGCGTATAAGGGATGCTGTGCTTCTCCAGCCGTCGGATCTGCTCGGCCACCGCGCTCCACACCGACAGGTCGCCAGAGTGCAGGCGGGCGACATCGTGGCCGTCCCTGTGGGCGGCCAGATATTCGGCCTCGATCTCGTCCAGCGACATTGGTGCGGTGTCGATTATCTTTGTCCCGGGAGCGCAGTGCTGCAGCAATTCCGGGGCGACGATCGAGCCGGCATGGAGGCAGACCGGACAGCTGGCCAGCAGCCTTGCACCGCGCAGGGTGATGAGGTCGGCGGCGCCCGGTCCGGCGCCGATGAAATGGACGGTCATGCCGCATCTCCGCTGATGGCGATGGCGCAGGTGACCGGGCCGAGCACGGTGCGCGGCCCCAGCAGCTTTGCGCCCTGGCCGGCCGCAGCGAGGGCTGATGCTTCCGAGACCGACGGTGTGCCAGCCTTCGACTGAGACAGGTCGGAGCGGCTAAGCGTGCCAGACGATGCAGACTTCAGAGCATCGTCCTCTACAACGATCACCGGGAGAGCGAGTTCGCGCCCAGCGGAGAAGATTGCCGGTTCGTCCTGCTTAACAGAGGCGGTCGCCAATGCAGACAGCGCCGTCATCGCCAGCCCGTGCGCCTCCAGCGCGGTTTCTATCGCCGCAAGCACCTCGCCTGCGTTGACGCCTTTGCGGCTGCCGATGCCTGCGACCATCATGGCTTCACCCAGCTCCATTGGGTGACCGGCATGGCCGGCCGCCAGGCCTGCATCGAACCGACCGGGGAGGCGCGCGAAATGGCGATGCGGGTGAGGTCGCCGCCATGCTTGGTGTGCTGGGCAAGGAGCAAGGCCTCCATCTCCAGCGTCACCGCATTGACGACCAGCCGGCCGCCAGAGGGCAAAGCCTTGATGGCTGCGCGGAGCACGCCGGTATCGCTGCCACCGCCGCCGATGAAGATGGCATCGGGTGTGTCCAGTTTGGCCAACGCCTTCGGCGCCGAACCTTCGACGACGACAAGGCCTGGGACGCCACAAGCAGCTGCGTTGCGATGGATGCGGGCGGCACGGGTCGAATCGACCTCGATGGCGATGGTGCGCATCGAGGGGTGGGCAAGCATCCATTCGATGCCGATGGAACCGGAACCGGCGCCGATATCCCACAGCAGTTCGCCGCGCCTCGGCGCCAGTGCCGACAGGGTCATGGCGCGGATCTCGCGCTTGGTGATCTGGCCGTCATGATCGAACAGATGATCGGCGAGGCCTGGTGTCAGCGGCAGGATTCGGGCATCCGGAGTTGAGTCAACCTCGATCGCCAGCACGTTGAGAGGGTTGATGGTTTCGAGGTCGAAGGCGTCGGCGCGGGTCGACCGCGCGTTTTCGCTAGGTCCCCCCAGGGCCTCCAGGACCGTCAGCCGCGAGGCGCCGAAGTCGAGTTCGGTCAGCAGCCGCGCGATGGCAGCCGGCGCGTCGGCGTCGGAGGTCAGGGCAAGGACGCGGGTGCCGGGGTGCAGCAGCGGCCGGATCAGATCGATCGAGTGGCCATGCAGGGAAATGGTCTCGATGTCCTGCAAGGCCCAGCCGAGACGGGATGCGGCCAGCGAAAGCGACGATGGCGCGGGGATGACATGCATGTCCTGCGTCTTCACCTTGCGGGCAAGGGTGGCGCCAACGCCATGGAAGAACGGGTCGCCGGAGGCGAGCACGCAGACGTTCTTGCCGGCCAGCGCCAGCACGCCGCGCATGTCCGGGTCGAAGGGAGTCGGCCAGGCGCGGGCTTCGCCCTTGACGATCGCCGCCACCAGCGCAAGGTGGCGCTTGCCCCCGAAGACGAACTCGGCCCCTGCGATCCGCCGCTTGGCCTCGTCGCCGAGACCCGCTAAACCGTCCTCGCCGATGCCGACGATTGTGAGCCATGAGTTGAGCTTGGCGCCGCGCGGACCCTCAGCAGGCATGATGCCCCACCGTATTCTGATCCTCGGCGGAACCACCGAAGCCCGGCAGCTGGCGGGAAAGCTGGCTCTTCGCGCCGACCTCTCGGTCACGCTGTCGTTGGCCGGCCGCACCGAAAGCCCTGTGACGCAAGGCGTTCCCGTCCGCACCGGAGGGTTTGGCGGCGTGCCCGGGCTGGCGGCGTATCTCGAGGAAGCCGGTACGGCTTTGCTGATCGATGCCACGCATCCCTATGCGGCGCGAATTTCGGCCAATGCAGCGGACGCGGCGCAGCTTTCCGGCGTGCCGATCATGGCGCTCAGGCGTCCCGGCTGGGAGCCCGTCGACAGCGACAGCTGGACGCTGGTCGCCACCGTGGCTGGCGCGGTCGAGGCCCTCGGCGAGGCGCCGCGCCGTGTCTTCCTGGCACTCGGACGGCAAGAGGTGGCCGCCTTCGAAGCGGCACCCCAACACCACTATCTCATCCGCAGCGTCGATCCGGTCGAGCCGAGGCTGGCGGTGCCGGTCGCAACCTATCTGCTGGCGCGCGGACCGTTCCGGGAAGCCGACGAACGCGCGCTGCTTGTCGAGCATGGCATCAACGTCATCGTGTCCAAGAACAGTGGCGGCGAGGCGACCTACGGCAAGATCGCCGCGGCACGAGCGGTCGGCATCGGCGTGATAATGGTGCGCAGGCCGGAGCTGCCAGACGTTCCGTCGGCTGAAACCGTCGAAGCGCTCGCCGCGATGGTCGATCATTTTCTCGAACCCGTGGCGGAGCGCGGTGTGTAGACCAGCGACGGCCGCTCGCCGCGGCGGATGATCCTGGTTTCCGGCGAGCCGATAATGATGCAGGTCGCCATGTCGGCCTTTTCCGCATCGGCGTCGGCCAGCAAGAAAACCTCGATGCGCTCGTCGGGTCGGCCTGCGGCGCGGCCGAAGATGACCGGCGTCGTGCCGGGCAGGATGGCGGCGAGGCATTCGAAGGCGCGGCCGAGCTGCCAGGGGCGCGCCTTGCTGATCGGGTTGTAGAGCGCGATGACGAAGCCGGCGCCGGCAGCCGCCAGCAGGCGCAGTTCGATCAACTCCCACGGCTTCAGATTGTCGGACAGCGAGATGGCGCAGAAATCATGGCCGAGCGGCGCGCCGATGCGGGCGGCGACCGCGAGCATGGCGGTGATCCCTGGCACGATCGCGACGTCGACGGCGCGCCATTCGGCAGGGCCGGCCTCGATCGCCTCGCAGACGGCTGCCGCCATGGCAAAGACGCCGGGATCGCCGCCGGAGACAACGGCGACATCATGGCCCTCGGCGGCCTTCACCAGTGCGTCCTTGGAGCGGGCGAGCTCCTCGCGATTGTCGGAGGCGACGCGGGTCTGGTCGGGGCGCAGCTCGAGCCGGTCGAGATAAGGCTTGTAGCCGTAGAAGAATTTGGCTTCCGCAACGGCGCGGCTCGCCTCGGGCGTGACCTGGTCGGCATTGCCGGGCCCAAGGCCGATGACGGTCAGGCGGCCGCTCATGGCTTGGCTCCCGACGCGCCGGGCCGGGTCGACCAACCAGCCACCAGCACGATGGCGAAGTAGGGCGCCTTGTCGTCCTGCTTGTCGGCCAGCCGCATCGAGACGCTGCCCGGCATGGTGCCGCGCTCGACATAGACGGCTTTGGTCAGCTTGCCGGTCGCCTCCAGTGCCCGCCTGATCTTGGGCAGGTTGCGGCCGACCTTCATGATGACAGCGGCATCGGTGTCCGCAAGGCGGCGGGTCAATTCGAACTCGCTCATCGTGCCCGGCAGCACGGTCAGCACATCGTCGCCCTGGACGATCGGTAGACCGGTCGCCGACCAGCAGCCGGACATCGCGGTGACGCCGGGAATGACCTCTGTCGGGAAGCGATGCGCCAGCCGAACATGCAGGTGCATGTAGGAGCCGTAGAAGAGCGGATCGCCTTCCGAGAGCACCGCCACCATCCTGCCGGCATCGAGGTGCACGGCGACGGCCTCGGCCGATTGCTCGTAGAATTCGGTGATCTGCGAGCGGTAGTCGTCGTGATCCTTGTCGATCTCCGTCGTCACCGGATAGAGCAGCGGCAGTTCCAGCATGTCCGGCCGGAAGCGCGCCTCGACGATGGCACGAGCATTGCTGTTGTTGCCGCGCTTGGCGAAGTACGCCACGACATCGGCTTCAGCCAATGCCCGCGCGGCCTTCAGCGTCAGCAGTTCGGGGTCGCCGGGACCGGTGCCGACGCCAACCAGGCGGCCTTTTGCTATCGCGTTCACAGGCCCGGCCTCGCCAATGCGTTGAGCGCGGCGGCGGTCATGGCGCTGCCGCCCAGCCTTCCGCGCACGATGGCGTAGGGCACGCCATAGAAATTCTCGGCCAGCGCATCCTTCGATTCGGCAGCACCGACGAAACCGACCGGCATGCCGATGATCGCGGCCGGCTTCGGCGCGCCGTCGCGCAGCTTTTCCAGCAGGTAGAAGAGCGCGGTCGGCGCATTGCCGATGGCGACGACCGAACCGGCCATGCGCTCGCCCCACAGGTCGATCGCAGCGGCCGAGCGGGTGTTGCCGATTGTGTTGGCGATCTCATGTGTTCGCGGGTCGCGCAGGGTGCAGATCACGTCATTGCCGGCCGGCAGCCGGGCGCGGGTGACGCCATGCGAGACCATCTCGGCGTCGCAGAAGATCGGCGCACCGCCCGAAAGTGCGGCACGCGCGGCGGCAACGAAATCACTGGAGAAGACGAAATGGCTGGCGGCCTCGACCTGGCCGCAGGCATGGATCATGCGGATCGCGACATCTGCCTCGGCATCCGAAAAGCGCGACAGGTCGGCTTCGGCGCGGATGATGGCGAAGGAGCGCTCGTAGATCGCCGTGCCGTCGTGGATGTAGTCGTAGGCGGCCATGCTCATTCCTGTCGGTAAGCTTCTGCGATGCCGGCCGCGCCAAGCCTTGCTAGGCAGGCGGCGGCGGTCTCGCCTCGAAGTCGTTCTTTGCGGATTGCCGCTGCAACGCCACTGACACCGCGCGCGGCGTCATAGCCCGGCCTGTATCCGGCAGGAAGAGCCTTTGCAGTCGCGTCCACGACAAGTCCGGCTCCGTTTTCGTCACCGACCAATGTCAGCGCCGCTTTGCCCGGATGCGCGCAGCCCTTGGTACAGCCGGAAATGTGCAGGGTGAGGGAGGCATCGAGGATGTCGGCGTTTTCCGAGGCGATGGTCTCGGCGATGTCGCGGGTGGCGATTTGGCCGGAGGCGCAGGCCGGCGAGCCGGGGCAAGCGGCGATCCTGGTGCGTGGGTCGGATGGGGTTGTGACGAAGCCGAGGGTGGCGGCAGCATGCTGAAGAGCGGGGCAGGCGGATGGGGAGATGCCCAGGACAAGCAACGCGCGGCCGGGTGCCAGGCGGATTTCGGTTGCGCCCAGGGTGAAGGCGCGTTGGGTGAGGTCGATGAGCTTTTGTGCCGGCATGCTGCCGAAGGGCAGGCCTATGCCGAGGGCATGGCCGGCTGCGGCCAATTCGAAGATGCCGACGGGCGAGCGGGCCGAAGGTGTCAGAGGAAAGCGTTCCTTCGCGCCCCCCTCTGTCCTGCCGGACATCTCCCCCACTTGGGGGGAGATTGTGCTCGCGCCTCTGCTTTCGCCAATCGACGAAGTCGAGGAGTGCGGGGAGATTACAGAAACGGAGCCGTCGCCGGAGTTGCCGATCTCCCCCCAAGTGGGGGAGATGTCCGGCAGGACAGAGGGGGGCGCGAAGGAATGCCAGCTTGCGAGAGATGTCAGCTGCCTCTCAGTCAAATCCCTTGTATGCGCGTCGCGGCCTTTCTCGGCAATCATCCTCAGAGCCGCGACCGTGATATCCCGGGCCGCATCTTCCTCAACAACGGTAAGCGGCGTCGCTGCCTGCCCGTCGCCCGCAACAGACACCCGCCACTGGATTCCCGCATTGGTGCGCGTTGCAACGAGCCGCACATCGGCCGTCACCGCATCCATGACCAACTGCCCGCCGCCGTCGACGATCACCGAAACCTTCGGCCCTAGCCGCTGCGCCAGTCCGGCTTCATCGATCGCTGCGCGAATGCTCTCCGCCAACGACCGCGGGTCGGCGACTTCTTGCGGGTCGAGCCCGGCCAGAGGCCCGGTCTCGACCGGCACGCCGGTGCGCACGGCAATGCCCAGCGCGCCGACCTCTCCAGCCAGCAGACGCGCGCTCTCCAGAGTCAATCCCCGGATCTGCAGGCTGCCGCGGGCGGTCACTTCCATGATGCCGTTGCCGTGCCGCAAGGCTGATTCGCCGAGTCCGATCAAAAGCTTCGGCGATAGTCCTCCAGCAACCGGGTTGAGCCGCACCAGAAGTCCGTCGCCGGTCTGCATCGGCTTGCTGAGAGCAGGGCAGGCGCCGCGGCGGGAGAAGGCGTTCATGCCGCCACTCCTTGGGCTTCGGCGATCAGGGTGGCGAGATCGTCGTCGATCGAATTGCGCAGCGGATGCCAGAGGCCGCGCCGCCGTGCCGATTGGAACCGCTCGGCGATAACTTTGGCCGCCGCCGGGTTCTCGCGCAGGATGAAGGCGCGAACGTCTGGATCGCCGAGATAGGCGTCATGCACGGCCTCGATCAGCGCGCCGGATATGGCGTTCGTCGTTTCGGCAAAGCCAACCAGCCGGTCAACCGTTTCGGCAAATTCCGAGGCGCCGCGCGGGCCGTGTCGCATCTGGCCGGCGATGAAACGCGGGTTGACGGAGCGGGCGCGAACGACGCGAGACACGGCTTCTCCGACCGAGCGTGGTTTCGGCATTTGCGGGTCCGTGGTGTCGAGCACGATGACGTCGGCGTTCCTGCCGAGGGCCGCAAGAGCTGCCGAAAAACCGCCGATGAAGGCGACATCGGCGGAGCCTTCCAAAATGTCGCGGCCGGGGTCGTCGCCGGTATGGACGAGGAGGTCGGCCTCGGCGATCCGGGTTTCGAAGGCGCCAGGCGCGGAGACCGCTTCGCCGTCGGCGCCGCCATAGGCGTGCGAGGTGGCGTCGAGATAGGCGCGGCCGATTTCTTCACGCGCCGCCCAGTCGCCGCTTGCCAAAATGTCTTCGACGCCGGCGCCGTAGGTGCCGGGCGAGGTGCCGAAAATGCGCGGGCTGATCTTGCCCTCGGTGCGGGTCCTGGCCGCCAATGGGTTTTCCGAAGCGTCCTCGTCGCGGGTGGCAACGGCATTGGCGGCGGCGTCGATAAGGGCGATCTGGGTCGGGAACATGTCGCGGAACAGGCCCGAAATGCGCCAAGTGACATCGACGCGCGGTCGGCCGAGCGTTGCCGGCGGCAGCACTTCTATGCCGGTGACGCGGCCGGTCGCGGCATCCCATTGCGGCCGGCAGCCCATCAGCGCCAGGCCTTGGGCGATCTCCTCGCCGCCGGTGCGCAGCGACGCCGAGCCCCACAGGTCGATGACCAGAGAGCGCGGCCAGTCGCCATGCGACTGCATGTAGCTTCGCACCACTTCCTCGGCCGCCGCTCTGCCCAGATCAAAGGCAGTCGGCGTCGGCATGGTGCGCGGGTCCGAGGTGAACAGGTTGCGGCCCGTAGGCAGCACGTCGGAACGGCCGCGCGCCGGCGCACCGGCCGGACCGGCCTTGACGTGGCGGCCGTCGAGCGCCGCCAAAAGCGCTGACATCTCGGCCGCCGCACTTTGCAGGCGCAGCGGATCGGCTTCCCCCTCGGGCGAGCGCCCATAGATATGCAGGCCATCCTTGATGGCGAAATCCTTGAGATCGCAAAGCCAGGCGTCGATGCGGCGCAGCGCTTCGTCGGGAGCATCCGTCCTGGCGACACCGGCCTCGGCGGCAAGCCCGGTCTTCTGCGCCGTCTCGACGATCAGCCTAGCCAGCCGGTCGCGGCGGCGGCGGTCGAGCCCGTCGGCCTGGGCATATTCGTCGACCAGCCGTTCAAGCTTGTGCTGGTTCTCGTCCAGCCCGGCGCCAGTCAGCGGCGGCGGCAGATGGCCAAGCGTGATGGCGGCAATGCGCCGCTTGGCTTGCGCCGCTTCGCCGGGATTGGAGACGATGAAGGGATAGATGACGGGCAGGGGACCGGTGACGATTTCGGGAAAGCAGGTTGCCGAGAGCGCGACTGTCTTGCCGGGCAGCCATTCGAGCGTGCCGTGGGCGCCGACATGGATGAGGGCGTGCGCGCCGAGGGAATTGCGCAGCCAGAGGCCGAAGGCGATCAGTTCGTGGCGCGGGGGGAGCGTCGGGTCGTGATAGTCCGCGCGGCGGTCGGCTGACCGGCCGCGATCAGGGGCCAGCGCCACGGTGATGTTGCCGAAGGTCGCGGCGCGGAAGGGGAAGTGCTTTTCGCCAAATCTCTGCAAAGGTTGGCGTTCTGTCGCGCCCCCCTCTGTCCTGCCAGACATCTCCCCCACTTGGGGGGAGATTGCGCTCTCGTCTCTGCCTTCGCCAATCTCCAACGTTGGAAAGCTGGCACCGTCGGCGAAGCTGCCGATCTCCCCCCTTGTGGGGGAGATGTCCGGCAGGACAGAGGGGGGCGCATTGATGTGAGGGTCGTTATTGGCTTTCCCCCACGCCGCTTCCATCGCTTCACGCGCGGCTTCGGGTAGCTCCGCCGAAAAGGCGAGGTAATCCTCCAAGGCGAGCCCGTGGCCACCCTTTTCCAGCATCTCCAGCAACATCCGCGGCGATTGCGGAATCCCTTCAACGGCGTAGCCCTGTTCCTTCAGATCATGCAGCATGGCGAGCACGCTGGACGGCACGTCGAGGCCGACGGCATAGCCGGTGCGGCCGGGGGCGCTGGGATAGTCGGGGATCAGGATGGCAAGTTTGCGCGTCGCGCGCGGCGCCCGCTGGAGGCGGACAAACGCCTCGATGCGGTTTGCCACCTGCGCGACGCGGTCCGGCTCCGGCCGGTTGGCGAAGGCGCGGAAGGCCAGTGCCGGATCGGTTTCGCTTTCACCCTTGAAGGAGATGGCGCCGGCCAGGATGCGGCCGTCGAGTTCGGGCAGCACGACATGCATGGCAAGGTCGGCAGGCGCCAGGCCGCGCTGGTTTTTCTCCCAGACGTCGCGCCTGGTCGTGGCGACGATGACCTGGAAGACCGGCACGCCGGCGCGGTCGAACAGGGTTTCGACGCCGGGTTCGGCGCCGGAGGCGAAGGCGGTCGCGGTTATGATCGCGGCGGGGTTCAGCGCGGCGAGTGACGTCTCGACAAAGGCGAGCGAAACCGGGTCCTTGAGGCTCGAGACAAAGATCGGCACGGGCGCCATGCCGCGCGCTCTGAGTTCTTCAAAAAGCGCGTCGATCGGCGCGACATCGGCGGCGAGCAGCATCGAGCGGTAGAACAGGATGGGGATGACGGCGGCGCAGACATTCGAAAGGCCCGGCTTATCCACGACGCCTCGTCCAGGCTCGTAAAATCCCGCCTTGGGCACCGCGACCGGCTCGACGACATCGGCATTCGCCCCCGCCAACCGAGCCAGCCTCTGCACCAGCACCGCCATATTCGCCGGGCCGCCCTCGCGGAAATAGCCAAGCAGCGCGTCCAACTCCGCACGCGGCAGTGTCGAGGCTTCGATCAGCCGCAAATCCTCGTCGTGGCTCTCGCCGGGCAGCAGCGCCAGTTTTATGCCGCGCTCACGCGCAATCGCGGCGAGTTGGTCGCAGCCGTAGCGCCACCAGTCGTAGCCACCGAGGATGCGGACGAGAATGACCCTGGCATGTCGCGCCACGCTGTCGATCCAGAGATCGACGGACATCGGATGGCGCAGATCGCGAAGCGCTGCCAGCCGCATCGACGGCAGGCGCGCCGCGTCCGCCTTCCACGCCGCCGCCAGTCCGGAGAGATCGCTGTCGGTGAAGGACAGCGCCACGATATCCGCCGGCGTCTGCCGGAGATCGACAGGCTCGGCGAGGTCGTCGAGCGAGGCGGATGTTGTGGTGAGGATGTGCATCGCGGTTCGGTTTTGCCTCAGCCGGCGAGGATACGCTCGATGGCCGGGCGGTTCAGCCCCTTCAGGCCGATGACGACCAGGCGCGAGCGGCGGTCGTCATCCACCGTCCAGGCGCGGTCGTAATAGTGATTGACGCGCGGGCCGACGGCCTGCAGCAGGAGCCGCATCGGCTTGCCGCCGACCTCGACGAAGCCTTTGACGCGCAGCACGTTTTCTTCCTCGGCCACGGTGGCGACGCGTTTTGCCAACTCATCCGGATTGGCGATCGAGGGAATGTCGACGATGAACGTGTCGAAGTCGTCATGCTCGTGGTCGAATGCGCCGTCATGATGGGATTTGCGGTTCTCGATGTCGTCCTCGACGGCGAGACCGAGGCCGAGCAGTACGGAGGGATCGACCTTGCCATGCGACGTCGGCACGATCTTCACGGCGCGGGCTGAGTGTTCGTTGATGATGGTGTTGGCGCGAGCCGAACCGGCGGCGTCCATCAGGTCGCTCTTCGACAGGATAATCAGGTCGGCGCAGGCGATCTGGTCCTCGAACACCTCTTCGACCGGATCGTCATGGTCGAGCGAGTTGTCGGCGGCGCGCTGCGCTTGCAGGGCGTCCATGTCGTTGGCGACGCGGCCTTCGGCCAGCGCCGGGCCGTCGACCACGGCGATGACGCCATCGACGGTCACCCGGCTCTTCACCGTCGGCCACTGGAAAGCCTGGACGAGCGGCTTTGGCAGAGCCAGGCCGGAAGTCTCGATCAGGATGTGGTCGACCTTTGGCGTCAGCGACAGGATCTGGTCGAGCGCCGGAACGAAATCGTCGGCCACGCTGCAGCAGATGCAGCCATTGGCCAGTTCGACGATGTTTTCCTCCGGGCAAGTGTCGATGCCGCAGCCCTTGAGAATCTCGCCGTCGATGCCGATGTCGCCAAACTCATTCACAATGATCGCAATACGTTTGCCGCCGGCGTTCTCGAGCAGATGGCGGATCAGCGTCGTCTTGCCGGCGCCGAGGAAACCGGTGACGACGGTGCAAGGAACGCGGGACACGGAAGCGGTCATGGTCAGTCCTTCAGGATGTCGAGGGGAGGGATGCGCGCGACGAGGCCGCGCTTCAGGGAATCGGGTCGCCCGCGCCAGGGAATGAGGCCGTCGGTCGAGGTGGCGAAGAGCTTTGCGCCGGTGACGAGGTCGGCGCCGCTGGTCGTGGTAAGGTCGCCGAAGACGTAGCTCCAGCAGCCGTCGCGCAGGATCGCAGCGCTGAGGCGGCGCTTGCAATTGCCGAGGCATTCGACGGTGCGGATGCGGAGGTCTTCGCCCGAAGCGGCGCGGCGCGCATCATCGGCGAGCAGCGCGCCGGCACGGGGATGGCCATCGGAGCCGGTCTCGTCGCGGCAGGAGGCGCAGACAATGACGGTGACGCCGGCGAGGGAATCGCCGCCGCCGGACAATATGTCCGCTGTCTCAGCCGGAAAACTGCTGTCGCGCTCCAAATCAGGCTCCTTGCCCGGAAAACCCGCCAGGCGATCGGATTCTTTATGTCTCAGACGGCAGGTCTCCTGGCTCGCGGGTCATCGCCTCGGTGCCGCCTTCCCGGGAACATCCCAGTGGTTTTCGGCTGAGGCTCGTCGCTTACAGTTGCGGGGACAGCCGCGGATTTGAGATCTTCAGATCCCGCACCGCATTCCCTCTTGGCTCCTCCCTTTGCCGAGAGGAGACCGTCTGCAGCGGATTTAGGCTTGTAGGGACAGTCGTGTCAACGCGCGTCTACGACACGGCCATGTCGGCAAGCGCCGGACCCAGATCGCCCGCTGGCGTCACTTCGATGCGCTCCAGGCCGAGCCAGCCTTGCATCTGCTTCAATTCCTCGAAGAGCTGAGCGGCGGTTTCGGGTGGTGCGCAGGCTTCGGCGTAGGCGGCGTGGACGCGCAGCACGCTTGCTGGGCGATCAGCCTTGAGGTCGAGGCGCGCGACGATCCGGTCGCCGAGGAGGAACGGCATCACATAATAGCCGTACTGGCGCTTTTCGGCCGGCGTGTAGATCTCGATGCGGTAGCGGAAATCGAACAATCTCTCCGCCCGCGCTCGTTCGAAGACGACCGGATCGAATGGCGCCAGCAGAGCGCGCGCCTCGATCCGGCGCGGCAAACGGGCGTCCTTGTGCAGGTAAGCCGGCTTGTCCCAGCCTTCGACGCGCACCGGCAGCAGCTCGCCCGTTTCGACCAGTTCCTCGAGGCGGCCTTTCATGTCGGCTGGCGACAAGCGAAAGTAGTCGCGCAGGTCGCCCGCGGTGGCGACACCATGGGCGCGGGCTGAGATGCGCAGCAATTCGCGGTGCGCATCCTCAGCGGCGGGCACCGCCAGGTCGAGGACTGCCTGCGGCAGGACGCGTTCGGGCAGATCGTAAAACCGCTCGAAGCCGCGACGTGATGCCGTGGTGATGCGCCCGGCCCAGAACAGCCATTCGAAGGCGTGTTTGGCGTGGCTCCAGCCCCACCAGCCGCCCGACCCCTTCTGGCCTTCGAGCGCGGATGCCGCGATCGGGCCACGCGAAACGACCTCGCGATAGATCTCCTCGATATAGGCGGCGTGTTCGCGGCCCCAATTGGCGAGCCCCAGATACATTTCATCGCCGCGCTCGGCCCGCTGCATGCGCCAGCGCATCAGCGGGTATGTCTCGACCGGCAGGAAGGACGCCTCGTGCGCCCAATATTCGAACACCGTGCGCTTGCGCGTCACGGCGGCATTGTCGAGCAAAGCGAACGGGTAGGAACCAAGGCGTGAATAGAGCGGCATATAGTGGGCGCGCACCACCGCGCTGACGGAATCGATCTGCAGCAGGCCGGTACGGGAAAAAACGCGGGCAAGGTGGCGGCGATCCGGTGTGCCGCCCGGTCTCGGGTCGGTAAATCCCTGTGCTGCGAGAGCGATGCGCCGGGCCATGCCGAGCGAGATCTTTTCCTTCATGCGGACGGCGCCTTGATGCTGTTCAAGCGAAGCAAAAACCCGATGATTCCTAGCCATGCTAGCAGGGTTTTGGCGGGATATATGTCAGGAGAGAAAACTGGAGTAAAAAGTGAAGGAAATCAAACAGGAGCGGATCGGACCAGTTTTCCGGGATATGCCGTCCAGCACCGCGTTTTGAACAAGGTTTGACTTGCTTCGCCGAAAGCGCTGCGCTAACCCTCGCCGCGTTGCAGCATAGGCCACCTAAAACGGTTCAGCGGTTAATCTGTCACGCTTCCGCATTAAGGTTGGTTGCTGTAATCAAAGTGGATTGACCGCCAACGGAAAGCCGCAGCATGAACGCACTTTTGAGTTCGTACCTGCCCATAGTCCTCTTCATCGGCGTGGCGCTGGTCGTCGGCTTGGCGCTGATCATTGCGCCGTTCCTGGTGGCCTACCGCAACCCCGACCCGGAAAAGCTTTCCGCTTACGAATGCGGCTTCAACTCCTTCGACGATGCCCGCATGAAGTTCGACATCCGTTTCTACCTGGTGTCGATCCTGTTCATCATCTTCGATCTGGAAGTGGCCTTCCTGTTTCCGTGGGCGGTGTCCTTCTCGAAGATCGGCATGCTCGGTTTCTGGTCGATGATGGTGTTTTTGGCGGTGCTGACCATCGGCTTTGCCTATGAATGGAAAAAAGGAGCGCTGGAATGGGATTGAACGACAGTTCCGGCACGCTCGTCGCACCGAAGCCCAAGGGCATCATCGACCCCAATACCGGTCGACCGGTCGGTTCCGACGATCCGTTCTTCCTCGAGATCAACAACGAGCTGGCCGACAAGGGTTTTCTCGTTACCTCGACCGAGGCGCTGATCACCTGGGCGCGCAGCGGCTCGCTGATGTTCATGACCTTCGGTCTCGCCTGCTGCGCCGTTGAGATGATCCATACCTCGATGCCGCGCTATGACTCGGAGCGGTTCGGCGTCGCGCCGCGCGCGTCGCCGCGCCAGTCCGATATCATGATCGTCGCCGGCACGCTGACCAACAAGATGGCGCCGGCACTGCGCAAGGTCTACGACCAGATGCCGGAGCCGCGCTACGTCATCTCGATGGGCTCCTGCGCCAATGGCGGCGGCTACTACCACTATTCCTATTCGGTGGTGCGCGGCTGCGACCGCATCGTGCCGGTCGACATCTATGTGCCCGGCTGCCCGCCGAGCGCCGAAGCCCTGCTTTACGGCATTCTTCTCTTACAGAAGAAGATCCGCCGCACCGGCACGATCGAACGGTGAACCCATGAGCCAGTCGTTGAACGAACTCTCGACCTATCTGGGCGAGAAGCTGATCGGCAGGGTCAACAACGCGGTGCTGGCCTATGGCGAGCTGACCGTCTCGGTCGAGGCGGGCGACCTGATCGAGGTGGCGACCTTCCTGCGCGACGACCAGCGCTGCCAGTTCATCTCGATCATCGACGTCTGCGGCGCCGACTATCCATCGCGGGCCAGGCGCTTCGACGTCGTCTATCACCTTTTGTCGCCGAAGCAGAATTTGCGCATCCGCATCAAGGTCCAGGCCGACGAGGAAACGATGGTGCCGTCGCTCACCGCCGTTTATCCCGGCGCCGACTGGTTCGAGCGCGAGACCTACGACCTCTATGGCGTGCTGTTTTCGGGCCATCCAGACCTGCGCCGCATCCTCACCGACTATGGTTTCGAAGGCCATCCGCTACGCAAGGATTTCCCGCTGACCGGTTTCGTGGAAGTGCGCTACGACGACGAGGCCAAGCGGGTCATCTACGAGCCGGTCGAGCTCAAGCAGGAATTCCGCAATTTCGATTTTCTCTCGCCGTGGGAAGGGACGGATTACGTCCTGCCGGGCGACGAAAAAGCCAAGACGAATTGAGGCGCCAGAATGCCTGAAACCTCCGTCCGCAATTTTAACATCAACTTTGGACCTCAACACCCTGCAGCGCATGGTGTTTTGAGGTTGGTGCTTGAGCTCGACGGCGAGGTTGTCGATCGCGTCGATCCGCATATCGGGCTGTTGCATCGCGGTACCGAAAAGCTGATCGAGCACAAGACCTATTTGCAGGCGGTGCCTTATCTCGACCGGCTCGATTATTGCGCGCCTATGAACCAGGAGCATGCTTTTGCGCTCGCGGCCGAGCGGCTGCTCGGCATCGAGGTGCCGAAGCGCGGCCAGCTGATCCGCGTGCTCTATTCCGAAATCGGCCGCATCATGTCGCACATCCTCAATGTGACGACGCAGGCGCTGGACGTCGGTGCGCTGACGCCGCCGCTGTGGGGCTTCGTCGAACGCGAAAAGCTGATGGTGTTCTACGAGCGCGCCTCCGGCTCGCGCATGCATGCGGCCTATTTCCGCCCCGGCGGCGTGCACCAGGACCTGCCGCAGAAGCTGGTCGAGGACATCGGCAAGTGGATCGATCCGTTCCTGAAGTCGCTCGACGATCTCGATGCGCTGCTCACCGGCAACCGCATCTTCAAGCAGCGCAACGTCGACATCGGCACGGTGTCGCTGGCCGATGCCTGGGCCTGGGGTTTTTCGGGCGTCATGGTGCGCGGCTCGGGCGCGGCCTGGGACCTGCGCAAATCGCAGCCCTATGAATGTTATCCGGAGATGGATTTCGACATTCCGATCGGCAAGAACGGCGACTGTTTCGACCGTTATCTGGTGCGCATGGAAGAGATGCGCCAGTCGGCCAAGATCATGCGCCAGTGCGTCGATCTTCTGCTCGGCAAGGAGGGCACCGGCCCGGTGTCGAATCTCGACGGCAAGGTGGTGCCGCCGAAGCGCCAGGCGATGAAGCGCTCGATGGAAGCACTGATCCATCACTTCAAGCTCTACACCGAGGGCTACCGCGTGCCGGCCGGCGAGGTCTATGCGGCCGTCGAGGCGCCGAAGGGCGAATTCGGCGTCTATCTGGTCTCGGACGGCACCAACAAGCCCTACCGCTGCAAGCTGCGCGCGCCAGGCTTCGCGCATCTGCAGGCCATGGATTTCCTGTGCCGCGGCCACATGCTGGCCGATGTCACCGCCGTGCTTGGCTCCCTCGACATCGTGTTTGGTGAGGTCGATCGCTAAATGTCAGTCCGCCGTCTCGCAGAAGCCAGCGTCCAGCCAGCGTCCTTCGCCTTCAACCGGGCGAATGCGGCGGCGGCCAAGCAATGGATCAAGAAATATCCCAAGGGCCGCGAGCAGTCGGCGATCATCCCCTTGCTGATGCTGGCGCAGGAGCAGGAAGGCTGGGTGACCAAATCGGCGATCGAGACGATCTCCGACATGCTCGGCATGCCCTATATCCGTGGCCTCGAAGTCGCGACCTTCTACACGCAGTACCAGCTTAATCCGGTCGGCACGCGCGCGCATATTCAGGTCTGCGGCACCACGCCCTGCATGCTGCGCGGCTCGGAAGCGTTGATGGATGTGTGCCGCTCCAAGATCCATCACGACCAGTTCCACACCAACGACAAGGGCACGCTGTCGTGGGAGGAGGTTGAATGCCTCGGCGCCTGCGTCAACGCGCCGATGGTGATGATCTTCAAGGATACGTTCGAGGACCTGACGCCCGAGCGGCTGGCCGAGATCATCGATCTTTACGGTGCCGGCAAGGGCGCATCGGTGACGCCCGGGCCACAGAATGGCCGCACCACGTCCGAGCCAATCACCGGCCTGACGACTCTGACCAGCGAAAAGGCGATCCTCAAGTCGACGCGCGACAAGGAAGCCAAGGCGGCAACAAAGGCCGCCAGGGCGGCGCCCGACGCGATCGTCGCCGAGCCCGTGCCGGCGCCGGCTGCCCCTGTCGCGCCGTCGAAGGCCAGCAAGCCGAAGACCGACGCGCCGGAAACCAGCCCGGCGTTGAAATCGCCTTCACCGGTCAAGGTTGCGCCTGCCGTGGAAAAGGCAGCGAGCGTCTCGGCCCCGCCGCATTCGGCCGCCAACGCCAACAAGGCGGCACCGGAAGTCGAACGGGTTTCGAAGCAGCGCAGCGGTCCGAAGAACAAGGCCGAGCCTGCTTCCGCATTCAAGGCGCCGGAAGCCAAAGTGTCGGCGGCGAAACCCGCAAAACCGTCGCTCGACGACAAGAACCGCCCGGCCGGCATCGCCAAGCCGGCTCTTGTCGACGATCTCAAGCTGATTTCCGGTGTCGGGCCGAAGATCGAGGGCACCCTGCACGAGCTGGGCATCTTCACCTTCGCGCAGGTCGCGTCCTGGAAGAAGGCCGAGCGCGAATGGGTGGACGGCTATCTGAGCTTCCACGGCCGCATCGAGCGCGACGACTGGGTCAAGCAGGCCAAGGCGCTCGCCAAGGGCGGGGTCGCCGAATACATCCGCGTCTTCGGCAAGAAGCCGGTCTGAGGGACGAACAATGCTTCAGGACAAAGACCGCATCTTCAACAACATCTACGGCCGCTTCGACAAGTCGCTGGCCGGGGCGATTTCGCGCGGCGCCTGGGACAACACGCCCGGCATCATCGCCAAGGGGCGCGAGTGGATCGTCAACGAGATGAAGGCGTCGGGCCTGCGAGGCCGCGGCGGCGCCGGCTTCCCGACCGGGCTGAAATGGTCGTTCATGCCCAAGCAGAGCGACGGCCGGCCGAGCTACCTTGTCGTCAATGCCGATGAATCCGAGCCCGGCACCTGCAAGGACCGCGACATCCTGCGCCACGACCCGCACACGCTGGTCGAGGGCTGCCTGATCGCAGGCTTCGCCATGGGTGCAATTGCCGCCTACATCTATGTGCGCGGCGAGTTCATCCGGGAGCGCGAGGCGCTGCAGCGCGCCATCGACGAGGCCTATGAGGCCAAGCTGATCGGCAAGAACAACATTTCCGGCTATGATTTCGACATCTACATGCATCACGGCGCCGGCGCCTATATATGCGGCGAGGAGACGGCGCTGCTCGAAAGCCTTGAAGGCAAGAAGGGCCAGCCCCGGCTGAAGCCGCCATTCCCGGCCAATGTCGGCCTTTATGGCTGCCCGACGACTGTCAACAATGTCGAGTCCATCGCGGTGGCACCGACCATTTTGCGCCGGGGCGCGGCCTGGTTCTCGTCCTTCGGGCGGCCGAACAATGTCGGAACCAAGCTGTTCTGCATCTCCGGCCACGTCAACAATCCGTGCACCGTCGAAGAGGCGATGTCGATCCCGTTCCGTGAGCTGATCGAGACGCATTGCGGCGGCATCCGCGGCGGCTGGGACAATCTCCTGGCGGTCATTCCGGGCGGCGCTTCGGTGCCGCTGGTGCCGGCCGAGCAGATCATCGACACGCCGATGGATTTCGACGCGCTGCGCGACCTGAAGTCGGGCCTCGGCACAGCGGCTGTCATCGTCATGGACAAATCGACCGATATCGTGAAGGCGATCGCCAGGCTCTCGTATTTCTACAAGCATGAGAGCTGCGGCCAGTGCACGCCGTGCCGCGAAGGCACCGGCTGGATGTGGCGGGTGATGGAACGGCTGGTGCGCGGTGAGGCGCAGAAGCGCGAGATCGACATGCTGCTCGACGTCACCAAGCAGGTTGAAGGCCACACGATCTGCGCGCTGGGCGACGCGGCAGCATGGCCGATCCAGGGCCTGATGCGGCATTTCCGCGGCGAGGTGGAGCGGCGCATCGACGAGTTTTCGCGCAACGCGCACCGGGCGGAGCCGGTGATGGTGGCTGCGGAATAGAAATCGAAATACGGGCGAAGGCCCGAGACGAGGATACCGGGCGGGGCATACGAAGAAACGACCAGGAGACGACCGATGGCGCCGTATTCGATACCCTACCCAATGATGCCCGACATGGACCAGTTCGAGAAGATGAACCAGGACTTGACCAGGATGATGCCGAAGGAGATGGCAAGCGCCGTCAATCTGTTCGCTCATCCTGTCGCGAGTGCTGCGGCGATGTCGGCGCTCAGCGTCGGCCTTGCCAACCACGCTTTTGGCGTCTGGCTCGGCGCGCTCACCGGCGCGGCCGAGGCTTCGCAGCGGCTGTTCCAGCCGATCGTCGATGATTTCGAGGCAAGGAGCGAAGTGTTTTCGGACGCCGCAGAAAGCTCTTCCAAGGCGCGCAAGGCGACCAAGACGCTGATAGCCGAGGCGCAGATCTTCGCCAGGGATGTGACCGACATTGCCGCCAACACCGTTGAGAAGGCACAGGACACCGCCGGCGCCGACACGGTGGCAGGCAATGCGGCAACCGGGCTGATGCCCGAGGATTTCAGGCAGCCCAAGCCTTTGGAGCGGCCGGCCAAGCCGTCCGATCTCAAAGCGATATCGGGCATCGGGCCGAAGCTGGAGAAGGTGCTGAACGGCCTGGGCATCTGGACCCATGCACAGATCGCGGCCTGGACGCCGGAAGAGATCGCCTGGGTCGAGGACTATCTGTCGTTGGCCGGCCGCATCGGTCGTGACGACTGGACCCGCCAGGCGGCTGCGCTTGTGCTCGCCGCCAGGGCCAAGAGGCAGGGGTAGGGCATGGAGGTCCACGACAAGCGTGACGTTCTCGACGTTCGCAATGCCATCGTCGCCAATTCGAGCTTCGATGACGTGAACATGTCGAACACTCAGTTCCACAACGTCAACCTGTCGGCGGCCAGGATCCAGCGCACCAACCTGACCAATTCCAAGGTGGAAGACGCAAATCTCTCGAATACGTTTTTCACCAATGTGAACATGAGCAACGTGAAGATAGAAAACGCAGAAGTCGCCGGCATGATGATCAACGGCATCAGCCTTGGCGACCTCATCCAGGCATATGAGACGGCGAAGACCGCCGGGGGCAATTGATGGCAAAGCTCAAGGTCGACGGCAAAGAGATCACTGTACCCGACCATTACACGCTGCTGCAGGCGGCCGAGGACGCGGGCGCGGAAGTGCCGCGCTTCTGCTTTCATGAGCGGCTGTCGATCGCCGGCAATTGCCGCATGTGCCTGATCGAGGTGAAGGGCGGTCCGCCCAAGCCGCAAGCGTCCTGCGCCATGGGCGTACGCGACCTGCGCCCCGGCCCCAACGGCGAGGCGCCGGAAATCTTCACCAACACGCCGATGGTCAAGAAGGCCCGCGAAGGCGTGATGGAGTTCCTGCTGATCAACCATCCGCTCGACTGCCCGATCTGCGACCAGGGCGGCGAGTGCGACCTGCAGGACCAGGCGATGGCCTTCGGCGTCGATTCCTCGCGCTATCACGAGAACAAGCGCGCCGTCGAAGACAAGTATATCGGGCCGCTGGTCAAGACAGTGATGAACCGCTGCATCCACTGCACGCGCTGCGTCCGCTTCACCACCGAGGTCGCCGGCATTTCCGAGCTCGGCCTGATCGGCCGTGGCGAGGATGCCGAGATCACCACCTATCTCGAAAGCGCCATGACCTCGGAGCTGCAGGGCAATGTCATCGACCTGTGTCCGGTCGGCGCGCTGACCTCGAAGCCGTTCGCCTTCCAGGCGCGGCCGTGGGAGCTGACCAAGACCGAATCCATCGACGTGATGGACGCCGTCGGTTCGGCGATCCGCGTCGATAGCCGCGGCCGCGAAGTGATGCGCATCCTGCCGCGCGTCAACGAGGCGGTGAACGAGGAATGGATATCGGACAAGACCCGCTTCATCTGGGACGGCCTGCGCACGCAGCGCCTCGACCGCCCCTATGTGCGCAAGAACGGCAAGCTGGCGCCGGCAAGCTGGGCGGAAGCCTTCGCCGCGATCAAGGAACAGGTCTCTACGACGGCGCCAGAAAAGATCGGCGCCATTGCCGGCGATCTTGCGGCGGTCGAGGAGATCTACGCACTGAAGCTTTTGATGGCCGCGCTCGGCTCGAAGAATACCGATTGCCGCCAGGATGGTGCAGCCCTCGATCCGTCACTTGGCCGTGCCAGCTACATCTTCAACCCGACCATCGAAGGCATCGAGCAGGCCGACGCGGTGCTGATCATCGGCGCCAATCCGCGCTTCGAGGCCTCGGTGCTCAACGCCCGCATCCGCAAGCGCTGGCGCATCGGCAATCTGCCGGTAGGCGTCATCGGCGAGGTCGGCGACACGCGCTATGAGTATGAGCAGCTGGGCGCTGGTCCGGATTCCCTGAAGGACCTGGCCGACGGCAACAGCAAGTTCTTCGAGGTGCTGAAGAAGGCGACGCATCCGCTGATCATTGTCGGCCAGGGCGCTCTGGCGCGCGCCGATGGTGCGGCCGTTCTCGGACAGGCGGCGAAGCTGGCCGCCGCCGTCAATGCCGCCCGGGCCGACTGGAACGGCTTTGCCGTGCTTCACAATGCGGCGGGCCGTGTCGGCGGCCTCGATCTCGGCTTCGTGCCGAGCGAGGGCGGCAAGAACGTCGCCGGCATGCTTGGCGGGACGGATCTCCTGTTCCTGCTCGGCGCCGACGAGATCGACATGGGCAAGACCGGCGGCGCCTTCGTCGTCTATATCGGCACCCATGGCGATCACGGCGCGCACCGCGCCAATGTCATCTTGCCGGCTGCCGCCTATACCGAAAAGTCGGGCACCTACGTCAACACCGAAGGCCGGGTCCAGCAGACCAACCGCGCCGGCTTCGCACCGGGCGATGCGCGCGAGGACTGGGCGATCCTGCGGGCGCTGTCCGATGTTCTGGGCAAGAAGCTGCCCTTCGATTCCTTGCCGCAGCTGCGCGCCAAGCTCTATAGCGAATATCCGCATCTTGCCCGCATCGACCAGGTTGCGGCGGGCAGCGCCGACGACATCGCCAAGGTGGCGAAGCTCGGCGGGCGGCTGAACAAGGGCACCTTCACCTCGCCGGTGAAGGATTTCTACCTGACCAACCCGATCGCGCGGGCCTCTGCCGTGATGGCGGAATGCTCGGCGCTGGCCAAGAGCGGCTTCAAGCAGGCGGCGGAATAAGCATGGACACTTTCTTCTCCATCTACGTGCTGCCGGCGCTGATCATCCTTTTGAAATCGGTCGTGCTGATCGTCGTGCTGCTGATCGCGGTCGCCTATCTGCTTTATGCCGACCGCAAGATCTGGGCGGCGGTGCAGTTGCGCCGCGGCCCGAACGTCGTCGGACCATGGGGCACGCTGCAGGCCTTCGCCGACCTGCTGAAATTCGTCTTCAAGGAACCAGTGATCCCGTCCGGCGCAAACAAGGGCGTGTTCCTTTTGGCGCCGCTGGTATCGGCGGTGTTGGCGATCTCGGCCTGGGCCGTCATTCCGGTCAATGAGGGCTGGGCGATCGCCAACGTCAATGTCGGTATCCTCTATGTCTTCGCCATCTCCTCGCTCGAGGTCTATGGCGTGATCATGGGCGGCTGGGCCTCCAATTCGAAATATCCGTTCCTCGGCGCGCTGCGCTCGGCGGCGCAGATGGTGTCCTACGAAGTCTCGATCGGCTTCGTCATCGTCACCGTGCTGCTCTGCGTCGGCTCGCTCAATTTGTCGGACATCGTGCTGTCGCAACACGATGGGCTGGGCACGCGGCTTGGCCTGCCCAACACCTTCCTCGACTGGCACTGGCTGTCGCTGTTCCCGATGTTCGTGGTCTTCTTCATCTCGGCGCTGGCCGAGACGAACCGCCCGCCTTTCGACCTCGTCGAGGCCGAATCGGAACTGGTCGCCGGCCACATGGTCGAATATTCCTCGACGCCGTTCCTGCTGTTCTTCCTCGGTGAATATGTCGCCGTCGTTCTGATGTGCGCTTTGGCCACCATCCTGTTCCTCGGCGGCTGGCTGCCGCCCTTCGACTTCGCGCCGTTCACCTGGGTGCCGGGGCTGATCTGGTTCGTGCTCAAGGTCTGCCTGATGTTCTTCATGTTCTCGATGGTGAAGGCATTCGTGCCGCGCTACCGCTACGACCAGTTGATGCGGCTGGGCTGGAAGGTGTTCCTGCCGATCTCGCTGTTTATGGTGGTCGCCACCGCCGCCTTCCTCAAGATCACGGGGTTTGCGTGATGTCCGCTCTTTCCCAGGCCGCAAAATCGCTGCTGCTGCAGGAGTTCGTCAGCGCCTTCTTCCTGTCGATGCGCCAGTTCCTCGCGCCGAAGGAGACGATCAACTATCCGCACGAGAAGGGGCCGATCAGCCCGCGCTTCCGCGGCGAGCACGCGCTGCGCCGCTATCCGAACGGCGAGGAACGCTGCATCGCCTGCAAGCTGTGCGAGGCGATCTGCCCGGCGCAGGCCATCACCATCGAGGCCGGGCCGCGCCGCAATGACGGCACGCGGCGCACCGTGCGCTACGACATCGACATGGTGAAGTGCATTTATTGCGGCTTCTGCCAGGAAGCCTGCCCGGTCGACGCCATCGTCGAGGGGCCGAATTTCGAGTTCGCGACGGAGACGCGCGAGGAGCTCTATTACGACAAGGACAGGCTGCTGGCGAATGGCGACCGCTGGGAGCGCGAACTGGCGCGCAACATCGCGCTGGACTCACCCTATCGCTGACATTTGACGCATGGACGGGGCGAGGGGCCTCGTCTAAGGAACACGCGGCTTCGGCACCGGAGGCGGAACGAAGCCAGAGAGAACGAACAGGACGAACGTCCTGTTCGGACAGGAACCCGGGGGAACCCATGCTGAGTGGACTTGAGGCGGCCTTTTTCTACCTCTTCGCCTTTGTCGCCGTGGCATCGGCGTTCATGGTCATTTCGTCGCGCAACCCTGTGCATTCGGTGCTGTTCTTGATCCTGACCTTCTTCAACGCCGCCGGCCTGTTCATGCTGACCGGGGCCGAGTTCCTGGCGATGATCCTGCTCGTCGTCTATGTCGGCGCGGTCATGGTGCTGTTCCTGTTCGTCGTCATGATGCTCGACGTCGACTTTGCCGAGATGAAGGAAGGCGCGCTGCAATATGCGCCGATCGGCGCGCTGGTCGGGCTGATCCTGGCGGCGGAGCTGATCGTCGTGCTCGGCGGCTACACCTTCGCGCCGCACCTGGCGGCGACAGTTTCAAAACCCATTCCGGACCTTGCCACACGCTCGAACACGGCGGCGCTCGGCGACATCCTCTATACGGACTACCTCTACTACTTCCAGATTGCCGGCCTCGTGCTCCTGGTCGCCATGATCGGCGCCATCGTGCTCACGCTGCGCCACAAGCCGGGCGTGAAGCGGCAGTCGATCGCGGCCCAGGTCGGCCGCACGCCGGCCACCGGCATGGAAATCCGCAAGGTCAAATCGGGCGAGGGCATCTGATATGGTCGTCGGCATCGCACATTACCTCACCGTATCGGCGATCCTGTTCACGCTCGGCGTGTTCGGCATCTTCCTCAACCGCCGCAACATCATCGTCATCCTGATGTCGATCGAACTGATACTGCTGGCGGTCAACATCAATTTCGTCGCCTTCTCGGCGGCGCTCGGCGATCTCGTCGGCCAAGTGTTCGCGCTGTTCGTGCTGACGGTCGCGGCGGCCGAAGCGGCCATCGGTCTCGCCATTCTTGTCGTCTTCTTCCGCAACCGCGGCTCGATCGCGGTCGAAGACGTGAACATGATGAAGGGTTGACGGAAACCACCATGTACCAGGCCATCGTCTTCCTTCCGCTGCTCGGCTTCCTGATCGTCGGCCTGTTCGGCAATTCGCTCGGCGCCAAGGCCTCCGAATACCTCACCTCCGGTTTCCTGGTGATTTCGGCGGTGCTGTCGTGGGTTGCCTTCTTCTCGGTCGGTTTCGGCGGGGGCGAGGTGTTCACCGTGCCGGTGCTGCGCTGGATCCAGTCGGGCGGGCTCGACGCGGCATGGGCGCTGCGGATCGACACGCTGACGGTGGTGATGCTGGTCGTCGTCAACACGGTGTCGGCGCTGGTCCATATCTATTCGATCGGCTACATGCACCACGATCCGAACCGGCCGCGCTTCTTCGCCTATCTGTCGCTGTTCACCTTCGCCATGCTGATGCTGGTGACGGCGGACAATCTGGTGCAGATGTTCTTCGGCTGGGAAGGCGTCGGCCTGGCGTCCTACCTGCTGATCGGCTTCTGGTACAAAAAGCCCTCGGCCAACGCCGCGGCGATCAAGGCCTTCGTCGTCAATCGCGTTGGCGATTTCGGCTTCGCGCTCGGCATCTTCGGCGTCTTCGTGCTGTTCGGCTCGGTCAATCTCGGCACCATCTTCGCCAATGCGGCGACCTTCCTTCCGGCCGAGGGCGCCGAGCACGGTGCGGCCGTGCTTACCTTCCTTGGCTATGCGCTCGACAAGCATTCGGCGATGACTGTCGTCTGCGTGCTCTTGTTCATGGGCGCCATGGGCAAGTCGGCGCAGGTGCCGCTGCACACCTGGCTGCCGGACGCCATGGAAGGCCCGACACCGGTCTCCGCGCTGATCCATGCCGCGACGATGGTGACCGCCGGCGTGTTCATGCTGGCCAGGCTGTCGCCGCTGTTCGAGCTGTCGCATACGGCGCTGACGGTCGTGACATTCGTCGGCGCCTTCACCGCCTTCTTCGCTGCCACCGTCGGCCTCGTCCAGAACGACATCAAGCGCGTCATCGCCTATTCGACCTGTTCGCAGCTCGGCTACATGTTCGTGGCGCTCGGCGTCGGCGCCTATGGCGCGGCGATCTTCCATCTGTTCACGCACGCCTTCTTCAAGGCGCTGCTGTTCCTTGGCTCGGGCTCGGTGATCCATGCCGTTTCCGACGAGCAGGACATGCGCAAGATGGGCGGCCTGAGGACGCTCATTCCGAAGACCTACTGGATGATGGTGATCGGCACGCTGGCGCTGACCGGTGTCGGCATTCCGGTGACGGTCATCGGCACCGCCGGCTTCTTCTCCAAGGACGCGATCATCGAAAGCGCCTTTGCCAGCCACAATATGTTTGCCGGCACCGCCTTCGTGCTGCTGGTCGTCGCCGCCTGCTTTACCTCTTTCTATTCCTGGCGGCTGATCTTCATGACCTTCCATGGCGAGCCGCGCGCCAGCCATGAAGTCATGCACCATGTCCATGAATCGCCGCCGGTGATGCTGGTGCCGCTGTTCATCCTGGCGGCGGGCGCGCTGTTTGCCGGCATCATCTTCCATGGCGCCTTCATCGGCGAGGGCTATGCCGAGTTCTGGAAGGCGTCGCTGTTCACGCTGCCTGACAATCACATACTGCACGATATCCACGAACTGCCGCTGTGGGTCGAACTGGCGCCGTTCTTCGCCATGGTCATCGGCTTTGGCGTTGCCTGGAAGTTCTATATCCGCTCGCCGGAATTGCCCCGGAGCGTCGCCGCCAACCATCGCCTGCTCTACGCGTTCCTGCTCAACAAGTGGTATTTCGACGAGCTCTACGACGTCCTGTTCGTGCGGCCGGCAAAGGCGCTCGGCAGGTTCCTGTGGAAGACCGGCGACGGCACGATCATCGACGGGCTCGGGCCTGACGGTGTTTCGGCGCGCGTCGTCGACGTCACCAACCGCGTCGTCAAGCTGCAGACCGGCTACCTCTATCACTATGCCTTCGCCATGCTGATCGGCGTTGCCGCACTCGTCACCTGGATGATGCTCTGATGACCGCCTGGCCAATCCTCTCGCTGGTCACCTTCCTGCCGCTGGTGGGTGTGCTGCTCATCCTGTTCATCAACGACGACAGCGAAAATGCGCGCCGCAACATCCGCGCCATCGCGTTGTGGACGACAAGCATCACCTTCATCGTCTCGCTGTTCATCTGGACGGGCTTCGACAATTCGCAGGCCGGCTTCCAGTTCGTCGAGAAGTTCGCCTGGCTGGATTCCGGCATCTCCTACCATCTGGGTGTCGACGGCATCTCGATGCTGTTCGTCATCCTGACAACGTTCCTGATGCCGCTCTGCATCCTGGCGTCGTGGGAATCGATCCAGAAGCGGGTCAAGGCCTACATGATCGCCTTCCTGCTGCTCGAAACGCTGATGATCGGCGTGTTCTGCGCGCTCGACATCGTGCTGTTCTACGTCTTCTTCGAGGCCGGCCTGATCCCGATGTTCATCATCATCGGCGTGTGGGGCGGCAAGCGGCGTGTCTATGCCTCGTTCAAGTTCTTCCTCTATACGCTGGCCGGCTCGGTGCTGATGCTGCTCGCCATCATGGCGATGTTCTTCCAGTCCGGCACCACCGACATCCCGACGCTGCTGACGCATAATTTCCCGGCCAGCATGCAGACCTGGCTATGGCTCGCTTTCTTCGCCTCCTTCGCGGTGAAGATGCCGATGTGGCCGGTGCACACCTGGCTGCCCGACGCTCACGTCGAGGCGCCGACGGCCGGCTCGGTGATCCTGGCCGCTATCCTCCTGAAGATGGGCGGGTACGGCTTCCTGCGCTTCTCGCTGCCGATGTTCCCGCTGGCGTCCGAAATGTTCGCGCCGCTGGTGTTCACGCTGTCGGTCGTCGCCATCATCTACACCTCGCTGGTGGCGCTGATGCAGGAGGACATGAAGAAGCTCATCGCCTATTCGTCGGTCGCCCATATGGGCTTCGTCACCATGGGCATCTTCGCCATGAACCAGGAAGGCGTGCAGGGCGCGATCTTCCAGATGCTCAGCCACGGCCTCGTCTCCGGCGCCCTGTTCCTGTGCGTCGGCGTCATCTACGACCGCATGCACACGCGCGACATCGACGCCTATGGCGGGCTGGTCAACAACATGCCGAAATACGCCACGGTGTTCATGATCTTCACCATGGCCAATGTCGGTCTGCCCGGCACCAGCGGTTTCGTCGGCGAATTCCTGACCATGCTCGGCGTGTTCCGGGTCAACACCTGGGTGGCATTCTTCGCCGCCACCGGCGTCGTCCTGTCGGCGGCCTACGCGCTCTGGCTCTATCGCCGGGTGATCTTCGGCGCGCTGACCAAGGAAAGCCTGAAGGGCCTGCTGGATCTTTCGACGCGCGAGAAGGCGATCATCTACCCGCTGGTCGTGCTGGTCATCTTCTTCGGCGTCTATCCCGCACCCATCTTCGACGCGACGGCCGAATCGGTCAAGGCGCTCGTCACCAATGTCACTGCATCCATCGGCTCCGCGCAGACCGCGGCGGCGAACTGACCAGGGGTTTTGCGAACCATGACGCCGGACCTTCTCTCCAGCCTTTCGCTTTCGACGCCGGAGCTGATCCTCGCCATCGGCGCTTTGGCGCTGTTGATGGTGGGCGCCTATTCGCGCTCCGACAGCACCATGACGGTGACCGGCCTTGCCGTCGCCGTGCTGGTGGTGGCCGGCCTCTGGATGGCTTTCTCCAGCGTGCAGGGCACCGCCTATGGCAGCGCCTTCGTCCAGGATCCGTTCGCGCGCTTCATGAAGATGCTGTCGCTGATCGGTTCGGCGGTGACGCTGGTCATGTCGATGCGCTTCGCCAAGGCGGAGCATTTCGACAAGTTCGAATATCCGGTGCTGATCCTGCTCTGCACGCTCGGCATGATGCTGATGATCTCGGCCAATGGCATGATCGGGCTCTATCTCGGCCTCGAACTGCAATCGCTGGCGATCTATGTGCTGGCGGCGATCAATCGCGACAATCTGCGCTCGACCGAGGCCGGCCTAAAGTATTTTGTCCTCGGCGCGCTGTCGTCGGGCATGCTGCTTTACGGCATCTCGCTGGTCTATGGCTACACCGGCAACACCGGCTTCCAGGAGATCGCCACGGCGCTCGGCAGCGGCGAGCGCCAGCTTGGCCTGGTCTTCGGCCTGGTTTTCGTGTTGGCCGGCCTTGCCTTCAAGATCTCGGCGGTGCCGTTCCACATGTGGACGCCCGACGTCTATGAAGGCGCGCCGACCCCGGTGACGGCCTTCC
The DNA here is from genome assembly GCF_003601975.1 of Mesorhizobium waimense. Taxonomy (GTDB): domain Bacteria; phylum Pseudomonadota; class Alphaproteobacteria; order Rhizobiales; family Rhizobiaceae; genus Mesorhizobium; species Mesorhizobium waimense. The sequence continues at coordinate 345,057 of NZ_QZWZ01000002.1, forward strand.
TTGCGGCGGCGCCGAAGATGGCGGCGATGGCGCTGATCGTGCGCGTCACCATGGGCGCCTTCAAGCCGATTGCGTCGGACTGGCAGCAGATCATCGTCTTCATCTCGATCGCGTCGATGACGCTCGGCGCCTTCGCGGCCATCGGCCAGACCAACATCAAGCGGCTGATGGCTTACTCCTCGATCGGCCATATGGGCTATGCGCTGGTCGGCCTTGCCGCCAACAGCCAGGCCGGCGTGCGCGGCGTCGCCATCTACATGCTGATCTATCTGGTGATGACGCTCGGGACCTTCGCTTTCATCCTGGCCATGCGGCGCAAGGAGGGCAACGTCGAACAGATCGGCGACCTCGCCGGGCTGTCGTCGACCAACCCCGTCATGGCGACGATCCTCACCATCCTGATGTTCTCGCTGGCCGGCATCCCGCCGCTCGCCGGCTTCTGGGGGAAGTGGTACGTCTTCCTCGCCGCCATCAACGCCAATCTCTATGCGCTGGCGATCATCGGCGTGCTGGCCTCGGTGGTGGGCGCCTACTATTACCTGCGCATCATCAAGATCATGTGGTTCGACGAGCCGGTCGGCGGCTTCGTGCCGATGGCCAGCGAACTGCGCCTCGTGCTCGGCGTCTCCGGCGCCTTCGTGCTGTTCTATGTGCTGATCGGCGGGCCGATCGGCACCTATGCCGAAGCCGCCGCCAAGACATTCTTCTGACGGCATGGCGTTTCGGCTGGCTCCAACCGCAGCGTCGGAAGGGTTCCGGCTCGAGGCTCATGACACGGTCGGCTCGACCAATGCGCTGGCGCTCGCCCATGCGCGTGCAGGCGATCCGGGAAAGCTCTGGGTCGTCTCCAGGAAACAGGAAAGCGGGCGCGGCCGGCGTGGCCGTGTCTGGGCGACGCCCGAAGGCAATCTGGCGGCGACGTTGCTCGTCGTCACCAGTGGTGAACTTCGGCTCGCCGCGACGCTCGGCTTCGTCGCCGGACTGGCGCTGGCCGACGCGCTGGACGCCGTCGTGCCGCAAGGCAAGATCGCGATCGGTCTCGATGGCGCAAGCCAGGGGAAGAACCGCTTCGAGTTGAAATGGCCGAACGACGTGCTCGCTTCCGGCGCCAAGCTTGCCGGCATCCTACTGGAATCTGCGATCCTTGAGGGCGGCCGCTTCGCGGTGGCGGTCGGCATCGGCGTCAATGTGGTGGCATATCCCGAGGATTTGCCTTATCCCGCGACATCGCTCAGAGCATTGGGGGCGACATGCGATGCCGAGACATTGTTCCTGGCGCTGTCGGACGCCTGGAGCGAGAATGCCCGGCTGTGGAGCGATGGCCGCGGATTGTCGGCGATCAGGCAGCGCTGGCTGGCGCGCGCGGCGGGCTTGGGCAGCCAGGTTGCTGTCAGAATTGACGGTAATGTGGTGCGCGGGACGTTCGAGACCATTGACGAGGACTGCCGTTTCGTGATCCGCGACGATGAGGGGACTGTTGTGACGATCGCCGCCGGCGACGTGCACTTCGGTGCCGTTGCGTCGGCAGCGGTTTGACCGGCTTGGGTTTGACCGGCCAGGAAGGGAATATCATGGCGAAAGCGGAAAACGCCGAACTCGTCTTCGTGCCGCTTGGCGGCGTCGGCGAGATCGGTATGAACTTCGCCCTGTACGGCTATGGGCCGGCCAATGCGCGCGAGTGGATCGTCGTCGATGTCGGCGTCACCTTCCCCGATGCCGCGCATCCTGGCGTCGACCTGATACTGCCCGATACGCGCTTCATCGAGGAGAACCTCGACAGCCTGCGCGGCATCGTCATCACCCACGCGCATGAAGACCATTACGGCGCGCTGCTCGACCTGTGGCCGAAGCTGAAGGCTCCGGTGTGGATGACGCCGTTCAGCGCTGGGCTGCTGGAAGCCAAGCGGCAGGGCGAGCAGGGCGCGCCGAAGATACCGCTGACGATCTACCGGGCGGGCGAGACATTCACCGTCGGTCCGTTCGAGATCGAGGCCATTCCAGTAGCACACTCGATCCCCGAACCGATGTCGCTGGCAATCACCTCGCCGGTCGGCACCGTCATCCACACCGGCGACTGGAAGATCGATCCGGAACCAACCATCGGCCCGAAGACCGACGAGACACGCTTTCGCGCCTATGGCGACAAGGGCGTGCTGGCGCTGATCTGCGATTCCACCAATGCGCTGCGGGAAGGCGAGTCGCCGTCGGAAGTGGCCGTGGGCGAGGGGCTCAAGGGCGTCATCCAGAGCGCCAAGGGCCGCGTCGCGGTCACCACCTTCTCCTCCAATGTCGGCCGTATCGTCTCCATCGCCAAGGCGGCGCGCGATGCCGGCCGCCAGTGTCTGGTGCTCGGCCGTTCGCTGAAGCGCGTCATCGATGTGGCAGGGGAACTCGGCTACATGGACGGGCTGCCGGAGTTCATCGCCGAGGAGGATTACGGCTTCATCCCGCGCGAGAACCTGGTCATCATCTGCACCGGCAGCCAGGGCGAGCCGCTGGCGGCACTCGCCAAGCTGTCGCGCGACGAGATGAAATCGGTGTCGCTGACGGCAGGCGACACGGTGGTGTTTTCCTCGCGCACCATTCCCGGCAACGAGAAGGCTATCCTCGAGATCAAGAATCGCCTCATCGACCTCGGCATGAAGATCATCGAGGACGGCGATGCGCTGGTGCATGTCTCGGGGCATCCGCGCCGCAGCGAATTGCGCAAGATGTATGAATGGGTGCGGCCGCAGATCGGCGTTCCCGTGCATGGCGAGGCGGCGCATCTGGTGGCGCAAGGATCGCTGATGTCGATGTCCGGCATCGGCCAGGTGGCGCAGGTGCGCGACGGCGACATGCTGAGGCTCTATCCCGGTGTTGCCACGATCATCGACCAGGTGCCGTTCGGCCGCATCTACAAGGACGGCCGCCTGATCGGCACAGACCAGGCGATGGGCATCCGCGACCGGCGCAAACTGTCCTTTGCCGGCCATGTCGCGGTCAATGTCGTGCTCGACGACAAATATGAGCTGGCTGGCGATCCCGACCTGGTCGCCATCGGCGTCGCCGAGGCCGACGCCAGCGGCGAAACGCTGGAGGACCTGATGCTCGATGCGGCAGTTGGCGCGGTGGACTCCATCCCCCGCCAGCGCCGAAAGGATCTTGACCTCGTGCAGGAGGCGGTGCGTCGTGCCGTGCGCGGTGCCGCCAACGAAGCCTGGGGGAAGAAGCCGTTGGTGACGGTGTTCGTCACGAGATAGAGCGTGACGAAACCAATCGCTACACGTTCAGCTGATAGCTGACCGGAAGCCAGCGAAAAGAACCGTTCGCCGATTCGATGTGACCCAGGCCTGGAAACGGCATGTGATGGCCCGCGATCAGCAGGCGCTGCTCCGCGGCCATGTTCAGCAGTCGCTTGCGGGTCTCGACGGCCTGGTCCTTGTCATCGTCGAGATCAGCCTGCCACTCCGGATGTTGGATCGACACGACGTAGTGCAGGAAGGCGTCTGACCAAACGAGCAATCTCTGCCCGTCGCTTTCGACGAGAAATGCCAGCAGCCCGGGGGAATGACCGGCAGCGTCGATGGCTGTAATGCCCGGCAGAACCTCGTCTCCGGGCGCTATGAATGTTGCCTGGTCGGCAAGGTTGGCACAGACCCTCCTGAACAGATCACGCTTGCTTAATCTGGCCTCGCGGACCGCATTGCCCTCGGTCCAGAAGGCGAATTCGGCCGCGCCGAAGACATAGCGTGCCCGCCTGAAAACGGGTTCGCCATTCTTCACAAGCCCTCCGATGTGATCCGGGTGCCCGTGCGTGATAACCACCACATCGATGTCGTCCGGTCCCAGTCCCAGGTCCTGCAAACATTCCAGGAGTGAACTGCCCTCGTCTCCGCATCCCGTGTCAAACAGAACTTTTTCAGAACCGGTGTCGATCAGCGTCGGGATGAAGCAGTGCTCGTAGCGATCGCGGTCGATAAAGCTCGAGACTGCGAGTTCCTGTACTGCGGTCGGCGATTGTCCAGGTGCAAAAGCCGACGCAAGGTTGTCGCGAACATCGACGGCATCGAGCAAAGCAGCGATTTTGAATGACCCAAGGCCGAAGGTGAAGACGTGTGCGCGAGTAGTGTGGGCGTCGAACATTGCCGTTTGTACCTTTGCAATTGTCGATTGGAATAGGCTGGGGTGCGATTTTGTATCTTCTTGCTCGTTCGAGAGGCTCGAAGACTGATCATCGAAGTGCGACCGTGTGCGCCTCGCGAAAGGCGCCGATTTGACGTATGACGCCAGCCATTGAACCTCAGGAGGCTCGGACATGCTCGGACGCCTGAACCATGTCGCGCTTGCCGTGCCGGATCTGGCCGCGGCGACGGCCGCTTATCGCGATACGCTCGGTGCGCGCGTGAGTGCGCCGCAGGCGCTGCCGGAGCATGGCGTGACGGTGGTGTTCGTCGATGTCGGCAACACCAAGATCGAACTTCTGGAGCCGCTGGGCGCGGGCTCGCCGATCGCGGCATTCCTGGCGAAAAACCCGTCGGGCGGCATGCATCATGTGTGCTATGAGGTGGACGACATCCTGGCCGCCCGCGACAGTTTGCAGGCCAGCGGCGCGCGCGTGCTTGGCGACGGCAACCCAAAAACCGGTGCGCATGGCAAACCGGTGCTGTTCCTGCATCCCAAGGACTTTTTCGGCACGCTGGTCGAATTGGAGCAAGCATGAGCTGGGTTTCTTTCACCGCCTTGTTCTTCGCCACCTGGTGGGTGGTGCTGTTCGCCGTGCTGCCGTTCAGCGTGAAGACGCAGGACGACGACAATGATGTGACGCTGGGGACGGTTTCAAGCGCGCCGCGCGGGCCGCATATGCTGCGCGCCGTGATCAGAACGACGATCGCCACCGCGGTGCTGATGGGTATTTTCTACGGCCTGACGAGAGGGTTGGGGCTCAGCCTCGACGAAGTTCCGCACATCATCCCGGAAGCTGCGCAGCCGCCGTCACAATAGCCCTTGCACGACAGGTTTCGTGACAGGCGGTTGGGCATCGACCTCGGGGCCACCGGCAACCGGCCCCGGATTGTGAGCCGGCGCACTGATGCTACGTCATGCGATTTGAGAGCTGTTTGCGCTAAGCAGATGTTTGCACAAAAAAAATGCAAGGCACAAGGCCTTGCAATTTAAACGCGTCCGATCTGTTTCCGGTGTCCGGCGGCAGCGAGTAACCGCGCCTAGATCGCATCCTCCCAAGACTTTGACCGCGTAGGAGAGCAGATTTTTCTCTGCCCTCTCGGTTATTGGGGCACACTAGCCTAAGCCGGATGAAAATGTCACGAAGAATTTTGCCCGGAAACAGGCAATCTCGTGCTGCACTGCACAATAGAATGGCAGGCTTTGCTTGTAAATCGATCAACGCAGCCGGCGCAGCATTGCCGCAACCTGAGGCGCCGCCCATCCTTCGGCCGCGCCAAGGTCGCTGCAGCGCTTTGTATCTCCGCACCGCACCTTCCGAACCGCAACGCCAGCGCGGCAAAAATCGATTCCCGATTGCGGGCCGATGCGGCAGGTCGGGTTTCCATTCTGTCATGAAATAGCTATGAAGCCGGGGCAAGCAGCCTGCGTTGCGCCGATTCCGGCGCGGCCTTCCTCTCTCACGGACCAGTCCATGCGTTTGTCGCGCTATTTCCTGCCCATTCTCAAAGAAAATCCGCGCGAGGCCGAGATCGTCTCGCACCGGCTGATGCTGCGCGCCGGCATGATCCGCCAGCAGGGGCAAGGCAGCTTTTCCTGGCTGCCGCTCGGCAAGCGGGTGCTCGACAAGGTTTGCCGGATCATCCGCGAGGAGCAGGATCGCGCAGGCGCGCTCGAAATCCTGATGCCGACCATTCAGTCGGCCGAGCTTTGGCGCGAAAGCGGCCGCTACGACGACTACGGCAAGGAGATGCTGCGCATCAAGGACCGGCAGGAGCGCGACATGCTCTACGGCCCGACCAATGAGGAGATGGTCACCGAGATCTTCCGCGCCTATGTGAAGTCCTACAAGGATCTACCGCTCAACCTCTACCACATCCAGTGGAAGTTCCGCGACGAGGTGCGGCCGCGCTTCGGCGTCATGCGTTCGCGCGAATTCCTGATGAAGGATGCCTATTCCTTCGACCTGAACTATGAGGGCGCCAAGGCGGCCTATAACCGCATGTTCGTGTCCTATCTCAGGACGTTCACGCGCATGGGCCTGCAGGCAATTCCGATGCGCGCCGACACCGGCCCGATCGGCGGCGATCTCAGCCATGAATTCATCATCCTGGCCGATACCGGTGAAAGCCAGGTCTATTGCCATCGCGACTATCTTTCGCTGGATGTTCCGGGCGCGAACACCAACTTTTCCGACGACGCCGAGATCGCCGACATCGTCAAGACGTGGACGACACCCTACGCCGCCACCGACGAGATGCATGACGAGGCGGCCTGGGCGATGGTCGGCGACGGCGACAGGCTCTCGGCCCGCGGCATCGAGGTCGGCCATATTTTCCACTTCGGCGACAAATATTCCAAGCCCATGGGCGCCAAGGTGACCGGGCCCGACGGCAAGGATCATTTCGCCTCCGGTGGCTCCTACGGTATCGGGCCGTCGCGGCTGGTCGCGGCGATCATCGAAGCCAGCCATGACGACAACGGCATCATCTGGCCGGAAGCGGTGGCGCCGTTCGACATTGGCCTGATCAACATGAAGGTTGGCGACGCCGACTGCGACCGCGTCAGCGGCGAGCTCTACTCAGCACTGACCGCTGCCGGCAAGGACGTGCTCTACGACGATACCGACCAGCGGCCGGGCGGCAAGTTCGCCACCGCCGACCTGATCGGCCTGCCGTGGCAGGTGATCGTCGGGCCGCGCGGCGTGGCCGCCGGCGAGGTCGAGATCAAGAACCGCAGGACCGGCGAGCGCGAGACGCTGCCAATCGCCGAGGCGAGAAAGCGCCTGGGTATTGCCGCATGAGCGAAACCGCAGCAGCGAAGTCTCCGGCCGCCGGCGCCTTTTCGGTGTTCGAACGCATGGTGGCGTGGCGCTATCTGCGCTCGCGGCGCAAGGAGACGGTGATCTCGGTCATCGCCTCGATCTCCTTCCTCGGCATCATGCTGGGCGTCGCGACGCTGATCGTCGTCATGGCGGTGATGAACGGGTTCAGAGCCGAACTGTTGACGCGCATTCTCGGCGTCAACGGCCATCTGATCGTGCAGCCTCTGGATTCGCCACTTGAGGACTATGCGCAGGTGGCCGGCCGCATCAACGGCGTGCCCGGCATCAAATACGCCATTCCGCTGATCGACGGGCAGGTTCTGGCGCAAGGCAACGTCGGCGGCGGCACCGGGGCGCTGGTACGCGGCATACGTGGTGAGGATCTGGGCAAGATCTCGATCGTGGCAAGCAACATCAAGCAGGGCACGCTTGACGGCTTCGATGGCGGCGAGGGCGTCGCCATCGGCAAACGCATGGCCGAAAATCTCGGCCTTGTGCTCGGCGACACCATCACGCTGATTTCCCCGGACGGCGACGTGACGCCGCTCGGCACGACACCGCGCATGAAGGGCTACAAGATCGCCGCGATCTTCGAAGTCGGCATGTCGGAATATGACAGCTCCATCGTCTACATGCCGTTTTCCGAAGCGCAGCTCTATTTCAACTTGGACGGACGGGCGCAGACGATCGAGATCTATGTCGACAATCCCGACGATGTCGATGCCCTGAAGCCGCTGGTCGAGCAAGCGGCGCAACGGCCGATCGACATCGTCGATTGGCGCCAGCGCAACGAGACGTTCTTCTCGGCGCTGCAGGTCGAGCGCAACGTCATGTTCATGATCTTGACGCTGATCGTGCTGGTGGCGGCGCTCAACATCATTTCGGGCCTGATCATGCTGGTGAAGGACAAGGGCCACGACATCGCCATCCTGCGCACCATGGGGGCTTCGCGCGGCGCCATATTGCGCATCTTCCTGATGACGGGGGCGGCCATCGGTGTCACCGGCACCATTGCCGGCGTGCTGCTCGGTGTCGTCATCTGCACTAACATCGAATCGATCCGCCAATTCTTCTCCTGGATGACCGGCAGGATCCTGTTCAACCCCGAACTCTATTTCCTCAGCCAGCTGCCGGCGAAGATGGATCTGCGCGAGACGACCTATGTCGTCATCATGGCGCTCGTGCTCTCCTTCCTGGCAACGGTGTTTCCGGCATGGCGGGCAGCACGGCTCGATCCGGTCGAAGCCTTGAGGTACGAATGAAGGCTGAGACCCTTATCGAGCTGAAGAGCGTCGAGCGGCACTATGTCCAGGGACCGCGCAAGCTCACCATCCTCAATGGCGCGGATTTCTCCCTGAAGCGCGGCGAGATGGTGGCGCTGGTGGCGCCTTCGGGCACCGGCAAGTCGACATTGCTGCACACGGCCGGGCTGCTGGAGCGGCCTGACGCCGGCGACGTGCTGCTTGCCGGGCGTGCCTGCGGCCGGCTATCCGACGAGGAGCGCACGGCGATCCGCCGCAACGATGTCGGCTTCGTCTATCAGTTCCATCATTTGCTGCCGGAGTTCTCCGCCCTGGAGAACATCATGATGCCGCAGCTGATCAAAGGGCTGTCGCGCAAGGAAGCCGCCGAGCGGGCGGCGCAGCTGCTCGACTACATGCAGATCGGCAAGCGCGCGCATCACCGCCCGTCGGAACTCTCCGGCGGCGAACAGCAGCGCGTCGCCATCGCGCGCGCCGTCGCCAATGCGCCGCTGGTGCTTCTGGCCGACGAGCCGACCGGCAATCTCGATCCGGTTACGGCTTCCTATGTGTTCGAGGCGCTGGAAGCGCTGGTCCGGCAATCGGGCCTGGCGGCGCTGATCGCCACCCACAACCACCAGCTGGCATCGCGCATGGACCGCCGGGTGACGTTGGCCGAGGGTAAGGTCGTCCCCCTCTAAGGGTGCGTTGAGATTCAGGTCAGGCCGGTCTGCGAAAGGCGGGCTCCTGCGCTTCCGGTACTCAAGTACCCAAAAGTACGCTCCGTTCCGGTTCTCGGATGCCACCGTTCTCGACTCGGCCTGACCTGAATCTCAACGCACCCTGCCGGTGTATTGAACCGTCAACCTTTCCTTAACCCTGCCGATCTGATCGCTGGGCCGGTCCGGATTCCGCTCGTTGACATTCGAACAAAATTAGAACAAAATACGAACATACTAACAACTGGAGAGAGTTATGACCGATCTTGTTCAGGATGTTGTGTCGCTCGTGTGCATGAGCACGTTTCTGATTTCCATGGCGATCTGGATCGGAGCCATGTGAGGAGGCGGCATGCCGCGCTCCCCCTTTCGGCGGCCAGGGAGCCGTCGCGACGTTAAGCCTTTCTTGCCGCCCCCGACGCTAGGGTCCCTCGAAGACAGGGAGTAGCGTCACGTGTCGCCCATCGTCATGGCCATCCTGGTGGCCAGCAATCTCGGACTGATCTTTCTGCTGATGACCGTGCCGCTCGGGCTGCGCACGGTCAGGCTCGGCCGGCTGGTGGCGGCGGACCGCCGCCGCCTCTGGCAGGCGCTGTGGCCGCTTGGCCACGATGCCGGCTGGTCTGGCGAGATCCTCTACGCCGAGGCGCTCGACGGGCAGGGCACGGCCCGGATCAAGCTGTCCTGGGAAGGGCGCGACGGGCAACCGATCGAGCGCAAGGTCATGCTCGAGGACGTCGCGGAAGGAAGTCGCTTTTCCATGCGGGTCCTCGATGACGCGTCGCTCGATGCGTCGTTCTGGACCGATTATCGCGAAACCACGGAACTCGTTTCCGAAGGGAGCGGGACGCGGATCGTGCTTAGCCAGACCGATCGCTATCGCGGTGTCGCTTTCCTGGTCTTCCGCTATTTCGCCATGCGGCGTGAACTCGGCAAGCTGCAGAAATGGGCCAGGACCGGCCAGTATCGCAAAGGCGGCTGGTTCGAGCATCCGCTCAGCCAGGTCGGCTTTGCCGTGCTTTCGGCATTCATCCTGTGGCCGTTCTTCGGTCTCAACCTCGGCGGCCTGGCGCTGGCCTCGATCCTGACCTCCGTGGTGGCCCTGCATGAGCTCGGCCATATGGCGGCATTCCGGCTGATGGGGCATCGCAAGGCGCGGATGATCTTCATCCCGCTGCTCGGTGGCATCGCCATTGGCGGCAGGCCTTATGACAGCCGCTTCGAAGTCGCCTTCGTGGCGCTGATGGGCGCCGGGTTTTCGGCCTTCCTGGTGCCGGTGCTGATCGCCGCCAGCGGGTTTGCCAGGGGCGAGGGGCATTATCTCGCCGCAGCGCTGCTGGCCACGCTTGCCGGCTGCTCGGCACTCTTCAACATCGCCAATCTGGTGCCGGTGTGGAAATTCGACGGCGGTCAGGTGCTGCGCCAGATCTGCCCTGGCCCGCTGGCGCTGGCGCTGGCATTGGCGGGCCGGCTTCTCATCTGGTTTCCTGCTGGCGGCCGGCGCCGTCTTTTCCGCGCTCAGCCTCTTGACCATGGGCAGTGCGGTGAAGCCGCGCCACGAGCTGAAGCCGATCCGCACCGTCGACCGTTTTGCCATGGCCGCGGCACTGCTGGCGGTGTTCGTTATCCATGGCTACGGGCTTCTGTGGGCCTCGGCGCGGCTGACCTGAGCCGCTGACCCGGGGAAGACTTCAGCCGGCCTTGCGGGCGGCCTCGATGAGCGAAGACGTGGCAGGGCCGAACACCTCTTCGAAGGCGGACTTCAGCGCCAGGTCGAGGTCAGCCATTCCCAGCGGAAGGCCAAGGTCGACCAGGCTGGTGACGCCGTGATCCGAAACACCGCAGGGAACGATGCCGCTGAAATGGCCGAGGTCCGGCTCGACATTGATGGCGATGCCGTGAAAGCTCACCCAGCGCCGCAGCCTGATGCCGATGGCGGCGATCTTGTCTTCGGCCGGTGACCCGTCGGCAAGCGGCGGGCGATCCGGCCGCACCACCCAGACGCCGACACGGTCCTCGCGCCGTTCGCCGCGGATGTTGAAGGTGGCGAGCGTGCCGATGATCCACTCTTCGAGAGCGGCGACGAAGGCGCGGACATCCTCGCGCCGGCGCTTCAGGTCGAGCATCACATAGGCGACCCGCTGGCCCGGGCCATGATAGGTGTATTCGCCGCCGCGTCCGGCGGCAAAGACCGGGAAGCGGCCGGGCTCGATCAGGTCCTCGATGCGGGCGCTCGTGCCGGCCGTGTAGAGCGGCGGATGCTCGACCAGCCAGACCATCTCGCCGGCGGCACCACTACGGATCGCCTCGGCGCGCGCCTCCATGAAAGCGAGCGCGTCGGGATAGGCGCTAAGGCCAGATTCGACGCGCCATTCGACCGGCGCGGAACCGGGCAAAGGCAGGAACGACGTGGCGATCTGGCTGCGTTCTGTCATGGTCTATCTCGTCTGAAGCGCGCCTGGTTGAAGCCGCACTCCAGGATGTTTGTCCGTGCCCTGCCGTGCCCCAAAACCGCTCAGCGCTTAGGGGCGATATGCATCAGCCCCTCATATGGCGGCAATCGGCCCAAACGTCCAGTTCCCTGCATTTTCCGGGGCTGTCGAGCATTGCGCCGATCCGCGGCGATTATTCCGCGCCGCGCACTTGTTTCGCCGGAAACGATTTGCTACAGGCCCCGAGCCGGTTCGTTCCGGCTCCTACCACGTGCGGTCGTGGCGGAATTGGTAGACGCGCAGCGTTGAGGTCGCTGTGGGGCAACCCGTGGAAGTTCGAGTCTTCTCGACCGCACCAAAATTCTCCGATTTGACCTCGGCTTGCCTCGGCGATAATCCGCGCCAGCGCGCAATGGCGTAGCAAACTGTCGTTCGAAGCGCCGGTGCCGCAAAATGCGTGACTGACGGTGTCGCGCTTGCCTATATTGCCCATGACAATTCCATCCAGGGGCATCGCGTATGTTGACTGACGTTCGTGCCGTGGTCGTCGGTGGCGGCTGTGTCGGCGCAGGTATTCTCTACGGCTTGGCGAAGTGCGGCTGGAGCGATGTCGCGCTGCTCGAGCGAACGCAGCTTACCGCCGGTTCGACATGGCATGCCGCGGGGCTCATACCCTCCTATGCGCGCAGTCTCAACGTCGGCCGCATGATCGCCAAGTCCATCGAGATCTATGAGGGCCTCGAGGCCGAGACGGGCCAGAAGGTCGGTTGGCACAAATGCGGCCAGTTGCGCATCGCCAACACGCGCGACCGGCTCGATGAGTACCGCAGCTACATGGATGTCGCGGAGGTCCAAGGCATACGGGCGCGGATCGTATCGCCGGCCGAGGCGCGCGAGATCTGGCCGCTCCTCGACAACAGCGGTATGCTGGGTGCGCTCTACCATCCCGATGACGGCCACATCGCGCCCGCGGATGTGACCCAGGCCATGGCCAAGGGTGCGCGCGACCTCGGCGCAAAGATCCACCTCAGCACCGAAGTGACGGGTTTCGAACGGATGCCGGGCGGCGATTGGAAGGTCAGAACCTCCCGCGGCGACATCGTCTGCGAGCACCTCATCCTCGCCACGGGCAATTATGCGCGCCAGACCGGCGCCATGCTGGGCCTCGACATTCCCGCAATCCCGATCGTGCATCAGTACTGGATCACCGACGCGGTGCCCGAAGTCGTGGAACGCAAGCGACTGGGCCTTCCGGAAATGCCGATCCTCAGGGACGAGGGTTACGAAGGCTACCTGCGCGAAGAGGGGGACGGGCTGATGTTCGGCCCCTACGAGCGCACCGAACAGCTCAAGCTGTTTGCCGAGAATGGCGTACCGAAGTGGTTCGGCGCCGACCTGCTCGATGAGGATTTCGACGCCGTTTCCTGGAACTGGGAGCGGGCAACGGAACTGGTGCCGGCACTCGGGCGAGCCGGCATAAAAAGGAATGTGCGAGGGCCTTTCCAGATGACGGCCGATGAGCTGCCGCTGATGGGGCCGGCTTGGGGGCTTCAGAATGTCTGGCTCGCCGAAGGTGTACCGGGTGGCATCCTGTGGGGCGGAGCGATCGGTCACTATCTTTCCGAGCGGATTGTCGAGGGCGGCAACAGCATCGACACGGCGGAACTGGATCCGCGGCGCTTCGGCGACTATGCCAACAAGAACTGGACCCGGGAGAAGGTGAGGCAAGCCTGGGGTACCCACGCGACACAGCATTATCCGGGCCAGGACATGCCGGCGGCACGACCGCAGAAAACGGCTCCGTCCTACGACAGCCTGAGCCAGCTCGGCGCGGTGTGGGATGTACTGAACGGCTGGGAAATGCCGAGCTGGTTCGCGCCCTCGGGTGTCGAGGCCCGCAATTCGTACAGCTGGCGCTGGACCGCCAAGGGCAACTATGTCGGCGAGGAGGCTCAGGCCGTCCGGCAAGCCGTCGGCCTTGTCGAAATGACGCCGATGACGAAGTTCGAGATCAGTGGCCCGGGCGCCGAGCGCTGGCTCGACGGGATCCTCGCCAATCGCTTGCCGCGCCCCGGCCGGATCGCGCTCGCCCATCACCTGACGCCGGCCGGCGGCGTGCAGGCCGAATATGTGGTGGCGCGATTGCAGAGTGACCTGTTCTACCTCGTCTCGACACCGCGCGCCGAGCGCTGGAACTACGACGACCTCAACCGGCTGCTGCCGAAGGACGGCAGCGCGCAGCTGCGCAACGTCACCAACGATCGCGGCAGCTTCACCGTGGTCGGGCCCAGGGCGCGCGACGTGCTGCAGCCGCTGACCGAGATCGATCTGTCGAACGAGGCTTTCCCCTGGTTCAGCGTGCAGTCGGCCACAGTCGGCCTGGCCAGCGACGTGCGGCTGATGCGCGTCAACTATTCGGGTGAACTCGGCTGGGAGCTTTATCATCCGCTCTGCTACCAGCGGCATTTGCTGGATGCGCTTCTGACGTCAGGTCAGGCGCACGGGCTCAGGCTGGTCGGGCTGCAGGCGTTGGAATCGCTGCGTCTCGACAAGTCTTTCCGCGCCATGTACCGCGACATGAACCTCGAACTGTCGGCCTGGGAGAGCGGTCTCGACCGCTTCGTCAGGCTCGACAAGGGAGACTTCATCGGCCGCGCGTCTCTGGCCACAAAGCAAAAGCAGGGCACGGCACGCCGGATCGTCACGCTGTCCATCGATACAGACGGGGCGAGCGCCTTTGCCTATGAGGGCGTCTACCGCGACGGCAAGCTTGTCGGCCGCGTCACGTCGGCGGGCCACTCCTATACGTTTGGCCACGACATAGCACTGGCGCTGCTGCCGCTGGAGCTCGGGACGCTAGGCACGGCACTCGAGGTTTCAATCCTCGGCGAGCGCTGTCCGGCAAAGGTGATCGCCGACTCTCCCTATGATCCGGAAGGCGCGCGCGGGCGTATGTGAGGGAATAAAGAGCACAATGACGCGAGGTGACGTCGGTAGCTCGGCGAAAACCGGGCCTATCCCGTCCATCCAAGGCCAGCCGAGATGCAATTGATCGATACGAGCAGGGCGTCGGTCGCCCGCTTTTGATCCGCCGTGCCGGTATTTGCCCGAACTTCACGCAGCAGATCGACCTGCAGCCGGTGAATGTCGTCCATCTGTCGCCGCAAATTGTCGAAACGTCGCTTGAACATCGGAAAGCGCGCGGAAAGATCGCCTCCCGTGAGGTCACCAATCAGGCGTCGCGTCAACTCGTATTCGGCGGCGATGCGGGCGTAGATTCGTCGGGCCGCATCGCTGTCGGCCACCAGGCCGGCGTAGAGCCGCGCGATCTCCATGTCGGACTGGTAAAGTGTCTTCTCGGCCTCGTCGACGATCAGGCGGCAGAAGCGCGAGTGCTCGAACATGCGGGTCAGAAGTTCGCGCCCGGCCTCGCCGCGCACCGCGACGAAAGAGCTGAGTGCGCTGCCGATACCATACCAGCCTGTCAACAGATGACGGTTCTGGCTCCAGGCGAACACCCATGGAATGGCGCGCAGGTCGGCAATGCCGCTTGCGCCGAAACGGCGATCCGGCCTTGAGCCCATTTTCAGCAGCGCCAGTTCCGCGACCGGGCTCGCCTGGTTGAAATAGTCGCGGAAGCCGGGCTCAGCCATCAGCCTGGCATAAGATGCCTGCGACATGCCTGCCAGCGCTTCCAGCGCTTCGTCGAACTCCGGCGTTTCCTTCGGCTCGACATCACAGGGCGATCCGACACTGTGGGCCAGCACGCCGGCGGCGAGAACCTCGAGCTGGTGGAGGCCGGTGCCGCGATTGGCGAATTTCGACGATACGACCTCGCCCTGCTCCGTCACCCGCATGGTTCTGGCGACAGTGCCCTGCGGCTGTGCCGCGATCGCCCGGCCGGTCGGCGCGCCGCCACGGCTGACGGAGCCGCCGCGACCGTGAAAGAAACTGATCCTGGCATTGTGCTTGCGCCCGACGGCGGCGAGGCGCTTTTGCGCTTTTGCCAGTTCCCAATTGGAAGCCAGGAAACCGCCGTCCTTGTTGGAATCCGAATAGCCAAGCATGATTTCCTGGCGCGCGCCGAAATCCCGCACCGTCCGCCTCACGAGCGAAACGCCGAGCAATCCATTCAGGATGCCAGGGGCGGCCTGTAGATCGGCGATGGTCTCGAACAATGGCACGATCCGCAGCCTGATTGTGCCGCCGCCAGCGGGCGCGGTTGAAAGTCCGCAATATTGCGCCAGCAGATAGACCGCGAGCAGATCGTCGGCCGAGCGGGTCATGCTGAGAACGAAAGAGCCGACAGCGTCGGCATCCGAGCTCGAGATGTGCTCGCGGATGACGGAGAATGTCGAAAGCAGTTCACCTGCTTCAGGCGAGAGCCGGTCTGCGTCGATCTCCTGCCGCTCGCCCTGGCTAATGGCTGCGCGAATGCGCGCCGACCATTGCGGCGCGCCGACTGCGACCGGATCGGCGGGATTTGTCAGCGCAAAGAGCTCGGCCAGCACCCTGTTGACGACCGTGGAGTTCTGCCGGATGTCGAGCGAGACTGTACGGAAGCCGAAGCTTCCGACTTGCCAAAGCAGAGGCTGGACGAAACGCCCGGCTACCGCACGCCCTCCGATCGCTTCGAGAACGCAAGTCAGCCCGTTCAGATCAGCACGGAACGCCTCCGCCGAGAGGTACGCCGCTGCAGCGCCGTCTCGCGTGGCCACCAGCCGGGCAAGCAACGCCGAAGCGAACTGGCGAAGTGGTTCGTCGGGGTTGCGGGCGACGATCACGTCCGCCTGTCCGCTTTTATCAAGCGCCGTTTGCAGCACCGGCTTGAAGCTGGCCGGCAGGTCAATGACGTTCGAGCTGGCGCTGAGCACCGTCACCAGCCGCTGCATCTGCGTCAGATACCAGCCTATGGCGGTATTGCGGTATTCGGCCATGGCATGGGCGGTGACTGCGGCCGTCACATTTGGATTGCCATCGCGGTCGCCGCCGATCCAAGACGCGTAACGCATGAAGGAGGGAATTCTGACCGGCTCTCCCGGATAGTGACGCTCGAAGGCGCCTTGAAGCTTGCCATAGAGCTGCGGCGTCGCCTCGAAGATGACTTCGCGAAAGAAATGCAGGCCCCAGGCGATCTCGCGTTCGACCGTCGGGCGCTCCAGTCGCAGCTCGCCCGTCATCCACAGAAGCTCGATCTCGCTCTCCAGATCGGCGACCAACAGGTCGCGTTCGCGCGGCGCCCAGCGCGGCTGGTCGAGTTCGGTCAGCTTGCGATAGATACGGCGGTGGATCTCCAGCACCGTGACGCGTTTGGCCTCCGTCGGGTGCGCGGTCATGGTCGGGCCGACGCAAAGCTCGTCGAGCGCCGCCTGGACTTTCTCCGCTGAGTGGCCGTTCGCTGCCATCTGCGCGATCACGCTAGCGAAGGATCCGGGCACTTCGTCGACACCCGCGCCTTGTTCGAGTTCGCGACGCGCGCGCATGGCAAGCAATTCGTCGGCAATCGTCAGCAACTGGAACCATACGCCGCTCGCCTGAAGCGCCGGGATGCGTTGCTCCGCGGCGAGGGAGACAAGCGACCTGCGTCCGCTCAGAACAGCGGCGATCTCGGGCTCGCGCGCGCTTGCGACCTGAAGCAGCAAGCGCAACAAAAGGCTGCGCTCGTCCTCACGAAATTTGATGCGTCTGCTCTGTTCCAAACCGCTTTCCTATTCCGTCCGCATCGATTGCCGCCGTAGCCGCGCGCCCTGAATCGAGGGCGGCGCCGTTTGTCAGCCGACCCGATCGGGGACCGGGCGACTCTCGAAGAAGGCGGTCAGGGCTCTCCACCACCTTCATGCCCATCGCCACTCGCGATGCCTCCGCCAACCCGAAACAGACTTCACATTTTGCGCTATGCGGTCTTCGCCAGGTCGGCCATCACGCCGCCTTCTTCGTCCGGGACAGCGTTTCGGCCACGACCTCGCCGAAGGATGACGGCGTCGGCACGATGACGACACCGGCCTCTTTCAGGATTTCGACTTTCTCCTGCGCCGACTCGCCAAAGGCCGAGATGATCGCGCCGGCATGGCCCATGCGGCGGCCTTTCGGCGCGGAGAGACCGGCAATGTAGGCGATCAAGGGCTTCCGCATATTGTCGCGCGCCCAGATCGCGGCTTCGGCTTCCTGCGGGCCGCCGATCTCGCCGATCATGACCACGGCGTCGGTATCGTCGTCCTGTTCGAACAGCTTCAGCATGTCCTTGAAGGACGAACCGTTGATCGGATCGCCGCCGATGCCGACGCTGGTCGAGACGCCGATGCCGAGCGCTTTCATCTGCGAGGCGGCCTCGTAGCCGAGCGTGCCCGAGCGGCCGACGATGCCGACGCGGCCGGGGAGGTAGATGTTGCCCGGCATGATGCCCATCAGCGCCTGTCCGGGCGTGATCACGCCGGCGCAGTTCGGCCCGATCAGCCGCATGCGGTCCTCGAAGCGGTAGCGCAGCATGTAGCGCTTGACCTGCATCATGTCCTGCGAGGGGATGCCGTCGGTGATGCAGACGCAGAGCTTTATGCCGGCATCCGCAGCCTCCATGATGGAGTCCGCGGCAAAGGGCGGTGGCACGAAGACGATGCTGGCCTCGGCGCGGGTCTCGCGCACCGCGCCCTTGACGGTGTTGAAGATCGGCAGGCCGAGATGCGTCTGGCCGCCTTTGCCGGGCGTGACGCCGCCGACGAGCTTGGTGCCATAGCGCTTCATGTCTTCGGCATGGAAACTGCCGATCTTGCCGGTGAAGCCCTGGACGATGACCCGCGTGTTGCGGTTGAGCAGGATTGCCATTTTCTCGACCCCCTCAGTTTGCTTTTGTCTTGGTGGCCGCGCGCCAGGCGGCGACGGCCTTTTCGGCGGCTTCGGCAAGCGTTTCGGCGACGATCACCGGTTCGCCGGAATCGGCCAGGATGCGGCGCCCTTCCTCGACCTTGGTTCCGGCCAACCGCACCACCAACGGCACGTTGACGCCGACCTCGCGGATCGCCTTGACGACGCCCTCGGCGACCCAGTCACAGCGGTTGATGCCGGCGAAGATGTTGACGAGGATGGTCTCGACATTCTTGTCGCCGAGCACGGCGCGGAACGATTTCGCCACCCGCTCGGGCGAGGCGCCGCCGCCGATGTCGAGGAAGTTGGCCGGCTCGCCGCCGGCGATCTTGATCATGTCCATTGTCGCCATGGCCAGGCCGGCGCCATTGATGATGCAGCCGATATTGCCGTCGAGGCCGACATAGGAGAGGCCACGGTCGCTGGCGAAGGTCTCGCGCGGGTCTTCCTGGCTCTTGTCGCGCAGCTCGGAGATTTCCGGCCGCCTGAACAGGGCGTTCTCGTCGAACGACATCTTGGCATCGAGCGCGACGAGGTTGCTGTCGCGGGTGACCACCAGCGGATTGATCTCCAGCATCGAGGCGTCGTAGTCGCGGAACACCTGGTAGCAGCTGAAGATGGTTTCGGTCGCCTTGCCGATCAGGTTCTGGTCGAGGCCGAGCCCGAAGGCGATCTCGCGCGCCTGGAAGCGCTGCATGCCGACGCCGGGATCGACCGTGGTGCGGATGATGGAATCCGGCGCCCTCTCGACGATATCCTCGATCTCCATGCCGCCGGCGGCCGACGCCACGATCATGACGCGCTCCTCCTTGCGGTCGAGGACGAAGCCGACATAGAGCTCCTGCGCGATGTCGACGGCTTCCTCGAGGTAGAGCCTCGAAATCAGCTTGCCGCGCGGGCCGGTCTGCTGGGTCACCAGCTTGCGGCCGAGCATGGCTTCCGCCGCGTTGGAAATCTCGTCGTCATTGGCGCACAGCTTGATGCCGCCGGCCTTGCCGCGGGCGCCGGAATGAACCTGCGCCTTCAGCACCCATTTGCCGCCGCCGATTTCCCTGGCACGGTAGGTCGCTTGCTCCGGGCTGTAGGCGAGGCCGCCGCGCGGGACGTGAATCCCGTGGCGGGCGAGCAGTTCCTTGGCCTGATATTCGTGGATGTCCATTTTTTCCTCCCGGTAACCGTCAATGCGCGGCGGAGCGCTGCTGGCCGGCGCGTTCGATCGCTTCGTTGACCACCAAAACATTCCGCGCCATGCGCTCCGACGCAGCGTCGATCATCTTGCCGTCGAGGGCGGCCGCTCCCTTGCCCGCCGCCTCGGCCTCCTTCAGCACTTCGAGGATGCGCCTGGCGCGCGTGACCTCCTTTTCCGGAGGCGAGAAGACGTCGTTGGCGAGCGCGATCTGCGAGGGATGGATCGCCCACTTGCCCTCTATGCCGAGTGCGGCGGCGCGCTTTGCGCCGGCGATATAGCCCTCCGGATCGGAGAAATCGCCGAACGGCCCGTCGATGGCGCGCAGGCCGTAGGCCCGGCAGGCGACAGTCATCCGCGACAAAGCGAAATGCCACTGGTCGCCGGGGTAATCGGGGTTCAGCCCGCCGATGTTGACGGTGCGCGCCTTGCAGCTGGCGGCATAGTCGGCGACGCCGAAATGCATGGCTTCCAGCCGACCGGGCGTCGCGGCGATCGCCTCGACATTAGCCATGCCGAGTGCGGTTTCGATCAGCGCCTCGAGGCCGACACGGGTCTTAAAACCCTTGGCCATCTCGATCTGGTTGACCATGGCCTCGACCATGTAGAGGTCGGCCGGAACGCCGACTTTCGGTACCAGGATGGTGTCCAGCTGGTCGCCGGCCTGTTCCATCACGTCGACCACGTCGCGGTACATGTAATGGGTGTCGAGGCCGTTGATGCGCACGGAGACGGTCTTGCCCTTGGCGCGCCAGTCGATGTCGTTGAGGGCCTGGATGATGTTCTTGCGAGCGCGTTCCTTGTCGGGCGGCGCGACGGCGTCCTCGATGTCGAGGAAGACGAAGTCGGCGGCGCTGTTCGCCGCTTTGTCGATCATTTCCGGGCTGGAGCCGGGAACCGCCAGTTCGCTGCGCTGCAGCCTCAGTTTCTTCAGGTGGTTGATGGTGTGGCTCATGTCGCGCTCCGGGTCAGGCGGCTTCGGCGATGGCGGACTGCGGCGACCGGCGGAAATGCGCGATCGCGGCACCGACGCCTGAACCCGGCGCCAGCTTGACGCCGCAGTCGAGCAGCGCCAGCTCGGCGGCGGAAAGCGAGGCTAGCACCATCACCTCGTTCAGCCAGCCGAGATGGCCGATGCGGAAGACCTTGCCGAACACCTTGTTGAGGCCGCCGCCGAGCGAGGTCTGGTATTTCTGGTAGGCCTGCTTGACGACGTCGCCGCTGTCGATGCCTTCCGGCACGAGGATGGCGCTGATCGTGTCGGAGTGCCATTTCGGCGCCTTCGCGCAAAGCTTCAGGCCCCAGGCGTCGACCGCCTTGCGCACGCCTTCGGCGAGGCGATGGTGGCGGGCGAAGATATTGTCCAGCCCTTCCTCGGCGATCAGGTCGAGCGAGGCGCGCAGGCCACGCAGCAGCTGCGTCGCCGGCGTGTAGGGGAAATAGCCGGCGTCGTTGGCGCGGATCATGTCCTCGAAGGAGAAGAAGCAGCGCCGGTGGGTAGCCGTCCTCGAGGCGACAAGCGCCTTCTTGGAGACCGACAGGAAACCGAGACCGGCAGGCAGCATGAAGCCCTTCTGCGAGCTGCTGACGGCGCAGTCGACGCCCCATTCCTCCTGGCGGAAATCGATCGAGCCGATCGACGATACACCGTCGACGAAGAGAAGCGCCGGATGGTTCGCCGCGTCGAGCGCGGCGCGGCAGCCGGCGACGTCGCTGGTGACGCCGGTGGCGGTCTCGTTCTGCGTGCAGAAGACCGCCTTGATACGGTGCGTTTTGTCCGCCTTCAGCCTTTCCGCATAGAGGTCGAGCGGCACGCCGGTTCCCCACTCGCAGTCGATCACTTCGACCTCGAAGCCGAGACGTTCGGCCATGTCGACCCACAGATGCGAGAACTGGCCGAAGCGCGACATCAGCACGCGGTCGCCGGGGCTGAGCACATTGGTCATCGCCGCTTCCCAGGCGCCGGTGCCGGACGAGGGGTAGATGAAGACACGGCCGGTTTCGTTCTTGAAGACGTGTTTGATGTCCTCGAACAGCGGCAAAGTGAGATCGGGGAATGAGGCGGCGCGCATGTCCTCCATCGGAAGGTTCATCGCTTGCCGGACCTGTTCGGGGATGTTGGTTGGCCCCGGAATGAAAAGATGGGTGAAGCCGGCCATGCTGCGAACTCTCCTCTGATCCAGCAAATTGATGAGGGGAGTCTCGTTTTTACGGCGGCCGGCAACAACACCTTGCCGGGTAAGATCTCGCCGCGCGCGGGTGGGACAAGCCTACCCGGTTGGCCTACCCGGCCGGCCTACCCGAATGGCTGCCCTGACTACGGCGCTTCTCGCTCGAATAGAGCGCGACAGCCATCGCCCGGTTGCGGACGTCGAGCTTGTCATAGAGATTCTTGAGGTGGTACTTCACCGTGTTCTCGGAAATCCCCGTCCGCGTTGCGATCTGAAGGTTGGTCCAGCCATCGGAAAGCACCGCCAGCAGTTCGCGCTCGCGAACCGTGAGCTGCGACAGCGGCGTGTCGTTGACCTTGTTGATGTCGATATAGGGGATGCAGATGCGGCCATGCGCGACGGCCAGAATGGTCTCGAAGATGATCGGCGGGTCGTCGAACTGGAAGCAATAGCCATGCGCGCCGAGCCGCACGCATTGCTTCAGGATGCCGATGTCGTGGTCGTTGGAAAACACCGTGATCCGCACGTCGAGCCTGCGATTCTGGATCTCGGCCAGAACATCGGCGCCGTCCATGTCGGCGAGCTTCCAGCCGATGACTGCGACGTCGAATTGCGGCTCTGCCGCCAATTCCAGGAACTGCTTGCCGCTTTGCACCGAGCCGAAGAACTCGAAGCGCCCGTCGCATTCCAGCATTTCACGCAGCGCCGATACGACGAGCGGATTACGCTCGGCGACGATCACGCGCACGCGGCGCTCGCCGATTGCCTGGTTCGTTCTCTGCGACTTGATCTTCAAGGGCTTCCGGTTGCTCTGGCTTTGGGCATGGGCAGATCCAGCTGTTTGCCTGGACCGGCATCAAGGCAATTCTGCCCCAACCACGCAGGGGTGCTCTTTCCCCAGCGACATGCACTGTCGCGTCGCCTGAACCCGAATCCTATCGGTTTTTGACAGGATCGGCATTGTCAGTTCGGGTTTGGCGATGCCGCCTCCCGGTAAGTCAATCTGGCAGGCAAGCACGCATTTCGTTTGATATTCCGTGCGTTAGAGCGATAGTTTCCCAAATCGAATCGTGCTGCCGCGCTATCCATGGATTGAGCGTCGGATTCCCCAAAACCGGTTTCCCCTTTTGGGTTCGATGCTCTAGACCTGAAAGGCACCCTTTCCGGAATCGTGATGGCGGGAGGCGCTGGTGGAAGGCCAGAACGAACAGGACGCCCGGTCTGTTGAGGACGCCGACATCTATGGCGAGGACGGCGCCGTACAGTCGTCGTTCCTGGCGCAGATCGGCGCGGCGATTGCCGACCGCGATACGCTGGCGCTGAAGCGCGAAGTCGGCGACCTGCATCAGTCGGAACTCGGCGATTTGCTTGAAGCGCTTCATCCCGAGCAGCGCCGCGCGCTGGTCGAGCTGTTGGGCGCCGACTTCGACTTTTCCTCGCTGACGGAGGTCGACGAGGCGATCCGCCTCGACATCGTCGACAATTTGCCGAACGAGCAGATCGCGCAAGCGGTGCAGGAGCTCGATTCCGACGACGCCGTCTACATTCTCGAGGACCTCGACCAGGAGGACCAGGACGAGATCCTGTCGCAGCTGCCGTTCACCGAGCGGATCAGGCTGCGGCGCTCGCTGGACTATCCGGAAGAGACGGCCGGCCGCCGCATGCAGACGGAGTTCGTCGCGGTGCCGCCGTTCTGGACGATCGGCCAGACCATCGACTACATGCGCGAGGACAAGAACCTTCCCGACCGCTTCAGCCAGATCTTCGTCATCGATCCGAGCTTCAAGCTGCTTGGCGCCATCGATCTCGACCAGATCCTGCGCGCCAAGCGCGCGGTGAAGGTCGAGGAGGTCATGCACGAGACAAGGCATGCCATCCCCGCCACCATGGACCAGGAAGAGGCGGCGCGGGAATTCGAACAGTACGACCTTTTGTCGGCGGCCGTCGTCGACGAGAACGAGCGGCTGGTCGGGGTGCTGACCATCGACGACGTGGTCGACGTCATCCAGCAGGAGGCCGAGGAGGATCTCTTGCGCATGGGCGGCGTCGGCGACGAGGAATTGTCGGATACCGTGCTCGCCACCTCGCGCTCGCGCGTGCCCTGGCTGCTGGTCAATTTGCTGACGGCGTTCCTGGCGGCGTCGGTGATCGGCTTGTTCGACCATACAATCGAACGCATCGTGGCGCTGGCGGTGCTGATGCCGATCGTGGCGGGCATGGGCGGCAATGCCGGCTCGCAGACGATGACGGTCACGGTGCGGGCGCTGGCGACCAAGGATCTCGACATCTACAATGCCGGCCGCATCATCCGCCGCGAGATGGGGGTTGGCTTCATCAACGGCATCGTCTTCGCGGTGCTGATCGGCATCGTCGCGGCGGCATGGTTCCGCGATCCCAATCTAGGCGGCATCATCGCGGCGGCGATGATCATCAACATGTTCGTCGCAGCACTGGCCGGCATCCTGATCCCGCTGCTGCTCGACCGGTTCAAGGTCGACCCAGCGGTGGCTTCCGCGGTTTTCGTCACCACGGTCACCGATGTAGTCGGCTTCTTCGCCTTTCTTGGGCTGGCCACTTGGTGGTTCGCCGTACCCTGAAGGGCTCAATTGACTTTTACGTAAATGCCGTGCGAGGTTCGCGCGGGGTCCTATGCCGATTCCAGCATGGACGGGTTTGATCGGGATGGAAGGCGGCGCCGTATCACGGTGACCGCCTGAGATTCCGGCGTCGGGAGCGATGATGCGGGAATACTACACAATCACCGAACTGACCCGCGAATTCGACGTGTCGACGCGGACGCTGCGCTTCTACGAGGACGAAGGGTTGGTGCAGCCGGTGCGGCGTGGTCGGACCCGGCTGTTTCGCCCGTCCGACCGGCATCTGATCCGCCAGATCATGCGCGGCAAGCGCCTCGGCTTCTCGATCAACGAGATCCGCGAAATCATCCAGATGTACAAGGAGCCGCCCGGCGAGGTCGGTCAGCTCAAGCTGATGATCAAGCGCATCGAGGAAAAGCGCGAGGATCTCAGGCAGAAGCGCCGCGACCTCGAGGAGACGCTGGCCGAACTCGACCAGGCCGAAGAGTCCTGCGTCGAGCGTCTGGTAGAGCTCGGCGTCAACACCTGAACGCGGCCGTTTTTGATAATTCTACTCCGGCGGCCAGATAGCGTGGTTTTCTGCGCTTCCGGTGCTCATATGTACCCAAATGTACGCTCCGCTCCGGTTCTCGAAAACCGCGCTATCTGGATCGCCAGACCGAATTCTGAAAACGGCCTTGGCGAGCCCTGAACTCAGATCCAGCGCCGCACGCGTTTGGCGTAGTCCCGGTATTTCTTGCCGAATTTTGCCGCCAGGATCTTTTCCTCCTTTTCGATCGCCATCTTCTGCGTTGCAAAGGCGGCGATAAAACCCATGAGCAGGAACCAGGCGATCCCCGTGATAAAGGCGACGCCGATCAAAAGCAGCGTGTTGGCGAGATACATCGGGTTGCGGCTGACGGAGAACGGGCCGGAGGTGACCAGATGGTCCGGCACGGCATTCGGGTTGAATGTCGTCTTCGCGCGCAGCATGACGCGAATGGCAGTGAACCACAGCGCGGCGACGCCGAACAAGGCTACCCAGCCGGCGGCGAAGAGGATGTCGCCCAGCAGATCGCCGATCCATGGCAACGGATAGAGCAGGCCGAGCACGACGCTGATGATGATTGCCGCGACGTAGATCAGCGGCGGCCATGGGATGAGCCCGGGTTTCGGCGTGGCGTCGGTCATTGTTGGCCTCCCTCCATCAATGTGCTGTCGGTC
The DNA here is from genome assembly GCF_003601975.1 of Mesorhizobium waimense. GTDB lineage: Bacteria > Pseudomonadota > Alphaproteobacteria > Rhizobiales > Rhizobiaceae > Mesorhizobium > Mesorhizobium waimense. The sequence goes on from NZ_QZWZ01000002.1 coordinate 370,452, forward strand.
TTGGCGGTGCAGACACCGGCGAGATCGCCCAGATGTGCTTTGAATTCCGGGGTCTGGTCGCCGTTGTAGAGCCGGTCGAATGTCGCTTCGCTCTGCAGCGTATCGAGCATGCACACACAATAGCTGGTGCAGAACTGCGTGTCGCGCTGCTGCTCGCAGGATATCTGACAGGATTTCAGGAAGGTCACTTCGCGCGTTTCGACCGGCGCCGGCGCGACCTGCGACAACAGCCAGACCGCACCGAACAGCAAGGGCTGGTGGATCAGATAGAAGGCGAGGCTGTGCCGGCCGATGAAGACCAGCGGGTTCGACCAGCGGCCGGGCGCAAGGTCGGCTAGTCTCGCGAGAAGCCCCGAGGCAAAGGCGAGCTTCGCTACGGCTATGCCCGCGAGTACGGCGCCGAACCATGGGAACAGGGGCACATAGTCGTTGGAGCGCGGATTGGTGGCCGACAGGCCGACCCACCACAGCGCCGGATGGTCGAAGAATTCCGATCGCAGATAGAAAGGCGCTGCAATGACGAGCGCCGCAGCGACGATCGTCAGCAGCGCCGGCAGCCGCAGAAAGGCAAGGCCGAGCAGGCTGGCCAGCGCGATCTCATGCAGGATGCCGAAGAAGATGACGCCGCCCGGCGTTGCGAAGTGGGTGACGGCCGATATTGCGATCGCCGCGACAGCGACCATGGCGAACCGTTTCCAGAAACCCGGCCAGCGGATTTGCCTGCCATGGGCGAGGAACAGGCTGACGCCGACCAGGAACAGGAAGGTCGAGGCGATGCAGCGCGCATAGATTTTCCACCAGCCGAAGGCGGTGAGGCCGGGATCGGTATAGCCGAAATTTTCCAGATCCCAGGTGAAATGGTAGCTCGCCATGGCCAGCAGCGCGATGCCGCGCACGATGTCGATGGCTGTGATGCGCCTTGAATTCGACGGGTCCTGATCGGGCTCTGCCGGGGTTTGAAGGCTCATGGTCATGCATTCCGATTCACTGGTGCCAAACGACTATCACGGTTGCACCAGGACCTGGCGAGCGATAGTGGACCGATCAAGGGCCTGGCTTTCGTCATCAATCGCAAGGGCACCACCTATGCCGGGCCGCTCGACGAAGACGAGGTGGTCGAAAGGCTGGCAACGTCGTGCGGGCACTGGGGATCGGGCGCCGACTATCTCTACAATACGGTGAAGAACCTTGAGCAACGCGGCATTCATGATTCCCGTCTGTGGCGGCTGCAGCATCTCGTGGCCGAGCGGATCGCCATGTCGAAGCCATGAAGCGGCATGGCGCATTCGCGCTGGTAACGGGCGGAATTTGGTTTGCCGGAGGCAGTGATTCTGCCTATAGTCACGGCCTGTCGTCGGTTCCATTAGGGACCAAGAGGGAATGCGGTGAGGGCTGATGCCCGATGCCGGGGCTGCCCCCGCAACTGTGTGCGGTAGTCCTCTCCATAGGCCACTGAGGATTTTTCTTCGGGAAGGTGGGGAAGGGCGCTGATCCGCGAGCCAGGAGACCTGCCGGCGACAGGGAACTGACTTCTGTGCCCTCGGGTGGAGGGCGAAAGGACAAGACATGAATTCCGCTTCGGTCTCTCTCGGCGCTACGGTCTCCTCGCAGTCGCGCTTTACGCAGCTCGTTCTGAGCGCGTTTCTGGGCCTTTTCGTCATCGGCGTTGTCGGCTTCTCGCATATCGATGCGGTCCACAATGCTGCGCACGACTATCGCCATTCGATGGCATTTCCCTGCCACTGACGAGGATTTGACATCATGAACCTGTTTCGCAACGTCGTGTTCATCGCGGCGATCGCAGGGCTCGTGGCTGGCGTCGCTCTCGCCTGCATGCAGGCCTTTGCCACCGTGCCGCTCATCCTCAAGGCCGAGGTCTACGAACAGGCCGGAGGCGGCCACCAGCATGAGCATGCCGCGGCGCCGGCCGCCAATGCTACAAGCACCGATGCAATGAGCAGCGCCGCACCGGCGCCGACCGAAGCGGCGGCTCCGGCGGAGGACGAAGGCTGGGCGCCGGCCGATGGCTTCGAGCGCTTCGCCTTCAGCGTGCTGGCCAACATCGTCACCGGCATCGGCTTCGCGCTGGTCCTGGTCGCGGTTTCGGAATTTGCCGGCGGCATCGGCAATTGGCGCCAGGGCGTGTTCTGGGGTTTGGCCGGTTTTGCCGCGTTCACGCTTGCGCCGGGCCTCGGCCTGCCGCCGGAACTGCCGGCCATGCCGGCGGCCGACCTCACCGAACGCCAGATCTGGTGGTGGGCAACGGTGGCGGCGACCGCGGCCGGTCTCGGCCTGATCGCCTTCCGCAAGTCGCTGCCGCTGGCGATCCTGGCCGTGGCCTTGATCGTGGCACCGCACATCGTCGGCGCGCCGCAGCCCAATAGCTTCGAGACGCCGATCCCCGAAGGCCTGCATCACCAATTCGTGGTGGCGGTGACGGTGACCAACCTGGTGTTCTGGCTGGTGCTCGGCGCCGTCGTCGGCGTGGTGCGCGGCCGCTTCACCGGCACGGCGACCGGCCTGCGCGACAGCTTTGCCTGATCGCAAACGATTGACCTTCGTCATCGGCGGTGCGCGCTCCGGCAAGAGCGCGCATGCCGAAACCCTGGTCACATCAAGGCCAGCGCCCTGGACCTATATCGCCACCGCTGAAGCCTATGACCGGGAGATGCGCGAACGCATCGCGCTGCACCGCTCGCGGCGCGGCGAAGGCTGGACGACCGTGGATGCGCCGCTCGATCTTGCCGGCGCGCTTGCGGCTCTGCCCGAAGGCCGGCCGGTGCTGGTCGACTGCCTGACGCTCTGGCTGACCAACCATATGCTGGCCGAGCATGACATCGAGGCCGAATGCCTGCGGCTGACGGATGTGCTTTCGCGGCCGCGGGGGCCGTGGTTCGTGGTGTCCAACGAAGTCGGCCAGGGCATCGTGCCGGACAATGCGCTCGCCCGCCGGTTCCGTGACGCCGCGGGCCGGCTCAACCAGCAGGTCGCTGCAGTCGCCGACACGGTGCTGCTGATGGTGGCGGGGCTGCCGCTGAAGGTGAAGTGAGATGAGCGATATCGACCCCAAGGACGAGGAACGCCATCGCGCCAAGATGGCCAAGCGCAAGGCGGTGCAGGATGCCGAGGTGGCGGGGAAGACGATCGAGAAGGGCCTGCTGATCGTCAACACCGGTCCGGGCAAGGGCAAGACCACGGCCGCTTTCGGGCTGGCGCTTAGGATGCTCGGCTACGGCAAGCGTGTCGGCGTTGTCCAGTTCATCAAGGGCAAATGGCACACCGGTGAAAAGGAAGCCTTTGCTGCCTTCGGCGACCGCGTCGTCTGGCATGCGATGGGCGAGGGTTTCACCTGGGAAACGCAGGACCTGAAGCGCGACATCGCCGCCGCCGAAGCCGCCTGGGCGAAGGCGCTCGAGCTGATGGCCGATCCGTCGATCAGCCTTGTGGTGCTCGATGAACTCAACATTGCGCTTCGCTACGACTATCTCGATCTCGACAGCGTGGTCGCGGCCTTGAAAGGCCGGCGTGAAGGCCTGCACGTCGTCATCACCGGCCGCAACGCCAAGCCGGCACTGGTCGAGGCGGCCGACCTGGTCACCGAGATGGGCTTGACCAAGCACCATTTCGCGGCGGGCGTGAAGGCGCAGCAAGGGATCGAGTTCTGAGTGCTTCACCCTCCCCCCTGTTTGGACCGGAGACATCGCGCTTCTGTCCTCGAATGGCATCCCGAACCCCCTTGCGCAAAAAGCGCAAAACTGTTCGCGATGTCCTCGCACACCTGTTCGCGATGTCTCCGGTCCAAACACCCCCCTTGTGGGGAGGGTCGATCCGCGGAGCGGATCGGGGTGGGGGACGCTCCGCTGGCGCAATACCTCCACCCCGGAAAACAAACACCGCTTCGCGATATTTGTTGTCCGACCCTCCCCACAATGGGGAGGGTAAGGCGGTTCAGAACGTCAGGTAGATGAGCACCACCGATAGGATCGCGAACAGCGCGATCAGCAGATGATCGGCGACCCGGTAGAGCTTCAGCGCCCGCCTGATATCGGTGCTGTCAGCGTCGCGCCGGCCGCCTTCGCCCATGAATGCATCCTCGACGACAACGCCGCCATAGCTGCGCGGTCCGGCCAGCGCCAGACCGAGCGCGCCGGCCATTGCTGCTTCCGGCCAGCCGGCATTGGGCGAGCGGTGCTTTCTCGCGTCGCGCCGCACGGCCTGCCAGGCTCCGCTCGGATCGGCGCCTTTGACGATGAAAGCAGCAAGCACGATCAGCAGCGCCGTCAGCCTGGAGGCCGGCAGGTTGATAAAATCGTCAAAACGAGCGGCCGCCCGGCCGAAGGCCTCGTGGCGCGGGGTACGGTGACCGATCATCGAATCGGCGGTGTTGGCGGCCTTGTAGGCGACGCCGCCGGCCAGCCCGCAGACACCGGTCCAGAAGGCGGGTGCTACGATGCCGTCGGAAAAATTCTCGGCCAGGCTCTCGATCGCGGCGCGGGCAACGCCCGGCTTGTCGAGCTTTTCCGGATCGCGGCCGACGATGCGCGAGACGGCGATGCGGCCGAGCGTCAGCCCGCCTGTATCGAGCGCATCGGCCACTGCCTCGACATGGTCGGCGAGGCTCTTCTGCGACAGAAGCGACGATGCCAGAATTGCCGTGATGAGCAGGCCGGCGGGAAAGATCTGCCAGAGCAGGATTTGTACGGCGAAAGCGATGGCCGCCGGCACCAGAACGATGACCAGCAATGCCTCGACGCCCCGGCGGCGACGCAGGGCGTCGGAATCAGTGGCGTGGTTGAGCCTGCGGTCGAGAAAGGATATCAGCCTGCCGAACCACGTGACGGGGTGGCCGATGGCGCGCAACAGCCCGTCCGGGTAACCGAAGATGCGTTCGATGGCTAGCGACAAGAAGGCGATCAGGATCGACATGAAGCTTTCTGATGGAGCGATGGCAGCAGTGGATCATGGCGGAAGCCTCGGCCGGGCGAGCGCGCTCTTCCCTCACGCGCCACAGCCTTTTGTCGACCTCTCGACGGGTATCAATCCGCACTCCTATCCGCTTTTCGAATTGCCCGCCACCACCCTGTCACGGTTGCCTGAAACCGCGCGCGCCCGTGACCTGGCCGAGGTCGCGGCGCGCGCCTATGGCGCGCCGTCGGCGGCGCATGTGGCGGCGGCGCCCGGCACGCAGATCCTGTTGCCACGTGTCGCCTCGCTGGCGAGCCCCGGCGAGGCGCTGGTGCTCGGGCCGACCTATGCCGAGCACAAGCGGGCGGCCGCGATCGCCGGCCATGCGGCGGCCGAGGTCGATGATTTCGAGGCGCTTGCCGGGGCCGACCTCGCCATCGTGGTCAATCCCAACAATCCGGACGGGCGTGTCGTGGAACGCGACAGACTGCTGGAGCTTGCCGGAAAACTGCGCGCCTCAGGCGGGCTGCTGGTCGTCGACGAAGCGTTCATGGATGTCGGCCCGCGCGCCGAAAGCCTGGCCGGCGACGTCGGTCAATCCGGTATCGTGGTACTGCGCTCCTTCGGCAAGTTCTTTGGCCTTGCCGGGCTTAGGCTCGGCTTTGCCTTGGCCGACACGCTGGCCGTCGAGAGGCTGGAGGCGCAATTGGGGCCGTGGGCGGTCGCCGGCCCGGCGCTGGACTATGGCATCCGCGCGCTGGCCGACACGGATTGGCAGACCACCATGCGGCAGCGCCTGACGCAGGATGCGGCGCGGCTCGACGCGCTGTTCGGCCGCTTCGATGTGCCTGTCGCCGGCGGAACGACGCTGTTCCGTTATCTTCGCCTGTCCGATGCGGCCGGGTTGTTTTCGGCGCTTGGCGAGCGCGGCGTGCTGCTTCGGCATTTTGCCGACCGGCCACAGGTGCTGCGCGCCGGGCTGCCGGGTTCCGACGCGGAATGGCAGCGGCTCGAATCGGCGCTTGCCGACTGGGCCGCACGGCGCGACGATGGGCCGAAGGAGATCGCGCGATGATCCATGTCTGTTCGCTGGCCAAAGTCGAGGAGACGGTGGCGAGAACCGGCGCCGAGCGTCTACTCTCGCTGCTTGCCGCCGGCACCGAAGTGATACGCCCGGCCTCGATCGCTAGGGAGAACCATCTGCATCTGGTGATGCACGACATTGCGGTGGCCCAGGAAGGCATGACCATGCCGGGCGAAGAGCATGTGCGCAACTTGCTCCAGTTCGCGCGCCAATGGGATTGTGCGAAGCCTATGGTCGTCCATTGCTATGCCGGCATCAGCCGGTCGACCGCCTCGGCCTATATCATTGCGGCTGCGCTGGCGCCGAAACGCGACGAGGTTGAGCTGGCGCAAACGCTGCGCGCGCTGTCGCCCTCGGCGACGCCCAATCCGCGGCTGATCGCCGTCGCCGATGCCTTGCTTGGCCGCGATGGCCGCATGATCGCTGCGATAGAGGCGATCGGACGCGGCGCAGATGCTTTTGAGGGCACGCCCTTCGAGTTAAGGATCGATGGCTGAACGTCTCGCAGGACTTTGCTATGCCAGCCAGTCGGCGAGCTTCGCCTTGCGGACATCCTTCAACAGGCTGATGAAGCCATCGGCCTGATGCTCGGCGGTCAGCCGGCCCTTTTCGGCCGTGGCGATGCTGGCGTCGCCGACCACGCCGTTCGGATTGAGGTCGCTGGCGATCCAGGCGAAGGCGTGCGTGCCGGTGTGGCGCAGCAGCGCAAACTCCTTTTCCGCCCGGCTGACGTTGGAAACGAAATTGTCGGCCTTGCCCATGTCGACGAGATCCGGGCGGAAGTGCAACATCAGCGACGTCTCGACATCGCCGCCATGGATGCCGTGGCGATCCTCCGGTTCGGTGTACATGCCGGCCGGGCGGCCAAAGCGCTGCCAACTGGTCTTCACCGCCAGCATCTTGGCTCGCACGCGCAACTCGCGCGTGATGATGCCCATGATTTCCTCATTGCCGCCATGCGAGTTGACGACGATCAGCTTTCTCAGGCCGGCGCGGGAGACCGACAGGCCAAGCTCGGTCCAGGTATCGACCAGCGTCGTCGCCGGCAGGGTCAGCGTGCCGGGCGCATGCAAATGCTCGTTCGACTTGCCCACGGCTTGCACCGGTAGGATGCGGATGTCGAGATCGTCGGGCAGGCGGGCGATGACCGTTTCCAGCATGCCGCTCATGATCGAGGTGTCGGTCGAAACCGGCAGATGCGGACCGTGCTGCTCGATTGCCGCCACCGGCAGGACGGCGATCGTCGCTTCCGGGTCGATCGTGGCGTATTCGGTGGTCCGGTAGTCACCCCACCACAAGCGTTTTTTTGCAACGGTCATGTTTGCCTCTTTCATGTGACCGAGACCTAGCGCGACAGACAGCGCCTGTCGATCATCCAGCGGCGATGACCTCGACCTCGACCTTGAATTCGGGACGGGCAAAACCAGAGACGATCATCAGCGTCGAGGCCGGCGCAGGGCTGGAAAACAGCCTATCGCGGACGTCCATATAGGGTCTGAGAAATGCGCGGTCGGTGACATAGGCGTTGATGCGCACGATATCCCCGAGTCCAAACCCGGCCTCGCCCAGAATCGCCGAAATGTTCTGAAAGCAGAGTTCGGCCTGGGCGCCGGCATCTTCCGGGATCTGGTCGTCCGCGGTGATGGCGACCTGGCCGGAACACAGCACGAGGCGTTTGCCTGGAGGCACATCGACGCCATGGCTGTAGCGGGCGAAGGGCGGCTTGATCGACTTCGGCGTGAGGAATTTGAACATGGCAATCTCCGGTTTTCGGCAGCCTAAGGCCGGACCGCACACCCCTTCAAGATACAGTGCATGTGATCGGGGCGATTGTGGACAGGCGTTCAAAAAATAGGCACGATGCCTCCCATACAGCATGACCCGTCATGGCTTGGCGCGCGACTGTTGCGCAAGCGGGCGGCCCCCGGCGGTGGCATGTGTCTTGCTTCTCGAATCAATGGTGTCGAGCCCGGCGCGCGGCGCGCCGGAGCAAACAGAGGGTGGTGTCGATGTACGGAAAAGAGAAGATCACGGCGGGCGCAATCGTCCTGCTTGCCGCAAGCACGCTCGGTGCTGCAGCGAACGAGAAAGTCACCTTCGGCACCAATTGGCTGGCCGAGCCCGAGCATGGCGGCTACTACCAGGCGGTGGCGGACGGCACCTACGCCGCCTGCGGCCTCGACGTCACCATTTCGCAGGGCGGTCCGCAGGTCAGCGGACGGCCGCTGCTGCTCGCCGGCAAGCTCGATTTCTACATGGGCGGCAATCTGCTGTCGGCCTTCGACGCCGTGCAGCAGGGTATTCCTATGCGCGTGGTGGCGGCCGACTTCCAGAAGGACCCGCAGGTCATCATGTCCCAGCCGGGGCAGGGGCTGGACAAGTGGGAAGATCTGAAGAACGCTGAGCAGTACATTCTCGGCGACGAGGGCGCGCAGACCTTCTTCCAGTGGATGGTCACCGAGCTCGGCTTCGATGCCGCCAAGCGCGTGCCCTACACGTTCAATCCGGCGCCGTTCATCGCCAACAAGAAGTCGATCCAGCAGGGCTATGTCACCTCTGAACCATTCGCCGTGCAGAAGCAGGGCGGCTTCGTGCCGAACCAGTTCCTGCTCGCCGATTATGGTTGGGACACTTATGCGACCACGGTCGAGGTGATGCAGGAGACGATCGACAAGCGGCCGGAGGTCGTCCAGTGCTTTGTCGATGGCTCGGCCAAGGGCTGGTACAATTATCTCTACGGCGACAACAAAGCCGCCAACGACATGATCAAGAAGGACAATCCGGATATGACGGATGAGCAGATCGCCTTCTCGATCGAGCAGCTGAAGAAGTTTGGCGTGGTCGATTCCGGCGACACGGAAAAGCTCGGCATCGGCGCGATGACCGAAGCACGCATCCAGAGCTTCTACGACAAGATGGTCAAGGCCAAGGTGGCGCAGCCCGGCATCGACATCAAGAAGGCCTATACGCTCGCCTTCATCAACAAGGGCGTCGGGCTGGACCTGAAGAAGTAATCGTGAAGCTGGAAAAAGTGGCGCAGGCGCCCATGGTGGCATCGGGTGAAGCCCCGATGCTGCTGGCGCTGCGCAATGTCGGCAAGGTCTTTTCCAACGGCGTCATGGCGCTGACTGATGTCGACCTGACCATCCGCGAAGGGGATTTCGTCAGCCTTCTCGGACCATCGGGTTGTGGCAAGTCGACAGCGCTGCGGTTGATCGCCGGCCTGTCGACGCCGACCTCTGGCGTACTCGACTGGCGCGGCCGCATCGGCGGCGATCGCACGAATATCGGCTTCGTCTTCCAGGAGCCGACGCTGCTGCCCTGGGCCAATGTCTTCGACAACATCTGGCTGCCGCTGAGGTTGAAAGGCGTATCGCGGGCAAAGGCGGCGCCGGCGGTGATGGAGATGCTGGCGCGCGTCCATCTGACTGGTTTCGAGTACGCCGTGCCGCGCGAGCTTTCCGGCGGCATGAAGATGCGCGTCTCGATCGCCCGCGCCCTGGTGACCAAGCCGCGCATCCTCTTGATGGACGAGCCGTTCGCCGCCCTCGACGAGATCACCCGTTTCAAGCTCAACAACGATCTTCTGGAACTTTGGCAGGACGAGCGCTTCACCGTCGTCTTCGTCACGCACAGCGTTTTCGAGAGCGTGTTCCTGTCAAACCGCGTCGTCGTCATGGCGGCGCGGCCGGGCCGGGTCTTTGCCGAACTTGCCGTCGATGCGGCTTACCCGCGCGACGAAGCGTTTCGCACCTCGCCCGACTATGCAGCACTTTGCCGCCAGGCATCCGACGTCCTGGTCGGCGCCATCAACTCAACTGCCGGACCGCATCATGACGGCCATTGACGACAGCGCGCTGAAGCTCGATCCCGAGGAGGCGCGCCGCGTGCGCCAGGAGCGCCTCGAGCGGATCGGCCGCTGGGTGCTGCCGCTGGCGATCATGATCCTGGCGATCTGGCTGTGGGACCGCGTCTGCGTCTGGAACGAGATCCCGAAATACATCCTGCCGCGCCCGGGCGTTGTGCTGCAGACGCTCTATGACGATGCCGGACTGCTGTTCTCCTCGCTGCTGGTGACGCTCAGGATCACCTTCCTCAGCCTGCTTCTTGCCGTGATCGGCGGGGTCGGGCTGGCGGTGCTGTTCGCGCAATCGAAATGGGTGGAGATGTCGTTCTTTCCCTTCGCCATCGTGCTGCAGGTGACACCGATCGTGGCGATCTTTCCGCTGATCAACATCTATGTCGACAACCAGACGGTGAAGCTTCTGCTCTGCGCCTGGATCGTCGCCTTCTTTCCGATCCTGTCCAACACCACGCTCGGCCTCAATTCCGTCGACCGCAATCTGCGCGACATGTTCAAGCTCAACGGCGCGACCCGCTGGCAGCAATTGCGCTATCTCAGGCTGCCGGCGGCAATGCCCTATTTTCTCGGCGGGCTGAAGATCGCCGGCGGCCTGTCGCTGATCGGCGCCGTGGTGGCGGAGTTCGTCGCCGGCGCGCAGGGACAGTCGTCCGGGCTTGCCTCGCGCATCATCGAGGCCGGCTACCGGCTCAACGCGCCGCGCCTGTTCGCGGCGCTGATCCTGATCTCGCTCGCCGGCATATTGATCTTCCTGGTGCTGTCGCTGGTATCGCATCTCATTTTGCGGCGCTGGCATGAGAGCGCGCTGAAGCAGGAGCGATAGGTGGTTGCTCGTGTCGCCCAGGAGGGTGGAATTTGATCCCGGACTCCGGCTCCTATCATCTCACCAACGTCCGGCTCCATGCATCGCTGACGCCGGGCTTGGCCGCGGCTTTCGATAGCGACGGATTTGCCCTTGCCAACCTCGCCGTCGCCGAAGGACGAATTTCGTCCATCGCGGCTGCCAGCCGATCGAAGGCGCCGGCTGATGCCATCGACCTTGGCGGCCGCATCGTGCTGCCGTGTTTCGTCGACTGCCACACCCATATCGACAAGGGCCATATCTGGCCCCGAAAACCCAACCCCGACGGCACCTTCATGGGCGCGCTCAACGCTACAGGGGCCGACCGCGCCGCGCGCTGGAGCGCCGAGGATGTGGCGCGTCGCATGGACTTCTCGCTGCGCTGCGCCTATGCGCACGGCACAAAGGCGCTGCGCACCCATCTCGACAGCGTCGCGCCGCAGGAGGAGATCTCCTGGCCGGTGTTCGAGACGATGCGGGACAAATGGCGCGGCAGTATCGAGTTGCAGGCCGCCTGCCTGCTTGGCGTCGAAGGCGTGCGCGAGACAAAATGGTTCGAGAAACTGGCGAAACGCGTCGCTGCGGCCAAGGGCGTGCTCGGCGTCGTCACCTATATGGTGCCTGACCTCGAGGAACTGCTCGACAAGGTGTTTTCTGAGGCGATCAAGCATGGCCTCGACCTCGATTTTCATGCCGACGAGACGGATGATGTCGCGGCGGTCTCGCTGAAGAAGATCGCCGAGGCGGCGCTCTGGAACGGTTTTGAGGGCAACATCCTGGTCGGCCATTGCTGCTCGCTGGCGCGCCAGCCGGACCTCGATGTGCTCGACACGCTGGACAAGGTTGCGAAAGCGGGGCTGGCCGTGGTGTCGCTGCCGATGTGCAATCTTTATCTGCAGGACCGGCGCGGCGACAACACGACGCCGCGCTGGCGCGGCGTGACGCTGCTGCACGAGATGAAGGCGAGGGGCATTCCAGTTTCGGTCGCATCGGACAACACGCGCGACCCGTTCTATGCCTATGGCGATCTCGACATGCTGGAAGTCTACCGCATGGCGACGCGCATCCTGCATTTCGATCACCCGGTCGGCGACTGGCCGCAAACGGTGGCGGCGACGCCGGCCAAGGTGATGCGGCTCGACGGTTTTGGAACGCTTGCCGCCGGTGGCAGTGCCGATTTCATCGTCTTCAAGGGCCGGAGCTGGACGGAATTGCTGTCGCGGCCGGAATCGGATCGCATCGTCGTGCGCGACGGCCGGGCGATCGAACGCAAGCTGCCCGACTATGCCGAACTCGACGAACTGATGGTGGGATGATGGATATCGCAGCGCTGAAGCGCGACCTCGACGGGCTGAAGATCGACGACCATCCGGCAATCGTCCAGCAGAAGAGCCGCGACTTCTACTGGTACAGCCCGGTGCTGAAACAGCAGCTCGACCATGTCACCGGCGACCTGATCGTGACGCCGAAGAGCGAGGACGAGGTGATCCGCGTGCTCGCCGCCTGCCACCGTCACGGCGTCCCGGTGACGCCGCGCGGCAGCGGCACCGGCAATTACGGGCAGGCGATGCCGCTGTCGGGCGGCGTGGTGCTCAATCTTGCCGAGATGAACGCGGTCAAGGCGATCGCGCCGGGCCGCGTCGTCACCGGGCCGGGCGCGGTGCTGGCCGAGATCGACAAGGCGACACGGCATTCCGGCCAGGAGCTGCGCATGTCGCCGTCGACCTACAACACTGCGTCGATCGGCGGCTTCGTTGCTGGCGGCTCAGGCGGCGTCGGCTCGATCCGCTGGGGCGGGTTGCGCGACCTAGGCAACGTCATTCGTCTCAGGACGGTCACGATGGAAGCCGAGCCGCGCGTCATGGAGCTCACCGGCGAGGACGTGCTCAAGGTCATGCATGCCTACGGCACCAACGGCATCATCACCGAGGTCGAGATGCCTCTGACGGCCAGCTACGACTGGATCGACGTCATCATCGGTTTCGACGATTTCATGGACGCGGCCGGCTTCGGCAACGGCCTCGCCATCCAGGACGGCATTTTGGCGAAACTGATCACGCCGATCGCAGCACCCATCCCGTACGATTATTTCAAGCGGCATCAGAAATTTTTCCGGCGCGAACAGAGCATCGTGGTGTGCATGATCGCGCCGCATGCGATGGATGCCTTTGTCGCCTTCGTTCGGAGCGGCAAGGGCGAAATCGTCTTCCGCGCCGACCAGGAAGCTGACCTCAAGGGACTGCCGCCGGCCTATGAGTTGACCTGGAACCACACGACGCTGCGTGCGATCCGGGTCGATCCGACCATAACCTACCTGCAGACGCGCTACCCGTCGCCGGACCATCTCGCTCACGTCATGGCAATGGTCGAGCGCTTCGGCGACGAGGTGCCGGCGCATCTCGAGTTCATCCGCTTCGACGGCGCCATCGGCGCGGCCGGCCTGCCGCTGGTCCGCTTCACCACGGCCGAGCGGCTGGACGAGATCATCCGCATCCATGAAGACAATGGCTGCTGGATCTTCAACCCGCACCGCTACACGCTGGAAGAGGGCGGCATGAAGCAGACCGACGAGGTGCAGCTTGCCTTCAAGCGCGAGACCGATCCGCAAGGACTGCTCAACCCCGGCAAGATGATCGCCTGGGAAAACCCTAATTACGACTATCGCTCGGGCAAGTCGTTCCTGTTCAAGGGGCTGCAAAAGGCGGGCTGATGAAGATACTGGTCCTCTACGCGCATCCGGTCGAGACCAGCTTCAATGCCGGCCTGCACCGGACGATCGTGGAGCGGCTGACGGCGGCCGGCCATGCCGTAGACGACTGCGATCTCTATGTCGAGGACTTCGACCCGCGGCTGACGCGGGCCGAGCGGCTCGGCTACCACGACCAGCGCGGCGAGGGTGACGCTGCCGCCTTCTATGTCGAGCGCCTGCTGCGGGCCGAGGCGCTGGTGCTGTCCTATCCGGTCTGGAACTTCGGTTTTCCGGCAATGCTGAAAGGCTTTTTCGACCGCGTCTTTCTGCCCGGCGTGTCGTTCAGACTGGTCGACGGCAAGGTGCAGCCGTCGCTGCACAACATAGGCAAGCTGGCCGCCGTCACCACCTATGGCGGCAGCCGTTTTCGCGCCATGCTCATGGGCGATCCGCCACGCAAGCTGGTCAACCGCATGCTGCGCGCGACGATCAAGCCCGGTGCCTCCGTCTCCTATCTCGCGCATTATTCGATGAACCTGTCGACCGACGAAACGCGCCGGGCATTCATGGCCAAGGTCGGCGCTAACATGGACGCGTTCTGATGCGCGTGCTGGTGGTCTATTGCCATCCGGTGCCCGAAAGCTTCTGCGCCTCGATCCGCGACTGTGCCGTCGAGGTGCTGAAGGCGAGGGGCTGGGAGGTGCGGCTGCTCGACCTCTATGCCGAGAATTTCAATCCGGTGATGGGCTGCGACGAGCGCCGCTTCTACAATGAGTGCGCACCGCAGGATCCGGCGCTCAAGCCGCATTTCGATCATCTCGGTTGGGCGCAGGCGATCCTCTTCGTTTATCCGACCTGGTGGTACGGATTGCCGGCAATGCTGAAGGGCTGGCTCGACCGGGTGTGGGCGACCGACGTCGCCTTCAAGCTGCCGGCGGGAAAGGGGCGGATCAAGTCGCTGATGACGCATGTGACCAGGGTCGGCGTCATCACCACCTGCGGCGCGCCGACATGGTGGAGCGTCGTTGTCGGCCAGCCGGGCCGCAAGACCATCCTGCGCGGCATGCGGGCGCTGTGTGCCACCCGCTGCCGGACGTTCTTCCTGGCGCACTATTTGATGGATTCTTCGACGCCGGCGACCAGGGCGGCGTTTCTGGGCAGGGTGCGGCGGAAGCTGGAGCGGTTTTAGGCTTCTTCTCGCTGGGGACGGACCGCGCCATATCGGCTGCGAACCTTACATTCCAAACCAGCGGGCGCGGCGGCTCGATCCAAAAACCTCCTTGTCCGCGCGCAAGGCAACCGACGGCTCGTGGTAGCTTCCGGTCGGCTTTGGGCCGGAGAAGAAATCCACCTCGACCTTGCCGATACGTCCGCCGCCGAACTCGATATAGCAGGTGCCGAACCCGTCATATTGTTTCCCGCCGCCGGTGTCGCGCAGCCTGGCGATCAGGTCGCTGGCCACGGCGCGGGCGGCCCCTTCGGCGAATACGCCAGCTTTCGGCGTGCCGGTGTTGGCGCCGTCGCCAACGGCGTAGACGCCGGGATAGCGGGTTTCCAATGTCCGCGGATTGACCGGAATCCAGCCATTCTCGGCCATGCCGCTGTCAATCACCACATCGGGCACGCGGTGCCTGGGGACGCCGAGGAACAGGTCGAATTGCATCTCCACCCCGTCATCGAGAATGGCGACCTTCCTGGCATTGTCGATCGAGGCGACGCGGCGCCCCGGGATGAAGCCGATATTGCGCTCGACGAAGGCTGCTACCAGCGCTCGCGACGTTTCCGGCGAGGGTGGCACCGGGCTCGGCAGCGGCAGCACGAAGCTGATCTCGCAGCCACCACGAACACCGCGATTGACCAGGTAATCGTGCAGCATAAGGGCGCATTCGCTGGGCGCTGGCGGGCATTTGTATGGCACGCCGCAGACCCCGACCAGGGCCTTTCCCCCGGTGAAGGTGGGCAGCACGTCGCGCAGGCGCTCGGCGCCGGCGGCTGAATAGAATTCGTTGGCGCCCGCCAGCCCCGGCGTGGCGTCGAAATCATAGTCGGCACCGAGCGCCACGATCAGGAAGTCGGCCTCATGGACGCCGCCATCGGTGGTGACCCGCCGCCTTTCGGCATCTATGGCGGTGACCGTCTGCCTGAGCAGGCGCACGCCCGGTTTCACGAAGTTGCGGTACGGCATGCGCACCGCATCCGCTGTCTTGTGGCCGAACATGACGTCGAGCTTGGAAAAACCGAAGACGAAGGCGTCGCTCTTGTCGATCAAGATCACGTCGATGTCCGCACCGAAAGTCTCGGACAACTGGGTGGTGAGTTCGAGGCCGCCAAAACCCGCCCCAAGAACAAGGACGCGCGGCTTGCTTGTCGTGTTCATTTTCCCCTCCGTTGTGTTGCCGCATGCGAAACGCGGTCTTGCAGCCGTCCGGCGTTATGCGATGCCGGTTGGGCCAGGACTGCAGCGTAGCAGTGTCCTCGGCAAAGATCACGGTAAGGAAAATTTCGATTGGCGTGAAAGGGGGGCGCAGCCAGCTGGGCGATGCTACATGCGCACCCGTTCCGCCTTCCGATCATACATCGGCTTCAACGAGGCTTCGGCGGCGAAGCGCTCGCCGGCGATCTCGATCTCGTAGGACGAAGACAGCACATCCGCCTCGCTCTCGTCCTTGCACGGCACGTAGCCGAGCCCCACGGCGCCGCCGAGATGATGGCCGTAATTGCCCGAGGTGATCGGGCCGACGATCTTGCCGTCGCGCAGGATCGCCTCATTGTGGAAGAGCAGGGGCTGCGGGTCCTTCAGCCGGAACTGTACCAACCGGCGTGACAGGCCGGCTTCCTTCTTTCGCAGCACCGCGTCGCGGCCGAGAAAATCGCCCTTGGCCGTCTTCACCGCGAAACCAAGGCCTGCCTCCAGCACATTGTCCTCGTCGGTGATGTCGTGGCCGAAATGGCGGAAGGCTTTTTCGATGCGGCAGCTATCCAGCGTGTGCAGGCCGCAGAGTTTCAGCCCGACGTCTGCTCCAGCATCAGTGATCGCCTCGAAGACATGAGCTGCCTGGTCGGTCGAGACATAAAGCTCCCAGCCGAGTTCGCCGACATAGGTGACGCGATGGGCGCGGGCCAGGCCCATGCCGATTTCTATCTCCTGAAACGTCCCGAATGGGTTGGTTTCGTTGGAGAAATCGTTCGGGCTCACCTTCTGAATCAGTTTCCGCGCGTCCGGACCCATCAGGCAAAGAACAGCTTCGGCGGCGGTAACGTCGGTGACGACGACGAATTCATCCGCAAGATGCTTGCGCAGCCAGGCAAGGTCGCGCTGCAGTGTGGCGCCGGGCACGACGAGGAAATAGGCGGTTTCCGAGAGGCGCGAGACGGTGAGGTCGCTTTCGATGCCGCCGCGCTGGTTGAGCATCTGGGTGTAGACGATCTTGCCCGGCGCTACGTCCATGTCGTTGGCACAGAGCTTTTGCAGGAAGGCAGAGGCGTCGCGGCCCTCGACGCGGATCTTGCCGAACGAGGTCATGTCGAACAGGCCGACGCCGTTGCGGACCGCCAGATGTTCCTCGCGCTGGTTGTCGAACCAGTTCTGCCGCTTCCAGGAATAGCGGTATTCGCGCTCCTGGCCGTCACGGGCGAACCAGTTGGCGCGTTCCCAGCCGGCAACCTCGCCGAACACCGCGCCCCGCGCCTTCAGATGTTCATGCAGCGGCGAGCGCCTGACATTTCTTGAGGTCGCCATCTGGCGATACGGAAAATGGTCGGCATAGAGCAGGCCGAGCGTTTCGGAGACGCGTTCCTTGAGGTAGCGACGGTTCTTCTGGAACGGTTGGGCACGGCGGATGTCGACTTCCCACAGGTCGAAGGGCGCTTCGCCATCGTTGATCCACTGCGCCAGCGCCATGCCGGCGCCGCCGGAGGAGACGATGCCGATCGAATTGTAGCCGGTGGCCATCCAGTAGCCGGACAGTTCCGGCGCCTCGCCGAGATAATAGCGGTCGTCAGGCGTGAAACTCTCGGGGCCGTTGAAGAAGGTGTGGATGCCGGCGGTTGCCAGCATCGGCATGCGGTTGACGCCCATTTCGAGGATCGGCTCGAAGTGCTCCATGTCCTCGGGCAACTGGTCGAAGCAGAAATCCTCGCGGATGCCGTCCATGCCCCAAGGCTTTGCCACCGGCTCGAAGGCGCCGAGCATCATCTTGCCGGCGTCTTCCTTGTAGTAGGCGCACTCATCGGGCACGCGCAGCACCGGAAGGCGGCCGAGGCCGGGAATAGGCTCGGTGACGAGATAGAAGTGCTCGCAGGCATGCAGCGGGATGGTGACGCCGTTCTGCGCACCAAGCTCGCGCGCCCACATGCCAGCGCAGTTGACGACGATGTCGGTCTCGATCGTGCCCTGTTCTTCGCCCTGGGCCCAGGAAACGCCGGAGACACGGCCGGCTTTGGTTTGGACCTTGGTGACTTTCACATTCTCGATGATGGTGGCGCCGCGCTGGCGCGCGCCCTTGGCCAGCGCCATGGCGATGTTGGCCGGATCGCATTGGCCGTCGAGCGGCAGGTGCACCGCGCCGACGACATCCGAAATGTTCAGATGCGGGTACATCTGCTTGACTTCGCTGGGCGAAATCTCGCGCACGTCGACATCGAAGGCGCGGGCAAGCGACGCCTGGCGGTAGATCTCGTGCTTGCGCTCCTCGGTCAGCGCCACGGTGATCGAGCCGACCTGGCGCATGCCGGTGCCGACTTCGGTCTCGGCTTCCAGCTTGACGTAGAGGTCGGCCGAATATTTCGCCAGCCGGGTCATGTTCTGCGAGCCGCGCAACTGGCCGATCAGGCCGGCCGCATGCCAGGTGGTGCCGCAGGTGAGCTGCTTGCGCTCCAAGAGCACGATGTCGGTCCAGCCGAGCTTGGCCAAATGGTAGGCGACCGAACAGCCGGAGACGCCGCCGCCGATGATGACCGCGCGGGCTTTGGTGGGAACACCCCTGGTCATGCGGCCTCGCGGCGATAGCTGGATACGAAACGGCGCAGGCGCCGTGCTGCTTCCAGCAGCACCGGCTCGGGCTGGCAGAGGCTGACCCGAATATGGCCGGCCGCGGCCTCGCCGAAGCTCGAGCCCGGCATCACGCCGACCTTTTCCTCGTCGAGGAGGGCAAAGGCGAATTTCTCGTCGTCGGGCTCGATGGCCGATATGTCGAGCATGGCATACATGCCGCCTTCCGAACCGCGCACGGTGACGTTGTTCATGCCGCGCATGGCGTCGAGGAAGACGGCGCGCCGCGCCGCATAGCGTTCGGCGATCTCCTTGACGCCATAGCCATTCTCGAGCGCCTCGGCGCAAGCGATGCTGATGAAGGCCGGCAGGCCGTAGGTGGTCACCAGATTGAGGTTGACCAGCAGCGAGATCATCGTCTCCTGGCCGGTCAGCCAGCCCATGCGCCATCCGGTCATGCCGTGGCTCTTGGACATCGAATTGATGACCAGTGTGCGCTCGGCCATGCCGGGCAGGGCGCGCGGCGACAAATGCTCGCCGCCGCCGAGCGTCCAGTAGACCTCGTCGGACAGCAGCCAGAGGTCATGTTCGCGGCATATCTGCGCCAGCTCTTCGAGGTGGTGGCGCGAATAGACCGCGCCCGTTGGGTTGTTCGGGGTGTTGATGAGGATGGCGCGCGTGTTGGGGCGGATTGCCGCGCGAATGTCGGTGGCGTGCGGCTGGAAGCCGTCCTCGGCGGGCGTCTCGACCACTGTGAAGTCGGCGCCCGCCGCGCTGAAAGTGTTGGGATAGGTCGCGTAGTAGGGGGCGACCACGATGGCATGGTCGCCCTTGTCGAGCACGGCCTGCACGGCGGCGTAAAGCGCAGCTTGCCCGCCCGGCGTGGCGATGACCTGGTCGGGACTTGTCGCAACGCCCGTGCACGCGGTCGAGGCCACCGCCATCGCTTTGCGCAGGCGCGGCAGGCCGGGAAGCGGCGTGTAGTGGTGATTGCTGCCGCGAACCGCCGTCACGCAGGCTTCGATGGTCTGGTCCGGCGTATCGAAATCATGGTCGCCGACCGACAGCATGATGATGTCTTCGCCGGCCTCCTTGCGGGTCCAGGCCGCGAAATGAACCTCCCAGCCATCCTTGCCGGACGGCACGATGCCGGTAATGCGCGATGATGGTCTGGGCATTATGCAACTCCCGAAATCTGGTAACCGGCCTGTTCGAGCCGGTCGCGCAAGGCGCCGATGTGGGCCGGCCCGACTTCGCAGCAGCCGCCGACGATTTGGGCGCCGGCCTCTACCCAGCCCATCGCCTGCTCGGCATAGGCCGCCGGATCAAGATCGTGGCGCGCGTGCAGCACCTCGACCGTGCCGCCGTGCTTGAGCGCTTCGACCGAGGTGAAGCCGTTGGCGTAGGCGCCGACCGGGCCGCCGAGCGCGATCAGCTCGGGCAGGGCGGCGCCGACCGCTTCGGGCCGGCAGCAATTGATCAGCCGTGCCGCGAGCGGCAGGCCGTCGAGCGCGCCGGACGCCGCCGCGATCGCTTCGCCGCTGCGCAGGCGTGGTGCGCCGTGGTCGGCGAGCGTCCAGGACACCCATACCGGCTTGCCGCTTTCTGTTGCCGCGGTGACGGCGGCTCGCGCCTCGTCGGTCGAGGCCATGGTTTCGCACAGGAAGAGATCGACGCCGTCAGCCTGCTCGGCGACGATGCGGCGATAGGTGTCGAGCGTCTCCTGGTAGGAGATGGTCAGCGCTGGCGCATAACTGCCGAACAAAGGCGACAGGCAGCCGGCGATGGTTGCCTCTCCGGCTTGCTCGCAAGCCTGCCTTGCCAGCTCGATGCCACGCTGCTGCAACGGCTTGAACAGGTCTTCTGCTCCTTCCCGGGCGAGCCGCTCCGGTGTCGCCGAATAGGTGTTGATGGTGATGACGCGGGCGCCGGCACGGATGAATTCCGCATGCAGGTCGCGTACCAGATCCGGCTCGTCGATCAGCACCCTGGCCGACCACAGCGGCGTCGGTTCGGATTTGCTGCGGCGGACCAGTTCCTGGCCCATGCCGCCATCGGTGAGGACGACTTTCTTCATGCTCTCAGTCTTTCGTTTTTTGGATCCCACAGCGGCTCGTCCTTCTGCACGACCGCCTTGAAGCGGTCGCCGAAGATCTCGACTTCGACAGCGGAGCCGGGCTCGGTCAGGTCGGCGCGCAGCATGCCGAGCGCGATCGACTTGTCGATGCGATGGCCCCAGCCGCCGGATGTGGTCTCGCCGACGATCTGGCCGTCATGCCAGAGCGTCGACATGTAGGGCGCGTCGCAATCGCCGGGGTTTTCGACGACCAGCGTGACGAAGCGCTTCTTCACGCCTTGCTGCTTCTCGTTCAGCAGTGCTGCCTTGCCGCGGAAGTCGGGCTTGTCCCATTTGACGAAGCGCTCCAGCCCGCCCTGCAGGATCGAATAGTCGGTCGACAGATCGCCCTTCCAGGCGCGGTAGCCTTTTTCCAACCTGAGCGAATCCAGCGCATACATGCCGAACGGCTTCAGGCCGTGTTTCTGGCCGGCCGCCCAGACGACGTCGAAGACCGTCGCGGTGTCGCCGACTTTGGTGTGGATCTCCCAGCCGAGCTCGCCGGCGAAGGACACACGCACCAGCTTGGCCCAGCGTCCGGCGATGCTGGTTTCCTGATGGGTGAGCCAGGGCAAGGCAAGATCGGCAGCACAAACCTCGGCGAGGATTTTCCGCGAGTTGGAACCAGCGAGGATCTGCGTCGAATATTCCTCGGTTCGGTCGGTCAAAGTGAATTTCGCATCCCCAGGCATGCGTGACTTCAGCCACTCGAAATCGTGCCACTGCGCCACCGCGGCGGTGATCAGCGTCATCTGGTCCTCGCCATGGCGCACGACCGACATTTCTGTGACGATGCGGCCCTTGTCGTCTGAGAAATAGACGAGGCCGATGCGGCCCGGTTTCGGCACCGCGCCAGTGACTTGCAGGCTCAGCCATTCGGCGGCGCTGGGGCCTTCCAGGTTGAAGCGCGAGAAACCCGGCAGGTCCAGAATGCCGGCGGCGTCGCGCACCGCAAGGCACTCTTCGCGGACGCGATGCTGCCACGGCCCGTCGCGCCGGAAGGTCAGCGTCGATTCCTCCGAGACATCGTCGCCGGGCTGCGCATACCACGTCGCGCGCTCCCAGCCATTATAGGCGTCGAAGCGGCCGCCAAGCGCCTTGATGCGATCATGCAGGGGCGACAGCTTGCGGTCGCGCCCAGCGGGCCAGGCATGGCGCGGAAACTGGATGGCGTATTCGTTGCCGTAGATCTCCATGCCCTTGTCGACGCAATAGTCCGGCGCGGCGGCAAAGGAGGTGAAGCGGCGCGGGTCGCAGGACCACATGTCCCATTCCGTCTGGCCTTGCGTGATCCATTCGGCCAGCACCTTGCCAGCGCCGCCGCCCTGGGCGATGCCGAAGGTGAAGACGCAGGCCTCGAAGGCGTTTGCCACGCCGGGCATCGGCCCGATCAGCGGGTTGCCGTCAGGCGCATAGGGGATCGGCCCGTTGATGACCTTGGACAGGCCGGCAGTGCCGAGGATCGGCACGCGGGCGACGGCGTCGGCGAGATAGTGTTCGAGACGGTCGAGATCGTCGGGGAACAGCTGGAAGGAGAAATCCTCCGGCATCGGATCGTTATGGGTCGCCCAATGGGCCCGGCAATTGCGCTCATAGGGGCCGAGATTCATGCCGGTCTTTTCCTGGCGCAGATAGTAGGAGGTGTCGACGTCGCGCAGCAACGGCAGTTTCTTGCCCTGTTCCTTCGACCAGGCTGCCAGTTCCGGGATCTCCTCGAATAATATGTATTGATGGCTCATCACCATCATCGGCACCTCACGGCCGAACATCCGGCCGACTTCGGCGGCGCGGTAGCCGGCGGCGTTGACGACGATCTCGCAACGGATCTCGCCCTGCGCGGTTTCGACCACCCATTCATCGTTCTCGCGGTGCACGCCGGTGACCGGGCAGAAGCGGATGATTTTCGCGCCCATGTCGCGCGCGCCCTTGGCCAGTGCCTGGGTCAACTGCGCCGGGTCGATGTCGCCGTCGCTCGGATCGTAGAGCGCGCCTTTCAGCTCATGCGTTTCGATGAACGGGTAGCGGCGCTTGATCTCGTCGAGGCCGACCACGTCGATGTCCATGCCCTGGTGGCGGCCCATGCCCTTGGCGCGCTGGAACTCCTGCATGCGCTCTTTGGAGTGGGCGAGCCTGAGCGAGCCGGTGACATGGTAGTTCATGGGATAGTCGACCGTGTCGGCCAGCCCGCGATAGAGCTCGGTCGAATAGCGCTGCATGTTCATCAGCGACCACGATGACGAGAAGGTCGGCACGTTGCCGGCGGCGTGCCAGGTCGAGCCGGAGGTCAGCTCGTTCTTTTCCAGCAGCACGCAGTCGGTCCAGCCCGCCTTGGCGAGGTGGTAGAGCGAAGAGGTGCCGACGACACCGCCTCCGATGATCACCACGCGTGCTGTGGTCGGCAAACCGGCCATGTTGCTCTCCCAAATATTCACTCAATAAACAGGTGGCGAAACCACCCAGATGACCACCGCCGGCTCGGCGCCGGCATTGCGCCAGCGGAACGGCTTGCCGTCGAAGCGAAAGGAGTCGCCCTCGGCAAGCCGGTGCCAGACGCCCGATATTTCGATGTCGAAGGTGCCGGATGCGACATAGCCGGCTTCCTCCGTCGGCCGACGCGCCTCGGTCTTCAACTCGGCGCCCGGCGCAAAGACCGAACGCAGCATCTCGAAGCTACCGCCGAGATCGGGCGACAGAAGCTCCTCCACCAGTCCGGAATCGCTTGTGCCAAGCCTGCGCCGGTTGCCGGCGCGCACGACAACGCCGCGCTCCTTTTCGATCGGCACATCGTGCCTGAAGAACAGGCTGACCGGCACGCCGAACAGGTCGGCGAAGGCCCTGAGGTCACCGAGCGAAGGGATCGACAGGCCGCGCTCGACCTGGCTGACCCAGCCGACGGAGCGGCCGAGCTTCAGGCCGATCTCGGCCAGCGTCAGCCCACGCGCCTTGCGCAACGCTCTGATATCGCCGGCCAGCAGCCGTTCGCTGTTCTCCTGCTCCGATCTGACGGCGGTTGAGGTCAAGCCATTCTCTCTATGAAAAATTCCGGACAAATTTCATGAGTGGCCAGCGCCATGAAAAAATCAAGAGGATTTTCACAAGACCACAAGATTTGCTTGCGCCATTTTGACGGTTCATGCAAAGGCTCGACCCACGAACGGCGGGTGGGGACGTCCGGTCGAGGACCAGGTATTTGGAATTCGCGCATGGTCCTATCCGGAAGCCGGTCCGGTTCTCCGAGGCCATGCGTCAAGGGACGGCCCATGCTGGAAAACAACGCCCGGATTGCCAAGGACGCGGCGATCGTAGACGAGGCGATCACGTCGCGCCGCTCGGTTCGCGCCTTCCTGCCCGACATGGTCGACGACGAGACCATCCGTGCCATTCTTTCGGTGGCCGCCCGCGCGCCTTCGGGCACCAACATGCAGCCCTGGCGGGTCTATGTGACCAGGGGCGAGATCAAGCAGCGCATCACCGACGCCATCCTCAACTCGGGCATCCGCGCCGAGAAGGCCGAGTGGGACGAGTATCGCTACTATCCCACCCAGTTCTTCGAGCCCTATCTCACCCGTCGGCGCGCCAACGGCTTCGGCCTTTACGGGGCGCTCGGCATCGGCCGGCGCGAGGTCGACAGGATGCGCGCCCAGCACGACCGCAACTTCGTCTTCTTCGACGCGCCGGTCGGCATGATCTTCACCATCGACCGGCGGCTGAACCAGGGCTCGTGGATCGACTACGGCATGTTCCTGCAGAACATCATGGTAGCGGCGCGGGGCAGGGGCCTGCACACCTGCCCGCAGGCGGCGTTCGCGCCCTATCACCGGCAGATCAGGCCGGTGCTCAACATTCCCGACGAGGAGATCGTCGTCTGCGGCATGGCGCTCGGCCATGAGGACATTTCGAAGCCCGAAAACGAGTTCCGCACCGACCGCGTGCCGCTGGAAGAATGGGTGACGTTCAGCGAATGAAGCTAGCCGATGCCAAGGGCGTCGGCTTCCACCTCATTCCGTATTCAGCGGGGGCCCGTGGCCGCTGACATGGGCGCCATCCTGCGGCGTCAGCTTGAGATAGGCGATCAGCGCGCAAAGCGTGATGACGCCCTCGATCACGAACAGCATGCGGAAGTCGTTGGTCACAGCCGGTCCACCGCCAGCCAGGAACGACAGCATCGCGGCTGCCAGGCCTACGCTGATCGCCACCGCAAGCTGCCAGAGGATGTAGTAGAGCGCGCTGAAGCGGGCGAGCTGTTCCGGCGCGATGTCGGAATAGGCGAGGTTGCCGGTCGAAGCCCACTGCGCCGAGCGCAAAACACCGAAGGCGAAGATATAGGCAAGCACGATCCATACGGGTGTGGTCGCCTGGATCAAAGCGAAGCCCGCAACCATCGCTGCAACGATCGGCGTGTTGATGACCAGCACACGGCGGAAGCCGAAGCGGTTGAGCAGGCGCGGCATGAAGACACGCATGATCAGCGATCCGATCGCAGCAACGAAGGTCAGCGATCCCGCCTGCACCGCGCTCATGCCGAAGCCGAGCTGGAACATCAGTGGCAGCAGGAAGACGACTGAGCTTAAGCCGATCGTGTCCAGCCCGCCGCCGGTGAGAAAGGAGATGCGGAAGGTTCGGATGCGCAGGAGCTTCAGGTCAAGCAGGGGGTTGCGGGCACGCAGGCAGTAGAAGGAGGCAAGCGTCAGGATGACGATCGCCAGTGCCAGCTCGGCCGCGATCATGCTGCCGGCTGCATCCTTCGCCGCAAGCGAGTCCATACCGAAGACCAGCAGGACCATGCCGCTGCCGACCAGCAGGAAGCCCGCAAAATCGAACGGCGTGCGCACCCGTTTGGTGACCGTTGGAAACAGCGAGGCGGCAAGGACGGCCGCCGCCAGCGCGAATGGCACGTTGATGAAGAAGATCCAGCGCCAAGAGATGTAGGTGGTGAGCGCGCCGCCGACGAGCGGGCCGACCAACGGTCCGGACTGCCCGGCCAGCGAGATATACATGTTGATCTTAAGCGTGCGGCTGCGCGGGAAGGTCGACAGGATAACGACCTGGCCGAGCGTACCCATCAATGCGCCGCCGAAACCTTGCAGCGCGCGGGCGCCGACCAGCGTCCAGATGTCGTTGGACAGCCCGCAGAGCGCCGATGACGCGGCGAACACCAGCAAGGCAAAGCAGTAAACGTTGCGCAGGCCGAAGCGGTCGGCGGCCCAGCCGCCGAGCGGCATCGAGATGATCAGGCTGGCGACATAGACGGTGATCAGGAGGCCGAGCTGGCTCGGTGGCCGGGAAAGGCTTTCGCCGATGCCGGGCAGTGCGGTGACCACGACATTCTGGTCGAGGCTGGTCATGAAGACGCCGCAGGCGACCGTCGCCGGCAAAAGCATCGACGCCTCGCCCGCCGGGGCAAAGCGGGTTGTGGCAGTCGCCGAAGTCTCTGCGGTCATGGAAGGATATTGTCGAACCGGTTGACTGGACGAGCGCCTGCCTCGGCAAGAGCTCGTGATTCCTTACCTATCCTCCCCGCTGGCCCAAGGCTCAAGCAGCAGTTGTGCCGGTCCATAATGCCAAGTGGACGGCCGGCAGAGCTTTATTGCACCTCGTAGCCCACTTCCTCGCTCGCATGGCAGAGCGCCTTCCAGAACGAGCGGGCAAAGGAGCGGAACACATAGATATCGAACTGGTCAGCGCCGGTGCGCTGGATTTGGGCAAAGACATCGTGATGGGTGGTCGAGCGGCCGGCCCCGACCGGGAAGGCCGGCAACGCAAAGTCGATGGCGAAGAATTTGGCCAGCACCCATTCGGCCTTCGGGCCAGCGATGCGGATCGCGGTACGGCCATGCGACAGGTCGGTGACGGTGCCGATCGCCGGTGTGATGACACCGGCAAAGGCCGAGGCCAGGCCCTCGGCATCGTCGACCACGGTGAACTTTCCCGGCGCGAAGCCGAACACAGCCTTGACGCCATCGGCGATGCCGCCGCCGGCGCCGTCAGGCAGGGCAAGGCCGGTGACGGTGCGGATGCCCGCCATCAGACGCTTCTCCTCACCCGGCCATGCGGCAAGCTGCAGGATCGAGCCGGGTCTGGTCTCGGTCAGGATGATTTCGACGCCATGCTCGAAATTGCCGTGCGAGCCGGGATGCAGTTCCGGCTCAATCGGTGATTGGCGCTCAACCATGCATGCGGCTCCCGTCCGGATCGTAGAAGTGGTTGGAGACGATCTCGATCGGCCCGAACCGGTTGCGCAGCGGATCGGAAACGAAGGCGCGCGTGCCGTGCCGCGCCTTGCCGCCGCTGACCAGCGCCAGCGCGATGTGCTTACCGAGCGCCGGCGAGTAGCAGCAGGCGGTGATGTGGCCGATGGAATCGTGCGGATTGGCTTCGTCCAGTTCCTCGACGATATGAGCGCCGCCGTTGAGTGGCCGGTTGTCGAGCGAAACCAGACCGACGAGTTGCAGCCGGTCGGGCGCGATCAGGCCCTCGCGGTCCATCATCGCCGAGCCGATGAAAGGCTTCTTCTTCGACAGCATCCAGTCGAGATGCAGGTCGCGCGCCGTGGTGCGGCCGTCGATCTCGGCGCCGGTGACGTGGCCCTTCTCGATGCGCATCGTGCCCAGCGCTTCCAGCCCATAGGTGACCAGCCCGAACGGCTTGCCGGCCCCGATTAGTGCTTCCCAGACATGGGTGCCGTAGCCGGCGCCGGAATAGACCTCGAAGGCCATCTCGCCGGAGAAGGAGAGCCGGCAGATCATGACGGGCACGTCTGCGATCTCGCCGCGCACGATGCCCATGAACGGCAAGGTAGCGTTGTCGACGGCGGTCCCCTTGACGCAAGCGGCGAGGATTGCGCGCGCGTTCGGGCCGCCGATGGCAGCGCCCGCCCATTCGTCGGTGACCGAGGTGACAGTGACCTTCAGCTCCGGCCAGATGACGTCGAGGAAGTATTCCAGATGCTGCATCACCTTACCGGCATTGGCCGTGGTGGTGGTCATCAGGAAATCCTGCTCGCCGAGCCGCCATGTGGTGCCGTCGTCGAAGGCGAGCCCATCCTCGCGCAGCATCAGCCCGTAGCGGGCCTTGCCGACGGCCAGCGTCGAGAACATGTTGGTGTAGACGCGGTCGAGGAATTCCGCTGCGTCCGGCCCCTGCACGGCGATCTTGCCCAGCGTCGAGACATCGACGATGCCGGCGCTGTCGCGGGTCGCCTTGGCTTCACGCACATAGGCCTGCTCGATCGTCTCGCCGGCAAGGCCGTAGATCATCGGGCGATACCAGAGGCCGGCCGAATACATCGTCGCGCCGTTGGCAATGTGCCAGTCATGCATCGGCGTCAGCCGCTCGGGCTTCAGGTCGCCGAAGCGTTCCGCCGCCAGCGAGCCGATCGACACCGCCGAGTAGGGCGGCCGGAAGCGGGTCGTGCCGACTTCGGGGATCGGCTTGCCGAGCGCCTCGGCCATGATGGCGAGGCCCGGCACGTTGGAGCTTTTGCCCTGGTCGGTCGCCATGCCGAGCGTGGTGTAGCGCTTCAGGTGCTCGACCGAGACGAAGCCTTCGCGATGGGCAAGGCGCACATCTTCGGCCGTCACGTCGTGCTGGAAATCGACGAAGCTTTTTCCCTTCGCCTTGATCTCGAAGACCGGCGCAGGATCGGGGTCGCCGGGAGCGCCCTCCACGACCGGCAACGCGGTCGGCGCACCTGTTGCTCCGGCCGCGGAAAGACCGGCGGTGCGGCCCTCGGCAATAGCCTCGGCGGTGGAGAAGCTGCCGGTGAAGGCGCCCGCGCCGACCCATTTCTGCGTCGGCCTCGGCGGCAGAAAGGCCTGGCGCGCGGCGTCCCACTCTGCGCTAGCGCCCGCCTGGCTGGCGAGGTGGATGGTCGGCGACCAGCCGCCCGACATCAGCAGGCAGTCGGCATGGATGCTGCGCGCATCGCCGGTCAGCGCGCCGCTCACCATGTCGAAACGCTGCACCTTGAGCCCGGAAAGCGCCTTGCCGCCTTCGGTGGCGACCACGGCATGAGCGGACAGGATCTCGGCTTCGGCCTCGGTGGCCAGCTTGCGCATCTCGCCCGACAGCTCCTGGCGAACATCGATGATGGCGACAATCGCAGCGCCCGCATTCTTCAGCGCCAGCGCCGAGCGATAGGCGCTGTCATTGTTGGTGAACAGCGCAATCCTGTCGCCCGGCAAAACGCCATATTCGTTGGCGTAGCGCTCGGAGGCATGCGCCAGCATGACACCCGGCCGGTCGTTTCCGGGAAACACCAGCGGCCGCTCGAAGGAGCCGGTGGCAAGCACCACCGACCTGGCGCGAATCGCCCAGTAGCGATGACGCGGCTCGCCCCTGGCCGGGGCTTCCTTGTGGTCGGTGACCCGTTCAAGTGCAGCCAGCGTGTTGCCGTCATAGTAACCCCAGACCGTGGTGCGCGGCAGCAGACGGACATTGTCATGGCCTTCGAGCTGGCCGATGGCGCGCGCCGCCCAGTCCGCCGCGGGCGTGCCGTCGATGGTCTCGCGGGACCAATTGGCCGAGCCCCCGAAATTCGGCTCCAACTCGCAGAGGATGACGCGCTGGCCTTGATCGGCCGCCGCCCTGGCGGCCATCAGCCCCGCCGGGCCGGAGCCGACCACCAGCACGTCGCAGAAGGCGTTCATGCGCTCGTAGCGCTCCGGATCGGCGGTGGTGCCGGCCCTGCCGAGGCCGGCGGCGCGGCGGATGAAATGCTCGCAGAACATCCAGAAGCGGGTGCCTTTCAGCGGGCCGATCACCGGTCCCATGAAGGTCTTGTAATAGAAGCCGGCCGACAGGATCTTGCCGCCGAGCTGGTTGATGGCGTTTACGTCCCAGGCGAGCGATGGGAAGCGGTTTTGGCTGACCGCTACCAGCCCGTCATAGATCTCGACCATGGTGGCGGCGATGTTCGGTTCGCGAACCTCGCCCCGCAGCACCGTCACCAGCGCGTTCGGCTCCTCGACGCCGGCGGTCAGCACGCCGCGCGGGCGGTGGTACTTGAACGACCGGCCGAACAGCGTGACGCCGTTGGCAAGCAGCGCCGAGGCCAGCGTGTCGCCGGCATAACCGGTGTAGGGCGTGCCGTCGAAGGTGAAGCGGATGGTGCGCAGCCGGTCGATGCGGCCGCCGGTTTCGGCGCGGCGCGGGCTCACGACTTGGCCTCCAGCTTGTGCCGGGCAGCCTTGTGGTCGCCACGCGCGAAGCCGCTGCTCGAGATTTCATGCGTCAGCGTGTTGCGCACGACCCTGAGATGGGCGCGGCAGCCGCCGGAGTGCTGCCAGATCTCGTTGTGGTCGCCGGCCGGGTTCAGCCGGTCGTAGACATAGGCGTTCCAGGCGTCGAGATCCTGCGAGGCAGGCTGCGGACGCTGGCGGTTGCCGTCGCCCTGATAGGTGAATTCGATGACGTCGCGCGGGCCGCAATAGGGACAGGTGATCAGCATCTTGTTTGGACCCTAATGCAGCCGAGGGGTGGCGCCCTGGCCTTTGTCGTCGATGACAAGGCCGCGATGGAAGCGGTCGAGCGTGAAGGGAGCGTTGAAGTCGTGCGGCTCGTCCTTGGCAATGGTCCAGGCAAAGCACCAGCCCGAGGCCGGCGTCGCCTTGAAGCCGCCGTAGCACCAGCCGCAGTTGAGATACATGCCGGGCAGCGGCCCGGTGGTGATGATCGGCGAACCGTCCATCGTCATGTCGCAGACGCCGCCCCATGAGCGCAGCATGCGCACGCGGGCAAGACCGGGGAACAGCGCCAGCATCTCGCTCATCACTTCGTCGACAATAGGTAGGCTGCCGCGCTGGGCGTAGCTGTTGTAGCCGTCGAGGTCGCCGCCATAGACGAGGCCGCCCTTGTCCGACTGCGAGATGTAGAAGTGACCCATGCCGAAGGTCAGGATCGTATCGATGATGGGTTTCAGCGATTCCGTCACGAAGGCCTGCAGCACGTGGCTCTCGATCGGCATTTTGTCGATGCCGGCAAGCTGCATCACCCGACCGGTGCTGCCGGCAACGGCGAGCGCTACCTTCTTGGCGCGGATTTCGCCGCGCGTCGTCGACACGCCGGTGATGCGGTCGCCGTCGCGCAGGAAACCGGTGACCTCGCAGTTCTCGATGATGTCGACGCCGCGACGGTCAGCGCCGCGTGCATAGCCCCAGGCGACAGCATCGTGGCGGGCACTGCCGGCACGCGGCTGCATTAGCCCGCCGAAGATCGGGAAGCGCGCCGAACCGGAAACGTCCAGCGCCGGCACCAGCCGCTTGATCTCGGCCACCGTCATCAGTTCGGCATCGACACCGAGATGGCGCATGGCATTGCCGCGGCGGGCATAGTCGTCGAACTGGGCCGGGGTATGCGCAAGGTTCAGGCAGCCGCGCTGCGAGAACATGACGTTGTAATTGAGATCGTGCGAGAGGTTCTCCCACATCTTCATCGAGTGTTCGTAGAAGCGTGTGTTGGACGGCAACAGGTAGTTGGAGCGCACCGCGGTGGTGTTGCGGCCGACATTTCCGGAGCCGAGCCAGCCCTTTTCCAGCACCGCGACATTGGTGATGCCATGCTCCTTGGCGAGGTAGTAGGCCGTCGACAATCCATGCCCGCCACCGCCGATGACTATGACATCGTAGGACGCCTTGGGGTCCGGCTTGCGCCAGGCGGGCTTCCAGTCCTTGTTTCCGGTGAAAGCGTTCTTGAGGAGCGAAAGGGCGGAGTATTCGGCCATACTTTTGGAGCCTGTCATGAGCTTCGGATGGGCCGCGCTGCAACCATCCGCTTGTGCGATGCGGCAGACTATAGAGCAGGCCGCTGCCGCAAAGCCAAGATTGCGCCATCGCTTTTCGACTGGCCGACTCCGAAACCGCGCCAGCCGGGACGGGTTGCCCCATGATAGGAGCGCCTTTATCAAGGATGGGTTTTCAGAACCGGCCTTTGCCGCGAGTCGCCAGACCACAGATGTTTTTTCGATTGCTCCGCCTGATCCTGATCCTTGCGCTTGTCGTCGCGGCGCCGCAGTCGTTCGACGCGATGGCGCAGGCGATCGGCCAGGGCGCGGCGGGTTTGATCACTGACCAGCAGAAGGCCATCCAGGACCTGACCGCCAAGACCGACGGTCTCGAGAAGAAAATACAGCAGGACAGCGAGGACGATGCCTCGCTCGTGGAAGTCCGGCTGCAGCTGGAGGAAATGTCTCGGGCAGCGCTGACCAGCGCGCTCGCCTTCCGTTCACGGCTCACCGACATCAACAACCGGATTGAGACACTGGGGCCGCCGCCGGCCACGGGGCAGCCGCAAGAGCCCGACATCGTCACCGGCGAACGCCAGGCGCTGGCGTCGGAAAAGGCCGAGATCAACGCCGTCATCGCTGCCGCGCAGAACCTGTCGATTCGCATCAGTGGGCTGATCGACAAGATCGGCAACATGCGCAGCGAGCTGTTCCGCAACCTTCTGACCAAACGCTATGAACTTTCCGACGCGCTGAGTCCGCAGGTCGTTTCCGACGCCCAGGACGAATACGCAAACCTTTACAAGGCCGTGTCGTCCTGGCTTGGCTTTGCCTTCAAATTCAAGTTCAAGGCGATGCTTGCGGCGACCTTCATGGCGCTGGCGCTCGCAGTGGTGCTGCTGGTCGGCGGCCGCCGCCTGTTCGGGCGTATCTTCGAAGCCGATGCGTCGATCGAGGATCCTTCCTATCTCAGCCGATTGTCGGTGGCGTTCTGGTCGACATTACTGCCGACGCTGGCGGTCGGCGCCTTCCTCGCTTCGACGGTTTTCCTGTTCAACTATTACAACGTCCTGCGCGGCGATATCGGCGTCTTCCTCAACGCGCTGGCTGCCGTCATCGCGGTGGTGTTCTGCGTCAACCGGCTGACCAATGCGGCGCTGGAGCCGCGGCTGCCGAACTGGCGTCTGATACCGGTCGAGACAGGTCCGGCGCGTTGGCTGGTGCGGCTGACGACAGCCATGGCGATTGTCATCGGCGTCAACAATTTCCTGTCGGTGGTCAATGACAAGATGGGCTCGCCGCTGTCGGTCACCATCGTCAGAAGTTTTGTCGCCACCATCATCGTAGGCGTCATCCTGATCCTGATGGCGTTGCTGAAACCGTTCAAGGCACGCGACGGAGGCTGGCGCCCCTGGCCGGCATGGCTGCGCTACACTGCCGTTGCGCTCGGTCTTTTCACCATCGCGGCGGCGCTGTTCGGCTATATCGGCCTTGCCCTTTTCGTCTCGCTTCAGGTCGTGGTCACCGGCACTGTCCTGATCACCGCCTATATCGGCTTTCTTTCGGCACGAGAGATCGGCGAGGAAGGCGGTTTCGCCGGCACTTCGATCGGTCACTGGCTTTCCACCAATTCCAGCTATGAGGAAACCGCGCTCGACCAACTTGGCCTGGTCGTCAGCATCGCCATCAACCTGATGATCGTGCTGGTGTTCCTGCCGCTGATCCTTTTGATGTGGGGGTTCCAGCCCGGCGACATCCAGGCCTGGGCCTACAAGCTGGCGACCGGCGTCTCCATCGGTTCGGTGACCATCTCGTTCCTTGGCATCCTCAGCGGCATCGTCGTTTTCGTCATCGGCTACTTCCTGACGCGCTGGTTCCAGGGCTGGCTCGACGGCTCGGTGATGGCGCGCGGCCGGGTCGATACCGGCGTGCGCAACTCGATCCGGCTGGCCGTCGGCTATGCCGGCGTCGCACTCGCAGCTCTCGTCGGCGTCTCGGCGGCGGGCATCGATCTGTCCAATCTGGCGCTCGTTGCCGGTGCGCTTTCCCTCGGTATCGGCTTCGGCTTGCAGAATGTCGTGTCGAACTTCGTTTCGGGCCTGATCCTGCTCGCCGAGCGACCGTTCAAGGTCGGCGACTGGATCGTTGCCGGTGACATCAGCGGCACCGTCAAGAAGATCAGCGTGCGCGCCACCGAGATCGAGACGTTCCAGCGGCAGTCGGTGATCCTGCCAAATTCGAACCTGATCAACAACGCGGTCGGCAATTGGACGCACCGCAACAAGCTCGGCCGCGTCGACATCAAGGTCGGCGTCGCCTATGGCAGCGACGTCAAGCGGGTGCACGCCCTGCTGCTCGACATTGCGCGCAGCCATCCGCTAGTGCTGAAGAATCCGGAGCCGTTCGTGCTGTTCACCAATTTCGGCGCGGCGGCGCTCGAATTCGAGATCCGGGTGTTTCTTGCCGACGTGCTCAACGGCGCCATCGTGCAGAACGACATCCGCTTCACGGTTCTCGATACTTTCGACGGCGAGCATATCGAGATCCCCTCGACGCCGCGCGCCGAGGTAAAGAAGCACGAGGCATGGCCGATCGACGACGACAAGATGGAAGCCGAATTCGCCGAGCGCGAGGAGGCGGAAGCCGCAGCCGCGATCGAGAGGGAACGCCTGGCGAAGTCGAAGCGCAAGAGCCGCAAGCCCGACCCGGATTAAGGTGTACTGATATTCAGGTGATGCCGGCCTGCAATGCCGGGCTCCTTCGCTTCGGGTGCACGCTCCGCTCCGGTTCTCGGAACCCACCATTTTCGGCTCGGCCTGACCTGAATCTCAGCACACCTTGGAACTGTGCTACATGCGGCGAAAACCAATTGCGGCATGAATGCGGCATTCAGTTGCGGTTCAGCTTGCAAGTCATATAAGCTCGCATGCAAAGGGCGAGAATGCCTTGCAAAATGCAACCAGAGGCGGTGTGGAAACACCGATATTGCAAAATGTGGAAGTCTGTCGTCGCCGCCATCGCTTTTCTTGCCGTGGGCGGGTCGGCTTTCGCCGCCAGCGCGGTCAACAAGGACGCCGAGACCCGGACGCTGATCGTGACCGAGGGCGGCGGCAAGACGGAGCTGGCTCTGGCCGCCGGCGAAACCGTGGAATTCTGCCCGAACGGCTGTTTCGTCACCTTGCCCAATGGTGACCTCGAAGCCCTGACCGGCTCGGAAACTGTCGAGATCTCGGGCGGCGTCGCCCGCATCAAGTAAACTTGCGGCAGCATCTTTTGCGAAGGCCGGGCATTGCCCGGCCTTTTATTGTTTGCGGTAGTACTTGTTTAACAATGACGCGGGAAATACCAGCGCGCCGTCCTGCCACAACCGGGCGTTTTAACGATCGTTACGTCATCTCCCGCTATATCCGATGCCAAGACGCCGAAACATGGCGCGGGGTGTATCTGCACATGACCCCATCCGGACCGGCATTCGGTGTCATGTGCTTCAGGCAGGGCAGGAAAAAATGGACGCGAGGTCGGACAGGAACGCAATCCCGCTTGCGGTCGATCTCGACGGCACGCTGATTGCAACGGACCTTTTGTGGGAAGGCCTGTTCATCCTTCTCAAGAAGAATCCGCTCTATATTTTCCTGGTGCCGTTCTGGCTGGCCGGAGGCCCGGCACGGCTGAAGCAGGCGATCGCCGACCGAATCGACATCGATCCGGCCTCGCTGCCCTACCGCGAGATCCTGCTCGAGCGGCTGCGCAAAGAGCATGGCGAAGGCCGCAAGATCGTGCTGGCGACGGGTACGCCGCGCAAATTCGCCGAGGCGATCGCAGCCCATCTCGGCATTTTCGATCGCGTGCTGGCGACCGACGGTCCGCACAATATGACGTCGGGCAGGAAGCGCGCCTCGCTCGTCGCCGCCTATGGCGATGGCGGTTTCGACTATGCCGGCAACAGCCGGCACGATGTCAGGGTGTTCGACGCCGCGCGCAGTGCGATCGTCGTGGCGCCCGACCGTCGCGCCGCGCGCTGGCAGGCCGCCCATGGCGCCGAAACGGTGCCGACGCCGAAACCGACCCTCAAGACCTTCGTCAAGATGCTGCGCGTGCATCAATGGCTGAAGAACGTGCTGATCGCGGTGCCGATGGTGCTGTCGCATGAATACTTCAACATCGACATGATCTGGGAATGCGCGGTGGCGTTCGTTTCGTTCTGCGCAGTGGCGTCCGCGATCTACATCCTCAACGATTTCTTCGACCTCGCGCTGGACCGCAGGCATCCGACGAAGCGCAACCGGCCTTTCGCCAGCGGCGCGCTGTCGATCCCGTTCGGCATGGGCGCGATCCTGGTGCTGCTGTCGATCGGCGTCGCCGCGGGCCTGTTCCTGTCGCTCGAATTCCTTGGCGTGCTCGGCGGCTACATAGTCGTCACCACGGCCTATTCGCTGTCGTTCAAACGCATGCTTCTGGTCGACGTGCTGACTTTGGCCGGCCTCTATTCTATCCGCGTGCTGGCGGGTGCGGCGGCGACGGGTGTCGACGTCTCGTTCTGGCTGCTTGCCTTCTCGATCTTCTTCTTCCTGTCTCTGGCGCTCGTGAAGCGCTATGTCGAATTGCGCACCACCGCGATTCCGGCCGGCGAGCGCATTGCCGGCCGTGGCTACCGCACCGAAGACCAGGAGATCGTCGCTCAGGCCGGCATGGCCTCGGCCTTTTCCTCCGCCCTGGTGCTGGCGCTCTATATGGACAGCGTCTCGGTGCGCGAACTCTACCCGCATCCCTGGCTGGTCTGGCCGCTGGCGCCGATCGTGCTCTATCTCACCATGCGAGTCTGGATCCTCGCCCGCCGCAACGAAATGCATGACGATCCTGTCGTCTTCATCATCCGCGACTGGCGCAGCCAGATCGTCGTGCTGATCGGTGCGGCGCTGCTGGTCGCCGGAGGCTGGTAGGGATGGCGACGGAGCGCTTCGGAAGTTTCGGCCGCGCCACGCCGCCGGCGCCGCGCGCGGTCGCGGCAGATGACGCGATCGCGCTGCTCAAGGGCCGCGCGGCGAAGAACGGCTCGCTGCTCGGCTATGGCAATGGCCGTTCCTATGGCGATTCCTGCCAGAACGAGGCGGGCTCGGTCGTCGACATGCGGCCGCTGAACCGCATCCGTACCTTCAATGCCGAGACCGGTGTTCTCGAAGCAGACGCTGGTGTGCTTCTGTCCGACATCATCGCCCATGCCGCGCCCTACGGCTTCTTTCCGGCGGTGGTTCCAGGCACGCAGTTCGTGACGCTCGGCGGCGCCATTGCCAACGATGTCCATGGCAAGAACCATCACCGGCGCGGCACGTTCGGCTGCCATGTCGTTTCTTTCACGCTGCTGCGCTCGGACGGGCGTAGCTACCGCTGCTCGGATGCGAGCAATGCAAGGCTGTTCCGGGCGACGATCGGCGGCATGGGGCTGACCGGCCTGATCCTGTCGGCCTCGATCCGGCTGATGCGGGTGCCTTCGCTCGACATCGTCGAGAAGGCGACGCCGTTTCGCGATCTCGTCGAATTCTTCGACCTGGCGGAAGCCGCCGACGAGGCCAATGAATATGCCGTCGCCTGGATCGACCAGCTCGCCGGCGGCCATGGCCGAGGGCGCGGGCTTTTGCTCACCGGCAACCATGCCGAGCATGGCTCCCACAAGGCCTCGCGCGCCGGCGGGCGCCTTTCGGTGCCATTGCAGCCGCCGTTCAATGTCCTCAACCGGCCGTTCCTGACCGCCTTTAACGCCGCCTATCGCTGGAAAAAAGGCCGCTCGGCGGCGCCGCGCCAGATCGGCTACCAAGGCTTTTTCTTTCCGCTCGACGGCGTCGGAGACTGGAACCGGCTCTATGGTCCGAAAGGGCTGTTCCAGCATCAGAGCGTGGTGCCGGAAGACGCTGCCCGCCAAGCCGTGCCGGCGCTGCTGGAGGCGGCGAGAC
This sequence comes from Mesorhizobium waimense, assembly GCF_003601975.1. Lineage (GTDB taxonomy): Bacteria > Pseudomonadota > Alphaproteobacteria > Rhizobiales > Rhizobiaceae > Mesorhizobium > Mesorhizobium waimense. The sequence goes on from NZ_QZWZ01000002.1 coordinate 407,607, forward strand.
GAGCCGGGCAGGGGTCGTTCCTCACCGTGCTCAAGCGCTTCGGCGCAGTGCGTTCGCCGGCGCTGCTTTCGTTCCCTCGAGCAGGATATACGCTGACGCTGGATTTCCCCAACCGGGGTGAAAAGACGCTCAATCTGCTCAAGGAACTCGACCGGATCACTGTCGAGGCAGGTGGCGCGGTCAATTCTTACAAGGACGCCCGGATGGGTGCCGAGACCTTCGCGGCATCGTTCCCGGAATGGCAGCGGCTGGAGGCGCTCCGCGACCCTGTCTTCATTTCCGACTTCTGGGCGCGGACGGCGAAGAAACTGGATGTGCGGCGAGGAACGGTCGAGGCTGCGGAATAGATAGAGTTTGAATAAATCGTGGTAAATGAAGTGTTAACACCAGGATTTACTCAAAACTTTCGTGTGACTTCACGAATTCTTTGCAGGTTTGTAGTAGGACCGCTGCAGGGCGGGTGGCAACCATGAAATACATCGTCTTCATTCTCTTTACGGTCATGACCAATGCCGCGGCGCAGCTGATGCTGAAGCAAGGCATGATGTCGCTCGGGCCGATTTCGGTCGAAGGCACCAACCCGCTTTTGAAGCTGCTGCAGATCGTCTTCAGCCCCTGGGTGTTCTTTGGGCTGTGCACCTTCGTCATCTCGATGGCCTCGCACCTCTATGTGCTGTCCAAGGTCGAGCTCAGCTTCGCCTATCCGTTCCTCAGCCTTGCCTATGTCGCGGTCGCGATCTTCGCCTATTTCGTCTTCCGCGAAGACCTCAATGGCTGGCGCATCGCCGGTATCGCCTGCATCTGCGTCGGCACGGTGCTGATCGCCCAAAGCGGGCGCGGGCATGAGGAGGAAACGGCTTCCCTTTCGTCCGACAAGATTCACAGCGAGATCGTTCGATGAGACATGTGATTTTCGGCGGCGACGGTTTCGTCGGCCGTCATCTTGCTCCCAAGCTCGTGGCCGACGGCGAGGAGGTGGTCGTCGCCGACATCGTCAAGAGCGACCTGCCGCACTACCGCTCGGTCCGTTTCGTCAAATGCGATGTCACCGATCCGGCCTCGGTCGCTGCGTTTGGGCTCAAGGGCGACGACATGGTCTACAACCTTTCGGCGAAAATGCTGTCGCCGATCCAGGTGCGTGCCAAGCGCCACGAGTTCTTCTTCCCGGTGAATTTCCACGGCACCGAACACATCATGCAGGCCATGGACAAGGCCGGCGCCGCAAAGCTGGTCCATTACACGACCGACATGATCTACGGCCATACGGTGACGATGCCGATGACTGAGGAGCATCCGGTCGCGCCGCTCGGCGATTATGGTTGGTCTAAGCAGAAGACCGAGGAGCTGGCCGCCGAGTGGCGCAAGCGCGGCATGTCGATTTCGCTGTTTAGGCCGCGCCTGATCATCGGCCCCGGCCGACTCGGCATCCTTGAAAAACTGTTCAAGCTGATCGACTGGAATTTTCCGGTGCCGATGATCGGCTCGGGCAGGAACCCCTATCAGTTCATCTCGGTGTTCGACTGCGCTGAAGCTGCGCGCGCCGCCTGGAAGGCCGGCGTGCCGAACGAGGCCTACAATCTGGGCTCGCTCAACCCGCCGCCGGTCAAGAAATTGCTCGGTCACCTGATCAAGCATGCCGGGTCGAAATCGCTGCTGATCCCGACACCAGGCTGGGCCGTCAAGCGCACGCTCGACCTGCTCGACCTCATGAACCTGCCGATCATGGATCCTGAACAGTACCTGATCGCCGACGAGGAATGCGTGCTCGACGTGTCAAAGGCCGGGCGCCAGCTCGGCTGGGTGCCGCAATACCGCGACGAGGACATGCTGATCGCCGCCTACAGCGAATACCGCGCCAAGAAGGACGGCCATGCCGTCGTCGCCAAACATGTGCCTGCCGAATAGCTGGCCCCGCCGAACAGAGGATTTTTGATATGACCGTCATGGCCAAACCCGAGCACACGAACGCGCGCACCATGGTCAGCGCGCCGTCGCTGTCGCCCGCCACCATCGCCAAGCCCGACCTGATCAGCGTCGAGCAGGCAAAGACGATGGACGTGGCGCGGATGACCGACCTGTTCAAGGCGCATCTCAATCCGGGCCAGCTGCATTTCATGAAGCTGCTCGGCTTCCACAAGATCAAGATCGAACGCGCCGAAGGCATGTTCTACATCGACCAGAACCGCCGCAAGATCCTCGATTTCTTCGGCGGTTTCGGTTCGCTGGCCTTTGGCCACAACCATCCGCGCATCCTCGAAGCGCGCCGTAAGTTCCAGGAGGAAAAGTGCCAGGAAATCGCCATCGCCTTCATGTCGCAATATGCGGCGGCATTGGCGCACAACATCGCCAAGTGCTCGCCCGGCGACCTCGACATGGTGTTCCTCGGCTCGTCCGGCTCGGAGGCGATGGAAGCGGCAGTCAAGCTCGCCGAGCGCGCCGCCGGGCCGAAGCGGCCGAAGGTCGTCTATGCCGAGAATTCCTTCCACGGCAAGACCAAGGGTGTGCTCGGCATCACCGATGGCCTGCTCTACCGCGCCGAGTTCAAGATGGCGGACAATACGGTCCGCATCCCCTTTGCCGACATCGAGGCTGTCGAACGCGCCTTCCGCAGCGATCCTGAGATCGGCGTCATCGTGCTCGAGACCATCCAGGGCGGCGGCGGCATCATCCAGGCGCCTGCCGAGTACTGGCAGAAGCTGCGTGCGCTGTGCGACCAGCACGGCGTGCTTTGGGTCGCCGACGAGGTCCAGTGCGGCTATGGCCGTTCGGGGCGCTTCTATGCCTTCGAGCACTACGGGGTGGTTCCAGATGTGACGGCGCTGGCCAAGTCGCTCGGCGGCGGCAAGGCGGCGGTCGGCGCCATGATCGCCCGGCGCGAGATCTACATGAAGGCCTATGGCACGCCGAAGACTGCGATGATCCATGCCATGGCCACCTTCGGCGGCATGGGCGAGGCATGCGTCACCTCGATCGAGGCGCTCAATGTGCTCTATGACGAGGGGCTGATCGACAATGCCGCCGCCACCGGCGACTATCTGCTGCAGCGGCTGCAGGCGCTGAAGGAGAAATATCCGAAGATCATCAAGGACGTGCGCGGCAAGGGCCTGATGGTCGGGCTCGAGTTCCACGATTTCTCGCAGACCTTGCCGATGGTGCTCAGGCCTATCGTCAGCGTGCTCGACGACAAGCTGAAGGGCTCGCTGTCCGGCTTCGTCGGTGCGCTTTTGCTGCGCGACTACGACGTGCTCGTCGCCTTCACCGAATACAACCGCAACGTCATCCGTCTCGAGCCGCCGCTGATCTGCCTGCGCGAGCATGTCGATCGTTTCGTCGATGCTTTCGACAGCCTGCTGTCGCGCGGCATCGTGTCGATCGTGAAGGACTTCGTCAAAAGCCAGGTTCGGTGAGTTCGACGATGCTGACCAAGTCGCCCGCTCCGAACAACCCGCTCGACCGGCTTACCGAAGCCGGCCTGGCGTGGGGCGAGGGGACCTATGCACGGTTCGCAGCACCGATCGGGGCCGTTGCCTTTTCGCTTTACATCCTGCTGACGGCGATGATGGCGTGGATCATGCCCGACGCCAACTGGGACATGCTGCCCTATCTGGCGATCGCCGAGGAAGGCAACTATCCCGACCCGCAGGCCTTGCACGACTATGCCTACAGCACGGTCAAGGCCGGCGTCTCGGCGGCCGACTACAAGATGCTGATCGATGATGGCGGCGGCTACCGCAGCCACATGGCGGAGAACGCCGCCGACTTCCACTCGCTGCTCGGCATGTACCGGATCAAGTTCCTCTATGCCGAAATACTGTCGACCATGAGCTCGGTCATGTCGCCGGTCGAGGCTATGCGGGTGCTACAGGTATTCTCGGTGCTGCTGTTTGGCACTGTCGCGCTGCTCTGGTTGCGCGCTGAGGGCGCGATGGCGCTAGCGCCGGTCGTCGGCGCGGTGCTGATCATGGCCGAATTCGGGGATGCGGCGCGGGCATCGACGCCGGACCTGCTGTGCTCGGCGCTGTTCCTCGGCGGGCTGCTTGCCTATGTGCGGGGACGCGAGGCAGCAACCGCAGTCCTGCTCTTCCTCGCCTTCATGGCGCGGCCGGACAATATCGTTTTCCTTGCCATTTTCGCCGTGCTGCTTGTCGCGTTCCGGCAGAAGGCGTGGGGCGCTCTGGCCGGCTTTGCCTTGTCCTTCATTGCCTATTTCGCCATCTCGCACTGGGCTCATCATCCCGGCTGGTGGCCGCATCTGTGGTTCTCCAGCATCGAGCAACACTACAATATGGACGGTTTCGAGCCGCCATTTTCGCTCGCCGCCTATCTCAAGGCGTTCGCAGCCTCACTGCTCCGCGCCGTCGACATGAACAGCTGGGTCGGCGTCTCGGTGCTGGCCTTGGCCGGATGGTATGGGCTGGGCCGTGCCGGTTTCCGGCTCGACCGCCGCGCCGGCATTCTGCTTGCCGCCCTTGTGCTCGGCGTGCTGGCGAAGTTCGCGGTATTTCCGATCCACGACACGCGTATTTATTTCCCCAATCTGCTGCCGCCCTATCTGCTGCTTGCCGGCCCGCTGATGGCATTGTGGACATCGGCGAGTCCTCGCCGTGCCGCACTCCATGCAATTCCCGGAGACAAGCCATAGGTTCGATGTCCAGCCTGGACAGCACGCTTTGTCGCTCGGTTTGGCCGAGGCGGCGCTGAGGGCGCGCTTCGGAGGCGGCAAACCGTTCCAGATGGTCAATTTCGGCGCCTGCGACAGCGGCCTGTAGGCAGGGTCGCGCCGTACCTGCGGCGTGTCGCAAACAGGCGGTAGCTCAATCGCCGTCCTCTGCATATTGTGCGCCAATCGAAACGGGCGCCGGCGCGCCCGCATGTCATCTTGGAGTCGCGGGCAATGGCAGGGTTTCCGGAAAAGGCGAAGGTCGTCATCGTCGGGCTGGGCGGGATCGTGGGCGCATCGGTCGCCCATCACCTGATCGAGCGCGGCTGGACTGATATTGTCGGCATCGACAAATCGGGCATCCCGACCGACATCGGTTCGACGGCGCACGCCTCCGACTTCTGCTACACGACCAGCCACGATTTCCTGTCCTGCTGGACGACGCTCTACTCGATCGATTTCTACGAGAAGATGGGCCACTACGCCCGCATCGGCGGTCTTGAGGTCGCTCGCGTCAGTGACGACAGCCGCATGGCCGAGATCAAGCGCAAGATCGCCTCGGCCAAGGCCTTCGGCACCCGCGCCAGGCTGATCGAGCCGGCCGAGATCAAGCAGAAGTTCCCGCTGATCGAAGAAGAGATGGTGCAGGGCGGCCTGTGGGATCCCGATGCCGGTCTGGTCATTCCGCGCTCGCAGACGGTGGCGGGCAAGCTGGTCGACCAGGCGGAAGCCTCCGGCAAGCTGAAGTCATTCGCCAATACATCGGCCAGGTCGCTCATCGTCGAGGACGGCCGCATCAAGGGCGTGGTGACCGACCGCGGCACGATCATGGCCGACTACGTCGTGGTCTGCACCGGCATATGGGGCCGGCTGACCGCCGAAATGGTCGGCGAAGACCTCCCGGTCATGCCGATCGACCATCCGCTGACCTTCTTCGGGCCCTATACCGAGTTCGCCGGCACCGGCAAGGAGATCGGCTGGCCGCTGCTGCGCGATCAGGGCAACTCGGCCTATATGCGCGACACCGGCGACCCCAAGACCGCCGAAGGCGGGCAGATCGAATGGGGCTATTACGAAGAGACCGATCCGCGCCTTTGCCATCCGCGCGACCTGCTGGAAAAGGACCAGGCGCGCCTTTCGCCCTCGCAGCGCGACCTCGACATGGATCAGATCCTGGCGCCGCTCGAACGCGCCATGGAACTGACGCCGATCCTCGGCGAACTTGGCTACAATGAAAGCCATTCCTTCAACGGTCTGTTGCAGGTGACGACCGATGGCGGCCCGTCGATGGGCGAGAGCCAGAAGGTGAGAGGTCTCTGGTACGCCGTCGCCATCTGGGTCAAGGACGGCCCCGGCATGGGCAAGCTGATCGCCGACTGGATGACCGACGGCCGCACGTCGATCGACCACCACGCCATCGACTATTCGCGCTTCTATCCGCACCAGATGAAAGAGGAGTTCATCTGGGACCGCTGCACCGAGACGGCGATGAAGGTCTACAATCCGGCGGTGCATCCGCGCGAGCCCTTCTCCAAGGGCCGCAACATCCGCCGATCGCCGTTCTGGGAGCGCGAGAAGGAGCTTGGCGGCTACTTCATGGAGCTCGGCGGCTGGGAGCGCGCGCATGGCTATGCCGCCAACGAACATCTTCTGGAGAAATACGGCAACCGCGTTCCGGTGCGCCAGGATGAATGGGACAACCGCCATTTCTGGCGCGTCTCCAATGCCGAGCATCTCGCGATGAGCGAGGATTGCGGCATCGTCAACCTGTCGCATTTCTCCATGTACGACGTCGAAGGTCCGGACCATGTCGCGCTGCTTGAGTGGCTGTGCGCGGCCAAGGTCGGCGGCGACAACAACATCGGCAAAGGCATCTACACCCACTTCCTCGACGAGGAAGGCATGGTGCGCGCCGACTTTACGGTGATCCGCATGGCCGACCGCTGCCGGGTGATCGACGGCGCCGATGCCGGGCCGCGGGACTTCCAGTATATGCGCCGCACCGCGCAGGATAAGGGCTTTGATGTCACCATCACCGACGTGACGGAAAAATTCGTCACCATCGGCATCTGGGGCCCGAACGCGCGGGCGACCCTGCAGAAGGTGGTCGAGAATCCGGACGGGCTCTCGATCGAAAATTTTCCCTTCGCCGCGATCAAGCCGGTCAAAATCGGGGGCAAGGACGTCACCGCTTTCCGCATCTCCTATGTCGGCGAGCAGGGCTGGGAGCTGCATATGCGCTACGAGGACGGGCTAGCCGTCTGGGACGCGCTGCGTTCGACCGGCGTCATGCCTTTCGGTGTCGAGACCTATGCCAACACGCGCCGCTTGGAAAAGAGCCTGCGGCTGCAGAATGCCGACCTTCTGACGGAGTACAACCTGCTCGAAGCCGATCTTGCCCGCCCGAAGGTCAAGGAGAATGATTTCTGCGGCAAAGCCAAGCATGTGGAGTATCGCGCCCGCGAGCACCAGCCGGCCATGCTGTGCACGTTGGTGATGACGGACAATACCGACTCCAAGGGTGTTGCTCGCTATCCCGTGGGGACCTTGCCGGTGATGGACCCGGATACGGGCGACACGCTCGTCGACGAGCTTGGCCGCCGCTCCTTCACCACGTCGATCGCCTACGGTCCGACGATCGGCAAGAACATCGCGCTTGCCTATTTGCCGTGGGCGTATTGCCAGGAAGGCCGCAAGTTCAAAGTCGAATATTTCGGCGAGACCTATCCGGTCGAGGTCGCTTCTGTCGGCTACAAGCCGCTCTACGACCCGGAGAACCTCAAGCCGCGCAGCTAGTTTCTTGGAATTCCGGCAAAGTTTCTAGATGCAGAGGCCCGGCCGAAGCCGGGCCTTTTTGCTTTGTTCAGGAGCGATTCTCGCCTACCGTTGCTTTGGGGGAGAACGGCAATTGCGTCTCTTGAGCTGGGACAAGAAGAACGATGCGCTGGTGTTTTGGCTGCGCGGCGACATACCTGTTCGCATCTCTGGACCTTTGCGATTCCTGTCGTCTTGCCTTTCGTTTATGAGTGGCGGAAAAGGCCGCTGGACGCGCTCACTCATACGCTCATTTTCGGAGCGCTGTTGTTTCTGTCAGTGTTCCTGCATGAGCTTGCGCACGTGCGGGCCGCGCGCCGGCTGGGCATAGGGACCGAGCGGATAGAGTTGTATTTGTTCGGCGGGCTGACGCATTTCAAATCTACCCGGCCGGTAAAGCCGCAGCCCTATATGTGGGCGCGGATCGCATTTGCAGGTCCTCTGACGAACTTCATTTTGGCAGTGGCGTTTGCTGCATGCTGCTACCTAACCTTGGGGTCTCTCCGCCCTCTCGCTTCGGATCGGCCTTTTGGCTGGCTCGCCTTACGCCCGGCCAGTCCTCTTGCATGGACATTTTGGCTTGGTGCGCTGTTGAACCTTGTCCTTGCCATACTCAACGTTCTAGGCTTTTCCGTTGGATGGCGGCACGATCGCCAGGGACTTGCTTTTGCCTCGCTTCGGCGCGCGTCGGGCGGCGCAGATCGTCGGCATCTCCGGCATGGTACTGTCGGTTCTTCGCTTCGCCATAATCCTGCCAGCGGCAGCCGCCGGTGTTCTGTTGTGGTTCCCCCCCGTCGTTCAAACCGAACTGGACAGCTGTTCGCGGCCAAGTCGGGAAAGGCGCATCGTGCGGTCGTCTGCCAAGGCTGGCGAAGCCAAACCGGACGAGGCAGAGCCTGTCGATTGGAGGGGTAAGGGGGCTGGCCAGTCAACAAACGATGATCAGCGGAAGTGCGTGATTGCAAAAGCCGGATCCGTTGTCGGGCTTTTCTCTTTGTCGAACGGCGATTCTCGCTTACCTTTGCGTCATGTCCGCTTCTGGCCATGCAGGATACTTGCTTTCGAGCGCCGCCGCATTGGCGCTGTTGCTTGGCCCGACCTCGCGAACCCTCGCCGCGGAACCCGTCGACATCGAGCTGGTGCTGGCCGTCGATGTTTCGCTGTCGATGTCGCCGGATGAACTCGAAATCCAGCGCCACGGCTATTCGGCGGCGTTGACGCATGAGAGCGTTCTGAAGGCCATTGCCGACGGTGCCTATGGCAAGATCGCCGTCACCTATGTCGAATGGGCCGGCGCCACCTGGCAGCAGGTCGTCGTGCCGTGGACGGTGATCGCCAGTCGTGCCGACGCCGAGCGAGTGGCCGCCCAGCTTTCCGCCCATCCGCCGGGCAGCGCCCGGCGCACATCGATTTCCGGCGCGCTGCAGTTCGGCAGCGACCTTTTTGCCGAAAGTGGCTTCCAGGGCGTCAAGCGCGTCATCGACATTTCCGGTGACGGTCCCAACAACCAGGGCGCGCCGGTCAATTTCATCCGCGACCAGGTGGTCAGGCAAGGCATCACCATCAACGGGCTGCCGTTGATGACGCGAGGCGGCTTTAGCGGCGTCTATGACGTCAACAATCTCGATCGCTACTACAGCGATTGTGTCATCGGCGGCCCCGGCGCCTTCATGATCCCAGTCAATGACTGGACGCAGTTTCCCGAAGCGATCCGCCGCAAGCTGGTGCTGGAACTTGCCGGCCCGGCCTCGCCGCAATGGGTGGCGGAAGAGGCAGATCATCCGCCGATCGTCTTGGCGCAGGACGTACCTGTCGCCGATTGCCAGGTCGGTGAGAAAATGTGGCGCGATCGCAGCTGGATGTTCGACGCCCGATAGCGCGCAGAGCGGATACGCTCAATCTTCGCATGTTTCCTTTCTTGGCTGATGCGGTGGATTGCCTGTTTGGCCTGAGCAATGGCAAACTCGCATGCGCCGGGCGAGATCAGGCCGCTGGCGGCAATGCGGTTGAGGAGAAGAATGCTTATGAAGAAACTTGTCATCCTGACGGCTATTGCCTCGGTGGTTTGTGCCGGCACTGCCAGCGCCCAATATGACGGTGAGACCGGCTGCGTCATGTTCGAGCATGCAAATTTTCGCGGCCGCGCGATTGAGATGGGGGCCAATGATTCGGTGAGTTTTCGCGGCGGCCAGTTCTGGAACGACCGCGCATCGTCGGTGATCGTGCGTCGCGGTTGCACGTTCGTCGCCTATGAGGATTCGAGGATGCGGGGCCGGTCGATCGAGCTTAATCGCCGGGTCCGTGATTTCGGCGGCAGCGGCTGGAACGACCGCATCTCATCTGCCGAGTGTTACTGCGACGACTGGTACTGAGGCAGGCCGCCGCAAAAGACGAACCTGTATTGGCCAAGGTCTGACAGGGCTAGAGCGGTTCATCGTTTCCGCTCTATCTGTTTGTTTTGACTCAATTCCGGGCGGGAAACTGCTTCACACTTTTCCTGGAATTGCTCTTACTCTTTGTTTTACGCAATTCCGGACGGGAAACTGCTTCACACTTTTCCTGAAATTGCTCTAGGCGGCCAGCAACTGCTTGCGGTCGACGCGCTCCTGCTGCGGCGAGCGGGCATAGAGTTCGCGGTAGCATTTGGAGAAGTGCGAGGCAGAGACAAAGCCGCAGGCGACCGCGACTTCGACCACCGGCAGCGACGACTGGATCAGCAGGTGTCGGGCCCGGTCGAGGCGGATCTCCAGATAGTAGCGGGCAGGCGAACGGCCCATCTCGGTGCGGAACAGGCGCTCGATCTGACGGCGCGACAGGTCGACATGGTCGGCGATCTCGATCAGCGACAGCGGCTCGGACAGGTTTGCTTCCATCAGTTCGATGATGGTGAGCACCTTGGAGTTTTGTACGCCGAGGCGGGCGCGCAGCGGCAGGCGCTGGCGGTCGGTCGGACTGCGCACGCGGTCGGTCAGCACCTGCTCGCACACCCGGTTGACGAGACTTTCGTCGAAATCGTCGCCGATCAGCTTCAGCATCATGTCGAGCGCGGCGGTGCCGCCGGCGCAGGTGTAGATGTTCTGGTCGATCTCGAACAGGTCGGCAAAGACATTGGCCTTGGGGAAGGCCTCGGAAAAGCCGGGCAGGTTCTCCCAATGGATGGCGCAGCGCTTGTTCGACAACAGGCCGGCGGCGGCCAGGATATGCGCGCCGGTGCAGAGACCGCCGACGGCGACGCCGCGATTGTACTCCTCGCGCAGCCAGGCGAAGGCCGACTTGTTCTGATAGCGCTCGACATTGGTGCCGCTGCAGACGATCGCCATGTTGGGCCGATCCGGCCCGGCCATCTTCCTGCGCTCTTCCTCAAGCGATGTGTTGACGGCGCATTCGACGCCGTTCGAGGCGCGCACCGGTTTGCCGTCGATGCTGGCAAGGCGCCAGCGATAGGCCTCGTAGCCGAGCATCCGGTTGGCCGAACGCAGCGGGTCGAGCGCCGTCGCAAAGGCGATCATCGTGAAATCGGGAATAAGGAAAAATACAAACGATCTTCTGATCGGATGCTTTACGGCATTCACGGGAAACCTCGCGCGGCCATGACGCGAACAGGATGTCGCGAACAGCATAGCGTCATCAGGAAAAACCATTCCTGTCAATCGGGTAGAGGGCTTTGCGGCAACTAAATTTGCGACATGGGTCGCAAATGGGCAATTGTCTTGCGCGACGGGCAGGCCGTGCCAGCGGACCGGGCAATTGCCGACCCGGCTGGGCAAAATAGAACGCCGCCCCGGCAGAACCGAAGCGGCGTCAACCTCGAAGCAGCGGCAGGGAGCGCTGCACTTGAAGCCGGTATCTCAGGCGACGAAGCCGAGGCGCGCCGCATTCATGGCGCCGGTCTGGCCAGGCATGGTCTTGGAAAGACGCTGGCGCTCGAGAGCGGTCGTCAGGTTCATCTCGCGGCGGGCGAAGAGGCGGGCAAAAAGCTTCATGTTCATCTCCATTCGGTTGCTCAGACGGGTCGCCTTCGCTTGATGGAGTGGGGCAGCTCGTTTGCTGGCGGTGATATAAGCTTGTGTGAGCGAAAACTAAATCACAAAAGCGAAGCGCTTGATATGAAAAGCGACATCGATTGCGACATTGTTGGGCAGTCTGCCCAGAATTTACGATTATTTACAGTGCGTTAATTCGAAAAATGGGCTGCTATGCAGTTGGCTCATATGCGTCATGCAGCGGCGGCATGGCTTGCAGAAATCATTTGAATGCAAATAAAAAGGCCTGCCGGATCTCTGCGGCAGGCCTTCAGACTTTGATACACACGATTTACTTCGCTCCAGCCCAGGATCCAACGCCGTTGCGTGCACCGGTTCTGGTGTCGGCGGCTTCGGGCCAGCCGATGTCCTTCTGCAGTTCGATCGGCAGCGAGCGGATGGCGCGTTCGGTTTGGTAGCGGGCGCGGGCTGCGCTGAATTCGGTCGCGAGGCGACCAATGGATGACAGGATAGACATTTCATTCTCCTTTATGTTGGGGCCGTGACGGGCCGGCATGTTTCAACTTCATTTCATGTCGATGCAGGTCTGCGTGGTGGTCGTTTCGTGACCGCTTTCGATGCCTGCTGCTTCGATGGAGTTGACTATCCTCCCAAACTGATGTTCAATCAAACGAAATGGAATGATCGTTCACATCAGAAAAATTGAAGGTCGATCCCGATGAACGCCCCACTCAATCATCCACTGCCGCTGCTCGATCTCGATGTCCTGCGCACGTTCGTGGCCATTGCCGAGACCGGTAGCTTCACCACGGCCGCCAATGCGGTGTTCCGCACCCCCTCGGCCGTCTCCATGCAGATCAAGAAGCTCGAGGACATTCTCGGCCGCTCCGTATTCGCGCGCGACGCGCGCTCGGTGACGCTGACCACGGATGGCGAGATGCTGCTCGGCTATGCGCGCCGGCTGTTGTCGATCAACCGCGAGGTGGTGTCGAAGTTCATCATCCCAGACATTGTCGGCGTGGTGCGGCTGGGCTCGCCGGACGATTATGGCGAGCGCGTGCTGCCGCATGTGCTGAAGCGTTTCGCGCAGTCGCATCCGTCGATCGCCGTCGACGTCACCATCGACCAGAGCGTCAACCTGCGCCGGCGCATGGACGACCGCGCACTCGACATCACGCTGCTCACCAACTCCTACAAGACCAGCGCGCTCGGTGCCGAGGTCCTGCTCACCGAACCGATCGTCTGGGCCGGCGCCAAGGGTGGCTGCGCGCATCTGCGCGAGCCACTGCCGGTTTCGCTGTGGGAGGAGGGCTGTGCATGGCGGGCAGGGGCGCTCGAGGCGCTTGGCCGCGAGGGCCGCAACTACCGCATTGCCTATATGAGCGCGCATACGGCCGGCCAGCGCGCCGCCATCATGTCCGATCTGGCGGTGGCGCCGCTGCCAAAATCCTTCCTCGGCAACGACATGGTCGAGCTTTGCCCGAAGGACGGCATGCCGGATATCGGCACCTACAATCTCGCCATGGTGGTGGCGCCGGATGCCAGTGCGCCGGTCAAGGCCGTTGCCGACCATATCCGCGCGACTTTCGAAGTGTTCAGGGAAACCGGTAAGTTCTGACGAGCCAGGACGTGAACCGTGTTTCAGTTTAGCGATCTTATCACGTTCGCGAAGCCGATTGATGTTCTGGTCGCAATCGTAGGCGACGTGGGTTGGTGCGGGACGCCAGTGGTCGTCCTGACCACCGATCATATTTTGAGTGTGCTCCGACGGTTCCAGGCAGGAGAACTCACTGCCGCGGACGTGGAGGCATGGGCGGACCTGATCGAATGCAGGGAGACATCGACTACCAGCCAGAACGAGATGAAGAAATACCGGAAGCGATCTATGTGCTGGCCAATCCGGTCTTGAATGGATTGCTTGATGAAGCTTTGACTGACCAGGTGATCGCTTCGCTCTTGCCCTGACGGGTGGTTTTGTCGCTGCTCAGAAAAGCGACGATGAGTTCGCGCGCCCGCCGCGCTTCGGGCATCTCGATCAGCGGCCAGACGTGGAACATGCCTTCCTCGTATACGACCTCGACCTCGACGCCGGCGGCACGCGCCTTCTCGGCGAAGATCAAATTATCGGGGCTGAGCAGGTCGTGCGAGCCGGTCAGGAGCAGCGTTTTCGGCAAGACCGAGAGGTCGCCGTAAAGCGGGCTGATATGCCAGTCGCTGCGATCGAACCCGGCGCTGTAGAGCCGGACTGCCTCCATCCCGCCCGAAATGCCGAGCCAGGGATCGTTGCGCTCGGCCTCGAACACTTCGGGGTTGGAGAGCGACATGTCGAGCCCGGGCGAGATCAGCACGTGGCGCGAGGGCAGGGGAAGGCTGTCCTGCGCGGCCATCATGGTCAGCACCACGGCCATGTTGCCGCCGGCGGAATCGCCCATGAAGACGATGTCCCCGGCGTTGGTCTCGTCCAGCATCCGCCGGTAAACGTCGCCGACCATGCCGAACATGGCGTGGAAATCGTGCTCGGGTGCGATGGGGTAAATCGGCACGGTGATGCCATAACCCAGCCGCTCAGCCATCTCGGCGATCAGCCCCCAATGGTAGGAGGTGATCTGGAAGACATAAGCGCCGCCATGCAAATAGAGGATGCGCTTGTGCTCGCCGGCCTTGGGCGCGATCTCATAGACGGGGAAGCCATTGACGCTGCGCTCGGCAATGTCGAGGCGGTGGCGCAGCGACGCCGGCGGATGGTGGTCTTCGGTCTTGCGCGCATAGGCAATCCAGCGCTGCAGGTTTTCCGGACTGGAAAAAGCCTGCTTGCGGCTATGCCTGAGGACAAAAGAAACGACGTGGCTTTTGAAACTGGGCATGCGGATACACGGACTTCGGCCGGAGCCGACTAAGAGAAATCCCCCACGCTTTCGAACATCGTATCTGCGCGAAAAATGTCAAGATTTGCGCCGGGAACAACACGGTGGTGTGATCCGATTGCCAGTCCGCGGCAGTGCTCACCGCCGCGGCAGCAGCGCGGCGCGCAGCTTGTTGTTGCTGGCCGCCGAGGCCGAAGGACGACCCCGGCGGGTGCCGAGCAATTTGCATTTGTCGGCGAAGCTCATCAGCGCGCCGAACCCAGGAGCAGGGCCGAAAGGGTGGCCTGCGCGTCATTGCGCGGCGAGACCGGCCAGCCGATGTCCTTCTGGAGTTCGGGCGGCAGGCTGTTCAGAGCTCGGATCGACTTGCTCCTGCTGTGTGCATGCTTGATGGCCGTGCCATAGCGGCCGAGGCTTTCGAACATCGACATCTTCATCTCCCTTAGAGCGTTGCGGCGGCTGAAAGACATTTCCTGCCTGCCGTTCGATGCCGGTTGTATGCCCCGTGCGTGTATCTGGTGGATTTCACGAAAATGGCGGTTTGTTTCAGATCGAGCTGATCTGGAAACATTCGCATGCAAATGAAATTGAACGAACCTGCCAGCTTAAGGCAGGCGGCCTATTCCCGCCCGCGCCGTGCAGCGTGGCCTTCGCGTGAGCGCCGGCGTGGCGTGGCGTCGCCGGCAATGCCGTCCTCGCTCACCGTCTTGCGCGGTGGCAGCTTGACCGCCGCCGACAGCTTCGGGAACGGGTCGACCTTGTTCGGCAGCGCCATGGCGTAAACGAAATGCTCCTGGAATTTCGGCTCCAGCGCGGTCTCAATCTTCTCGATGCGGCTCACCGTTTCCTCGATCTCGCGGCGATAGCCGCGGTTGAGCAGCGCCATGCGCGCACCGGCGCCGGCGGCATTGCCGACGGCCGAAACCTTGTCGAGGTCGCAGTCGGGGATCAGGCCCAGCACCATGGCGTATTTCGGATCGATGAAGGAGCCGAAGGCGCCGGCGAAATGGATGCGGTCGACATGGTCGGCGTTCTGCTTTTCCATCAACAGCTTGGTGCCGGCATAGAGCGCCGCCTTGGCGAGTTGGATGGCGCGCACGTCGGTCTGGGTGATGGTGATCTTGGGTTCGCCTTCCTTCAGCACGTAGGAGAACGTGCGGCCATTGGCGACGACACGCGGCGAGCGCGCACCCAGCGACCCGTCGACGACGCCGTCCTCGGAGATGATGCCGGCGAGATACATCTCGGCCACCACTTCAATGATGCCGGAGCCGCATATGCCGGTGACTCCGGTCGCCTGCACGCTGTCGAGGAAGCCGGGTTCGTCGGACCACAGTTCCGAGCCGATGACGCGGTATTTTGGTTCCAGCGTGTCGGGATCGATGCGCACGCGCTCGATGGCGCCGGGCGCGGCGCGCTGGCCTCCGGAGATTTCCGCGCCTTCGAAGGCCGGGCCGGTGGGCGAGGAGGCCGCCACGACGCGGGTCTTGTTGCCGAGCACGATCTCGGCATTGGTGCCGACATCGACGATCAGCATCATCTCGTCCTGGCGGTGCGGGCCTTCCGACAGCGTCACCGCCGCCGCATCGGCGCCGACATGGCCCGCGATGCAGGGCAGCATATAGAGACGCGCGCCCTGATTGAGCTTCAGGCCGATATCCGACGCCTTGATGCGCACCGCGCCGGAGACGGCCAGCGCAAAGGGCGCGCCGCCGAGCTCGGTCGGATCGATGCCGAGGAACAGATGATGCATAATCGGATTGCCGACGAAGACAGAATCCAGGATGTCGCCGCGCTGCACATTGCCTTCGGCGCAGACCTTGTCGACAAGGCCGGAGATCGCCTCGCGCACCGCCACCGTCATGCCTTCGCGGCCGTCCGGGTTCATCATCACATAGGAGACGCGGCTCATCAGATCCTCGCCGAAGCGGATCTGCGGGTTCGAGGTGCCCGACGAGGCGGCAACGCGGCCCGACAGCAGCGACACAAGATGCATGGCGATCGTGGTCGAGCCGATATCGCAGGCGAGCCCATAGGCCTCGTTCTTGAGGCCGGGCCACAGCGCGATGACGCGCGCGGTCTCAGAGTCGGCGTCCTTGTGGATGGCGGCAGTCGCGGTCCAGTTGCCCTTGCGCAAAATGCCCTGCACCTGCGGTAGCAGGTAGAAATCGAAGTCCAGGCTCTTGAGACCCCAGTCCTTCATCAAAGCGATCTTGAGGCGGTCGAGATCGCCGAGCGGCTTGTGCATGTCGGGCTCTTCGATCTCGACATAGCACATCCGGATCGCCGAATCGCGGGCGATCACCCTGGTGTCGGCATCCTTGCGGATGGTCTGCGCATTGATGACCGTGTCTTGCGGCACGTCGATGACGAGGTCGCCGAGGATCTGCGCCGAGCAGGACAGGCGGCGCCGTTCGGGCAGGCCGCGGACGCGCTCGTAGCGCTCCTCCTTGGCGCCCTTCGGCGAGATGTGTTCATTGGAGGAGGTGATCTTGTGCTTGGCGAAATTGCCTTCCTGCACCTCGATCTGGCAGCGCCCGCAGGTGGCGCGACCGCCGCACACGCTCTCGACATAGACACCGAGCTGGCGCGCGGCATCAAGCACCGGCGTGCCGACCGGAAACCGCCCGCGCTTGCCGGACGGCATGAACAGCACGAGCGGATCGGTGATGTTGGCAGGCGAGTTCACGATTGCGCGCTTATCCCCTGGCCATGCGGGCTTCACGGCCGCCGCGGCGACGTCCGCCATTGCCGCCGCCTTCGCCCGGCGCGTTGACCGCGGTGGGCGCTGCGACCGCCTGGCCGCCTTCGGCCGGCTTGTAGTCCTTGTAGGTCCTGATCCAGTTGGTGCAATTCTCGTCGGTGCCGTTGAGCACATTGGCGCCGCGCACGGCTTCCATTTCCTGCGGGCGCACCGGGTTCATGATCGCCGAGGTCATGCCGGCGCCGATCACCATCGGAATAAAGGCGGCGTTGATGCCGTGGCGGTGCGGCAGGCCGAAGGAGATGTTGGAGAGGCCGCAGGTGGTGTTGACCTTGAGCTCTTCGCGCAGTCGCCGCAGCAGCGCGAACACCTGGCGGCCGGCATCGCCCAGTGCGCCGATCGGCATGACCAGCGGATCGACGACGACGTCATGCGCCGGAATGCCGAAATCGGCGCATCGCTGCACGATCTTCTTGGCGACGGCGAAGCGCACATCGGGGTCCATCGAGATGCCGGTTTCGTCATTGGAGATCGCGACGACCGGGACGTTGTATTTTTTGACCAGCGGCAGGATGGCTTCGAGCTTTTCTTCCTCGCCGGTGACGGAATTGACCAGCGGCCGGCCCTTGGCCACTTTCAGCGCGGCTTCGATCGCAGCGGTCACCGAAGAGTCGATCGACAGCGGCAGGTCGACCAGGCCCTGCACGATCTCCAGCGTCTGCACCAGGAGGCCGGGTTCGGTCTCATTCGGGTTGACCGAGGTTACGCCGGCATTGACGTCGAGCATGGTGGCGCCGCAGGCGGCCTGTTCCAGCGCGTCCTTGATGACGGTCTCGAAATTGCCGACCACCATCTCGGCGGCCAGCTTCTTGCGGCCGGTCGGGTTGATGCGCTCGCCGATGACGCAGAAGGGCTGGTCGAAGCCGATGATGATTTCTCGTGTCGCCGAGGCGACGATGGTGCGGGTCATGAAATCTCTCCGTCATGATATAAAGAGTTCTTTATATCGTTATCTGATTTCGTTCAAGCGAATGGTGACCGTTGGCGCCGTCAATGCGCCGTCTTCACCATATCCACCTGGGTTTCGGTAATCTCGTCGTGCAGTATGTGGCCGAGCCGGTCGGCGACCATCTGGTCGTCGCGGCGGATTTCGCGCTTCCATGGCTGGCGGCCCTTGAGCACGCCCGATTCATCGACAATCTCGGCGACATATTCCTCCTGGCGGTAGGCCATCACATGGACGCCGGAAATGCCGGGAATTTCCTTCACCTCGTTGATGATGTCGATGCAGAGCTGCTTGCCTTCCTTTTTCTGGTCCTGCGCGCCTTCCAGGCGCTTGATAATCGCGTCGGGGATATGGATGCCCGGTACGTTGTTGCGGATCCACTTGGCCGTCTTGGCCGAGGCCAGCGGCCCGACGCCACACAGGGTGAATACCTTTTCGGTGTGGCCGAGATCGCGCGCCTTCTGCATGAAGTTTTTGAACATCGGCACGTCGAAGCAGTACTGCGTCTGCACGAACTGCGCCCCGGCGGCGATCTTCTTGCCGAGATGGATCGGACGGAAGTCGAAGGGCGGGGCGAACGGATTGACGGCGGCGCCGAGGAAGATCTGCGGCGGTGTCGTCAGCTTGCGGCCGGACAGGAACTTGCCGTTGTCGCGCATGATGCGGCAGGTCTCGAGCAGCGACATGGAATCGAGGTCGAAGACCGGCTTGGCGCCGGGCTGGTCGCCGGCCTGCACTCCGTCGCCGGTCAGGCACAGCATGTTGGCGACGCCCATCGCCGCCCCGCCCAGCACGTCGCCCTGGATGGCGATGCGGTTCTTGTCGCGGCAGGCGATCTGCATGATCGGCGCGTAGCCCATGCGCGTCAGCAGCGCACAGATGCCGACCGAGGACATATGGCAGTTGGCGCCCGATGCATCGACGGCATTGATGGCGTCGACCCAGCCGTCGAAGATCTTGGCGCGGTTGTAGACATCTTCCGGATCGGCGCTGTCCGGCGGGTTGAGTTCGGTCGTCACCGCGAACTCGCCGCGCCGCAGCACGCGCTCCAGGCGGCCGCGCGAAGAGTGGCCGGGCAGGGGATCGAGCGGCAGGTGGATGCCGGCCGGGTTCTCGTCGCGCTGGTGGGCGATCATGCCGAGGCTCCGGTCTTGGGCGCCTGGGCGGCTTCACGCGCGGTTGCCGCCTGTGCGGTCACCCGCAGCCAGGCGGACGTTTCGCGCAGCGACTGGTCGACGGGCTTCTGCACGTCAAGGATCTTGTCGCCATGCACCATGTTCTGCGAGCCTTCCCAGGCCTTGACCCAGACGCAGGGCATATCGGGCTCGACCTCGCAATTGCCGTTGGCGCGCACGCCGCCGCAAGGGCCGTTGCGCAACTGCTTCGGGCAGTTCATCGGGCAGGACATGCCGGTCGAGGACAATACGCACTGGCCGCACATGCGGCAGTCGAACATGAAACCCTTGACGCGCTTTTCGACGAACTTGATCGGGGCTTCGACGCGGCCGTAGCCGATGCCCTTCCACAGCGGATGCAGCAGCAGGAACATGTCGGCGAAGCGGGAATAGAACCATTCGAGCAGGCGTGAATGGCGGATCGACCACAGCCGCACCGCAAACGAGCGCTGCACGCGCCGCTGCGGCGATACGTCGGCCGGCTTGTAGTCGGATTTCGGCGCTGCCTTCTTGACCAGGGTGGCCTGGGTAACCGGCTGGATGACCCCTGGGCCATCCTTGACAGGAACGGTTTCAGACATGTTCTTTCCCGCCCGCCTTGACCAGAGCGACCAGCCGCTCGCGGTCATATTTCGCATCGAGCTCCTGAAAAGCCTTTTCGACCTCGGCTTCAAGATCATCGCCGACCGGTACTGGATCGGCCTTGCGCCATTCAGCCAGGTAATCGTCGGTGCCGCCGGCGCCGGTGCGCATGGCACACATGTCGATCGCCTCGGTGAAACGCAGCGGCAGTTCGCGCTTGGCGTTCTGCCGTCCCTTCTTGACGATGACCTGGGCGGGGATGTCGCGCCAGTACACGACGATCAGATCGGCCATGAAATTCTCACTCCTCTAAGCATCGAGCATTGCCGCATGCGCATGGGGGCTGCTTGTTATGGGACGACGCGCGCGCATTCAAAAGCGACGCTATTGAATGCCGCAGAGGAAAGGCGAAATTCTTGGCAGTGATGTGGCTACCAGACTCGCTTGGTCAGGCCGGTCCATAGATAGAACCAGATCGTCGGGTGGTACCATTGCTTTGAGGGCAGATCCGGATCTGACGTGGCAAGTTTCCCCGCCAGTTTATCGCCGAGCGCCTCGACGCAGATGTCGCGCGAGAGCGCCGCCTGGCGCAGCGCATAGCTCGAGATGGTGTCGCCCGGCTCCGGCCTGCCGCGCGCCTGTCTTAGCACGCCGCCGGTGTCGACGCCGGCATCGACCAGATGCACGGTCGAGCCGAAATTTTGCGCATCGCCCGAGGCCAGAGCCCAGTAGCCGCCATTCATGCCGCGATATTTCGGGGCGATGCCGGCATGATAGTTGAGAACCGGGCAAGGTATCTTCGCCAGCGTCTGCCTGGACAATAGGCGGCAGCCGGCAAGCAGCACCACACCCGGCTGGAGGTCCGTGATCGCCTGCAGGCATTCCGGCGCGTTTGCCGACGGAACGTTGATAATCTTCTGGCCCGGCTTCGGCTCGGTCTGAAGCTTCTGGTCGGCAATCAATCGCGCCGCATGGCTGGCGAAAAAACGCTTGCCGAGCCGCGTCAGCACCATCGTGCCGAGTTGACCGATGGCCGAGATCCAGCCCTGGCGGCGGGCGCGTCCAAGCAGCAATCGCTTTTTGGATTCAGGTCTTTCGAGGACTACGCTGACAGAGCCAAGCCGCTCGGCTATGGCGTTGACGATGGCCCAGATATGCGGTCCGCCTTCGGTGACGACGACGATCGGCCGTGGGTTTGCTTTCGACGATTCCATGGTTTTTGACGTGCCTGGGGATGACCTGCTATCGGCAGCAGGATGCTAGGCCGTCCGGGTTAATCCTTGGTGATCGGCACGCCGCCACAGGCGCGCCGCCGATCAACGCTTGAATTCCATGATGTCGAGCTTCGATTCGTAATAAGGCGCCGGGAATTCGATGCGCCATTCGCTGGCGCTGTTGCGGAAGGCATAGCCGACCTGGTCGCTTTGCGGACCGCTGCCATAAGGCTTTGCTGGATCCTCGTTGACGGTGAAGGAGCCGAGATAGATGGCGCGCTTCTCGCCGTCATCGAAGAAGCGGCCCTTGGTGCGCTGCGAACCGCTCACCTTTTCCAGCCGCCAGCCGGAGCCGTCATCGCTCACCTTGCAGTTGAACCATCCATAGATGACGAGGGGGCTCAGCCCGCCGGCCTTGATGGTGCGGCACTTCCAGTTGCCGGTCAGGTCCTTGTCGGAAAAGGCTACAAGCTGCTTTGCCAGCAGTGCGTCGAGCTGCTTGACCTCGGCGGGGTCGCCAGCCTTGGCCTCATCGAGGGCTGCCTTGCGCGTCTCGCCATATTTGTCGAGCCGCGCCTTGTCGCCGGGCGTGATCAATTTCTGTACCTCGCCGTCGGCGTAAGCCGGCAGGGCAAAGCAAACGAGGCCGAGCGCGACAAGCAGGAGGCGAGGGGTCATTGATGCGTTTCCCGGTTTGATGGCTGGAACAGCCTGTTTTTGCTTCTGGCGCACAACTTACCCGTTCGCGGTGACCTGTCATCCGTGCTTAACAGCATCGGGTCGAAAATGACGGTTTGATCGATGCGGATCTTGCTCACGGGATCGTCGGGCTGGCTGGGCAGCGCGCTGGCGCCGCGCTTGCGCAGCCTTGGCCATGAGGTGATCGGCCTTGATCCTGCTCCTTCAGTGCAGACGCAGGTGGTCGGTTCGGTTGCCGACCGCGACCTGGTCATGCGGACGGTCGCAGACAATGGCATCGAAGCCATCATCCACGGCGGCGCGCTGCACAAGCCGAACATCGAGCACAATCGCAACGAGGATTTCGTCGAGACGAACGTGCGCGGCACACTCAGCCTGCTCGATGCAGCGGTAGCCTTCGGCGTCCAACGCTTCGTCTTCACCTCGACGACGTCGCTGATGATCTCCCAGGCGATACGCGCCGGCTTTACCGGAGGCGCGCGCAGGGCCGCCTGGCTGACCGAGGAGATGTCGCCCGAGCCGCGCAACATCTACGGCGTCACCAAGCTTTCGGCCGAACATCTGTGCCGGCTCTACCATATAGAGCACGGCCTACCTGTCATCGTGCTGCGCACCGCGCGGTTCTTTCCCGAGGCCGACGATATGGCGCATGCGATTGAGCAGTCGGATGCCAACACCAAGGCCAATGAGCTGTTGTTTCGCCGGCTGACCGTGGAAGACGCGGCAGAGGCCCATGTCGCGGCGCTGGAAAAGGTACCGCAGCTTGGCTTCGACATTTTCATCGTCTCGGCGCCGACGCCGTTCCGTCCCGAGGATTGCGAAGCGCTGATTGCAGACGCGCCATCCGTCGTCGTGCGCTATTTCCCGGACTATCCGGCGCTCTATGCGCGAAAGGGCTGGACGATGTTTTCGTCGATCGATCGCGTCTATGACGCCTCGCGGGCGAGGGAGAGGCTAGGCTTTGTCTGCAAGACGGGTTTTGCCGATGTGCTCGCCGCGCTGGCAGCGGAAGCAACCTGATCCTCAGGCGTGCGCGGCAGCGCTGGCCAACTCGGTCGTCAGATCGCCATAGCCGGTCGAGCGACGCTCATAGGCAAGGCCGAGCATCTTGGCGGCTTTTTCGGCAACCTTGTCGAGTTCGGGATCGTCGGTCTGGGCGATGTAGACCAGCTTCTCGTAATTGCCGAAATAGTCCTTGATCAGCTCGGGGTGCTTGTCGAGGCCGAGCGGCTTCATGAAGAAGGCGTCGAACTGCCGGCACAGGAAGTCGGTCATGTAGAACGACATCATGTCGTCGTCGGCGACTTTCGCATAGGCGTCCATGCCCTGATAGAAGGCGAAACAGTGCGGCCCGGCCATGCGCTCGACGCCGTGCTTCTCGCAGATACGGTCGAGCAGGCCACCAGTGCCGCAATCGGCATAGCCGACGAAAATGTGTTCGTAGCCGTCGGCCTTGGCCTGCTCGATCGCCTTGTCCATGGCCGGCGGGATGCGGTCCGGATAGAAATGGAACTCCGCCGGCAGGCAGGTCAAGTCGAGGTGATCCAGTTTGAGCTGTTCCTTGACGGCCAAAACTTCGCGCGCAATCATCCCGCAGGCGATGACGAGCAGCCTGTCCGTTTGATTCGGTTTCGTTTTTTGTGTCCTGGCCATGGAACCAGTCGAGCCGGCCTTTCGTTGCTGTGGGGCTAATTTATCTATTGAGGGAGACACCGTCCATGAAACTGCTACGCATCGCGCCGATTGCCATCCTTGCCTGCGCCCTGGCCCTTACGGCATGCGCGAACACCGTCCGTGGCGTCGGCAAGGATATCAAGTCCACGGCCAAGGCTGTTGACGACACCGTCACCAAACCCTGATCCGCGCCCAGCCTTCTTCATAATCTGGGAACAAAAAAGCCGCGCTGCAAGGCGCGGCTTTCTCCATTGTCCGCGCCGGATTGGGCGATCAGGCCGAAGCCCGCACATTGTGCTTGCGCTTCATGAAGTCCTTGGCGGTCTCCACCGCCACCGCTGCGTCGCGGCAATAGGCGTCGGCGCCGACAGCCTTGCCGAATTCCTCGTTGAGCGGCGCGCCGCCGACGAGAACGACATAGTCGTCGCGAATGCCCTTTTCCTTCATCGTGTCGATGACGACCTTCATGTAGGGCATGGTGGTGGTCAAAAGCGCCGACATGCCGATGATGTCGGGCTGGTGCTGCTCGATGGCGTCGAGATATTTCTCGACCGCATTGTTGATGCCGAGGTCGATGACGTCGAAGCCAGCGCCTTCCATCATCATGCCGACGAGGTTCTTGCCGATGTCGTGGATGTCGCCCTTGACGGTGCCGATCACCATCTTGCCCTGCTTCGGCGCGCCGGTGGCGGCAAGCAGCGGACGCAGGATGAACATCCCGGCCTTCATCGCGTTGGCGGACAAAAGCACTTCCGGAACGAACAGGATGCCGTCGCGAAAATCCTCGCCGACGATGCGCATGCCCTCGACCAGCGCCTCGGTCAGCACCTTGTAGGGCGCCCAGCCGCGCTCGAGCAGGATCTGGGTGCCTTCCTCGATCTCTTCCTTCAACCCGTCATAAAGGTCGTCGTGCATCTGCTGCACCAACTCGTCGTCGGAAAGCTCGGAAAGGATGATCTCGTCGTCGGCCATTTTTCGATCCAGCTCCTCACGGCATCGCGACTGCGTCGCAAGGCACAACATATTTGCGTCCATACCTAACCCGCTAGGGGCGGGTATCCATAGCTGATTTGCGACTTCCCGCAAAAGGAAAGCGACCGCAAATCTATTGGAATTCTTGTCGATTTTGCGACAGGCGTTGGCGCTGGCTGGCCGTTTCGAATAGGGTGCATGGCTACGATCCGGGCAGGAGCGGCAAGATGCGGCCGCAGCGGATTTCAGACAAGAACAGATTCAGGGAAGAACCACCATGAGCGAACACGCGGCAGTCGACCAGGAAGCGTCAAACGCGCGCCGCGGGCGCGGCGCCAGCGGCGGAGCGGCTGCCCGGCGGGCGGCGCGCTCGGGCGGCGGCCCAGGCACCCAGCTCACCTATATCAAGCGCAAGATCAACGTCTATGAGGTGCTGGACGAGGAAGGCCTGGCGCTGATCGAGAAGAACACCGACACGGTGCTGGAAGAGATCGGCATCATTTTTCGCGATGACGCCGAAGCCCTGCAGCTCTGGAAAGAGGCAGGGGCCGACGTCAAGGGCGAGCGCGTGCATTTCCCCAAGGGTCTTTGCCGCTCGCTGCTCAAGACCGCGCCATCGATCTACACCCAGCATGCCCGCAATCCCGAGCGCTCGGTACAGATCGGCGGCAATGCCACCGTCTTCGCGCCGGTCTACGGGCCGCCCTTCGTGCGTGACCTCGACGGCAACCGCCGCTATGCGACGATCGAGGATTTCCAGAATTTCGTGAAGCTCGCCTATATGGCGCCGTCGATCCACCATTCGGGCGGCACGGTGTGCGAGCCGGTCGACGTGCCGGTCAACAAGCGCCATCTCGACATGGTCTACAGCCACATCAAATATTCGGACAAGCCGTTCATGGGCTCCGTCACGGCGCCGGAGCGGGCCGAAGACACGGTAGCCATGGCCAAGATCGTGTTCGGCGACGATTTCGTTGAGAACAACACGGTGCTGACCAGCCTGATCAACGCCAACTCACCGATGGTGTTCGACGAAACGATGCTCGGCGCGCTGAAAGTCTATTCGCGCCACAACCAGGCCTGCATCGTCACGCCCTTCATCCTCGCCGGCGCGATGAGCCCGGTGACGGTCGCAGGCACGCTGACGCAGGTGTTGGCCGAGGTGCTGGCCGGCGCCTCGTTCACGCAGCTGATCCGTCCCGGTGCGCCGGTGCTGTTCGGAACCTTCGCCTCGTCGATCTCGATGCAGTCGGGCGCGCCGACCTTCGGCACGCCGGAGCCGTCGCTGGTGTCCTATGGTGCCGCGCAGCTCGCGCGCCGGCTCGGCCTGCCGTTCCGCACCGGCGGCTCGCTCTGCGCCTCGAAGATTCCGGACGCGCAGGCTGCCTATGAAAGCGCCAACACGCTGAATTCGACCATTCTTGCCGGCACCAACTTTGTCCTCCACTCGGCCGGTTGGTTGGAGGGTGGGCTGGCGTCCTGCTACGAGAAATTCATGATGGACATCGACCAGCTCGGCATGACGCAGAAGTTTTCCGAGGGCGTCGACCTGTCCGAGAACGGCCAGGCGATGGACGCCATCCGCCAGGTCGGTCCGGGCAGCCACTATCTCGGCTGCGACCACACGCAGGCCAATTTCCAGACGGCATTCTACCGCTCCAGCATCGCCGACAACAATTCCTATGAGCAGTGGCTGGCCGAGGGCCAGAAGACCGCGCCGCAGCGCGCCAACGACCTCGCCCGCCGCTGGCTGGAGACCTATGAGGCGCCGCATCTCGATCAGGGCATCGACGATGGGCTGAAGGACTTCATCGCCAAGAAGAAGGGGTCGATGCCCGACGCCTTCACCTGAAAGGAGCCCGAGTCAGGCGGGGCTAAAGTCGCCAACATCATCCACAAGGAAGTCTGGCGGAGCGCCTTCTCCGACCCGGACAAGAAGGGATGATGTTTGCGTGGAACGATCGAAAGCATCGTATCGGCGCTGGCGCGTGACGGTCTGATCCTGCGCGGCGGGTTCATCTTCGCCGATGGCGAGGAGGCCGCTTTTGGTCCTACAGGCCTGCCGGCCAAATCTGTCCTGCTGGTGGGGCAGGCGGGTGCCGCGCCGTGGCCGCATTTCCTGCGCTGGCGGGAGAAGCAACCGCTGGCCTTGACCAATCTGCTCGACACCTGGTCGCGGCAAGTGATCGGCGCGGTTGCGGAGACTGTCGACGCGCGTGCCGTCTCGCCTTCCGACCGGCCCTATCTGCCGTTCCAGCAATGGGCGATGCGGGCGGAGGCTTTAAAACCGTCACCGCTCGGCATTCTCATGCATCTGCGCTACGGGCTTTGGCATGCCTATCGCGGTGCGCTGCTGTTCGAGGATGAGATCGCGCTTCCGGAAGCTCACGAAGCGATACACCTTTGCGATGCATGTGTCGAAAAGCCTTGCCTGAAATCCTGTCCGGTCGAGGGCTATTCCCTGGATGGCTTTGCCCATCAGGCTTGTCTTGCGCATGTGCGGGGCGCGAATGGCGAACCGTGCCGTAGCGGCGGTTGCCTCGACCGCAACGCCTGTCCCTACGGCACGGCCTATCGCTACCCCGCAGAGGTGCAGGCCTTTCACATGGCAAGTTTCGCGGGCCTCTAGTTCAGTCCCAATGCCGCACGAAATCTTGAATGGGACGGCCAGCTTATGACTTGCCGTGAAGGTCGACGCGGATATGTATCGCGCAACAAAGGCAACGGAGTGCGTGATGGCAAAGCAGGACATTGAGATCAAGACACAGGACGGCACGGCCAGAGCGGGGCTGTTTCGTCCGGCGGCTTCAACAAAGGCCGGCGTCATCCTCTACATGGATGTTTTCGGCCCGCGTCCGGCGCTCGATCAGATGGCCGAGCGCCTCGCCGGGCATGGCTATGCCGTGCTGGTGCCCGATCTCTTCTATCGCAACGTGCCCTATGGCCCGTTCGACCCCAAGACCGCCTTTGCCGAGGAAAAGAGCAGGGCTGCGCTGTCGGCCTTGAGCGGCGGCACGACGCAGGACATGACCATTCGCGACGGCAGCGCCTTCCTCGATGCGCTGGCCGCCGAGGGCATCGCCGGACCAATCGGGGCGGTCGGCTATTGCATGGGTGGCGCGCGAGCGCTGAATGCGGCGGCAAGCTATCCGGACCGCATCGCTGCCGCCGCCAGTTTCCACGGCGGCAATCTGGCCAGCGACTCTCCCGACAGCCCGCACCGCAAGGCCGCATCCATCAAGGCGCGCGTCTATGTCGGCACATCCGGTATCGACCGTAGCTTCCCGCCGGAACAGTCGGCGCGGCTGGCCGAGGCGCTGCGAGTGGCGGAAGTCGACCATGTCATCGAGAACTATGTCGGCATGGCGCATGGCTGGTGCGTGTCGGACCACAGCGTCTATGACGCTGCCGGCGCCGAGCGCCATTGGAAGCGGCTGATCACGCTGTTCGCGGAAACGTTGGGATAGGCACGCTATCGCGACGCGGCCCGTCTCACCGAGCGCGCACCGACGTGTTCAGTGCCACGGCGGCGCGGATGAGCGCTTTGAGTGCCTCCTCGTTGATCGTCTCGCCTTCATGGAAGTCGATGGCGCGCCTGGTGTTGCCTTCGAGGCTGGAGTTGAAGAGGCCGGATGGGTCTTCCAACGAGGCGCCCTTGGCGAAGGTCATCTTGACGACAGCCTTATAGGTCTCGCCGGTGCAGATCATACCGGCGTGCTCCCACACCGGAACGCCTCGCCACTTCCACTCCTCGACCACTTCGGGGTCGGCTTCCTTGATCAAGGCACGGAGCCGGCTGAGCATCTCGCCTCGCCAGTCGCCCAGCTCGCTGATCCTCGCATCGATCAGCTGGGAGGGGGAATTCCCTCCGGTTCCTTCCGTCGAGCTGCCCTTCTTCATGGTGTCGTCATTTCCTCCGTGGTCTTTGTCGCGCCGCTCACAATCGTTCGCCGGGCAATTGGCTGGCTTGTTTCACCCAATCGGCGAACTGGGCTTCGTCGAATTCGTCGTCCTCATGGATGTCGAGGTAGCGCGTGTCCCTGGTCTTGGAAGCGCCGGGAGGGACGGGATGCAACAACGCGCCACGGAAGAAAGCCACTTTGACGTATTTCGTGAAGCAATGGAGACTGAGGAACCAGCCCTGGCTCTCTATCCCGTAGAACGGCGAGTTCCATTTGACCGCCTTGTGCATGCCAGGGACGGTGCGCTCGATGAGCGCATCGAGGCGGCGCCCGAGGTCGCTTTTCCAGCCCGGCATGGCCGCGATGTAGGCCTGCACCGGGGCGTCGCCATAAGCCTTCGCGATTTGCGGATTGCCACCCGAAAGCAGGGCGGGCTTCGTGCCGACCTGCCCAGGGGACGTCGATTTCCGGTGCGCCTTGGCCATCGTTTCTCCTATCCGCCCGCGCATTGCTCGTCAGTCGACCTGGCGACATGTGGCAGCACGAACATGTACAGGCCGGAAAACAGCAGTAGGAAGAGCGGCAGGAGCGGCGAATAGACCACCCAGGCGGGAGGCTCCCCCAATGCCATGGCGACGAAGTTGGCGATGACGGTCACCGTAAAGATGATCGACAGCCAGCGGTGAATCTGGCGAATCCACTTGCTAAAATTCAATGCCACCTCCTGTGAAAAATGAACGGCAGGCCCGCCTACCAGCGCGCCAGCTGGGTAATTTGGATAAGGTTGCCACAGGTGTCGTTCAGCTGGGCGATGGTCGAGCCGGTCACCTCGGTCGGCGGCATGGCGAAACCCGCACCGCGTCCCTTGATGCGCTCGTAGTCGCCCTTGACGTCGTCGGTGAACAACATCACCGCGGGCTGGCCCTGCTTGAATATGGCCTGCTGGTAGGCCTTGGCCGCCGGGTTGTCGTTGAGCGCCAGCTGCAGCTCGGTTCCATCAGGCTCGTCCGGCGAAGCCACGGTCAGCCAGCGATACGGCCCGTTGCTGAAATCGGCCTTCTTGGTGAAGCCCAGCACCTCGGTGTAGAAGCCCAAAGCCTTTTCCTGGTCGTCCACGTAGACGCTGGTCAGCTTGATCTTCATCGTCTCTCCTCCATTGGTCTCGTTCGCGGTGTACCGCACCGTGAACACAGGTGTGGCCTTGATTGCGCTGGCGGACCTCAGTCCAGCCGCGCCAGGACCTGCTCCAGGGCCGCAAAAAACCTCTGCCACCCGACGGTGGCGCCCCGGTAGTATGGCTGCTGATCCGCCCGGAAGCCGGTCTGCTCCATGCGCAAATGGGTCCCCGTGCTCGTCGGCGTGAGCGTCCAGGTCACCACGCTCTCGAGATCCTTGGTGTCCCACGTGTAGGACAATGTTTTGTTGGGTTCGACTGTCTGGACCTGGCAGTCGACAGCGCCCCAGTCCGCGCTGAGACTGAAACGATGGTTCACGACCGGCTTGAAGCTGTTCTTCATGAGCCACTCCTCGATCAGGTGCGGTTGGGTCAGCGCGCGCCAGATCTTTTCCGGCGGAAAAGGGATTTCACGTTCGACAATGACGGCGCGGGTTTCGGTCGCAATATTGGTCATTGGTCCATTCTTTTGAGCAAATCCTCGAGGTCGTCGAACCGGGTTTCCCAGAACCCGGCCATCTGGCTTGTCCAGTCGATCAGCGGGGAAAGCGCGCCGAGCTGGGCACTATAGTGGGTCTGTCGTCCTTCATGGCGGTCGCGCACCAGCCCGGCCTGCCTCAGAAGGCCGAGATGCTTTGAAACGGCGGGTTGCGAGACTCCGGACTGAGCCGTCAGTGCTCCGACCGTCTGCTCTCCTTCACGGCACAGGCGTTCGAAGATAGCGCGCCGGGTCGGATCGGCCAGCGTTCTGAAGAGCACATCGTGAGCGTTCGGCATTTGTGATCGATAACCTGATGGCTATTGATTGATGTATAACTGTGGAGATATGGATGAGTCAAGCAGGAACGGGTTCTGGCCGGAACGTGTTCCGGGACGTCCCTGGACACGATCCGATCGTTTTCCAAAAAAATCTTTCCATCACCCCAAGGAATCGCCATTAGCCTGCGTCCAACAGGCAAATGATGGCGATGATGCTTGACGAAAGCGAAGCCTCCGACGCCGAATTGATCGGGCGGGCGAAGGGCGGAGACAGGGGTGCTTTCGGCAAGTTGCTCGAAAGGCACTATGGCTTCGTCTATCGCGCTGCCTATCGCTGGTGCGGCAGGAAGGCCGACGCCGAGGATATCGCCCAGGAAGTCTGTGTCAGGCTGGGCCGGGCGATCCGCGACTATCATGGCCGCGGCGCCTTCACGACATGGCTCTACACCATGACGTTGAACGTGGCGCGTGACATGATGCGCAAGACCGCCTGCGACACCGCAAAGACCGAAGCCTATGGCGTCCACGCGCTGATCTCGGGCGAGACCGAAGCCGAGCCGGAAGATCCGGCCGAGGCGCTGTGGGCGGCGGTGCGCAAGCTGCCGGACAAGCAGCGCGACGCGGTGCTTCTGGTCTATGGCGAAGGCTTGAGCCACGCGGCCGCCGCCGAGGCGATGGCGATCTCGGAGACGACGGTTTCCTGGCACATCCATGAAGCGAAGAAACGGCTGAAGATTTTGATGCGTTCAGCCGGGGAAGTGTGACCATGGTCGACGACAACGAACTCGAGAGGCTGCGCGACATCGCAGCGCCACCACCCGGCGAGGATGCGAAGGCGCGCGCCTTCGCGGCCGCCATGCGCGCCTATGACCTGGAAGAAAAAACTTTTGCCGCCGCCCAAGGATCGCTTGGCGGGCTTCGTCTCACAGAGCGAGCACAAAAGCTCTGGAGAGAGATCATGCAAAAGAAACTCATCGCCACGCCGGCCCTTGCCGGGCTCGTCGCCCTGCCGATCGCCGGATACGCCACCTTCCATATGCTGAGGGAACAGCCGTCGACATTCGCCGGCGACGAGAAGATCACCGAAACGCTGGCCGACAAGCCGGCGACCAACGGGCCGGCGACGGTGAAGCCGGTGCCTGCCGAGGCCGACAAGCTGAAGAAGGACAGCGACAGCGAAAGCCGTGACGCCGCGGAAGCGCTGAGCGCGCCGGCCTCGCCGCCGAAATCCGAAGCGAACGAGGTCGGCGGCCTGACGCGGCAGCATTCGCTTCAGCGCCCTGAGCCGGCGCCTGCGCCGACAGCCAACGGCGTGGTTGCCCTCGATGGTGGCGCTGCAGCCCCCGCGGATGCCGCGCGGGGCCGCATGCCTGGCACGGCGGCCGAATCCAAGCTGATGGTGCAGCCCTCGACTGCGCCCATAGACCGTTTGCTGCCGCAACAGGAAAACAACGACCGTGTCGAGGACTTCAAGACCAATCCGGTGCATGCCGCACTCGAGGATCCGGTTTCGACCTTCTCGATCGACGTCGACACCGCCTCCTATTCCTTCGTGCGGCGCTCGCTGAAGGAAGGGTACCTGCCGCAGGCCGATACGGTCCGCGTCGAGGAGATGGTCAACTACTTCCCCTATGACTGGAAGGGGCCGGATTCCGCGTCGACGCCGTTCAACTCGACCGTCAGCGTCATGCCGACGCCGTGGAACGATCACACCAAACTGATGCACGTCGCCATCAAGGGATTCGACGTCAAGCCGGTCGAGCAGCCCAAGGCCAATCTGGTGTTCCTGATCGACGTGTCGGGCTCGATGAACGAACAGGACAAGCTGCCGCTCTTGCAGTCGGCCTTCAGGCTCCTCGTCAACAAGCTGAAGCCCGACGACACGGTCTCGATCGTCACCTATGCGGGCGAAGCCGGCACCGTCTTGGAGCCGACCAAGGTTTCCGAGAAGGACAAGATCCTTCATGCCATCGACACCCTGACGCCCGGCGGCAGCACGGCCGGCGAAGCGGGCATCAAGGAAGCCTATAGGCTGGCGCAAAAGTCCTTCGTCAAGGACGGCATCAACCGTGTGATGCTCGCCACAGACGGCGACTTCAATGTCGGGCAGACAGATGACGACGACCTGAAGCGGTTGATCGAGCAGGAGCGCAAGACCGGCGTCTTCCTGTCGGTGTTCGGCTTCGGCCGCGGCAATTTGAACGATCAGATGATGCAGACCATCGCCCAGAACGGTAACGGCACCGCCGCCTATATCGACACGCTCGCCGAGGCCGAGAAGGTCCTGGTCGAGGATGCGTCCTCGACGCTGTTCACCATTGCCAAGGACGTTAAGATCCAGGTCGAGTTCAACCCGAACAAGGTCTCGGAGTACCGGCTGATCGGCTATGAAACCCGGGCACTCAACCGCGAGGATTTCAACAACGACCGCGTCGACGCCGGGGATATCGGCTCCGGCCATTCGGTGACGGCGATCTACGAGATCACGCCGAAAGGCAGCGGCGGCGAGCAGATCGACCCGCTGCGTTACGGCGAGGCAACGGTGAACAATGGCGGCGTCGCCAATGCCGACGAATATGCCTTCGTCAAGATCCGCTACAAGCTGCCCAATGAGGACGTTTCGAAGCTGATCACGACGCCGGTCACCTCGGCCAACGAGGTCGCGTCCTTCAACGAGGCCGGCACCGACCAGCGCTTCTCCGTCGCGGTCGCCGCCTTCGGCCAGAAGCTGCGCGACGAGGATGCCACCGCGAAGTTCGGCTACGACAAGATCATGGAGATTGCCACCGCCGCCCGAGGAGCCGACCCGTTTGGCTACAGGTCGGAATTCCTTTCGCTTGTGCGCCTTGCCTCGGCGCTGGGCGGTAACCGGTAGTGGCAATGAGGGCCGGTTCCATTCAGACGGGGATCGTTCTGATAGGGGGAGCCGGCCTACGGGCGGGTGAGGCAGGCCGGCGGGGGAAACCTTGCCGGCCTTTTTTCGGTTCTATTGATATTCAGGTGATGCCGGCCTGCGAACGACGGTTCCTGCGCTTCCGGTGCTCATATGTGGACGGCCCCCTGCTTGCAAGGATGGCTGAGGTAGTTTGATCGGATCGCTTGCGCTCATATGTCCGGCCTTTTGCGCGCGAATTTGTGAGCGCTGGCCAAGATGGGCTGCACGGATAGCGAGTTCCAAACACGGACACGACATTTGCTGCCGGTGAGCACCTCGGAATGCCTCGCTGGTCCCGGTTCGACCGGTCACACCATCTTCTCCTCTACTTGCAAGTTCCGGCCTCGGCGTCGACCCTGTGCTCGGCGCCGAACTCTGATCTCTCTTATGGCTGCGCAGGCTCCGGATAGGTGGCGCCGATGGGGCGGTAATGCCCGCCACTGACCATCAGTTTCCAAGCGATCCGCGCCAGCTTGTTGGCCAGCGCTACCGCTGCGAGCTTGGGTTGCGCACAATCAGGGCCTGCAACCAGGGCCAGACCCGTTTGCTGCCCCGCCGCATATGCTGCCCCGCCGCATATGCTGAATGAGGGCGGTGGCGCCAGCCACCAGCACGCTTCGCAGCATTTCGTCGCCAGCGCGGGTAATCACGCCAAGCCGATTTCTGCCTGCTGTCGAATGGTTCTTCGGCGTCAGCCCGAGCCGGCGGCAAAGTCGCGTCCTGACTTGAAGCCATGTGCATCCGACCCTTGGCGCAAGGTCAGATCGTTAAATTGCGCGGCAATTCCGGAACAGGATCGCAATTCCCTCTTGTTATGCAGGGCTAATGTACGGGCTTGTGGGGGCCGGAATTGCTGATCAGAGACATTGCGGCTTCAATGCCGGCCGCACGGGACGTTCAGTCGACCGCCTCGCAGGCGCCGCCGCCGGAAGTCAGGCGCATCAGCGATGACGTAGCCGCCGCCAGGAACACAGCGATGTCGGCGCTGAACAATGACCGCTTCCGGGTCATGCTGGAACAGATTAGCGACCCGCAGTCGTCGGGAGCCCTGATGACGATGCGAAGTGACGCGGCCGGTACGGATTTCAAGTCGGCTCAGTCGAGCTACGCTGAAAACAGCGAATAGCCGAAACAGAAAACAGCCAGGCCGGATCGGTTCAGGCCCGGCCGCGGCGCCGTTCGCGGCGGGCTTCGCTGGTTTCGGCAGTGTTTGCCGTCGCCACCTTGTTGCGCATCGGGCCGATGCGCTCGACGATCGTCTCGACGGTCGGCCGGCTGGCCTTGGTGTGCGCGTCGAGCGCCTTGCGCATCGCGGCAAGGTGCTGGAACGAGGTGCCGCAGCAGCCGCCGACGATTTTCGCGCCGGCATCGACGGCGAGCCGGACGTAGTCGGCCATCAGCTCCGGCGTGCCGGAATAGTGGATCTCGGTGCCGCGGAATTCCGGAATGCCGCAATTGCCCTTGACGATTACAGTCGCCTCCGGCTTCGCCTCGGTCATGTCGAGCAGCGAGGCGAGGATATCGGACGCGCCGACACCGCAATTGGCGCCGACGCCAAGCGGGCTTTGCGAAAGCCCGTCGACGACGCCATGGATGTCCTTGGGCAGCAGGCCCATCATGGTGCGGCCGGCGGTGTCGAAGGAGCCGGTATAGGTGTAGTCCAAGCCGACGCGGATCGCGGCTTCGGCGGCGGCGCGGATTTCATCGGGCGCCGACATGGTCTCGATCCAGGCGACTTCGGCGCCGCCGGCCTTGAGGCCCTCGATCTGTTCGGCGAAGGCGTCGACGGCCTCGTCATAGGTCATGGCGCCGAGCGGCACCAGAAGTTCGCCTGTCGGACCGACCGAGCCGGCGACGATCACCTTGCGGCCGGCCTTGTCGGCAACCGCGCGGGCGATCTCGGCGGCGCGCTTGTTCAGCGCATGCACGCGGTCCTGCGCATGGTGCAGCTTCAGCCGGTGGCGGGTGCCGCCGAAGGAGTTGGTCAGAATGATATCCGCGCCGGCATCGACGAAGTTCTGGTGCAGGCTGGTGATGGTGGCGGGCGCGGTTTCGTTCAGCAGTTCCGGCGCCTCGCCGGCCTCGAGCCCCATGGCGAACAAATTGGTGCCGGTGGCGCCATCGGCGAGCAGAACGCCTTTTTCGGCAAGCAGCGCTTCGATCGGATTGGTCATGGTGACATACGCCTTCCGGGATATCTATGAGATAACGATATAAAGAACTCTTTATATGTCGTCAATGTCGAAGCGGGCTGCCTGCCATCAAAAACGCATGTCGGCCAGCCTTTGCGTGAAGGCCGCCGATTCATGGGCATTGATGTCGGCGGCGCGGATCAGATTGTCGAAATGGCTGGTCAAAGTGCGGACCGGCTGCGTCGCGTTCAGCACCAGATACATGTCGCCGACATAGATCGCGGCGCGATAGGGGCCGAAAATGGTGTAGGGGATCGAGTAGCGTATCCGCCCGTCATAGAGAAACAGGCGGAAGGTCGGGTAGAGGTCATCAAGCAGCGCCGCCATGTGCAGGAGCTGCTGGCGGCGGTCGGCCTCGGGGAAGCGATCCCAGACACCAAGGCCGCGCGCAAAAATCTCCAGCGTGTGGCGCGGCATGCAGACTTCCATGTCCGTTTCCGGCCGGCGGTTGTAGTCGATGCGATACTGCGTCTCGCCGGCCTGCGCCTCGCGGCTCTTGTTGGTGATGCGGGCTTCGTAGTTGACCAGCGCTTCGGTGCGCAGCAGGTCCGGAATGCCCGCCGGCACATAGCGTATCTTGGTGCCCGCGGCCTCGGCATGCCATTTGGCGAGCAGCGTGCGGTCGAAGCCGTCAGGCGCCTCTTCGATCTCGAGGCTTTCACGGATTTCGCCGGTGACGCCCTCGTCCTGGCTAAGCCCGAGCAGCCAGTCCAGCGACACTTTGAACTCGGCGGCGATGTTGAGCAGCGTTTCGGCACGGGGGAGGCGGGTCGAGGCACCTGAGAGGAGCTGCGACAGCGCCGAACGGTCGATGCCCACCGCGGTCGCGAAGGCCGACTGGTTCAGATCGGACCGTGTCAAGAGCATTTTCAGGCGCTCGCGAAAGATCGTCGACAGGTCACGTTTGTCCATAGTTTCGCTCCAGTAAGTAGGAGGAAAAAATTGCTCTGAAGCCGCCGGGATCGTGGCTCAGGCGCAAATGAATCCTCGCCGCTGTTTACAAAACATAACATATGCGGCTGGAAATGCGCAGTCGCAACAGTTTGTGCGCATTGTCGCGTTGCTGCAACGCGACACTCCTGACACAATGCTGTCAGGAATCAGAGGGGTTCCGGCGACTGAAAGGCAGTGGTCGATAGCATGACGAGCATAAGCAAGAGACGCAGCAGTGCACCGGCCATCGAATGGCCGACCGTGTTTCTCACCTTTTTCTGTTACGGTGTCTGGCTCGTCGCTGGCTTCCTTGTCTGGCCTTCCTATCCGATCCTGGCCCTCGCCATCCTGGCTTTTACCGCCGCGCTGCAATCATCAATCATGCACGAAGTGTTGCACGGTCATCCGACCCGCAACGCTCGGGTCAACGAGGCCTTCGTCTTCCTGCCGATCGGCCTCGTCTGGCCGTTCCGCCGCTTCAAGACCATTCATCTGCGACATCACGCGGACGAGCGGCTGACCGATCCGCTCGACGACCCCGAAAGCTATTATGAGGCGCTCTGGCACCACGACGACTTGCCGCCGGCGATGAAATTCCTGCTGAAGATCAACAACACCATGGTTGGCCGCTTCTTCCTCGGTCCCTGGCTGTCCTGCGTCGGCTTCTTCATCGACGATGCCAAGCAGATTGCTGCCGGCGACAAGGCGATCCGCAAGGCTTGGCTGCTGCACGCCATCGGCCTCGCCGTGGTGTTGCCGGTCGTGCAGTTCGGCTTCGGCATTCCGTTGTGGCTCTACATTCTGGTGCCGGTGTGGCTCGGTCAGTCGCTGATTTCGATCCGCACTTATGCCGAACACCAGTGGTCGGAACATCCCGAGGGACGCACGGTGATCGTCGAACGGTCGCCGTTGTCCTTCCTGTTCCTCAACAACAATCTGCATTTCGTCCATCACAAGAGCCCGACAGTGGCCTGGTACCGGTTGCCGAAGCTGTTCCGCGACCGTCGCGACGAATGGCTTCGGATGAACAATGGCTATGCCTATCCGAACTATTTCGCGCTGCTCAAGGCGCATGCCTTCAAGGCCAAGGAGCCGATCGTCCACCCGGTGCTCAGGCGCGCGCCGGAGCCGGGCCGGGCGTTCAAGCCGCGCGTCAGGGCGCGCAGTGTCTCCGGGCTTGGCAGCGCGCCGGTTCCCGCCGAACCGCCGAAGGAATGATTCTTGCGGCATTGCCGGCGGCGATGCCAGGCGGCTCGTACCGTGATCTTGTCAGTCTCCAACAATAGCGGTCCAATCCCTGCATGAGTGAATTCGTTGCGGCCTTGCCGATGTATGATCGGGCGGAAGCCGTTACTGAGTAAGGCTTTGCGTGCGGCTTGTGATTAAAAAGTAATACCGGATTGGCGGCACAAAAAAGCCCAGGCGATCGACCTGGGCTTCCTGTTTTTGGGTGGGGGTCGCTACTCGCCGACGCGGCGAAACTCCATCTTGATCGTGTGGTTGCCGTCGCCCTGGTCGATCTCGGTGCTGGCGATGTAGACCGGACCGCCCAAAGCGATCTCGGCGTTAAGCGCGGCCCGGCGCATGTCAGCCATGGCTTTCAGGTAGGCGGAATTATCGCGGCGCGGCGCTGATAGAATGCCGGGGTCGATCTCGAACAGGCGCTTAAGGTCGGTCGCTGTCATCGTCTGCCCTGTAACTGGTCGTTCTCTTTCTTTGCGGCCTCGCGTCGATTGTCAATCCAGGCTGCGAGGTCGAGCAGATGCACGCCCTTCGCCGCCTTCTGGCTGGTCTCGATCCTGACCACGGGCAAGTCAATCTCGCCCTCGGTCGCCTTGCGCGCAAACTGCGTCGGCGTGAGGTGGCTGAAATATTCGCTGCAAACCTTCTCGACCGGGATCACAGCTGCGCCGTCGAATTGCGCCATGAGCAGGAAGGCGGTGTTCATTGAACGTCTGCCTCTCCTGGCGCTGGTGGGGCGGGATGGTCGCGAGCCAGGATGCGCCTGGA
Source organism: Mesorhizobium waimense (assembly GCF_003601975.1). Taxonomy (GTDB): domain Bacteria; phylum Pseudomonadota; class Alphaproteobacteria; order Rhizobiales; family Rhizobiaceae; genus Mesorhizobium; species Mesorhizobium waimense. Next base: position 445,859 of record NZ_QZWZ01000002.1, read on the forward strand.
TATTGCTTTCAACTTCTCGCGGTTCACCATGGCGTAATCGTTCTTGTCGAGATCGGCTTCCTCAAGCTCGAAGGCCAATTCAAAGGCTAATTGGTCAACCGGGTGGCTATGGAAATCCTCACGCGACCGAAGGTCCGCGTTTATTGCTGGCTCTGCATTGGATGAGAGCAGCGCAGCAGGCCAGCCGAGAGCCGCGCGAAGATGGGCAATGAGTTGTTCCGCCTCCATCGGTGTCATCTGCTGAGATGTGTGACTGCGCGGTCCATCAAGTATGTAGCGGACCGCGAGAGGGTCGCCTTCGGAGACCCAGGCGACCAGTCGGATTTCATTGCCCAATTCGTTCGTGAATACTTCGGCGTGCTGGCGCAAGAAATCGTGCTGTTGGTGTGCCCATCCATGAAGGTTGCTATCGTCAAGCACCCGCCGCTCCCCCACCTCCTGCAATGGTGCAGCGACAGGGGAAAGGGCGGCGATGGCTGATATTATGCTGTTCATCATGTCGAATCGGGGTTGGCCGAAATCCGCGGTTAGTTCGCCGCGCCGATAGTCGCCGAAGTTGCCCGCCGCTCTTGCTGCCTCAATGCACCGCTCGCGCTCGGCAGCAACCGCCGCGTCAATGCCGGCGTCTGCCACTCCGTCGAAGTCGGCAACGAAGCGCTGGCGCTCGGCGAGGATGGCGCGGGCGATATAGACAGCGCCCGGAAAGCTTCCGACTGGAACGCCGGTCTCGGCGGAATAGGCGATATCGGTAGCCGCCTTCATGATGTCTGCGGGTATGCCGGGAGCTCCTTCGGCCGGATCAGCCCGATTTATCGCCGCACGAAGTTTCCGACCCCAAAAGACCGCTAACGCTGCACCCTGTGCGGACAAAGCGGCCATTACGATGCGAACTATTTTGGCGTTGATGTATCCGCCATTTGCATCGGCTGCGGCTTGCAGTGCTCTTTCGGTTGCACTCTGCTTCTCCGTCACCTCTTCCAGCGGCTGTGCCTGTGGGGAGGGAAGGGCAAGGGCGCGGATGAAAGCTTCAAACGACGCATTCGTACGGTAACGAACACCGTGTTCGCCTGCCAGTTTTGCGACCTTTACCCAGTCGATCTCGCTCATATCTCTCTCCTGTAAACAAACCCGTTGATGTTCAGCACGTCGGGCAGGGGCGGCGGCGCAACGTTCGGATCAACGCCAAGCTCGATGAGGCAGGCCGCAATGTGGGGCTCGGCCTCCGCGCCTCTGATCTCGCGGTCGTAGCCTTTCCAGAGGGCGTCTGCGGGTCCGCGCTCGCTGAGCTCCAGCTTGCCGGCGAACTCGCGGACAAGGAACACCTTGATCAGCGCCTCGCCGTGGATGCCGCTCCAGAACCGCATAGCGGCCTTGCGCGCCTGGGTGGCGTCGTTGGGGCGCTCTTTGCGCGGAGGCCGGAACACGACACCGCCGTTGCGACGGAATAGGGCAACTGAGGCGAACGGGGTCATCTACTTGCCCTCATAGTCATCGTTGAAATCGTCTTCCGGGTCGGCTGGCTCAAGCTCCAGATCGGCGGGCGTCTGGCCCATGTTGAGCGCATCAAGCGTCCGCTGGCGGACATCGTAGTATTCGCCGTCGACAAGCACGGTGATCCGCTCGCCCATGCCGCCGCCGTAGCGCTTGGTGAGAACGTGCACCTCCTGCTTTGCGCGGGGCTTCATGCCCAAGGCCGCGGCTAAATCCGCGCCGGTCGTGTGGTAGGGCGAGCGGAATTTCGGGGAGTGGTTCATGCTGCGCGCCCTCCGAAAAGGTCGAGTTGGCGCGTGACATATTCTGGGTGCAGATCGGATTTAGACCCAGAATATGTAACGTCGCCGCCCCACTGGTCGGCCATGGCCTCGGCGATACCTGGGAAAAACCGCGACCGTTCTTTCCAGCGGTTCGGGCCGGGCGATGCGTGGTGAACGCGGGGCTCGCGACCGTCGACAATGTTGGTCGGCGTGAGTGGCTTGAGGTTCTTCAACCAAAAGCATGTGCGCTTCACCTCGCCGTGGCCGAACTGCCAAGGCTGGACCGACTGCGCGGGATCTTGGTAATTCTCGATCAGCGCCTTGGCATGGCGATGCATCACAGGGTTCTCGACGCAAACGCGCTCGATCGGCGCATTCCAGAAAGCCGAGAACAGCGCCGCGCCTTCGCGTAGCTCGCGCTGCATGTCGTCCGCCGTCCTGCCGGGCGGCGGGACCGATAGCCAGCGAACGCCGCTGTTGCAAAGCCGGGTGCAAGGCGGGTGCGCCACCATGAGCAAATCCCAGCCGTCGCCAAGAAGCTCGCGGGCGTCGCCGATGATGTGTTTGTTGCTACGATCCTCGGACGGGAGGAGATCGCACGACCAAGCGTCGTGACCACGATTGGCGAAGGCGCGGCGGACGGTGCCGGAATATTCGCAGGCGACGAGAACGCGCATGTCAGTGCCTCGCCACGGTCAGGCGGTTAGGCGCGTCGGGATGCGTCGCGACAAGGCGGCAACGGAAACGCTTGCGCCAGTCTTCGAACAGTGAGCAGACGGTGATCGGATCGCGGTACTCGCCGGCCACGTACCAGCCGGCCGCATCGTGGCATTCGATCGAAAGAGTGATGTCATTTTCACTCACGGCGCGGCTGCGCATGCTGATGTGGAAGCCGTCTTCCGTCTTGCCGAGATCGCCGTGTTCTTCGATGTAGAAGACGCCAAGAAGGCGATGCAGCCCTTGGGCTCGCGGGTTCATTCCAAGGCGTGTCATGTTGCGATCCATGTTGTTCTGTTGTGTTAATCGCAACACTAGACCCGTTTATATAAGGTGTCAACGGCTTTGGCCCGACTTTTTCGCCGGGCCGCAGGCCAGTAGAAATCAATGTGCGGGGGTGTTTTTCTCCGCGTCGTTCGCGGCGATGGTCAAACGCTGGGCCAGCTGGCGGGCTGTCTCAGGCGTAATATTCGCAAACTGCCAGCGGCGTTGGTCTGGCATCATCATGACTGTAATCTTATCGCCGCCGCCTCCGTCACTCACAAATGCGTCTATGTCGTTTTCCTGCGCGTATGCACTCACAATAGTTGGGCCTCCTTGCCGCTTCTGCTGGGGTATTGCTGCCTAAGGTTTCCGCCTCTTTCTTGTTGTTGGTCGTTGAGCCAAGCCAGTCGCCTTGATCTCCGCGACAGTGATAGGTTTGTCGTCTAGGTAGTACTCGCTCGCCCATGCGATCCGCTCGCCGCGATCGCCGGCCCAAGGCCTTCGCCACGTGGTCGCGCGTAGGCGTCCAAGCGGGGTGTCGATCCCGGCAGTTGCGTCATGCTCGGGGCCTTGTGCCGCCGCGAACCAAGCCGCGCGCGCCTTCTCCTGCACCTCGGCGAGGTAATCGCGGCGGTCGGTCGACGTGACGCGCGCCGGCTGGCCTTCGCGCATGCGTTTAATCGCGTCGATGATTTTGAATGCCTGGTCGGTCGGCGTCTCGTCGCCTATTGCGTCGTTGGCGGCGCGCAAGGCTTCGGTAATGGCGTCCTCTCGGGCGAGGCGGGCGGCGTAGTTCATTGCGGGTTGTACCGCACGAAGTCGGCGACATCTGACGCTTGATGCCAGGCTTGCAAATAGCCGTCTTTGGCCTCGGGGACGATGAAGGTAGCGCGCAAAGCTTCGCCTTCCTCGTTTCGGTATGTCGCCTCGATCCGCTTGGCGATCCGCTCGCGCTCGGCAAGGATGGCGCGGGCGATGCCTTCTATGAGTTTCTGTTGAATGTAGTTCTCTGGTTCCCATTCTTCGTGATACCAGCGCCGCGCTACATCGGTCGCGGCAACCATCACGTCTGCCGGTATTTCCTTGGTGCTCATTTCGTCCTCTTTTGCTCTTGGAGGAAGGCGCGAGATGCATCGTCATCCCGATTGATGCCAAATATTAAGAGATCGTCGCGCCCGTTTCTATTCATCAGCGCAGTAATGACCTTTGGTGCTAACGCGCGATGACGTTCCAAGAGTGACATAGCGCGGGAAAGTTCCGCTTCGGCCTTCTCGGCACGTTCAAGCTGAGACGTGCGGTTCTCGTCAGCGAAGGCAGTAGCCTCTTCCTGAATAGCCAGACCTACAGGGAGCAGCATCGCTTTAAGCTTGTCTCGCACCCGCGCGTGTTCGGGCTTCTCAAGCTCAAATGAAATGTAGTCCCATTGCGCGGGGTGAGGTCTCAGATGCTCCTCTATCGCGCTGAGAACGGATACCTGATCCTCGCTATTCATGGCTGCAAAGATGCGGCCAAATGTATCCGCGTTTGCCTCTATGAAAATCGGGGCGCTCGATCTGATGTCAACTTTAATGTGGTTCATTTCGTCCTCTTTTGCAGCCAGTAGCGGGCGGAAAATTTGGTGTCCTCGTCCATGTCGCTTTCGTCCCTGATCCACTCAAGGTAGCTCGGGTCGCTCTGCGCGCATTGCTCGAATGTGATGGTGATCCCTTGGCGTCGGTACTTGCCGAACTTCATCACCTTCAACAGCGCCGGGTATTCGCTGATCTTTGCCATTTCCTCGGGCGTCTTGTGCTCCAGGAGCCGGCTGAAAAGATGTGCCGTCACATAGGCGTCGGGCAAGGCGCGGTGCGGCGGATCGGAAAGCTTGCGATCGCATGGCAACTCCAGCCAATAGCGTAGCGCCTGGTTGCTGTGGCCTGGAGCGTCGGGATAGACAATGCGCGCCACCTTATAGGTGCAAATCCAGGGGATGCCCCACGGCGGCGTGAAATGCTGCTCAAACTTGGCGTTGTGCGCGACAAGCCATTGCGGTTCGCCATTGCCGGTAAGTAGTCGGTCCCATAGGTCGCGGGCGGGCGGCGCATGCTGAACGTCTTCCTCGCTGATGTGGTGGACGGCCTTAGTGACTGGCGGGATCGGCCCGCGCGGGCGGCAAAGCGAAGCGAAAGCGCTCTGATGGACAAGCAGGCGTGACGTCATATTGACGTCATAGCATCCCATTTCGATCACCTCGGGCTCGGCGTCCTCGGGCGTTCCCGTGGTCTCATAGTCGATGACGCGGGCGAGGGAGGTCATTTCGACGGCTCGGCTTTTCGAGGGAACGTGAAGAAACATTGAGTGCATACGCGGACCGCCGCGTAATTAACGGCGTAGCAGTCGAGGCAGATTTTAACCGGAACGTCTCGCCGGCGAGCTTCACGCATGTTGGCGTTTCTCTCGCCGTCGAATTCTGCTTTGCCTATGTAATCGCGTGTCATTGCCCGATCGTCCTAAGCGCAGCGAGGCCGCATTCAGCCGTCGACTTGCCGTCGACAAATGCCGTGAGCATGGCGAGGCGCGCGGCGCTGGTGACGTGGTGCGCCTCGTACGCCTTCCATTTCTTCGGCGACGCCTCGATATGGGCCTCAATCAAGGTCTGAACGCCCGACCAGGCTTCGCGCATTGCGGCCTCAAGCTCCGGGTTTCCGGCGATCTTCTTGCGCGCGGCCTCGGCGATCGCATTAGGCTTCTTGACCCGGCTCACAGCACCACCTCATCCTTGAGACGGTCGGCTTCGGCGCGGCCGGCGCTGGTCACGACATATCCGCTTCCAGCCATGTAGAAATCAGCGGGGTTGGAAAGCGTCAAGAGCTTCACCATTCCCTTCCGGGCGAGAGCTCGAACCACGCGGCGAACGTTGCGGGGCTCGATCACTTCCGCGGCGCGGATCGCACGCATGTACACGCCATATTCAGGCGGCACGTCCTCAGACATGTATACCAGAACACGCTGCTCGCGGTCAGACAGGATCATGTTGCGCTCTCGTATGAATGTTGTGACTTTCACAACGCTTCGCACAATCCACTTAGTCGCGCAAGCAGGTTTTTAAGGAATATTTTTAGGCCGTGTTACAGGCGGATATATAATGCTGTGAACGATATTCCGAATACAAAGGAATTTTGTGAACAATCGCAAAAATCATCCCTTAAAAACCTCTCCGCTCCAAAAAATGCAATCAAATCAATTATTTATATAGTGACTGAATGGTTTCTAAGAGAGTAGTAAACTTTTTAATCAGGGTCGGTACATCGGTTTATAAAATAGGCTGGCTTATATAAGTTCGAAATCTGGCCTTGTGGAAAAGTTTTGGTGCTTCTTAGAAACGTCCTTCCAAACCTCCTTCGTGATTGGTGACGCTCGCAACAACCATTGGTGCTTAAATCTCAACGCCTAATGCATGCTGAGATTGAGACCGTGGGCGATGACGCCAAAACAAGAGCAATTCGTACGTGAATACCTGATCGACCTGAACGCAACTCAGGCGGCTATTCGGGCTGGCTACAGTGCCAAGACGGCGCATGCTCAAGGCCCGCGACTGTTGGAGAATGTTGAAGTTGCAGCCGCGATCAACGCCGCCAAAGTTGAGCGCTCCGAAGAGACCAAGATTGACGCTGCATGGGTGCTCAAGCGCCTCGCCGATGAAGCGGTCGCCGATATCGCTGATCTCTACGACGATGAGGGCCAGCTGTTGCCGGTCCACGACTGGCCGCTGATCTGGCGTCAAGGTCTCGTGCAAGGGATCGAGGTCGAGGAACTTTTTGACGGCTTCGGTAAGGAGCGTCAGCGCATCGGCACCGTGCGCAAGGTAAAACTGTCGGATCGCATCCGTCGCGTCGAACTGATCGGCAAGCACGTAGGCGTGAAGGCGTTCGAGGAACAGGTTGCAATCACCGGGCTCGACAGTCTGGCCGATAGGCTGGCACGCGCAAACAAGCGCGCGGGAAGCGATTAAACGCCATGGCGCACAAACTCATTGCGATCGCCTTGGCGCTGCTCCTGGCCGCCTGCACCTCGCAACCATCCTGCTATGAGACGCCGCGCAACATGCGGTGCATGAGCGGCGACGAACTGGAGCGGGCGTTGGCGCAATGAACGCGCGTGTCGACCCGAACGACGCGATAATCGAACTCGCTGCCTCTTGCCGGTTCGATCCGCTGCGCTGGAGCCGCGTCGCATGGGATTGGGGCGTCGGCAACCTGGAGAAGCACCAAGGCCCGCGTGAGTGGCAAGACGACATCAACAAGGTCATCCGAGATCACCTCGCCAATCCCGCGACGCGCTACCAGCCGTTGCAGATCAGCGTCGCCAGCGGCCACGGCATCGGCAAGTCTGCCGAAATGGGCATGCTCTCGAATTGGGCTATGTCCTGTTGGGCTGACGCGCGCATTACCGCGACGGCCAACACCGAAGGCCAGTTGCGCACCAAGACCGCGCCTGAAATCGGCAAGTGGTTCCGAACCTCGCTCACCTCGCATTGGTTCGATGTGCAGGCCACGTCGATCAAGAGCCGCGATCCGCAGCACGGCGAAAGCTGGCGGCAGGACTTCACGCCTTGGAGCGAACACAACACGGAAGCGTTCGCCGGTCTGCACAACGAAGGCAAGATCATCCTGCTCTTGTTCGATGAGGCGTCGAAAATTCATGACAAGGTTTGGGAAGTCGCTGAGGGCGCACTGACCGACGAAGATACGGTCATCATCTGGATCGTCTTCGGCAACCCGACGCGCAACAGCGGGCGTTTCCGCGAGTGCTTCCGGCGCTTCCGGCATCGCTGGGTCCAGCGGCAGATAGACAGCCGCACGGTCCCCGGCACGAACAAGGCTTATCTCCAGCGCCTTGTTGACGACAACGGAGAAGACAGCGACATCGTGAAGGTGCGTGTTCGGGGGCAGTTCCCAGCGCAATCAGCCATGCAGTTCATCAGCGAGACCGACGCCGACAAGGCGCGGAATGTCCATCTGCGCAAAGAGCAATACAGCTTTGCGCCTGTCATCATCGGCGTCGACCCAGCTTGGACCGGCGATGACAAGCTTGAGATCATGCTGAGGCAAGGGCTCTACTCCAAGAGCCTCGCGACCATCGCCCGCAATGACAACGATGTTGAGGTGGCGAACCTCATTGCGCGCCTGGAGGATGAGCATCAAGCCGACGCGGTGTTTGTGGACGCCGGCTATGGCACGGGCATTGTCAGCGCCGGCCAAGTCATGGGCCGTTCGTGGCGTTTAATCTGGTTCTCAGGCAAGTCCGTCGATCCCGGCTATCTCAACCAGCGCGCATACATGTGGGGCATGAAAAAGAAGTGGCTCAAGGCGGGCGGCGCAATCGACCCGCGCGATGAGGAACTTTATCAAGACATCATCGGGCCTGAGACCGTGCCGCGCCTGGACGGCAAAATCCAGCTTGAGAGCAAAGAGGACATGAAAGAGCGCGGCATGCCATCGCCGAACAAGGGCGATGCGCTGGCGCTGACATTCGCTGAGCCGGTGGCGAAGAAAGACCGCACCATTCTTGGCGGCGGCAAACAGAACCAAGCGGCGGTCGATTACGATCCTTTCCAATAGGCGCGTGTTCGTGCCGGCAACCATCAAGCCGTAGTGGTCGATCAAAGACCCTCCAGCTTGCCGGTGACCCGCAATGTGCATGTTCAACACGCCAAACCAAGATGAGCCGACGCTGCCGCCTGAAACCGCCGCGATGCGTGAGCCCGATCAGGGCGCGGTGAGGGCGGGCGTCGGCAAGCGCGCGACCGACAAGCTGCGCTCGGGCGCGAACACGATCCTCACCTCGGGCTCGGGCGTCACGGCTGCGGCCCCAACCGACAAGAAAACCCTCCTGGGCCAGTGAGATCACCATGGGCGCGTGGGCGATGCTTTGTATTCTGCTGTCGATCGCCTTTGGCGTGTCGTCGGCAGCAAGCCTGCTGTGGGTAGCCACGGCGGACATTGAGAAGCGCGTTGACGCCTGGATGATCGCCGCCCTGTTGGCGGCGGCTTCGCTGATCTCGTTCGTCCTAGCTCTCTGGTTCGCCATCGCCAATGCGGCGCAGGGGCTCGCATGACCGTCAACACCGCGCGCAACGAAACCCAGGTCGCCTATCATCGCCGACGCGCTGAGGAACTGAAAACCGTTCGCAATCCGTGGGAAACGGTCTGGCGTCCGCTCGCCGAATTCATCGAGCCGACGCGCCTGCGCCTGTCGAACACGAACGAAGGCGCGATGAGCCGCGCAAGCATCCTTGACAGCACTGGCACCAAGGCGTTGCGAACGCTGGCGTCGGGCATGCATTCCGGCATCACGTCGCCGGCTCGCCCGTGGTTCCGGCTGGCAACGAACGATCCCGATCTGAAAGACTTCGCTCCGGTCAAGACGTACCTCGCCGAAGTCGAGACGCGCATGCGCGAGGTGTTCGCGGGATCGAACGTCTACAACGCCTTTCACATTGGCTATGGCGATCTTGGTCAGTTCGGCCAATCGGTCGGCCTCCTGGTCGAAGACGAAGAGGCGACGGTTCGCATGCAGCAATTGCTGCACGGTCGCTTCTGGATCGCTCGCGATGAGAAGGGCCGCGCTACGACGCTCTATCGCACCTTCCGTTGGTCGGTGCAGCGCGTCGTCAGCCGCTTCGGCTACGACAAGGTAAGCGCTCGCATCAAGCAGATGTGGGATCAAAGCAAGTATGACGAACGCTTTGACATCTGGCATGCGGTCGAGCCGCGCCTGAACCGCGACGCCTCCAGGATCGACAAGAAGAACAAGGCGTTCCTGTCGAACTATTGGGAAGACAGCATGACCGCTGGCGGCATGGCCGGCGAATTGCTGGAGGAAAGCGGGTTCGATGAAAACCCGATCATCGCGCCGCCGTGGGAGCTTGCCGGCGACGATCACTATGCCCTGTCGCCGGGGCAAATAGCGCTTGGTGACGTGAAGGGCTTGCAGCTTGAGACCAAGCGCAAGTGGGAAGCGATCGACAAGAAAGTTCGCCCGCCGATGACTGGGCCAACGTCGATGAGGAACAACCCGGCTTCGCTGCTGCCTGGCTCTGTCACCTATGTCGATGACCCGACCGGCAAGGGCTACCGGGCGGCGATGGACGTGAACATAGACCTGTCGCACCTGACCGCCGATATCCGCGATCTGCGCCAGCATATCGAGCAAGTTTTCTATGCCGATCTGTTCCTGATGCTCGCCAACATGGAAGGCATCCAGCCGCGCAATCAGTTCGAGATTGCGGAGCGCAAGGAAGAAAAGTTGCTCGCCCTCGGGCCGGTGCTGGAGAACGTCTACGGCGGGCAATTGGAGCCGGTGATTGATCGCACGTTCGCGATCATGGGTCGGCGCGGAATGCTGCCGCCGCCGCCGCCTGATCTGCATGGGGAGGAACTCAACATTGAGTATATCTCGATCCTCGCTCAGGCTCAGAAGGCCGTCGCCACGGGCAGCATCGAACGCGGCTTTGCGTTCGCTGGACAGCTTGCCTCAGTCAAGCCCGAAGTGCTCGACAAGCTCGACGGCGACGAAGCGCTTGACGTGTATTTCGACTATCTCGGCGTCCCGCCGTCCATCGTCATCCCTGACGATAAGGTCGCCAAGGTTCGACAGGCGCGCGCGCAGAAACAGCAAGCCGCTGAGAACGCCGAAATGATGGCAACCGTTGCGCCTGCCGCAAAGCAGGGCGCGGACGCTGCGGCAGTGCTGGCCGGCGCTCAGGATAACCCAGGCGGTAGCGCTCTGCTCAGCAAGCTCGGGATCGGCTGATGACCTTCACCATTCAACTCGGCTGGTGGCTTGTGCCGGCGCTCATCACGGCAGCGGCGTTCGGCTGGTCGACATGGCAGCAAGATCGCAGCCCAGCCTATGACTATGGGAAGATCGGGCAAGGCATCGGCAACGCCGTCATGCACGGCATTGCGCTAATCGTCACGCTTGCTGCGTGGATGATCTGGGCTCTGATCCCATGAGCGATTTGAGCGAACAACTGTCTCCGCAGGAACAATCCGAGCGCGATGAGTTGGCAAGGGCGTTCGCCGAAGTCTTCGCGCTCGCGGCGGGCAAGCGCGTCCTGTTCTGGATGCTGGAACAGTGCGCGATCTACGCCGATCCGTTCGCGAGCGAGAACACGAACGCAACCAACTATTCGCTCGGGCTCCAGGCCGCTGGACGCAAACTGATCTCAAAGCTCGATGAGGTCGACCCGCGTTTCTATCCGCGCCTACTGCTCGAAATCGCCAACCTGAGAGCAATGGACCGTGCGGCTGCTGCCGCCAAACAGGAGACGGAAGATGAGGAATAGGATCGCGGCGCTGATGACTGGATCATCGCCTTTCGCAATGGCGGCTTTCGAGGGCGAGGGCGGCGGCGCTGGTGGCGGGACGCCTGCTCCTGTTGTCGTGCCGCCGACGCCTGAGAGTGTGCTGTTCCCGGCCGAAAAGCCCACTGACCCTCCTGCCGGTGACAAGCCGGTCGATCCTCCTGCCGCCGACTGGAAAGAATACGAGAACGACCCGGCGAAGTCGGAAGCCGAGAACACCGCCGCCAAGGCGGAGCACGACAAGACCAAGCCAGCCGAAAAGACCGACGCCGAAAAGGCGCTCGATGCCATTCCCGAGGACGGCAAGTATGTGCTGACGATGCCGGAAGGCGTCACGGTCGATCAGGAATTGCTCGACGCGCTCGGCCCGAAGTTCGCCGCGAAGCAGATGACGGTTCGCGAGGCTCAGGAACTCACCGATGAGTATGTGAAAATCGAGACCGCGCGCACCGCGAAGCGCGTCGAAGATTGGGGCAAAACCCTATCCGGCTGGGTCGATACCGCGAAGAAGGATAGCGAGATCGGCGGCGACAAATGGGACGGCACTGTCCAGGCCGGTCAGCGCGCCGTCAACGCCCTCGGTTCGCCCGGCCTCAAGGAATATCTCAACGCGAGTGGTGGCGGCAACCATCCCGAGCTTATCCGTTTCATGGCGAAGGTCGGGGCGATGATCTCGGAAGACAAACCGGCCACTGGCGGCGCGGAAGGGCAAGGAAAGCCCGTCGATGCTGCTCACAAACTGTTTCCGAACGACGCACCGAAAGGCTGAATGAACTATGGCAACCATCGGCAACACCTACCCGCAGCTAATCGACATGCACAAGGCGTCTGCCGAAGGCACCGTCATTGAACTGCTCAAGCAGAACAACCCGATCCTGGAAGACGCGATCGCGACGCCCTGCAACATGGACGCGCTTCACCGCCATTCCATCCGCACTGGCTATCCTACCGTCTCGTGGGGCCGGCTCTACAAGGGCGTGAAGGCGTCCAAGTCCACCATGCAGCAGGTCGATGACACGACCGGTTTCCTCCAGGCGCGTTCCGAAATCGACGTGAACTTGCTCAAGCTCGCGCCCGATCCGGCCAAGGCCCGCCTTGTGGACAGCGCGCCGTACCTGGAGGTGATGAACCAGGAAATGGCGACGGGCATGTTCTACCACAACACCGACGCTACGCCCGAAAAGTTCAAGGGCCTGTCGCCGCGCTTCTCGCTCTACAACACCAACATTCCCGACCCGACCAAGCCGAACATCGCCAACCAGGTTATCCACGGCGGCGGCTCGGGTGCCGACAATACGTCGATCTGGTTCGTCACCTGGGCGGATCACGCCACGTCGCTGCTCTACCCGAAGGCGAGCAAGGCCGGCGTCCAGGTCGAGGACAAGGGTACGGAAAAGGTGTTCGACGGCAACGGCGATCCCTACTATGCCAAGGTCACCACGTTCCAGTGGGACATGGGCGCGTTCGTCAAGGACTACCGCTACAACGTCCGTATCGCCAATATCGACGTTTCCGACATGATGGCCGGCACGGTCGATGTGTGGGCGCTGCTCCGCAAGGCCTACTACCGCATGTTCCAGGTGTACGGCATCGGCGCGCTTGGCGGCAAGTCGGCCTGCTACATGAACCGTCAGGTTCTGGAAGTCCTGGACGCGCAGTCAACCGACCGCGCGCTGATCGCCGCCAACCCGAACTATACCGCGCTGGGTCAGGCCCAGGTCGAAGGTAAGCTTGTTCGCACCTATCGCGAAATCCCGATCCGCATGACCGACGCGCTTCTGAACACCGAAGCACTCGTCGGCTCGGTCGCGATCTAATCGCTCAACGCTTGAGCCTGTCGCCATCTGGCGGCGGGCAGGATTTCAACGAAAGGCAAGGCAATGATTTTCGACCAGCAGACTTTGCTTTCCGACGCGCAGGCGATCACGGCGACGGCGGCAAGCACCAACATTATCGATCTCGGCCCGATCAACGCCGGGTTCGCCCGCGACATCGGCAAGGGGAAGCCTATCCCGTTGCGCGTCCAGGTGGTTGAGGCTTTCAACAACCTCACCTCGCTCGCCGTTGCCCTCCAGACCGACGACAACGCGGGTTTCGCCTCGGCGAAAACCGTGTGGACAACGACTGTTGTCCTGGCTGATCTCATCCTCGGCAAGGTGATCATCCCCGAGTTCATCCCGCGCGGCACGGACGAGCGCTATATGCGCCTCAACTATACCGTGACCGGCACCGCTCCCACGCTCGGCAAGATCACGGCCGGCGCAGTCATGGGGTCTCAGTCCAATGGCTAAGGTCATCGCAAAGATGCGCGGTTATTTCGGCGGCATTATCCGCGAAACCGGCGATGTGTTCGGCGTCCCTGACGATCTATGGGCGGATGAAAAACGCCGCCCCAAGTGGTGCAAGGAAGTTGGCGCAAGCGAGGTCGAGGCTGAGGCCGAAGCCGGCGAGGGCGAGGGCGGCGAAGCTGGCGACGGCGACGAAGCTCCGAAGCCGAAGAAGGGCAAGGGCAAGGCAAAGCCGGTGACGGTCAAGGCTCCTGAGGCCGCGCCGTTCGCCGATGCGCCGGCACCTGTCCGAGCCAAGAGCGAGATCAACGACGCTCTCGGCACCACTCAGCCGGATTGGCTCGCTCCTGGCGCTGCTCCTAAGGCTGTGACCGATTAAACGGGAGGGGAGGCAAGCCAGTAATCGCGGATCAGCATGTCGCGGTGAATGCTTGCCTTCCCTCCCCCTTTCACTACAGGGGGACTGACAGATGGCCGCTTTGTACAATGAGCAGCGGGTTGTAGGCGTTGTCCCTGTCGACGGGAGCGGCAACCCGGCCTCAAACCTCGGCGCAAACGATGCGAATGGGGCGGTCGTACAGTCTGGTCTTTCATCGACGTTCTGGAATTACGCAGCCGCGACTGGCGGTATCGTCAACACGGCTGTTGCCGTGACCATCAAGGCCGCAGCCGGCGCGGGCATCAGGAATTATCTCAAGACCCTGACCGTTGCTCATGACGCGCTTGGAGCCGCGACCGAATTGGCAATTCGCGACGGCGCAGCCGGAACCGTGCTTTGGCGCGGAAAGCTCCAGACCGGCGCTGTCGATGCGGCTGCGGCGAGCGTGATCCAGTTCGATCCGCCGCTAAAGGGGACGGCTAACACCCTTCTGGAGGCCGTCACCCTGACCGCTGTAACGGGCGGCGTGTTCATCAATGCCACCGGGTTCGCGGGCAACTAAGGGCTTCACTATGACGCCGATCTACGACTTTGCGCTTGCGCTCTTTTGGTCTTGCCTGGCTGTCGGCGTCGGTGTCGCCGCTGCGGTCGTGACGATGCCGGGGAGCTTCTGACATGACGAAGATGGCCAGTCTTGCGCAGAAGTACGGCGATTTCGACAAGCCGTATGGCTCGAACACTGACGAATACTTCCCGTCGCTCTGTCTCGATGAAAAGCAAATGGATGGCCTCGATCTCGGCAAGCCGGATATCGGAACCGAGATGACCATGACGGCCACCGTTCGCGTTTCCAATCTCAGCGCCAGCAAGAATGGCTCGCGCTCAATGTCATTCGAGATCATCGAAGCCGGCTTTGAGCCCAAGGAAAAGAAGCCCGACGCGGCATCTGTCCTCTTCCCGAACGGGTAAATTCGCATGTCCTCAATCGTCTCGATCTGCAACCTCGCCCTGTCCAATCTCGGCAAAGACAACATCAGCGCCTTGACCGACGCCGGGGCTGAGGCGCTCGCTTGCAACCAGTTCTATGATCACGTCCGCGACACGCTGCTCCAGGTCTATCCCTGGAGCTTCGCGGCTAAGACCGCCTCGCTGGCGGAAGTCGCGAACGACAAGGTGGGCAGTTGGGGCTACGCCTATCGCCGCCCGACCGACTGCCTCAAGGTGCGCTATGTCAGGCCTGCGTACACGGAAAACCAGACTTCGGATTTAACCGCGGCTAAATCCGACGCCTTCGGTTTTGCGCATGAGATCGAGGGCCAGACGATCTATTGCGATCTGTCGCCGGCCTTCCTCCGCTACACCTATCGGCTGACCGATCCGACGAAGTACACGCCGCTTTTCATTGAGGCGTTGTCCTGGCATCTGGCCGTTCGCATGGCGATGCCTCTGACCCGCGATCCCAAGGTGCGCGCCGACGCCTACCAGCTTGCCCAGGCGACGCAAAACACCGCCTCGGCGGCGGACGCGAATGAGGATCGCGAGACCTCCGACCATGACAGCGAATTTGTGACTGAGCGCGCGTAATGGCCCTGCGTACATTCCAACCCTCGTTCACTGCCGGCGTTCTTTCGCCTGCCCTGTGGGCGCGCGTCGACCTGGCAAAGTATGCGACCGGCCTCAAGACGGGGCTCAATCTGTTCGTGCATCCGCACGGCGGGGCGTCGAACCGGGCTGGCTTTGAATTCGTCCGCGAGGTGAAGGCCAGCGCCAACAAGACGTGGCTTCTGCCATTCCAGTTCAACACCGCGCAATCCTATGTGCTGGAGTTCGGCAACCTCTATTTCCGCGTCTTCAAGAATGGCGGCGTCGTGCTGTCGGGCGGCGTTCCTTATGAGTGCGTGACGCCCTATGCGAGCGCCGACGTCCCCGATCTGGTTTTCGTTCAAGAAGCCGATGTCATGTACATCGTGCATTCGAACTATCCGGTGAAAAAACTCGAGCGCCTTGCCGATGACGATTGGGCGCTTGTATCTGTGACATTTGGGCCGGCCACGGTTGCGCCAACGGGGTTGGTTGGAACAGCTAATTTTAAAAGGCGATCCGGCGACAGCGCGAACATCTCATACAAGGTCACGTCCGTTGGCGCTGGTGGAGAGCAGAGCGCAGCCTCCGCTGCGACAACCGAGAATGTTCAGTATCAAAATGATGACGGCAGGAGGATACGCATCGCATGGAACGCCGTAGTAGGAGCCTCGTCATACCGGGTGTACCGCACTGACGGCTCAACGGGCGTTCTGGTCGAGACCACGAGCACGACTGTCGATCTCTTGCAGGATCAATATACCGGCGACGGCGCGGCTATTCCGGGCGCGGCCGATCCCGGAGCCCCAGCCACGCCGACAGGCTTAACGTCCACCACGATCTACGGCAAGGATGCCAAGTATGTCGTCTCGGCAGTGAATGACGATACCGGCGAGGAAAGCCTACCGTCAGCTTCGCTGACCCTGACGAATGACATGTCCTACAAAGGCAACCGAAATGAATTGACTTGGACTGCCGTGGCCGGTGCGGGGCGCTACATCGTCTACCGCGAAGACAATGGCCTGTATGGCTATATAGGCACGTCGGAAACGACCGATTTCACCGACGAAAACATTGTCTCCGATGTTTCTGATGGTCCTCAAACGGCGAGAAATCCGTTCAACGGCGCGGGCAACTATCCGCGCTGTGTCACGTTCGTTGAACAGCGCCTTGGGCTTTTCTCGACGGACAATGATCCTCAGGCCGCATACCTTTCGCAGTCGGCGAATTATGAGAACTTTGGCGTAGCGTCGCCGGCCAAGGCCAGTGACGCCGTGACGTTCCGCATTCGCGCCCGGCAGGTCAATGAGATCAGGGCTGCTCTGCCTATCCGTGGCCTGATGCTGCTCACCTCGGGCGCGGAATGGGTTGTGTCTGGCGGCGCGAATTCCGACGCGATCACGCCCTCGGCAATCAAGATCGATAACCAGGGTTTCCGTGGCGCTGCGCACGTGCAGCCGGTCGTTGTCGGCAACACGGTACTGTTCCCGCAAAATCGCGGCTGCGTGATCCGCGATTTCAGCTATGAGTTCACGCAAGACAGCTTCACGGGTAAGGATTTGACCATCCTCGCCCGCCACCTATTCGAAGGTAAAGAGATTGTCTCTTGGGCCTTCGCTCAGGCTCCCTATTCGATGGTGTGGGTTGTCCTGGATGACGGCTCGCTTGTCTCGCTCACATACCTGAAAGAGCATGAGATTTGGGCTTGGACGCATCACGAGAGCGGCCCGAATGATGACGCTTATTTCGAGTGCGTCACGGTCATCGCGGAAGGCAATGAGGACGTTCCGTACTTCATCGTCAAGCGGACCATCGGCGGCGTTTCGAAGCGCTACATAGAAAGGCTGCATTCGCGCGCGTTCGACACCGTTGAGGATGCTTTCTTTGTCGACTGCGGCCTGACCTATGAGGGCGCGGAGGCGACGCTGATCAGCGGTCTTGGTCATCTTGCGGGGCAGTCTGTCGTCGCGCTCGCGAATGGCAACGTGGTGCGCAATCTGACTGTCTCAGGTGGCGGTACTGTCACGCTGCCAAACCCCGCGACCAAGGTCCACGTAGGCTTGCCGATGACTGCGGCGATGCAATCCCTCGATATCGATCTTGGATCGGTGCGGGGGCTTGGCACGGTGCAGGGCCGCTCGAAGTCGATCAGTGAGGTGACGTTGCGCGTCCAGGATACGCGCGGGATCTTCCTCGGGCCGCGTGACGGCGAACGCGACGATGCCAACACGTTGGTCGAGTACAAGCAGCGTTCAACCGAAGCGTGGAACGAAGCGATCGGCCTTTACACGGGTGATATCAGGATGACGCCGCATTGGGATTGGACCGATGGCGGCAACATCTGGATCAAGCAGTTCGATCCGCTGCCGATGACAATTCTTGCGCTTATGCCAGATGTCACAATCGGTCGCTGATATCCGGATCGTTCCGGCCCGCGCCGCTCATGTTCGATCGATTGCCCGGCGTATGCGCCAAGCCGACCGCGATGAGGTGTCCGCCGCGTCTGGCCGATCGCCGGCTGACGCACTGATCTTCTCGCTGCGCAAGTCGTCTCACGCCTGGACGGCGCTAATCGACGGCGTTCCTGAGGTGATGTTTGGCGTGGGCGACATCAACGTTCTTGCCGGTGTCGGCGCGCCGTGGCTGCTCGGTACCGATGCGGTTGACCGCCATTATGTGGCGTTCCTGCGGCGCTCGGTCGGGTTTAGGGACCAACTGTTACGGCGCTATTCGACGCTGAGGAACTTTGTCGACGTTCGCAATCGAGCGTCGATCCGCTGGCTCCGCTGGCTCGGGTTCACGCTCTCCGATCCGATTGAATACCGGGGGCATGAATTCAGGCTGTTCGAACTGAGGTCCGACTGATGTGCGATCTGGGTATAGCTCTGACAATCGGCTCAACGCTGCTCGGCGCGGCTGGCTCGATCCAGCAAGCCCAGGCCACGTCTGCGGCGAACAAGTACAACGCCCAGGTCCAAGACATGAACGCCAAGCTTGCAGACCGCAAGGCGAAGGACGCCATTGATCGCGGCGTTCTGGAGGAACAGCGCAAGCGTCAGCAGGTCGCCGGCATCCAGGGTCAGCAACGCGCGGCGATGGCCGCGAACGGCGTCGATCTCAGCTTTGGATCGCCGCTCGACACGCTCGTTGATACCGCCGTCATGGGCGAGCTCGACGCGCTGACAATCCGCACCAATGCCAATCGCGAGGCGTATGATTACAAGGTCGATGCGGTCAACAAGCGGGCTGGCGCGACCATGAGCCGAATGAGCGCTAGTGCTGCAAGCACAGGCGGCTATCTCGATGCCCTCGGAACCGTTTTGACTGGCGGGGGCAAGGCTTACGGCCAGTACAAGCAGTCTCAAATCGGCTCTATCGGGTAGGGGTGAAGGATGCCGCGCGTTCCCGAATATCAGTCTGACGTTTCAGTTCGTCCGATCTTCCAACAAGGATTGGAGGCCAACGCGACGCCTGACGCCTTTGGCGCAAGCATCGGTCGCGGCATGCAGTCGGCGGCGCGTGGTCTCGACAATCTCGGCGATGCCGTCACCCAGGTCCAGCAGCTTGAGGATGTGACGCGCGCCAAGGACGCGGACAACTCCTATTCCGACTGGCTGCGCAATCGCATGTATGGCGACAACGGCTTTATGACGCTGGAAGGCCGCAACGCCGTCGATCAGCGCAAGACGTTCGAGGAAGAGGCGGCAGACAAGCGCAAGGAATTCGGGGCCGGTCTGTCGGCGGGTGCCGCTCGCGCCTACCAGACGGCTTCGCAGGCCCGGCTACAGTCTGTCTATCAGCAATCCATCGTTCACAGCGCGGGCGAGCGCAAGGCATGGTTCAAGGATGCTTCGGCGGCGCGTGTCGAGACGTTCGCGAACGATGCGCTGGTGAACTTCAACAATCCGGCAACAGTGACGAAGAACATCGCGGCGGGGCAGGCTGAGCTACGTCAGCAAGGTTCTCTCTTAGGCTGGGACGCCGCCACGCTCAAGCAGCGCGAGGGCGATTATGTGTCGGGCGTGCACAAGAACATCACGCTCAGGCTCGCCCAGGACGACGCCATAGCCGCCGAAAAGTATATGAAGGCGAACGCCGATCAGATGACCGGCGCGGATCAATACTCGCTGAACGCCTCACTGGAAACGGAACTGGTCGCAGAGAAGTCCAAGCGCGAGGCTGAGGCGATCCTGTCAGGCGGTCGCGCCGTGCCAGGCGCGCCGGATGCAACGCCGGCCGTTGCTCCTCCCGGTGGCGGTGGGCCTACGCGAGCCAAGGCGTATCTTGAGAAACGGTCCTCTCACCAAGGCCGGGCCGGCGATACGCTGTATCTCGACAACAGCTTTGCCGACAACCTCGCCGCCATGATGCAGGACGCGCCTCCCGGCATTCGTGAAGGGCTCGGGATTTTCTCGGGGTATCGCTCGAATGAGGTTCAGAAGAGGCTGTTCGCGCAAAGCGATAAGACCGGGCATTCGGTCGCGTTCCCGGCCGGCTATAGGAAGCCGAACGGCACCATCGCCAAGGGCTCGAACCATTTGCACGGTCGCGCCGTCGATCTTTCCTACAACGGCGAAAGCCTCGCCCGCGCTCCGAAGGACGTTGTTGATTGGGTCCACGAGAACGCGGGCAAATACGGGCTCTTTTTCCCCATGAAGCATGAGCCGTGGCATGTCGAGCCGGTGGGATCGCAGGGCAGGGCGGCAGTCTCCGGAACCGTCGCGCCCAGGGGCAACACGATCGCGCCGCGATCGGTCGCGCCGTCTTATGACGACATCGAAACCAAGCTGGCTGCGATCTCTGATCCTGATGTGAGGGACGCCACGCGCAAGCGGCTCTATTCGGCGCTGGAAGCCCAGAGCAAGGCCGGTGAGCAACAGGAGAAAGCAGCCAAGGCCGAACTGTGGAAATACATTGATCAGGGCCAGACGCCCGATCAGGTGCCGATGGAGGTTCGGCAGGCAGCAGGCATGGCGGCGGTCTCGTCGGCCTGGAGCTACATGGACGCTGCCGCGAAGGGCCGCGCCGCCGATAGCGATGAAAGCCTGCTCTACGACATGCGCAAATATGCCGCGACCAATCCGACCGACTTCGCCAACGTCGACCTGAACGATTACCGCGACCGGTTGTCGAAAGAGGCGATCAAGGAATTGACCGGTCAACAGACAACGGCGCTGACCGATCAGCGTAAGGCGAAGGAAGACGGGATGACGCTCACCACGGCGTTTTCCCAGGCCAACACTCAGCTTGAGGCTGTGGGCATTACAACGGCCGGGAAGCAGGACCAAGAGCGCGAGGACGCAGCCAAGCGCGTCGCTCAGTTTCAGAACGCATTGGCCGCGCAAATGGAAGAGTTTAAACGGTCGACCGACAAAGCGCCGAACCAGATGGAAATTCAGTCGATGATCAACCGCCTGCTCTTGCCGGTGGTAATCCGCGATCAAACTGAGCGCTCGATCTGGAACCCGCTCAAGACGCCGTGGTCCATGAATTCAACGACTGAACGTGACGGCTTCGTGTTCGAAGAGGGTCAGCGCGGCGACAACTCAAGCGTCGATGTCGTTGTCAAGTATGGCGATATCCCGGTTGATCTGCGGCGCGGGATTTCGACCGATCTTGAACGCGAGCTTGGCCGCAAGCCCAGCGAGGAAGAGGTTGTGCAGCGCTACGAGGATTTCGTTCTCAACCGCTGATGGCTCGAATGGCGAGGCCGATTTGTCCCGCCAACCAAATTCCAAAGAGGATCAAGGCGACGTTGCGGATGCCCGCATTCGTGACGCGCCAACCTGCCTGCTGATCTCTCATAGGAATTACGCCCTCATGGATACAATCGCGGACTATAACGCCTGGAAAGATAAGCAGCAACAGAGCGGCGTCGGCGCGGCTCAAGTCGTTCTCGGATCGGTTAACGAGAAGCCGGATCAGGTGGCCGGCGACGTAAACCTTGCCAATGAGTTCGGCAAGGCCACGGGCAACCCGGTTCCGCCGCTGCCGATGGTTCGCGAGTATCGGAACGTCTTTCAGCAGAAGATCGAGGAACAGAAAAACAAGACGATCCTGTCAACTTCGCCGCGCCTGACGGACTGGCTTCGCAGCCCCGACAACGCGGCGCTCGCCCGCGACGATCTGCAAAACCTGTCCTGGTTCGAAGGCTTCGGGCGCGGCGCGACAAATACGCTCTCCCGCTCGGGTGATCGCCTGAGCCAGATGGGCAATCAATTCATGCTCGAACAGACGGCAGGCCGCGCCTCTGATCGGGACAAGAGTTTCGGCCAAATCCTAGAAAGCGAACAGACAGGCTCCGGTCTGCGCGACATGCAGGGCCAGCCGCTCAAGACCTGGACGGGCTCCGAATACCTTGGCGCGTTCGGGCGGTGGGTCGACGCCCGCTATGCCGACATGATCGGTACGGATGACGCGGCTGCGGCGACGCAGTTTGCGGCGGGCGTCAAAGACAGCCAAGACCGTCTTGCGGCAACGCCGAAATCGGCAACAGCTCAGGCGTTCGAAAGTGCGGCAATCGTCAAGGATGCTACGCCCGGCGAGGCGCTTGCGAACTTCGGCGCGGCGTTCCTTCGCAATCCTGTCGGCGGCTTGTCGTGGGCTCTGGAAACAGCTGGCGAAAGTGCGCCACAACTCGCGGCGGCGCTGGTGGCTGGCCGGATCAGTCCATCGGCTGGCGTCGCGGCGCTCGGCGGCGGCTCCTACGTGACCGAACGGTACACCGCGCCGGCTGACTTCTTGTCTGAAAAGGGGATCGACCTCGGCAAGCCGGAAGACGTGCAACGCCTTCTGGCTGATCCGAAGATCATGGAAGAGGCGGCAAATCGCGGTGTCATTCGCGGCTCGATTGTCGGCGCGTTCGATCTGCTCTCTGGCGGTCTCGCCGGCAAGGCTCTGGTACACAATCCGATTGTCGAGGCGATTGCGCAGAGCGCTCAACAGGCGATCCTCGGCGCTGCCGGCGAATACTCCGCTCGCGTCGCCGCGGGCCAGCCTGTCGACTGGAACGATGTCATCGCTGAGGGCGTGGCTGAGATCGCGACCGCGCCGGTTGAAATGGGCGCGGCTGGCCGGGAGTTCGCCGCCAATCGGCGCAAGGCCAAGGTCGCTGAGGGCACGGTTGCCCAGCTTGGCGAGATATCGGCCAATGCCCAGGCGTCTCAGGTGCGCGCGCGGACGCCTGACACCTTCCGCCAGTTTGTCGAGGCGGCGACGGCGAACGGGCCGGTCGAGAACGTCTATGTTCCGGCCGAACAGTTCGCCACATACTTCCAAAGCCTCGGCGTCGATCCTCATGCGCTTGTCGATGAGCTTGAGGGCATGAGCCGCGACGATCTCGACGTTGCTCTTGCGGGCGGCGGGGATCTTCAAATTCCGACTGCCACCTATGCCGCGAAGCTCGCCGGCACGGATCACGATGCTTTCCTTATGGAGAACATGCGGTTCGATCCGAACGAATTCACGGCGCTGGAGGCGAAGGAGTTCAATGAGCGCGCGCAAGACGCGCTTGACGAAGCCTGGCAAGTGGCTGAGGCGGATCGCCTGGACGAAGAGGCGTCGCGGTCCCACGAACAGCAAATCTATGACACGATGGTCTCGCAGCTGCGCGCGGCCGGGCGGTCGACGGACGTAGCCACGACTGAGGCGGCGCTCTACCCGGCGTTCTATCGGACCATGGCCGAACGCTCGGGCCAGACCGTCGAAGACTTCATGCGGGCTTATCCGCTGCCGCAAGTGCGCGGATCGCTGCCTGAGGGCATGCAGTTCCGCGACGTTGACGCATTGAACCGGACGCTGGCCGAAGCCCGCGCCCAACGCTCTGCCGGTCTCGACAAGCGGCAATCGCTGCTGGAGTTCATTTCCGATTACGGCGGGATCAATGATGTCGGCGGCGACATCAAGGCGATGGATGCCGCCACGATCAAGCGGAAGGGCAAGAAGACGCTCAAGATCGCGCGCGGGACAATAGCCGGCGTGCGCGACATGTTCGGGCAGGCGAGCGGCAAAAAGCACGGGCTTGATGACGTGGCCCAGGCCGCGATTGAGGCCGGGTTTCTGGCGAACGATCCGGTGGCGACCGAATACCGCAACGCGATCAAGGAAGGCAGGCAAGTGCCGAATATCGGCAAGGCGCTGCTCGACGCGATCGGCCGCGAAATGCGCGGCGAGGCGGATCACGCCGCACCGGTTGACGCGGCCAAGGCGGATCACAATGCGCAGCTTGATCAGATTGAGGCGTACCTGTCGGGCTTGGGCGTCTCGCTCGATGACAGTGATGCCGCGATCCGTGAGGCTGTCCAGGCTGATCAGGCAGATGAGGCAAAGAAGTACGCCCAGCCGGCCTATCACGGCACGCCGCATCTGTTCGACAAGTTCTCAACGGATCACATCGGCACGGGCGAGGGCGCTGGCATCCCAGGCCATCAATACGTAGGCCACGAAAGCCAGAAAACCAACTATGTCATCTATGACGACAGCCGCGTTGCCGTCACCTCGTTTGAGCAATCCGGCGACGTGCGCGGCCCGCGCGGCTCGATCCAATTCCCAGGCGGCGGCGTCGGCAACGGCGACACGGTTGTTCGGCTGTTCGAAAGCGCCGATCTGTCCACATTCCTGCATGAGAGCGGGCATTACTTCCTGACGGTGCTGCGCGATCTCGCCGACAAGGGCGAGGCGTCCGCCGCTGGCGACATGGGCAGCGTCAAGGAATGGTGGAGTGCGAACGCCGACGCCGTGGCGAAAGACGCCATGCGCGTCATGCCCGATGTCACCCTGACCGCCGACGATGTGAACGCGGCGATCAACAACGGCACGACCGGCGATCTGATGAAGGACGCAGCCATTGATGTCGGCATGCAAGAGCAATGGGCGCGCGGGTTCGAGAGCTACCTAATGGAAGGCAAAGCGCCGTCCATCGAACTGCGCGGCGCTTTCGAGAAATTCCGCTCCTGGCTGATTTCGGTCTATCGCCGGCTGGCCGGCCTCAACGTCACTGTGTCTGACGGCATTCGCGAGGTCTTTGACCGCATGATTGCCTCTGACGAAGAGATCGCCAAGGCCAAGGATCAGGCTGGCGATCGTGGCCCGATCTTCGCGACAGCTGAGGAAATGGGCCTGACGCCCGGCGAATTCGCGTCGCTCCTCAAGCTGCGCGATCAGGCTGAGGATGACGCCAAGGCGCGACTGCTGCGCGAGGCCATGGCTCCGGTGAAGCGCGCGCAAGAGAAGTGGTTCAAGGATGAGCGCGCCAAGGTGCGCGATGAGGTTGAAGGCAACGTCAACACCTATCGCTACTATCGGGCGATGGAGTGGATGGGCAACCGTCGCTGGTGGGGCGAGGGCAAGCCGGAAGACATGCCCGATATCCGCTTGTCCAAGGATATCCTTGTGGAGCTCTATGGCGAGGGCGTCTTGAAGACGCTGCCGCGCGGCATGCAGACCATGTACGCGGTCGAGGGCGGGATTGACCCTGACGAAGCTGCCGGCTGGTTTGGCTTCGACAGTGGCGATGAGCTTATCCAGGCGATGGAAAAAGCGCCGCCGCGCAAGCAAGCCATTGAGGCCGAAACAGACAAGCTGATGCGCGAGCGGCATGGCGACGTGCTGACTGATGGGTCGATCGAGGCTGAGGCGCTGGCCGCGCTGCACAGTGACAGGCGCGGGCAATGGATTGCCGCCGAACTCAAGGCCGTTGTCGAGGTCGCGGGAACCGGCATTGGCATGACCGCGAAAGAAGCGCGCGCCACGGCTCGGGCGTCGATTGCGCGGATGCGCGTCCGCGATGCCGTGAACTCGATCCGTTTCCTGGCCGCCGAACGCAAAGCCGCTGATGAGGCCGCGAAGCTCGGCGCGATGCTGGCGCGTGACAAGGTATGGGTCGATGCCGCGCGCCGTCGCATCGAAAGCAAGGCGCGCGCGGCGTCGAAGGGCAAGACCTCGCCCGATACCGTCGCCACGGCGATCAACGCCTACAACGAGAAGTTCGCGACGACGCAAAGCACGTTCACGGTTCCTGATCGCGAGGCCGTCAGCAAGTCGGGCAACGCCTTCACGATCAAGGGCGGCGAGCGCACCGCGACATCGCACGGCTATAACGATCTGGTCGCTCGCCTGATCGAAACGAAGCGTCGCCAACTGCTCAACCATGCGCTCTACATGGAAGCGCGCAACGTGATCGGCGAAGTCGACAAGGCGGAAAACTTCGTTGCCAAGCTGGCGAAGAAATCGACGCGAGAGAAGATCGCGGGCGCTGGCCGGAGAGAGAACGCGCGGGTCGACTATCTGAGCGCTATCGATGAACTCCTTGAGCGCTACGACTTCCGCAAGCTGAGTGGGGCCGCTGAGAGCCGGCGAGGGGCGCTGAATGCCTTCGTGGCCGCGATGACGGCTGCTGGCCGGGAGAACGAGCTTGCCATTCCTGAGGGCGTCCTGAGCGACGCAGCGCGCCGTCCCTACAAAACCTTGCCGGTCGAAGAACTGCGGGGCGTGGTCGACACGCTTAAGAACCTGGAGCATGTGGCGCTTCGCTGGAACAAGCTGATCGACACGCAAAAGCAACGCGATCTCGACGCGGTGATTGTCGATGTCGTCGCCGCCTTCGATGCGAACATGCCCAAGCGCCCGCCTGGTCGCGTCGGCACAAAGCGCGAATCGCTGCGGCATTCCGTGCGCCAGTTCTTTGACCTTGTGCTGAACGCCGGAACGATCCTTAGAGAGATCGACGGGTTCAAGGACATGGGCGCGGCCTATCGCAACATCAAGACGCCGATTGATGAGGCGGCGGATCGGCTGACCGCGCGCAAGGAAAAGGCGGCGAGCGATCTGGAAAGCCTCTATGCGGTCTACGCCAAGGAAGATCGCCGCCGCATGGCTGTTCGTCATCATATCCCTGAGCTTGGCTATGCGCTTTCGAAGTGGGAACGGATCGCGGTCGCGCTTAACCTCGGCAACGAAGGCAACCGGGCGAGGCTGACCGATACCAAAGTTCGGGGATCTTTGACTGAGGCGCAAATCTCGGCGGTGATCGCCAAGCTCGATGCGCGCGACGCCGATTTCGTGCAGTCGGTCTGGGATTATGTCGGATCGTTCCGCGACGATATCGCCGCTCGCGAGCGCCGGGCAACTGGCGTCGAACCGCAATGGGTCGAGGCAACGCCGGTCGATATCGCCGGGAAGACGCTCAAGGGCGGCTATTACCCGTTGAAGTACGATCCGCGCCTGTCGTCGCTCGCGCGTGACGATGAAACGAATGATATCGCCACGGCGCTCCAGGCTGGCCGGTTCGGCAAGGCGCAGACGCGCCAAGGTCACCTCAAGGAACGTGCGCGGTCCTCGGGCCGCGATGTCGAGCTTGATATGTCGGTGCTGCATCGCCACGTCAACCAAGTCATCTATGACCTGGAGCTAAGCGAGCCGGTCGCGAATTCGTGGCGTATCCTCCAGAGCGGCGAGGTCCGCTCGGCGTTCATGGACGCCGGCAAGCAGGCAGATTTTGACGCGCTCGAAATCTGGCTCAAGGACGTGGCTGAGGGCGAGTTGAAATCGGCCGATTTGGTCGGTCGGGCGGCGCGAACGCTCAAGTCGAATTTCACCGCGGCTAAATTGGCATTCAACCTTTCGACGGTTGCGATGCAGGTTACCGGCCTGTCTCAGTCGATGGTTGTTGTCGGCAAGAAAGACATGGCCGTTGGCATCATGCAGGCGGCGAAAAACCCGATCAGCATGGCGCGCGACATTGCGGCCAAGTCGCAGTTCATGGCTACACGCCAGACCACGTTCAACAAGGATATCTTTGATTTCTATTCCGATCCGAAGACCGGGCCGGTTGCCTCGCGCTGGGGTGAGATCAAAGCCGAGATCGTCGGGCCGCTGGCGTTCTGGCTGATGACCAAGACGCAATGGTATCTGGCGGACGTTCCTACATGGCTTGCCGGCTATCGGCAGGGCTTGCGGCAGAATGGCAACGATGAGACGAAGGCCGTCGCCCATGCCGATGCCGTGGTGAAGCGCGCCCAGGCGTCCGGTCTGTTTGCCGATCGCTCGGCGGTCGAGCGCGGGTCAGTATCGCGCACCGCGCGGCAGAATGACGTTGTGCGGCTGTTCACGGCGCTTGGCTCGTACATGTTCGCCAAGTTCAACGTCGCCTATGAGCGCACCGCCAAGGCCAAGCGTTTAATCGGCGATGAGGGTTTGTCGGCTCGCTCGGGGCAGGAGGCGCTTTCCTGGACGCTGGACATGGCTTTCCTGTTCACGCTGGAGGCGGTGATCGGCGCGGCGATCAAGGGCCAGCTGCCAAGCGGCGACGGCGGCGATGACGATGACGGCTGGATGGCCTTCCTCGCCAAGCAGACGGGATTTTCGGTCATGGCGACGATCCCCGGCGTTCGCGACATCACCGGCCCGCTGCAAGGCTTTGACGGCGGCGGCTCATATGGGTCGATCACCAAGGAAATCGCAACGCCGTTTCTGGAGGGCGGCAAGTCAGTCCAGAAGGGGGAGGTGCGCAAGCAGTTCATCAAGTCGATCGTCAACGCGACCGGTCTGGCTACCGGCCTGCCGGCGACGCAAATCAACCGCGCCGTTGACGCCGCCTGGAGGCAGGCTGACGGCAAGGATGTTTCGCCGCTCGAATACCTGCTTGGCCGTCTTGGGAAATGATCGCGTGAAGTTCTAGGCCGCAACCATCGGCCCCTATCGTGCCCGAAACATTTGGGCGCGAGATCACATGACTGTTCCAAGCGAAACTAACCGTTCCGGCCCCTACAACGGCAACGGGGTCACGACCGCGTTTGATTATGAATTTCGGATTGTCGATGAGAGCTATCTCAGGGCGATCAAGGCTGATGCCGCTGGCGTCGAAACGGTTCTGACCCTCACGGCCGATTACGCGGTTACAGGGGTGAGAGCGCCTGAGGGCGGCCAAGTCGTGCTAACTGTGGCATTGCCTACCGGACAGACGCTGACGCTCCTACCGCACGTTCCCTTCACACAGGAAATCGATCTTGAAAACCAAGGCGCTTACTACGCCGAGACGGTTGAGACCGGCCTTGATCTTGCCGTCATGCGCGATCAGCAATTGCAGGAACAAATCAACCGCGCCGTCACCATTCCGGCGTCGGAAGACCCTGCCCAGCTTGATGGTTTGGTGCACGACATCTTGCGGCTGGCTGACAGCGCCGACGAGATCGATACTGTCGCGGGGATTGAGGATGACGTGACTACGGTTGCGGGCATAGCTGCGGAAGTTGTCGCCGCTGGCCCGGCCGCAACCGCTGCGGCGGCGTCTGCTGTGACGGCATGGGAGTGGGCTCAAAAGGATGAGGACGTTGCTGTAAACGACGGCGTTCACGCGCCTGGGTTTTCCGCGTTCAATTGGATGCGCAAGGCGCTGGGCTATGCAGCTTCGGCTTCGGCTTCGGCTATCGCTGCGGCGGCGTCGGCGGCAAGTATCAACCTGCCTCCGGTCTCGGCCGACACGTTCCTCCAGGCTAAGCCGGATGCTTCCGGCTATCTTACGAAGACGGCCGCCCAGGTCCGCGACATTCTCGGCTCGCCCTTCATCAACTCCTTTGCGCGCACGCCGGCCGCCGATGGCGTCACCAATGATGTGGCTGCTCTTGTGGCGCTGGAAGCGACCGCCGAAGAGGTGATCCGCCTCAAGAATGCCAGCTATTTCATAGGCACCAATTACACGCCGACAAAGACGCTGCGGTTCTCATCTGGAACGAAGTTCTTGGTTGCCAATGGCGTGACGGTCGACTTCAATTTAGCCGAGCCTGAAATACATGCGCCCAAGAAGCAAAGGTTCTATCTCACTGGCACTGGCGCTATCGCCGGCCTGCAAAAGAGCTATGCCGGATGGTTTGCCGGCGACAACCTGAACACGGCGACCAATTCACTGACGCTGCTGCAGAAATGGGCGGACAGTGTAACAATCGGCGGCGAATTGAAGGCCACGCTCGGGTACTACACCACCGATGGCTCGGCCTATATCGAATGCACCAAGGGCCAGCAGGTATCCTCCGACAAGGGTGCATCCAATGCCAAGCTGGTGTTTTCCGGCACGGCAACGCGTGGCTTCCGGTTCTCATCGCAACTCTATGGCTCGGTCAAGCAGGTACGCTTCGAGCGCCAGACCCCGAACATAGCGCCCACTGTTGGTGACTGCATTCTGTTCGACAGTGGCTCGCAGGCTCGCGGCGTGGTCGATCAGATATCTACGGACGGCTGCTACGTTGGCGTCCATGCGGTTTCGGGATGGGTGACGAGTTCGCGGCAGACATCGACCGACACGCGCTACTCGGCATTCTTTATCGACGGCACAAACGAAATCCATCTTGCACCCGGATGCGTCTTTGCCGCGAATAGCTCATGGATCACGATGACCGGGATAACCGGCACGTTCCAGAGCGGCGAGACGGTCACGTTCTCTGGTGGCTCTGGGACGATCTTCAAGGACGCAAGCAACAACTACAAGGGCGTGTTCACCGCCACGGTTCCGACCGTCAGCCAGGTTCTGACCGGAAGCACGTCTGGGGCTACCGGCACGCTCGCCACCAAGGTCAACGGTCATACCAATGGCGGCATCCGCATTTATGGCCGCTGCCATGCTGGCGTCTACGATGGTACGGAAGTCTCAGGCGGGGACTATCCACTGCTGATCGATGCGCTTAGCACCTCGAACGCGGATCGCTCGCTGTTCCACGTCTTCAATGGATGCCTGTTCGATAGCGCTATGATCACGGCTGCGGCGGTCTTCAAGGCTGTTGGCACCAAGTTCTTTGGGTGCTGGTTCTCATCGTTCCTTACCGCCACCGGGCTCTATCTGGCCGACGCTGTTCACACGGTCGTTGAGGGCTGCCAGTGGACCTATGTTGGCGGTCGGTGCATCCTGGTGGATACTGGGTCAAAAGACACCCAGATCAGCGGCGGTCTTATGGCTGATATCAACGCCAGCAACACGGCCAACCTGCCGGCAATCCAGTTCGTCTCTGGGACGACAGGCAAGGTCCGTGATGTCACTATCGGCACAAATCTCGGCTACGGCCCGAACAACCCGACGCGGGGCGTCCAGATCGACGCTGGCGCGAATGGGATTACGCTCGACAACATCGACGCTTCGCTTTGCACAACGCCAATCGTGGACAACGGCACCGGGACAATCATCCGCAATTGCGCCGGGGCTAAGACCAACAACCAGGGGGCGGGCGTAGTCAACTCGGCGGCTTCGTCGGCGGTCATAAACCACGGCCTCGGCTTCACGCCTGCCGTTACGGACATTCGCATCACGCCGACAACAAGCCTTGCGACATCGACCCTGACCGGCTTCTGGGTCAGCGCCGCTACGGCCACGACATTCACTGTCACCGTGAACGCGGCGGCTAGCGCGAACTGGTTCTTCGGCTGGGAAGCCCGGATAAAGAACGCCTGACGCGACCGCGAAGAAACCGCATTGCAATCAGGTGGCTATGGTGCGATGGAAAGAGAATGACCCAGCCGAAACCTTACTTTGCGATCGCAGCGGCGCTTCTCGTCGTCGGATTGGCCATCTTCGGCCATTCGAGATCAACCGTCATGCCCGGCGCCATCGAGAAATGCATGAGCGAAGCGGAAAAGACAGCACCGCAAGGCGTCCCTTACTCCGTGGCGTGCCCTGGCTTCTGACAGGGCATGAGCAGTCAGGTCGGTTTTAGTCGGATTGCGGCGGCCGGAGTGGTTCTGTTCGTTATTCTGGTCTACGCCACGTCTGACGGGACCGTTCCCGTCTTGCCGGATGAGGTGGGGTATCTCGCAATCGCAAAGTACCTCGCGACTGGCGAAGCGCTCAATCTTTCTACTTTAGCGAACTACAGCTTCGGACACGCCGTCCTGTTGACGCCGGCATTCTGGGTAACGAGCGATGTGGCGACGGTCTACAGGATCGGCGTAGTCGTCAGTTGCCTCGCAACCGCAATGGTGCCTGTAGTTCTGATCGGGATAGCCGAAAAGATAGGGCAACCCAGGTCATTGTTTCTGGTCGCCTGTTCGTTCCTGGTGGCTGTATTCCCAGCCTATTCCTATCACAATGCCGTAGTGTGGTCCGATGCGACCTTTCGACTGGCCTTTTTGCTTACCGTGTTTGCGTTCACATCGGCTTGGGTGGCTGGGCGGCCATGGCGTTGGGTGCTGTTCGGGGCCATGGTGATCATTCTCTACGCCATTCATCCCCGCGCGCTGGGTATCGTCCCGGTAGCATTCGTGGCGCTGGTCGTTGCCCGGGCCATGCAAAAGGCGACTTGGACGGAAGTTGGGGCGTCGGCTGCTGCCATGCTCCTGCTCTGGTTCGGGGTCGATGCTGCAAACAACCACTTTGAGATAGCGATCTGGGGGCGAGACCTATCACAAAGCGGAAGAATAGCCGGCTTTCTGCAAGCGCTGATGACGCCTTATGGGTTCAAGTCTGCCGTCGCCGTGTCGATAGGGCAACTCTGGTCCTTGATCGCATCCTCGTTGGGGTTCTTTGTCGTTGGCTTATTGGCTTGCTGGCAGATGGTTCAATCGCGCCCCGCCGTTAGACCGATGATCCTTTTCTCAGTCGCTGCTATGCTGGCAATCACAGCGGCTTCTGTCATGCAGATGATGACGCCCGGTCGGATAGATCACGTCATCTATGGCCGCTACGTCGACGGCGCTTCAACCGTCATTGTTTGGCTGGGGCTGGTGTGGCTCGGACAGCGAGAGAAGCAAGCCAGCGCCATCGTGTTGGTCATTGGCTCGGTCTTGGTGACGGCTGTCATAGTGCTGAAGCCATTCATCCATGCGCCACTGGCGCCGGTAGTCGCACCGACAATTTCAGGCCTCCTGTGGGTCGACTTTACTGGCCCCGGGATCCACTTGGCGCCGCTATTGACCATAATTGCCATGGGGTCTCTGATGGCCGTGGCGGTCAGTTCATCCTCGCTGGCGTTGTCAAGCCGACCATGGACCGCTCTAGCTGTTGTGGCGGTTGCGGTCATTGGAGCTTCCTCTTGTGCCCTGTTGTCCGCAAAGCGCGCCCACACTGTGCGAGCCAACTACGTCAAGGCAACGGCAGCGATATATGCAAAAGCCAACGGTCGCCCGATTCATTGGGATGTCTCTGACGCGGGCGATGGTGAAACCACGATTGACCAGTTTTCCGCCGCATCTGAAACAATGCCGCCATCCGACATAGCGGCAACCGATATCCCCATCGGGGATGCCGCAGTCGTGCCGGACGGGTTCCAGAAAGCCGGCTATTCCCTGCTTGGCGATCTTCCCAACGCGACAAAGCTTATCGTGAGATCGCAATAGGCGCAGGCCAGTTTTACCGGCACCGAGCCCGACGCCGATGGGCCGTCCGGCTAATGAAGTCCCGCCGCTGGAGCCCGGCCATCCCGTCTTCGCGCGGGCGTTGCCGTTTATCAGGTCAACCTTTCGCCTCTAAGGCTTTCAAAACGGCGGCGCGAGGTTTGGGCTTTTGGCTTCCCTGGAAGATATTTTCCTGGCCCTAGGGCGCGTTCAAGAAGGCGTTGAGCAATTGCGCGATGACTTCAAGGAAGAAAAGCGCAGCGCCCACGAAAGCCGCACATCGATACACCGCCGCCTTGACGAACATGCGACAGAGATAGCTAGCCTGCGAACCGATGTCACAATTGCCGGCAAGATTGAGGCCCAGGTTCGAAACGAGTTGAAGGCGCTCAACGAGAAAGTCGATCCCTCGCTTGAGGATTGGAAGCGCATGAAGTCCCTAGGGATCGGGATAGCGGGGCTCCTGGCCGTTGGCGGGCTCTCCTTCGGCGCATTTCTCATGTGGGCCGGTGATGCCGCTGTGACGGCGGTTCGGCATTGGCTGCGGATCACCTGATTTCTCGCTGCAACTCTTGCCGGTGAATGGTCTTCCGTCCAACCGGAGACCTCCCATGATCAAGACCTTGCGCCGCTGGCGCACCTGGATTTTCAACATCCTCGCCGCCGTCGCCCTCGCTCTGCCGGAAATCCTGCAACAGCTTGGCGGCGTCTATTGGGGCGACATCATCCCGCCGAAGTACCTCCCGTACTTCACGATCGCCGTTGTCCTGGCCAACATCTGGATGCGCCCGCGCGCCGCCGTGCTGCCGGATGATGACGAGGCGAACAGGTGACCGCGCTGCTGTGGAAGCTCGGGACGGCGACGGCGATCTGCGCGGCGCTGTTCCTCGGCGGATACGCCAAGGGCCGCTCTGACGGGCGCGTGGCTGTCCTGGCGGACACGGTGAAGGCTTACAAGAAAAGGACTGATGTCGATGCGACAGTTCGGAATATGGATGCTTCTGCTTTGTGCGTCGAGCTTGGCGGGCTGCCAGACGACTGCAAGCAATTGCGCGGGGTGGAATAAGATTCCCGTGAAACCGGCGACAGCCGTCTATCTGGCCGGCAATGACGTTGCCGCAGGGCAGGGGATCGCGGGTCATAATCGGTTCGGCGTCTCGCAAGGCTGTTGGAACTAGCGGCGGCGCAATCCGGCTGCATTCGTAGTCAGCACATCACCGCGCGGCAAAGAGCCCTTGTCAAACAGATTGGCGAGGGCTTTTTTCGGCGGCATGTAGGAACGCCGGCCTGGCCGCTGGGCTTCGTCCTCGATCTGATATTGCAATTCGAGGCGGCACATTTCCGACCACAGGCCAAGCAGCTTCGCCTGATCGCGCTCGCGGCGCATGGCACGGAATAAATCGTAAAGCTCAGCGCCGCGTTTCATCCGTCGATTGTTGAACGTCAGACGGCAGGATGAGCAACAGAACTCGCGGCCGGGCTTGCGGTCATTCCAGAGCTTGCCGCATTCCAAGCAGCCTTTGTGTGTCACGACCATGTGTTGCGCTCCTGATGCGAAAAGGGCCACGGCGTTTAAACGCTTCGTGGCCCTTGATAGCAACATGTTGCGATTATCGCAACAGCAATTATGCAGCTTTGGACTTTTTGTCCTTCTTCAAGAATTCCGGGACATCGGCGTCACTGGCGGTCTCGGTCGCTGGCTTCGCGCTTGCGGCCTCGCTGGCGGTCGTTGTGGCCGGGGCCTGTCCGCCTTGCTCGCTGGCCGTACCCTGGCCCTGCTCGCCCTCGGTCGAGGGTTCCTGCGTGGTCTGCGTCTGATCCTCGATCCGGCGCGTCTTCTGCTCGGTCTTCACCTCTTCGACGGTCGACGCCTGCAACAGCGCCGAATAGTCGCCGGTCTCGTGCGCTGTCTTCACGATGCTAAGCGCGGCGAACTGCTCATCAATTGTCCTGCCGGTCGGCAGGAACGCCTTGATCACGATTGCTATTCCAGTCTGGTTTGCCATGTGGATGATCTCCGTTGCTGGCGTGGGTGGTTACTTGGCGATGAAGGCGCGGACAGCTGCGTCCTTGGCCTCCAGGAGCTTGCGAAGCGCAACGGTGCGCTCGGGATTGCGCGGCAGGGTCTTGACCATGTTTTCGGCCATAGCGCCGAACGGGCGGCTGACTTCCTTCATCGTCGGCGGAAGATGGTCATAGGCGAAGAACTGCAAGATGTTCTCTTGCGGTGCGGCAGGCTTAGCCTCCGCGAGAGGGTGCTCGCGTTCCTCAACTAGGTCGAAAGGGCTGCTCTCTCCGTCCGCATGGTAGCTCCCGGATTTGGTGTAGGTCCGACCAAGCCAGAAATACGTTCCGTCTGGACCGGCGCGAACAGGACCGACAACGCCGCCTGTTCGGGTCGTGTAGAACTTGCCGTCTTCAATCTGCATCATTTGCCCCTGAGTATTTGCGACGTGGCCTTGATCTTGTGGTGCGCAAGGATGGTCGCGGTTTCGTCGTTGTGATCCTGGCCGGCGATGCTTTCGAGTTCGCCGGCAAGGCGCTTGAGTTCGGCGGCGGCAAGGGAGAGATCATCCTTGCCGCGCGTCCTGATTTCCACGCGGGAAAATCCGGGGATGGTGACGACGCTCATATGTCGTCCCCGGGCCTCTGATCGGGGCCGTCATAGTCCATGATCTCGCCCGTCTCGGGATCATAGTCATCGCCGCCGCCCTGTTTCGGCTGGCTCTCCTGCGGCTTTGCAGCCTGTTTTGCCTGCTGCTTGGGCGTCACGTCCTTGAGAGCCGCCGCCGCGCCGCCGCGCTTCTTGGCGGTCGAGGCAAGGGCGCTGCCGGCCGGTGCGGGTTCTGCTTCGATGTCGAACGTGTAATCTTCATCGATCCGCTCGGCGGCTTGCTGCAAGCGATCGTCGCGGTCGCTGCTGGCCGGCAGATATTTGGACAGGCGGCGGAACACCGTCTTGCGCGCCATTTCGCTCCAGTCGGTCGCCCAGGGCGTCGACTTGATCTTGCCCGCCTTGTGCGCCCGCCATGCGTCGGATCGGTCGCGAATGCGGTTCACGTCCGAGACCGTCATAACCTCATGAACAATGCCGCCGTCTTTGAATACCGCGAGGGCATAGACGGCATAGACTTCGCCGCGATCTGACTTGAGGTCGATCTTGTGAATGATCGGTTCTGCCGATCGCGTCGGCTGATAGTCGAACAGGTCGTTTTCGCGGATCGCTTCGACAACGAGGCTTTTGATCGCGCCGCTGTTGTAAGCGAGTTTGAGAAGCCCGCGCATCATCGGCCGATATTGAACGTCGCCGTTGTTGTCGATGACAAGCGCGGCCTCGCGCCCGTCCAGGATAAGGCCGTCCGATGCCGCCTTGGTGCACGCGGCGAGCAAGGATTGCGGGTTGCGCACCTTGTCGATGTTGCGGGTGAGGGCGATAGCCGTTTGCGTGGTGCGAACGAATTTGTCGGCGCTGATGTGGCCTGGCAGGGCCTTGCCGAACTCCGCGCCCATTTTGGCGATGTTCTGCTTAAGCGCGGGGAGGGTTGCGATCTGGTTCATTGATCTCTCTCAGGAGGGTTGCGGCGCGATCCTTGACCGTGCCGTTGGCTTTCGTGGTGACTTGCTCAAGCACCTTCGGGACGATGGCGCGGTCTCTGCTCGGATCGGCGCGGCGATAGAAGTACGCCGCGCACCAGAAATTTCGGGTCCGGTCGGCGAGGTTCAGCATCAAGCCGCTTCCTCGCCGTCGATGCCCGGCGCTTCGGTGAGCCGGTAGGCCCAGCGCTTAAACGAAAGCTCCTGGACGCCTTCACCGTATGCCGGCCAATGGTTGGCCTTGACGCATTCGCCGTAGGTGTCGAGCGCCTTGCGCATGATCGCGCGGCCTTCGTCCACGATGGACGGCGGAAGCTCGTAGACTGCGAACGCATAGGGCGGCTCCTTCTCGAAAACGAGAAAGGCGAACCAATCGACGTTGCGGCCCAAGACGCGCCAGCCGTCCGAATAGTGGGCTTCCTGTGCATGATAGCCATAGTTGACGACTGCACGGGCGAAGGCGTCGGGGTGCGCCGATCTGGCCGACTTAACGTCCAGGATGCCGGCGAGATCGCTTCGGTACAGGTCGGGCCGGCAACGGCATATCTGGCCGGTGGCGGGGTCGATCCAGTACCCCGACGCCTCGATCTCAGGCTTGCCGCCTGTGATGATGGAATTGATCCGCTGGTCAGCATGAACGGTGTCGCGGATTGCAAGGACGCCGTCATAGTCACCGGACGTGAGCAACAGCTTGCCCTCGGCGGCGCAAACCTCGGCAAGGTCTTTCCATTTGTTGCCGCGCCGATCATCGGGACCGCGAACAACGTTGGCCTCGAATAGATCGGGCTGGAGTACTGCGAGGTGACAGGCTTCGCCGAAGTCGAAAGCCTTGGTGGTCTCGCGCTCGCTGAATTTGTAGTGAGCCGGCGATTGCGTCTCGATAGTCCAGAGACCGGACTTAGAGATGCCGGGGCCGGCGTGATAATCCTCATTCGGGATACCGTGATAGACGCCCGCCTTGAAACCCTTCGGGATGGTGACGATCTGGTTCACCGCTGTTGCTCCTAGTGTTGTTTCTGTTGCTAAGACCACAACGATATGCGCAACAGCCAGCAACAGTCAATAGGCTGGATTTCAGAATTTCAGGATTTTTATGATTGACGAGTGTGGCGATCTGTGCGTAATTCGCAACAGTCGTTCACCTCCTCCCGAGCGGCCCACTCACGCCCGACGCATCACCTCCCTGCGTCGGGCGTTTTTTTGGCCTGTTCACAGGCTCAACTGTCTCGCAGTCAGATTGATCGCGTAGGGCTCTCACAACGGAAGGGAAATCAATGCGGATGGATCACGCCTTGTACACGCTCGCTGCGCTCGCACTGAGGCGACCCGTCTACACTGCCGGCTATTTCGACCCTGGGCGATCTTTCGCCTGATCAATTGGCTGTGATTTTGAAGTGAAGAGCCCGCCGATCTGGCGGGCTTTTCTTATGGGATCATCACCAGCACGGGCGTTGCCGCCTCTAGCAGAACGTCCCTAGCTTCGCCGGTTGCGCAAATCACATGGGCCTCGCCAGTTTTCCTTGCGCGTTCGACCTTGCCGAAGAACTGTTCTCCGTCTCTTGTCCGACAAATAGACAGGACGCCAATCGCTGCCGGGTCAACGCTGTCCGAATGTCGAAACAGCACGACAGCATCATCCATAACCGATAGCGGGCCGGTCAGGGCTCGTATCTGCGCCCCGATGATTCGGCTGTTGCCATGAACCGTGATCGACGCTTGGGCGCGCTCGATCACCGCTTGCGGCAATGGCTTAGGGTCCGCGAGCTTTTCCATGATGCCGCGTTCGTCAATGATCGCGGCAAGCAATATGCTTGTAGATTGCTGATCCAGGTCAATCGAAACGCCTGAATGAACTAGAACTTCGCTGATGGGCGCGCCTAGAAATCGTGCGATTTCGTTGGCTTCTTCCATCTTCATCTTGCGTTGTCCTGACAGCATCCGCGAAACAGCGGACGCATCAACACCAAGATGCCGTGCCAAGCCGCGAACGGACTTGCCCCCTTCTGCCAGCTTTTCGATGAACCAATCTTTATCGATGACTGGACGCTCCATAGTCTTTTGCATGCACTTTTCCGTATGCGAGATTGATAATCCCGCCGCATTGATACCGTTGCACCTTTCGCAACAAACGGCAAGACGGGCAAGGGAGGTAGCCCGGTATGAGCCGTTTTGGTTAATCCAGCTTTTTTGGTTAACCCGGTGTTGAGATGCCTTGACGATGTGAAAATCGCAACGTACTGTTGTGAAACATGCATCAAAAGGAGACACCTCACTTGGCGGAACCATGCAAAACTCCGTGGCAGAAAGTGCATGCGAAATTCGGCATGTCGCCGTCTCAGTTCGCGCGTGTCCTCAATCGGCACAGGTCCAAGATCAGCCGCGCGCTTAGCGACGAGAAAGGGCTGATCAGCGGCAAGGATCAGGAATTGATCATTCAAGCCGCCGCTGACCATAAGGTTCCGCTCACCTCTGACGATCTGACGCCGGAAGTTCAATGACCGGCGACACCAGGCCCATGACCATCGGGCAGCAGGCGGAATTCATCGATCAGATAGCCGCCCGTTGCGTTATGCGCGACGGCTCCGACGCGGTCGAGACGCACATGACGGTCACCAAGAAGGAAGCCGAGGATTTGCGCCTGATCGCCGCCCGGCTGCGCCGCATTGCGCCGCATGAGGACGCGATCAAGCACATGGTTACGGGGAGGCGGTAACGTGGGATTTTTCAAGCAAGTCGAGGGTGAGGCGGCGATCGTCGTCATCAAAGGCGTTTACAAGCAAGTCGATCTCTATGAGCGCGACGGCTTCCTATACGCAAAAACGGCGGGCGGCTTTGTCCGGTTGATGGCGGACGGCTCAACTACCAAAGACCGCATGCGCCTGGATCACATGTCCTGGAACGGCGCACTTTGCCGCGACGGCATGGGCCGGCTCTGCACGTCCGAGGCGTCGGGCGCGAAGTCGCTTGAAGCTCCCAAGGCGCAACTCCTGCTCGGCGCGCCAGACTGATGATCCAGCTTCGCCCTGATCAGGAAGACGTGCGGGCAAAGCTCCGGGTGGCGCTGCGTTCGTCGGCGGCCGTCCTGGTCTATGCGCCGACCGGCTTCGGCAAGACGGTGCTTGCGGCGGCGCTGATCAAGCTGATCATTGCGGCGGGCAAGCGCGTGATCTTCTGCGTTCACCGTGTCGATCTGATCACTCAAACGGCCAAGACCTTTGAGAAGTTCGGTATCCCGTTTTCCTACATCGCGGCCGGCTATCACTTCAACCCGTATCACAAGGTCTTCATCGCCTCTATCGCAACGCTGAAAAACCGGCTCGGGAAGATCCCCGCCGATTACATCATGGTGGATGAGGCGCACCTGAGTGCGGCGAGCGGATGGGCTGCGGTCGCTCTGCACTACAAGGAAATGCTCGCAAGGCTGATTGGCCTGACGGGATCGCCTGAGCGCCTGGATGGGAAGCCGCTCGGCGACGTGTGGGATACGATGGTCATGGGGCCGTCCGTCCGTTGGCTGATCGACAATGGGCACCTCTCGAAATATCGGGCCTTCGCTCCTGCCGGTCTTGATCTGTCGGGCGTTCACACGCGCAACGGCGACTATGTGGCATCGGAGATCGATGACTTAATGTCGGGCAGGGCGGTGCTGGCCGGCGCGGTGCGGCACTGGCGCAAGTTCGCGAGAGGCAAGCGCACCATTGCCTTTTCGCCGTCGATCATTCGAAGCGAGCAACTCGCAGCTGAGTTCCGCGCGAACGGTGTCATGGCCGTGGCGCTCGATGGCAACACGCCGCAAGAGGATCGCCGCTCGGCGTTCGTTGGCTTCGCCGACCGGCAAATTGATGTGATCGTGAATTGCGCGCTGTTCTGCGAGGGCTTCGATCTCGCCGCCCAGGTCGATCGCGACGTGACGATTGAGGCGGTGTTGCAATACTCGCCGACGCAATCGCTGGCGAAGCACCTACAACAACTCGGGCGCGGGCTGCGCAAGAAGCCAGAGCCGGCAATCCTTCTCGATCTGGTCGGCAACCTTGGCCGTCACGGGTTGCCGGATGAGGAGCGCGAATGGTCGCTTGAGGGGCGCAAGAAAGCGGATCGCGGCGAGGGCGTACTCATCTGCAAAGAGTGTTTCTATTCGCACGCGCCCGCTCCGCAATGCCCTGACTGCGGCTTTGTCTATCCGGTCAGAAAGAATGATGGCGCTGGCATGGGTCGCCTTCTCGATGAGGTCGAGGGCGAGCTTGAGGAGGTCGACCTTGAGACGGTTCGCCGTGAGCGGAAGCGGCGACACGATGAGGAAGCTCGCCAGTTGGCGGCTGATATCATCGACGGGCGAACCGACGATCTCGACGCCGGCATCAAGAAGCAGCTGAAAATCCTACTCGAAACGACAACGGCGAAAAGGTCGAAGTCGCCCGCGAAATGGGCGGCTCACGTTCTCACGGCGAGGCTTGCGAAAAAGGCGGAAAGGTACGGGGACCAACGATGATGATGAGCCATTCAACACTCAAACTTTCACCGATTAACTGCCCGTGCTGCCAACAGCACGTGGCGGTTCCTACGCTCGCGATCGTGGTTGACCGCTACAAGGTCACGCCGCTTGAGGCGCGCATTCTCGGTGCGGTCTGGAAGGGCAAGGGAATGCCCGTCATGACCGAAAGAATTTTTGACGCGATGTACGCTGATGACCCCGATGGCGGGCCGTCGCCGACGCGCATGTATGCCGCTTTCAAGGTGGCGCTCTGCCACCTTCGGGCTCGCTTGGCCGGGTCCGGTATCACCGTCGAAAACGTGGGGTATCGCCAAGGGTATCGCCTCATCCTGGGAGTTCATTGAAATGGCCGGCTCACTCAACAAGGTCACGCTGATTGG
Organism: Mesorhizobium waimense; assembly: GCF_003601975.1. Classification (GTDB taxonomy): domain Bacteria; phylum Pseudomonadota; class Alphaproteobacteria; order Rhizobiales; family Rhizobiaceae; genus Mesorhizobium; species Mesorhizobium waimense. Next base: position 486,965 of record NZ_QZWZ01000002.1, read on the forward strand.
CAACCTCGGCGCTGATCCCGACATCAAGAATTTGAACAGCGGCAACTCTGTCGCGAACTTCTCGCTGGCCACGTCCGAAAGCTGGAAGGACAAGAACACGGGCGAAAAGAAAGAGGTGACGCAGTGGCATCGTTGCGTTGTCTGGAATGACGGCTTGATCGGCGTCATCGAAAAGTACGTCAAGAAGGGCAGCAAGGTCTACGTCGAGGGCGAGTTGCAAACCCGCACATGGGAAAAGGATGGCGTCACGCACTACGCGACTGAGGTTGTCCTGACCGGCTTCGACGCCAAGCTGATCCTTCTCGGCGATGGCGGCGGCGGTGCTCGCCCCGATCAGAACGGCAACACAGACAGGCCGGGCAACAAGGGCGGCGGCTACGGCGCGCAATCGGGCGGCGCGGCGCGGAACGGCGAGGGCTCTAACCAGTCTTCGTCGCGTCAGCTTGACGACGAAATCCCGTTCTGAGGTGCGATGATGGGCGTCTACGTTGACGACATGAAAGCGCCGTTCGGCAACATGGTTATGTGCCACATGTGGGCCGATACTGACGATGAGCTTTTGACGATGGCCGACAAGATCGGCGTCCAGAGGAAATGGATACAGGGGCATCAGACGCTTTCCTTTGGGAAGTATCGCAATGCCAGTTGGGTCCATTTCGATATTGCCATGAGCAAGCGAGCGCTCGCGGTGAAGGCCGGCGCAATCGAGACAGATAGGTTTGGCCCGCTGGAGCATACGGCCAAGCTTGCGATTGCTTCGGGCATACCGGAGCGGATCACCTATGGCGAGAAGCGGTTGGCGATGGTTGCCGACTGTCGGGCTCGCTGATGGCTGAGGGCGATCTCATGCGCCGGCTGCAAAAGCTCGCGTCCTCTCTCGGGGCGCGGCTTTTCAGGCAGCAAGTCGGCATGGCCTGGGTAGGCAAGGTCGAGCGCGGGCCGGGTCATTTCCGGCTTGCGGCCGGCGATGTCGTGATCCGCAACGCTCGCCCGTTCCATGCCGGGTTTGAAGGTATGTCCGATCTTGGCGGCTGGGTTCCTGTCGAGATCACTCACGACATGATCGGCTCAACCGTCGCCGTTTACGCTCAGGTCGAGGTGAAGGAAAACGGCAGGCCGACGAAGGAACAAACCGCGTGGGTCGATGCGGTCAACAATGCTGGCGGCAGGGCGGGTGTTGCCCGCAACGAAGCGGACCTAAATCAAATCCTCTGGCGCTGACCGCCTCCTAAGATTTTATGCAAATCGTCGGCAAGCTCTTGCGATTTGCTCAACGCTATGTTGTGATATTCGCAACAGGCAAATCAGTGTAGGGAATTGCAAAATGGCCAACGATGTCGAGCGCATACGGCGCGAGGTTTCCCTACCTGCCACGGCTGAAAGCTTCGGCGTCAGACTTGAGGAAGACGGCAAAGAGCGGGTGGCTTGCTGCCCGTTCCACGCCGACAACACCGCGTCTTTTACGATCTTCACGGGCAACGATCACGTCGAGCGCTTCCACTGCTTCGGCTGCGGTGAGCGTGGCGACGTGCTCGACTTTGTTCAAGGGATCAAGGGCGTCGATCTCAAGGAAGCGATCCGCATTCTCGGCGGCGGCAAGGCTGGCCCAAACATCACGCCGCGCAAGGTCGAGGCGAGGGACGTTTACGCGGGGATCGTGCCGCTACATCCTGCCGGTGAGATCGTCGTCGGGCGCAAGGTCACGCTCTACAACCCGAAGCGCGCCGACACTGACCGCGAATGGGGGTCGTTCGCCCCGTCGATGGTGTTCCCGTACTCCCGCGCAGATGGGTCGCTGATCGGCTATGTGCTGCGCCACGATCTACCAGACGGCGGCAAGGAAACGCCCATGGTGATGTGGGTGCGTCTGCCGAACGGCAAAGAATGCTGGTCCCGCTTCCCGTTTCCCAGGCCGCGCCCGCTCTACGGGCTTATGTCGCTTCGCGATGGGCAAGTGATCGTGGTCGAGGGCGAGAAATGCCGCGATAAGCTGGCGTCCGCCAGCGGGCGCAATGTCGTGACCTGGCCGGGGGGGACCTACGGGATTAACCATGTGGATTGGTCGCCGCTCGCCGGGCGCTCGGCGGTGATCTGGCCGGATGACGATGAGCCCGGCCTGAAGACTGCCGGCGAGATCGCCGGGCTCCTGACGGGGCTGGGCTGTTCGGTCAAGATGATGCTGAGGGCCGCACAATGAGCGCTTGTCCTTGCTGCGGCTTCCGTGAAGGAACCGGAAGCCCGGTCGAGATCGGGAAGACGATCCGTCTGACGCGCAAAGAGCGGGCGCTGTTCGCTATCTTCGCCGGCAACTTCGGCAAATTCCTTTCGGCGGGCGAGATCGTTGATGTGCTGTACGCCGACGATCCCGATGGCGGGCCTGAAATGGCAGAGAATAGCCTGTCAGTCGGCATGCGGAATTTCAAAGAGAAGATACGCGCTCGCGGTCTCGACATCGACGTGAAGCTTGGACGCGGCGGCGGTCGCCGCATGACTTGGGCCAAGACCGGGCGCGCTGCCAAGAAATGACTTATTCATTTTCAGATTGGCAGGAAGGCAAGCAGCCTAAGAAGGGGTGGGACTGCGCCGACGCGATCGATGACGGCTGGTCGAAGGATCAGCTTGACGCCTTCATGCGCGCTACCGCTCGGCCATGGTCGCCGCCGCAACAGAAACCGGCAGGCGAGGCCGCTGAGCGCGTTCCGCCCGCCGCCGGCCCTGCCAAGCCCGTTGCAGAGGCCCGCACGGTGGAGCAGGCCCAGCCCGCGACCGTGACCCAGCTGCACACGCGCAAGACGGTCAAGGCTGACGATAGCTGGCAGCTTGGCCTGATCTGCAATGAGGAAGGCAAGATCAAGCCGGGCGCTACCAAGAATTGGGCGCTGTTCCTCGAAAACCATCCCGAAACGGTCGACGTGTTCGCCTTCGATGCCTTCAAACTGCGCGTCATGCTGATGCGCGCGCCGCCGTGGGCGGGGAAGGGTTCGGCCTGGGAGCCGCGCGCCGTCCAGGATCGCGACTACAGCGAGGCGGTCATGTGGCTGGAAGGGCGGTACATGACGCCCAAGGCGTCGAACATAGCGGCGGTGATCCAGACCGTCGCGGAACATTCGAGCTTCGACCGGCTGACTGAATACCTTGAAGGCCTGGCCTGGGACGGCAAGCAGCGCGTGAAGCGGTTCGCCAACGATTACCTCGGGTGCCTCGGCGACACCTATGCGCCGATCGTGAGCGAACGTTGGCTGATCTCCAGCGTCGCGCGCGGGCTCAAGCCTGGCTGCAAGGTCGACACGATGCCGATCCTTGAAGGGCCGCAAGGCTTGCGCAAGTCGACTGCTATCAGGGCTCTTTATGGCGACGAGTTTTTTAGCGACAACCTGTCGGATATCGGCTCCAAAGACGCGATAATGGAACTGCAAGGCGTATGGGGTCTTGAGGTCGCTGAAATGCACCGCTTCTCAGCCGCCGAAACCAGCGCGGTCAAAAAATTCCTGCCTCGGCAGATTGACCGGTTCCGCCCGCCATATGGCCGGTCCGTCATTGAAGCGCCTCGCCGCGTGGTGATGGCCGGGACCATCAACCCGGAAGGCAATCCGTATCTGCATGATCCAACCGGTGCGCGCCGGTTCTGGCCGCTCGAATGCCGCAAGATCGATATCGACGCGATCCACCGCGACCGTGATCAGATTTGGGCTGAGGCTGTGGCGCTGTTCAAGAGCGGCGCGCAATGGTGGATCAAGGAAGACGAGACCCCGACAGTAGAGGCAGAGCAGGAAAAGCGCACCGATGTCGACGTATGGGTCAGCCACATCGCGCCGATGCTCAAGACAAGAACGTCAGTCACTCAGTTGGAAATTTTCGAGACGCTCGGCATCCTGAAAAAGGATGCTGACCGGCGTCATTCCGATCGCGTCGGGCGGATCATGAAAAAGCTTGGATGGCAAGCTGAGCGCGACCGCAAGGATGGCGAAGACAGGACGATCTACCGGAGCGGCAAGCCTGACTTGCTGACCTATGCCGACGAGAAAATGGATTGGTGAAATGAAAGAGCCGCGCCCGGCTCATTCCGGTCGCGGCCCCGTCACCGTGATTTGCCTCATTTCGCCGGGTTCATGGTCCCGATACCCCATGCGCGGCCCGACGCCGATCCCCTCGGACGATGACGGCCATTTTCAACCAATCTCTCACGATGCGATTGGCAAGGAGTTCCGCGCGGGGGTGTTCGATGCCGCCAACTATTGCCGGGGATAGTTGTCGAGCTTCACACCCAACGGGGATTGACACTATGGCGACTGGAAACCTGTCGAAATGCTTGCCCGTCTCTCTGGCCTACGAAGGCGGTTGGTCCGACAACAAGAAAGACCCAGGCGGCGCGACCATGAAGGGGATCACGCTCGGGACGTTCCGGCGATACAAGCCGGGCGCGAGCAAGACCCAGCTTCGCAACATCAGTCAGACCGATGTTGAATTCATCTACCGTGACGGCTTCTGGACGCCGATCCGTGGCGACGATCTGCCGTTCGGCGTCGATCTCGCGACTATGGATTATGGCATCAACTCGGGTCCGTCGCGTGCGGTGCGCGATTTGCAGCGCGTCGTCGGCGTCGCGGCCGATGGCAAGGTTGGCGCTGGCACGCTCAAGGCGCTGATCCTGGCCGACAAGAAAAAGACCATCCAGAAGTTTTGCGCCAAGCGGCTCAGCTTCATGCAAGGTCTAAAAATCTGGAACACGTTTAAACGCGGCTGGTCAGCGCGCGTTGCAGACGTTGAAGCCAAGGCCGTCGCCATGTGGCTCGCCAATTCAGGAACGAGTCCAGCGAGCCGCAAGATCGAGCTTGACGTTGAAGCCGACAAGGCGGCGGGCAAGGCTAAGACGCAGACCAATGGTGCGGGCGGCGCGGTGGCCGGTGGCACTGGCGCGAGCGGAACCGATGCCGTCATGAACAGCGGGCCGAACTGGTGGCTGATCGGTGTCATCGCGGCTGTCGTCGTGGTCGTTGTCGTGGTCTGCCTGGTCAAGGCCAATCAGCACAAGCAGCGCGCGGCGGCTTACAAATCGGTCGCAGCTGCGGTATAAATCGAATCGGGTGTAGCGCCCGTCCTGACCCGTGCAACCGGTCAAGAGGCCGAGGAATAGGATTGTCACCCCCGTTCCTCGGCCTTCTCTTTTTGGGGCGCGACGATCTCCAGCCATTTCCAGCCGGCGTATTTGTCAGAACGTTGCCTGATGTGCGTGTACCGTTTGAGATTTTGCCACGATCGATGCCCGCTGACGGCGGCGACGTGCGGGATATTCCAGCCGAGTTCAAATAGGCGGCTTATGCCTTCGTGTCTCAGGTCGTGAAACCTGAGGTCTTCGATCCCGTCCAGGATGGCGACGGCATCGCGCCAAGCAAAGCCGATCGTGTCGGGCTTGTACGGGAAGATCGGCCCATTTCCTCGCGGCATGCTCTGGATGATCGCCAGCGCCTCGGGCGGGAGGTCGCACCACGTATTGTTGCCTATCTTCTCGGTCGGGTTCTTCATGTCGCGGACCATGACGCGACTGTGCTCCTCGTCCAGGTCCGCCCATGTGATCCGGGTAATCTCCTCCTGGCGTCGGGTCGAGAAGATCGCGAAGGCGACAAGCTTCGTCATCGGGATCGCGGTCGCCTTCCGACCGGCAAAGTGCGTCATGAGCTTCTCGAGTTCATCGATCGTCGGGCGGCGGTCGCGGCTGTCTGAGCGGCCTGTGAGCCCAAGCCGGCGCGCCACGATAAGCGCGTCATCCATCGCTTGCCGGTCGAGCGGGTAGTTCCATGCCGGCCGCGCCACGGTGAAGACTTCGGACAGGTGGGAAAGATAGTTCCCGACCGTCTGCGGCTTGCGCGTCTTCGCAAGCTGGGTGGCGAACTGAACGATGTCGTGGCTGGCGATCTGGTCGCAGGGCTTGTTGGTTATCTCGAACTCCAGGATGGAATTGAGCACCTGGCCTTTCGTGCGCCCGATCTGTTTGACGCTTTCCGTCTTGTACTTCTTGATCGCCTGGGCGAGCGTCACGCTCGGCGTGTTCGCGCGCTCGATCTCGCCCGGCCTAGATAGCTCCTCTTCGCGCTTGGCGATCCATGCGTTCGCGGCCGGCCGGCGATCGAATGTCTTTGTCTCCCGGTGGGCGATCTTGCCCTTTTTCTTGAGGATGATTTTTGCCATAAAGGCGGTCGTGCCGTCGCCGCGACGGCGCTCAACGATCGTTCCCATTTCGGTATCACAAGGCTCCTGTCGGAATTACATTGTGATACTACCGGGTGAGAATGCGCGGCGATATGGTCGAATGCGCAACGATGCGCAACATGTAGCGCAACACTGCGCAACGGGCTTTTAAAGGGAAGTACACAAAATCAATGGCTTATGACGGCGGATTTATTGCGGCCTTGCCGATGTATGACTGGCCCGAAATGCGGGGCGAGGTCGACGCGCAATGGGCGTTGCTGCGCGACGCCTTCCGTAAGAAGGGCATCGATGCGCCCGAAACGCTTGCCCGCGTCAATGGCGACCTGCCGCCGGTGCCGGGTGGTATCCGCGACGCCGAGGGCAAGGTTATCGCGCCCGATCCGGTGACGCTGCCGCCGGACGAACTGGACTTTCACCGGCTCTGGCTGCACCCGGCGCTGCTATTCGGGCAGACCTGCTGGGGGCCGATGGACCGCGGCCTGTCCGCACATGTCCAGGTTGTCGCCCAGCCGAGCTACGATGCCTATGAAGGCGGGCAGGGCGAGCTCTATTCCAGCGCGCTGGTGATGCCGGCGGATGGCGGGCCATCGGTTGCGTCGCCGGTTGACGGTGCTCCGCTGATCCCGCTCGACCTCCTGCGCGGCAGGCGCTTCACCTTCAACGACACCGGTTCGATGTCCGGCTTCCTCGGACTGAAGCGCGATCTGGAGGCGATAGGTGAAAGCCTCGACCTCTTTGCTTCGCGCAGCCCGAGCGGCGGCCACCGGTCCTCGATCGTCGCCATCGCCGAAGGCAGGGCAGACATTGCGGCCATCGACTGCGAGAGTTGGGCGCTGGCGCAGCGCTTCGAGCCGGCGGCGCGGCAGGTGAAGGTCGTCGGCTGGACGGGCCGGCGCAAAGGCCTGCCGTTCATCACCGCCAGGACGACGCCGGAGAAGACGGTGGCCGCGCTAAGAGAGGCCGTCGCGGGTCTCGGATAGGCTCAGCCCAACAGGCGCTCGTCGAGCGGGTAGGTCGACAACTGCTCGTTGCCAGTCTCGGTGATCAGGATCTGCTCCTCGATCTTGACGCCCTCGTGCCCGCCCAGCCGGCCGATGTAGCTTTCGACGCACAGCACCATGCCGGGTTCGATCACGCCGTCCGGCGTATCCGCCGTCCAGTCGTTGGCATGCGGCAACGTCGGATATTCGTCGGCCAGACCGACGCCGTGATAGAGCACGCCATAGCGGGTTGGGAAGCAATCGCCCGGCGGCACCGCCGAGCGTTCGACGAGGTCGCGGAACGACGTGCCCGGCTGCATCAGCGTGGTGTTGTGGGCGATCTGGTCGGCTGCGATGCGGTAGAGATCGCGCTGCTCATTCGACGGTTTCTTATCGCCGCACAGCCAGGTGCGCGAGAGATCAGCGCAGAAGCCGTAAGGGCCGATCAGGTCGGTGTCGAAGGCGACAAGGTCGCCCGCTTCGATGATGCGCGACGAGCACTCCTGGAACCAGGGATTGGTGCGCGGTCCCGACGACAGCAACCGGGTCTCGATCCATTCGCCGCCGCGCGCAATGTTGCCGCGGTGCAGTTCGGCCCAGAGTTCGTTCTCGGAGACACCCGGCTTCAGCGCCTGCTCCATCTCGCCCATCGCCGCTTCGCAGGCGACGATGGCGCGGCGCATGGCGAGGATTTCGTCTGATGATTTGATCAGCCGCGCATTCTCCATCACCGCTTCGCCATTGCCGATCGTTATCCCGAGGCGGGCCAGTTCCTCGACGCCTTCCGGATTGATGTGGTCGACCGCGACGCGGCTGTTGCCGCCGCCATGTTCCTTCACCAGATCGGCGATGCTGCCGGCCCAGCGGCGGACTTTCAGTTCCGTCAGTTCACCGCTGTAGAGATATATCCACGACACGGCCGGACGCACCTCGTCGACGACGCCGGAATGGTCGGACAGGTGCTCGCAGGAGAAATAGTCGAACAGCACCACCGGGCCTTCGGCGGCGACGAAGCAGTGGCGGGTCGGGTTGTGCGCGACCCAGAGCTGCATGTTGGTCGAGTCGGTGGCGTAGCGGATGTTGACGGGGTCATAGAGCAAGGCTCCGGCATAGCCGCGGCGCTTCAGTTCGGCGCGTATGCGTTCGAGCCGGTATTTGCGCATCCCGGCCAAGTCTGGCGCGGCAATGCCTGCCGCTGCCCATTCGGCTTCTGCCACGGCGCCGTAGCCCAGCACATGCTGGTTGAGCAAAGCCGCCTTCTGGCGGGAGTCCTCGCGCAGTGCTTCGATCGAGCCGGGTTCGAACGGCATGATCTTGCGATGGCGGCCGAAGCTTCCCTTTGGCGCCGCGCTGTCCATGGTTGAACCTCAGGTCCGCATCTTCTCGCCGCTCGGATCGAAGGGCGCTTCGACATTGATGCGGGCCGGACGGCGATGGCCAAGGATCTCGATCTCGAACAATCTGGCGCTTTCATCCTCGGCGAGCGCCGCTGGCACGTAGCCTTGCGCCATCGACTTCTGCACGTAGTGCGCATAGCCGCCCGAGGTCACCCAGCCGACCACGCGCCAGTCGCCGTCGACGATGCCGCGCACAGCGGAAGCGCCCTCGGCGGCCTTCGAGCCACGCACTTCTTTGCCTGCCGTGTCGAAGCGCGGCGCGCCGTAGCCGTGCGGCTTTTCCACCGTGCCGTAATCCTTGCTGACCTTGGCCCAGATCGGCTCGTCGCCCATCACGTCGGCGTCCGCCGCATCGACAATGAAGGAAACGCGGCGCAGTTTTGGCCCTTCGGCATGTTCTTTCGCCGACGCCTCTCGGCCGATGAAGTCGTTCTTCTCCAGCTTGATGAAGCGATCCATCGAGCCTTCGAACGGTCCGTAGATCGGCCGCAACTCGCGGAACCAGGTCGGGAAGTTCTTTTCGAGGCGCATCGACAAAAGCGCGCGCATGCCGAAATCGACCAGACCGAATTCCTCGCCGGCGTCCTTGATCGCCTTGTAGACCAGGCGTTGGTAGGCCGGCGCCATCCAGATTTCGTAGCCGAGATCGCCGGTATAGGTGATGCGGTTGACCATGCAGGGCGCGCCGCCGACCGCCATTTCGCGGAAATCCATGAAGCGGAAGGCCTTGGTCGAGATGTCGGCATCGACCAGCTTCTGCAAAAGGTCGCGGGATTTCGGTCCGGCGATCGACAGGCCGACCAGCGTCTGGTCGAAGCGGTGGATGCGCACCGTTCCATCCTTCGGCAGATGCTTTTCGAACCAGCGCATGTGGTACTTTTGTGCGGCGGACGAACCCCAGATCATGAAACGGTCTTCACCCGCCTTGGCGATGGTGAAGTCGCCGATCAGCTTGCCGAATTCATTGACCATCGGCGTCAGCACGATGCGGCCGATCTTCGGCATGCGGTTGGTCATGAGACGGTTGAGGAAGTCCTCGGCCGCCGGTCCGGACACCTCGTATTTGGCGAAGTTGGCGATTTCGGTGACGCCGACGCGCTCGCGCGTGGCGCGCACTTCCTCGCCGATCGGACCGAAATCGTTCGAGCGATGGAACGAGACGATGTCCTTCGGCTCCTTGCCCTTGGGCGCGAACCAGAGCGGCGTTTCCAGACCCCAGCTGTCACCCATCACGGCGTTGTTGGCGAGCATCGTGTCGTAGAGCGGCGTCGTCTGCGCCGGACGGGCGGCCGGCAGCTCTTCGTTGGGGAAGCGGATCGAGAAACGGCGCGAATAGTTCTCGCGCACCTTGGCGTTGGTGTAGCGCAGGCTCGCCCATTCGCCGAAACGCGCCACGTCCATGCCCCAGACGTCGAAGCCGGGGTCGCCATGGACCATCCAGTTGGACAGCGCCAGACCGACGCCGCCGCCCTGGCTGAAGCCGGCCATGACGGCGCAGGCGCACCAGAAATTGGTCAGACCCTGCACCGGACCGACCAGCGGGTTGCCGTCGAGCGCGAAGGTAAAGGGGCCGTTGATGATCTGCTTGATGCCGGCCTTCTCGATGCCGGGGAAATGCTTGAAGCCGATCTCCAGCGACGGCGCGATGCGGTCGATGTCGGGCTGCAGCAGTTCATGGCCGAAATCCCACGGCGTGTTGACCGGCGACCATGGCTTGCAGGCTTTTTCGTAGGTGCCGAGCAGGATGCCGTTGCGCTCCTGGCGAGTGTAGATCTCGCCCTTGAAATCGAGCACGCCGATCATCTCGCGGCCGGTCGACTTGTTGAACTCCTCGACCTCCGGCATAGGCTCGGTGAGCAGGTACATGTGCTCCATGGCCAGCACCGGCAGCTCGACGCCGACCATGCGGCCGATCTCACGCGCCCAAAGGCCGCCGCAGTTGACGACATGCTCGGCCTTCACCGTGCCTTGCTCGGTGACGACGTTCCAGGTGCCGTCGACCTCCTGCGTCAGTTCGACGACGCGATTGCGCAGCACGATCTCGGCGCCGAGCTTTTTCGCCGCCTTGGAGTAGGCTATGGTAGTACCGGAGGGGTCGAGATGGCCTTCGACCGGATCCCACATGGCGCCGACGAAGTTGCTCTCGTCCATTAGCGGGAACATCGCCTTGGCTTCGGACGGCGTGATCAGTTCGGTGTCCATGCCGAGATAGCGACCCTTGGCGTGGGCCAGGCGCAGGAAGTCCATGCGCTCGGGCGTGTCGGCCATCATCACGCCACCGGTCAGGTGCAACGAGCAGGACTGGCCGGAGATCTCCTCGATTTCCTTGTAGAGCTGCACCGTATAGGCCTGCAGCTTAGCAACGTTGGGATCGCCGTTCAGCGTATGGAAGCCGCCCGCTGCATGCCAGGACGAGCCGGAGGTGAGCTCGGAGCGCTCGATCAGCATTATGTCGGTCCAGCCGGCCTTGGCGAGGTGGTAGAGCACCGAGCAGCCGACGACACCGCCGCCGATGACTACCGCTTTTACGTGAGATTTCATGAGGATAGATCCGTTTTTGCGTAAACTGAATCAGATGATTGGTCAGCGATGAGCCTGCGCCTCGACACGGAAGTCAACGCGCCGCTGCTCGTCGGTCAGAAATCGGTCGGCGCGCCGCCTTCGGCGCGGCGCTTGTCGACGAAATCGTTGAGCTCTTCGCGGATCGCCGGGTCGATGTAAGGCTCCTCATAGGAAGCCAGCCGCTCCTTCCAGACCTTGTTTGCCTTCTCGATCGCCGTCGGCGACCCGGCTTCCGCCCAGGTTTCGAAATTGCGCCAGTCGGAAATGATTGGCGAATAGAAGGCGGTCTTGTAACGGTCCTGCGTATGCTGGGTGCCGAAGAAATGGCCGCCCGGGCCGACCGACTGGATGGCGTCGAAGCCGAGCGCCTCCTCGGACAGGTCGAGCGGGGTGAGGAATTCGGCCACCATCTGCAGCAGGTCGATGTCGAGGATGGTCTTTTCGTAGGAGCAGCGCAGGCCGCCTTCGAGCCAGCCCGCCGCATGCATCATCAGATTGCCGCCGCCCTGGATGGCGCCCCACAGCGAGAACATGCTCTCATAGGCGGCCTGCGCGTCGACCGTGTTGGCAGCGCAGGTGTTGGAGGTGCGGTAGGGGATGTTATAGCGGCGAGCAAGCTGGCCGCCGACCAGCTGGGCCTTCATGTATTCGGGCGTGCCGAAGGCCGGCGCGCCGGATTTCATGTCGACATTGGAGGTGAAACCGCCATAGCCGACGGGCGCGCCCTTCTTCACCATCTGCGCGAAGGCGATGCCGGACAATGCCTCGGCATTCTGCTGCACCAGCGCGCCGGCGATGGTCACCGGGGCCATGGCGCCGGACAGGGTGAACGGCGTGACGACGACGACCTGGCCCTTGCTCGACATCTGGATGATGCCTTCCATCATCGGCACGTCGAGCTTGAGCGGCGAATTGGTGTTGATGATGGTGAAGACGGACGGTTCCTCGAGCAGCTGCTCGTGGCTGATGCCGCGCGCGATCCTGGCGATCTCGATGCCGTCGACATTGCGCTCCTTGCCGAGCGAATAGATGTGGAACACCTTGTCGGTGAGCAGGCTGAGGTCGCGGATACATTCGAGGTGGCGGACCGACGGGTGGATGTCGATCGGCTCGACCGGATAACCGCCGGTGCAGTTCAGGATGTTGTGCATCTGCGTCAGCCGCAGGAAGTTGCGGTAGTCCGCCTGGTTGCCCGGCCGGCGGCCGCGATCGATGTCTGAACAATTGGGCGCCGACGCCATCATCGAGATGATCAGATTGTTGCCGCCGAAGCGCACATTGTGTGCCGGGTTGCGGGCGTGAATGGTGAATTCCGGCGGGCAGTGCGAAACCAGCTCGAGGATCATGTCGCTGTCGAAGCGCACCCGCTCGCTGCCTTCGCGCACATCGGCGCCATGCGCCTTCATGATGCGGCGCGCCTCGTCATGCAGCACGTCGACGCCGATTTCCCGCAGTACCCGCAAGGAGGCGAGGTGGATCGATTCCAGCTCGTCGTCGGAGACCAGCTTGGTTGGCGTCAGCGGGTTTTTCAACTGACGAAAGGGCGGCTGCTCGAACGCCGCCGACCCACCGGCGCGCTTTCCCGCGCGGCCGCCGCGACGGGCGCGGTCAGTTGCCAATGCAGGTTCGGCGGGGTGAAGGGCGGCGGTCATGAAATGCCTCGTACGCTGCGATAATGCGGCGGCATAATGGACCGCCGGCTCGCCGGCCATTGCGGAGGCGGCGACCAGTAGGGCGAGGGAAGCGACATGCCGGAAGGGCAGCAGGATCAGCGGCGCCGCCTGGGTGACTTGGCGCAGCGGATTTGCCGGCGCGGCCCTTCCTTTTCCCGGATCGAACCGCTAGCCGGATAGCTTGCCGACCGCAGGGTGGGCATTTTCACACGGATGGCAGCATGGTCGCGACCGATTCGAGCGATGGCGAGGCGGCAACGCAATGGGCAGCGCTTGCCGGCGTCACCGCGGCGCTCGCCATGTTCGGCGCTGCGCAAGGGTTGAGCTATCCGCTGTTCACGCTCTTGATGCAGCGGCAAGGCATGTCGCCGGCGCTGATCGGTCTTTCCGCCGCGATGATGCCGGTTGGCCTGATTCTCTCGGCGTCGTTCGTGCCGGCGGCCGTGCGGCGCTTCGGGGCGCGCAATCTCGCCGTCGGCTGTTCGCTGGCCGGCGCGCTCTGCTTCCTGGCCATTGGCTATCTGCAGGATTGGGTCGCGTGGTTCGTCCTTCGCTTTCTCGTCGGCGTGGTTATCAACCCGCTCTATGTGCTCGGTGAAGTATGGGCACTGTCGCTGGCGCCGCCGTCGCGGCGTGGCCGGGTGATTGGCGTGTTCAACGCGCTGATGGGCGCCGGCTACGCGGCGGGACCACTGATCCTGATCACGGTCGGCGCATCTGGATGGCCTCCGTTCATCGCGGCGATTGCAGGCTTTGCGCTCTGCGCGCTGATCCTGCGCGCGGTGTCGTCGAAGCTGACCGGTTTCGAGGAAGACGGCCAGGCTTCCGGCGGCCTTGTCGGCTTCGCCAGGCTGGCGCCGGCGCTGCTGCTGGCGGTGCTGGTTTCGGCTGCGGTGCAGCAGAGCACCTATGCTTTGATTCCGGTCTTCGGCGCTGGGTATAATCTACCAGAGGCGAGACTGGCGGCGCTTGTGACCGCGCTGTCCGCCGGCAACATCCTGCTACAGATCCCGCTTGGGCTGATGGCCGAACGCTTCGGCGGGCGTGCGATGATCGTCTTTTGCGCCCTGGCGACGGCCGCTTGTGCGCTGTCGCTGCCCGTGCTGATCACGACGCCGCTGGTCTGGCCGGTGCTGGTGGTGATGGGCGCGGTCGGCTACGGCGTCTACACGATGGCGCTGGTCGAGCTCGGCAGCCGGTTCAGAGGAACAGCACTTGTCGCCGGCAACGCCGCCTTCGCGCTGATGTGGGGTGCCGGCGGCATTGTCGGCCCGCCCGGCGCAGGCTCCCTGATGCAGGTGATCGGCCCGCTCGGCCTGCCGGCGGTGATCGCCGGGCTCGATGCGGTGTTGATTGCCTTCGCGCTCTACAGATCTGCCAGGCGCAGGAGCTCCTGACAGGCTTTGGCTGGAGCAAGCGGTTTTCGGCGGCGGGGCTTACGGCCATAGAGGCGAACCGCTAAGGCTGCCCGCATGGATTTGGCGGAAACGAGCAGAGATGAGCCGATGCAGTGGGCAGCGATCACCGGCGTGATCGCGACCGTTTCGGTGTTCGCCATCGCGCAAGGGCTTTCCTATCCGCTGCTGAGCTTCATCCTGCAGCGCCAGGGCGTCTCGCCGGCCATGATCGGCCTTTCGGCGGCGATGACGCCGGTCGGCTTCATCCTCTCGTCGCCGATGATTCCGGCGCTGGCGCGGCGGTTCGGGGCAGGGCGTACAGCACTGATCTGCGCAGCACTTTCCGCGCTCGTGCTGGCACTGATCGGCTGGACGCAGAATGTCTATCTGTGGTTTCCGCTGCGCTTCCTGATCGGTGTGGTCACCAATCCGCTCTATGTTCTCAGCGAAATATGGGTGATCGCACTGGCGCCACCGTCGCGGCGCGGTCGCGTCATGGGTGTCTATTCGACGATCATTTCGGCCGGCTTCGCCGCCGGTCCGCTCTGCCTGCTTGCGGTCGGCACCGAAGGCTGGCCGCCGTTTCTGGTCGGCATCGCTGCCTTCGTCTTTTGCGGCGGCTGCCTGGCGCTGGTGCTGCCTCGGTTGCCTAAAGTCGACGAGGCCGGGCACCAGGTTTCGGTCATGGGGTTCATGCCGATGGCCTGGCTGCTGCTGTCGGCGGTCGTCGTGGCCGCAGGTTTCGAACAGGGCGTGCTGGCGCTGCTGCCGGTCTATGGGACCCATTACGGCATTACGGAAGCGCGCATGTCGGCGCTGCTGTCGATGATGATTGCCGGTAACATCGCCATGCAGGTGCCGCTCGGCCTGTTGGCGGAGCGGCTGACGGCACGGCTGGTGCGCTTCATCTGCGTGTCGCTGACAGTGCTGGGCTGTGCGCTGTTGACGCTGCTGATAGAGACGCCGCTGATTTGGCCGTGCGTCTTCATCTGGGGCGCGGTTTCCTACGGCATCTACACGATGTCGATCATCGAGCTCGGCGAGCGCTTCACCGGCTCGGCGCTGGTCGCCGGCAACGCCGCTTTCTCGCTGATGTGGGGCGTCGGCGGCATCCTCGTCCCGCCGCTCACCGGCGGCGTCATGGATGTGATCGGCGCATCCGGCCTGCCGCTGACGCTCGGTGTGATCTGCGCGGTGTTGGCGGTGGCTACGGTTCTGCGCCGGCGCATGGTGTGAGGCAATTCGGGCCGATGACCTGACGTCACCATCTTGAATGTAGGCGCCTGGGACGCGATGTAGGCAGGGCCGCCAGACATAGCTTGGAGACCATGCGTGACCCAATCGACGACAAAACGCCAGACCGAAGCCGCTGTCGAAGACCCCTTCCTCTGGTTGGAGGACCGAAGCGGGAAAGAGGCGCTCGACTGGGTTCACCGCCAGAACGAGGTCACAGTCGGCGAATTGCAGGGCGATCCGTCCTACCAGGCTGCGTTCGAAACCGCGCTCGACCTGATGACGGCCGAGGACAACATCGCCGTTGGCGCTGCGCTCAACGGCCATGTCTACAATTTCTGGCAGGACAGGACCAATGTGCTGGGCCTCTGGCGCCGCACGACGGTCGCCTCCTACAAGACCGACAAGCCCGAATGGCAGACGATCATCGACTTTGACGTGCTCTCGGCCAAAGAGGGCGTCAAATGGGTGTTCAGCGGTGCGAGCCGCCTCTACCCTGACTTCAACCTTTGCCTGGTCTCGATGTCGCCGGATGGCGGCGATGCCAGCGAGATGCGCGAGTTCGACATCGCGGCGAAATCCTTCGTCGAGGACGGCTTTCGCGCGCCAGCCTCGAAGTCGGGTTTCTCCTGGCTGGACAAGGACACGGTGATCGTCTCGGCCGCCTTCGAGGAGGAGGACAAGACCCAGTCCGGCTATCCGCGCGTCGTCAAGCTTTGGCAGCGCGGTACGAAACTGGAGGACGCGACGCTGATCTTCGAGGCCGAGAAGCAGGATCTCGCGGCCGGCGGCGGGGTCGAGATCGACGGCGACAGGCGGCACCTGTTCCTTGCCCGCACCATCGACTTCTTCTCCTCGCACAGCTTCCTGCGATTGGCTTCCGGCGAGAACAGGCGCATCCCGCTGCCGGACGACGTCACCGACACGGCGATCTTCAGGGGGCAACTGGTATTCGGCGTGCGCAGTCCGTGGACGGCGCCAGACGGCACGAATTGTCTGCCCGACGCTCTCTATTCGGTGGATTTCGAGCGCTGGATCGAAACAGGCGCGCTGGGGCCTGCCGAAACCGTGCTCGAGCCAGCGCACCGGGTCTCGATCGCCGGGCTCGCGCGCACGCAGGAGCGACTGTTCATCAATTTGATGGACAATGTGCGCGGCAAGGTCATCGCCTGCGACCGCGTCGGCAGCGGATGGTCGCTCAAGCCAGTCGCGCTGCCGGAAAACGGCAATGTCGGCATCAGCCATGCCGAGCATTTCGGTACCAGCGTCTCCTTCTCCTTCACCGATTTCCTGACCCCGAGCTCGATCATCTGGTCGGACAACGATGGCGAGACGCTGGCGACGGTGAAGTCGCAGCCGGCGCGTTTCGATGCTTCGCCCTATGTCTCCGAGCAGTTCGAGGCGCGCTCGAAGGACGGCACCATGGTCCCGTATTTCGTCGTCCGGCGCCGCGACCAGAAAGGACCGGTGCCGACGCTGCTCTACGGCTATGGCGGTTTCGAAGTGCCGCTCTTGCCCGGCTACGCCGGCGTGCGCGGCAGGCTGTGGCTGGAGAAAGGCAATGCCTATGTGCAGGCCAGCATCCGCGGCGGCGGCGAGTTCGGCCCGGCCTGGCACCAGGCGGCGCTCAAGGGCAACCGTCAGAATGCCTTCGACGACTTCGCCGCGGTTGCACAGGATGTCGTCAGGCGCGGCATTGCCACGGCGGCCTCGCTTGGCATTCAGGGCGGCTCGAATGGCGGCCTGCTGACCGGCGTCTCGCTGACGCAGCGCCCGGAGCTGTTCGGCGCCGTCATCATCGACGTGCCGTTGCTCGACATGCTGCGCTACACCGAATTGCCACCCGGTGCTTCCTGGATGGCCGAATATGGCGATCCCTCGAAGTCGGAAGAGGCGGCGTGGCTCTCCGCTTATTCGCCCTACCAGCATGTCGCGGCCGACGCTGACTATCCGCCGGTGCTCCTGACCACTTCGACGGCAGACGACCGTGTCCATCCCGGCCATGCCCGCAAGATGGCAGCACGCCTGCAGGCCGCCGGCCATGCGAGAGCGCTGTTCTTCGAGGAGACCGAGGGCGGACATGGCGGGCGCGGCGATCGCCGGCCGCAGGCGGCACAGGCTGCGATGCGCTATGTGTTTCTGCAAGGGGCGCTGGAGCATCGGACCGAAAAGTGAAATCGGTTTTCGGATGATCCCATGCTCATTCGAAAGACTTGCCACGGCTTGAACACAAGGCCTCAGGCGTCATAAGGTGCCGCCATGGCTCTGATGAAGACATCCAGCGCATTCGGGGTGGCGGTGACGCCGTCACCGCGCACGCTGCGTGCCGAGCTTCTGCGCCTGTGCGCCCGCATCGGCTATTCGCCGCCCGCCTTCCTCTGACGAATCCGCCCCGGCAGCTTGCCGGATTGATTCAAGAGGAAAGACCAAACTCATGACCTATCAGAATTATTCGCTGAAGCAGCTTCAGCAGATCGACGCCGCGCATCATCTGCATCCGTTCACCGACCACAAGGAATTGCGCGAGGCCGGCTCGCGCATCATCACGCATGCCAATGGGCCGTTCATCTACGATGCCGACGGCACGGAAATCCTCGACGGCATGGCCGGGCTGTGGTGCGTCAATGTCGGCTATGGCCGCGACGAGCTGGCCGAGGCGGCCTATGCCCAGATGAAGGAGCTGCCCTACTATAACTCCTTCTTCAAATGCTCGACGCCGACGCCGGTGCTGTTGTCCAAAAAGCTGGCGGAACTGGCGCCAAAGGGCGTCAGCCAGGTGTTCTACGGCTCATCCGGCTCAGAGGCCAACGACACGGCGCTGCGGCTTGTGCGCCATTATTGGGCGCTGGAAGGCAAGCCGGAGAAGAACCGCATCATCTCGCGCAAGATGGGCTATCACGGCTCGACCATCGCCGGCACCTCGCTCGGCGGTATGGAGCCGATGCACAAGCAGCTCGGCGGCGCGGTGCCCAACATCGTCCATGTGATGATGCCCTATGCCTATGAGCTGGCGCTGCCCGGCGAAAGCGACCATGATTTCGGCCTGCGCGCGGCCAAGGCGGTCGAGGACGCTATCCTCGAAGCCGGCGCCGACAAGGTCGCAGCCTTCATCGGCGAGCCGGTGATGGGCGCGGGTGGGGTGAAGATCCCGCCGATGAGCTACTGGCCGGAGGTGCAGCGTATCTGCCGCAAATACGATGTTCTCCTGATGCTGGACGAGGTCATCACCGGCTATGGCCGCACCGGCGAGTGGTTCGCCGCGCAAACCTTCGGCATCGAGCCCGACACCATAACCACGGCCAAGGCGCTGACGTCGGGCTACCAGCCGCTGTCGGCGCTCTTGGTCGGTGACCGCATTGCCGCGACGCTGGTCGAGAAGGGTGGCGAGTTCTATCACGGCTACACCTATTCCGGTCACCCCGTGGCCTGTGCCGTGGCGCTGAAGAACATCGAGATCATGGAGCGCGAGGGTCTGGTCGATCGGGTCAAGAACGACACCGGGCCGTACTTCGCTGAAGCCTTGCAGGACCGCATTGCCGGGCACAATCTGGTCGGCGAGGTGCGTTCGATCGGGCTGATGGGCGCGATCGAGATCGTCAAGGACAAGGCGACCAAGGAACGCTTCCTGCCGGCGGGCAGTGCCGCCGTGGTCGTGCGCGACCACGCCATCGCCCAGGGCTTGATGCTGCGCGCCACCGGCGACACGATGATCCTGTCGCCGCCGCTGATCTGGACACGCGAGACCATCGACATGGCCTGCGAGCGCATTGCCAAGGCGCTCGACCTGGCGGAAGCGGATCTGCGCAAGCGGTAATTTGTTTTGACGCAATTCCGGACGGAAAACCGTTTCACACTTTTCCTGGAATTGCTCCAAGCGAACAATCGTCTGGCGCCTTCGGTGAGGGCGCCAGATGTTCTGGCTCGCGAAGCAGCGTTGCCAAACGCAAAAACCGCGCCCCACCGGGAACGCGGCTTTGCCAGATACGCATGGCGTTTCGCCAACAAAACACTTGCGAAACTTACGGGCTCCGGTACGCGAGACCTGATCCGGAGCGCCGGGCGGATGCGAAATGTCCGCCTCGCTGTCCGTTTTATAGGCACATCGTTACCGGCCGGTTATCGAGAACTTAAGCAAATCTAAATTTACGCTCTTTCCACCGGATAAAGCGAAAAAAGCGCTGTGAAATTCGAAGCTTAATTAGAATTGCCGCGCAGAAAATTTATGATGCCGGAAAAGTCGGCGCCGGCATTCCCTTGCGCGTTGAACAGCGCGTAGAGCTGCGTCGCCTCGGCGCCGAGCGGCGTCACCGCGCCAGCGCCTTGGGCGGCCTCCTGCGACAGCTTTAGATCCTTCAACATCAGTGCCGCGGCAAAGCCGGGCTTGTAGTCGCGGTTGGCAGGCGACGCCGGCACCGGGCCGGGTACCGGGCAGTAGCTGGTCAGCGACCAGCATTGGCCCGACGAGGTCGAGGCGACATCGAACAGCGCCTGGTGCGAAAGCCCGAGTTTTTCCGCCAGCACGAAAGCTTCCGCAACGCCGATCATCGAGATGCCGAGAATCATGTTGTTGCAGATTTTTGCCGCCTGTCCGGCGCCGTCGCCGCCGCAATGGACGACGCGGCCGGCCATCGGCTTGAGGATCGGCTCGGCCGCGGCGAACGCGTCTTTCGAACCGCCGGCCATGAAGGTCAGCGTTCCCGCAGTGGCGCCGCCGGTGCCGCCGGAGACCGGCGCGTCGATCGACGCTAGCCGATGCTTGCTTGCGATGGCATGCGCCTTGCGCGCCGATTCGACGTCGATGGTCGAGGAATCGACGAACAGCGCGCCCTTCTTCGCCTTGGGCGTGATGTCCTCATAGACCGACAGCACATGCTTGCCGGCAGGCAGCATGGTGATGACCGCATCGGCGTCCTTCACCGCGGCAACCGCATTGGCCATGATGACGACGCCGTGCTCCCGGGCGATAGTCAGGTTCTCCGGCATCAGGTCGAAGCCGTGCACGGTATGCCCCGCCTTGACCAGATTGGCGGCCATCGGATTGCCCATGTTGCCGAGGCCGATGAAGGCGATGGTGGTCATCGAATGTCTCCCGGTTCTGCTCAGCGGCCGATCAGCGCGCGGGCGATGATGATCCGCATGATCTCGTTGGTGCCTTCGAGGATCTGGTGGACGCGCAGGTCCCGCACCAGCTTCTCGATGCCGTAGTCGTGCAAATAGCCGTAGCCGCCATGCAGCTGCAGGGCGTCGTTGGCGACATTGAAGCCGGTGTCGGTGACGAAGCGCTTGGCCATGGCCGACCATTTGCCGGCATCCGGCGCCTTGCGGTCGAGCTTCGAGGCGGCGGTGTAGAGGAACATCCTGGCCGCCTGCAGCTCGGTCTCCATGTCGGCGAGCTTGAACTGCAGCGCCTGGAACTGGTTGATCTTCGACCCGAAGGCCTTGCGCTCCGCCGTGTAGGCGAGCGCCTTGTCGAGCGCCGATTGCGCGCCGCCCAGCGAACAGGCGGCGATGTTCAACCGGCCGCCATCGAGGCCGGCCATGGCGATGCCGAAACCGGCGCCCTCGGTCGACAGCAGGTTTTCCGCCGGCACCTTGCAGTCCTCGAAGATGACCTGGCGGGTCGACTGCATGTGCCAACCCATCTTGTGCTCATTTGCGCCGAAGGAAAGGCCCGGCGCATCCTTGGGCACGACGAAGGTAGAGATGCCCTTCGGCCCGTCGGCGCCGGTGCGCGCCATGACGACATAGAGGTCGCTGTCGCCGGCGCCGGAGATGAACTGTTTGGCGCCGTTGAGCACATAGCCGTCGCCGCTCTTCACCGCGCGCGACTTCAGCGCCGCTGCATCCGAGCCGGAGCCTGGTTCGGTCAGGCAGTAGCTGGCCAGCCATTCCATAGATGTCAGCTTCGGCAAAAAGCGCTGGCGCTGCTCCTCGTTGCCGAAACGGTCGATCATCGACGCCACCATGTTGTGGATCGAGATGAAGGAGGAAAAGGCGGGGTCGGCACGCGACAGGGCCTCGAAGATCAGCACGGCGTCGAGCCGCCCGAGCGCCGAGCCGCCGACATCGTCGCGGACATAGATGCCGCCAAGGCCGAGCGGGCCCGTCTCGCGGATCACGTCGGCGGGGAAATGCTTCGCCCTGTCCCAGTCGAGCGCGTTGGGCGCGACGCGGTCGGCGGCGAAGGCTTGCGCCATCTCCTGGATGGCGCGCTGGTCCTCGTTGAGTTCGAACTGGCTGGTGCTCGCATCGACCGCGGCGTCCATGGCGTGCTCCCTATGTCCTTGGCCAGTCTCTGGCCTGTCGTTTTTGGCTTTGCGCGCCGCTCAATCTAGACCAATGATGCCGCCGCGCAACCCGGCCTGCTGCGCAGCGGCCGTGCGCGAATGGATCAGCGGAGTATAGCGTGCCGACACATTTCGATGACCTCCTCGATGGCTTCCATGGCTATCTGGACACGGTGGACAGTGCGCTGGTACGGGACGCCGTGGCGCAAATCGACTGGGACATGCCGGCCCGTGCGCTCGCGCCGCATGCGCTGCCTTGCCTTGCCCAACTCGACCGTATCGTCGAGCTTGCTCCGGCCCACGCCAGACCGCTGGCGCGGCTGCTGGCCCGGCGCCGGAACGAATTCCGCTGGGGGCAGACCTATAATGTGACGGATTTCGGCGCGGCATTTCTGGAAAAATATGGCTGGCTGGAGGTGTTCGGCACGCGCGGCCATTTTGCCAATGACGAGGTTGCGGCCGGCCTGCTGATCCTCGGACCCGGCATCGTCTATCCAGACCACCATCATGTCGCCGAGGAGATCTACATTCCGCTGACCGGCGACACTGAATGGCGCATGGGCGAGGGTGGCTTTCGCGTTCGCGAGGCCGGCGAAGTGATTCATCACGCGTCGAATGTCAGCCACGCCATGCGCACGGCCAAGGAGCCGTTGCTGGCGCTCTATATCTGGCGCGGTGGGCCGCTGGCGCAGAAGTCTGATATCACCGGCACCGTTGCGCAGGGCAGGGCGTGATGGCCAAGGCGATCATGCTGCAAGGCACGGGCTCGGATGTCGGCAAGACGGTGCTGGTCGCGGGGCTCTGCCGCGCCGCGAAGAAACGCGGCCTGAAGGTCCGGCCGTTCAAGCCGCAGAACATGTCGAACAACGCCGCCGTCGCCGACATTCCAGGCGACAACAATGCCGCCGGCGGCGAGATCGGCCGCGCTCAGTGGTTGCAGGCGATCGCCTGCGGTGTTGCGCCAACCGTCCACATGAACCCCGTGCTACTCAAGCCGCAGACCGATATCGGCTCGCAAGTGGTGGTGCAGGGCAAGGTGTTCGGCGAGGCACGGGCGCGCGACTACCAGGCGATGAAGGGCCGGCTGATGGATGCCGTGCTGGAGTCCTGGGCGAAGGTCGGCGAGGGAGCGGACCTCGTCATCGTGGAGGGGGCGGGCTCGCCGGCCGAAATCAATCTCCGCAGCCGCGACATAGCCAATATGGGTTTTGCGACGCGCGCCAACGTGCCGGTGGTCCTGGTCGGCGACATCGACCGGGGCGGCGTCATCGCCTCGGTCGCCGGCACGCATCTGATCCTTCCGGAAAAGGACCGGCGCATGATTGCCGGCTACCTCATCAACAAGTTTCGTGGCGATGTTTCGCTGTTCGACGACGGCATCAAGGCGATCGAAAAATTCACCGGCTGGCGCTGTTTTGGCGTCGTGCCGTGGCTGAAGGCGGCGGCGCGGTTGCCTTCGGAGGATTCGGTGGTGCTCGAACGGCTGGTGTCCGGCGAAAGGCGGGCGCTGAAGGTCGCCGTGCCGATGCTTGGCCGCATCGCCAATTTCGACGACCTCGACCCGCTCAAGGCCGAACCGCAGGTCGAGGTCGTGTTCGTGCCGCCGGGCCAGCGTCTCCCGGAGGACGCCGGCCTGGTGGTCATTCCCGGCTCCAAGTCGACGATCGGCGATCTCCTGAAATTCCGCGAGAATGGCTGGGATCGCGACCTTCTCGCCCACCGCAAGCGCGGCGGCCATGTCGTCGGCATTTGCGGCGGCTTCCAGATGCTGGGGCGTGTGGTGCGCGACCCCGACGGCATCGAAGGCAGCGTCACCGAAACAGAGGGCCTTGGCCTGCTCGACTTCGAAACAGTGATGGAGCCAGAAAAGATCGTGCGCAATTCCAGCGCCCGGTCGGTACAGTTCGACCTTCCGCTGGAAGGTTACGAGATCCATCTCGGCCGCACCACCGGTCCGGATATGGCGCGGCCGTCCGCCGTCATCAATGGCGCCGATGACGGCGCCGTTTCCTCCGACGGCAAGGTGATGGGCACTTACCTGCACGGGCTGTTTTCGGCCGACGCCTTCCGGGCGAAATTCCTGGAGAGCCTCGGCGTCAAGGGCGGTGGTATCGACTATCGCGCCGAGGTCGAACGGGCGCTGGACGAGGTCGCAGCCGAACTGGAAACCCATCTCGACTGCGACGCGATTTTTGGGTTGGCACGGTAAAGCCTGCCTATGTCTTTTCGCCGGCCTTCGGCCAATAGGTGCCGAAGGACCAGACATTGCCTTCCGGATCGCGGCAGATGAATTCGCGGCTGCCATAGTCGCGGTCGGTCAATTCCTGGATGATCGTGGCGCCGGCTTTCTTTGCTCGGGTATAGGCGGCGTCGGCATCGTCGACGGCGACATAGATCGACTTGCCGCCACCCGAACCCGGTTCGCCGACCATCTTGCCGTAATCGTCGTCGCGCGCGGTGCCCAGCATGATCATCGAGGAGCCGAAGACGAGTTCGGCGTGGTGCACGACATCGCCCTCGCCATAGCGGGCACGAACGGTGAAGCCGAAGGCCTCGCCGAGCCAGTCGATCATTTTTGCCGCGTTCTTGTAGCGCAGGGCAGGGTAGAGCCGGGGTGCTTCGTTGGTCGTGGGCATCGGGAACCTCATTCGTTCGGGTTGGTCGATAACCCAGTCTGGGCGAAGGCTGTTCCGGCGTCTTGAAGAAATGTTACCCGTTTGTTAGCGCCGTCGGTGTCTCGCCGGCGAGGTCGCGGAACTCGCGCACCAGATGCGCCTGGTCGGCATAGCCGCAATCAGCGGCGATGTCGGCCCAGTCGCTGTTGTCCTGTCTCGACAGGCCAAGCGCGCGGTTGAAGCGGACGATGCGCGACAGCGTCTTCGGGCCGATGCCGATCGCATCGGAGAATTTCCCCGCAAGGTGCTTGCGGCTCCAGCCTAACCTTCCAGCCAGCGTGGCGATGCGGGTGCGCCCGCCGGAGGCGATAATGCTGTCATAGGCCCAGCCGATTTCGGCCTGCATAGGATCCGTCGAAGCCAGCCGGGTGGCGACGAAACTCTCGGCGATGGCGAAGCGCGCGTTCCAATCCCGCGCATCGCCGAGCTGTTCGCGCAACGCAATGCCTTCGAGGCCAAGCACGTCGTCGAGGCCGACCATGCGGTCAGTCAATTCGCTCATCGGCTGGCCGAAGAAGCGGCGAGCGCCGAGCGGTGTGAAGTTGATCTGCACGCAGCAGGCGCCGCCGAAGGATTCGATCACCACCGGCCCGGCAAAAAGGCCGGCGGCAAAGCTGGCGAAGCGATCATTGTCGCCGGGGTTCTTGCCAAGACCGATAGCGAAGGGTTCGGCAAAGCTGATGATCAGCGGCACGGTCAGAGAGGCATATTCGACGTTGCGGAAATGGCCTGAAATCGTTTCGCGGTAACCGCACATGTCGGTGACCACGCCCTGCAGCTGCGGGCCGGGCAGGCGACGTACTATCTCGAACCGGCTCGGATCAGGCTCTTCGTTAGCGGCGGCCACGGCGTCTCCTCCGGCAAGGAAACTAGCAGACCATGCGTCAAAATCAAAAGCGCCCGGCTTGGCACCGGGCGCTTCGGCTACCTGAGATCTTGCAGTGCTTGAAGCGCGTGGCGTCCAACGAAATTCATGCGACGCGCTTCAAGCCTATGTTTTCATGCAGGTCGTTGTCCCAAAACCGCTACGCACTTTTGGGCGACATGCATCAGGCGCCGCGCATCATGCAGCCGCCGGCAAGCACGATGTAGGCGATGAGCACAATCCAAACTGATGCGAGGGGAATGAACGCAAGAACGCCAAGAGCAGCGAGAACGCCGATGATGGCGATGACAAGGGCAATAATGAAAATAAGCTGAGTAGGTGCACTAAGATTCATGTGTGGCTCCTCCAACATGATTCGTACGCCGGCATTCTATCAGGCGCGCAGTCATACACCAATCAAGGTGCGCAGCGGATTCGCCGGGTTGGCCAGGCGCGTTATCGCCAGATCCACGCGGGCGAGGAGGGTTTCGACTGGGAAGAAAATTGCGCGCGTTCGACGAACGCCACCCCGTTTGCGAAAAGGCGATTCCGCGCTAACTATACAGGAATTGGAAAGGGGCTCTGATGGCGTTCGCATTGCTTGACCAGATACGCTCGATCTTCGAAGGCGATCCCGGTGTGCGCAAAGTCGCTGACGACCCGGTGCTGTCAGCGGAACTCTTGATGCTGTTTCGCATGATCCTGGCCGACGGCTCGGTAAGTGAGAGCGAAATGGTCGCCTTCCGCCGCATCTGCAGGGAAGCCTTTGGCATTCCCGAGGCCAGCATCGACAACGTCATCGAGTATCTCAACGAGTTCGGCTACGAGACCAACGGCTCGCAGGCCGTCGCGTTGTTCCGCGACCTCGACGTCGAGCGGCGCAAGCTGCTCGCCCGACACATGGCCGAGATCGCCAAGGCCAACTCGCAACTGGCCGAGAGCGAGGTGCGGCTGCTGCGGCGTACGCTGGACCTGCTCGACATCAGTCCGGTCGATGTGGTGAAGCCGGAAGAATAGGCCGGCGTCGACGGCGGCTCACCCTTGCTCCTGCAGCCGCCGCGCGATAGCCCGATGCAGATCGGGAGCGGCGGCGACCAGGGCCTTGGCCGCCTCGGACTGCGGATGATCCAGCACCTCGCTCGTCTTGCCGCGCTCGACGATCCTGCCGTCATGCATGACCAGCACCTCGTCGGTGATGGCGCGGGCGACGGTCAGGTCGTGGGTGATGAACAGATAGGCGATGCCGAGCTTCTGATTGAGCTCGGCGAACAGATCGAGGATCTGGGCGCGGATCGAGACATCGAGCGCCGAGACCGGCTCGTCGGCGACCACCAGTTTCGGGCGAGTGATGATGGCGCGGGCGATCGATAGGCGCTGGCGCTGGCCGCCGGAAAATTCATGCGGATATTTGTCCATGTCGCGCGGACCAAGGCCGACCTCGTGCAGCGCATGCGCCACCATCTCGCGTCGCTCCGCAGGCGTTGGCTTCTTCTCCAGCACATGCAGCGGTTCGGCAACGAGTTTCTCGACCTTCTGGCGCGGGTCGAAGGAGCCGTACGGATCCTGGAACACCACCTGCATGTCGCGCCGCGCCGGCTTGAGTTCGGTCTCACTCTTGCCGGTGATGGTCTCGCCGCGAAAGCGGATCGTTCCCGAGGTTGATTTGTCCAGCGCCAGGATCATGCGGGCGAGTGTCGACTTGCCGCAACCGGAGCGCCCGACCAGCGCCACGGACTGGCCCGGCGCCATCGACAAGGACACCTCGTCGACGGCGCGGACCGGTGCTGCGCGCTTGAACAGGGACGCGCGCCGTCCGGGGTAGTCGCGCGTCACGCCCTCGACCTCAAGCAGCGGCTTGCCTTGACCGGCGCCATGCGCCTTGGGGCGAGCCGGCACATGCATCGAAGCCTGCGCCAGCTGCCGCGTGTAGGGATGGAGCTGTTCGGACAGTGTACGCGCGGTATCGCCGGCCTCCATCACCTCGCCATGGCGCAGGATGGTGATGCGGTCGGCCATCTCGGTCACCACCGCGAGGTCATGCGAGATCAGCAGCAGGCCCATGCGGTTTTCCGCGACAAGGTCGCGCACCAGGTCGAGGATCTGCGCCTGCAGCACCACGTCGAGTGCCGTCGTCGGCTCGTCGGCGATCAGCAGTTTCGGCTTCAGCGCGCAGGCGATGGCGATGACGACGCGCTGGCGCTGGCCGCCGGAAAGCTCGTGCGGGTAGCGCGACAGCGGGAAAAGTGCTGCCGGCAGGTCGACCCGGTCGAGCATTTTTCGCGCCCGCTCCTCGGCCTCGGCGCGGCTTGACCTTGTATGCCAGCGGATGCCTTCGGCCACCTGCTCGCCGATGGTCTTAACCGGGTTGAGCGCCGTCATCGGCTCCTGGAACACCATGCCGATGTCGTCACCGCGCAGCGCGCACATCTGGTCTTCGCTCGCGGCAAGGATGTCGATGCCGTCGAAGCTGACGCGGCCAGAGGCGCGCGCCGCGAAGGGCAGGAGCTGCATCACTGTCAGCGCCGTCATCGACTTGCCCGAGCCGGATTCGCCGACCAGCCCCATCACTTCGCCGGGCGCGACGGAAAGCTCCACCGCCTTCAGGATCGGCGTGTCGCCGATCGCCAGCGACAGGTTCTCGATCTCAAGCAGGCTCATCGCTGCCGCCGCGATTTCGGGTCGAGGATGTCGGCGATGCCGTCGCCGAGCAAGTTGAGGCCAAGTACGGTGGCGACGATCGCCATACCCGGGAAGATCGCCATCCACGGCGCCACCACCATGCGGGTCTGGGCGTCGAACAGCATGCGGCCCCAGCTCGGCATCGGCGGCTGGGCGCCGAGGCCGACATAGGAAAGCCCGGCTTCGGCGAGGATGCCCAGTGCGAACTGTATCGTGCCTTGCACCAGGAGCAGCGTGGCGATGTTGGGCAGGATGTGTTCGATGGTGATCAGCGTGCTGCCCTTGCCGGCGGCGCGCGCGGCAAGGATGAATTCGCGCGGCCAGATCGCTAGCGCGCCGGCCCGCGCCACGCGCGCAAACACCGGGATGTTGAAGATGCCGATTGCGATGATGGCATTGATGGCGCCCGGTCCGAAGATTGCGGTGATCATGATCGCCGAGAGCAGGGCTGGGAAGGCGAAGACGAGATCGTTCATGCGCATCAGCACTTCGTCGATGAGGCCGCCGCGCGCGGCGGCGAAGGCGCCGAACGGCACGCCGACACCCATGCCGATGCCGACAGCGACAAGCGCCACGGCAATCGAGTTGCGGGCGCCGACCATGATCATCGACAGGATATCGCGGCCGAAATGATCGGTGCCGAACCAGTGCGCCAGCGAGGGGCTTTGCGTCTTGTCCGATATCACCAGTTTTGTCACGTCGTAGGGCGTCCAGAGGTAGGAAAGGACGGCCACCGCCGCCACCAGGGCAGTGATGACGAGGCCGATGAGGAACGATCGATTGCGGAACGCCTTGGCCAGAATACGGGCAAGGGTCTCTTCGGGGATGTCGACGTGCAGCGTCATTGCCGGCTTCTCAGGCGCGGATCGACCACCGCATAGGAGAGGTCGACGATGAGGTTGACGGCGATGACGGCAGCGACCAGCAGCATGACGACGCTTTCGACGACGATCAGGTCGCGCTGGGTGATGGCCTGGAATACCAGGCGACCGAGACCAGGCAGATAGAAGACATTCTCGATGATGATGGTGCCGGCGAGCAGGAAGGCGAATTGCAGGCCGAGAATGGTCAGTACCGGGATCATGGCATTGCGCAGCGCATGCCGCCACAGCACCGCGCGGTAGGGCAGGCCCTTGGCGCGCGCCGTGCGGATATAGTCCTCGTTGAGAACCTCGATCAGCGCCGAGCGGGCGACGCGGGCCAGGATCGCCGCCTGCGGCAGAGCGAGCGCGACGGATGGCAAAAGCAGCGATTTCAGCGCCGGCCAGACACCGGCGCTCCAGCCCGGAAAGCCTCCGGCCGGCACCAGCCGCAGCCAGACGGCAAAGAGATAGATCAGCATCAGCGCGAACCAGAAATTCGGCACGGCGACGCCGAATTGCGTGGCGCCCATGGCAATCGTATCGCCGGCCTGTCCGCGGCGGCTGGCGGAATAGAGCCCGACCGGAATGGCAATGATTGTGGAGAGAGCCAGCGCGATCAGTGCCAGTGGCAGCGAGACGACGACGCGCTCGCGCACGAGGTCGATGACCGGCACCGAATAGGTGTAGGAACGGCCGAAATCGAGGCTGAGCAAGCCGCCGGCCCAGTGCAGGTAGCGCAAAGCCAGAGGCGCATTGAGGCCCATCTGGTTGCGCAGCACCTCGACCTGGTCGGCGCTGGCGTTCAGGCCCAGCATCAGCCGCGCCGGGTCGCCGGGAATGATCTCCAACACCGCGAACACCACCATGGAGGCCAGCACCAGCGTGGCGAGAGCGATGATGAGGCGTTTGAGGAGGTAAGCGGTCATGGACGTCGGGGGACCGCTGTTCGGCCCGGTGCATAGACCGGGCAAAGGTACCGTTTCGGCCCACCCCCCTCTGTCCTGCTGGATATCTCCCCCGCAAGGGGGGAGATCGGCAGAGCTGCCGACGGCACTGCTTCTTCAACGTTGATAATTGGCGAAACCAGTGATGAGGGCACAATCTCCCCCCTGTCGGAGGAGATATCCAGCAGGACAGAGGGGGGTGTGACGGAGCGCAAGTGTCGCCTTTTGGCCAACAACCTCAATCGCTCCACTTCACCTTGGTCAGGTCATTCGCCTGGATCGGCGCGTTTTCCCACAGCCCCTGCAGCTTGGCGTCCCAGACACCAACCTTCGGCAATTCGTAGAGGAACCCGACCACCGCGTCGTCGGCGAGGATCTTCTGCGCCTGCCCGAGCAGTTCCTTGCGCTTGGCCTCGTCGGAGGCGAGGTTGAGGTCGGCGATGATCTTGTCGAAGGCCGGATTGTCGTAGTTGAAGTAGTAGTCCTTGCGCGAATAGATATCGATGTCGTTGGGCTCGGTGTGCGAGACGATGGTCAGGTCGTAGTCCTTCTTGGTGAACACCTGATCCAGCCACTGCGCCCATTCGACTGGAATGATCTCCAGGTCGATGCCGACATCGCGAAGCTCCGAGGCGATGATCTCGCCGCCGAGCCGCGCATAGGAAGGCGGCGGCAGCTTCAGCGTTGCCTTGAAGCCGTTCTCGAGGCCGGCCTCCTTCAAGAGTTCCTTGGCCTTGGCGACATCATGCGGATAGTGGCCTGTGAGGTCGACATAGTCCTTGTTGGCTGGCGACATATGCGAGCCGATCGGCACGCCGAGGCCGGCCGAGGCGCCGTCGATGATTGCCTTGCGATCGAGCGCGTAGGAGATCGCCTGTCTTACCTGCAGCTTGTCGAAGGGCGGCTTCTTGTTGTTGATCGACAGGATGGTCTCGCCCTCGGTCGAGCCGATCACCACCTTGAAGCGCGGATCGTCCTTGACCTGGGCGACGCTGTCGGGATCGAAGAACGGGAAGGCCTGGATGTCGCCGGAAAGCAGTGCCGGCACGGCAGCCGCGGCGTCGGGGACGATGCGGAACTCGGCCTTGTCGAGCGCCACGGGCGTGCCCCAGTAGTTGTCGGATTTGACCAGCGTGATCGACGAGCCCTTGGCCCAGCTCTGGAACTTGAACGGGCCGGTGCCGACGGGCTTTTCCTTGTTGGTGTCGGCGGATTCCGGCGCCACCATCACCGCGTCGCCCCAGCCCATATTGTAGAGGAAGGAACCCTGCGGGTTCTTCAGTGTCACCTTCACGGTCGCCGGGTCGACCACCTCGACCTTGTCGATAGCCGCGAACAGGCCCTTTTGGGCATTGACGGAATTGTCGGCGCGGGCGCGGTCGAGCGAGAATTTTACGTCGTCGGCATTGAAGTCGGTGCCGTCGTGGAATTTCACGCCGGTGTGCAGCTTGAAGATGTAGACCTTGCCGTCATCGGAAATGGCCCAGCTTTCGGCGAGATCAGGCAGCACCTCGCCGTTCGGTCCGATGCGGGTCAGGCCTTCGAACACATTGGCGTAGAGCACTTCGTCGATCGCCGCTGCGGCACCCGCGGTCGGGTCGAGATGCGGGGGTTCGAGCGGGATGCCGATGACCAGGTCGGTGCGCGCGGCAAATGACGAGGTGCTGGCGGCAAGCGCCAGGGCCGCAGCCGCAAGAATGGTTTTCCACAATTTCATCGTGCAACTCCCATGTGCTCAAACCGGGTGGATAGAAGCGTGATTTCGAGGTGGAGTAAATTGCGTTTCGTGCTCCGCAGTGACGCCGGGGGGAATGTTTTTCCACCGGTCCGTCTGTGAGCGCCTTGATCAACCGGCGACGGTGCCGCGCAGCAGCACGTTGAGCCCGATCGCCATCACCTTGGCCGATTCCACCATATCGGCGATGCCAACCCATTCGTCTGGCCGGTGCGCGAGATCGAGAATGCCCGGACCATAGGCGATGCAGTCATAGATGTGGCCGATGCGGGCAATGTGCTTCTGGTCGTAGGTGCCGGGCGAAATCACATAGTCCGGTTCGCGGTCGAAGATCGCCATGATGCCTTGCGCCACCGCCTTCACCACCGGCGCGTCGCGCTCGGTCATCAGCGGCAGCACCTCCATGATGTCGCGGATCTCGTAGTCGAATTTCTTGCGCTCGCGCTTCAGCCGCTCGAGGATGGCGGTCACCTCGCTTTTGACCGTGGCAAGATTCTCTTCGAGCAGGAAGCGGCGGTCGATGGTCAGCCGGCAGGAATCGGGCACGTTGGGCGAAGGCAGGCCGGGCCGGAAATCCTCGGTCTGGCCGCCATGGATGGAATTGATATTCATGGTCGAGCGCCTGGCGCCCTCGGGCACGACTGGCATCCGCGTCACCTTGCGGTCGAGGGCCGGAAACAATTCATCCTCGAAAGCCTGCAGCACTGCGCCCATATGGCGCACGGCATTGTCGCCGAGGAACGGCATCGAGCCATGCGCGATCTCGCCCTTGGTCTCTATCTCCGCCCACCAGACGCCGCGATGGCCAAGGCAGATGCGGTCCTTGTTCAGCGGCTCCGGAATGATGACGTGGTCGACCTTGGGTTTTGAGAAATAACCGAGCTTGGCCAGATGGGCGACGCCGCCGAAGCCGCCGGACTCCTCGTCGACCGTGCCCGATATTTCGATGGCGCCGGGAAAATCTGGAAAGACCTCCTTGAAGGCTTCGGCAGCGATGATGGAGGAGGCCAAGCCGCCCTTCATGTCGCAGGCGCCGCGGCCGTAGACCTTGCCGTCCTTCACCAGGCCGGCAAAAGGATCGACGCTCCAGCCTTCGCCGGCCTCGACGACGTCGATATGCGAGTTGAAATGCACGCAGGCGCCGGGCGAGCGGCCGTCGAAACGGGCGACGACATTGACGCGCGGATAGCGGTCGGTGTCGCCAGGCGTGCCTTCGGCGCGGATGAACTCGGTTTCGAACCCGTGCTTCTTCAGCCGCGCACCAATGTATTCCGCGCACGGCCTGTAGGCCTCGCCCGGCGGATTGATGGTCGGAAAGCGGATCAGTTCGGCGGTTAGCGTAACCAGGTCGTCGACCCGAGCGTCGACGGCCCTCAGGAGTCGTTCGTTCATTACGGGATTTGAGCAGCGAACCGGGTCATTTTGCAAGCGCGATACTGAAGCCGCTGAAACTGCGTGTCGCGGCGGCAACTATGACGGGAAAATCGTTCAAATTCGCTGCTTTAGATTGGCGAATTTATCAATGAGTGTGTGTTACTTCATTCACCTGCCATTAAAAGCATGAAAAACAGCGTGATGGCAGCGGGCAAGGGCAATCAAAGGGGTTTGATCGCATGAAGAAGACCGTTCTCATGGCGGCGATACTGGCAACGGCGCTATTCGGCACTTCAATCGAAAGCAAGGCATCCGCTCTCGTCGCCAACATCGACATATCTTCGCAGACGATGACCGTCAGCCGTTATGGTCAGGTGGTTTACCGGTGGAGCGTGTCCACCGCCCGCAAAGGTTATATCACGCCGCGCGGCAAGTACCGCCCGCAATGGACGGCGCGGATGTGGTATTCGCGCAAATACGATATGTCGCCGATGCCCTATTCGGTGTTCTTCCGCGGTGGCTACGCAATCCACGGCACGGGTGCGGTGAAGTATCTTGGGCGCCCGGCCTCGCATGGCTGCGTGCGCCTGCACACGGCCAATGCCGCGACCTTCTACTCGATGGTGCGGGAAGCCGGTTACGGAAACACGCGGATCGTTGTCACCGACTAAGCCCGGGGCCGACGCTTGTCGTTACTGGCGGGCAGCGTCCGTTGCCCGCCCGCGCTGGCGGCGACGCCGGCCGCTGATCTCCCACCTCTTGTGGAACCACATCCACTGTCCCGGATCCTCGCGCACCCAGCGCTCGACCACATCGGCGAGTAGCTGGGTGGTGGCCGGCACGTCGACGCTGCCGCCCTCGGTGCGCGGCAAGGTCAGCTTATCCTCAATATCGAGCCGGAACCGATTACCAGGCAACCGCACGCAGCGCGCCGGATAGACGTCGCAATCATAGTGGCGGGCAAGCATGCCCAGCACCGGATTGCTCTGGCACGGGCGGCCGAAGAAGGTCGTCTCCAGCCCGCTCGAGAATTTCTGGTCGACCAGCACGCCGATATTGCCGCCATTCTCCAGGATCGCGGCGAGCGCGAATGAAGCGCCGGTCGAGGAGGGCAGCAAGGCGCCCATCGTCGAACGCCGCGTCGAATGGATGTAGTCGGCCAGATAGGGATTGTTGGGCGGACGAAACAGCGCGGTGATCTTCATGCCGAAGGTGGCGGCAGCCACCGGCAGCAATTCGAAATTGCCGAGATGGCCGGTGAACAGAATGTGTGGCTTCTCTTCACCGGCGATATCAAGGAAATGCTCGACGCCGCGAACCTCGACCCGGCCGGGCGTCGTCGCTTTCGGGTCATAGTCGAAAAGCGCGTCGAGGAAGATGTACTCGGCCGCAAGGCGGGCCATGTTGCCCCACATGTCGAGCGCGATGGCTTCGATCTCGGCATCGCTCTTTTCGGGATAGGCGAGGCGAAGATTGCGCGTGGCGACGCGATGGCGCCCGACCATCGGACCGATGCGGCGGGCGACGCGGTCGGCGAAGTTGAGCGCACTGTCGGGCGGCAAAAGGCGCAGCAGCGAGATGATTGTCATCGCGACGCGCGCGACCAGCCAGTGCTCCATCTGGCGAAGCCGCCGGCCGTAGCGAAACGCCAGGTCCCTGCGGACCTTCTTGAAGGCTCTGCCGACCATTCCTAGTCGACGCGCAGGATGATCTTGCCGAACACGTCGCGGCCTTCCATGCGCTTCAGCGCGGCATCGATGTCGCCGAAGCCGACTTCGGTGTCGATCACCGGCGCGACGAGGCCTGCCGCCATCTTCTGCATGGCATTGGCCATGTTCTCCATGCGGCAGCCGAAGGAGCCGAGCAGCTTCAGCTGTTGCTGGAAAAGCTGCATCAAATTGATTTGCGTCGAGACGCCGGAGGTCGAGCCGCAGGTCACCAGGCGTCCGCCGCGCTTCAGGCACAGCATCGAGCCGGCAAAGGTGTCGGCTCCGACATGCTCGAACACGACGTCGACGCCCTTCTTCTTGGTCAGCTTGCGCACGACGCCCTCGAAACGGTCGTCGCGGTAGTTGATGACATGGTCGGCGCCAAGCGCCTTGGCCTTGTCGATCTTGTCGTTCGAACCGACCGTGGTGATCACGGTGCAGCCCATCTTCTTCGCCAGCTGGATGGCGGCGGAACCGATGCCCGAGCCGCCGGCATGGACGAGGATCGTTTCGCCCGGCTGCAGCCTGGCATTGTCGAACAGCATGTGCTCGACCGTGCCGAAGGTGACTGGCGCGACGGCGGCGCCGATCTCGCTGACGCCGGGCGGGGCAGGGACCAGAAGCCGCGCCGGCAGGTTTATCTTCTCCTGGGCAAAGCCATCTAGGTGGAAGCCGTGCACGCCGGAGACATGCTCGCAAAGATTGTCGCGGCCTTCGCGGCAGGCGCGGCAAAGCCCGCAGGTGCGCGCGCCGTAAATCGACACCAATTGTCCGGGCAGGAGGCTGGATACGCCGTGCCCGACGGCCTCGACCTCGCCGGAGGCCTCGGCGCCGACGACCAGCGGCAGCTTGCGCTTGGCGAAGGCCATGCCGCGCCAGCCCCAGACGTCGATATGGTTCAGCGCCACGGCCTTGATGCGCAGCGTTACCTCGCCGAGCGAGGGCGGCGGGGGAGGCGGCAGGTCCACCGTTTCAAGGCGGCGGTCCTCGATAAGTTGCAGTGCGCGCATGGAGCCTGTCGGTTCTGTTGAGCGGAAAGCGCTCGCTTAGACCGGTTCCCGCGCCATGACAAGGCAAGTGTTCTGGCCGCCGAAGCCGAAGGAATTCGACAAGACGGTGCCAACCTCGGCATTGCGCTTCTTGTTCGGCACGACGTCGAGCACGATCGCCGGATCGGGATTGTCGTAGTTGATGGTCGGCGGAATGACGCTTTCGCGCATCGTCATCAGCGAAAATGCCGCCTCGACCGCGCCGGCCGCCGACAGCGTGTGGCCGATCATCGACTTGTTCGACGAGATCGGCATCGAGCCGATCCGTTCGCCGAAGACGGTCGACAGCGACAAATGCTCCATCTTGTCGTTTTCCGGCGTCGAGGTGCCGTGCGCGTTGACGTAGTCGATCTGGTCCTCGCCAAGGCCCGCATCGGCGAGCGCGGCGCGCACCGCGGCGATTGCCGGCGAACCGTCGGGCTTGGAGCGGGTGCGGTGGAAATCGTCGGCCTTTTCGCCGCAGCCGCGCATGATGCCGAGAATGGTGGCACCGCGGGCAAGCGCCGCCTCCAGCGATTCCAGCACCAGCGCGCCGGAGCCTTCGGCGAGGACAAAACCGTCGCGATCCTTGGAGAAGGGCTTTGAGGCCTTTTCGGGGATGTCGTTGTGGGTGGACAGCGCCGACAGCAGCGAGAAGCGGATCAGCGCCTCGGCGGTCGCCGAGCCGTCGGCGCCGATCGACAGCGCCTTGTCGCACTCGCCGCGACGGATCGCCTCGACGCCGAGCTGGATCGCGGTTGCGCCGGAGGCGCAGGCGGTCGACAGCGTGATCGGCAGGCCGCGCGTGCCGAAGCTGTCGGCCAGCCGGTCGGCAATCGAGCCGAACTGCGTGGTCTCGAAGATGTCGAGTTCTTTCAGCGCGCGCGCGACGCGCAGCAGCCTCTCGGCGCCGGCGTCATGCTTGTCGGAATTGTAGAGCGAAAAGCGATCTGCCCAGTCGAGCTCGACCGGCGGCGAGGCGAGGAAAAGCGGTCCGCCGAAATCGCCGGAATCGAGGCCTGCTTCCGCGACTGCTTCACGCGCGGCGGTTTCGGCCAGCTCGTAAGTGAGGGGGCTGGAGCCCTGCGAACTCGACGGCAGGAAGTCGACCATGCCGGAGATGCGGGTGTTCAGGTGATCGACCGGAAAGCGGGTGATCGGATGGATGCCGGATTTGCCCGATGTGAGTGCCGCCCAGTTGTCGGCCTTGCCGACGCCAAGCGACGTCACCACGCCGATACCGGTGACGGCGACGATTGGCCTGCCCATGTGGTCGTTCAGATTGGCCATGTTTTGTCCTAGGTCGTAGCTCAGGCGGCTTTTACCAGCCCCATGCCCTCGAATTGGTGATAGCCGATCGCCGTTGCAAGCACTGACCTGGGAACGCCACCGAACGGCTTTTCGACCGTGGTATCGAAGGCGGGATAGGCGGCCTTGCGGTCGACAGCCAGCGCTGCCAGTGCCACCGCGAAGGGGAACTGCGCTTCCTTCATGTGGCCGGTCAGCGTCGAGAACGCGCGCGCGGCGATCGCCGGATGGGCGTCGAACGCAGCCTTCTCGGCGGCGGTAGCGGCATGAGCGCCGGAAGCGCCTGACATCGCCAGCAATTCGCCGTCAGGCAATGCAGCCTGGCTGAGCAGCGCGGCGATCTCGCCATCGAGTTCGCCCAGCCGCCGCCTGGCGCGTCCGGACACGACCGGGCCAAGCTCGGCGTAAATCTTGCGCCCGCGGCTTTCAGCGTGCTCGCGCTGCTCCAGCACCAGGAAGGCGCCGCCGGATCCGGTCACCACGCCGCCGCCTTCGCCGCCCCGCCTTTGCCAGACCGGTTTCCAGGCGCCGCGATGCAGATAGCCGGCGAGCTCATAGCCGAGCAGCATGTCGGAATGTTCGGTCTGGAAGGCACCACCGACCAGCACATGCGTCGACTGTCCCGAGCAGATGCGCGCGGCGGCCGTCTCGACGGCGGCGACGCCGGCACCTTCCTCACCCATGAAAGTGCGCGAAGAACCGGTGACCTTGTGGACGATCGAGATGTTGCCGGCGAGCAGGTTGGAAAGCTGCGCCAGGAACAAGGTCGGACGCAGTTCCGTGGTCAGCTTCTCGTTGAGCAGCACGTCGCGGTCGTTGCGGCTTTCCGAAGCGGCGAGGATCGCGGCGTCGACCGCCTCGTCGCGCTCGCCACCGCCCGCGGCCACCACCATGTCCATGGTCGCGCAAAGCTCGTCATTGCCCTTGATGCCGGCGTCGTCCAGCGCAAGGCCGGCGGAATAAGTGCCGAGGCGCTGCCAGGTTTCCATCTGCCGCTGGTCGCCGCGCTTGGCGATCTGCAGGTTCCAGTCGATCTCGGGCAGCGGGTGGATGGTGTAGGGCGCAAAGCGCGCGGCCTCCAGCACTGGCTGCAGGCCCGGCTGGGCGAGCTTCTGCCAGTGCGCATCCGGACCTTCTCCCAGCGAAGAGACAAGGCCGATGCCGGTGATGACGACGTCGCGGGGGCTGCTCATGGGCGGCTGTTGTGGGTCAGGCTGCAAGGCGCGTCAAGGCCGCGCGCTTGCGCCATCTCAGGCGGTCTTGGCGGCGACCAGCGCGTCGATCTTGGCGCACAGGTTCTTCATGACGAAGTAATCGTCGGTCGAGGCCTTGCCGTCATTGACCTCCTGCGTCCACTTTTCCAGCGGCACCTTGATGCCGAATTCCTTGTCGATGGCAAAGACGATGTCGAGGAAATCGAGGCTGTCGATGCCGAGATCGTCGATGGTGTGGCTTTCGGGCGTGATCGTCTCGATATCGATCTCACTGGTGTCGGCAATGATCTTGGCGACTTTGTCGAACGTGGTGGACAAGGGCTCTTCCTTCGGTTGCGGGCGGAATCTGTCCGCATCTTGTTTGGGCGCTGTCTAATCGGTTTTTCCGGGCAGGAAAAGGCCTGATGCGCCGGGCGCAGATGGGATGCCTCGGTTGCAAAGACAAGAAGGGTCGCCGGTTTGTCCGGCGGCCCTTCCCATTTGGCGTTTGGTCAGCTCAGTCGCGGAGCTTGACCAAGTCGTTCAGCAGCCCGCCCGTTCCGTTGTGGACGGTCAGCCGCTCGACCTTGCCGGCGATCGTCTCCAGAGCCTCGAGCTCCTTCAGACGCAGCATCACCGGGTTCTCGGCCATCACCCGCGCCGTGTTGAGCAGGGAACGCGTGGCGTTCGTCTCCTCGCGGCGGCGGATGACGTTGGCCTCGGCCTGCTTTTCGGCCGAAACCACCTGGTTGAGGATTTCGCGCATCTCGCCCGGCAGGATGACATCCTTGAGCGCGATATCGCTGACCTCGACCCCGATCTCGGCCATGTCGGCGCGGACCTTGCCGGCGGCTTCTTCGTCGATCGTCACCTTCTTCTCGAGGATCTGATCGAGCGTCAGCGCGCCAAGCGTCTTGCGGAAGGCGTACTGCAGGGCGCGGTAGAGGGCTTCGGCGAAGTCCTTCACAGCACTCACCGCCTTGACCGGATCGACGACCCGGTATTCGGCGGCGATGTTGACGCGGATCGTCACGCGATCCTTGGTCAGCACTTCCTGCCCGGCGACATCAAGCGACTGGCGCTTGAGGTCGACGACCTTCACTTGCACCATGCGTCCGACATTCCAGAACGCATGCACGCCCGCCGTGAGCGTCCGCACCAGGACACCATCGACGAAGAGCAGTCCGGCCTGGCCGTCGACGACCGGATGGACGGACATCAGTTCCGTCTTCCGGGCCTGGCCGATCCGGCGCATGACCGCCGGATCGATCGCAAGATCGGCCGAGGTGTCGATCATCGTGACCTTCCACGGTCCGGCATCGGTCCACAGCACGAGCTTGCGGTCCGGCGCCAGGACGGCGTGGAGGTTGCCGTCACGCTCGATGACGGCGACGTCTGTGCGCCCGGTGCGAACCACGGTGAAATGGCGCGCAGCCACATCCGGGAGCTTGTCGAACAACGCCTTCTCGTATGCCGAAACGAATTCCGGGTTCTTCAGATCGTGCCGCGAGACTTCAAGGCTCTGGCGCCGGTTGGCGAGCCAGTGCTCACCCGGCATCAGGACAGCCTTGATCTCACCCTTGTAGAGGGTGACGGCACGCTCGTTTTCCTTAATAACGACGCGCTCGCGTCCAAAAATCTTATCGAGAATGGTCATTGTGTTACTCCTGTCGGGCATGGCCCCCATGCGAGGCGTCAAGTCATGCGTCGATCTTCCTTTTCGTTTCTCGTTTCACTTCGTCTCTTGCTTCATAGTCCGGACACGAATGATCCGGGGACCGGTGGCACCAATTCGTGGCGGGCCTTCGGGAGCGGATCGCGAG
Source organism: Mesorhizobium waimense (assembly GCF_003601975.1). GTDB lineage: Bacteria > Pseudomonadota > Alphaproteobacteria > Rhizobiales > Rhizobiaceae > Mesorhizobium > Mesorhizobium waimense. The sequence continues at coordinate 526,897 of NZ_QZWZ01000002.1, forward strand.
GCAGCGAAGCTGGCGCCGGAGGCCTTGGCCTCCCTTGCCGGCGACGCTGCGCCTTGATCGTCACCGCGGGCCTGGCCGCGAGCCGATGACGTCAGGCCTTTCGATACGGCCCACGCCCGAAGGCTTGGGCCGTCCGTCAGGTCTTTCGCATTCCGGTCCCCGGACCGTCTTTTTCAGATAACACCGTGAAAGGGTGGTGGCCTATCAGCCAGTGGAGAAGGATTCGAACCTTCGACCGTCAGATTATGAGTCTGATGCTCTACCCAAACTGAGCTATCCGTGGTGCAGACAGCAGGATTCGAACCTGCGACCTCCGGACCCAAATCCGGCGCTCTCCCCCTGAGCTACATCCGCGATCCCAACCCCCGAAACGGCGCCGTACACAGGACGGCAAGGCCACCTGCGCGGGCGGAGGCGAAAGCTCCAACCGTTGTGCTCGCTTCGGTTTTCGTGACCGGGAGCGCGCCTATAGCCCCTGCGACGGGTTGTCGCAAGCGGCATTGTCGCGGCTTATGTGCGGCTTCTTTCGGTGGTGGCATTTCGGCAACACTTGCCGGTGCCCGGCAAGGACTGTTTTGCGCCGTCAGAAGGTGACGCGGCCAAGCACGCGCAGGCCGTCGCCCTGCGGCTCGACCACCACCGCTTCGCCTTCGCGCGGCGACACGCCGGTCAGCGCCACGATGTTCTCAAGATGTGTCACCAGGACCAGATTGTCCGAGCCGGAATAGCCGCGGATCTCGGTCATCACCGCCGCGAGCTGCGCGGCCTTCTCCGCCGGGTCGGTCTTCAGCAGGTCAAGAGGCGCGAAGGGCTCCGGCTCGGCCTCGAAGGCGATGCGGGCAGTGTCGAGGCAACGGCAATAGCGGCTGGAGAGGACGCGCTCGATCGGGGCGGCGCGAGCGGCGAACAGCGCGCCGATCCGGCTTGCCTGCTGCTGGCCACGCGCCGACAAATTGAGCTGGGTCGGGCATTTGGCGATGTCGAAATTGGCCGGGTCGGCGGTGCCGGTGACCATGGCGTGGCGCAGCAGCACGACATGCCCGCCGTCGCGCAGCAACGCCCAGCCGGCATCCGTCGCATGGGCCGCGGCTGGGGTGACGAGCAGGAGCAGCGCCAGCAGAAATCGAACCATCGGCAATCCTTCTTCCGCCCACCGGCACGGACGGCGTTAGCATATAGGGACCGCAAAGCCGGCTGAAAGACAAGGGCGGGGCAAAGAGCGTGCGATCAGTTTGCAAGGGGCAGGGCGATTGCGCCGCAATCGGGGCTCGCCTATCACCGGAAAAATGTCTCCGCTGACCGGGGCCGCCTACCAGACCACAAGGGGCAGAGAGGGGCACTAGGCGGCGCACTTACGATTATCAAGCCGTTGATTTCCCTTTTCTCTTCCTTCATGTTGCCTTTTGGCCCGTCCTAGCCTATGCCTTACAAAGATTGGGAAAGGACTTAGGAAAGACAAATGGCGCGCTACAAGCTAACAGCCGGAATGGTGAAGGCTGCAAGGGGCAGCAGTATAGGCGATGGCGGCGGACTGTGGTTGATGCCGCGCGGCGACAAGCAGTACTGGATTTTCATCTACCAGCGCCACGGCCGGCGCCGGGAAATGGGTCTCGGCCCGCTTGAGTCTGTGAGCCTAGCCGATGCCCGCGAAAAGGCCGACGAGGCGCGTAAGCTTCTGCATGCCGGCAAGGACCCATTCAAGGAATCGTCCTTCAGACAAGTCGACAAGCGCGTTCCCACGTTCGGCGACTATGCAGACGAGTACATCAAGGATCATGCTCCGCAATGGCGGGGCGGGAAGACAGAGATCGGTTGGAAGTCGTCGCTCGAGGTGCACGCCAAAGGGCTGCGAAAATTGCCCGTCAACGAAATTCGTCGGGCTGATGTTGTGCGCGTAGTCAAGCCAATATGGCATGCGAAGGCCGAGACGGCGAAGAAGACCCTCGAGCGTATTGCGGCTGTGCTTGAGCTTGCGACGGATATGGAACTGCGCACTGGCCCTAACCCTGCCCGCATGGACGCGAAGGCTCGCGACAAGGCACTTGGGGTTCAGGCTGCGTCCGGCAATCACGAATCAATGCCGTACTCGGAGTTGCCGAAGTTCTTCGCCAGCATCCCTGAGACTGCGGCTGGGCGGGCTTTGCGCCTCCTTATCCTGAACGCGAATCGCACAGGGGAGGTTCGCTTCGCGGATTGGTCGGAGATCGACATGGATGCGAAGGTTTGGGTTATCCCGGCATCGCGTATGAAGGAGCCGCGCGAGCACCGTATCCCATTAACGGATGCCGCTATCGCCGCGCTTGGCGAGCCGGGGGAGGGGCTCGTCTTCAAGGGAGCGCGCCGCGGACGTCCGATCGGCGAAGTTGCAATGGCGAAGTTGCTTGCGAAGGAAATTGTTAAGTTCACGGTGCACGGATTCCGAACGACATTCAGAACGTGGGCGCAGGATCACGGATACCCAGACGAGGTTGCCGAGCCCGCCCTGGCGCATGACAAGCGCAGCAAGGTGATACGCGCCTACGCCCGTTCAGACGTTCTGGAGCGGCGACGCGAGATGATGGAGGCCTGGACGGCGTTTTGTGGGAGTGGGGCGCGATAGGCGCAATGGTGGCCACAACGGGCCAAGCTATCTTGACATAGTCATGGCAAACGGCTAGTTTACGAATCCGCCCACAAAACCACGCTGGCGGAATTCTACTCGCACCCCCTTATTTCACAGGCAGACCAGACAATCAAGCACTTTTTTCGGGAGGATGAATTGAACGACAATAACCGACTCCTTGGCGTTCGCGAGGTAATGAAGCGAACCTCTCTATCGCTCACCTTCATTAAACGGCTGCGCAAGGCGGGCGACTTCCCGTTAGCCGTGCCGCTTGGCGACCGGCGTATCGGGTTTCTTGAGCGGGAACTCGACCAGTGGATTAATGCCAGGGCTGCTATGCGGGCCGCCGCATGAGCGACAATCGCCGCACGCTACCAAACACCCCGTCATTGGTTTACGCGCACGACCCGGTTCGCATCGAGGGCGCGGCGCGAACGTTTACCAAATTCATGCGCGAGCAATTGGATAAGCGGGATTCGCCAATGCAAAAAGCGTTCATCGAGACGAAAGATACGACCAACGGAGAGATGTGGCTTGGCGTCGTCCGAGGCTGCCAAATCGTGCAAGCCTACGCGCTAAAGCGATTCACTGAGTTGGGCGAGGAGCCGGAAACAAGTTGGGATGACATTGTCGACCAGGCCTTAGATATCTGTCTCAAAAAGGGGGAGGCCGCCGCATGACCTCCTACGCCACGATGTCGAAGACCGAACTGCATGCCGAGCTCGCCGCCGTCTTGGCTGTGCAGGCGTGGAAAAATCAAGCCAACAACACTATATCTAGTGCTTGGATGGTCTTCAAGCCCTAAATATCGCAATTGCCAAACCACGAAATCCACAATGCAGCAACGCGCCACGTGCGCGAGGGGACACCATGACGCTTAAGTTTATGCCGACTTTTGATTTCAAGGCCTGCCGCATCAACGCCGTCGACGTCACCGCAGAGGCGGATGGCCTCGCGACAATTTCGATTAAGTATTCGACGGTTCGCGACCCCGATATTGAGTGGGTCGCAGAATTTGTTGATGGGCCAGGATTCACGTCTTGGCGCTTCCAGCGCCTCCTCAACGCTGTTGGTGTGGTTGGACATATCACCGACGGTGCTCAGCTTGTTGGCAGGCACTTCGCTGTAAAAAGCAACGGCGCAATCCCCGACGATTTTGCCACATTAGAGTATGCCAGCGCTTGTTTGCAGTGCGACCGCCAGCGTTTCTTGGACGGAGCACTGCTTGAGCCTCGCGTTCGGCAGATCAGGGCGACAGGGGAGGACCCGTCGCCAAAAGGCTTTCAGCGTATCGCGACGTTTGACTTAGAACTTGGCCCGGCGGTGACCATGCACGACTTGCGCCTCGTGAAAACTCCGAGCGGAGGGCTTCACGCCTATCCACCCGATTCCAAGCACGGCACCAAGTGTGCCGACTTCGCCCCGACATTCCGTGACCAGATCGCCGACCTTGCCGCTAAAGCTTTGGAGTCGCAACTTGCCCATAATTCCTCGTCTCAACCCGCTTCCTAAGTCACCTATCCACTCGCATGTCGAGATGCTGCACAACTTGGCCGCTGGGATTGATGGCGTGCTGGTCGTGTCCGCATTTCACGCCTCGACCACAGGGGACAGCGACAGACCTAGTCATCTGGAACTGAAGTTCGTTACATTGTATGCTACGTCGCTTCTGGAGAGGAGCGCATTATGGCGAACGCGAATGGCCGCCCAACCGCGCCGTTGGTTCTGAGCGCAGACGAGCAGGATTATCTCG
>NZ_QZWZ01000030.1 GCF_003601975.1 Mesorhizobium waimense
TAGCACTACTTTGGCAGTTTAGGTTTGACGGCGTCTGCGAGCAGCTTCTCACAGTGAGGACATCTGCGGCGTGGCGGCCGCGTGAAGAGGTCAAGAATGGCTTGTCTAACAGCTGGCATGCTCGGTTGTGGCGGTGGTCCCCCGACTCTTTTTTTTCCGTCCCGCTGCTTTGAGGCGGCGGGCTTGGAGAAAGGCGTAGGCGATCATGGTCATCAAGGCGTGTCGATGTAATCCAGTCCATGATCGGCCTTCGAAGTGGTCGAGGCCGAGTTCCTCCTTCAATTGCTGATGTGCCTGCTCACAGACCCACCTCGCCTTGATCGTGGCGGCGAGCATCTTGAGGCTCGCATCGGCCGGTAAGTTCGACACATAGTATTTTTGCTCGCCAGTCGACCGGCGTTCGCCGACGAGCCAGACCTCCTCGCCTGGCATGCATTGCATGCGATTGTCGAGCATTCGGTGCTTATGACCGTCCGCAACGCGGACACGGCGAGCCGCAAACAAGCATGTCAGCCGACCTTTAGTGCCGCGCCGCCAGCTTATCTTGTGCCATCTCTCACCAGACAGCATCACCTCGGCAGAGACCGGCGGCTGGTCCGGGATGTGATATTGGCGGCGCCTGCCGGTGGTCGCGACCGGGAAGATCAGATCAACATCGGCCGGATAGACGTTTTGGCGTCGCGATAGTCCTACAGCCCACAGCAGACCGCGCTCACTCAAAGCCTGACGAAAAGAGCTGCTCGACCCGTAGCCCGCGTCGGCAAGCACGCAGCCGAAACGCACGCCGGAGGCGATGACACGATCGATCTCTTCGATGGCGATCTCCGGCTTTGTCAGAGCGACCTGTCGATCCTTCGGGACGCGCGCCCGCATCATCCGCTCGGGATCATTCGTCCAGGTGTCGGGCAAGAAGAGCCGAAGGCCCACCATCACCGGCACTTCGCGTGAGGCCAGGGTCACCGACACCAGCGACTGGCAGTTGGACGTCTTGCCAAGCGACGAAGCGTATTGAGGCGCGACACCAACCGAATGTTGTCCCTTCTTCGGTAACGCTGTGTCGTCAATGACGAGAAAACCCGCCTCATCGCCGACCAGGCGATCTGCCTCCTTCAGCAGGGCGGCCTCGAGCGGAGCGCTGTCCCAAACCCCTGCCGCGACAAAATGATGAAGCTGATCGTAGCCGACATCGCCCGCTCGCGCGGCCATCGGTTGTACGCTCTTACGGTCGCCCGGCCCGATCAGACCAGCAATGTACAGCGGACACATCCGGCGCCGAGCTGGATGCGAAAGACCTGCCAAAAACGGTTGAAGCCAGCGCTCGAGATCGGCTTGCCAGTCCACATCCATTGATCGGCCCTCCACAAGCCGACCTCCTATGAATCACGCAAACTCTCTCTTGGGAATTCCAAAAACTCGCCCGCCGCTAAAAACCTGCCAAAGTAGTGTTAGAGCCTCCGCTACTCCGCTTCTTCTGCGGAAACGCTGGCGACGGCAGTGCCTTTGAGTGCCGCGTGGACCTGGCCGATCAGGGTAGGGAGATCACCTACCGGAACCGGATTGTTGGAGACTTAGGCTGAGACGACATCGGCGTCATGAAACTCTCCGGATGCTTGAAAGACAGTCGGCGAAGTGTCGCTACATAGTGGCGGTTGCCGCGGAAAGCAATAAAGCCCAGGCAAGACTATTGCGATGCTCGTCCTGCACCGCGGTTAATAGCGACGCTTCCCGCCCATATCACCTGGAGCTGAATGATCATACATGGCAAGGCGGTGCGGCGGGGGCTCGAACTGGCACTGATGGTCCGTGGGAATGCCTTTCGGCGCCAATCCCCACGCGTAAATGTTTTGGTCTTCGCAGCTGCACAAAAATTCGCCAAAGGCGACATCCTAGGTGGGTAACGCCAAGGGTAGGAGTCTTCGCTTGAGCACATCTGCTAAGACCAAGGCGATCACGCCGCCGGACATTCGCTTGCGGAAAGGCCAGGCTCCGCTCGTCTGCCTGACAGCTTATACGACCCCGGTCGCCCGGTTCATCGATCCGCACTGCGATGTTGTGCTGGTGGGCGACAGCGTCGGGATGGTGCTCCACGGTCTCCCTTCGACTCTCGGCGTGACGCTCAAAATGATGATCCTGCACGGCAAGGCGGTGCGGCGTGGCCTTAAGCGTGCGCTCATGGTCGTCGACATGCCGTTCGGCTCCTATGAGGAAGGCCCCGAGCAGGCTTTCCGAAACGCAGCCCGCGTGATGGCCGAGACCGGTTGTGCGGCCGTCAAGATCGAGGGCGGCGAGGCAATGGCGGAGACGATCCATTTCCTCGCCGCGCGTGGCGTACCGGTCATGGCCCATGTCGGCCTGACCCCGCAGGCGGTCAATACTTTCGGCGGCTATCGTGTGCAGGGCAGGGGCGAGGACGGTGAGCGGATCCGGCGCGATGCCCAGGCAGCGGCGAAGGCCGGTGCTTTTTCGGTCGTGCTGGAAAAGGTGCCTCAGCCACTCGCCCGGCGGATCACCAACGAGGTGGCGGTTCCGACGATCGGAATCGGGCCTCGCCAGCGTGCGACGGGCAGATCCTGGTGGTCGACGACATGCTTGCCTGTTCGGCGACTTCCGCCCGAAATTCGTCAAGCGTTGCGCAGAGCTCGGACAAATCGCCGAGGCGGCGGTTGCGGCTTATGCGCAGGATGTATGCGAGGGCAATTTTCCAGCGGCCGAGCATGTCTTCGGCGATGCGCCAAAGACCGTCAAAGGAGGAGAGGTAGCGTGAGCATACCGATCGTCCGGACTGTCGCGGAATTGCGCAGCATTGTTTCAGCCTGGCGTCGCGAAGGCCTCAAGGTTGCCGTCGTGCCGACGATGGGCGCGCTGCATGAAGGCCATCTCAGCTTGGTGCGAGCGGCGGCGGAGTGCGCGGATCGGGTGATCATGACGCTCTTCGTCAACCCGAGACAGTTCAACAATGAGGCTGACCTTGCCGCCTATCCACGAACGGAGCACGAGGACGCTGCTAAGCTCGCGCGTCTGGGTGCCCATATGCTCTACGCACCCGATGCCTCTGAAATGTATCCGGAAGGTTTCGCCACCACGGTCGCGGTGACCGGAGTGAGCGACGGGTTGTGCGGTGCATACCGTCCCGGCCATTTCGTCGGCGTGGCAACTGTCGTAGCCAAGCTCTTTCTGCAGACGGGCGCCGATCTGGCCTTCTTCGGAGAGAAGGATTTCCAGAAGTTGCAAGTCGTGCGCCGGCTGACGCGCGATCTCGATATTCCGATCGAGATCGTCGCCTGCCCGACGGTGCGCGAAGCCGACGGTCTGGCAATGTCGGCGCGCAACCTTCGCCTCTCGTCAGTACTGCGACAGGCGGCGCCGAGCCTCGCGGAAATTCTGTTCGCGTCAACCGAGCGGCTTGCGACAGGGGCGACAGCCGACGACGTACCATTGAGGCGCGGCAGGCAATCCTGGCGGCCGGCTACAAAGAAGTCGAGTATCTTGAACTGCGGGCCGACGATGACCTCTCGCCGCTCGACGCCGCAGACAGATCGTCACGCATCCTCGTGGCCGCATGGCTACGTGACGTCCGTCTCATTGACAATGTGAGCGTTCGGGCAAAGCAAAGCACTTCCAAAAGGTTTGCTTCACCTGCAGCCGCTTAAGTCTCTGACGCATCCAAGTCTGCCTCAAAATCCTCGACTCCCTGCGCGGGTGAGCTTGCCACCCCGATTACACGGATGTTTCCGGCGGTGGCGTACGCAGTTTTCCGGCCCCATTCGAGGCGCCTCGCTGGTCCATGTTCCCATCACGGGCTATTTCACCGAGTTCACCGGCTACGTCACCAACAATGCCGGATCATTCCGAATTAGTCCGACCTCGCAATTGCGAAACTATTGCGAAGCGGTTTCGGCCATTCAACGGTTACCCGGATCATCGCCAAGCGTTTCGCCAAAAATGAACGGCGCTTAGCCAACGGCCGAGAAGCTAAAGGAAATTATCGGCGGGAAGGTTCGCAAGCGCGCCTCCACAACGAGCCCAGAGACGGAAGAGCTATTTTGAGATTTTCGAGGCGGCGGTTCCCGACCCGGCGGATATTCGCTTGGCAGGCCCGAACCGTCACTGCCGTTGGGTTTCCTCGGATAAACAAGGTCATGGTTGCGCATGTTCCAACCAGTTTTCGAGTGCCAGTCCAGGCACGCGGGAAAACTCGCGCTCATTGTCTGTGACCAGCGTGGCGTCGATCGCCAACGCTTGCGCGGCAATCCATGTATCGTTGGCCCCAATTGGCGTTCCTTGAAGCTCCAGAAATGCTCGAACCTTCGCATAATGTCGCGTTGTGTCGTAGTCGACTCCGACAAACGGGAGCCGTTGAGCCAGCGCGGCCAAGCGAGCGCGGTTGCGGTCGCCATAAGCGCTTTTCTCCGCGCCGAATTCTATTTCGCCCAGCACAATGGCGGAGAGCCGCATTGCGCTCAGTTGCTCGGACTCCAATCGTCCACGCACCTCGATTCGACCCTTCATAGCCGCTATCAGGATATTCGTGTCGAGAAGGTAGAGTGACGTCACAATCTAACCGTCCAACGAAGTCACATGTTCAGCCTGCTTGTCGTCAGGCGCGACCAGATCGATTTCATTGGCGTCTGCCCAAAAATCACGAAAGGCGTCGGCCGCCACGCGGGGATGGTCGGGAACAAGGCGCGCGATCACCTTGCCGTGCCTGGTGACGGCGATTTCTTCGCCAGCTTCGACTTCCGCCAGCAAAGCTGAGAAGCGGGATTTCGCCTCCACTACGGTGATGTTTTTCATCGGCGTCTCCATAAAATGACCATGTGGCCAGAATATATGTGCAAGAGCATGTCGTCAAACGAACCCCTGTACCCGTCGGTCACAGACGTGATTCCGCAGCCTCATGCAAGATTCGTCGAATTGCCGCGGACTTCTCGTTCACAACTCCGCAAGCCGCCGCTTTCGTCTTGAACCGTCATCGCCTTGACAACACATTCTGCTATCATAAACGGGTTCCGGTCATGCATCTGTTCGCACAAATTAGCTGTTCAGCAGATCGGGAGGAAAGAATGAACGCTGAGGCTTTCGGCACCCCGCTGTTCGTGAAACGTGACACATACATCGTACAAGAGATTGCGGACCTCGCGGACGCCATCGATTTCCTCACTGAATGGCCAGACGATCGCGGGGACGCAGTCCACGAGATCGCCCTTAGGACGTGCTATGATGCCTATGATGGGCGAAAGCCTGTGAGTGCTGCCCGCAACGCCTTTTTTGGCTTTGTGAAACGGGTCGCCATATTGGAGGATGAAACTTCCGCGATGCAGCGGCTCGCCGCCTGCAAGTCGGGCACCGGAAAGGTGTAAGCATAGGTTTTGGCCACTTCTGCTGCTGGGACTTCGTGGATGGCTAGAGGCGCTTTGAGGGAGGTTGCCATGCCGCACAACAGTTTTGCTCGTCCAGCAATTGGCAATGCTCAGCAAGGCCCTCGCGGAGCTAGGCGGCCATTTCCCGCCGGACAGCCCCGAACGCGAGGCCTTTGGCCGCGAAGATCATGGCGCTGTTCGAAAGCGGGGCCGGCACGCTGAACGAGATCAAGAAGGCGCTGAGCGACCGAGACGCTGCTCCTTGAACCTCACTGGCCTTGTGTGGTCCCAAGGGGTGAAAGCGGCTCGCCCGTAGCAGCAGGCGGTTTCCGTTCTTGCTGCGGATCCAGCCGATGGGCGCTGCCAGCCTGCTGCCGTTTGACAAGCCGGCCATCGGGGCGCTAGCACCATCCAAAGCTGAGAGTCGCAGGGCAGAACTGACCGCATCCATCGGGCTGCGCGACCTCGACCGGCTTACACCCAACTGGACTTATCGCGCATCAGCATGGTGATGCGACATCTCCTGTGTTGAGAGCGCGATGACGGAGCTTGGTTGTGACGCAGCTGTGCGCGAAGCGCCCAGCTGTCAGCAGGTGAGCGAATAACGACTTGGTGGAGGTGAGAAAGTCATGCGGCGTGAAGATTCCCCGCCCTTTGCGGCAACCACGCTGATGCCTCTTCAGAACCCGGTCTTTCGCTCGATCTGGACAGCCACGCAGATTTCCAGCCTCGGCTGGCTCGTCCAGAGCGTGGCTATCGGCTGGCTCATGGCGACGATTTCAGCCTCCGACCTGATGGTGGCACTCGTTCAGGCTGCATCTACACTGCCCGCCTTCTTCTTGTCGATCCTTGCTGGAGCCATTGCAGACAGTTTTAGCCGCCGCGGGGTGATGCTTGCCGGACATTGCCTGATCGCACTGGCGTCCACGACGCTGCCTCTCGCTGTCGGTCTGGGCTTTGTCAGTCCGTGGTTGATCCTGGGATTGGGTTTTCTGGCCGGATGCGGCTTTGCCTTGAATGATCCAGCCTGGCACGCCTCCGTCGGTGATATCCTGGAAAAGCGCGAGATACCCGCTGCGGTGACGCTGATGTCGGTGGGATATAATATTGTCCGAAGCGTAGGTCCGGCACTGGGCGGTGTTATTTTGGCGCTTCTGGGACCTCTGGCCGCGTTCGCCTTGGCAGCGCTGAGCGACCTGGTCCCGTTGAGCGCTGTCCTGCGCGCCAAGTGGCAGGTTCGCTCTTCGCCTCTTCCGCGCGAGCGCATGGCGACCGCCATTCATGATGGCATGCGCTTCACCGCGATCTCCTCGGAGATCAGAGTGGCGATTGTGCGTGCAACCCTGTTCGGGCTGTCGAGCATCTCGATCCTTGCTCTCCTTCCCCTCCTCGTCCGCGATCAGCTGGCGGGTGGGCCACTTGTTTACGGCGTCCTGTTGGCCGGCTTCGGCACAGGCGCCTTTGTCGCAGGCATTGGCAATGGTTACTTGAGACGCATTGCGACCCAAGAGCGATTGGTCACGCTGGCGTCCGTTGCCTGCGCAACGTGTTGCCTTTTGCTGGCCCTCACATCATCCGTGACGGTGGCGGCGATCGCGCTTGCAATCGGTGGCGCAGGCTGGGTCGTCACCTGGACCGGAACCGACGTGTGTGTGCAGTTGGCAAGCCCAAGGTGGGTCGTTGGTCGCACTCTGTCGATCTATTACGCTTTGACCTACGGCGGTATGGCAGCCGGCAGCTGGATCTGGGGAGCTGTCGCGCAGAACTATTCCCTGACGTGGGCTTTGGAAGGTGCTGCAGTGGCACTGTTGCTGGTTGCAGCAGCGGGAAAGGTATTGCCGATACGACTATGGGAAGAATCGGATCAAGGGGCTGCCGACTTCATCCCACCAGAACTGGCCCTCACTCTAAGGCCGAGGAGCGGTCCAATCGTGGTCAAGGTGGAGTATTCGATCCCGGAACCTAATATCGAGGCGTTTCTGCGCTGCATGCGCGAAAGGCGGCGCGTTCAGACCCGAGCCGGTGCGCGCAATTGGACGCTGCAGCGAAATCTTCAGAAGCCGACTCTTTGGACTGAGACATTCCGCACTCCGACATGGACGGATTACCTTCGTCTAAATCATCGCCTGACTTTGGCTGACAGGGAGGTAGCCGAGCGCCTAGCCGCTCTGCAGGCTGATGGGTCTTCTCCTCATCTCGCACTTTCGATCGAACGGTCGACAAGCCCCGCCTCTGGCAGCGAAGTTCAGCCTGTGCCCTTTGCATCGCGCCCGTAGCACATCGAGCCTCAAGAGCATCGCCAGCAGGGCTGCGGCCAGAGCGACCGTACCGACCGCAATCAGCATTTATCAGACGGCTGGCGACGCGATCCGCCAGAAGGCTCATCGGCCATTGAAGCATCAGGGCGCCGATCTGGACACTTGCGGCGAGAAGTATCCTCGCTTTCTCACGAGGCCGCTGTCATCGCCAAAGAACTCGTTCGATTGCCGCTCCAAACCGCCGAGCTTGGCGAAACGATCTCCATCAAGGCAACCGTCGCGGCAGATCGCAACCGCGGTCCGGACCTGAGCGGAACGGACTGTGAGCTTACCGAACGCATCGTCTTGGAGACCCATGTTTCTCGGCGCGTTCGTTATTTTCGATCTACATGAATGACGCCCCCGGTGTCCCTTCACAGGTTTTCGCCACCTGTCGTGATAAATACCAGCACCCCAGGTATTCGCTACGAGTGCAGCAGCGTCGAAGATGCAGCCGATCAGCTGCTCCAGTGGACCAAGCACGGTCCCAGATGGAACGAGGCGGTACGCGTCTGTTTGTCCGCCTTGGCCGGAGAACTGACGCCTGACGATGCCCGCATCGCCCTCAAGGCAGCCGCCAGAGAGGAAGGCCTGCTTGTCTAGCAATCTCGATCATGGATCGAGCGGGGGCCCGGAGAGCGCCGAGAAATTCGAAGCCGGCGCCGGTCCGATCTGAAACCGTTCTCGGCAAAGGCGAGGTCGGCACGCGCCATGACGGCACGTCATTACCCGTAACCCATTCGATCACTGGCACGTCCGCGCGAAGCCGATCTGGAGCGGCCGAGCCTACGCCGCACCAGATTGTTGCAGTGCACATACCACTGTCACACATCAGCCCCAATGTACTGTCGCGGGCGGGAAACCATCTTCAAGCGGAGGTTCAAGAAATGTCCAAACCCACTGACAAGTCCAACGCAACCGAAGCCACCGAATTTGCGGCATTCGATCCCGGCAAGGCTACCGATCAACTTCGCGCCGTCGCAGACAAGGGCATGGAGCAAACGAACGAGGTGCTTCAAAAATTCAAATCAGGCGCTGAAGAGACCCAGAAGGCGCTCGAGTCGAGCGCCGAAACCGCGAAGTCGGCCGGCAACGAGTTGTCGCTGAAGATGATCGCGGCATTGCGCGCGAACGCCGAAGCTGACTTCTCGCACCTTGAGGCTCTGGTCCGTGTGAAGTCGCTGTCAGAAGGTTTTGAATTGCACAGGATCTTTCTACGCAAGCGCCTTGAAATGGGTGTCGAGCAAGTCAAGGACATCCAGGCGCTCACCGCCAGGGCGGCGGCCGACGTTTCCAAGCCGGTCAAGGACGCCTTCGCGAAGGCGCTGAAGGGCCTCGAGGCCGCCTAGTTTTCTAGATGATCCAATCAATGCGGGAGCGCTCCTCGATTTCAGGCTACCCGTCATTGTGCCGGTCAGGGTCCTGTCGTGCAAAGCGGGTTTCTGGCCGTAGCCCGATTTGGAATGGTGGTCGATCGCTGCCTGAAGGTCACTTCCATGCATCGCGCGGACTTGCCAAACAGTCGCTCGCCTGGACCGGCAACGTCCAGCGCCGGAACTCGACGGCGCGATGTGCTCATCTGCCGAAGGACACCGAAACAGTCGCGACGGTCATCAAGCGCGCGAGGTCCGCTCGTGGCCGGATCGGGTGGCAAGGCCGCGGCCTCGTCGACCGAGTCCCACATCGACGACCTGGTCGGCACACCAGCTCCTTGTCAAGGCGATCCTGCAAACCCCAACTGCCAAAGCGAAGTCTCCTATGCTTTATGGTAAGCATATAGGACCTCAGCGCGCCGCGCGGCAGCCGGTCGGCCAAGGGTAGCCGGGTCAAATTGCAAACTTGGCTGCTGTGGCTGTGGTGGAGAGGAGATGGCCGGCTTGGGCAACTTTAAGAGGCCAGTCGGCGTTCGGCTGACCTGTCTCAGCGCCGCGCCTATCTCTCGATGTCAACGATGCGGCAACTATCCTGCTCCGGGAGAGCGACAATGAGTCGCGATGGACGCTTGTCTGCCGGTGTTGCCTGGCAAGGCACATCCAGCTTCTGCTCGAGGAGCGTTCATCGCATCCACATTCGAGGCCCAGATTCTGCGCTGCGATTGAGAGCTGGCCCGCTGTGAAGTCGCGCGGGGCCAGTACGCTGATACTGCCTCATCCAAAGGCTGGTGGATTATCCGACACACCGACAAGCTGATGCCCCTGGTGAGAATACCGGGGGAAAAGGTCGGAGAGGCGGCCCGTAGCTATCTGGCCCCGCGCCATCGAGACTGGGTCCGGCTGAAGGCTCCGCCGGCGGCGGGCTTGCAGCAAACCCTTGTAGAAGAGGGTAAGATAAACTAAGTTCATCGGACTAAGGTCAAATGGTGAACCACATGCAGACGGTTAACATCCACGAGGCGAAACCCATCTCTCTCGTCTGGTCGGCAAGGCGGCCAAAGGCGAGCCTTTTATCATTGCCAAATCCGGCAGGCCCCTTGTCAAGGTTGTCCCGATCGATCAGCCCGACGCTGGCGCGATACGGCGGATCGGGTTTATGGCCGGTGCATTCTCGGTTCCCGAAGACTTCGACCGCATGGGCAGCGAGGAAATCGAAAAGCTGTTCGACGGTGACGCGTGAAGCCGTTGCTGGACATACATCATCTGTTGTGGGCGGCAGGTGAACCGGATCGGCTCCCGCTAGAGGCGATAGCCGAGATTGAGAACCCAGACAACGAGCTGCTGTTCAGTGCTGCCAGCCTCTGGGAAGTCGCCATCAAGCGAAGTCTCGGCCGTTCGGATTTTACCGTCGATCCGCGCCTGCTGCGGCGAGGATTGTTCGACAATGGCTATCATGAACTGCCGATCACCAGCGAGCATGCAGTCGCGGTCGATGGACTTCCGTCGATCCATAGATCCGTTCGATCGTATCCTGATCGCTCAGTCCATCGTGGAAGGCATCACGCTGATTACGGTCGACGATCTCGTGGCGCGCTATCCGGGCCCGGTTCGGCGTCTCTGAAAGGCTACGCCGCAAGCCGGCTCACCAATCACCACGATACATGATGGCCGTTCATAAATCCTCCGCACCAATGCGCTACGTCTCCCGGCTTCCCGGCGGTTCCGACCAACGGAAGAGATTTGGCGCGTCAAACTCCAAGCCAGGCGCAGGAACTCCGACAATCCTGATCTAAGAAACGCTGCCGACCCGCCGGACACTGAAGGGCAATTGATATTGCGAGCCTGGAGCAACGAGGCATGAGAACGCTGGTTATTGGGGGATCCGGATTTGTCGGACACGCGGTGGTGCGTGCCTTGGTCGCCGAAGGGCACGCGGTGAGCGTGCTCAATCGGGGTACTCGCCCGCTCATCGGAGTCGAACAGCTGATCCCGACCGCAACGACGCCAAAGCCGTCACGAGCGCCATACTCGACCGGGAGTTCGACTGTGTCATCGACACCAACGCTTATACCGGCGAGCAGGCTCGCATCATGGTGACGGCTTTGGCCGGCGGGTCACGCGGGCGGCAGTCATCTCGAGCGCCGCAGTTTATTCCGATGGGGCGGCGACCCCAGCGCGGGAAATCGACTTGGCAGGTGGCGGGTCAGCCTGGGCCGAGTACGGGCGCGGCAAGGTCGAGGCAAGGTCGAGGTTGAAAAGGTCTATCGCGAGGCGAGCTTTCCCGTTTGCGCTACGTATCGCCCACCTTACATATTCGGCCCCAACAACGATCTCAATCGCGAAAGCTGGTTTTTCCGACGCATCCGGCATGGGCGCCCGGTTCTGGTCAGCGCGGTTTATCAGTTTCTGCATGAAGACGATCTGGGCGCGGTCATCACGACCTGGTTTCCAAGGATGCACTCGGGCCGATTTTCGCTGCCTACAATCTCGCCGATCCGGAGTTGGTGACATCGGCCGGGCTGACCGTACTTCTGGCGCGTGTCGCGGGCCGAGAGTCGAGATGCATTGCGTCGGCTCGGCGGCTGGCGAGCGAAGGCCAAGAGCCTGGTTTCCTTTTCGCAATATCGACTGCGCGGTCGACCCGAGCCGCTTTATGAATGCCTACGGGTGGTCTGCGGCGGCACCGCTGGAGCACCGGTTTGCCGACGTCTTATCGGCGCTCGAGCGCCGTGGCGCGCTGGCACAGAACGACTGGACGCCGCTTGAGGCGGACTTGTTGGAAATCTTGTCCTGAGATTGCGATCTATTGCCAGCAGTTGGACGGAGGAACCGTGACGCGGATGCCGGTCCCTCCGCCATAGCACTCAGTTGCGCTGACGCTGCAGGCAATCACGACGTCGGCGCAATCACCACGGGCCTCAAGCACCGACAGCCCTTCCTCGACTCCCGTCACATTGACGGCGACATTCCCGGTGTCAAAAAAACGCGGATCCCTGCGCCTATGTCCTCGCGCGCGTCTGGTACGCCAGAACCCATGCGAACTCGCACAGCGCCTACAGGCTGACACTCACACCGACGGCCGTCGCTAGCAGTCTGCTGCTGACCGCTCCTTGTCATTGATTCCACATAGGCGCACAGCAGCACGTTTGGGTCAGCGGCCCCCGGCCGCAGCGCTATCCTCGATGGCGGCTGGCACCTTTTGCGCCGCCGTTCCAGCCGGCGGATCGTCCTCGGTCCTCAAGTCCAACTGCCCCCAGATCGACGTCTTCCGTGGGCCGGATTTCGGCTTCCGTGAGGGTTTGACCTCGATGATGAACGGTTTGTCTGGTTGCGCATTGATCCTCCAGCCGATTCGCGGCGCAACGATACTTCGCTTATCGGCAGAGGCAACTGTGCCGGGCATTGGGAAGTGGCTCATGAGACATACCCAGCAAGGTCCGGTGGCTCAGGTGCCGCGACCCTATATCCGCGAATGCGGAGCGCCCGGCCAGAGCCGCCAATCACATTGCCATTCCTTAGGTTACATGAAACAAAAGAGCCGCCCGAAGGCGGCAAGATTGGGAGTGCCCGAATCTGCAATGGGATGGACGATCCAGGACGGGCCAAGCTTACCTTACGTCAGCGCAATTGCAATCGGTGCGCCGCCAGCCTTCCTGTTTACGGAATATTAGGCCTGTTTTCGCATCATCGATCCGGGCGGCTGAGTAGTGCGTTCCGCCCGCACCCCATTTCAGTCATGGGGCTGCCAAGCCGCCGGGTGGCGCGGTTTGCTGCTTCGCAGACGCGCCGTTTTTCGACCGATCTGTGACGCCAGACCTTTCGGTGATCTCGGTCTTGAGCTGACCGGCAGCTACGGGCTCGCCGAACGATGGCCGCTGCTGGCGCTGCGGTCGCCTCGGCGGCAATAGGACAGCCGGCCCAATCATCATACCGGCTGTCTGCAATCGCCTCATGAGCGTCTTGACTCTCCTATGCCAGGAGCCTATCCCCCGCGGTGTTAGCACTCGCCATTGGTGAGTGCTAACCAAGGGTCCGGCGCTGCCGGGCTTGTTTGTCCGGCTTCGCCGGACGGAGGAACAGTTCTCACCGTTCTCATTCGAGGAAGAAAAAATGGCAAAGTCGAAGTTCCGCCCGCTTCATGACCGCGTGGTCGTTCGCCGGGTTGAATCCGAATCCAAGACCGCTGGCGGGATCATCATCCCGGATACGGCGAAGGAAAAGCCGCAGGAAGGCGAGATCATCGCCGTCGGTTCCGGCGCCCGCGACGAAGCCGGCAAGCTCGTCCCCCTGGACGTCAAGGCTGGCGACCGCATTCTGTTCGGCAAGTGGTCGGGCACCGAAGTCAAGCTCAATGGCGAAGACCTTCTGATCATGAAGGAATCCGACATCATGGGTATCATCGGCTGAATATCGGCCTCACCGTCATCTAAATCTGCGGGCTCGATCGAAGCCCCTGCCAGGAGCTAAACATGGCTGCCAAAGAAGTAAAATTCTCCCGTGATGCCCGTGAGCGCATGCTGCGCGGCGTCAATATCCTTGCCGACGCGGTGAAGGTCACGCTCGGCCCCAAGGGCCGCAACGTTGTCATCGACAAGTCGTTCGGCGCCCCGCGCATCACCAAGGACGGCGTCACCGTCGCCAAGGAAATCGAGCTTGAAGACAAGTTCGAGAACATGGGCGCGCAGATGGTCCGCGAAGTTGCTTCGAAGACCAACGACATCGCCGGCGACGGCACCACGACCGCGACCGTGCTGGCGCAGTCGATCGTCCAGGAAGGCCACAAGGCGGTTGCCGCCGGCATGAACCCGATGGACCTGAAGCGCGGCATCGATCTCGCCGTGACCGAAGTCGTCGCCCACCTCACCAAGAACGCCAAGAAGATCAAGACCTCCGAGGAAGTCGCCCAGGTCGGCACCATCGCCGGCAATGGCGACGAGTCGGTCGGCAAGATGATCGCCGAAGCGATGAAGAAGGTCGGCAACGAGGGCGTCATCACCGTCGAGGAAGCCAAGACCGCCGAGACCGAACTCGAAGTCGTCGAAGGCATGCAGTTTGACCGCGGCTACCTCAGCCCCTACTTCGTCACCAACGCCGACAAGATGGTCGCGGATCTAGAGGACGCCTACATCCTTCTCCACGAGAAGAAGCTCTCCAACCTGCAGGCCATGCTGCCGATCCTCGAGGCTGTCGTGCAGACCTCGAAGCCGCTGGTCATCATCTCGGAAGACGTCGAAGGCGAGGCTCTGGCCACGCTGGTCGTCAACAAGCTGCGTGGCGGCCTGAAGATCGCCGCCGTCAAGGCGCCGGGCTTCGGTGATCGCCGCAAGGCCATGCTGGAAGACATCGCCATCCTCACCGGTGGTCAGGTCATCTCGGAAGACCTCGGCATCAAGCTCGAGAATGTCGGCCTCAACATGCTCGGCCGCGCCAAGAAGGTGTCGATCTCCAAGGAGAACACCACCATCGTCGACGGCGCCGGCAAGAAGGCCGAGATCCAGGGCCGCGTCGCCCAGATCAAGCAGCAGATCGAAGAGACCACCTCTGACTACGACAAGGAGAAGCTGCAGGAACGTCTCGCCAAGCTGGCGGGCGGCGTTGCGGTGATCCGCGTCGGCGGTGCGACGGAAGTCGAAGTCAAGGAAAAGAAGGACCGCGTCGATGACGCCCTCAACGCGACCCGCGCGGCCGTCGAAGAAGGCATCGTTGCTGGCGGCGGCGTCGCGCTGCTGCGCGCTTCGCTGAGCATCAAGGCGGTCGGCGCCAACTCCGACCAGACCGCCGGCATCGCCATCGTACGCCGCGCTCTGCAGGCTCCGGCCCGCCAGATCGCCGCCAACGCCGGAGCTGAAGCTTCGATCGTTGCCGGCAAGATCCTCGACAACAAGGACGCGACCTTCGGCTACAACGCCCAGACCGGCGAATACGGCGACATGATCGCCATGGGTATCGTCGATCCGATGAAGGTCGTTCGCACGGCTCTCCAGGACGCGGCCTCGGTCGCCGGCCTGCTGGTCACCACCGAAGCCATGATCGCCGAAGCTCCGAAGAAGGAAGCTGCAGGCGGCATGCCGAGCGGCATGCCCGGCGGTGGCATGGGTGGCATGGACTTCTAATTGACGAATGATCCCGAAAAGTTGCAGACCTTTTGGATAAGATCAGTCGTAATGAGAACTCCATAAAGCACGCCCATCAACTGACAATGCTCAAGCCCGCAAGCGGGCTTGAGGGGCGGCATGGATTTCTAATCCAACCCATTCGGCCTTCAGATACGAAACAGGGTGGCAGCGATGCCGCCCTTTTTTCGTTCTGCAAGGCCCATGCCGCGCGATGCTGCGTCGAGCGGCCCCTGTCAGCTAGCGCCAGCTTGGCACCGAAGCGTGACGAAGGCGCCGAACACGCCGTGAATGACGAAACCGAGAGCGGATTTCCTTCATGCAGGATTTCTGCCCACGCGACCGCGCTCCAAGTCGCTCAACTGATCGAACCAGGCCTTGTCCATAACACCGACGAAGAGACGGGCCCATGGCCCAACCTCTCAGCTCCGCCCTGTTTTGAAGCGCCGACCTCCTGGCGCTCCACATGGCCAGCTCCGCAGTCCGCGAACCAACCACTGCGGAGCACAATTTCCATGTCGTCGCCCTCGCCCCGTTCCGTTTCATCAGGCCATCAGGCGCTCGCGCGGCGGCCGCGACCAAATTCCACGCTGACGGACTGTCTGTCGTTCCATCGCCTTCAAGCTCATCGGCGGCCAGGTCGCTGATTGGAAGGGGAGCCCAGCCACTGAAACGTCTGCCACACACCCGGATACTGCAGGCCGACAAGCGTTATGATTCGGACGCGACCCGCCGCCTGATCGAAGCCCGCGGCCATCCCGCCAAAGGCGGCCGGCGATGGCAGAACTGCCTCTCGCCTGTCCTCTACCACGACCGAAACGCCGTCGAACGCATGTTCTGCCGGCTCATCGCGATACGATGCGAGCCTCTTGCCGTCAAATTCCCCAGCGGCGGTCTGCACCGCCGCGATCGTCGGCCATTGGTTATGAGTCCGAGCCCTGGATCTAGGCCCTGAAACCCGTCTGAACCTATCAGCGAAGTGGATGACGACCATAATTACAATCAATTTTACCGATGTTCCGGAGCCTAATATGTACGATCCTGAATGAAAGCCTCCCGTGCCGTCCTCGTGATTAATGCATCGTTGGCTGACCGGTTGGACCTTCGGAGAAGAACATGTGCGGGATTGTCGGCATCATTGGACGACAGCCGGTATCGTATCGATTGGTCGACGCATTGAAGCGTTTGGAATATCGCGGCTATGATTCGGCCGGCGTTGCGACGATCACCGGGGGTGCCTTGCAGCGCCGGCGCGCTGAAGGCAAGCTCGTCAATCTCGAGACGAGACTGAAGGAAGAGCCGCTGAGCGGCACAATCGGCATCGGCCATACCCGTTGGGCAACCCATGGGGCGCCGACGGAACGCAATGCGCACCCGCACTTTACCGATGGTGTGGCCGTCGTCCATAACGGCATCATCGAGAATTTCGCCGAGCTGAAAGACGAATTGGCGGCAGCTGGAGCGGAGTTCCAGACCGACACCGACACCGAGGTCATCGGGTATCTGTTGGCGAAGCACCGTCGGGAGGGCATGAATCGACGTGAAGCGATGCATGCCATGCTGAAACGCCTCAGGGGTGCCTATGCGCTCGCCATTCTCTTCGTGGATGATCCGTCGACCATCATGACGGCGCGCAACGGACCACCGCTGGCGATCGGTCACGGTGACGGCGAGATGTTCCTGGGCTCCGACGCAATTGCGCTTGCTCCCTTCACGAATGAAATCACCTATCTCGCCGATGGCGACTGGGCCGTCGTTGGCAGGACCGGCGCCCAGATCTTCGACTTCGACGCCCATCCCGTCGAGCGTCCGCGCCAGACCTCCATAGCCGTGGCCTATCTGGCCAACAAGGGCAACCATCGCCACTTCATGGAGAAGGAAATCTACGAGCAGCCCGAGGTCACCGCCCATGCGCTGGGTCATTATATCGACTTCACACAGAATCGCGTCGACACGGTTTCCGGTATCGATTTCGCCAGGATTCCGAGCCTCGCGATCGCTGCCTGCGGCACGGCCTATCTCGCCGGATTGATCGGAAAATACTGGTTCGAGCGCTATGCGCGCCTGCCTGTCGAAATCGATGTCGCGTCCGAATTCCGCTACCGCGAGATCCCGTTGTCGCCGCGGTCGGCGGCTCTTTTCATTTCGCAGTCTGGCGAAACCGCCGATACGCTGGCATCGCTAAGATACTGTAAGGGGCTTGGGCTGAAAACTGGCGCAGTCGTCAATGTCGGCGACTCGACCATCGCTCGAGAGGCCGATGCGGTCTTCCCCATTCTGGCCGGCCCGGAGATCGGCGTCGCCTCCACCAAGGCCTTCACCTGCCAGCTTGCCGTTCTTGCCGCACTCGCCGTCGGTGCCGCCCGCGCGCGCGGAACCTTATCCGAAGACGAGGTGCAGGCGCTCGTCAAGAGCCTTGCCGAAATGCCGCGGCTCATGGGCCAGGTACTGAACAGCATCCAGGCGGAGATCGAGCTCCTGGCGCGCGAACTGTCAAAGTCTCATGACGTGCTTTATCTCGGCCGTGGCACCAGTTTCCCTCTGGCCATGGAAGGCGCACTGAAACTCAAGGAGATTTCCTACATCCACGCCGAGGGTTATGCGGCGGGCGAATTGAAGCATGGTCCGATCGCTTTGATAGATGAGAACACGCCTGTGATCGTCATCGCGCCACATGATCGCTTTTTCGACAAGACTGTATCCAACATGCAGGAAGTCGCCGCCCGTGGCGGGCGGATCATCCTCATCACCGATGAGCAAGGCGCAGCCGCATCGAAACTCGACGCATCGCACACTATCGTGCTGCCGGCCGTCGACGAGATTATCGCGCCGATGATCTTCTCGTTGCCGATACAGCTTCTTGCCTACAACACGGCGGTCTTCATGGGCACAGACGTCGACCAGCCGCGAAATCTCGCAAAATCGGTCACCGTCGAATGAATATGACGCCTTGATGGGGGCAAGGGCTTGTCCATGGGAAACACCAGACATCTTCGGCGAATGTTCTGAAATATGCTGATCGGCAAGGACGAGCCCCCAGGATACGTCCCGATCCACGAAGTCCAGACATCACACCTAAAGAAGCTTCCACCGTCAAAGCAAACATCGTCCTGCAGCGAATGCCACAACACGCGATCGCGGATCAGTCCGGGGGGCGAATATTGATCTGCCTCTGCCGGCGCCTGCCGCGTCTGGCAAGAAAAGACCAATCGCTTGCCGCACGTCAGAAGGGGGTGATGCATTTCCCAGCAGGAGGGTTTCGTTTCGGCCTGTAGGAGCCATCGAAAATCAATTGGTGCCATGCCTTCGCCGCGCACCGCCTCGCTCACCAGCGGCATCGGGCGCCTTGGGCCCTCGAGCGCGGTCGGATGGAATTGCACGAACTCCAGATCGGCGAGCTCCGCGCCGGCCAGGGCGGCGAGCGCCAGGCCGTGTCCCCTGAGCCGACAGGATTCGTCGTATCGCTAAACAGGCCGCCGATGCCGCCGGTCGCGAGCACCACGCATCGCGTCGGCAGTGCGAAGGCGCCTGTATGTCGGGCCGCCAACACGCCCACAAATGCCGCCCTCCGCTACGACGAGGCGAAGGGCTGTCACGCCTTCCCGGATAGTGATCGAACGTGTCCGTCGAACCGCGGCGAGGAGCGTGCGGAACAACTCGCGGCGGGTGGCGTGCACGATCCGGCGGCGCCCATTCGATCAGGCGGGGCGCAGAACATCCAGCACCACCGGCGGCGTGCCGGAGCGATGGTCCTCCCACGGGAAGTAATCGTACCAGCTCCCCCAGCAGGGCTTGGCCGAGTCACTGGCATATTCTTGCCGGGTGCTGCTCGGCGCTTTTACGCTCGCACCATGGCGCCGGCGAACTATGACGCATTGCCGCCGAGGCTGCTCGTCCAGCAAAAGCGTGATAAGCCCTAATGGGCAACCTCATCGGGACCGAAAAGAGCGCTAAACCGGCGGGCTAGATCAATCCAGGGTGCCGCGTCGCCGGTCTCTGAAGCTATGCGAACGACCGCCGCCAGATAATCGGTAAAAGCCTTCAGTCTTACGGCGCCTTGCTCAGAGAGGTAGCCAACGGCGTTAAGCCGCTGGTGAACGGCAGCGAGCATGTGTTGCACCAACAACAGGGTGGATGGGCAAGGGCAATCGCTCTCAGTCACGAGGCGCTTGCACTCGCTGCAAATCGGCGGAATGTCCTCTAAGGCTAGGTCGCCGGAAAGACGTTGTATGAGATTGTCAGTGGCGTACGCCAAATTCGCTCGCATGCAGCACGGAATGCAGCGTTACACCATGTTGGGCTAGCAGCGCCGAAGCTCCCTCGTCGCGGTCCACGAGGCAAGCAGCGTCACGCACAATGCCCCCGACGTGGCGGACCTCTTCAATCGCCTTCAATATCGACTTGCCGCTTGTGGCAACGTCGTCAACGATCAGGACGACTTTTCCCTTGAGATCTTCTTTGGGGCCAAGGCCTTCAATCACGTCCCTTGTGCCGTGAGCCTTGGGAGCCTTGCGAACGAAGATCGTGTTTATGGGTTTGTTCATGACCGAGCTGACAGCCGCCATTGATCCGATTACGGGAACCGCGCCCATTTCAAGGCCGCCGACGTACTCTGCTTTCGTTTGCTCAACGATCTTTAGGAACTCAAGTGCGGCAAGTTGCGCGCCTCGCGCCACCATCATAGTAGGCTTCATATTGAAATAGATGTCGCTCTCTATGCCCGACGAGAGCGTGTAGCGTCCGTATCGATAAGAGCGCTCACGGACAATCTCGCGGAGTTCGTCCTTGCCGTGTTGGCCGGAATCAACTGGTCTGAATTTTGCCAGTGCCGCCATAGATCAGACCTCGCCCCTAGGGAAAAATTGGGTGCGGCATGCCCCTCAGCCACTACCGCTACGCGGCTTATGCAAGTGTTCGCGGTGTGTGTCAATTAAAGTCAATACCGGTGCGACCGTTTCGCGCAGATTTTTACCCTTATCGTTATTGCGTGCCTAAAGCGTAATCACGGGTGCGGCTTCCATTCCCCTACGGCTGGGTAGCGCTGGCTACCGGGCCTCTCGCGTCCAGGGCGGAAGCGCCCAACCGATTGGGTCCGAGGTCAGGTCCGGGCTGAGTCGGGGTTCATATCCACCACCTTGTCTCCAAAATCATCTGTCCTTGACCGGGAGCGTTGCAGGGTTGCTGATCGACAAGCCTATCCAGCGAGAAGTGCCCCATATGGAGGCGCGATTACCGGTTTCATTCAAAACAGTAGGCCCTGGCTGCTGCCGGCAATGGCTCAACTCACGTCGTCAGCGCGAACCGCCGCATCCATTGTTTCGCTTCGAGCGCAGGAACGCTCCCTTCTGATTGCGTCGCAGGATTCCGTGAAGGCGACGTCCAGCAGATAACCGATAAATTCCAGCCCGTGAGAGGCGGCCATCTGGCGCAGTTCGTCGAGCCGGCAGACGATAACGCCAAGTGCTTCGCCGCGGGCTTTTGTTAGTTCATTATCCGTCATCTCTCCCCTCGCCAATCTGGAGCGTATCGCCGGGCAGCCTGCACTCTTGCATGGAGGCACCTACAGGAGTGGTGCTGGCGAGCTTACCACTCGCGCATTCCCGGCAAGACCGGATCATGTCCGCCCCATCAGTTCAGACGCCTGCTGCAGTTGGCACCCACCGGCACATCCAAGCCGATATCGAGGATCGGCGCGCTGTGGGTCAGCCAGCCAACCGAGATAAGGTCGACGCCAGTCGTCGCTATTGCCGCGGCGCTCGCCAGCGTTACCCGACCGGAGGCTTCCGTGATCGCGCGGCCGCCGACCATCGCGACAGCCTGAGCAAGCTCTTCGACCGACATGTTGTCGAGGAGCACGGCGTCGACGCTCGCCTGAAGCGCCATCTCAAGCTGCTCCAGCGTGTCGACCTCGACCTCGATCTTGACCATGTGGCCTATGGCGCTGCGCGCCCGCTCGATTGCGGTACGAATGTCGCCCGCAATGGCGATGTGGTTGTCCTTGATAAGCACGGCGTCGTCGAGCGCGAAACGGTGATTGGCGCCGCCTCCGGCACGTACGGCATATTTTTCCAGGACACGCAGTCCGGGCGTCGTCTTTCGTGTGCACACGATTTTTGCGTTATGCCCGCGTACCGCATCCACCAGCGCGGCGGTAGCTGTCGCAATGCCGCTCAGCCTGGAGAGGAAATTGAGCGCCGTCCGCTCGGCCGCCAGCAGGCTGCGCGCCGGTCCGCGGACATTCGCGATGGTTTCCCCAGCCGAAACTTTGCCACCCTCCGGACACTGCAACTGCATGCTGATGCCAGGATCGACGAGCAGGAAGGCAAACATTACCAGATCAAGCCCAGCAACAACGCCAGCCTGCCGCGCGTTCAGTGCAAACGTCGCTTTGCAGTCGGCGGGGATGATTGCGTCGCTCGTGATGTCGCCGGCTCTGCCCAAGTCCTCAAGCAGTGCGCTGCGCACAATGGGTTCCATGATGATCTGGGGAAGCGGTGCAAGTGAAGTCATTTCAACAGCTCCGTTCGGACATTTGCCAACTGAGTGCAACGGCGCTCTCGAAGGCCGAGCATAGCGTCAGTCGCGAGGGGAGGACGGCCCCATCGCGCGCGGGGAAATCAGACCGGTAATTCGAGCCGCGGCTCTCCTCACGTCGAAGCTCCGCAATCGAGATCAACATCGCCACCAGTCCCGGGCCGGCCGCCGCCGTCTCGCCAACGGCGATCGGCAGCAGAGCCGCCACGGTGGGGCGCAGCCCCTTGCCGTTGCGGACGATGCCAAGCGCATTCGAGACGAGTTGGCGCACGGGTGAAGGATCCGGTCGCACTGGAACGATTGCGGGAAGCCTGGGCCACTGCCAGCCGGCGCAAGTTCCGGCGATGCTTGTAGCCACCCAGGCTTCTGTTGCAACCGCCTGGGCTAGCGAGTTGCTGGCCAGCCGGTTGGCGCCGTGCAGCCCGGTGCATGCAACTTCGCCGCAGGCCCACAAGCCGGCAACAGAGCTGCGGCCCTCGGCATCCACGGCCACGCCACCCATGTGATAGTGCGCGGCCGGGCGTTCCGGGATCGGCTCGATGGCCGGATCGATGCCGGCCTGCCGGCAAGCCGCGTCCATCGCCGGAAAGCGTCGGGCGAATTTCTGGCCAAGGCATTGCCGGGCGTCGAGATAGACACGATGTCCGGCGGTGAGCTGACAGGAGATGGCCCGCGCGACCACGTCACGCGAGGCGAGCTCGGCGCCGGGCGTATTGGCAAGGAGGGCGGTCGGATGGAACTGCACGAATTCAAGATCGGCAAGCTCGGCGCCGGCGCAGGCGGCCAGCGCCAGCCCGTGCCCGAAGGAGCCAAGCGGATTCGTCATATCGCTGAAGAGGCCACCGATGCCGCCGCTCGCAAGCACCACGCGTCGCGTCGGCAGTGCGAAGGCGCCGCTATGTCGGGCCGCCAACACGCCCACAATGCCGCCCTCCGCAACCACGAGGCGAAGGGCGGCCACGCCTTCCAGGACAGTGATCGAACGTGTTCGCCGCACCGCGGCGAGGAGCGTGCGGAACAACTCGCGGCCGGTGGCGTCGCCG
Source organism: Mesorhizobium waimense (assembly GCF_003601975.1). Classification (GTDB taxonomy): domain Bacteria; phylum Pseudomonadota; class Alphaproteobacteria; order Rhizobiales; family Rhizobiaceae; genus Mesorhizobium; species Mesorhizobium waimense. The sequence goes on from NZ_QZWZ01000030.1 coordinate 22,721, forward strand.
GCGGCGTGCACGATCCGGCGACGCGAATGCGCAGCCTCAAGGCCGAGCCATAGTTTCCCATCCAGCGCGCGGTCGAAAGGAGCACCCAGAGGAATGAGGTGGTCGATTGCGTTGGGTAGGGCCTCGACCACCCGCATGGCCATCGTTTCGTCGCAAAGTCCATCGCCGGCGGCAAGCGTATCGGTGAGGTGCAGTTCGGGGCTGTCGTCTTCGCCGAGGCTCGCCGCGAGCCCGCCCTGAGCCAGCGTGCTGGAGGCGTCCGTTCCAAGCGGGGTCCTGGAGAGAAGGACGACTGGTTGCGGCGCCAAGTGAAGCGCCGTCATCAGGCCGGCAATGCCCGCGCCGATGACTACTGGTGCACCGCAAATGTCCTGGATGTCGGCCGTCATACAAAGAGCATGCGTTCCACAGCCCAACGGGCCCGCTCAGCCACATGGGGATCGATCGTGACGACGTGACGGGTTTCTTCGAGCGCGCTGCGGATGTTGGCGAGCGTGATGCGCTTCATGTGCGGGCACAGGTTGCAGGGGCGTACGAACTCGATTTCCGGATGTTCGACGGCAATGTTGTCACTCATCGAGCACTCCGTCATCAGCACCACACGCGCTGGCTTGTGCTGTCCGACGTAGTCCGACATCGCCGCCGTCGAGCCAGCGAAGTCTGCCTCCGCCACGACCTCCGGTGGACATTCAGGGTGAGCAAGCACCGTCACGCCGGGATAGGCCTCGCGCAGCTCTTGAATGTCGGACGCTGCGAAGCGCTCATGCACCTCGCACCCTCCCTTCCAGGCAATGATCTCGACTTTTGTCTGCGCGGCGATGTTTCTCGCCAGATATTCGTCGGGCAGCATGATCACGCGTGGCGCACCGAGCGATCTCACCACTGCAAGCGCATTCCCCGAGGTGCAGCAGATGTCGGACTCAGCCTTCACGGCGGCGGAGGTGTTGACGTAGCTGACGACCGGAACGGAAGGGTAGCGATGCCGCATCAGGCGCACATCCTCGGGCGTAATCGAGTCGGCAAGCGAGCAACCGGCTTCGAGATCCGGGATGAGCACGGTCTTGTCGGGATTAAGCAGCTTGGCCGTCTCAGCCATGAAATGCACGCCTGCGAGCACGATGACTTGCGCCTCGACCGTCATTGCCTTGCGGGCGAGGGCCAGGCTGTCGCCGACGATGTCGGCCACGCAATGAAGGATCTCCGGCGTCTGGTAGTTGTGGGCCAGGATGACCGCGTTGCGCTTCGCCTTGAGAGCCAGGATGGCGTCGATGTCGTCGCTGAAGGCCGGCCATTCGATTGACGGAATCACGCTTCTGACGCGGTCGTACAGGGAGGCGACCGTAGATAACGCCCGGGTCATCGGCGCCTCCGATTATAGTCAATCTGGTTATAAGGGGATATTTCTACGTTGACTATAAGGATGTCAACCCCGCGCCAGCGGCAATTTTGTCCCAGCTATGACCGTCTCGTCGAGAATGGCACGACGGAAGCGATAAAGCTTGGCGGGCCGCCCGCCGGTTTCCGTGGTGGTCTCGCCTGTTTCCTCGACTAGCTCCTGCTGCTCGATCAGGCGGCGGAAATTCGGCTTGTTAACGAGCCTGCCGGCGAGCGCCTCCACGGTTCGCTGCAGCTGTAGAAGCGTGAAAACCGGCGCCATCAGCTCGAACACGACGGGCCTGTATTTGATTTTGGAGCGCAACCGCGCAATACCTGTTGCCAGGATGCGGCGATGATCGGCGACCATCGATCTGCCCGGCATCGGGGCGAGGGCACCCGCATGCTGCCCGCCGCGAGCCGCCTCTTCAACCAACGCAGCCTCATAAAGCAGCTCATAGCGTTGAAGAACGAGCTCCTCGTTCCAGCCCCGATCGTCGAAGCCGAAAGCCACTGCTGCCCGCCGCTGGCGCTCGCGACGCGCCTCGGCCTCTGGCGCGCCTTGCGCCCATTCGATCAGGCGTGGGCGTAGAATATCCAGCACCACCGGCGGCGTGCCGGAGCGATGGTCCTCCCACGGGAAGTAATCGTACCAGCTCCCCCAGCAGCACTTGGCCGAGGCGCTGGCATATTCTTCCCGGGTGAGAGCGAGATAGCTGATCGAAATCACGCGCTGCTGGTGCTCGTCGCCGATCCTGTCGCGGTCGGCGAATGTGTAGAGCTGCTCGATGTAACCAAGTGGCTGACCGGTTTGCCGTTCGACCCATGCCCGAAGGCCCGACTGCAGCGAGCGGTGATCGAACTCGAACGGGCCCGACGGCAGTGTGGCCTGCCCGATGGTGAGAACGCAAGGGTGCCCATCGGTGACCGCGACTACGACAGCGATCAGATCCGCCTTGACGTCGTTGGCCTTGCGTCCGGCGCGGCCTTTTCTGGTGCCTTTTGCGTCCATGTTCCCCAAAATGGTCGCAGCCCCGCCGCGAAGGAACTCAATCGATTTAATCAATCTTTATCACGCCTGCCGGAGCGTCAACACAACCAATTGCGTGATTTTAGTTCTTCCTAGCTGCACAAATGGGCTTCAAACGCGACACCGGCCGGCGGTAACGTAAGGGAAGGCAACTTCGAGCGCGGTCGGGGAGGCAAATGCCATCACACCTCCGGATATTCGTTCCCGCAGGCGCGGAACGCCGCTGGTTGGCCTGCGGGCAGGGCGAGCGCGAAGCTGGTTGATTGCGCGCCGCGACATCGTTCTTGTCGGTGACAGCGTCGGCATCGTGCTGCATGGCCCGCCAGCCACCCTCGGCGTTACTCCGTAACATGATGATCATGCATGGCCTGGCGCTGCGGAGCAGGCTAAAAACGAGCACTGACGGCCGTCGACTTGCCTTTCGACCCCCAGCACGAGGGTGCCAGGCATGCTTTCCATAATGCTGCCCGGCTGATGGCGGGAACCGGCTGCGCGGCCGTCCAGCTCAAGCGCTGGCGAGCCGATGGCCCATCCGCTTGCTCGGTGCGCGGAAAACTGCGATCACGGCGATGCCGGCTTGACGTCGGTCAACGCTCTGGTCGCTTTCCGCGCGCCGACCCGGACGGCTCTCTTCGCCTCAACCGCCAGCTCCCGAACAGCCGAGGGCTGCGGTGTGACCATTCCGATTGTCGATCGCCGGGGCGGTGTCGCGGCCGTGACCTTTGCCGCTGACGAACCCAATCGGTCGTTCCTGCTCGCCGCCGAGCGCTATGAAACAGGCGCTTCAACTCATGGCGACCTGTTTCCACATTCACATTCGTCGCAAGCTTGTTACCGATCGAGTGATAAAATGGTATTGCGCTGACGCCCGGGAATATGAGTGCCCTGCAATGGGCGGCGCGCGGCAAGTCAGCGTGGGAGACCGGCTGCATCCTGGGCGTCAAGCGCCGTTCAGCCGCGTATCATCTGGACAATGCCAGGAAGAAGCTCGGCGTGCGCACAGTCATGCAAGCCGTGGTGCAGCTTTCGGCTTCCAACAACGGTCTTTTCTGACAAGCAGCTTTACCCTGTACAGTTGCACAGGATGCTTCGTGCTGAAGATTCGCCTCCAATGCCAGGGTGATCCCTTTAAGGAGGCCCAGCGTGATTCAGCTTGTTACACCCGATTGCTATGGCGACTTTGTCGACGAACTTCATGAAATGCACCGCTTGCGTTACCGCGTCTTCAAGGAGCGGCTGGACTGGCAGGTGCCGACCAACGGCCGCTACGAGATCGATTGCTTCGATTCCTTGAAACCGCACTATCTCCTTTTGCGCGGTTTCGACGGTGCTGTCGAGGGATGCGCGCGGCTGCTTCCGTCGACCGGGCCCACCATGCTGGGTAACACTTTTGCCGAGCTGTTGGAAGGCAAGGCGGCGCCCAGCGAGCCGGATATCTGGGAAAGCAGCCGCTTCGCCCTCGATCTTCAGCCATCGACCCCCAAGGGGGCCGGCGGCGTGGCTGTCGCCACCTACGAACTCTTCGCCGGCATCATCGAATTCGGCCTGTCATGCAGTCTCGAGCGAATTGTCACGGTCACCGATCTGCGCATGGAGCGCATCCTGCGCCGCGCCGGCTGGCCGCTTGAGCGGATCGGCGAACCGCACGCGATCGGCCTCACCCGCGCAGTAGCCGGATATCTCGACGTCTCGGCCGAGACGCTTGGTTCCATTCGGCGCAATGGCTGTTTCCATGGGCCGGTTCTGTGGGCGCCACTAGCCTGCGGCGCGACGTGATGCGTGGTCGGTTTGTCCGTGGGGCTTGTCCATGAGGTCGGTGGAAGACACCGGCGCCGACTGGCCCGACTGGTGGGATGACAGGGCGTACCAGCATACGTTTCGTCTGACGCGGCGAGAGTGGGCCTGGGAGTTCTTGAGGCGCAATCCGGCATTCCGCAACGATCTGGCCAAAGCACTGGAGGGGGCCGAATGGCTCGGCAGTCCGATGTCGCTCGACATCATCGCGTCGCGCGTCGACCTGACGCGGTGGGGCGTTTTGTTTCGCGGACTCCTTGCGGCCTGATGCGCGTGTATTTTGGTGTCCACGCCAATGTCCCTACGTCTTGCCGGTCACCGCCGAACCGGCATCTTCCTCGGCCGCGCCGCCCGCTTTCGATCTGACGGCGCCGCCATGTCGTGCCACGGTGCTTTTGGCGGGGGAGGCCCGCCAGCACGTTCTGTTGCGCCCTGCTGAGCGACATCTTCAGCTCGCGGTTTCGGGTGCGACAGTCGCTCAGCATGTGCGCCTGCAGGTCGACGCGATCTGGCCGGCCGGGCAGGCGAAGCATCGGCTATGGGCACTTGGATGCCTCAATAGCCTGGCGATGCGCGGACGGCTGCCGAATACCCTGTTTCGTGCGGAGGCGCGTGGCCGACGTCTCCGCTTCGTCCTTCGTGCACTCGATGGGTCGCTGTCGCGGGCAACGCACCGGGCCATCGCCGAAACCCTGCTTGGCCAAGCGCGCGTCAGGGCCGATTGGGCTGATCCGCGCGATCATCTGCGCGACCTGGTCCGTCGCGCCATACGCCGCGGCCATGCCCTCATGAACGATGGATACAAGGACCTGCTCACTTGAAAATGCGGTGTGGTGCACCCGAGCAAATGGTCAGCTGCCGAACAATTCCTTGTAGCCCGTCGTCACCATCCAATTTGCACGTCGCAGATGACTGTCAAGCGACTTTAGGGCTCGCTCCGGTTCGCATGCCGGGTCGATGCCGAGAATGACTTGCGCCATCTCTTCCTTGCTTGCGTTGTCGGCCGATGCATCCAGCAGCCGCAGGTAGATCGTAAAATGCTCCCTGTCGTAGGCCGTGAGACTGCCTGACCAGGGGACTTCGTCGACAACGGGTTCATTAGGCTCGAGGCGCGACCTGTTTCCCAATTCTCTCTCTCTCGGTTTGTAGGATCCCGCGTCCGCCCTGACGCTCGGTCAATATCCTAAAATGGGATACTTCGAACTGAGATTAGTCGGCGAGCCGGTTCCTTCCTGGCCGGTTCGCAAAATGCCGAAATCCCTTCGATCATCTCGCCAGCGCCAGATGCTGAAACAGCTGATTGCGGCGCGAAAGAACAAGGGCCTGACCCAGCTCCAGGTTGCGCAGGCGCTGGGCCGCCCACAGTCCTTCGTCGCAAAGTATGAAGGCGGTGAACGTCGTTTGGACGTCATTGAGTTTTTAGAACTAGCGGAGATTCTGGAGGTCGATCCCTGCCAGCTGCTGGCACAAGTTCCTCGTTCTCGCCACCGGTAGGTCACGACAAGGTGAGCGTCAGCGAGAACGTCCTCAAGTCGAATCCTGAATTCGGCTTTTAGGGTCGGGCAACAGGGCAATGCCGACACCCGCTGCATTTGTAGAGAATACCCCGTGGTAAATCCTCCACAAGACGTTTGCCTCTCATGCATCGAGATTCGGAAGGTCTTTGCCCGCAATCTTCGCCGGCACCGACACAAAAAGAAACTATCACACGAGGCGCTGGCGCATGAGGCCGGCGTCGACCGCACCTACATCAGCGCCCTGGAACGCGGCGTTTACGGTGCCAGTATCGATATGGTCCAGAAGCTCGCCAAGGTGCTTGAGGTTGATCCGGCAGCCTTGCTGGATCCTCGATCGGAATAGAGTTGTTCAACAAGGGGTCAGGCGGGTCCGGCACTACAGGATCTGCTTCCCGATGATCCTGTTGCAAATCGGCCAGGGCCTGGCGCGCAAGGGTTCTCGCGGACCGATCCCGATCTGCTTTGCCGGCCCAGGCGGTCTCGGTCGTCCACTTTTCCCTCGCGGCCACGAGCAGCACCTGACGCAAGAGGAACTGGCGGCGCGCGCTGAGCTTGATCTTGCGCTACGTGGACGAGATCGAACGCGCCAGCGTGAATGTGCTGGGGCGATTGGCGATCGTTTTGATCCCGGCGATTTGATCAGGCCGTCGAAGAAATAGGCTTTTGAGCTTCGCGACTTGATCCCCCAAACCTGGTCGGGCGAGTTCGCGCCGCATTCGAATGGCGCCAGCGCGCCCTTGGCGCGCACCGGGTGCTCGTGAACCGAGCCCGCTATTCTTCGGCAGGCTCAGGCGGTCTCGGCCATCCGGCTTCGCCCCCTGGCGCAAAGCAGCCTTGCGGCTGCCGATGGTCGCCGTCCTTTGGCCGGCGCGGTCTTGGGTTAGCTGCCTTTCCCGGCGGCGCGGGGTGGGCGGCACTCCCTTCTAGGCCCGCCGCGGCAATCCGCAACCCTCCGCTTGTCGCTCCGGGTCCTCCACTTCGTTCCGGTCCTTCGGATGCGGTTCGCCTCTGACGGCGGGCCTTTCCGGTCGCGTTTCGCCGCCCACCCCGCTTCCGGGGAAAGGCGCGCGATTGAAGAGCGGAGGATAAAACGATGCGTGCAAACAGTAAGCGTTGCGCCAACGCAAAGGCTGGCGCAAGGGCAGGCGGGCGCCCGGGCGCCAGCCTTTATCAGGAGATCACCGACCGCATTGTCGCCGAGCTGGAACGCGGCACCGTGCCATGGGTCAAGCCTTGGGGCAGGGCCAATGCCGGGCTCGGCCTGCCCAAGAACGCCGCCACCGGGCGCTGCTATTCCGGCATCAACATCCTGATCCTGTGGGGCGCCGTCATCGAGCGCGGCTATCCCTGCCAGAACTGGCTGACCTTCCGGCAGGCGCTGATCCTTGGCGGCAATGTCCGCAAGGGCGAGCGCGGCACGACCATCGTGCATGCCGACCGCTTTGTGCCCAAAGACGAAAAAGAACGCGCCAGCGACGATGGCGAGGAGCCGCGGGCAATCGCCTATCTCAAGCGCTTCACCGTCTTCAATGTCGCTCAGTGCGACGGCCTTCCCGAGCATGTTCGCGCCGCCGCCGAGCCGCTGCCCGAACGCGAAATCATCCCGCAGGCCGAAGCGCTCATCCGCTCCAGCGGCGCCGATTTGCGCATCGGCGGCGAACGCGCGTTCTACATGCCCGGTAGCGACTGCATTCAGGTCCCGCCGCAGCCGGCATTTTTCCAGCAGATCGACTATTACAGAACCTGCTTTCACGAGCTTGGCCACTGGACCGGCCACCCCTCGCGGCTTGCCCGCGATCTTTCCGGCTCGTTCGGCTCCAAGGTCTATGCCCGCGAGGAACTGGTCGCCGAAATCGCCGCAGCCTTTGTCTGCAGCAGTCTCGGCATCGAGCCGACCGTGCGCCACGCCGACTATATCGGCTCATGGCTGAAGGTGCTGCGCGAGGACAATCGCGCCATCTTCAGCGCCGCCAGCCGCGCCTCGAAGGCCGCCGATTTGCTGCTCGCTTTCCACCACGATGAAGCCGAGCCGCCGCAGGAGGGGATCGCGGCATGAGCGCGCGCGCTTCCCATCCCCTGCAGAGCGAGACGACGCCGCAAGGCGTGCAAACGCTCGTCCCCGGCGTGCGCCCGATCACCGCGCGCGACCGGCTCGACCACCTCATGGAGGTGGCCGCGTGCCGCGCAAAAGCCGCTCGATATCGGCCTCTTCGATGGTGAGGCGGATCAGAAAAAGGTCCAGCGAACCTTTCTCCCGCCGAACGCCCGCAATCAACTCGACCTGTTCTAAAAAAGGAGTTTTTGCCATGATCCTGATCACCGACGACCTTTGCGCCCGGCTTCTCGCCAACGGCGCGGCGCAAGTTGAAACCGACCATCACCCGGTCGTGAAGCTGTTTGATCCGGCAGGCGCGGCAACCTGGCTGTTGACCGAACTCGACGCCGACGGCGATACGCTGTTCGGCCTTTGCGACCTCGGGTTCGGATACCCCGAACTCGGCAGCGTCAGCCTTGCCGAGCTTCAAGCCGTCAAAGGTCCGCTTGGCCTCGGCATCGAGCGCGACCTCCATTTCGAGGGCCGCTTCCCGCTCTCGGTCTATGCGCAGGCCGCGCGCCTCGCCGGCCATATCACCGAGGCCGAACAGCTTCTTCGACAGGCAGCGACCGCACTTTCAATCCCCCATTCCGAGCTTTCGCCCGACGCGGCGAGAGAGCGCCGCTAGGCGCAAAACCCGTCCCCGCCGCGCCGCTTGTCGCGCCTCCCGTCAGGGACAATCCCAACCGAAGAAAAGGAGAAAAACCATGCAGCTTGCTCACATCGCAATCGACCGGCTCAACATTTCCGCCGTCAACATGCGCCATGCCAGACGCGCCCCGGACGTGTCCGACATTCTGCCCTCGGTTCGTGCGCGCGGCGTTCTGGTGCCGCTTCTGGTGCGGCCCAACAGCGCGCCCGACATGTTCGAAATCGTCGCCGGGCGACGGCGCTATTTCGCCGCGAAATCCATTGCCGACGAGCGCGGCGAAGCCGATCCCTTGCCCTGCGCCATCATGGAAGACGGCGACGACGCCGATGCGCTCGAAGCCTCGCTGATCGAAAACATCGCCCGCCTTGACCCGGATGAAGTATCGCAGTGGGAGACTGCCTATCTGGAAGCCGGTTGGGCCGAAGTGGTGGTGCTGGAACCCGGCCAGTATTTCCCCGCATGGGACCACGAAAAGACGCCGAAGAAAAAAGGCGGCAAGATCGTCATCACCATCTCGCATCGCGGCGAAGTCGAGTGTCACGAAGGCTGGCTGTCGCACAAGGAAGCCCGCCGCGCTCGCGGGAAAGCCGATGCCGGTGAGGAAGCAGACACGCCCGCCAAGCCATCACGGCCCGAGCTTTCTGGCCCAATGCAGAACTATGTCGATCTGCATCGCCACGCCGCCGTGCGCGCCGCCATGCTCGATCATGCGGGCACAGCATGCGCCTGATGGTGGCATGCCATCAACGGCAAGGCCGAAGCCGCCTTCGCCGGAAAACGCCGCGCGGTCCTGGCCCTGCTGAACATGGCCGATGAGGACAGAACCGTCGCCGGGGGAAAAAGCGACGGTCATGCCACGGCGAGCGTCTTTGCCCGCCTGCTGGCGCTCACCGACGACGATGTCATGCGCGCGCTCGCCATCGTCATAGGCGAGACTTTGCAGGCAGGAAGTGCTGTGGTCGAGGCGCTCGGCAACCATCTGAATGTCGATATCGGCGCCTACTGGCAGCCGGACGAGGCCTTCTTCGACCTCATTCGCGACAGGGAAATCGCCAACGCCATGCTGGCCGATATAGCCGGCAAGCACGTCGCGGACGGCAATGTTTCGGAGAAGGTCAAGACGCAAAAGAAGATCATTCGCGACTTCCTTTGCGGCAAGAACGGCCGCCACAAGGTCGACCAATGGCTGCCGCGCTGGATGAAAATCCCGGTCGAAACCTATACCGGTCGCGGCGGCTTCCGCACCGCCGATCAGTGGGCGAAAATCCGCGCGTTGTTCGGCTCCGAATGACCCCTTTCGCTCGGGCGGCGGCACCTCGCCTTGCCGTCGCCCACGCGACGTTCCGGTCGGGTGGATTTGCGCATTCAGCCGTCCCTGGCGGTTCGCAACCGGCAGCAAGATCCGACCGCCAAACTCCCCGCCATCGGCCAACGATCAGCACATCCGCATGGCTGGCAGAGCGCCAGCGCTGATCGGCCCCAGCTGTCGTCGGCACGGCCTCCGAGCTTCCACGGCCGCACCTTGCCGTCGTCTGCTTGTTGCATGCAGCGCGGTCAGCGCGACCTGTCTCCATGTGTCTTCAGGGACCATTTCCCTGCGGCTGGCTTGTCGACCTATGGGCGATCCGGCCCGCCCGAAACCCTCGCCGCCAGCTTTTTTCCCCGCCGCCTGCGGCGGCTTCCTCGCGCCGCTTCGCTTCAAAAAAGCCGTCCGCTCGGGTCCTTCGCTGCCGCTGCGGCCCTGAAGGGTTCAGGCGTTCCTGACGCGCCCATCACGGTCCGCCATCGCAGGGGAATGGTCCCCGGCGAACAACAAAAGGAGACTAACATGACCGCGATCGGCTACGTCACCAAGCAGGACAACGGCGGCTACAAAGGCCAGCTCAAGACGCTCAGCGTCCGCGCCGACATCGACATCGTGCCCAACCAGGCCAAGGGTGCCGAAAACCATCCCGACTTCCGGGTGCTGACGCAGGGCGTCGAGGTCGGCGCGGGCTGGATCCGCACCGGCGAGACCTCCGGCAAGGACTATGTGAGCCTGTCAATCGCCGCCCCTGAGTTCGGCCCGCGCAAGCTCTACGCCAATCTCGGCCGTGCCGCCGGGCAGGATGACGACGAAACCTACGCCATCATCTGGAACCCGGTCGACTGATTGGCAAGCCCCCAAGCCCTCGCGCCCCAGCCGGCGCGGGGGCTCCTCTCAAGGGGCGGCGAAAACCCATGATACGACTCTTCGCCCGTCCCTGAAGCGTCCTCACGCGCTCATCCTCGCCCTCGCTTCTCCCAAGCGAACGAGGATGATCATGGACGACGAAAACGAGCGCGCCGCCCGCGCCAAGAAGGGCAGCCCGTTTCTCAACACCGCGCAGGCTGCCTTTTATATCGGCCTGTCCCAGCGCACCCTGGAAAAGATGCGGCTCACCGGCGGCGGCCCGGAATTCCGCAAGCACGGCCGCTATGTCCGCTACCACATCGACGAGCTCGATGAGTGGTCAAAAGGACGCCAGCAGCACTCCGACGCTCAGGATGGAGGCCGGTCATGAGTCGTCCCTCCATCCGTCTGATCAGCAGCCGTTTGCGGCGAATTCGGGCCCGTAACGCAATCGCCATAGCTGCGATTGGCGTCGGCCTCATCGGCTTCACCGCCTTCGAAAAACCATCGCCCTGGCTGGTCTGGAACGCCTCGGCCAGCGCGCCGGTCGGGCTTTATCGTGTCGCTGCCGGAGTGCCCGCACGGGGCGATCTGGTGTTCGTCCGCGCACCAGACTCCACTTCCGCTCTCGCCGCTCAACGCGCCTATCTGCCCCGCAATGTGCCGCTGGTGAAACGCCTTGCCGCGCCGCCGCGCGAGCATGTCTGCGCCTTCAACGAAGCCATCATCATCGGCGGCGAGATCGTAGCGCGCCGCTTCGCAACCGACGTCCAAGGCCGCCCGCTGCCATGGTGGAACGCGTGTCGAAAGCTCGCCGATGACGAGGTCTTCCTGCTCAACGGCGAGGCGCCTCGCTCCTTCGACAGCCGCTATTTCGGGCCTGTTCCGGCCTCGAATGTCATCGGGAGGCTGGTGCCGATATGGACCGAGTAACCCTCCTGATGCTGGGCATGATCGCCCTTGCGCCATGCGCCTGTTCCGCCTCGACCGGCGCTGAGCCGGTCGCCATCTCCCATAGTCCGCAGCTTCAAAAGTGGCAGCAGTTCGTATCGGAAGCAAGCAAACGCTTCCACATTCCCCAAGCCTGGATCTACGCCGTCATGGATGCCGAGAGCGACGGCAAGACCAGGCTCGATGGCCGTCCCATCACTTCGCGCGCCGGCGCCATGGGCCTCATGCAGGTCATGCCTGGCACCTATCAGGACATGCGGGCCGCGCACGGTCTGGGCACCGATCCGCACGATCCGCACGACAATATCCTGGCCGGCACCGCATATCTGCGCGCCATGTATGACCGCTTCGGCTTCCCCGGCCTGTTCGCCGCCTACAACGCTGGACCGGTACGCTATGAGGCGCATTTGAAACGCGGAACACCGCTTCCAAATGAAACGGTTGCTTATCTGAAAGGGCTAACGGCGGCCGGGGTTTCGGCCGCCGACATGGATCAGTTCAAGGGCAAATCACCGCGTGCAAAGGCACCAAAAGCTCCCTCCGGAGGATCGCTGTTTTTTCTGCGGAACGGCGAGCTGGCGCGCAAATCGAACGGCAAAATTCTGGTGCCGCTCGGGAAGGATCACCTTGGGACAAGCAAGCCGGACAGCCGGTGAGGGCTGGCGGCTGCGGGTCGGTGAGGCGGCTGGGCGGGGGCAGAAGCAGGGTCGGCGGAAGGCAAGATAAAGGTACCGCCTCCAGGCGGCAGTCAAGTCTTTGTCTGCACATCGTTTTTCCAAGAGGCTGCCACCGACCGCAGGAGGCTGGGGCGCATAAGCGCTTGATCTCACTCTTGATTAGCTGGAGGCCGGCATGCAGGACGATGAGTTCACGCCGAAGCTAGGCAAAATCCGGTCGAACGGCTCGAAGGCAGGCAAAGGCTACGCTGGACAGGTCAGGGCGGCGATCAACAGAGCAGGCGGCAAGCCCATGCGCGGCGGCCGCTTTACCGGAAGCCGGGCAGGGCGAGGCGGGGCGGCTGCTGCATTACTCAGATCGCGCGATCGATACGCTGCCTTCCGCCAGCGCCGGGTGATGGTCAAGGCGCGCATCGTCAGGCTAGCCGGCAAGGGGCAGGACGGGGCGCGTGCTCATCTGCGTTACATCCAGCGCGACGGTGTCACCCGCGAGGGTGAGCCGGGCGAGCTCTACGGCGCAGACAAGGATCGCGTCGACGGAAAAGAGTTCCTCGATCGCGCGGATGGAGACCGCCATCAGTTTCGCTCTATCGTGGCGCCCGAAGACGGCATTGAGTACGACGACCTGAAGCCGCTCACGCGGCGGCTCATGGCGCAGATGGAAAAGGACCTCGGCACTAGGCTCGATTGGGTCGCTGTCGATCATTTCAACACCGGCCATCCGCACACCCACATCATCGTTCGCGGGAAGGATGACCGCGACGAAAACCTCGTCATCGCGCGGGAATATGTTTCGAGCGGAATCCGCGAGCGGGCGGCCGAGCTGGTCAGCCTCGATCTTGGTCCCCGCACCGACCGCGAGATCGAGCAGCGCTTGCGCCAGGAAATGGACCAGGAACGCTTCACCAGCATCGACCGGCAGCTGCTGCGCACGCGCGACGATGACGGCTTCGTCTCGGCGGCCGGCCGCGACGCGTTTCGCCAAACGTTGCACCAGGGCCGCCTGCGCAAACTGGAGCGCATGGGACTTGCCGAGGAGACCGCTCCGGGTCGTTGGCGCCTGGACGATGAGCTTGAAGTGACGCTGCGCCGCATCGGCGAGCGCGGCGATATCATCAAGACCATGCATCGAGAGCTGACCGGAAAGGGGCTCGCCCGCAGTGCCGCAGACTATGTCGTCCACGATGCGGAACCGAAGACCGAGCTTGTGGTCGGCCGTGTTGTCGCTCGCGGCCTGGCCGACGAAATCAACGACCGGCACTACTTGATCCTCGATGGGATGGACGGCAAAAGCCATTACATCGATATCGGCAAAGGCGAGGCGACGGAACCGACGCCCGACGGGTACATCGTGCGTGTCACGCCGAGGAACACCGAACCCAGGCAGATCGACCGCACCGTTGCCGATATCGCCGCGACCAGTGGCGGGCGCTACAGTATCGATATCCATCTCAAGCATGATCTATCGGCCACCGAGCGTTTCGCCGAAACGCATGTCCGTCGACTGGAGGTGATCCGGCGTGCTACCGGCGGCGTGGAGCGTGAGCCGGATGGCACTTGGATCATCGCGCCGGACCATCTGGACCGTATCGCGGATTACGAGCGCCAGCGGGCCAGAGCCGAGCCTGTGATCGTTGAAAAGCTGTCATCGATCCCGTTGGCGCGACAGGTTAGCTTCGACGGCGCCACCTGGCTCGACCGCGAGCTGGTTTCGGATGCGCCGGAGCCCTTGCGCAATACCGGCTTCGGCCACGAGGTCGGGGAGGCGCAGGCCCGCCGGCGGCAGTGGCTGATCGCTCAAGCGCTCGCGGACGAAGAGCAAGGGCGTATCGTCTACCGCGCCAACATGATTTCGGTCTTGCGTCAGCGAGAGTTGAACCGTGTTGCCGGTCAACTGTCGGGCGAGCTCGGTCTGCCCTATGTCGAAGCCCGGGCAGGAGATCGGATAGAGGGCCCATTGCGCCGATCAGTTGAGTTAGCCAGCGGCAAATATGCCGTCGTGGAGAAATCGCGCGAATTCACCCTCGTACCGTGGCGGCCGGTGCTCGAACGATACTTCGGCAAGGAGGTTTCCGGTATCGTGCGCGGGGAGGGGATTTCCTGGACCATCGGCCGGCAGAGGAGCGGGCCGAGCGTTTCGTGACATGGCGGCACGGATTCATTGCCCGTGCGCCAGAATGGGTGCCCTGTCGGAAGGAGTACGCCAGTCGTTGGTGGCGGCATAGATGCGGCAGCATCTAAATGACAGATAAGGCAACATTATCATTCATTATATGTATCCGACAGGCTGTGCGTTTTGGCGCAACAATCATAGCAAAAAGCGCACTGGCGCTTTACTCTCCAAATCATGATTCGCCTCGATCCCGCGACCGCTAGCTCTTCTGCGCCGCCCTCCGTTCCGGCGTGGGCGATCACAAGCGCCGGCGCGCCGAGCGACGGCGACGCCGCCTTCCGGGCCGGCGCCGCCCTGGGTGCCCTCGACACGCTCGCCCGCGCGCAGCCTGGCTGGGCCGGCGCTTGGCGGCAGCGGCTGGCGCTTAGCTGCGCCGCTGCCAGCATGCGGCTCGCCGGCCGCGCCGAGGACGCGGCAGCCTTGCGCGATGCTTGGCATTTGTCCCCCAGGTGCTGATCCCGGTCCCGCCGGCGCTGTCTTTGGCGCCTGGCGGCAGCTGGCCGTGCAGCCGCCCGCCGCCAGCGCCGATCGGTTCGAAAAGATCGTCGACCAGCTCGGGCTCCATTGGGATGGTCCAGCGCTCGCCGCGCTTTCCACGGAGATCGAAAATCTGGCGGCATCGCAGCGGCCGGCGCCGTTCGCCGCCGCGGCGATCGCCGCTCACGTCGTCGCCATGCGCCCTGACTCCGAGCTTTTTGCCTGGTGGCTCGCCGACCTGGTGTTGGCAAAAAGCCTGCGCTGGCCGCTGCCACTGCCGCTGCTGATGGCTCAGGTCTTCGGTCCGGCTTTTCGCGGCGAGGCCGGCGGCAAGCGCATCCGACCCGGCGAAGGTCTTGAGCGCGCGGTCTGCGTTGCGCTGGTTCAAGCGGCCGCGGAGTCCTGCCGGTTGGCCGCCGTGTTGTCGCGTAGTGCCGAAAGACTCATCGCCATCGCACCAAAATTGCGCGCCAAGGGCGCCGGCGACGTGATTTTTTTGCTGCTCAACGAAGACGCCGTTTCGGGCTCGCTGACGACCAAAAACCTGTCCCGCTTTGCCGCGCGGCGCCTATTCGACCGGCTGCAACAATTGGATGCCGTGCGCGAGCTCTCCGGCCGCACCACCTTTCGGCTGTTTGGGTTGTAGGGATGAGCGAAGCGTCTGCCCGCCGGAAGCCAAACGTTCAGCCGGCTTTGCTGGATACCGAGCTGGAACATCTGCCGGCCGAGCTTCGCTGGCGCGAGTGGATGGGACGCGTCGAAGCGGTGATTTTTTCCGCCAGCGAACCGGTGACACGTAGTGTCCTCGCGCGGGTGGTGGGGAAGAACTGCAATCTCGAGCTGATCATCGACGACATCCGCGCCGCGCTCGCCGGGCGCCCCTACGAGCTGGTCGCGGTCGCCGGCGGTTGGCAGCACCGGACCAAGAAAGCCTTCGGAGACATCATCCACGCCGCATTCGGTACGCCTGCGGGGCAGGGTGCGAAGGAATTGTCGCAATTCGAGGCGCTGGTGTTGATGTGCATTGCCTATTTCCAGCCGATCACCCGCGCAGAGCTGTCGACCTTCTTCGGCAAGGAGGTGTCGCGCGATCTGATCGGCGTTCTGCGCGCGCAGGATCTTATCGCCTCCGGGCCGCGCAGCCCGCAGCCGGGCGCGCCCTACACCTATGTGACGACAAAAAACTTTCTGTCGCAGTTCGGGCTTGACACGCTGCGCCAGCTGCCGGATTTCGAGGCGCTCGAAGATGCCGGGCTGCTATCGAAGGAGAAGCTCCTGGCCGGAGAGATTCCGGTTGGGCTAGGGGTAACGCAGTTGGATCAGGACAACATGACGATTGACGAATAGCAAAACAAAGTGGTGCGATGTCGGTGGACCGCATCACAGAGTGCTTCGGCCGGAGAGCTCGTTGAAACGGTTTCCATCCAGGTTGCGGCGCGTATAGTCCCAATATTCATGTCGTTGACTCCCAATTGTCATGCCTGATAGTTCCAATTGTCCAAATTGAGAACGGTATGTACGAGCGATTCGTGGAGCGCCGGGTGGAAGACGCCCTTGCCGACACCCCGGTGGTCCTGATTGTAGGGCCCCGCCGGGCAGGCAAGACCACGCTTGTCCGGAAAATGGGGAACGCGGAGCGAACCTATATCACGCTCGACGATCAAACGGTGCTCGAGGCCGCCCAGTCCGATCCAGCCGGCTTCATCCGCGGGCTTGACCGGGCGATTATCGACGAGATCCAGCGGGCTCCGGACCTGTTGCTGGCGATCAAGAAGACGGTAGATGAGGATTATCGGCCGGGCCGATTTCTGCTGACTGGCTCCGCCAATGTCCTGACACTCCCGCGCATCGCCGACAGCCTGGCGGGACGGATGGAGACGATCCGGATGTTGCCGCTTGCACGCGCCGAGATCGACGGCAAGACGGCGACCTTTCTGGGGCGCCTGTTCGAAGGCAAACTACAAGGCGATCGTGGAGCGCCCGTCGGCGACGATCTCGTCCAACTCGTGCTGCAAGGCGGCTATCCCGAGGCGATCGCCCGTGAGAGCGAGCGGCGGCGTCAAGACTGGTCGCGATCCTATTTGGCCTCTGTCCTGACGCGCGACCTCCGGGACATAGCCGACGTTGAGAAATTGACGGAACTGCCGAAATTCGTCCGCCTCCTCGCCGAGCACTCGGGGCAGCTTGTCAACTATTCGCACTTCGGCGCCAGCATCAATGTGAGCCACAAGACAGGGCAGCGTTATGTCGGCCTTCTGGAACAGGTCTTCCTCGTTTCCACCCTGCAGCCCTGGTTCACCAACGCACTGAAGCGCATCACCAAGACGCCGAAGCTCCATTTCCTCGATTCCGGACTTCTCGCCACCGTCCGAGGTCTGAGCCTCGATCGTGTGAAAGCCGACCGCAACTTGTTCGGTTCGCTTCTGGAGAGCTTCGTGTTCTCGGAAGTTCTGAAGCTCATGACCGGATCGGACCTGCGGCTGACGCCACACCACTTCCGTGATCAGCAGATGCGCGAAGTAGATATCGTGCTAGAGCGCGACGACGGCATGATCGCCGGGATCGAGATCAAGGCGTCCGCCACGGTCAAATCCAGCGACTTCGGCGGGCTCCGGACCTTGGCCGAGGCCTGCGGCAACCGCTTTACCTATGGCGTGGTGCTCTACGACAGCGCTGATGTCGTGCCCTTCGGTGACAAGCTCGCCGCGGTGCCTCTTTCCTCACTGTGGAACTGAGATGTCGCGACAGAAGGCGAGACAATCAGGGCAAGACGAGCATCGTTGATCGAGCCTGCCCTTGGCTGGACCTATCTTTCGCGCGAAAGCGCAGATGGACGAAGAGTCCATGGGCGTGCGCGACGAGATCGGTTTCCTGAATCCACCAGCGTTACGCCGACCGCTTCTTTCCGGGCACATCGGTCCTGCATACCCGTGCACGCTACGCGCTCTTGGTGCCTTGGCTATTCGAGGATCTCGCGGGAATGGTCGGACCGGCCGCGCAGCGCGCCTTGCGTGAACGCGAGAGACTGCTCGCCGGACGGCTGAAATACGCGGGCGAAGCCCAGGTGATTGGCGGCCGTGTTTTTCCTAAGCCCTCAAGCCAACCACCATCCACCGTATATTGGAACGCGCTCGTAGTTTGGGGGATCTTGCGCCCGAGGCTGGACGGTCGGACGATTTCCCGAGGGCAGGCCCTTCAATTTGCCACCGATCTTGATGGTCGTCTTTGGCCCGGAGCGCTGCGGATAGCGGGCGCCGCCCTCGACAAACACGATCTCAAACTCGGCGACCTGCTCATCGCTGCGCACCGCGAAGCGCAGCGGGCCCGTACGTTCATGATCCAGCAGTTCAATATCGCATTCAGCGAAGGGCACCGGCACATCGCCGAAGCTGATTTCGACCCGGTCCTCGATCTGCGTCAGCAGCGATTCCGGCCAATGGATCGCGACAGGTGGCACAGGGGGACGCTCGCTGATCTGACGAGGCCGCATCGCGCTCTTGAACACCCCGTCGGTGGTAATCCCGGGATCATTCACGGCCTTGCCGATGTCCGCGCACCATTCGACCCAGTCGGCGAGGTCGCGGACGGGGGAGATCGACCAGAATTTGCCTTTCGCGGAGCAGCCACGCGAGGCGGGGACGCCGTCGAGGAAGCCGGTCGCAAAGACATTGTTCTTGATGCGCGACTGGGACTTCGCCGTGTCAAGCCCGTCGGCGACATCGACGCCCATATACATGGAGTAGCGAACGCCGCGACCCTGGTGGTGAGTCAGACCCAGATTGCGCAGGATCAGGCGATTGAAGCCATGCAGGCTGCGGAAGACTTCCTCGCCTTCGACACGACGCGCTGTGTCGCCACAAACGGTCTTGGCCAGCCGGTCATAAGGGCCCTTGGCGGAACTGCTGATATAGAGAAGCTGGCGGTCGGGATCCCAATGCATCATATGCAGATCCCAGATGACATTGATCGCATGCTGGGCGGTGGTCCAGCCGGCTTGTTCCTCCGACCTCGTCACGAAGATGGCGACGCGCTGATGCGGATTGACCTTCATGCCCAGATAGACGCCAGGACTATATATAGATCCTCCGCGCGTAGCGGCTCCCAGCCATCGCGGCTCGTGCGATAGACCACGGCGTTCATCTTGGGTTCGAGCGTCTGCAGCGGGATGTCGCTGAGATCGCCGACAAAGCCCTTGAACATTTCGGCGCGACGGACTTGGCGATCGATTCGCGGTGCTGAGCGCTTCGACCAGCGCGTTCCAATCGGCATCCTCGGTATACAGCTTGGCCAGGGACCGATCGATGTCATCCACGCCGGTGTTGGCGATGACGGTCTCATCGCCCAGACGCGGGTCTTGGCGGGTAAAGCGACCGACGAACTGGATGGTGACGGCGATGCTCTTGTGCAGGTCGTGCAGGGCCGCGATCTTCAGTTCCGGCAGGTCGAAGCCTTCGCCCAGCATGTCGACGCATACGATGATCCGGCTGTCGAAGCGCCGCAGCGCGGCAAGGTTCGCGCGCCGCTCGCGGATCGGTTGCTGGCTGTGCACGATGACCGGCCGGAACTCCGGATACATCGCGCTATAGAGCTGGTGGAGATCCTTCGCGCGCTCGATGGTCTGGCAACGCGCCATGGCGAGGTGGTTGAGGCCCGCATCCAGGTCGTCCTGAAGGACGTCGCCAAGCTTTTCCGCGATCGCCAAATCGGCGTCCGCCTGATCGAGGCCGAAGACCGCCTCGAAGCGGATCGGCTTGAAGTAGCCTTCGGCCTGCGCCTTCTTGAGCGGATAGGTATAGATGAACTCGCCATCGACACGCCGGCCGTCCTCGCGAAACGGCATGGCAGTGAACTTGATATTGGGGAGCGGCGGCTCGCGATCGGTGAACAGGCCGCGGAAGCGAGCCCATGTCGGGGCGCCGATGTGGTGCGCCTCGTCGATGAACAGGGCCGACGCACGGGCTGCCATCTGCTCCTGAACCGCAGCTTCGGCGCGGCCAGCGATCTGCATCGTGGTGACGATGACATTGGCGCTATCGAAGATCTCGTCGACCTCGGCCGCGGTGGAGGGAATATGCGACAGTCGCATGACCAGCGGGAAGGCCGCCTTGTCTTCTAGGCACTGCTGGTGCCGCAGCACGCCGAAGGTCTCGAACTTGCCGGCAATCTGCTCGCGCAGGGCGTCGGTCGGCACCACCACGAGCAGACGCTCGAAACGCTGATGGGACTTGAGCGCAAGCATGGTTTCGGTCTTGCCCGTGCCTGTCGGCATGACGATGGTCGCCGGATCGGTCGACCGCGTCGCATGGGCAAGAGCGGCGTGAAGCGCGCCAATCTGCGGCCGCCTCAGCCCTGGCCGCGCTGACTGACCATCTAGGGCGACACGGCCCTCGCGGAGATGAACGGCATCAACCCAGGATACCGATACCGCAGTCAGCCGCACCGCGCGCTCAGTACGGTCCAGCATCTCCATCCGGGTCGGCCGTAGATTCATCCATCGGCCTTCGCCGAGTTCGAGCGCCTCGGCGATCCTTTCCGGGTCGGTCGCGCCGGGCACCAGCAGAATCAGATCCGCCTCCAAGGGGCGTGATGGTCTTCGCGCTGATGATCTTCAGCGTCTCGCCGGACGGGAGCGCGGTCTCGTGACCGGCTAGGCGGCGGATCGAGAAGGGCCGCAGGCGGCAACGCACGCGCAGTGCCGGAACCGCCAATTGACGTACCGGGCTTCCCAGCACCTTGCCCTCGACCGCGAGCCGCTCCGGAAGGAGCAGTTCGAGGTCCGGGTTGAAGAGATCGTCCTGGTTCGGACCGGCGGCGCGCGTGCGGGAGACCATTGTGACGCCACTCTCAGGCCGCCATCGTCTGGAGCGCGGGCGAGACGGGGATGACCGTCGCGCTCGTCATCAGAACGATCAGGCCCTGCGCGGCGCCGGTCATGTCGAGATACGCCCGTACCTGAGCCCGATAATGATCGAGCGTCTGCGGGTCGGGGTTCACATCGCTTTTCCAGTCAACGATCACGGCCGGCTGGCCGGCCGGATCGAGGGTCAGCGCATCCGCCATGCCAGCGGTTGCGACCAGTTCGGCATCTTCACGGCGAAGGGCGTAGACCGGATACTCGGCGAGCAACGCAGGCCGCAGGGAGGTGATCTCAGACAAGGCCAGCGTCCGGCCGACACAAAGCGCAAGTTCATCGGCGGACAGCCCGTTCGCCGGATCCGCGGAAGGGGACATGCCGAGCGCACGGATAAGAGCTTCGGCCCGCGCGCGCAGGGGCGCGGCGCCATCTTCACATTCGCCGGTCAACACCTCTTCCATGAGCTTGTGCAGGATGAGGCCGCGTTCGCGCCCGCCCTGGATAAGCGCTGGCGCTTCGGGTTCGGGTCTCGGCCCATCCTCCGAGCCGGTCCAGATATCGACGTCTTCTTCCTGCAGCACCGGACCCGCCGCATTCTCGGCGCGGCTCGGCGCGAGCCAGGTCAGGCGCACCTGGCGTTCGGCAATCGCGCTCGCTTCGGCCGCGAAGCGCTCGCGCGTCTGATGGTTGTCCACATCGCCGGCCGCGACGATCGGATCGAGCGGCAAATGCGAAGCATCGATAGCGGGAAGCGCGGCAAGGGACAGATCGACTAGGCCGATCCAGGCCGATTTCGAAGGCGTCACATCCAGTCGTGGCAGCACCAGGAGTTCCCGGGCGCGCGTCGCTGCCACATACCAAAGCCTGACCCGCTCACGATCCAGTTCATCCTTCTCGGCCTGATACGCCAAATCGTATCCCGCCGGCGGGACGCCGAGGACCTTGCAGTAAAAGACGTCGGTCCGGCGATCGGTCACGGCGCTGCCAGGCGCCATCACGCCGGTCATGGTGTTGATCGGAATGACCACCGGCCATTCGAGGCCCTTGGCCGCGTGCATGGTGTAGAGGGCGACGGCCTCTTCCTGCGAATCGGGCCGACCTTCCACGGCACGCGCCTCGTCGGTCCAGGCGGCGGTCATGGCTTCGGCGAAGGCGCGCAGACCTCGCACGGCATAGCTCGTCGCGAGACTGAGATAGAGATCGACATTCGCGAGTGCTCGCTCGACCTGGCCGCGATGCCGGTCAAGGAGGATCGGTCGCAACCGAAAGACGTCCACGGCCTGCGAGAGAAGATCGTGAGGCGTCGTGCTGTTGCTGCGCCGTTGAAGCGCCTGGAGACGTTCGATGACACCGCGCGCCAGCGGATGGGCGATAGCCGCTGCGTCGACACTGAGGTCGAGCCGCGGGATGCGATCGGGTTCATCCTCGGAGCGCGGAAGCGCCCAGACGATATCGAGCAGTTCTTCTTCGCTGAGACCCACGAGCGGGCCGCGCAGCAATGCACCGAGCGCCAGCATGTCGCGGCGGTCGGCCAGCACGCGCGTCAGAGCGATGAGGTCCTGAATCTCCTGGCGGCGAAACAGGCCTTTGCCGGCCTGGGTCGCGACCGGGATGCCGCGTCGCTCCAGGGCTTCCTCATAGCGCCAGAGGTCCGCGCCGGTCGGCGCGAGAAGGGCAATGTCGCCGGGCTGGCAAGGACGGTCCTTGCCGGTCTTGCGATCGAGAACGGGATGGCTGCCGATCATCCGGGCACAGAGTTCGGCCACCACATCGGCTTCGGCGTCACGCTGCTGTTCGGCGCTGGCCTTGTCGTTTTCATCTGCGACGGCGATGTCCAGCGCGGTGACGCAGACACCGTCGCCGCGATCGTCGTGGAAGGGATCGAGCGCGGTGAAGCCGGGCTGACCATCGGCGGAAAGAATGGCCTCGAACCGTTCATTGACGAAGGTAAGGATCGAGGCGCAGGAGCGGAAATTGGTCGAGATCGACACGAGGCCATCCGCGTTCTGCTGAGAAAAGGCCGCGCGGGCCTCCACATAGGCGCCGACATCCGCGCCCCGGAAGCGATAGATCGCCTGCTTGGGGTCACCGACAAGGAAGAGTGCGCCCGGCCGAATCCGGAAGCGTGTCCAATCTTGCGCACCGTCAACCGGATCGCCGCACAGTCGCCAGAAGATTTCCGCCTGGAGAGGATCGGTGTCCTGGAATTCATCGACGAGAACGTGGGCATATCGCTGGCCCAGCGCCTGCCGCACGGCTTCATGATCGCGCAGCAGATCCCGCGCGGCGTGGATGAGATCGTCGAAATCGAGCTGGGCGCTGGCGCGCTTATGGTCCCGGTAGCGCTGCAGGATCGGCCGGGCTTGCTCGATCAGCCCCGACAGGATCTGGCCGGAGGTCGCCTGAAGCAGCGCCGTCCATGCGCCGCAACAGGCCTCGTAGAGGCTTTCGGCCGTGTCGTTCAGCCTGTCGCCATCGGCCTTGGAAAGGCCGGCCTGCTTGGCGGCGGTGGCCCATTTGCCCTTCTTGCGGTAGCAGGAGAAGCTGCCGGACTTGGTGCACAGATCGGGATGCGGGCGGGAAACCAGCAGTCCGACCAGACCCGCAGGCCTGGCCGCGTCGGCGCCGGACGGCAGAGCAGCCGCCATTTCGGACAGACGCGCCGTGATGGCGTCCGTTTCCGGCTCATGCGCGCCGGCCGTTTGGGTGAAGGCGAGGAGGTCGTCAACGGCCTGTCGGAAGGTCTGGAGATGATCGGCGAGCGGCATCACCACCGGCGCGACGAGGCTCCTGCGCCGGCGCAGCGCTTCGGCGATCTTATGCATCAGCGCCACGGTCTCTGCGGGACTGTGCAGCACCATCTCGGCCAGGATGCCACCATGGCCGCCGGACAAGCGCTCGCGCAGCCAGCCATCGACGATTTCGATGAAGGCGAGATCAGCCTGGTTCCGATCCAAGACGGCGGCGCCCGGATCGATATTCGCCTCGGCCGGATAGGGCTTGATGAGACGCTGGCAGAAGCCGTGGATGGTCGAACAGGTGATCTCGTCGATCGCGGCGGTCGCAGCGATCAGATTGTCGCGCTGCGCCTGCGACAGTCCGCCGGGCAGTCCGACAGCGAGCTCGGGTGCGATGCGGCCAGCGGCGAGATCGGCGGCGAAATCCCGGACGCGCGAAAGCAGTTCGCTTGCAGCCAGTTCGGTGAAGGTGACCGCGGCAATTGCGCGCGGTGCGACGCCCTGCGCCAGCATGACGGCGATGCGGCCGGCCATGACCGCAGTCTTACCCGATCCCGCGCCGGCTTCGACGAGGATGGAGCGATCATGACGGCTGATTGCGTCATGTCGGGCGCCGTCATCCTTGAGGATCTTCACGCTGCTCATCATTCAGCCTCCCAGACCTGAGCGAGATTGCCGAGCCGTTCGGTCGCGGCAGATTGCTTGCGTTTGCAGTAAGTGGCGCCGGCATTGGCCGGCAGGGCGAAGGCGAGATCGTCATAGTCGCCGCCCGTATCCGGACCGGGCAGTGCCGCGCCGCCCGCAAGCGCGGTGCGTGCGGCCAGGAGATGGCCCGTGATGTCCGCAAGCACGGCTTCCGGATCGTCAAGTTGAAGATCCAGCGGTTCGCGCGGATAGAGCAGCGACGCGCTGATCGCGACATGGTCGCCCAAGAGCGCCTTGACCGCGAAGGCGTAAAGACAGCGCTGAAGCTCGCGCCCGCCGTTCAGACGAATCTCGCCCTTCGGGGGGCTGCCGGTCTTGTAATCGCGCACCAGCGCGCGGCTTCCGTCACCGGCGATGTCGAGCCGGTCGATATAGCCTGCGATCTGAAAGCCCGTATTCGGGATCGTCACGGGCAAGCTTGCATCCCACGGAGGCTCCGCCGTCGATTTGGGTTCCGACCCTCCGAAAGGCACTTCGCCATAGGAGCGGTTGCCCGGCAGATGATCATTGCCATGGGCGAGCGCCTGACCGGCCAGATTGCGTGCATCGCCGAGGGTTCGGTCCCAGATGACATTGGGAGGGATGGGGCGCTCGCTTTCCCATTCGGCGGCCACTGCGGCCGAAGCCTCGGCCACAGCGACCTCGATGGCGGATGTATCGGCTGACGCCAGGCCGCCGGTCGCTTCGAGATCTCGCAGAGCACGATCCAACACCAGATGGACGAGCTCGCCAGCCGCGAGCGCATCGAGCACGAGGGGTTCGGCGCCGCTTTGCGGCGCTTTCCAGCCGAAGGCATAGCGCCAGACAAAACCAAGCGGGTTGCGCAGCAGCGTCTTGAGCGAACTGGCCGACTGAGTCCGAGCGAGGATCGCGAGAATAAGCGGATGGTCGGGACGGACGAGGCCGTCATGGGTTGTGACTTCTGCCAAGCGCCAGTCACGCCAGCAGGCACGTGCGCCGATCGCCTGCGGATCGGCGGCGAATTCCTGCGGCCGGGCCATGAGCCGGTCGGTTTCGCTGAAGGCATGCGCGGGGACGGCGTTGCGGCGTAGATAAGTTTCATCGCCATGGGCGGCGAGCAGCGGACTGCGCCCCAGCAGCCGGCCGTCGCTGTCGCGCCGGGCACGCGACAGAATCACCTCGCCGCAGGTGGTCGCGAGGATCGTCTCGAAGTCACGACGGTCGGCCAGGCTGACGGGGAGCGGGTCGAGCTCGGTGGTCGGAATGATGTGGTCGGGGATCAGCCGGTCCTCGGCGATTCCGCGCGGCCAGCGCGAGGAGTTAAGGCCGATCAGCCTGACGAAACGGCGTGGCGATGCCGCAAGGGCGCTGGCCGGCATCCAGGCCACCGACATGCAGGCCTCCAGCCCATCATCGTGTTTCAGCGTTTCAAGCGTGACATCGATCGACGCGGCAGGGCCGGCGAGCAACGCCTTGCGCCAGATCGACAAAGCTCGGCCCTTGAGGAAGGTCTCGCCGATCTGCTGCGCGGCGTCAGGCCCTTTTGCCAGCAACTCGACCGCCGCGCGCAACGCCGGAACATGATCCATACCATCGGACCAATCGTCCGGTTTGAGGCGCGTCAGCAGGCGGCTCCAGGCCGCCGACGTGGACAAGGGCGCATCGCGCGGCAGGAGCCGCAGCCAGCCTTCGGGAAGCGAAGCAAGGGGCGCCGAATCGCGGCACAGGGCCACAAGACGGCGCAGACGCGACTGCGAGAGCCCGCGCACGACGATGTCCGCGAGCGCTGCGGCCGCCTGTCCCTCCCGCGCGGTGGCGACGCGGACACCGTGAACGAAATGCAGGTCGATATTGGCATCGGCGCGCAGCGCCAGGAAATGGTCGTCGTAATCGGCCGCCGAGGCAGTAGCGATGGCGATGTCGGAAGGCGAGACGCCCGACGCGAGCAACGCGCGCGCCCAGCGCATGGCCTCGATGGCTTCGTGATAGGCGGTCGCGGCGCTAACGGAACCAACCATCGGCCCTTCGGCCTCGCCGCGCACAACAACGACGCCGGTATCGCCAAGCCAGACCGGGACTGAACGGGGGCCGGCGGTCCATTGCACCGGAATGCGCGCGGCGAGCGCCTTTACCAAGGGGCGCCAGCACGGAGAAAGTTCCGTGAGGCCGACGATCTCGATCGCGCCGAGAACGGCCGGCGCATGTCCAAGACAGCTGTTGGCTGCCGTGACGATATCGACCGGCCGCATCATCCCTTCGGGAAGTTGGGTGAGAACGGCCGCCTCCAGGCGGGCGATGGCCTCGAGACGGGGATGATCGCCCGACCGGGCGGCCAAATCGATGCCGGCGCGCCAGGCCTTATGGAGCGTGTCCGCAGCCGCGCCGATCATGCCCGGCAGCATCTTGATGCTGTCCAGCTCACCCATGGGCGTGGCGGGGAGAACTGCCTGAATCGCCGCGCGTAGGCTTTCCTCGTCGATCGGCTGGACAAATCCACCGGCGAGCCGCACGGCGGCCTGTTCGAAGGACATGATCTGAAGGCCATGGCGACCGCCGCGCGCCGCCGCAAGGCGGGCCTCCCGCATCGCCAGGCGACCGTGAACGACAAGTGTGGATCGAATCGAGGCCGCCATCGCCGTTTCCCCTTCCAGATTACTTCTTGTTCGGGCGCTGGGTCAGCGCCGAGGCCCCCGCGCTTTTCGCGGCCTTGCTGCTCTTGGGGTCCCTCAGAACCTTGGATGCGGCGCTTGCCGCTTTCTTGCTGGTCACTTCGCGGTTTGGACTGCGTTTGGGCATTGCCTTTCCTCCCGGATTTCGCACTCGCCCTCATTGACGAGTGAGCCTGATAGGGATAGTAGTTATCCGAATATAAAAAATATGTCCATATACTTTTTATCTCCATCTTGGGGTTGAAAGCTGAAAATGATGAGAGAAGCCGCGACGGTGTTGAAATGGGGTGTGGAGCGCCGGCTCGAATTCATTGAATTCCGGCTGTTCTGGGAGGGCGGCGTCAACCGCTCCGACATTATCGAGATGTTTGATGTGTCCGTCCCCCAGGCGTCGAAGGACCTGACGCTCTATCAGGAGCGTGCGCCGCAGAACGCGATCTACGACAAGAGTGCGAAACGCTATGTCGCGGGGCCCCAGTTCTCGCCGACTTTCCTGAAGCCGGACCCAGACGGGTATCTTTCGCGTCTACGATCGTTGGCGGAAGGTCTCACCGACCATGGCGACTCCTGGATCGCGAATCAGCCTGAGACCGACATCGCACTAACGCCGCGACGAAAGGTAGACGCAGATGTATTAAAGGCCGTTCTCCAAGCAGTCCGCGAGAACCGTTCGCTCGAAGTCCACTATCAGTCGATGGGGAGCAGACGAACCGACCCAACATGGCGTCGCATGACGCCGCATGCCTTCGGCTACGACGGCTTTCGTTGGCATGTTCGCGGCTATTGCCATATCGATGAGAAGTATAAGGATTTCCTACTTCCGCGAATCCTCGGTGTGCGCCATATGGATGTGCCTGGTCCAGGCGGCGATCAGGATGTCTTGTGGAACAGGACCTTCGATATTGAGATTGGCCCCCACCCTGGACTGACCGCCAGTCAGCGCGTGGTGGTCGCGAAGGACTACGGCATGACGAATGATCGTGCCGTCCTTACGGTTCGGTACGCGATGCTATTCTATGTGCTTAAGCGGCTGGGGCTTCTGGGAGACGCAAGACAGCATAATCCACGCACCCAACATATTGTCGCGCTCAATCCCCATGAGACAGAGCGAGCGCTGCAGCGTGCGGATTTCGAGTTCGGCGAAGTCGGGCAGGCTCAGAAAAAAGTCGGAGATGCTCGATGAGGGGCCGCGGCAACAGCTTTACAGTGCTTTTTTAAGCCTATTTTCAGTCCGGTAGTGCGGTTCAGGTGATGCACCATCGGTTGCACAGATGATGTGTTGACTTGGTGGGTTTAACCGCCAGTCTACAAGTGGGCGGTGTCATCGATTCGGTGAATGGGGATATGGACCAAGCGAGCATTGCGGTTCGCATGGCGGCGAAGGGATTGGTCGAAGCGCATCGCGCATCGTTGACCAGCCGCGGAGTTCTGTCCCAAGGCCCGGACATGCCGCTTACTTTGCGACGCGGGATGGCGCTCGTTTCGGCGGTTGCTTTGGCGGATGGCCATTCCTCAGACATTGCAAGTCAGGTGAATGATTTCACAACGCTCGCAACAAGGCCTGTCCGCGAATGGGGTCCGGCTTCTCTTGTGCTGTGCGAAGAACGGAACGCCATCCTTCTGGATGAAGGCTACGGCATACCCACGGCTGAATGCATTGATCTCGCTGAAATCAGGGACGAAGGATCGATCGTGGAGGATATCTTCCACGAGAAGTTGAGAACGGGCCTGTCGCGGGTCGGAAAGAATGCAGACAGCCTTTATCGGGCAGTGCGCGAAAACATCATCCGGAAACCTTGCAGGACAAGAAAGGAAGTCCTGGCCTTCGCCCTCGAAGTTCCAGAACTCGCCTCGGAAATCCCGACCTTCTTTTCTCCGCTGCCGGCTTCGGCCCTTCACGGAAAGACATTGCGGCTTTGCGCCCGCTGCAACGCGCCCCTTTTTGCCGACCCCGACCGCTCGGCTTATCCGAACGGCCGCTGTGCCGTCAGGGAATGCCGCATGTCTTGGCCGGATATGGCCGTTGGCGAAGAGCACCAGATTCCCGTCCATGACGACTGGCGCATGGCGAACCCCGTCATCATGACCTTCTGGGTTGGGCCGGGCCTGCCGGAAATCGCGCTTTATGATGCTCTCCGCAAAAAGCGTGAGGATGTCGTTCTTTATCCCATGTGCGATCTCGCCGACATCGGGATCGAGGGAACAAAGATTGGCATAGATGTGAAGTCCTATTCGAGCGCGGCCGTCCTGGGGAAGCGCTTCTCGGCGAACATTGGAGGCATGCATGCCTTCCGCCGCCGGATCGTGGCTGTCCCCGATTTCTGGATAAAGGTCGACCGGGATTACCTGCGCACGGCATCGGCCGTTTGCGGAAACAAGGACGGCATCGAGTTCATGTCGGTTTCGCAGGTCGCGGAGGCGTTTTCTTGAGAGAGCGTCCCGAAGGCTTTTCGAATGTGCTCGCCATCCAGTGGCTGTGCGCTGCCGTCGAGCAGTTCACAGGGAGCAACGAACTGGCGGACACGCCCGGATTTCTCTCTGGCTTTTCCTCGATCGCAGACCATCCCTCGCTGGCACCGTTCGCAAAAGCTGCCTTCTCGCTCCGCCAGCTTGGGGTGAGCTATACCTCGGAGAACGAACTCCGCCAGGCGGTCTACGATTTCCTGACATGGGAGGAGATGCGCCGGGAAGAAGCCGAAAACTACGTCGACCAGCCCTACAGCATCGACCCGAGGTCGAGGCGCATCACCTTCAAGCGGCGCGCCGGGAATGACCCCAGGATCGAACAGTGGGCGCAAGCACTCGAGAACGGCATTGCCGTTCGCATACACGGCATGTCCCCCGCCGAACCGGACAGGGCGATGGGTGTCGATCCCCGGGAAGCAGGAGCGCGGCGCATCAATATCGACCTCGTGGATGCCGCGGAACATTTGCCCGAGCGGCCTGTCCACGACAATTCCCCGCGCGAGCGCCGTCCCGTCTCTATCCCTCTGGGCGAACTACAGGCCATTGCGGAACGGTTCGACGCCATTGATGCGGCCGATCCCAACAGGACGCCCAAGGCATGGTCGCGGCGTCTTCGCGATGCGAGAGGGGCAGCAAAGGTGGATGTGCTGGTTCCGGCAGCCGACAGGGCGAAGCTGGTACCGACGGATACCATCACGCTTGATGGCCTCAAGCACATGATCGGCCTGCCCGGAACAGGCAAGACGACGCTGGTCACCCTTATCATTGCCTGGCTATACGAACGGAAGCTCCGCACGGTTGTCCTGCTCCCCTCGATTGAGGTCAGTTTCAACCTGATGTCGGACCTGTCCGGTTACGGGGTCGATGTCGGGCTTCTCATGGGACAGTCACCTGAAACCCGTCTCAGCCATGCACGCAAGCTGGCCGAGCGCATCGGCTCGATGGACGGTGCCAGGGGGTTCGGCCGTACCGTTCCGTTTGCAGACCTCATGTCGGTGAACTGTGCGCTGGCCGGGTTCGACGACAGGCATGACGAAGAACAGCCATTTCCCCATATCGATCCGCCCTGCACGCGCATCTCCCAGGCAAAGCTGAAAGCCGACGGCACGCCGCGAGACAAGGAATCGACCCTGTTTTGCCCTGTGTCCTCATGGTGCGGCCGCATGAAAGCGGCACGGCAGCTTGCCGAACGCCATGTCTGGCTCGGACACGTGATGTCGCTCGATACGAGAATGCCGCCGCATTTCGCCGAAGAGCACATCCGCCACATCGAAGCGGTCGCCCGGACGGCGGATGTCGTCATCGCGGACGAGGTGGACGGTATCCAGTCCGTTCTCGACAGCAGAGCCGTTGGCGAGATCACGATATCCGGCGCTCAGTCTTCATATGAAAACAGGCTTCTCGACGACCTCCTGAAGCCGATCGCGCTGGGCGAGAACGACCGGACAGGGACGAATGTCGCCGATTACGCCTCCAAGGCGACGCGCTTCATCGACCTCAACAGGTTCCTGGTCAGACTGCTGCAGAACGACCGGGCCTCATCCGGCAACCGTTTCTTCGCCAGCTATGACGACGCCTTCATAACAGGCAACAGGGTGGTCGCCGACCTCTTCGGCGATCCCACCAAAAGCCGCGGCAACGATGCCGAACGGGCGGCCGAGGACGAACGGGTCGGCGCGATCATGGCGTTCTGGGACGCCTGTATAAGACAGGTGCTCTTCAGGACGCTGGACACTGCCGAGGGCGAGGAGCGGGATTTCGACATCCGGCGGACCTCCATCATCCTGTCGAAATCGGAAGGGGAGGTACAAGAGGCGTTCCGCCGGATCTCCGATGCACTCCAGGACTGGCTGTCTTACCCTTCGAGCGTCCAGAAGGCGGACGCCATCGAGGAAGCGCGCAAGGCGATGATGGCATTTGTTCCGCCGAACTCCGAACTCGGCATTGCGAAATCCACGGCGCTCTTCACCTTCCTGGTCAACGTCTCCAGCGTGATCATGCAATTCCTGTCCCTGCTGCCGGCACAACACGTCATGGCGGCCGAGGGCGTTCACCGCTCGCCGATATTCGTCGACGGCATCAGCATGGATTTCGGACGGCTGCTCCCAGATTCAATTATCGGACGGCTGGCGGGCGTGCGCTTCCTCTTCCAGCAGCGCAGGGGCCGCAATAGCCTCCAGCTTCATTATGTAACGTTCGAGGGAGCGCCCAGAATGCTCCTTTACCGCCTGCATGAACTACTCCGCCATGACGGCGTAAAGCGCGGGCCGAACGTCCTGCTTACGAGCGCAACATCCTTCCTGGCCAACAGCCCGGCTTTCCACGTTCCCGTCGGGCCTGACTATGTGCTCCGCCGGACGGACAACGATACCGCATGGAAGGAAAGCCGTTATCTCCTAAGGCCGATACCCGATCCCCAGAACCCGAAGAAGGCGCTGCGGTTCTCCGGCGCACCCTACGAAGACCGGGAACGCATCATGCGTGCGATGACGGACCACTTCGTCAGGGAAGGGGGCCTGCTGCAAAGCCTGCTCTCGGATTCCTTCGCCAAGGGCCGCAAGCTTGCCTTCGTCGTCAACGGCTATGAGCAGGTCCGGCTGGTCAAGGACTATGCAATGTCCGTATCCGAGCGCAACGGGCGCAGGCTGGTCGCCGTCGTCAATGCGGTCCCGGAAGGCAACATTGGCGACTACGTCACCGCCGCCCAGGTCGAAAGGCTGGGCGAACGGGACGACTGGGATGCCGTCGTCTTTCCCATGAAAGCGCTGTCACGCGGCGTGAACATCGTCTTCGGCGGGCCGCTTTATGCCGGAACAGAACTTGAGGACAAGGCGGCTATCGGAACGGTCGCCTTTCTGACGAGGCCGCATCCCGCGCAGGAGAGTTTCGACTTTGTCGCCGGGATGGTCGGCCGAAGCTCCATGGAATTCGACCGCGAGGCCTTCGGCAAGGACATGAAACCGCGTGATCTCGTGGAACGGCTGCGCACCATCCGCCGCCAGGCCATGACCGACGTTCGCAGGCTTCTTCGCCACTCGGTCCGGTTCGGGACGCTCGGCAATCTCAATGACGCCTTCGTCGCCGATGTGATGATCGATGTCATCCAGACCATCGGGCGCTCCATGCGCAACGGATGCAAGACACGCGTCCTGTTCGTTGATGCGGCCTGGGCACCGAACTCCACCCGGCCGGAGGGTCCGGCCGAAGACACGGCCTCCACCAGCTATCTCGTTGCCATGCAGCGCATACTCGACCGCCTCGTGAATTCTGGGGATGCCGTGCACGCCGAAATCTACGAGGCCCTCTACAGGCCGTATCTTGAACCGCTTTCCCGATGCCACGGCCTGTCGGCCAAGGGCACCGCGGAACAATAGGAAGCTGCATGTTCTATCTGGCGAAACCCGAAGAGAAGACCGAGAGCATCTCCGTCCTGGGGCTGTCCTTCCTCGGCGGCGGCACGGTCGACCGAGATTGCATAAGGGTATGCTGGCATCCCGACATGGCGCAGGCTTTCGCCGCTCTTGCCACGGCTGCCAAAAATACGGGAGACGCGGCAGGCAACCGTCTTCCCTATGCAACATTGAGAGCATTGCTCTCCGCCGGGCTTCCCGACTCTGTCTATGTGGACTCCGAACTGGGCGGTATCGGCTGGCATGACAGCGAGAAGGGGCCGCGTGCTTTTGCGGAATGCGCGGCGGACGAAGACGAATGCCTCAAGGCCGTCACGTCGGCGGTGCGCATGTGGGCGGCGAAAGTGCTGGCCCCTTGGGCCGAAGCCAGGGGACTTCCGGCAGACTTCTCCGAAGAGATCACGCGCCTCGCTATAGAAGGCTCCGCAGCAACGGCAAGCCGGAAAACGCTCGAAACCGAGAATGGGAAGGGGAAGGACTTCACGCATGTCCGCGATATCATCCACACAGAAGCTTTCCGCCGCATTGCCGGAACCGAACTGTTCCCGGGCATGGGACCTGTCCGTGCCCTGATCCGGTCTTCTTTCCGCGACAACTCGATCTGCTTCGTGACCTTTCCCAGACCGGCGGCTTCCGGATCGTGGTCCATGCAGGCCAGACTCACCGTCGAAACGCTTCCCGGACAGACACAACCTTTCGTTAGGCTCGATGTCTCGCGCAAGCGCTGGACGCCGGATGTTCCGGGCAAATTCCTGCCGAGGCAGCGCAAACTGACCGCCACTGTCTTCGGCGAGGACGAAAAGAGAGCCGTTTCCTTCCATGTGCCGATCCTGAAAGGGGCGGTAAGCGAGCCTGAAGACCCGGCCTATGTTCTCTCCGCCCTCGGATCGGGCGTCGATACGGGCCTTGGCTTCGCCCAGCTCGTGAAATCGGGTCCGCGGGAAGGGGCCTTCGTCGGCATCGCCTATTCCACCGCATATGAAACGACGCCATCCGTGGCGACCGGAGCGACGGAACTGGACTGCATCGACGGCTTCGACCGGATCGCCGAGGCCATGAAAGGCGTCCTCGCGCCGCTTGCCGCCGAACCTGTCGACAAGAAGAAGCGCGTCAAGCGCAACGACGAAGACATCCCCGCGATGAAGTCGGTCATGGTCCTCGAAGAGATCGCACGCTCGCTCGGCTACAACGACATTGACGACAAGGCGATCGCCGAAACCTGGAACATGCTTTCCGACGGAGACCTCCCGCCGACGGTGAAAGTCCCCGCCGACCTTGAAGGCCAGCGGGAGCGCTTCGACCTGTTGCGGGAGGACAATTCCGCCAGGCTCCGGCAGGTTTTCGGGGCCAGCCCGCCTGTTCTCGTGATCGTCTCGGCAAGCATCGCCGACGCCGAACATATCGGAATGGCGGTCCGGACGCTCTTCAACAGCCGCCTCCGCATCGAATACAGGCTTATGCCGGAAGGCGTGCACGGTCCCCGAAAGTCCCTCGCGCTTCCGAACGGGAAGGCACGGGATCGGTACGAAAACCGGGTTTCGCTGTGGAAACCGTTTGCCCAGAAGCTGGCGGAGGAGTTCGGAGCGACCCGCGTCCTCGTGCATGCCCGCAGGTTCGCCGACGACGGCGTGAACAAGATCGCCGGGCGGGTGGCTCTGGCCCGCTATGGCGACTGCAACGTCCAGTATCTCGACACCAAAGGCCCGAAAGTCGACGACTGGTTCTTCCGCATACAGGCTGCCGTGCTCGATTTGATGTTCGGCCATTCCGCGCTGGTTTCCCCGGTCAAGGACAATGTCGCCGAGGCATTCCCGAATCCTGCCACCCGGCCGGAGACCATTACCGGGATTTCCGTCGTCTCCCTGAATCGGACCCGAACGAGGCAGGCATCGTCCTTCTTCCTGTCCGTCTCCATAGATATTGAAACCGGTAGCACAACCGCCAGGGCAGGTCGTCCCATCAACGGCTCCATCGACATCACCGATCCGCTTCCCTTCTTCGACCTCTTGAAGACGGTGGCAAGCTGGGATGAAGCCGACACCGGAAACGGCGAAACTGAGAAGTCCGATTTCCAGACATTCGTCGCCGAGATCGCCAGCCATGAATGCGACCGTGGCCGCAAGCCTCTCATCATGTTCGAGGGGGATCATGCGAGGCAGCTTTGGCCCACCCTTTCCAACAAGGGATGGGACGAGCCTGGCAGGCTTGTCGGCACCGATTTCAATCCGTCGGAGTGGCCCGGCGCGCGGATCGTGCGCGTCCAGGACCAGATCGAGCCGACCGTCATCACCCGCAAGGAACAGACATTCGCCATCCTCAACCCCGAAACGGGCGAGGAGACCGGAACGAAAACCCGGCAGGCTCCGACCCTGACGGATCCGGGCCGCCTCGTCCGGCTGGCGGGGGCAGCCGACAACTACATCTCAACGGGGCATCTGGACGGAACCCAGAAACTGCCGAAAGGACTGTCAGTCTACAGGCCGATCCCCCAGATGAAGGCGGCGGCGGCCGGAGACCTTCCGCCTGCCTTGGCGTCCATGAAGGTCAAGGTCGAGGGCGGGCGCGATCTTACCGGAGAGCCGTACAAGCTGCCGGGAACCGTCGGCATTCTTGTCGTCCATCATCTCGAAGGCGATGACCCGGACAGGATCGCGGCGCTTTGCCATGGCCTGCGGTTCGGATTCGGCCACACGCGTTCGCCCGTAAAAATGCCCGCTCCGCTTTTCCACACCAAGAAGGTCGCCGAATACATTCCCGCTTACGTCCTGTCAGAAGAAGACGAACGGGAGGAGGTGTCTGAAACCGTCAAATCTCCCGAGCAGGACGAGGCGGAGGAGCCCGACGGGCTGACGGATGCCGAAGACGGGAACGAGATGGATGATGCCGGAGAAACGCAACCGGCACCGCATGCACATTTGGGAGACTTGCCGTTCATGAACGGAACAACCGGACCGCAGGGCGCGACAGCCATTCCGAAATCTTCCTTCTCCAAAACAGGAACGGTAACGCTTCCTGCCGAAGTCCGTGCCCGCGCAAACGGCGACCCGAGGTTCGAGTCCATTCTGGAACAGGCCTGGATCGGACCTTTGCCGGGCTTCTTCAACGAGAACTGGGTCCTGTCGCTCCTCAGCAGCCATTCATCGGTCAAGCCGAGGCTGAAGCTCTACGACGTCGCCTTGAAAGTAGACGTTCCGCTCAAGCTCCTGTTGCCGGAAGCGGACGTAAAGGATGACGTTTCCTTTGCCCGGTTCCTGATGGCCCTGTTCCAGGTGGGGGGCGGGATGACCTTCATCAGGTCGACGATCCCGCGCACCGTAGGCAAGAACCGGGGGAGGTGGATTTTCAACCCGGTCTACGAACAGATAACTCTTAAGGGGAAAAACGGGAGCAAGCCGGAAACAGGGCCATCGTTGATTGAAACGCTTTACGATTCTCCGTTCAACACCCTGAAGAATCTGCATGAATCGGGTGACGGCTTGCTGGCGCGCCAGTTCATGACCGTCGAAACGATGTTCATGCCCGGGAAAGCCGGAATTTATGCCGAAGCAGCCGGGAAACTCAGGCATGAGTTCGGCGTCAAGTACAGTGAGATCGAGGCTTTCTGCCAGCGGGCCGCCGCATATAACGAACGGATCAAGGACTACCTGGACGAACTGGCGGTAGTCCAGCAGGAAGTCAACCAGCAGAAGATATCCCCTCGCATCGGCCGCCTGGGTATGGACGACTACCAGACAATAGCCGAGGAAGACAAACCCGTCGGGCCTTCCGTTCCTGACGTAAACGCCGCTTGGCTCAGGGACCGGATTTCATTGAGCGGTGCCTTCAGGAGCCATCTCCACAACCACCGCGGCGAAATCCGGGAAGCGCTGGGCGACCCCAAGGCATGGCCGGAAGACAAGCCGTCCAGCGAAGTCATCGCCGATTGCGTCGCGAGGCTTTTCTCGGTTCCGGAGCCGATCCTGGCGGCGATATCAAATCGCGAAAGGGAAAGCCTGTTCAAGCCGTTCTACCGCAAGATCGAGACGACAGTCCGGGCGATAGACGAAAGCCGCCCCGAAGAGAAACGGCTGTCGCTCGCCAACTGGGAAGACGAAGGCATCGCACCTGAAATCTTCGCCCGGTTGGTCGAGGGCGGATACAAGCAGTTCGCGGACGAATTCGCGAAAATCCGCGCCGTCGAGAACCCTTCGCTTCCTCTCGAACGGGCAGTGAAAGCCGCTGGAGAGGAGTTCGCCAAGACGGCGGAGTTCATCGAGGCACGGCGAAAGGCCTCACTTTGGTTCTTCGCCAATGACGACCGCTCAGACAGTCAGCTCTATGAAGACTATCTCGACAGTTTCGAGAACGGAGAGGTGGCCGCCGCTGGTGACGGCGTCCGGACATCAGCAACAGCCGTAAACCCGCCAGAGAAGCAGGAAGAACCCGAGGTAAGGGAAATAGCGCCGCAAGTCGCTGGACAGGAAGTAGGGGCCGGGGAGGCAAAGGGGGCTGATATGGGCATTGAAGACATCTTCCGCGCGATCATGAAAGAGGCGGAACACGGGGTCGAAAAGCTGAGCAAGACCGATTGGGGCAGCCTGTCAGCTTCGCTGGATGCCATTTCCGGCCTCCTGGATCAGGCACAGGCTGCCGTCGCCACCTTGCCGCGCCAGGTGTCCAATGCCGCATTGATTGCCCGAGCGCGGGAACTCGACAAGGAAGCCGCGGACATCTGCGAGTTCCTCGGCTTCGAGCACGCAACGTCCGTCTTGCCTGAAGAAGGTGAGATAGACCCTCTCACGGCTGAAACGGCCGGAAGCCATCTCGAGGAAGGAGGGGCCGCTCTCGACGGCACGAAACTCGCCGTCGCCGCCTACAGGGAACTCGACGCCAAAATTGCGGCAGCCAAGCCCGCTGAGAAAATCCTGCTTTCCCCGTCAATGTACGAAAAGGTCGGCGAAGCGGAATCGGGCATCGGCGCGATCGCAGCGGCACTGGAGGCTGCCCTTGCACTTCTGGCTCCCGCTTCGCCTGACGGCGGAGACGGCCCCGACAGGGATGTTTCCGATCATACACGGCAACCGGAGACAGATGCGCGCCAGCCCGAGATCGAAACACGGGTAACGGTTTCCGCTCCCGTCGCTGTCTTGGCCAACGAGGAAAGCGAAATCGGCCAGGACGGTGCTGACGATGTTTTCGAGGAAGTCATCCCGGAAGAGGACATCCTCGAACCGGAAGCGGCCGACGACGACATCGGACCGATGGCGGCACCGCTGCCGCAGGACGGCGACGCCGTTGTGGCGGTCACCGAAGAGAGGCTTGAGACCCCGCCCACGGAAGACCTCGAAACCCTGCGGATAAACCGGGCCCTCGACAGGTTCATGGAGTCGGGAAGCTATTCGCTGGCCTTCCACCTTGCCCGGGCGTCAGAGGCAGAGGACCCGTCGCGTCCGCTTTTCTACACCGCGAAGGAGGCAAAGCTCGCAGCGATAGCAGGACACCTCAATCATAACGCCCTCCAGTCCAATCTCGACCTCGTTTCCTCATGGGTCAACGAGGCACTCGACTGCGTCGAACTGATCGAGCGAGATACCGACGAGGTACGGGCGGCGGCACGTCTTCTTACATTGATGCCGCTGGCAACCGAACTGGCGATCTTCTCGCCGTCCTACGGAAGCGCTGAAATCCTGCGATCCATAAGCTCGCTTCCGGGAGACCTCGGGAAGAATGCAGGTGAGGTTTTCATGAACCTCGATTCCCTAAAGCACACGACCATCGTCCTGTCGCGCGCCATGCTCGCCAATGTCGCCGACGAAATGGACCTGACGAAAGCACTGAACGAGAGCCGGGCGCATCTCTTCCAGAAGATCGAGGGGTTCCAGGGTCTCCGCTTCAACTACCAGCCTGGGAACAAGATCAAGAACGAGCTTTCCCGCAGCGACAATCTCATCGGCAAGCTGCGGACCCAGATCACCAAGGGCAAGGATGACGATGCGACCCTGGCCGTCGTGAAAGACTTTGCCGAGGCCCTCAAGGACCGTTCTGCCATCATCGACCTGCTCGACGAAACGCACGCAATGCATCAGGACCGTTCGAAGGGGCTGGACGGCGTCGTGCGCAATCGGCTGGTTTCCTTCCTCGAAAACTTCCGGGATGCCGCCAACAACTACATCGACCTCAAATCCGAAATGCGGGAGACCAGCTCGGCGGAGCGCCCGAAAGCCCGCGACCTTGCAAAGAGGATATCCCGCTCGCTGAACACGATGACTGCGGCCGTGGAAGCGGCCTCACAGGGCGAAGGCCTGATCGGAACGGCGGCCCGGCATGTCGCGTTGCGCCTGAAGAAGCTGTCGGCCATAGTTTCAGGCGAACAGGTGCCTTCCGCCAGCAGCAACGAATACCTTCAGGCCTGCCATGCGGAAATCGCCCTCATCCCCGAACTCGACTACGGCCGGTCCTGGCTTCCAAGTCCGTATGTCGCCGCAAGGCTGGTCGACCTCCTTTGCGGAACAAGGCTCCCTCTTTTCCCTGAAAGGAAGCCGGACCGCGATGAGGCGTTCGACAACATCGTCCACCAGCGCATGGAGCGCGGCTCCTTCGTCGGCGCACGCATGCTTCTCGATGCCGCCGATTTCCTCGATATCGACCAGGAACTGGCTGAAAACCTGGGCAAAGAAGTGGATGAAGCCATTTTTGCCGCAAAGGAGACAATGAGAGAAGATATCGGCCAGGCCCGAAGGGTTGTCGAACGCGTCATGCGCTTCGGTTCGCTCCGCCAAGGCACCGATGCCGAGACCGCTGCCTCCCTTCTCGACCGTCTTGAAAAGATCGAGGCCGTGGACGTTCCCGTCACCCTTGAGCCGGGCGCTCGCGTATTGGAGGAAATTGACGGCATTTTCGACGTCAGCGTGGCGCAGGACGAGATCGAAACGATCCGGGAAGGCGCGCAGGCGCTGCTGGAGGAACCGCGCATCCGCCTCCAGAAGGACATCGACGAGCTGTCATCCCGCGGCATCGACCCCCAAATCTGCCAGAAGCTTCGCGCGCTTTGCGAAACCGATGACCTCCTGACCGCGGAAGAGCACATCCAGGAAGTCAGGAACGAACGCCGCCTGCCGGAATCCCGCCGCCGCAACTGGAGGTTCGAGACTTTCCGCGACAAGGTGCTTCCGGCCCTCGAACACTACCGTGGTGACATCGCCAGCAATGTCTCCAATGCGATCATGAACGGCGATGCGTTTGAAGGGATCGCCTATGACCAGCTTTCGGAAACCCGTCGGAAGGAATCAGTAGAGATCGTCACGGAATGGCGAGACCTGTTCCGCAAGTTCCACGTCAAGGACTTCTCCCCCTTCGCCGCGAGCTTCCTCGAAAAGTTCGGAATAAGGGCCGAGTTCAAGGACGTGGCCAACATCCCTGTGCCGCCGAGCGCCAAGGGAAAAATGTATGTCGGCGATTTCAAGCTCGACATACCGACCGACACCGAAAGCCTGCTCTTGCCTGATTTCGGCTCCCGGACCGAGGGCAATTACCGTGTGGCCGTGAGCCAAAGCCTGCCTCCGGAAAGCACATTGCAGAAACTGCCCGCTGGCAACGGCCTTATCCTCCTGGTCAGCGACATCGTCACGCCTGAAGAACGGCGCAAGTTCCTGACAAGGAACCTGGCGGCCAACCGCCGTATCCTGCTGATCGATTCGGCGACCATTTCCTATGCCGTCAGCGAGCCGCAGATCAGGGCGCTGACGCTGCTCGAGCTTGCCCAGCCCTACAGTTTTGCCGAACCCTATGCCGACTGGGGCAGGAGCGCCGTCCCCCGCGAAATGTTCGTCGGGCGCGAGCAGGATATCCGCGCGATCCTGCTCGATAGCGGCTCCAACATCGTCTATGGCGGCCGCCGCATGGGCAAGACCGCCCTCCTGAAGCATATCGAACTGGAGAACAACGATCCAAAAAGGGGCAGGCTTGTCGGCTTCGTCGACGCCCACCAGATCGGCAAGGGACATCTGGCGACCAAAGTCATCTGGCAGGAGATTGCAAGGGCGCTTCCTGACATTTTCCAGGTTAACGCTCCGATCGATGCAACACGGGTTACCCAGACCATCAAGCGATGGCTGGAGGACGACAACCGCCGCCGGATTTACCTGCTGCTGGACGAATGCGACCAGTTCATCGTCAGCGATGCCGCGAGCGGCTATACGGAGTTCCTAGCTCTCCAGCAATTGATGACCGACACCAACAGGCGGTTCAAGTTCGTGCTGGCCGGGCTGTCGAACGTCACCCGCCTTGTCCAGACGGGCAATCCGCCACTGAAGCAGATTTCAGCCGACCCGCGGCGCATTGGCAGCCTTACTGGCGAAGAGCGCACGTCGGCCGAGGATCTCGTTCTGCGCCCCTTCGCGGCACTCGGCCTCGAACTCGAAAGGCAGGACATCTGGAGGATACTCTCGCATTCGAACTATTACCCGGTTCTGATCCAGACCTATGCGAAGCACCTGCTGAAGAAGGTGCTCTACACGGCACATTCCACGCAAATGCCTGTCCGCAAGGTCCCATCCGAGCTGATCGCAAGCGTGCTGGACGATCAGGCGACCAAATCGGAGATCAAGGGCATCTTCGACATGACGCTTGAGATCGACCTGCGGTACAAGCTTATCGCCTATGTCGTGGCGAGCCTCGTTTTCGAGGCAGAAGCGGAAGGCCGCATGGACGACGGGTTCACCACCCGTGAAATCCGTGAAACCTCCATCAGCTTCTGGGAGGCCGGCTTCAAGGACAAAAACCGCTTCTCGCTCTTCGACGACCTGCTCGACGAAATGGAGGGACTGGGCATTGTCCGCAGGGTCGGCACCGACCGCTGGACGCTGCGCTCGACCGCGGTTGTCCGCCTTCTCGGCACCCGCGACGAGATCGACACGGTGCTCCTCGAGTTCACGGAGAAGGAAGCCCCGGTCGGCTTCGACCCGAAATCCCACAGGCGGGAGATCAAGGCCGCGAAGCACGTGCTGCAGAAGCGGACCGTATCGCCACTCACCTTGAGCCAGGAACGCGATACCCTGCTCTCCGGCTCAAGGGCGACCGTAATTCTGGGCAACAAGCTCGCCGATTACGACATCGTTCCCGCCGTGCTGAAGACGGTCCCGGACTCGTTCTCGGACGGGGACAATTACGACGTGCGCATCCTGTCGGTGAACACGGCCGCCGAAATGGCGGCAACGCTTCGCGACCAGCGCGTCGTCCAGGGCAAGAAAGCCATCGCGGTCATCAAGCCTTCGGCACCGTGGACGGCAGAGTGGGTCAAATCGGCGATCAACGCGAAACCCGTAACCAAGGGGGATGTCCGGGTGATATTCGTCGGCGGCCCGCAACAGGCCGCCTCGGTCGCGTCCGACGGTCAGCTGGCCGGACTGACGTCCCATGTCGAGATCATGGTGCTCGAGCCATGGTCGACGGCATTCTTCACCGAGATGGCCGACAAGGAACATCCGGGTCCCACGCTGCTGCATTACGAACACCTGCTTGCCCAATATGGCGGCTGGAACGAGCCCATGTCGCAATATGTCGGCTACGCTCAAAGGGCCAAACCGAAGCAGATGCCCGACGCCGTCGGCGCTGAGGAGACCGGACTGGCCGGAGAATACGGCAAGGTGCTGGCGAAGGCTCTCGAATTCAACGGGCCGACCGCCTTCAGCGTCAACGATGTCGAGGCGTTCCTCGAACTCAATGACGACCTCAAAGCCCCCGGCATGATAGGGGAAGCGCTCGTGCAGTACGGAACGTTCATGGGCCTGCTGGTCGTCGCCCCTGCCAAGGCAGGAATCGAACGCCAGAAAAGCTCCTACCTGCCGACACCTCTCACGGCCGGACTTCTTGGCATCACGGTGGTGGCCGCGGAATGATCAACATCGATCAAGCACTGTTCTGGTCGTTGCCCGGTCCATCCGGTTTCATCGACGATATCGCCGAAGCCGTCACCAAACACGGGACGGTTGCAATCCAGGCACCGCTCTACCGTGCGCCCGGCCTGTCCGAGGCTGTCATCGAAAGGCTGGAAAATGACGGCTACGTGCCAGTCTTCACGGTTCCGCCGGGCGCACGCGGCCCGATAATCCACCGTCTGGCAGTCGCTGGTGGAGAAATGCGGATGTCGATGCGCACCGCAGGCTCGTTGATCGATAAGCCCGAGTTCAGAGGAGCCGCGTTTTTCATCGAGGACATCAATACTGGCGAATGGGACAACTGGGTCACCTTTTTCAGGTCGTATTCGGCCGAATGGCGCAGGCGCTCCAATGAAGCCCTGAAGCCAGTCCTGGTAGCGCTGGTTCCTCCCGACGTCCCGAAAGCTGACCTCGACCGTCTTTTCTTGGGGGCGCTTGTCCGGTGGAGCGGACGGGTCTCCTCCTTCGACATGAGAACCTACATCTCCAGACGGACCGGCAGATTCACCGGACTGCCACTTCTGGAAAAGGTGGCGATCGAGGTCGCGATACGGCTTTCCGGCTACGATCCGAGGCTTGCCGAATATCTGGTAACCCTCGACCCCGTCTCGGCGGTTGACCCTTGGGATACGCTGAAGGCAGCCTATGGCGGGAACGCAGACGTCAGGCCATGCTGGGGGAATGGACTTGTCGATACGATCGACGGTGACGTCTATATCCATACAGCAAGCCTGATCGCGGCAAATGACAGGAAGGCATTCGACATCCGGCGCTGGCGCGCTGTAAGCGGCCCTGTGCTCGATTTCAACGCGACCGTATGCAGGCACTTCGCCGACGTTTATGCGAATTTGATCGATGCCAAGCTTCCATGGCGGGTGGCCCTGCCATTCGGCGAAAAGATCGTCACCAACCGATATGACATGGAGAACAGTTACATACGCGAATGCCTGGGCAGCGCGCTGGAGGAAGGGGAGATCCGCTTCTTGAAGCAGACCGCAAAGGCCCGGAACAACATCGCCCATAATGACATTCCGGCGGGGGCGCTGATCAGCACATTGTCAACGACCTGGAAGACATACGCCTCCAGCAGCAAGAAGGAGACGGTCGGCTGGAACTGGCCAAGATGCGGGCAGAAGCTCGTCATGATGGTCGGCCCGAGCGGCGCAGGAAAAAGCACTTTCGCGAAAACAAACTATCCGCCAGATGAGATCATATCAGCCGATGCGGTCAGAGAACAGCTTTTTGGCAGCGCTGTCGTCGCCGGACCTCAAGCGAAGATATTCAAAGTCGTCACAGAACGGCTTGTCGCAAAACTGTCCCGAGGAGAGAGCGCGGTCCTGGATGCAACCAATATCAAAAAGCGCGACCGCCTGAACATCGTGGACCTGATACCGGAAGACATAAAAGTCGAATATGTCGTCCTCGACCGAGACATGGACGACAAGCGGCGGGACGGCGGCTGGCGCAACGGAAGGGATGGTCTCTTGGAGGGACATGCAGACATCTTCGCTGCCGAAATAGCTGACATTCTCGCCGGAGATCAACGAACTAACATTCTGGTGACCGACCAGCGCTTAGGCAATACGAAGTAAATTCCGCATGTGCCCGCGGCGTGTGCGGGCTGACGCTAGCGGATGCCGGCAACTTCGGCGGCTTGTGTAGGTCGAAGGATTTTCCGGCTTCGTTGTGGCGTCTGTTGCGGTGTTGCGGAAGTTGCGACTGGTGCCCGCAACGAACAATGAAAGCATTACGCCAATCAAAATCACGGTGTCTCGAGAGGACGTTCATGCTTTGTGCTTCGAAAGTCGCATAAAAGGCAGTGTGGTGTGATGTCCGGAAATATTTGGCATTTCACGAGGTTTAACAGTCCGAAATTAAGGGTCGCTGTTTGGTGACCTATGCAATTGAAAACAGGAGGGTTTTCTGGCTGAGGGTAGGGGTTTCCGGTCTTGAGACTGGGTTTACCAATGGCCTCAATGACACTTAATTCTGGATTGGCATTAAGCGATTGAATTTGCACAGAATATAGGCGCCATTGTTGGTCAACCCCCTCAAGGTCGGCAACAGATTGGTCAACCCAAGACGACAGGATTGGTAAACCAGAGCTGCCCTATCGACCAAGGTCCAGCTCTGCGCTTTCACTGTCGCCAAGCACGCGGCTGCCGGCTGGTCAGCGATCACCATGAGCAGGGATGAAGTTCGCGCGGCTGTAGCGCGCCGTGTCGAGCGCACCGTGAGCCAAGGCGCGATCCAACTCCGTGGGCGTCGCTGGACCTGCGAAGAGTTGTGGCAATACTCGCACGATAAGGTGCTAGTCTGCGAGCCTGTCTAT
Organism: Mesorhizobium waimense; assembly: GCF_003601975.1. GTDB lineage: Bacteria > Pseudomonadota > Alphaproteobacteria > Rhizobiales > Rhizobiaceae > Mesorhizobium > Mesorhizobium waimense. Next base: position 67,662 of record NZ_QZWZ01000030.1, read on the forward strand.
CACACGCCGGCCGAGTTGCTGTTGTTGGACATGAAGGGCAACAGGCCTCGGGATCGCAACCCCCGATATTGTAGCGCGACAATCTGGGTGAGAGACCGCTCTCACCTTGATTGTCGCGCCGCACGATATCGCACTTCATCCGCTTGATCATCGTGGCACCCAAAGCACGGCAGCAAGAGCAAGGGCACATCGCGATGCGATTGTGGAGATGGCTCGCTCGGTCCCGCAAATCGACGTTGCGGCTCGGCTGATAGCACTTGGCCAGGCTCAACCTGACGTTATCCCCAACGAGCCGGCGGGCAAATTGTCATTCGACCCGTCTCAGCGGCCGGCGCGGATCGTGATGCCGAAGAAGCCTTTGATCTCCGAAGAGCGCCGCCGCGAACAGGACGCGCGCATAGCCGCTCAGATGGACTTGGTGAAGAAGATCGTCGGATGACGATATTCGTTGAAACCCGCGCTGCGCTCACCGTGCGGGCTGCCTTCGATGCGGCGGTCAAGATGCGATATCCGGTGTTTGCGGTCGGCAAAGCGGGCCTCGGAAAGACTGTCGCGCTCAACTGGATAGCCGCCCAAAGCGGAGCTGCCTATTGTGAGGTTGCGCAGCATACCAAGGCTATCAGGCCGATGTTCCTGATGCTGCACGACGCCTACGGCGTCCAAAAGGACAGCAAGCACACATACGACCTTGCGAAGGATTGCATGAACTTCTTGGGCGCCCGATACGGCCCGACGCGTCCGTTGCTGGTGGACGAATATCAGAACTTCACACCCACTGTTTTGCGGGAGCTGCTGCATCTTCAGGAACGCTGCGGCTTCGGTTTACTGCTCGCCGGCAACACTCATCGATTAGCGGGCACGAGGCGTGATATCCACGCTGTGGATCAGATAGAAAGCCGTATCGGCATGCGTTTCGAGATCGGGCAGCCGACGCGGGAGGATTGCGTGAGGATCGGCGCCGAACACAATGTTGAGGGAGCCGACGCCTACAAAGCGATCGTTATCTACGGTGAGAACACCTCCCTTCGCGCGCTTTGCCACCTCCTCCAGAACTGCGCTGCCGTAACCAACGGCGTTGGCAGCATTCGTCTTTCCCGGATCGAGACCACGCTTGGTGTCATGTCGTGCGGCAGCGATGCGCTCAAGCTACTGCACGAGCGCGGAAACGACCTCCGAAGATCGGCCTAATTCCGGACAGCGACAGATAATTCTGAACGGCATAGCACCTGGAGTGCACCCCCAGACTGAGACAAGGAAAATCGCGGACAGTTTCCCCGCAGGGAGAGGAAACTGGGGCATGGCCGGACGGCAAAGACTTATTGATGAGGACCAAAAACTGGAGCTGCTCCAGCGCATGGAGGCGGGCGAAACCGTCAGCAAGTTGGAGCATCGGTCGCCAACGACTTTACGAGTGGCGTGATCGCCTCAGGCTTCATGGTAATCTAAAGCCAGGTCGGCGCGGCCGGCCGGCCAGATCGATAGCAGGAGTTGACGGGGCCGCGCAGCTGCAGAGCGCAGTCGATGTGCCGGTGCCTCAGGAAAAGGCATGACCAAGGCCAGGCGCCGGATCAGGAATTGGAGCAGAAGGTCGGCAACAGCAGCTTGAGCTCGATTTTTTTCGAGAAGCCTTGCGGCACGTCGAGGGAGATCATCATCGGAGCAGGGCTCCTGGCGAAACGGGATCTTCAAAGTCATCGAAAAGATGACGACCGGCCTGTCGCAAGGCGAATTCAACATCGATAGAATGTGCTGGCTCGCTGGCGTCAGCCGCGCGAGTTATTACCGTCACTGGCTGGATTCGGCCCCGCGTCGGGCCGAGACAGGTTTGCGCGATCACATTCAGAAGCTGGCTCTCGGCAACACGAACTACGGCTACCGCCGGATTGGAGCCCTGCTGCGGCGGGTGGGATGGCAAGTCAATCACAAATGCGTTCTACGGATCATGCGTGAAGACAATCTGTTGTGCCTGCGCGCAAGACCCTTTGTTCCTTTGACGACGAACTCGAGGCATGGTTGGCAAGTCGTGCAAAATCTCGCGAGGGGAATGATCCTCAATGGCGTCAACCAGCTATGGGTTGCCGATATCACCTTCCTGCATCTGGCTGAGGAGTTTGCCTTCCTTGCTGTTGTCGTTGACGCGTTCAGCCGCAAGGTAGTCGGATGGGCGTTGAATACGCATCTCAAAGCAAGCCTTGCCATCGAGGCTCTCGAGATGGCGATCGCTGATCGCCAGCCCGAACCCGGATGCCTCGTCCCTCATTCCGACCGCGGAGTTCAATACGCTTGCGGGGCCTACTCCGAACTTCTGCATCTTCACGGCATCCAGGCGAGCATGAGCCGGGTCGGAAATCCTTACGACAATGCGAAGGCGGAGAGCTTCATGAAAACCCTGAAACAGGAAGAGGTGCAGGGTCTCGCTTATAGGGATGCAGATGATGCCCGCAGGCACATCGGCGCTTTCATCGATACCGTTTACAACACGCAGCGCCTGCATTCGGCGCTCGACTATCTCACTCCAGAGGAATACGAACAGAAGCATTCACGCGGGCGACAGATGGAAAAGGCTGCATAGCTTAAAACGGGAGCTGTCCGCGATTTTCCTTGTCTCAATCTGGGGGTGCACTCCAGCGATTCCGCGAATTACCGGAATCGGTGTCCGCGATTTAATGAAACACGCAACATGCTCGGCTACCGGCCTTGCTTGCGACACCATGCTGTCCTTCGGCGAGGTCGACGAGATCATCCACGAAGACGACGGTGACCTAAAGTACCCATGCCCAATAGTGCGCTCCGTGGTGGGGAGGCGGGTTAATCATCCAGCAGCCGCCGGAGTTCCCCTGGCTCGAATGCCACCATTGGTGGGGAGGCGGGTTCATGATCCAACAGCTGCCGGGGCAGCTCCTCGTGCGGCAATGGCCTCGTCAGTCGGTCTTGCAGCGCCTGCCGATCGGCGACGAGGTTGTCGAGGTGCAGCGGCTCGTGGTCCGGCCGCTCCCCGTCGAGCAATCGCCCAACCAGCGCCCACGTGCCGTCCAACACAAAGACGCCGCAATCATAATCGTTCGACTGTCGGGGCATGCGGGCTGGCGCCAAGGTGGCGTTCAGCAGTCCTGCGAGCTGTTTTGCAGGCACGTCGTTGTATCCCTCTCGCTGGAGGGAGTCGTAGTGATAGGCCAACCGCGTTTCCGGTTTGCGGCGATCAACGAGCAGCAGCGACCAATGGGTGCCGGGGGTAGTAGGAGTGCCATTGTTCACTGGAAGGAACAGGAAGTCGGCTGGCGCGTCATTTTGATTATAGATGGACTGCAATGTGTCGCGCGCGTCTTGCGGCGCCATGTGACGCAGTAGATGGGAGACCGACGGATCCACCAGCCGTGTCCTGGCGGCGAGCGTCGGATCGGTTGTCTGCAGCTGCTCCTCCAGCAATTGGTAATCCTTCTGGATATGGGCGTCGCTCAGCCACTCGGTGGCGTCGAGCACCGACCCGTTGGGGACATTGGACGAGGCTGTCGTATCGAGCGCCCCGATGTGAGTGTTGGAGGAACTGGTCGTTAGCGTCGTCACATCAACCAGTGGAAGGCCACGGTAGGTGTCTGGCAGCCTAGGGATTACAGGCGAGGCGGGTTGGGGAGCTCTTGCCGGTCGCGATGGCGCAGCTTCACCCATCAGCGAAAGTCGACCGCGGTGGACGGGCCGAAAGTCATCGGGCCCTCCCGTCCCCGCGACGGCGGACCCTGTCGCTTGCATCATGGGCTGCCACTCCGACTCGCGGAGCATCTGCCCGCGCGGACGCACCGGTGCAGAATGAGCATCGTCGCGTAAGTCGGACGGTGTGGGCGCATTCAGATCAATAAAAGACTGAAGACCGCCGAACGTGTTGGAGCGAGCCCTGACAGGGGGCGCTGGCGCAAAGCGAGCATCGTCGCGTAAGTCGGACGGTGTGGACGCATTCAGATCAACAAAAGACTGAAGACCGCCGAACGTGTTGGAGCGAGCCCTGACAGGGGGCGCTGGCGCAAAGTGAGCATCGTCGCGTAAGTCGGACGGTGTGGGCGCATTCAGATCAACAAAAGACTGAAGACCCCCGAACGTGTTGGAGCGAGCTCTGACAGGGGGCGCTGCCACAAAGTGAGCATCGTCACGCAAAACAGGGGCAATATGGCGCCCAGATCCCAACTTTCCGATGCCCGATTTCCGCAGATGCACCAGCGCGGGTTGGATCATTGCGTAATCATCTGGATAGAGCTTGACATCATCATCCAGCGCCTTGTGGTTAAGGCGATCAGAAATGCCTATCTTACCGTTTTTGTCTAGGTAATCATTGAAAGGTTTAAGAGCAGATGTATACCTCATTGCCTTAGCTTGGTCGACGTTCTTCGCAGAGGGAGTTGCATTGTACTGTTTGATGAGGGCTTCGTCCTGGGAATTGGGATTGCGGAGCAAGCGACCTACGATTGGCAGCCGGCAGCCGGTCGCCGCAATCTTCAGATGATGCATGGGCACTTTGAGGGAGGGACCACCCGATCCCTCGTACTGCTTCAGATCCTGGTTCAGCGATCTCTCGTCCAGGCGAGTAGCAAAGCCGTGTTTTCCGTTGGCAACGAGCCAGCGAGCGAAGTTCAAAAGAGGATTTACATTGACCTTGAAGGTGCCCTCCGCGACCTTGCCCTTGCGGAGCGCTGATTCCAGCACCCCGATAAGGGACGCATCTTCGGAATAAAGAGCACGTTTGTTGCCACCCACGGTAACCAATGCTGCAGACTGGGTCGCGTTGTTCAGTTTGATGAGGGGTTCGTCACAGGAATGCGGATTCCGGGAAGAGCGACCTACAATTGGCACGCCGCCGGCCTCCGCAGTCTTGAGATGGCGCAGCGGCGTTTCGAGGGACGGACCACCCGATCCCTCGTACTGATTCAAATCCTGTTTCAGCGACGTCTCGCCAAGGCGAGTAGAAAGGCCCTGCTTTCCGTTGACAGCAAGCCAACGAGCGAAGCGCAAAAGAGGACTTACATTGAGTTTGAGGGTGACCTCCCCGACCTTGCCCTTGCGGAGCGCTGACTCTGACTCCAGCACCCCGATAAGGGACGCATCCTTGGAATAAATAGCAAAGCTGTCACCACCCACGGTAACCAGTGTTGAATTCTGGGTCGCATTGGTAGGACGCTTGAAGCCGTCAAGATCTTTGTTCGGCGCGTCAGGGTTGTTCATTCGCTCCCGCCTGATCTGCGCTTCGTTGATAGCGGGCAGCAGCGAGGTGGCGGCCTGCGGATTGTTTAGTGTCCTTTGCCTCTTCGCCGGTGCGCCATACTCATCGCCCCGATCCGCGGCACTACCCAAAGGTTGTTCCTCAGCGAAACTTTGCAGGGGCAATTGTGCCGTCGGCTCTAATGGCGACCGCGAATTGCCCTTCCTTGGGCGCCAAGTCCTCACTCCAATGCGCTGGTCTTGAGAGACATCAAGGATCTGGCTAGGGTGGGCAACTGCGGCATCGACATTTGGCACGTCGCGCAAGTGCTGCTCAAATGCTGCTTGCTCTTGCTTTGGCCGCTTTTGCAATGTGGCATTGTACGTAGCATAATATCGCCCGGATGGGTTGCCGTTCTGAATTCGGTCCATATTCCAACTCCGGTTGGGGCCGGTTTGCAAATGCAGGCAGCCTCGTCCTCTCCCTACTAGTGTTACCTTTCGAGAGGCTGACGCGGGTTATAAAAGTCAGCCTGTCGCATTCTTGATTTTGCCGTGGGGTGCGTTGAGCGGCAGCCTCTACGCCAGACAGACCGTTGACCCGTGCGGGTCGAGTCCGCTTCGAACAAGTCTGAAATGCGGGGCGAATGTCCTGGATCAACGAGCGGATTTTTGCCGTCGAGTGGGAGGGTGCGGATCAACGTGGGGCCGGAACAAGAGCTGTGCAGAATCTTGCGCTAAGATCGAACGAAGAGTGAACGCCCGGATGTTCGCTGTGGATACGCCATTTGCCTTCTGTACCGTTAGGCCGATTTGGACAGAGGCTTGGCCACTACCGTTCTGGAGTGGAGTGGAAAGTGGCCCGACGAGCGCTTCTCAAAGAACACGAGCGAAAGACGCTATTCGACATTCCGGTCGATGAAGACGGTCTGATCCGCCACTATTCTCTTTCACCGGCCGATTTGCTGGAAATCCAGCTACGGCGGCGCGAACACAATCAGCTCGGCTTCGCGATCCAACTCTGCTTGATGCGCTACCCCGGCCCACTGTTGGCTAACGAGGTTCCGCCGAAAGCGATGCTGGACTATGTTGCCGAGCAAGTAGGCGCAAGCTCCACCGAATTTAGGCTGTATGCCCGTCGTGAGGAGACCCGCAGCAATCACATTGCTCACCTCCTGGGTTATCTGCAGAAGCGAAACGCAGCAGCCGAAGATCGGCGTGCCGCATTGCTGTCGGAAATCGAGGTGGCCTCAACAACAGACGCCGGAACTTCGATTGCTGGTGCCATTCTGGCGGAGCTCCGCAATCGAAATTCGCTGCTCCCGGCGGCCAACATTATCGAGCGGATGGGGCTCGCGGCTCGCGCTATTGCTCGTCGGCAGGCGGAAAGGACCCTGATCGAAGGGCATTTCGTCTGATAGTCTACAAGACCTCGACCGTCTTCTGGAGGTTGACCCGACAATTGGGCAGACGCGCTTTCATTGGCTGCGATCGGCGCCAGAAGTGCCGGGTGCATCCAACCTGGTCGGACTGACCGAAGGATTGCATTCCTGCGGACGCTGGAGATCGACCCGAAATTTCAAGCGCGCATATCTTCGGGACGTTGGGATCAGATGATCCGCGAAGGCAACGCCACGCCGGCTTGGCTTGCCAACGACTTCAACGCAAGTCGCCGTCACGCTCTGATCGTGGCTCAAGCAATCAAGCTCGGCCAGAATCTCACCGATGACGCTGTAACGATGTTCATCAAGCTCATGGGTCGGCTGTTCTCGCAAGCCAACAGCCGCAAGAAGCAGCGGCATATGGAAGGTCGTACGGACACCGCCAAGGCGCTGCGCATGTTCCTCGACACGATCACTGCCCTGCAATCCGCGAACGATTATGGCCGGAACGCATTGGAGGTTCTTGATCAGGAAGTTGGTTGGCATCGGCTGCTCCGAATGAAGCCTGAACTTGAGTCGATGGTCGAGGTCAACGAGGCATCACCCCTGACCGTGGCAGCCGAACAATATGCGACCGTCAATAAGTACGCCGGCGTCTTCCTGCAGGCATTCACGTTCCGCTCGGCGCGCCGCTATGACCCGCTTCTTGCCGCGGTCGGGATGTTGAAACGGCTCCATTCGGAGAAGCGTCGGACATTGCCGGAGGCCGTCCCACCCACCTCAGCCAAGCCGATCGGAAGCTGATCTTCGGGCAGGAAAGACCTGATCGCCGCCTCTACGAGCTTGCAACACTAGCGGCATTGAGAGACAGGCTTCGATCAGCGGACATCTGGGTCGACGGCAGTCGATCCTTCCGACCGATTGAACTCGGTCGCATCGAGCGGTCCCTCTTCATGATCGAATGGTACTCAGCAGTCCGGCATTGCGCCGACGCTGCCAAGCCGGTCTCAACAAAGGCGAGGCGGCACACAAGCTCAAGCGTGCCGTTTTCTTGCATGAGCGGGGCGAAATCCGCGATCGGTCGTTCGAAAGCCAGGCGTTTCGCGCATCAGGCTTGAACCTCGTCGTCAGCGCGATCGTGCATTGGAATACAGTTTACATAGAGCGGGCGGTTGCCCATTTGCGCAGTGCACGTCGCGAGATTCCGGATCATCTGCTGAAGCACATCTCGCCGTTGAGTTGGGAGCACATCAACCTGACGGCATCTACACTTGGGACGCGGAACATCAAATGCCTGAAGGATTCCGATCGCTAAGAGGCCGTTTGGAAAATCGGAAAATTGGGATTTCGGCGGAGGCTGGTTTGTGATTCAAGCTGTGGATGTGGACCGAACAGAGCCGTGGCCGGATGGCCAAGATCGCCAAGAAGACCAAGCGCTACC
>NZ_QZWZ01000031.1 GCF_003601975.1 Mesorhizobium waimense
CCGACCGACAAGCCTCACCCGCAGTTTCTGCTCATCTTCTTCCATCACTTGGTGTCCACCTATTTTGGTGGACACCTCATGCATCAGAGCGCTCAACAGCAAAAGGTGCGGGGAAATTCGCGCTTACGAATGACCGCTATGAAGGTCGGCAGCGAAAATGTCGGCTTTCTGGCCCATTCATCCGGGAATCGGACAGTCCGCCTCCGGCCCCCTTTCAGACCTCGGAGTCATGGCCGGCTCTCTAGAGTCGATGTCAGATGAGATGTTGCTAACCGGACCCGTCCTCAATCCCTCAAGCAACAGCCTCATCGGGGTCTCGCGTGCCGGTCCTGCCCACTGGCCTGGAAAATCGGTCGCGAGTAGGCGTCGATCTCCTGGCCGCCGGCGTTACTGAGATCGTCAACCAGAAACCAGTCATGACAATCTTGGCGCGGCAGGCTCATTGGGAGCCAATTGGCTGAGATTGCTAATCATGCGTCGCGAGATCGAAGGATCTGGAAACAAGCATCCCAAGGCCGAGGGATGTGACTACGAACGCTTTTCGGAAAACGCATCTCACAAGAGGCATCGCGTTGCCATTGCAGTTATCTACGTTTCGTCAACGTCGGGTTGGACAAGTTGAACATGGCTCACATCTATTGCCTGAGCCAACTCATAGAGCGTGATGACCGTCGGGTTGCGACGACCGCGTTCCAGACCGCTTAGATATTGCTGGCTGAACCCTGAACGCGCTTCCACCTGTTCCTGGGTCAGGCCCTTCTCCCGACGCAAGCGACCGAAGTTTCGGCCCACGAGTTTGCGCATGTCCATATGCGCAGACTTGGCAACTTACACACTTTGATTTTATCAACTATAATATGTATCGGCTTTGTGACGGTGGCGATCGTCACACGGACGAGGAGAACCTCTGGGCTGCAAGATCCTACTGGCGATGGTGCCGCCAAGCCGGCATCAAACTCTCTGACCATTCGGGTAATCCGGATTACCCGAAACCAAAGGCCACAGAGCCGACTAGCAAGGTTTTGCACTCCCCATCATTTGAAAGTTTGGTGAGTTTCGCAAAAGCGTACCGCGACAAACTCTCCAGTCTGGAGTGATAGATGCAGCATCAGAAGACTTTTCCGGAGTCGAAGCGCACAAGATTCAAGGTGTGGGAAAGGGCCGGAGCGGATAGCGCGCCTCATCCCGCCGATCAGCACGTCGGCAGGCAGATTGCGGTCGTTCGCGTCCAGTCGGACGTCTCGCAGGCACAACTTGCCCGATCCATCGGGATCAGCTTCCAACAGCTTCAGAAATATGAAAACGCGAGGAATCGCGTGAGCGCTTCCATGCTCTACGAGATCGGACGGTCCCTGGACGTTCCCGTCAGTCGCTTCTTCGAAGGCCTGCCTGGGAATGAGACCAGCCGTGAAACTTCGCCTCTTCCCGTCGACGAGCGCATCGACTTCATTGCAAGCGCGGAAGGCCGGCGCCTGATCGAGGGGCTGATGCATCTTCCTCCACGAGTTCGTGGTCGCATGGCAGCTGTAATCGCCGCTTTGGGTGAGGAATTGGCGGGACCCGACGCGTATAGGGACACCAAGGCGACCGAAGAAACCGTGCCTGCCGACTGCAAGGCCGTTTGATAGGCGGTTTCGTAGCAACCTGGGAGTACCGTCAGTAGGTAAATCAAAGCCGGGCGGTTCCCATGCCCCAACTCCGCACCAGCCTTCTGCCGTCTGCCTCCTTTCCCTCTACCGCAAAGTGAAAATCCCTGAATTGTTTCGCCTCAAAGCGGGGCAGCATGTCGGAAAATTGCGCCCTGGTGACGTGAAGGGAGAGGCTCAGCGACGCCAACTGATCGGCTTCAAAAAGTGCGCCCGCGTCGGGATGTTCCGTCTTCATGGGAGTTGGAGCCATTATCATGACGACGCCAGGCCATCTGAATGCTGCGTTCGGCATGATCAGCGACGCGGCCAGTATGACATAGCTGAACTCGACTGATTGGCGGGGCGGTCCGGGCTGCACCGACTGGCCAAAATTGATGTTAGCTGAGCCGACGATCTCACCACGCCATTCGCCTGCAACAAGCGGCGGCAGCTGAAGACGGGTTGCCTTTTTTCGAACTGTCATTTTCTAGGTTTTGCGTCAGGAAGCCGGCAACATCAACACCCGCTGCCTCGAGCCTACACCTACTAGCTGCGACAACCACCTGACCGGTACGTGCGAATCTGATCGAGCCGTATGTTGACCCAAAGGAAAACTGGAGGGCAACCCATTCGCCAAGCTGCGATATGGTTCGAAGGAATGTCCGTTCTTCCAAAACCGGCTGAAAAACCGGCTGAATTATGGAATTCAAGCCGGTGCGGTCGCGTGGGCGAGGCCAAAAAGACAAGCGATTTCAACTAGATCGAATGGCGCGCCCGAAGAGATTCGAACTCCTGACCCCCAGATTCGTAGTCTGGTGCTCTATCCAGCTGAGCTACGGGCGCGCATCAGGCCATGCTTTGCATAGCCCCACGATCCGATCGTGAACGACCGGCCGCGACGAGACGTGTTCCCTAGCGACTGAATTTCCGAAAAGCAAGCCGATCCGGCAAAAGTTTTGTCGCAGGCATTTCGGGCAGGCGTTTTTGACCGGCTGCTTGTTCCTGCAGATTGCGGGCGGAAAGCCGTCGCGCACCTTCCTGGTTTCCTGGAATTGTTTCGGTCAGGCCGGGCGACGCAGGCTGCCGCGGGCCTGGTCGAGCCGGACCGGCTGGTCGGGGATGGTGACTGCGAAGGTGGTGCGGCCGCCGATCGATTCGACCAGCTCGACAGTGCCGCCATGGGCGCGGATCAGCTCGTAGGCGATGGCCAGGCCAAGACCGGTGCCGCCGCTGCGTGCCGAGCCGCGGAAGGCCGCGAACAGGTTCTCGCGCGCCTTCGGCGGCAGGCCGGGGCCAGTGTCGGTGACGGTGATGCGGCTGACGCTGCCCATGCGCTCGGCCGACACCGCCAGCCGGCGCACCACAGCGCCCTCGGTGTCCGCCGCCATTGCCTGCACGGCGTTGCGGCAGAGATTGGTGAGCACGCGGAACAGCTGGTCGGAATCGGCGTCGACCTCGAAGGCCAGTTCGACGGCATTGACGAACTCGATGCCTTCCTCGATGTCGAGCAGGCCGTGCACATCCTCGACCAGTTGGCGCAGCCGCAGCCGCCGGCGCGAGGGCGGCGGCTCCTGGGTGCGGCCATAGGCCAGCACGCCTTCGGAATAGGACACGGCGCGGTCTAGCGCGCGCAGCAGTTTTGGCGCGAAGGCCTGCACGGTTGGATCTTTCACCTGCCGCAAGCGATCCGAAATCAGCTGCGCGGAGGCGAGGATGTTGCGCATGTCGTGATTGATCTTCGACACGGCGAGGCCGAGATCGGCGAGGTGCTTCTGCTCGGTCAGCATCTTCTGCAGCCGTTCCTGCATCTGCGATAGCTCGCGCTCGGCGACGCCGATCTCGTCGGCGCGCGCGGCCGGACGAATGATCCGCCCGGGGTCATCGGGTGCCTCGGAGAAGGACAGCATAGAGCGGGTCATGGTGCGGATCGGGCCGATCATGATCAGGTCGATCGCGGCATAGACGAGCATTGCGGTGAACAGCGAGATCAGCAGCGAGACGAAGGCGACGTTGCGCGAATAGATGAGCATGGCGTTGCGCAAGGCGTAGTCGGGCATGATCAGTTCGAACTCCTTGTCGCTCTCGCCCACCGGCCCGAAAACGCGCAGCATGCGGTTGCCGCCGAAGAACAGCGTGTCGAGCGCGCCTCTCATGCCCTCGACCAAGCCGACGCTGGCGATGTCGATATGTTCGTCGACGTGCGGCGGCATGTCGGACACCACCAGGAGTCTGGAGACGCCACCATCGCGCACGGCGATCGCCTTGGCGCCGATCGCCATCAGCACGTCGTTCTGGGCGGTGCGCGATAGCGAATTGGGCTCGCCCTGCACCAGCACGACCGACACGGCGGCCGCCGTGCCCAGCCTCTCCTTCAGCCAGCTCAACCGGTAGCTGGCGATCCAGGGCAGGAAAATCAGGACTTCGGCCAAGAGCACGAAGACGATGGTGAGCAAGAGAAGCTTAGTCGACAGCCCACGCGACAGCGGCACCGTACGGGCGGCGGTCGTCGCCGGTCCGGCCTTTTCGTCCGTGGCTAGGGCTTCACTCATGCGGCGTCTTCACAAACACTTGAACTGCCAAGATTAGGCGATTGCGGCTTTTTTGCCAATTTCCTCCTCGGGCGAACAAATATGGCCGCCCGAAAGGCCGCGACAACCCGGCCCGCCGGCCCCGGATTGACTTCCAAAACCCTTCTTTCTATAAGCCCGCTCACGCTCGGGCCATTCGTCCCGGCGCGGTTTCGATCGCGCCTAAACCGGCCCGGCAAAGCTCCTGTTACACAGTGACAGAATCAAGAAGGGCCGCACCCCGCGGTATTAAAACAAATGAAGCGTACCTACCAACCGTCTAAACTCGTCCGCAAGCGCCGGCACGGTTTCCGTGCCCGCATGGCAACCAAGGGTGGTCGCGGCGTCGTCGCAGCCCGCCGCAACCGCGGCCGCAAGCGGCTCAGCGCCTGAACGGAAGACGAGATCGTTGCCCGCAACCGGCAAGCCAGTGGGACCAAATCCCAAGCGGCTTCTGAAGCGCGCGGATTTTCTGGCCGTCCGCCGCGGTGAAAAGCGGCGCGGACGGCTTTTTCTCGTTGAGGTTCTCGACCGCGGCGACGACCTTGCGCCGCGCGTCGGCTACACCGTCACCAAGAAGGTCGGCAATGCGGTCGTCCGCAACCGCGTCAGGCGGCGGCTGAGGGAAGCCGTGCGCACGCAATCGGCCGATGACATGGCGCCCGGCAATGACTATGTCATCGTCGGGCGTGAAGATGTGCTTGCTATCCCGTTCGGCCAGTTGAAGGCCGAACTCTCACGCCGACTGCGCGGAACACGATAGGCCAAGGGCTTTCGATGGAAAACAATCGTAACTTCTTCATCACCATCGCGCTGTCGGTGCTGATCCTGACGCTTTGGCAGGTGTTCTACATGAACCCGCGCGTCGAAGCCCAGCGCGAGGCGGCCCGCATCGAAGAGCAGCGGGTGGCCGAGCAGAAGAAGGCCGCCGAAGGCGCCAATCCGGGTGCTGCCGGAACGCCGGTGCCGCCCCAGGGCGCCATTCCCAACGCGCCCGGCGGCGAAGCCGTGACGGCGGCCGGCCGCGAACAGGCACTGGCGGCGACGGGGCGCGTCAAGATCGACACGCCGAGCCTCGAGGGCTCGATCAACCTCACCGGCGCGCGCCTCGACGACCTCAAGCTCAAGCACTACACCGAGACGGTCGACAAGAATTCGCCCGAGATCGAGCTGCTCAACCCCTCGGTGCTGCCCACTGGCTATTTTGCCGAGATCGGTTTCGTCGGCAACGACAAGACCGGCGCGGTGCCGGGCGCGGACACGGTGTGGAAGGTTGACGGCAATGCGACGCTGACGCCTGCGACGCCGGTGACCCTGACCTATTCGAACGACAAGGGCCTGACCTTCAAGCGCACCGTCTCGGTCGACAGCGACTACATGTTCACCGTTTCCGACACGGTGCAGAATTCCGGCGCCACCGCCGTCTCGCTGTTCAATTACGGCCGCGTCACCCGTTTCGACAAGCCGGCCGTCGCCAGCACCTATGTGCTGCATGAGGGCCTGATCGGCTTCACCGGTGCGGAAGGCCTGCAGGAGCACAAATACGCGTCGATCGAAGAGGACAAGCAGTTCCAGCCGGGCAAGTCGACCGACGGCTGGCTCGGCATCACCGACAAGTACTGGGCGGTGACGCTGGTGCCGACCGAGAAGCAGCCGTTCCAGCCGCGCTATGCCTATTTCGAGGACGGCCGTCACCGTTACCAATCCGACTTTTTGACCGACCCGATCAATGTCGACGCCGGCCAGTCGGCAACCGTCGAGACCGAGGTCTTCGCCGGCGCCAAGGAAGTGGCCAAGATCAACGCCTATGCCGAGGACCGCAACATCAAGCGGTTCGACCTTTTGATCGACTGGGGCTGGTTCCACTTCATCACCAAGCCGATGTTCTGGCTGATCGACACGCTCTACAAATTCTTCGGCAATTTCGGCCTGGCCATCCTCGCCACCACCGTCGTCGTCAAGGCCGTCTTCTTCCCGCTCGCCAACAAGTCCTACGCGTCGATGGCGAACATGAAGAAGGTGCAGCCGAAGATGCTCGAGATCCGCGAGAAATACGCGGACGACAAGATGAAGCAGCAGCAGGCGATGATGGAGCTCTACAAGACGGAGAAGATCAATCCGATCGCCGGCTGCTGGCCGGTGGCGCTGCAGATCCCGGTGTTCTTCGCACTCTACAAGGTGCTCTACATCACCATCGAGATGCGGCACGCACCGTTCTTCGGCTGGATCCAGGATCTGGCCGCACCCGATCCGACATCGCTGTTCAACCTGTTCGGTCTCATTCCGATCACGCTGCCGCATATGTTGATGATCGGCGTTTGGCCGCTGGTCATGGGCGTCACCATGTTCCTGCAGATGCGCATGAACCCGACGCCGCCGGATCCGACGCAGGCAGCAATCTTCACCTGGATGCCGGTGATCTTCACCTTCATGATGGCGGGCTTTCCGGCCGGCCTCGTCATCTACTGGGCCTGGAACAACACGCTGTCGATCCTGCAGCAGGGCGTGATCATGAAGCGCCAGGGCGCCAAGATCGAGCTATGGGACAATCTCGTGGCCCTGTTCCGCAAGAAACCCTCGCCCGCGGAATAGCGGGCGCCCCGACCCCCCTTGTACCGAAACTTCGAAAACCCCGGTTCGTCCGGGGTTTTTTGCTGCCGGGATCACATTTTGTAACCGGCGAAACTTCGGCCCGCCACGCGCCGTAGCTGTTGTGTTGCGACCTCGCAGCCGCGCGGCGGCACGCCGTCTTGAGGGAAGCGGCCACGGGTTTTGCCGATCGTCATGTTTTAGTCGCGGCAAGACACCACGCCACGGTGACGGCTTCCGGTGCAGAGGCGCCGGTGTTTGGGAGGCCGTCCCGGCGACCGGGGTCCTGCCGTCCTTCGCGGGACCCCGGTTTATCTCGCCCCAAATCACGCTATTTTGGACCTGCCGAGATGACAGGGAGCCAGGCCATGAGCGGACCCAACCCCAATATCAAGCATCCGATCCCGATGCATATGCGCGTCGGTTTCCTGAAAGGGCTGGTCAACGCGCCGAACATCGAAATCGGCGACTTCACCTATTATGACGACCCGGACGGGCCCGACAAATTCGCCGAGCGCTGCGTGCTGCACCACTACCCGTTCATCGGCGACAAGCTGATCATCGGCAAGTTCTGCGCCATCGCCGAGGGCGCGCGCTTCATCATGAACGGCGCCAACCACGCCATGTCCGGCTTCTCGACCTATCCGTTCAACATCTTCGGCCATGGCTGGGAAGAAGGTTTCGACCCGAAGACCTGGTCGAAGGAAATACGCGGCGACACGGTGCTCGGCAATGATGTATGGATCGGCATGGACGCGGTGATAATGCCCGGTGTGACGATCGGCCATGGCGCCATCGTCGCGGCAAAATCGGTTGTCACGCACGACGTGTCGCCCTATGCGATCGTTGCCGGAAATGCGGCCAAGGTGGTGAAAATGCGCTTCGACGACAAAACGGTCCGGCGGCTGCTGATGGCGGCATGGTGGAACTGGCCGGTGGACAAGATCAGCCGCAACCTCAACGCCATCAGGGCCGCCGATATTGCCCGGCTGGAGGCAGCCGTTTGAACGCCCTGGACAAGACCGCGATCGCTCCCGAACTGTTCACGCAGGCGTGGATCTTCATCCGTGGCGTGCCGGCGATGAAATTCCTGCCGCCGGAAGGGCCGCCGGAGATCGCCTTCGCCGGCCGCTCGAATGTCGGCAAGTCGTCGCTGATCAACGCGCTGGTCAACCAGAAAGGCCTGGCGCGCACCTCCAACACGCCGGGACGCACGCAGGAGCTCAACTATTTCGTGCCGGGCGGGTTTTCCGGCGAAGGCACCGACCTGCCGCCGATGGCGCTGGTCGACATGCCGGGCTACGGCTATGCGAGCGCGCCGAAGGAGAAGGTCGACGACTGGACGAAGCTGGTCTTCGACTATCTCAAGGGCCGCGTGACGCTGAAGCGCGTCTATGTGCTGATTGACGCCCGCCATGGCATCAAGGCCAAGGACGACGAGGTGCTTTCGCTGCTCGACAAGGCGGCTGTGTCCTACCAGATCGTGCTGACCAAGACCGATAAGATCAAGGCGGCCGGCGTGCCGCGGCTGATCGAGGAGACGCTGCAAAAGATCAAGAAGCGGCCGGCGGCGTTTCCGTTCGTTCTCGCGACGTCGTCGGAAAAGAGCGAAGGCCTCGATGAGTTGCGCGCGGCGATCGTGCTCGCCGCCAATGGCGGCTAATTCCAGGAAAAGTGCGTAACGGTTTTCCGTCCGGAATTGCGCAAAAACAAGTCAGCGCTTCGCCTCCAGCGCAATCATCTGGTGGCTTTCCTCTTCGGCAAGCCTTTCGGTGCCGTAGGCCTTCAGGAACATGGCGACGCCCGACCTGACGACATGGTCGATTTCCTCCTGGCTCGGGGCCTTGGTGCGGTAGGCGAACATGCATTGCCGGAAAAGGCCGGCCAAGCAGAGTTCCGTGAACTGATAGGCGGCAAGGTCGACATCGTCGATCTTGAGCAGGCCGCGTTCGATCGCGGCATTGAGAAAAGCCGCCACCCTGTCATGGCCGCGTTTCGGGCCGCGTTCGTAAAACCGCGCGCCCATGTCGGGTATCCTGTCCGCCGCGCCGATCACCGTGCGCTGCGCCTGGATGACCTTGGCCGAGGTGATCTTGAGCGACAGCACTTTGCCGAACTTCACCAGTGTCTGGCGAAGATCGTCAGCGCGGTCGAGCATGTCGTACATATTCTTGAAGATCGTGCCGCGCTCTTCCTCGATCAGCGCCTCGAACAGCTCTTCCTTGCTGGCGAAATAGACGTAGATCGTGCCCTTGGAGACACCGGCCTCGCGCGTGATGTCGTTCATCGACGCGGCTTCGAAGCCCTTGTCGATGAAGACACGGCGGGCGCCTTCGATGATCTGGCTGCGTTTGACCGGATCCTGGCCGGCCGCCGGGCGACCGCGACGCAGGCTGTCCAGCACATCGCACTGGTCCTTGCCGGTGTCGGACAGTGTTTCGGCCATAAAAGTCACACCTCGCAAAATAATTCGAACCGAACGGTTCGATTGCCCCTTGATATGGGCCCGTTTTAGCGCTAAGTCAACGCCCATATCGAACCGAACGGTTCAGTATAACAGATTTCCCTTATGTAGACTCGATGAGAGATATCATGTCCTCGAACGCGCCCGTCACCGCCGAAGTCCGCCCATTCCCCAATGCCAAGGTCGCACCGGCGACCGAAGCGCCGGAAGTGCCCGTCCAGCCCGTCACCGAGGCTCCCGCCGAGGCGCCAGCGAAGAAGAAGCGCTCGGTGCGCTCCTTGCTGCTGCCCATCATCGGGCTCGGCTTGCTCGGCGCCGGCGCCTGGTACGGCTACAATTACTGGACCGACGGCCGCTTCATGATCTCAACCGACGACGCCTATGTCCAGGCCGACATGGCGTTCGTTTCGCCGAAGATCTCCGGCTATGTCGACCAGGTCAAGGTGAGCGAGAACCAGCAGGTCAAAGCCGGCGACCCGCTGCTCACCGTCGATGATGGCGACTACAAAATTGCCGTCGCCCAAGCCGAGGCGCAGATCGCCACATTGAGCAAGACGCTCGACCGCATCGACGCGCAAACCAAGGCCGCGCAGGCTTCGCTGCAACAGGCGCAGGCGCAGAAGACCGCCGACCAGGCCGCGACCGACAATGCGGCTCGTGCCCAGCAGCGCGCGACGCAATTGCTGAAGACGCATGTCGGCACACAGGCGCAGCTCGACGACGCCCAGACCGCTCTCGATCAGGCCAAGGCCGCGCTTGTCGGCGCCGACGCCCAGATCGCGGCGGCGGCGGCCAATATCGGCGTGCTCGAAGCGCAGCGCGCCGAATCGGCAAGCACACTGGCCTCGCTGCAGCTCAGCCACGACAAGGCCGCGCGCGACCTTTCCTTCACGGTGCTCAAGGCGCCCTATGACGGCGTCGTCGGCAACCGTTCCGTCGAGCAGGGCGACCTGGTCAGCCCCGGACAGAAGCTCGCCGTCATCGTGCCGATGGACAAGCTCTACATCGTCGCCAATTTCAAGGAGACGCAGCTCGCCCGGCTGGTGCCGGGCGAAAAGGTCCGGATTTCGGTCGACGCCATCGACGGTCATGACTTCGAAGGCACGGTGTCGTCGCTGGCGCCGGCCTCGGGTGCCGTGTTCTCGCTGCTGCCGCCGGAAAACGCCACCGGCAATTTCACCAAGGTCGTGCAGCGCGTTCCGGTTCGCATCGACGTGCCGGCGGACGTGCTGAAGACCGGCAGGCTGCGCGCAGGCCTGAGCGTCGTCGTCGCCGTCGACAGCCGCACCGCACCGGCGGCCTCGAAGTAAGCGGACTCCGGGAGCAGGGCCATGGCGACCGCAACCCTAACGGCAGGATCGGTGCCGGCGGCGCCGGCAGTGCCGTCCGACCATATGGAACCGCGCCGCGTCATCGCCTTCCTGGCGATGGTGTTCGGCATGTTCATGGCGATCCTGGACATCCAGATCGTCTCGGCCTCACTATCCGAAATCCAGGCGGGCCTCAGCGCCAGCTCCGACGAGATCCCGTGGGTGCAGACGGCCTATTTGATCGCCGAGGTGGTGATGATCCCGCTGTCCGGTTTCCTCAGCCGGATGCTGTCGACGCGCGTACTGTTCACGGTTTCGGCGGCGGGCTTCACCGCCGCCAGCGCGTTGGCGGCGACGGCCACCAACATCGACCAGATGATCGTCTACCGCGCCATCCAGGGTTTCATCGGCGGCGGCATGATCCCCAGCGTCTTCGCGGCCGCCTTCACCATCTTCCCGCCGTCGCGCCGCGCCTTCGTCTCGCCGATGATCGGCCTGGTGGCGACGCTGGCGCCGACCATCGGCCCGACCGTCGGCGGCTATATCAGCCACGCCATGTCCTGGCACTGGCTGTTCCTGGTCAATGTCGTGC
This sequence comes from Mesorhizobium waimense, assembly GCF_003601975.1. Lineage (GTDB taxonomy): Bacteria > Pseudomonadota > Alphaproteobacteria > Rhizobiales > Rhizobiaceae > Mesorhizobium > Mesorhizobium waimense. The sequence continues at coordinate 11,151 of NZ_QZWZ01000031.1, forward strand.
CCGGCATCATGGTGACGGCAGCGGCCTGGACGCTGATCGACTTCGACAAGCCCAATCTCAAGCTGTTCAGCAAGTTCGACTGGTGGGGCCTTGCCGGCATGGCAGCCCTCCTCGGCTGCATGGAGTATGTGCTGGAGGAAGGCCCGAACAATGACTGGCTGCAGGACCAGGCGGTGTTCATCTGCGCCATTGTCATGACCGTCGGTGCGGTGCTGTTCTTCTGGCGTGTCTTCACCGCCGAGGAGCCGATCGTCGACCTCAGGGCCTTCAGTAACGTCAACTTCGCCTTCGGCTCGCTGTTTTCCTTCGTCATCGGCATCGGCCTCTACGGCCTCACCTATCTCTATCCGGTCTATCTCGGACGCATCCGCGGCTACGATTCGATGATGATCGGCGAGGCGCTGTTCGTCAGCGGCCTGGCGATGTTCTTCACCGCGCCCATCTCCGGCATCCTGTCGCGCAAGGTGGATCTCAGGCTGATGATGATGATCGGCTTCTTCGGCTTTGCCACTGGCACATGGTGGATGACGCATCTGACCGCCGACTGGGATTTTTGGGAACTGCTGATCCCGCAGATCCTGCGCGGCTGTTCCATGATGCTGTGCATGGTGCCGATCAACAACATCGCGCTGGGCACCTTGCCGCCCGAGCGGCTGAAAAATGCGTCGGGCCTGTTCAACCTCACCCGCAATCTCGGCGGCGCCGTCGGCCTTGCGATCATCAACACGGTGCTGATCGACCGCAACGCCTTCCACTACGCCAGGCTTTCCGAGCATGTACAGTGGGGCAGCGAGGCAGCGCAGACGAAGCTGCAGAACATGACGCTCGACTTCGAGCAGACCGCCGGGCTCGACGCCTCCAAGGCAGCGATCTCCAAACTGTCGGGCATGGTCCAGCAGCAGGCGGCGCTGCTGTCCTTCATGGACGTGTTCTTCATGCTGACGGTGCTGTTCGCGACGCTGGGGCTGTTCGTCCTGTTCATCCGCAAGCCGGCCGAACAGGGCGGCGGTGGCGGCGGCGGTCACTGATTTTCAAACGTGCGCAGCGGGTTTCGGGGATGCTCCCCCCGCCGAGGCCCGCAAGCTCCGACCACGCAGAAAAACTCCGGGCCGCGAGCCCGGAGTTTTTTTGCCGCAGTTGGAATTGTCAGGCGGCCGCCGGCTTGAAGCTTAGCGCCACGCCGTTGATGCAGTGACGCAGGCCGGTCGGCGGCGGGCCATCGTCGAAGACATGGCCGAGATGGCCGCCGCAACGGCGGCAATGAACCTCGGTGCGGGTCATGCCGAGCGAGCGGTCCACGGTCTTGCCGACGGCATTGGGGATCTCCTGCCAGAAGCTCGGCCAGCCGGTGCCGGAATCGAACTTGGTCTCGGACGAATAGAGCGGCAGGTCGCAGCCGGCGCAGGCGAAAACGCCCTTGCGGTGCTCGTTGAGCAGCGGGCTGGTGCCGGGATATTCGGTGCCTTCCTTGCGCAGCACATTGTAGGCCGCGTCGGACAGGATGGCGTGCCACTCGGCATCGGTCTTGGTCACCTCGAAAGTCTCGGCCGCCAGTGCATCCTGGGAGCCACCCATGCGCAGCATTGCCGCTGCGCCAGCCGCCAGTGCCATGGCGGCGGCGCCGCTCCAGAGAAAGTCGCGACGGGTCATGCCATTCCTCCTGCTATCAATTTGCCAGATTAGAGCGCCAGCCGGAAATCAAAAGCCGGTGACGGTGCTGAAAACGAACTCTCCGCACCGGCTCCATCCCTGAAGCAACGCTGCGGAGCGGACGCTTGCCGATCGCGCGGGTCATGGACCCGAGCAATCGGCAGAGTGCCTAGAGCCTGTTCCATCCCGATTGAATCGGGATGGGGCTCTATCTTTCTTTTGAGCATGATCTCTTTCCGAAAACCGGTTCCCACTTTTCGGGATCATGCTCTTGCTGCCAGTTCGCCGGCAACGGGCCCTTTGTTACATCTTCGGCAACAGAACCTTGTCGATGACGTGGATGACGCCGTTCGACTGCTCGACATCGGCGATCGTCACATTGGCGACATTGCCGTTCTCGTCGGTCACGGTGACCTTGCCGCCATCGGCCTTGAGCGTCAGCTCGCAGCCGCCGGCGGTCTTGGCCTTGTGCGCGCCGCCATCATCGTTGACCATCTTGGTCACGTCAGCCGCCAGTGCCTTGGCGCCGATGACATGGCAGGTCAGGACCTTGGTCAGCTTGTCCTTGTTCTCGGGCTTGAGCAGCGTTTCGACGGTGCCGGCCGGAAGCGCCGCGAAAGCCTCGTTGGTCGGCGCGAACACGGTGAAGGGGCCGGCGCTTTGCAGCGTGTCGACCAGGCCGGCGGCCTTGACGGCGGCAACCAGCGTCGTGTGATCCTTCGAATTGACGGCGTTCTCGATGATGTTCTTCTTGGCATACATCGGGGCGCCGCCGACCATTGGATTGGCGGCATAGGCGGCAGCGCCGAGCGCGGAAACAGCGATCGTACCGGCAAGCAAAAGGGTGGCGAGCTTACGCATGATTTCTAACTCCTCTTGAGATCATTTCCCGTTTTTGGGAACGCAAGGAGATACGGAGTAGAAATGCATGAGTTTCGGCGGTCGACAAAAAAGTTTTAGCTCGAGCATGCAGCGATTGAAATTTCTCCTATCGACTCTTTGCCAGATTATATGCTTGTCGGCGCTCTCTGCCGTTGCAGATTGATTAAAAATCTTCTTGCGCAAGCGAATCGTAACTTCGGAGAGGATCAGATGCCCTTGAGATCGCCCGCGGCGACGACAGGCCCGGTCGGCTGGCCGGTCGGCGAGCCACCTGTCGGCTCGACGCTGACGGCAAGCACGGCGCCTTGCGCGAGCTTCTGCTGGACGGCCGGCGCAACGGTCAGGTGCGTGGTCTGGCCAGCCGGGATGACGCCCATCGAGACCGGGGCATTCTTGCCCTCGATCATCCATAGCTCGAAGTCCTTGCCGGCGGCACGCTCGCCGGAAACCAGCGACAGGCCGACATCGCGGCGCGCGGCATCATAGACGACGAGATATTTGACGTCGCTGCCGTCGGCGGCCAGAGAGGCGACAAGCCGCTCCTGCGGCGCCACGGCCGGCGGGCTGAGGTAAGGCACGGCGACGTAGATGGCGAGCGCGGCGACGGCGGCCGCGGCAAGGCCGCGCCAGAAGCCAAGGCTCGACCAGAGGCCGGCGCGAGGCGGTGCCGCCGCGGACGAGGAGGCGAACAGCCGGCGGTCGAGCGCTGGCTTGACTGAGGCCGGGGGCTCTATCTCGGGATAGGCGGCGGCCATCGGCGAAAAATGCACTTCCCAGTTGTCGACCAGGCGGGCGAAAGCGGTTTCGGTGTCGATGCGGCGGGACGCGATCTGACGCTCGTCCATGGCGAGCACGCCAAGAACGTATTCGGCGGCGAACAGGTCGTCGCCTCCACGTTCCGGTCCGTTGTCCTCTGCCAGCGTCATCTTTCCAGGCATTCCCTGAGTTTCAACAGGCTGCGCCGCAGCCAGGTCCGCATCGTGTTCAGCGGAACACTGTGGCGTTCCGCAAGTTCGGCATAACTTTCGCCGTTCAGATAGGCGCCCCGAACGGCCGCCGCCCGGTCCTTTTCCAATTCATCGAGACAATGGTAGATGCGTTCGGACTCACCGCCCGCCACAACCATGGCCTCCGGTCCCGGCGCCGGATCGGCCACGTCGAGCGCGGCATCGATATGGGCGGCAGGCACCCGCCGCGCCCTGATGCGATCGATCGCATGATTGCGCGCTATGGCCACCAGCCAGGAAATCGGGCTCAGATCAGAGACAGCGAAACGGTCCGCCTTGGTCCATATCTTGACGAAGACTTCCTGAAGCGCTTCTTCCGCATCTCCCCGGTCGTTCAATACACGAAGGCAGACGCCGAAAAGTTTCGCGCTTGTCTGCCTGTAGAGCAGATCGAACGCGGCCCGGTCCTTCATCGAAGTCCGGACGATCAGCTTGCTGATGTCCTGCGGCGCCATGCCCGCAAATTAGGCGATTGCGTTATATTTGCAATCGCCGAAACGATGTTGTTCACCAACCCAAGCGCTTCTGCTTGCCGCCGACAAATCATCCGCCGTTGCCAAGCGAATCGCCTGCCGCTAGCCTCCGGCCAGGCGGGAGAGGGCGGCGATGTCGGTTGAACGGGTGTTGTGGGAGCAGGATGCAACCGGCCTGGCCGGGCTGGTGCAGCAAGGAGAGGTCTCGCCACAGGAGCTTGTCGATGCGGCGATCGCCCGCGCCGAGGCGACCCGCCCTGATATCAACGCCATCGCCGAGCCGCTCTATGACGCTGCGCGATCGCGCGCCAAAGCCGTCGACCGCAAGCTGCCGCTTGCCGGCGTGCCCTTCGCGATCAAGGACCTCGGCATCGCCATCAAAGGTGTGCCGAGCCATGGCGGCAGCCGCATCCCGGCTTTCACCGCCGACTTCAATTCGGTGATGACCGAGCGCTACCTTGCCGCCGGCCTCATTCCGATCGTCACCAGCACCTCGCCCGAGCATGGGCTAAGGCTGATGACCGAGTCGGCAGCTTTCGGCATCACCCGCAATCCGTGGAACATGGGCCACACGACCGGCGGCTCGTCCGGCGGTGCGGCGGCGCTGGTGGCGGCCGGCGTGGTGCCGGCGGCGCATGCCTCGGACGGCGGCGGCTCGATCCGGGTGCCGTCGGCCTGCAGCGGGCTGGTCGGGCTGAAGACCGCGCGCGGCCGCGTGCCGCTGACGCCGCTGGTCAGCGAGAGCTGGTACGGCATGGTCGTCGACCACGCGGTCGCCCGCTCGGTCCGCGATACCGCTCTGCTGCTCGACCTGACCCACGGCGCCGATCCGCTGTCACCTTATGCCGCACCGTCGCCGAAAGGCAGTTTTACCGCCGCGGCGGCGCGCGATCCCGGCAAGCTCAAGCTCGCCGTCTACCGGAAATCGCCGCTCGGCCTGCCGATTTCGGCCGAGACGTTGACGGCGCTGGACACGGCGGTGGCGCTGGCGCGCGAGGGCGGCCACACGGTAGAAGAGATCGACCTGGCCTATATCGATCGCGACTTCATGGCCGATTTCTGCAAGACGGTGGCTTCCGCCGTCGCCGGCACCATGCGTGCCGAGGCCTTGCGCGTCGGCCGCTCTGTTGCCGGAGACATCGAGCGCGCCACGCGCGTGCTCAGCCGTTTCGGCGAGATCATTCCGGCCGGCGAGATCTATGAGATCCTGCATCGGCTCCAGGCCACGTCGCGCCGGCTGATCGCTGAGACCGCGCAGTATGACGCCGTGCTGATGCCGATCATCGCGCACCCGCCGCTCGCCTGCGGCGCCATGGACCCGAAGGGCGCCGACGAATTCATCGAGAACATGCTGGACAAGATGCACCTCACCCGGCTTTTGAAGATGAAGTCGCTGTTCGGGCAACTGATGGACAAGAGCCTTTGGTTCACCCACTGGCCGGCGATCCAGAATGTCAGCGGCCAGCCATCGATCGCGCTGCCTGTGCATGTCACCGCGGCCGGCCTGCCGCTTGGCATCCAGGCCGCAGGGCGTCCGGGCGACGAAGAGACGCTGTTGTCCTTGGCCGCGCAGATGGAGAAGATTTCGGGCTGGCAGAAGCGCCGGGCGCCGCTCAAGGCACCGACCTAGGAATCCGCTATGCGCGATTTCATCAATTTGTGACAGCAAAGCCGTTTGCGGCCTGCGCCAATTCCCGCTAAGACGCCGCCGTTCATGCCAAGCTGGGATCCATACCGATGACGGACATCGCCGCCACCGCCGAAATGCAGGCCGCGCTGCTCTCCAGGGCGCTGCCCTACATGCAGCGCTACGAGAACAAGACGGTGGTGGTGAAATATGGCGGCCATGCCATGGGCGACCACGAGCTCGGCAAGGCCTTTGCCCGCGACATCGCGCTGTTGAAACAATCCGGCGTCAACCCGATCGTCGTGCATGGCGGCGGGCCGCAGATCGGCGCCATGCTCAACAAGATGGGCATCGAATCGAAGTTCGAGGGCGGCCTGCGCGTCACCGACCAGAAGACGGTCGAGATCGTCGAGATGGTGCTGGCCGGTTCGATCAACAAGGAGATCGTGGCGCTCATCAATGCCGAGGGCGAATGGGCGATCGGCCTGTGCGGCAAGGACGGCAACATGGTGTTCGCCGAAAAGGCGCGCAAGACCATGATCGACCCGGATTCGAACATCGAGCGGGTGCTGGACCTCGGCTTTGTCGGCGAGCCGGTCGAGGTCGACCGCACGTTGCTCGACCTGCTGGCGCGCTCGGAAATGATCCCGGTGCTGGCGCCGGTGGCGCCCGGCCGCGACGGCCATACCTACAACATCAATGCCGACACTTTTGCCGGCGCCATCGCCGGCGCCTGCCAGGCCTCGCGGCTTCTGTTTCTCACCGACGTGCCAGGCGTGCTCGACAAGAACAAGAAACTGATCGACGAGCTGACCGTGGCCGAAGCCAAGGCGCTGATCAAGGACGGCACGGTGTCGGGCGGTATGATCCCCAAGGTCGAGACCTGCATCGAGGCGATCGAGCGCGGCGTCGAAGGCGTCGTCATCCTCAACGGCAAGACGCCGCATTCGGTGCTGCTGGAATTGTTCACCGAGCACGGCGCCGGCACGCTGATCGTGCCTTGAGCTGCAACTGGCCGAAGCCAGTCGATCAGGCAGGCTGAGGCAGGCGCGCGATGACCTTTATTTCAAAGTCGAAGCCGGCCAGCCAGTTCACGCCCACCGCGGTCCAGTTCGTGTAGGGCGGTTCACCGAACACCTTCATTCGAACGGCATCGATTGCCTGCCACTGCGCGGCCGGGTCGGTGTGAAAAGTGGTGACGTCGACAATGTCGTCGAATGTGCAGCCGGCGGCCTTCAGCACTGCCGCGAGATTGTCGAAGGCAAGCTGGACCTGCTTTTCGAAGACCGGCTCGGGCGACCCGTCCTCGCGGCTGCCGACCTGGCCCGAGACGAACAAAAAGTCGCCCGAGCGGATCGCCGCCGAATAGCGGTTTATCTCGTAGAGAGCCTGCCTGCCGGCAGGGAAGATCGCGTCACGTTTGGTCATTTTCACTCCATATAGACACGGCAGGCCGGATCTCCCGACGATCGCGAGCTGCGCTCCAGTTTACATACGCCCCGTATGTCAGATGTGAGTGCATACCATGCGTATGTCAATATGCATACGTCGCGTATGTCTCTGAAAATTGCCGCGTGCCGGTCAGGCGCCCGGCGAAATCGCGGCGGCCGCTTCGGCCGGCTTGCGCGGCGGGCGCACGACCGTCATCGATTCTTCTTCCTGGTCCTGCGGCGCCCCCCAGAATTCGGCCAGCGTCGGGCCGTCCTTCAGGCGGCGGTCGCGGACGAGGAAACCCCAGACCTCGCGGAACCAGACGCGGCGGCCCATCTGCGTGTACCAGCGCATCGAATGGCGCTGCTCGGGATCTCTGTGGAACAGAATGCGCGCCAGCGCCTTGGGCCGCGATTGCACCGCGAGCTCGATCAACTTAACGCTGAAGAACAGCATCCAGGGTTTGAGCCGTGTCATCTGCAGAACTTGGTGCTTGTAGTCCCACAGGCGGGCGTCCAGCTGGATAACCTTGCGGTCCCGGGCGATACGGAAGAACGGCGTCCAGCGGTGCGGCGTGACATAGAGCGCCTGAATCTGGTCCGGGTCATAGGCGATGAGCTGGCGAAAACCGCGCCAAAGATCGCGAAAGCCCTCATCCTCGAAGCCGGCCACCCAGGTCGCCATCGACAGGATGCCATGCAGGCGCAGCAATCGGATCGCCTCGCGGTCGGAGGAGGTGCTGCCGCCCTTGCGGATCAATTGCAGCGTCTGCTCGTCGGTGTTTTCCATGCCGAGCAGCCAGCGGATGACACCCGCCTTGCGATAGAGGTGCAAGATGTCGGCGTCGCGCACGATGTCGTCGGCACGGGTCGAGCCGACGATCAGCACCGGCACGTTCTCGGCAATCAACGCGTCGAGAAAGGCGCGCCATGCCTTCTTCGAAACCGTCGGGTTCTCGTCGGCGAGGTTGATCAGTTCGACGCCGTGCTGGCGATGCAGCCAGGCAATCTCCTGAGCAAATTTCCTGGGGTCGCGGTGCCGCCAGCGGGTCCAGAAACCGCGCTGTCCGCAGTAATTGCAGAGATGCGGGCAGCCACGGGAAAACTGCATGACCACGGCGCGCTTGCCACCCCAATAGCTGTAGCGGCCGTGGTCGATCAGTTCCCAGCCGACGCGGTATTCGTCGAGGTTGGCGATCGTCTTCGCCGGTTGGCTGGCGAAGGGGCGGCGCAAATCGTCACGAAAGGCGATGCCAGGCACCTCGGACAGCGACTGGCGCCGTTGCAGCGCCTCGATGAGTGCTGCGATGGTGGCCTCGCCCTCGCCGCGCACGATGAAGTCGAAGGCATCCGTTTCAGCGAGAATGTCACGCCAGTGATAGGTCGGGAACACGCCGCCATAGATGACGATCGTCGCCGGAGCGTGAGCCTTCAGCATCTGCGCGATGCGCAAGGCCGTCGGATGCGCAGAGGTCGAGCCGGAATGGCCGATGAGGATGCAGTCCGGCTGGCAGCTCAAGGCGTCGCGGACGAGCACGGCAAGCGGCATCGGCCCGAACTCGGCATCGACGAGGCGCACTTGGTGGCCGGCATCGAGCAGCGGACCGCCCAGCGCCAGGAGCCCGAACGGCGGCAGATGGTCGTCGGGCACGCGGCTGCCGATGGCGGTGTGCGGCGGATTGATCAGGACGATGTTCATGGCGGACCCCTTGCGGTGACGGTCCGCAGGTTCCTAGCCGCCGATCACGATCCGGACTTGGCGCTGTTGCGCAGTTTGCGTGCAGCTTTTCCGCAGAATTGGCGGGAAGGCTGTCTCGAGCATGATCCTGAAAAGTGGGAACTGGTTTTCAGAAAAGATCATGCCAAAAAAAGGATAGAGCCCCATCCCGATTCATCGGGATGGAACAGGCTCTAGCGTCGAAGGTGCGCGAGCGGCACATGGCCCGGGCCCTTGATGTTCTGCAGCACGAGCTGGGTGTGGACATCGCGCACGCCATCGAGCCGCATCAGCCTGTGCATGACGAAATGGTTGAGCTCGTCGACCGATGGCACCATGACATGCAGCAGGAAGTCGTGGTCGCCAGTCATCGTCCAGCAGGCGGACACTTCGTCCATGCGCTGCACGGCGGCGATGAAGCTTTCCGGCGAGCCGTCGCTGTGGCTGACCAGCCGCACCTGGATGAACACCTCGACCGTCAGGCCAACAGCGCGACGGCTGATGACGGCGGCAAAGCCCTTGATGATGCCGGTGTCCTGCAGGGCCTCGAAGCGCCGCGCGCAAGGCGTTGTCGACAGGCCGATCTCCTGGGCGAGCTCAGACACCGGCTTGCGGCCGTCGCGCTGCAGGATATCGAGCATCCTGATTTCGAACTCGTCAAACTGAGGCATTTTCACTCTCCAACAGCTTTCCGATAGTGCCTTTTACCTCAAATGCTACGTTTGGGCCACCATCAAAGCGGATTTGCCTCGCCGTCTCGGGCTAGAATTGCTCACGACTGGCCATGAATTCATGAGGAGAACAGCCATGACGATGAGCGTTGCCGACTATGCAAGGGAATGTGCGGCGCAGGGGCTGCGCGGCGATTATTCGGTCTGCCGCGCCGATTTCACCGTGGCGCAGGGCTATGACTACAGCGCCGACGAGCAGGCGGTGTGGCGCACCCTGTGCGACCGCCAGACGAAGCTGACACGCCAGCTCGCCCAGCACTCCTATCTCGATGGCGTCGCGGCACTTGGGCTTCTCGACAGGATCCCGGATTTCGGCGCGGTCAGCGAAAAGCTGCGCAAGCTCACCGGCTGGGAAATCGTCGCCGTGCCGGGGCTGATCCCCGCCGCGCCGTTCTTCGACCATCTCGCCAACCGCCGCTTCCCGGTCACCAACTGGCTGAGGACGCGAGACGAGCTCGACTATATTGTCGAGCCGGACATGTTCCACGACTTCTTCGGCCACGTGCCGATCCTGACGCAGCCCGTCTTCGCCGATTTCATGCAGATGTATGGCCAGAAGGCCGAGGACGTGATCGCGCTCGGCGGCGACGAGATGATTACCCGCCTGTACTGGTACACCGCCGAATACGGGCTGATGCAGGAAGCCGGCCAGCCTTTGAAGGCTTTCGGCGCCGGGTTGATGTCATCCTTCACCGAGCTGCAGTTCGCTGTCGAGGGCAAGGACGCACACCACGTGCCCTTCGACCTCGAAACGGTGATGCGTACCGGCTACGAGATCGACAAGTTCCAGCGCGCCTATTTCGTGCTGCCATCCTTCGATGTCCTGCGCGATGCCTTCCAGACCGCCGACATGGCCGGCATCGTCGGACGCAACAAGGACAAGCCGGCGCTCGACCCGGCAGCCGTCTGACCATTCAGGCGGTCTCGGTCTTCAGACGGGCAAGCTGCTCGCGCTGCAGGTCGAGTGCCGCGGTGGTGAACCGCAATATGGTGGCCAGCTCGGCATCGCTGAAGCTGGCCATTACCTTTTGCCCCTCCTGCGCAATGGCACCGTAATAGCGCGCCGACAGGTCCCGCGTGCGCTCCGTCGCCTCGATGACCACCTTGCGCCTGTCTTCCAGGTTGCGCGTGCGAGTGAGGAACCCGCGTGCCTCCAACCGGTCGATCAGCGCGGTAACGGCGGCCGGCGTCAAGCCCGTCGCGACCGCGACCGCGCCTGCCGATTGCGGGCCGCCATAGAGCAGCCCGAGGCAATGCCGCTCGGCCGCGTTCAGCCCAAGCTTTGCGCCCACCGCCTCGTCATAAGCCTGCGTCGCATCCTGCCAGCGCATGATGGCAAGGCTGATCGCCTCGGCCATTTCGGGACGATTTGTGCTTGACGATTTTATTTCGATCATCTAACTATCAATCTGTCTAACATTAAGACGATTGCATCAATATGCGGCTGTGGCTCGCGCAAGGCAAGGACCAGCCGCCAACAAGGAGTGAAAAAATGAGCCTGATCCAACACCGCGCCCCTCTCTCGCAAGAGGAGGAGTTCAAATACGCCAAGCTGGCCATGGAATGGTATGGCTGGGGGTCGCCCATCGGCCTCGGCATCCTGCTGGTGGCGCTGGCCGCCGCGGCCGTGCTGGTGCGCATCGCCGTTTACGGCTTTTGAGCCATGCCCCCGGCTCTGCCGGTCGCCATCATTGGCGCCCGGCATGGCCGTCACGTCCCGGCGTCTCGGACGGTGCCGGCGGAGGCGTCAGACGGTGTGATGACTTCGTCACACTGTGATCATCTTGCCGAGGTGGTCACCCAGCCGGCACGCCAATGCGGTGATGGTCGTCGTCGGGTTGCACTCGCCTGACGTGCAGAACACCGAGGAGCCGCCGACATAGAGATTGTCCATGCCATGGACCTTGCAATTGACGTCGACGACGCTTCTAGTCACATCCGTGCCCATGCGCGTGCCGCCCATATGATGATGGCCGGCGGTTTCCTCGTTGGTCGGATAGTCCCCGCCATTGCCGATCCAGTCGGCGATGCGCACGCGGCCGAGATTCTTCTGAGCCAGCGTCGTGCCGAACAGCCTCAACCCCTCCAGCAAGGTGCGGCGTTCCAGTTCCGACTTTTTCCAATGCAGTTCGATGCGCGGCACGCCGGCATGGTCGACATTGGTCTTCGACAGTTCGATCTGGTTCGAGGCCAGAGGCGCCTGTTCCCAGGCGACATAGAGCTGGGCGGCGCAGCGCAGGTTCTGGCTGAGCCTGGAGGACATCCATTCGGCCATGTCGGGCGCCGTGCAGGCCAGGTCGGCGATCAGTCGCTTGACGTGGGGATAGGGCGTCTCGATCAGCCTGATACCGAAATTCATGATCTGCAGCCGTTCCATCGCGGCCAGCGTCGGCGAGAAGAAGGCCTCGTTGTCGGCATCGACCTCGAACTCGCCATAGTCGGCGAGGATGGCATTGCCGCCCTCGAAGGTCGGGTGCTCCATCCAGTAACGGCCGAGCGCGGTGGCGTTCGGCACGACGCCGCCATTCGAGCGCTGGTTCGACCACAGAAGCAGCCGAGAATTCTCCAGCCCGCCGGTGCAGGTGATGAAATAATCGGCACTGAAGGCGCCGGCGTCCTGGCCGTTCGACCATAGCCTGGCGCCGGTCACCCGCTTGCCGTCGCCGGCGAGCTCGGTGGCATAGGTGTTGAGCACCACGGCGATGTTCTTGCTCGCGTTCAGCTCGCCGGCGAATTTTTCGCCAAAGCGCACAGCCGGGCTCTTGATCAGCTGTATCCAGCGGATGTCGTCCGAAATCGGCACATCCGGCCGGAAGTCGGGGATCTCGAGGATGTCGTGCACCTCAGGCAGATAGGGCTCGATATCGGCACGGCTGATCGGCCAGCCGGTGTCCGGTGCCCAGGCCTTGGGCTCGAAATCCTGCTTGTCGAGCACGCGGCACCAGCCGGCCCAATGGTTCGAGGAGCCGCCCATGAAGCGCAGCCGCGTGACGTCGAGGTCGAAATAGAGATCGCCGACCGTGGTGCCGCGATAGAACTCCTGCGACTCGTCGCTGAATTCGCGCGAGCCCGCCTCCAGCACGACAACCGGAATGCCCGCGGCGCCAAGTTTTCTGGCGATCGTCGTGCCGGCTGGACCGGAACCGAGGATGCAGACCTTGGCGGTAAAGTTGGCCGCGCGAAAGGCCTCGTAACTGTCGAAAATCATGCGAGGTCGCTCCGCTTGAGGATCCAGCCATTGACCTCGACGATCTCGTCGGGGTCGACGACGACAGCCTGGTTGCGGAACAGCGACAATGCCGGCAGTGCGATGAGCATCTGCACGATCATGCGGCGCGGCATTTTTCTGGTGAAGAAATTCCCGGTGAAGAAGGTCATGGCATGTCTTTCGATGGGGGCTTCGATCCACGCATGGCATTCCCTGAACGGCACACGCCCGTCAGGAAAAGCCAGTTTCGTGCCAAGCTGGGCGGAAGACCTGCTGCAACCGGGTAACCGGGCCGGTTGAGTGCAAACAAGGTTAGGATTTTCCGATCGCCGGTAGAGGCGCTGATGCGATGTGGGCCTCAGGCGGCTTCCGGGACATCGCGGTCGAGGATCGCGAGATTGCGGCCACGATGCTTGGCCTCGTAGAGCCGGCGGTCGGCGGCGCGCATCAGGTCGGACACGCCGATACCTTCGCCGCAGGTGGTGCCGCCGATGCTGACTGTCAGCGGAACCGTACGCTGGTCGACGGGGCGGAAGCGGATCAGTTCGACCTCGCGGCGGATGCGCTCGGCGACGTGTTTGGCCTCCTGTTCGGTGGCGCCGGTCAGGAAGGCGGCGAATTCCTCGCCGCCGATGCGGCCGAGCACGTCGCCGCTGCGCACGCCGCGTTCGATGGCGGCGGCGATCAAGAGCAGCGCGTCGTCGCCGGTTAGATGGCCGAAGCTGTCATTGATCTTCTTGAAGTGGTCGGCATCGATGATCAGCAGCGCACCGCGATCGGATTTGCGCCGTGAGCCGTCGAGCGCGGCAAAGAAGCTCTCGCGGTTGAGCATGCCGGTCATGTCGTCGCGGCTGGCTTTTTCCGACAGGCGCCGATGCGCGGCGGCAAGCTGGGCGTGTGCCCGGGCGAGTTCGCGATGCGCGCTTTTCAACCTCTCGCTCTGCCAGAAGGTGGTTGCACTGGCGATCCAGGCGAGGGCCAGCGGGCAGACTGTGGAGGTCAGCCAGATCGTGCGGTTGATCGGGAAGCCCAGTGCGGGGACGATGATCAGCGTCAACAAAAGCGAGACTGCTACCGAGCCGAAAGCGACGGCGGCGGATTTCAGAATTAGGCGATTCATCGCTGGCTCCCCACAGAACTTCTTGTGTGCCCAGCAAGCCCTGAAGACCACCTTTCGGCGATGCTTAAAATTTGAAACGCGGCCCCACTTTCACGTCTTTCGACGCGCATAAGTTGTGGATAAGCACCTGACCAGCGTGCCATAAGGAGGCATGACCACGCTGCCTGACCCCGCACGCTTCGCCCATGTCACCGACTGGGTGTTCGATCTCGACAACACGCTCTATCCGCACCATTCGAACCTGTTCGCGCAGATCGACGTGAAGATGACCGCCTATGTCGGAGAGCTTTTGACGCTGCCACGCGACGAGGCGCGCAAGCTGCAGAAGGAACTCTACCTGGAGTATGGCACGACGCTGAACGGGCTGATGACGCGCCACGGCATCGACCCCGACGATTTTCTCGAGAAAGTCCACGACATCGACTATTCGTGGCTGGTGCCCGATCCGGTCCTCGGAGCCGCGATTCGCCAGTTGCCCGGCCGCAAGTTCATCTTCACCAATGGCGATCGCAGGCATGCCGAACGCACCGCGCGCCAGCTCGGCATACTCGAGCATTTCGACGCCATCTTCGACATCGTCGCGGCCGGATTGAACCCCAAGCCGGCACGCCAGACCTATGAGAGGTTTGCCGAGCTGCACGCCGTCACTGGCCACAATGCGGTGATGTTCGAAGACCTTGCCCGCAATCTGGCCGTGCCGAAGTCGCTGGGCATGACCACGGTGCTGGTGGTGCCGCGCCACTTCGAGCCGACCTTCTCGGAGATCTGGGAACGCGACCCGGCCAACGAGGACGACGTCGATTTCGTCACCGACGATCTAGCCACTTTTCTCACGGCGATCGTCGAAGTGCCCGCCTGAGACGCGGGCCCGTTACGCTCAGAGATTGTAGAAGCGGCCGATGATGCCCCAGGCCTCGTCGGCGGTGTCGACGAAATCGATGATGTCCTGGTCGCCGGGCGTGATCGTGCCCTGTTCGGCCAGGAAATCGAGATCGATCGCCTTTTGCCAGAAGGACTTGCCGAACAGGATCACCGGCACGCGCTCCATGCGCCCGGTCTGGATCAGCGTCAGCGTCTCGAAGAATTCGTCCATCGTGCCGAAGCCGCCGGGGAACACGGCGACGGCCTTGGCGCGCATGACGAAATGCATCTTGCGGATGGCGAAATAGTGGAAATTGAAGCAGAGCTCGGGCGTCACATAGGCGTTCGGCGCCTGCTCGTGCGGCAGCACGATGTTGAGGCCGATCGACGGTGCGCCGACATCGTCGGCGCCGCGGTTGCCGGCCTCCATGACGCCGGGCCCGCCGCCGGTGACGACGACGAATTCGCGGTAGTAGGAGGTCGCCGACTGCTGCGAGCAGAGGCGGGCGAACTTGCGCGCCTCCTCGTAATACCGGCTGTTCAGCTCGAGGTTCTTCTTCTGCGTCTCGTTCTTCGCCGCCCAGGCTTCGCCGCCGGGCTCGGGAATGCGCGCGCCGCCAAACAGGATCACCGTCGAACGGATGCCGCGTTCGGCCAGGATCATCTCCGGCTTCAAGAGCTCGAGCTGCAGCCGCACCGCGCGCAATTCGCGCCGCGTCATGAACTCGGGGTCGTTCCAGGCCAGCCGATAGGTGTCGGCGCGCGTCTGCGGCGTGTCCGGCACGCTTTTTGCGCGCTCCAGATCCTCGTCCGAATGCGGCAGCGGCGTCCACCCCGCCTTTTCCATTGGCGTCATTTGCTCTACCCGTCCCAATAATTCACTTGCGCCGTCCCATGGCGCACTCGCGATTGACCCCCAATAAGCCTTAACATAGGGTCCGCGCGACTTTCAAAACAGGTTAAGGCGCTGCCCCTTAACAGCTTGGTAACGGAGCGAAATCATGTCGAAGCCTGATCTGGCGAGCCTCGAAACGACCATCGAGAAGGCCTTCGAGGAGCGCGACACGATTTCGACCGCGACCCGCGGCGAGACGCGCGACGCCATCCACTCGGCACTCGACCTGCTTGACCGCGGCGCCGCTCGCGTCGCCGAGCGCCAGTCCGACGGCAAGTGGCACGTCAACCAGTGGCTGAAGAAAGCGGTGCTGCTGTCGTTCCGGCTCAACCCGATGGAGATCATCAAGGGTGGTCCGGGCGAAGCGGTGTGGTGGGACAAGGTGCCGTCGAAGTTCGACGGCTGGAGTGCTGTCGACTTCGAAAAGGCCGGCTTCCGTGCGGTGCCGTCGTCGATCGTGCGCCGCTCCGCCTATGTCGCGCCGGGCGCGGTGCTGATGCCGTCCTTCGTCAATGTCGGCGCCTATGTCGACAGCGGCACCATGGTCGACACCTGGGCCTCTGTCGGCTCCTGCGCGCAGATCGGCAAGAACGTGCATCTGTCGGGCGGCGTCGGCATCGGCGGCGTGCTGGAGCCGATGCAGGCCGGCCCGACCATCATCGAGGACAATTGCTTCATCGGCGCCCGTTCGGAAGTGGTCGAGGGCTGCATCGTGCGTGAAGGCTCGGTGCTCGGCATGGGCGTGTTCATCGGCCAGTCGACCAAGATCGTCGACCGCGCCACCGGCGAGATCTTCTATGGCGAAGTGCCGCCCAATTCGGTGGTCGTCGCCGGATCCCTGCCGGGCAAGGCTTTCCCGAACAACGAGCCCGGGCCCGGCCTCTACTGCGCCGTCATCGTCAAGCGCGTCGACGCCAAGACCCGCTCCAAGACCTCGATCAACGAATTGCTGCGCGATTGATCTTTTCCGGAAACGGACGCACCTTCCGCCAGCGCGACAATCCGTCGCGCTGGTTCGAGATGGAGGGGTGACATGGACTGGAAATTCCTTCTGACCAGCTATGAAGGCCGCATAAATCGCGGCAAGCTCTGGGCCTGCGTTGGCGTGATATTCGTCGGCGCGCTTGTTGCAGCGATTATCGACAACATCATCGGCACGACATTCAACGGCATGCCATATGGTTTTGTGTATGTGATCTACGCGCTTGCCATGCTCTATAGCGTTTTCGCCGTCTACGCCAAACGCTGGCACGACCGGGACAAGTCGGGCTGGTGGTCGCTGATCGGACTCGTGCCGATCATCGGCGGCATCTGGATGCTGGTCGAGCTTGGTATTCTCGAAGGCACCAGGGGCGCCAATCAGTATGGACCGGACCCGCTTGCCTGAAAAATCTGACCTCATTTGGCTTTTCTTCAAGACTTCAGGCCGCGTCAGCCGCGCTGCCTATTTTCTCGGCGGGCTGCTGGTGGCCATCGTGCAGGCCTTTCCGCTCTACCGCTTCACGCTGGTGGCGGAGGGTTCGCCCGAGAGCAATATGTGGTCGTTCATCTTCTTCGTCGCCTTCATCGCCTCGCTGTGGTCGAACATCGTTCTGGCGGTGAAGCGGCTACACGATCTCGACAAGCCGGGCATCGCGGCGCTGGTGCTGTTCGTGCCGGTCGTCTCGATCATCGCCTTCCTGGTGCTCTGCCTTTTTCCCGGACAGCCAGGACCCAACCGCTACGGCAGGCGCACCAACGCGCCGGCCGACTGACGGGGACCGGTCGATGCGCTACCGCACGCTTGACCCGAAACTGATCATCGAGACGGCCGAAAAACTTGAGGAGCGCGTCGCCGAGCGTTTTCCCGATGCCGGCCTGCGCGGCGTCGCCGCCGAGCTGGTCTCCTTGTCCCGCGACCTGGCAAAGGGCGCCAAGGCGCTGGAAGCGCCGATCTGGTGGCTGCGCGTTCTCATCGTCGCTGCCGTCGTCGCCGGGACGCTGATGTTCCTGTTCGTCGGCACCGTCCTGCCGTTCGACCGCATTTCCAAACCCGGCGACGCCGTCCAGTCGGTGCAAGGCATAGAAGCCTCTCTCAACATGATCATCCTCGCCATTGTCGGCTTCCTGGCGCTGATTCGGTCGGAGGAGCGCATCAAGCGCAAGCAGGTGTTTCGCCAGCTGCACGGCTTGCGCTCGCTGATCCATGTCATCGATATGCACCAGCTGACCAAGGACCCGGCGACGCTTTCCGCCAGTTTCAAGCCGACCGCGCATTCGCCGGCCCGCATCACCAATGCCGCCGACCTCGCCCGCTACCTCGACTATTGCTCGGAAATGCTGTCGATCACCGGCAAGATCGCCGCGCTGTTCGCCCAGTCCGTCAACGACGACGTCGTCATAGATGGCGTCAACGACATTGAGAACCTGGCCTCCAACCTGTCGCGCAAGATCTGGCAGAAGATCACCCTGATCGAAGGCCGGCCTCAGGATGGCCGAACAGGGAAAAAGAACCAACCCTGATCCATCGGGGTCTTTCAGGCCCTGACCGCTTCCGGGCTCAGCCCGGGCGAGCCTTGCCGTTGCCGCTCGGCTTCACGCACCAAAGCCGCGACGCGCGCCGTCACAGGCGCCGGCACGCCTGCCCTTTGCGCCAGGCCAAGCACCGCGCCTTGCAGCTCGACGATCTCCGTCGACCGGCCGCGCTGCAGATCGTCCCACATCGAGGAGCGCGCTTCGGCGTCGATAGCCAGCATGCGCCGTGCCAGACGCTTGAACAGCCAGTCCGGCAGGCGGAGCACTTTTGGCATCAGTGCAGGGGGCAGGCCGGCAATCCGTGCGGGTTTGATTCCGCAAGCCTTCATCGCCGCCAGCGCCTCGCCGATCTGGCCGGCGAGGATCAGCCGCCAGCGGCGGTCGGCGAGTTCGGTCGCCAGCGGCAGGCCGGACAGCGCCACCAGCGCGTTGTTGAGGTTCATCAAAAGCTTGCCCCACAGCACCGCTGCCATGTCGCCATGGGTTTCGACCGTCAGCCCCTCGACAGCAAGCAATTCGGCCAGGCCGGCCACGCCGTCCTCGATCATCACCTTGCCCTCGCTGGCCCGGTGCACGCGCAGCGGCTCGCCGTCGGGCGACTGGACGACGTTGAACGGCACCATGCCGGCAAGCACTTGCCGGCCGGCCAACGCGGCCCGCAGCCGGTCGGCATTATCGACGCCATTCTGCAGGCTGATGACCACCGCGTCCGGGCGGGCATGGGCGGCGATCAGCGCAGTCATTTCTTCTGTTCCACCGCTCTTGACCATCACCAGGATCACTTCGGCATTGCGCAGGGCGGCCGCCGGATCGGCGGTGGCCGACAGCGCCTCCGGCGCGGCGCGGCGGTCGCGGCCGTCTAGATCGGTGACCCGCAAACCATCCTGGCGCACCGCCTCGCCGATGCGTGGCCGCGCCAGCAGATTGACCCGCCGGCCGGCCAGCGCCAGACAGCCGCCGACATAGCAGCCGATGCTGCCGGCACCGGCTATTGCGACCAGACTGTCGTTGTTGGCCATGCGATAGTCCTTTATTGGCTGGTAACTATACGGCATGAAAACCATATTGTCGGCGCCATGGCTGGCCATGATGTCTGGCCGTGACAGGCCTTCCGCTTTCGACTATCGCTTTGCCCATGAAATTGCCGACCGACCCCGCCGCAAACCTCGCCGCCCTGATCCGCTGTGCCTCGGTGACGCCCGCTGAAGGCGGTGCGCTCGGCGCGCTGGAAGACATGCTGAAGCCGCTGGGATTTTCGGTCGAGCGTCCGGTGTTTTCGGAAGACGGCACGCCGGACATCGAAAACCTCTATGCGCGGCGCTCCGGCAATGGTCCGCATCTGATGTTCGCCGGCCATACCGACGTGGTGCCGGTCGGCGACGAAGCCGCCTGGACGCACCCGCCCTTCGCCGCCGACATCGCCAATGGCGAGATGTATGGCCGCGGCGCCGTCGACATGAAGGGCGGCATCGCCTGTTTCATCGCGGCGGTGGCGCGCCACGTCGAGGAGAATGGCGGCCCGAAGGGCTCGGTCTCGCTGCTGATCACCGGCGACGAAGAAGGCCCGGCGATCAACGGCACGACAAAGCTGCTCGAATGGGCCGCCGGCAAGGGCGAGAAATGGGATGCCTCGATCGTCGGCGAGCCGACCAATCCGGACGCGCTCGGCGACATGATCAAGATCGGCCGGCGCGGCTCGCTGTCCGGCAGCGTTGTCGTCAACGGCCGCCAAGGCCACGCCGCCTATCCGCAGCTTGCCGACAACCCGGTACGCGGGCTGATGAGCCTGGTCGATGCCTTGCTTTATCCAGCCTTCGACGAGGGAACGAAAGATTTCCAGGCGACCAACCTGGAGGTGACCTCCATCGACGTCGGCAACCCGGCCACCAACGTCATTCCGGCGAAGGCGACGGCGACCTTCAACATCCGCTTCAACGACACATGGACGGCCGAGACCATCCAGGCCGAGATCCACAATCGCCTCGACCAGGCGGCCGGCCGCACAAAATACCGGCCGGGCAAGAAGACGCCGGTCGACTACGACATTGTCTGGCGCGACCGGCCGAGTCACGTGTTTCTGACCCGCGACGACCGGCTGATCGAGACGCTGAGCCAGTCGGTCAAGACGGCCATCGGCAGGAAGCCGGCACTCTCGACCTCGGGCGGCACATCGGATGCCCGCTTCATCAAGGATTATTGTCCGGTGGTCGAATTCGGTCTGGTCGGCAAGACCATGCACATGGTCGATGAACGCGTCGCACTTGCCGACCTCGAGACGCTGACGCAGATCTACCAGCGCTTCATCGAAGACTGGTTCGAGCGAGGCGCGGCGTAACCATGCTTCGGTGTGATCATGCTTTCGGCCGATGAAACCTACGCTTCGCTGGCTGGCGCCTGGCGGCTGATGCTCGGCAAGGCCGACGGTCTGCGCCTGCTCGACCTTTCGGCCGACGGTTTCTGGAATTCCTTCTTCGCCATCGTGGTGGCGGCACCGGCGCTGATCGTCGGCTGGGTCGGCATCGCCAACGAGATCGGCGACCCGAACGCATTCGCCGGGCGCTTCAGCATGCTTCTGCGGCTGGCGACCGTCGATATCGGCTCCTGGGTGCTGCCGCTGGTCGGGCTGGCGCTGGTCGCGCCGCGCCTCGGCCTTGGCGGCCGCTTCGTCCATTATGTCGTCGCCAGCAACTGGGCATCGGCGATCATCGCCTGGCTGATGCTGCCGTCGGCGCTTATCAGGCTTTTCCTGCCGTCCGACGAAGTCTCGGGGCTGGTGTCGCTGCTATTGTTTGCGCTTTCGATGGTGCTGACCTGGCGCATGACCAATGCCGTCTTCGGCAGGGGCGCGGCTGTCGGCACCGCGGTCTTTGCCGGCATGTTCGTGGCGTCACTGGCCGTGCTGTTCGGGCTGCAGGCGCTGCTGGGCATCACCATACCGACCAGCATCGAGAGCTGATCTTCGACCGAACCGCGGTCCCGCCTAGCTGGTTTCCCCAGCAGCCTGCGGGTAGTCGACGCCAACGAGGAAAAGCCCGTCGGGCGGCGCCACCTGGCCGCAGGCGGCGCGGTCATGTGCGTCGAGCGCTGCCTTGAGATCGGCGCCACTCCAACTGCCGTCGCCGACGCGCTTCAGCGAGCCGACCATCGAGCGCACCTGGTTGTGCAGGAAGGAGCGCGCCGAGGCCCTGACCTCGATCAGGTCGCCCTCGCGGCTGACGTCAAGACGGTCGAGCGTCCTGACTGGGCTTTCGGCCTGGCACTGGGTCGAGCGGAAGGTGGTGAAATCATGCCGCCCGAGCAGCAGCTTGGCCGCCTCGTGCATGGCGGCGGCGTCGAGCCGCTTCGGCACCCACCAGACCTTGCCCTTGTCCAGCGCCGCCGGGGCGCGCCGGTTGGCGATGCGGTAGAGATAGTGGCGGCGGGTCGCCGAGAAGCGCGCATCGAAGTCGTCAGACACGACCGCCGCCTTGAGGATGGCGATGCGCGCGCCGGCCATTTGCAGATGGGCGTTGACGGCGTCGCGCACCTTATCGTTCGGCCACGCCTTGGCGAGGTCGACATGCGCCACCTGGGCGGTCGCATGGACGCCGGCATCGGTGCGGCCGGCGGCGCGCAACCGCACCGCCTCGCCACAGAATTTGTCGATCGCCTGTTCGATCGCCTGCTGCACCGAAGGCTGGTCCGCCTGGTGCTGCCAGCCGGCAAATTGGCTGCCGTCATATTCGATGTCGAGGCGAAAACGCGGCATATGCGAAGTGCACTCGCCGCTTAGGCGGCGAGTGCGGTAAAGGCAGAAGCGTAGACGAGCTTGCCTGCCTCGGGAGCGTCGCCCCAGGCCAGCGCCTGCAGCGCCTCGCCCTGATATTCGCTCTCGAAGTTTTCGGCGCGGGCATGGGCATAGCCGAAGCGGCCGTAATAGGCCGGATCGCCCAGCACCACGGCCAGACTCTCGCCGGCATCCTTGAGCCGGATATGCGCCTCGCGGATCAGCGCGCCGCCAATGCCTGAGCCATGGAAGGACGGCTCGACAGCGAGTGGCGCCAGCGCCACGGCCGGAAAGCTCTTGGCGCCGGTCTGGACGTACAGCCTGGAAAACAGGATGTGGCCGACCACCTGGCCGTCCTCTTCCGCCACCAGCTCGACGACGGCATCGCCGCCGGTGACCAGCGCGTCGACCAATCCGGCCTCCGCCTGCTGGCCGAATGCATGTTCCTCGACGAGGCGGATCGCCTCGCGATCCCGCGGCGTCGCCGCGCGTATCGACATCATGCTCATGAGAGTTTCGTTCCTTTTTCGATCTTGGCTCCGCGCAAAAACTCCTGCGCGGTGGTGGACCTTCCGCCCGCCCGTTGAACTTCGACCAACCTGATCGCGCCCGACCCGCAGGCGACCGTCAGCCGGTCATCGAGAATTCCTCCCGACTCGCCGACGCCATCCGTAAGCGTCGAGCGAAGCAGTTTCAGCCGCTCCATGCGGCCGCCAATGTCGACCTCGCACCACGCGCCCGGAAAGGGCGAGAGGCCGCGAATGTGATTGTGGACTTCGCCGGCAGGCCGCGTCCAGTCTACGCGTGTCTCCGATTTATCGATCTTTTTGGCGTAGGTCACCCCCGCCGTCGCCTGTTGGGTAAATGTCAGACAATTTATCCCCAGCCGCGTCAATGCTTCCACGATCAGCGAAGCGCCCATGTCCATCAGCCGGTCATGTAACTCGCCGGCCGTCATATCGGGTGCTATGGCGCATTTTTCAACCATCGCCACCGGCCCGGTGTCGAGACCCTCTTCCATCCGCATCACCATCATGCCGGTCTCGGTGTCGCCGGCCATGATGGCGCGCTGGATGGGAGCGGCACCGCGCCAGCGCGGCAGAAGCGACGCATGGCCGTTGAGACAGCCGAGCCGTGTCGCCTCGAGCACGGCCTTCGGCAGCAGCAGCCCATAGGCAACGACCACTGCGACATCGGCGCGCAGGGCGGCGAAGGCCTGCTGCTCCGCCTCGCCCTTCAGCGATGTCGGCGTCCGCACCTCGATGCCCAATCGTTCCGCCTCGCGCTGCACCGGTGACGGCGTCAGCTCCAGCCCGCGCCGGCCGGCGGCGCGGGGCGGCTGCGTGTAGACGGCTGGTATTTCGTGGCCGGCCTCGGCGATCGCCCGCAGCACCGGGACGGAGAACTCCGGCGTGCCCATGAAGATGACGCGAAGGGGCATGCCCCTATCCCACCATCTTGCCCGGCGCCTTGTCCCTGGCGAGCTTCTTGAATTTCTTGACCACCATGTCGCGCTTCAGCTTCGAGATATGGTCGATGAACAGCACGCCGTTGAGATGGTCGATCTCATGCTGCAGGCAGGTCGCCATCAGGCCCTCGGCCTCCATCTCCTGCAGCTTGCCGTCGCGGTCGAGATATTTCACCCGTACCGAGGCAGGGCGCTCGACCTCGGCATAATAATCCGGGATCGACAGGCAGCCTTCCTCGTAGACCGAACGCTGGTCGGCGCTTTCGAGGATTTCGGGATTGATGAAGACATGCGGCGCCGGCGTCTCGTCTTCCTTGGCGAGGTCGATGACCAGCATGCGCAGCGGCTCGCCGATCTGGATCGCCGCGAGACCGATGCCGGGCGCGTCATACATGGTGTCCAGCATGTCGCCGGCCAGCTTGCGCAAGGGCGCGTCGACGCGCTCGACCGGTTTGGAAACCTGGCGCAGGACGGGATCGGGAAGAATGATGAGCGGCTTGATCGACATGGCGTCTCACCTAAGACGTCATGCGAAAAGCGTCAACGGGGACAATCGAAGACCGTTCACGTTTTGATCTGTGCCAGCGGACCGAATCATTTATGCTGGCACCATGAACGACCTGACCTCGATCCTTTCCGAACCCGTCGCTCGGCTCGGCGCCAGTACGTTCACGCTCGGCCATGCGCTGGCCTTCGGCACGGTGCTGTTTCTCGGCCTATTCCTGGCCCTGGTCGTCGCGCTGTGGCGGTCGGCCAGGGCGCGCGCGGTGGCGGCCGCGGAAGCCGCCGACCACGCCCGCGATGCGGAGGCGCGGATGGCCGGCATCCTGCAGAGCCAGGCCGAGATGAAGGGCCGCATGGGCGCGATCGCCGAAGTGTTCGGCGCGCGGCAGGCCGAACTCACCCAGTCGATCGGCCAGCGGCTTGATGCGATGACCGGGCGTCTTGGCCAGACCATGACCGAGCAGACCAAATCGACGCATGAGAGCCTGGCAAAGCTACAAGAGCGGCTGGCGGTGATCGATACGGCGCAAGGCAACATCCAGTCGCTCGCCGGCCAGGTGGTGCAGTTGCAGGCGATCCTCTCCAACAAGCAGACGCGCGGTGCCTTCGGCCAGTCGCGCATGGAGGCGATCGTCGCCGACGGCCTGCCGCACGGCGCCTACGAATTCCAGGCGACCCTGTCGAACGGCAGCCGGCCGGACTGCCTGGTGAAGATGCCGAACGGCGCGCCTTCGCTGGCCATCGACGCCAAGTTTCCGCTGGAAGCCTGGAACGCCATCCGTGCCGCCGACGGCGCCGATTTCCAGAAGGTTGCCGCGCAGGCATTCCGCCGCGATATCGAGATCCATGTTCGCGATATCGCCGAAAAATACCTGATCCAGGGAGAGACGCAGGACACCGCCTTCATGTTCGTGCCCTCGGAATCGGTGTTCGCCGAGATCCACGAGAATTTCGAGGCGGTGGTGCAGAAGGCGCATCGCGCCCGTGTCATCATCGTCTCGCCGTCGCTGCTGATGCTGTCGATCCAGGTCATCCAGGCGATCCTCAAGGATGCCCGCATGCGCGAGCAGGCGCATCTGATCCAGGGCGAGGTTATCAGGCTGATGGAGGACGTGGCGCGTGTCGACGAGCGGGTGCGCCGGCTGCAGACGCATTTCGGCCAGGCGACGAAGGATATCGACGACATTCTCGTCTCGACGTCGAAGGTGACCAAGCGCGGCCAGAAGATCGAAGCGCTGGAGTTCGCGGAAGCCGAAGCCGAGGCGGCGCGCCCCGGTGCCGGCAAGGTCGAGGCCGGCGCGCGCGTCGCCGATTCCAAAACGGGCCAGCTGCGGCTGCGTGTGGTCGAAGGCGACGACTGAGCCGCCGGAACGGCTGCTACTGCTCCTCGACGGTCGTCATGCCCTCAAATTCCGGCAGCCAGTGCAATGCCGAGCTGTGCCAAACCTGTTTTCTCGGGACCAGCTCCTCGCGCTGATGCGCCGTGCCGACCCTGATGCCGTAGATCTTCGGGCCATCGCCGACCGATGTCGCAAAGAGATGCGATCCGCACTCGCCGCAAAAGCCCTGGGCGCGTTTGGCGCCAGTGGATCCGGTCTTGATATAGACCTTCGGTGTGCCGCTGGTGATCCTGTAGTTGCTTTCCGGTGCCGGTACCGTCACCCGGAAGGCCGTGCCGGTCAGTTTCTGGCAATCCGTGCAGTGGCAGATCGAGGTCTTTTCCGGATCGACCTCGGCCTCATAGGTGATGGCGCCGCAATGGCACCCGCCGTCAATTCTCATTGTCGCTTCTCCCGAAATCCAGCCGTAATCTTAGCGTGATGCAGTCGCGAGGCAACTGGTGGCTAATCCAGAGCCTCTCCGGATGCCTCTACGATCGCCTTGCGTCGGCGCTCCCAGGTTCCTGCCGCCTGCGGTTTGACGAACAGTCGCGAAATCTCCGGCATTTCCTTTTTCAGCACGGCCTCGAGCCGCTCGACGCAAGCTTCGATCTCGGGCGCCCTCAGGTGGTCCTCGAATTCGATGCTCAAGCCGGCGACGATTTCCTGCGGACCGATATGGACGCTCAGTATGCCATTGGCGCGCTGCACCGCGGGGTCCTGCTGGGCGATGGCAAGCACCTTCTTCTGCACCTCGGGCGAGGCCGGTTCGCCCAAAAGCAGGCCCTTGCTTTCGCGGGCCAGGAAGATGGCGGTGGCGCCGAGGATCATAGCGATGCCGATCGACGCTGCGCCGTCGAGTTCGGGCATGGCGAATATCTCCGCCGCCAAGATGCCGGCAAAGGCGACGATCAGGCCAAGCAGCGCCGCGCTGTCCTCGAACAGCACGGTGTAGACGCTCGGATCCTTGCTGAACTGCACCGCCTCGATCCAGCCGAGCCTACCCTTCTCGCGGCGGAATTCCTTCAGCGCCACGTACCAGGAACTGCCCTCGAACAGGAAGGAGAGGCCAAGCACGACATAATTCACCATGCCATTGGCGACCGGCTCGGGCGCCATGATGTGCACCACGCCTTCGTAGAACGACACGCCGGCGCCGAGTGCAAAGACCAGAAGTGCGACGATAAAACTCCAGAAATAGAGCTCGCGGCCATGTCCTAGCGGATGCATTCGGTCGGGCGGCCGCGCGGCGCGGCGCATGCCGTAGAGCAGCAGCCCGCCATTGCCGGTGTCGACCAGCGAATGAACGCCCTCCGACAGCATGGCCGAGCTGCCGGTGAAGAAGGCGGCGGCGAATTTGGTCAGCGCGATGGCGAGATTGCCGGCGAGCGCGGCATAGATGACCTTCCTCGACCCGCCATGCGCCGCCATGGTTTTCTACCCTGTCCGATGCCCACCGAACTTGACGGCCTCCCCGCCGAAGCTCCACAGGCATTCACAACGCGCAAACGGTCCAGTCGTTCAGTGGGAAGGTGGGCACCGTGAGCCCTATTCGACGACCTCGTCGGTCCATACTTTGAAGCCGGCGAGCGTGCCCGGCCCAAAGATATGGGTCAGCGGCACATCGGCCGCGTCGCGGCCGGAAGCGATCACGATGCGGCCGATGCGCGGGGCGTTGTTGCGCGGATCGAAAGCGTGCCAGCGGCCACCCAGATAGACCTCCATCCAGGCGGCGAAGTCCATGCTCGACCACGGTTTTGGCGTGCCGATATCGCTGATGTAGCCGGTGCAGTAGCGGGTCGGGATGTTCAGCGCCCGGCAGAAGGCGACCGCGAGATGGGCGAAGTCGCGGCAGACACCGCTTTGCTCGCGATAGGCCTCGGCGGCAGTGCGCGTCGGCCGCGCATTGCCGTAGTTGAAGACGATGTGGTTGTGAACGAAGTCGCAGACCGCCTGGACACGTCGAACGCCGAGCGGAGTGTGACCGAACAGCCGCCACGCTTCGTTTGCCAGCACATCGCTCTCGCAATAGCGGCTGGGCAGCAGGAACAAGAGCGTGTCCGACGGCAGGTCGCGCACCTCGTGTTGCCAGGCCATCAGGTCGCCCATCTCGAAGGTGCCGGGGTCGCGGATCACCGCGTCGGTGCCGAAGGTGAAACGCCCGGGCGGGGCGACAAGACGGTTGCACCAGTTACCGAAGCTGTCGCGATAGCTTTCGATCGGCACCGGCGGATTGGAAGTCAGGAAATCCGGCCGTTCGAGATCGGATGCCCTGGAATAGTGGACATTGAGCATCGCGATCAAAGGTGTTTCCTGCGGAAAGTCGAAGCTCATCTCGCAGCCGATGTGGATTCGCATTCTCGTCCTGACCGGCCTGCCTGATCGTTACCCGGCGAAAGCCGGATCGATGCTACAGTGCGGCCAAGACCATCGCATGGACCGGGGCCGTTGACGAGGAAAATAGAAAATGCGTTGACAGGACCTCAACTGGCGCGCCGAGATGCAACAGGCTCTTGCAGTCGGACCAATCTCTTGTTTCACTTCGGGGCCACTAATTGGAGGAGCGAATCATGGCTAAAGGTGCGATGAAGGCGGGCAAGGAAGCCCGCAAGCCGAAGAAGGATGCGAAGAAGCCCGCCGCAGCCCCGGCGCTCAAGGCGCCACCGGTCAAGGCGATGAGGCTCAAGGAAAAGTAGGCCGCTCTGGGATATTTCTGATCCCGGCCAACCCGTTTCGGCGCAGATTACAAACCGGCGGCATGAACAATGCTGCCGGTGTTTTGTTGATCGGCAAATGAAGCTTCCTAAATAGACGCGGCGAGGACGACCTCGCGCTTTCTCCGAAATCCGGCCGGGACGACCCGCCATCAAGTGTTGCTGTGTGCGTGTCGTTATCGCAAAACCGCGCGCACTTTTGGGCGACACGCACCGAATGGAGTGTTTCCCCATGTCGTGGATTTTTTTGTTCTTTGCCGGTCTGTTCGAGATCGGCTGGGCGATCGGCCTCAAATACACCGATGGCTTCTCGAAGCCGCTGCCGACAGTCCTCACCATCGCCTCGATGATCGTCAGCCTCGGCTTGCTTGGCATGGCGCTGAAGGCGCTACCTGTCGGCACGGCCTATGCGGTATGGACCGGCATCGGCACCGTCGGCACGGCGCTGCTTGGCATCTGGCTGCTCGGCGAGCCGGCGACCGCTATCCGGCTCGGCTGCATCGCGCTCATCGTCTGCGGCATCATGGGGTTGAAGCTCGCAGCCTGATTCAGGCCGCTCCCGTGCCTGACAAATTTTGGATGCACAAACGCGTTCAGGGCCGCTACGGGCGGCCCTGGCATGATCTAGTCGATCGCGCCGAAAGCTAGCGGGCGGAGAAGCCCGGGGGCGTCCTGCCGGTGCGCTGCTTGCGTGCCGCGTAACGTGCGTCGCGCTTGGCCTTGCGTTCGGCTTCGTCGGCAAGCAGACGGGCAATGCGCTCGTTTTCTTCTGCTTCCCGAATCTTCGCATCCGCTTGCGCCGCTTCTTCAGCAGCGATGCGGGCCGCTTCCGCGGCTGCCTCGCGCTCGGCCTTCTCGATCGCTTCGCGCGCAAGCTTTTCCTGCTTCAGCCTGGCCTTTTCGGCCTCGCGCGTCGCACGTGCCTCGAGGATTGCCTTGCGTTCGGCCTGTCGCGCCAGCACCGCAGGATCATCTGCCGCCGGCTTTGACTTGAAACGCTCCAGAAGCGCCTTCTTTGCCTCGTTTGCGGCATTGCGCCGCTCGAAAATGTCTTTTTCCCTGTAGATAGCCAAGTCCACTTCCCTGAAGTCAATTCGCGACGCTTACATACGCGCGAAAACCGAGAGTTCAAGCGCCAAAACGGTATGCCAGCCATGAAATTCTGGGCTGTTGCAGCCGGGAGACGCTTCTTTCAGCCGAAATCGACATGCACTGTTCACCGTCCGCCCCTCTGGCGGCACGGCCGGCCGATCGCTACCTCTAGCCCGAAAATCAAAACGCTGGGATGACACGCCATGGAACTTGGTCTCTACACCTTCGCCGACGTCAGCCCGGAACCGGGCCCGGGCGCCATCGGGCCGCATGAGCGTCTGCGCAATTTGATCGAGGAGATCGAGCTGGCCGACCAGGTGGGCCTCGACGTGTTCGGACTGGGCGAGCACCACCGGCCGGACTATGCCGCATCGGCGCCCGTGGTGGCGCTGGCCGCGGCGGCCGAGCGTACCAAGCGCATCAAGCTGACCAGCGCGGTCACGGTTCTGTCCTCCGACGACCCGGTGCGCGTCTTCCAGCAGTTTGCGACGCTCGACCTTCTATCCGGCGGCCGGGCCGAGATCATGGCCGGGCGTGGCTCGTTCATCGAATCCTTCCCGCTGTTCGGCTACAACCTCGAGGACTATGACGAGCTCTTCGCCGAGAAGCTCGACCTTTTGCTGGCCATCCGAGACAGCGTCAAGGTTAACTGGCAGGGCCGGCTGCGGGCGGCGATCAACGGCCGGGGCGTCTATCCGCGTCCCTTCCAGGAAAAACTGCCGATCTGGATCGCGATCGGCGGTACGCCGCAATCGGCCGCCCGCGCGGGCGCACTCGGCCTGCCGCTGGCGCTCGCCATCATCGGCGGCGAGCCGGCGCGCTTCGCACCGCTGTTCGAGGTCTACCGCGAGGCGGCAAGACGCGCCGGCAACGACCCGGCAAGCCTGGCCACGAGTCTCAACGTGCATGGCTTTATCGCCGAGACGACCGAGAAGGCGGCCGACGAGTTCTACGGGCCGCAGGCCGAGGTGATGAACCGCATCGGCCGCGAGCGCGGCTGGGGCCCGACCTCGCGGGCGCACTTCGATCAGTCGCGCGGCCCCAACGGCGCGCTGTTCGTCGGCAATCCCGAACAGGTGGCCGAGAAGATCGTCGCCCAGCACAAGATCTTCGACAATGACCGTTTCCTGCTGCAGATGGCGATCGGCATCATGCCGCATGCCAAGGTCATGAAGGCGATCGAACTCTACGGCACCAAGGTGGCGCCGATCGTGCGCAAGGAAACCGCGAAATCCGCGCCAGCGGTGGCAGCGCCCGTCGCCTGAGCGGCGGGCGGCTCGTCCACGAAGCCTGCTGTTGCATGCTACGGTTTGTGGGCGGTCCCCATCATCTCGGCATGATGGGTCTCGGTCGCCTCGTCCGCCGGGAACATGCACTCGATGCGCAATTCCTGAGCGGCAACGGTTTGTGGCGTGCCTACCGTAGTGACCATTGAAAAGTAATTGAGAACCCGATCTCCCTTGACGAAGCCGAGCGGAATGACGGGCATGAAGCCGATCGCCACCGGGTTTTTCCATTCGCTTTTCACGTCCGGATAGGCGAGCAGTTCGGCCAGTAGATCCTTTGTCTTCTCGTCGATGACGCGGCCGATGGATTCGCGATAGACACGCTCGAACAAGCTCCTCGCAACATCGGGCCAATTGGCGACGTATGGGCGCATGCCTAAGGGATCGAACATTAGGTGCAGCATGTTGCGCGGTCCGCGGCGGGCGGCCATGTCGATGAAGCAGCCAAAGAAGCGCGGCGCGGATTCATTGGTCATCAGCACGTTCCAGTATCGATCCATGACTAAGGCTGGAAACGGCTCATGCTGCCGCAACATGCGCGTCAAGGCATTGGTCACGCTCGTCATCTCGGCGGAGTCCCAGGCGCTCTCGGAAAACATCGGCGCATAGCCCGCGGCCAGCAGCAATGTGTTACGGTCGCGCAAGGGAATATCGAGCGCCTGGGCGATAGTCATCAAGGTCTGGCGGCCGGGAACGCTGCGGCCGCTTTCGACGAAACTGATTTGCCTTTGCGAAATGCCCGTATCGAGCGACAAATCGAGCTGGCTTCTGCCGCGCAGATCACGCCAATGGCGCAAGAGCACACCCAGATCCGGCGTCATGTTGGTCCTGAGTTTCGACGGTGTCATCGATCATATCCTCACAGCCCGCGAGAGCCATGCGCGGCGATCCGACCGCGCATGTGCTCGACATCGCATGGATGGCATCCGCCAGACCATGCGATGTCGGTCGGTTCAGGCGGCGGCGGACCACGCCTGGGGCTGGAAGCGTTCCTCGATCGGCGTGCCGGCCATGTTGGTGGTGGTTGCCGCCATGGTGGAAACGCCGACCCCCGTTACCACTTCCAGGATCTGGGCCTTCGAATAGCCCGCCGACACAAACGCATCGATGTCGGCGTCGGTCACGTTTCCTTTGGTCTCGATCAGCGCCTTCGTCAGCGCCGAGAGTGCCGCATATTTCGGATCTCTCGGCAACCTGCCTTCGCGGATCGCCTTGACTTCGCTTGCGGCAATCCCGTCTTCGATGGCGAACGTCGAATGCGCGGCTACCGTCCAGGGACATTTGATCGTGACTGCGTTCGTAAGCAGCAGGACCTGCTTTTCGATCTCGTCGAAGCTGCCAGCGTGAAAACTGCCGAAGCTGCTGACGAAGCCATTGAGGAGAACCGGATTGTTCGCCATCGTCGCCATGACGTTCGGAAGAAAGCCGAACCTCTCTTCCAGCGCCTTTAGCGCAGGCCTGGATTTTTCCGGCGCCGATTCGATTGTCTGAAGGTTGAACCTGTGCATTGTAACGTCCTCTTCCAAGGTCAGTTTTCTGATTGCACGCACACCTTCGCGTTGCGCCAAGCATTGCGATCAATTGGAAATCGCCGTGCACCTTTCGATCCGGTGCCTGCGTCTGGTTTCGCGAAAGTCTGCTCGTATTAGGCCTGTCGGCAGCGCCGTCTCAATTACACGCCATGTAATATTGCCGTCGACGCGTTGTGGTCGGCGCGAGACTTCCGAGCCGGCCCTACGCTCAACAGCCGCCTGCTTTCCCATCGGGCCTCCGATGGCACCGCCCGCCGCATAAGCCTATGGCGAAGTCCGCATCGCGGTCGTTGCCGGCTAACGGAACCTTGGCGTCGCGAGGGCGTTTCCGCCGATGACCCGCACCGATTGCGGTGCGCTCGAGGGGAAACGATGAAGGCCGAACCGTCAGCTTCGGGCGCAGGCGCTGCCGAAAGCCCGGATCCGCGCGCCGAAGCCCGCGCGAATGTCCGTCTGATGCGGTCGCTGCTCATCGGCATTTTCATCCTGATGGTCATCTTTGCGCTCTATTTTGCCCGCGCCTTCTTCATGCCGGTTATCCTCGCCTTCCTGCTGGCACTGACGCTGACCCCGATCGTGCGCTTCCTGCGCAAGCACGGCGTACCCGACGTGTTGTCGGCGACGTTGCTGGTGCTCCTGTCGGTCGTCTTCCTCGCTAGCGCCGGCTATCTGTTGAGCGGCCCGGTCATCGACCTCATCAACAACACCTCGTCGATCGGCCAGCAGCTCACGGAACGGTTGGCGCAACTCAAGCGACCGCTCGAAAGGGTCATGCAGATTGCGCGCCAGCTGGAGGGGCTGACCGAGACCTCGCAGGAACCGGGCATGCAAAAGGTAGCCTTCGCGCAGTCGGGCATACTGTCTTCGGCCGCCGGCAACATCCTGTCGGCGGGCACCAGCATCACCATCGTCTTCGTGCTGTCGCTGTTCCTGCTCGCCTCCGGCACGATGTTCTACGAGAAGATCATCCAGTCCTTTGCCAGCCTCAGCGAAAAGAAGCGGGCGCTGCGGGTCGTCTACGACGTCGAGCACGAGATCTCGCACTATCTGCTCACCATCGCCGTCATCAATGCCGGCCTCGGCACGGTGATCGGCCTCGGCCTCTGGGGGCTCGGCATGCCCAACCCGCAGGTCTGGGGCGCGGCGGCAGCGCTCCTCAACTTCCTGCCCTATGTCGGCGCCCTGATCACGCTTTTGCTCGTCACGGTCATCGCGTTGATCAGCTTCGACAGCATCTCCTTCGCGCTGCTGGCGCCCGCCTTCGTGTTGCTGTGCGACATCGTCGAAGGCCAGTTCGTGACGCCGATGGTGGTCGGCCGGCGGCTGGAGATCAATGCCGTGGCAGTCTTCATCGCCATCGCCTTCTGGTCGTGGCTGTGGGGATTTGTCGGCGCGCTGATGGCGGTGCCGCTGCTGGTCGTCATCAAGGTGTTCTGCGACCATTTCGACGGCCTCAGCCATGTCGGCAATTTCCTGGCGGCGCAACACAGCGCAATCGTCGAGGAGGATCCGGCCGAGGAGACCGACAAGGCGCGGGCATAGACGACAGGCAATTGTTTGCCGCCTGTTTGTCGTCTCGGGGTGGAGTGCCTATATCGACCCGGTCAAGCCGGACTTTCCTTCCATGACCGACGCCTCCTTCGACATCGACACCTATTTCGCCCGCATCGGCTATCGTGGCCGGACAGACGCTTCGCTCGAAGCCCTGACGGCGCTGCATCGGCAGCACCCGCAGGCGATCCCGTTCGAGAACCTCGACCCGTTCCTGGGCGCTCCGGTGAAGCTCGATCTCGCTTCGCTGCAGGACAAGATTTTCGCAGGCGGCCGCGGCGGTTATTGCTACGAGCACAATCTGATCTTCATGCATGCGCTGAAGGCGCTTGGCTTCGAGGTCAGCGGCCTTGCCGCAAGGGTGCTGTGGGGACAGCCCGACGATGCCGTCACCGCCCGCAGCCACATGCTGCTGCGCATAGAGCTCGACGGGCGCACCTATGTCGCCGATGTCGGCTTCGGCGGGTTGACGCTGACGGCGCCGTTGTTGCTCGAGCCCGGCCTTGAGCAACAGACCCCGCATGAAGACTTTCGCATCGTCGAGGCCGGCGATCATTTTCGCCTGCAGGTCGATATCGGCGGCGACTGGCGCACCATCTACCGTTTCGACATGCAGCAGAGCTACGAGATCGACTACGCGGTCAGCAGCCATTTCCTGTCGACCCATCCGGACTCACATTTCCTGTCAACGGTGATCGCGGCGCGCGCCTTGCCCGACCGGCGCTATGCGCTGCGCAACAACCGGCTGTCGACGCATCATCTTGGCGGCCGCACCGAGCAAAGAGAAATCGCGACAGCCGCCGAGGTTGCCGACGTGCTGGAAAGCCAGCTCGACATCGTCATCCCCGACCGGGCCGCCTTCGAGGCCAAGCTGCGGGACAAGAAAATCGTGGAGACAGCATGACCGCCCTTTCCGTCCTCGACCTGTCGCCGATCGTCGAAGGCAGCAATGCTTCGCAGTCGCTGGCCAATTCCCTCGACCTCGCCCGCCACGCCGAGCGTCTCGGCTACAAGCGCTACTGGCTGGCCGAGCACCACAACATGCCGGGCATCGCCAGTGCGGCCACTTCCGTCGTCATCGCCCATGTCGCCGGCGGCACAAAAACGATCCGCGTCGGCGCCGGCGGCATCATGCTGCCCAACCATTCGCCGCTGGTCATCGCCGAGCAGTTCGGCACGCTGGCGGCGCTGTTTCCCGGCCGCATCGATCTCGGCCTTGGCCGCGCGCCGGGCACCGACATGGGAACGGCGCGGGCCTTGCGCCGCAATCTGGAGGCCGGCGCCGACAATTTCCCGCAGGATGTCGTCGAGCTGATGGGCTATTTCCAGCCGGCCGAGGAGGGCCAGCGCCTGCGCGCCGTGCCCGGCGAAGGCCAGAAGGTGCCGGTCTGGATCCTCGGCTCTAGTCTCTACGGCGCGCAGCTCGCCGCCATGCTCGGCCTGCCCTATGCGTTCGCCTCGCATTTCGCGCCGGCCGAGCTCGACCATGCGCTGGACATCTACCGTTCGCGCTTCCAGCCGTCCGACCAGCTCGACAAGCCCTATGTCATGCTCGGCCTCAATGTCTTCGCAGCCCCCACCGATGCCGAAGCGAGGCTGTTGTTCACCTCGCTGCAGCAGGCCTTCGTCAATCTGCGCACTGGACGGCCGGGCCGGCTGCCACCGCCGGTCGAAGGCTACGAGGCCAGCCTCGATCCGATGGCGAAAACAATGCTTGGCCAGGCGCTGTCCTGCGCCGTCGTCGGTTCGACGGAAACGGTCAGGCAAGGCATCGACGCCTTCGTGCGTCGCACCGGCGCTGACGAACTGATGGTGACGGCGCAGATTTTCGACCATGCGGCGCGGGTGCGCTCGTTCGAGATGCTGGCCGACGTCCATAAATCGCTGTCGCAGGCGGCCTGAGGCGCCTCAGCGCTTTTGCTGATAGCGCCCTTCTGCTAAGGGCAAGGCATCCTTCCGCTAGATTGAGCATCCCGTGACAAACGACCTTGACGCGCGCATGCGCTTTGCCATCGAGCTGGCGCGACGCGCCGGCGAACTCGGCCTGAGATACTTTCGCGACCTCGAAAACCTGACCATCGAGAGCAAGGGCCATCAGGACCTGGTCTCGGATGGCGATCGCGAGGTGGAATTGTTTATTCGCGCCGCAATCGCGGCCGACTACCCAAAGGACGGCATTGTCGGCGAGGAGCACGAAGCGGTCACCGGATCGACGGGCTATGTCTGGGTGATCGATCCGATCGACGGTACGGCGAATTTCGTGCGCGGCATTCCAGCCTGGGCCGTGGTGATCGCCTGCGCCCGAGATGGCGAGACCGTCGTCGGCGTCATCCATGAACCCTCGACCGGCGAAACCTTCCACGGCCACCGCGGCGGCGGCGCCTTCGTTAACGGCCGGCCGATCAAGGCCAGCCAAGCCGCCAGCCTCAGCGAAGGCTCCGTTGGAACCGGGCTCTCTAA
This sequence comes from Mesorhizobium waimense, assembly GCF_003601975.1. GTDB lineage: Bacteria > Pseudomonadota > Alphaproteobacteria > Rhizobiales > Rhizobiaceae > Mesorhizobium > Mesorhizobium waimense. The sequence goes on from NZ_QZWZ01000031.1 coordinate 47,018, forward strand.
CCGGGCGGCGACCGAACATGTCGCCGTGCTCATCCGGCTGATCATGGCGGAGGGCGGCGTCTTCTTCCGCAACGCCTCGGGCGCCCTGATGCTGGCCTATGCCGCCTCGGGCCGGCTGCTCGGCTATGTCGAGGAGCATATGAACGCCTGGGATTGCCTGGCCGGCATGCTGCTGGTGGAGGAAGCCGGCGGCATGGTTCTCAAGCCCGACCCGACGACCGTGCTGCGGGATGGGACGCTGGTGATTGCATCCGGATCTGCAATCTACCCCAAGTTGAAATCTCTCTGTTCCGAGGCGTTCAAGTCCTGATCCGGCTGTAATGTTTTTTGATTTTGCGCGTCGCGCACGGTGCGGATCGCAGGCGGCGACAATTGGTCCGCTGCCTGCCCACCGATATGATGGTGGAAGCCTTGCGCAGAATGCTTGCGCGCCGTGCAGCCTGTTCTTATATACGCGCCAAGCCGTTCGACGCCGGAACGCCGGTTGCCGGAACGGAATTTCTTGTGAACAGGGGCTTTCGTCGGAACGCCTTCACGGGTCCTGAGAGCCTGCTTAGCGGAGAGAACCAGAACAATGGCAAAAGTAATCGGTATCGATCTTGGAACGACCAACTCCTGTATCGCCATCATGGATGGCAAGGAGCCGAAGGTCATCGAGAATGCGGAAGGCGCGCGCACGACCCCTTCTATCGTCGCCATCAGCGGCGACGGCGAGCGCCTCGTCGGCCAGCCGGCCAAGCGCCAGGCGGTCACCAATCCTGAAAACACCATCTTCGCGGTCAAGCGCCTGATCGGCCGCCGCTATGACGATCCGGTGACGGAGAAGGACAAGAAGCTTGTCCCCTACAAGATCGTCAAGGGCGACAATGGCGATGCCTGGGTCGAGGCCGGCGGCAAGAAACAGTCGCCCTCGCAGATCTCGGCCATGATCCTGCAGAAGATGAAGGAAACGGCGGAAGCCTATCTCGGCGAGAAGGTCGAGAAGGCGGTCATCACCGTTCCGGCCTACTTCAACGACGCCCAGCGCCAGGCGACCAAGGATGCCGGCAAGATCGCCGGCCTCGAAGTGCTGCGCATCATCAACGAGCCGACCGCGGCCGCCCTTGCCTACGGTCTCGACAAGAAGGAAGGCAAGACCATCGCCGTCTATGACCTTGGCGGCGGCACGTTCGACATTTCGGTGCTCGAGATCGGCGACGGCGTGTTCGAGGTGAAGTCGACCAATGGCGACACCTTCCTCGGCGGCGAGGATTTCGACATGCGTCTGGTCGAATACCTGGCGACCGAGTTCAAGAAGGAACAGGGCATCGACCTGAAGAACGACAAGCTCGCCTTGCAGCGCCTCAAGGAGGCGGCCGAAAAGGCCAAGATCGAGCTGTCGTCGACGACCCAGACCGAGATCAACCTGCCCTTCATCACCGCCGATGCGACGGGACCGAAGCACCTGACGCTGAAGCTGACCAGGGCGAAGTTCGAAAGCCTGGTCGAGGATCTCGTCCAACGCACGATCGACCCCTGCAAGGCGGCGCTCAAGGATGCCGGCCTGAAGGCGGGCGAGATCGACGAGGTGGTCCTGGTCGGCGGCATGACCCGCATGCCCAAGATCCAGGAGATCGTGAAGCAATTCTTCGGCAAGGAGCCGCACAAGGGCGTCAACCCGGATGAGGTCGTCGCACTTGGCGCCGCCATCCAGGCCGGCGTGCTGCAGGGCGACGTCAAGGACGTGCTCTTGCTCGACGTGACGCCGCTGTCGCTCGGCATCGAGACGCTGGGTGGCGTGTTCACCCGCCTGATCGAGCGCAACACGACGATCCCGACCAAGAAGAGCCAGGTGTTCTCTACCGCCGAGGATTCGCAGTCGGCGGTGACCATCCGCGTCTTCCAGGGTGAGCGCGAAATGGCGGCCGACAACAAGATGCTCGGCCAGTTCGACCTCGTCGGCATTCCGCCGGCACCGCGCGGCGTGCCGCAGATCGAAGTCACCTTCGATATCGACGCCAACGGCATCGTCAACGTCTCGGCCAAGGACAAGGGCACCGGCAAGGAGCACCAGATCCGCATCCAGGCGTCGGGCGGCCTTTCGGACGCCGACATCGAGAAGATGGTGAAGGACGCCGAGGCCAATGCCGAGAGCGACAAGAAGCGGCGCGCGCTGGTCGAGGCCCGCAACCAGGCCGAAGCATTGGTGCATTCGTCGGAGAAGTCGCTGAAGGAATATGGCGACAAGGTCTCGGAGACCGACCGTACGGCGATTGCCGATGCGATCGCGGCGCTGAAGACGGCGGCCGAAGGCGACGACGCGGCGGAGATCGAAGCCAAGTCGCAGGCGCTTGCCGAAGTCTCGATGAAGCTCGGACAGGCCATGTACGAGGCTTCGCAGAAGGAAGCCGCGGAGGCCGACGCCAAGGCGGACGCCGCCAAGGACTCGGATGTGGTCGATGCCGATTTCGAGGAAATCGACGAGGACGACGACAAGAAGAAGTCGGCCTGAGCCGTCTGACGGCAGATAAAGCGAAAAGCCCGGCGCAAGGCCGGGCTTTTTTGCAACCTTCGCCGAAAAAGTGACGGAAAAAGCACGGGCTGCCCCTAGTCGGCACTGGCATCCGGGCAGCATCGCTCCTAAATCGAAGCAACGTGCCGGCAAACGACGCAAAGTATGCATCAAGACGTTGAGCATCCGGACAGCGGGAAAAAATGAAAGCTGATTTCTACGAAACGCTGGGCGTGCAAAAGGGCGCAGACGAGAAGGAGCTCAAGAGCGCTTTCCGCAAGCTCGCCATGCAGTTCCATCCCGATCGCAATCCAGGCGACCATGCCTGCGAGCACAAGTTCAAGGAAATCAACGAAGCCTACGAGACGCTGAAGGATCCGCAGAAGCGCGCGGCCTATGACCGTTTCGGCCACGCCGCCTTCGAGCAGGGCGGCATGAATGGCGGCGCGCAAGGATTTGGCGCCGGCGGCTTCGCCGATATCTTCGAGGATATTTTCGGCGACATGATGGGCGGCCGCCAACGCCGCTCGTCGGGCGGCCGCGAGCGCGGCGCCGATCTGCGCTACAATATGGAAATCTCGCTGGAAGAGGCCTTTTCCGGCAAGACCGCGCAGATCCGCGTGCCGGCCTCCATTTCCTGCGCGGAATGCTCGGGCAGCGGCGCCAAGCCCGGCACCCAGCCTGTCACCTGCGCTATGTGCAACGGCCACGGCAAGGTACGGGCCACGCAAGGCTTCTTCTCGATCGAGCGCACCTGCCCGCAATGCCAGGGCCGCGGCCAGACGATCAAGGATCCGTGCCCGAAATGCGCCGGCCAGGGCCGCGTCACCGAGGAGCGCTCGCTGTCGGTCAACATCCCGGCCGGCATCGAGGACGGAACCCGCATCCGGCTTGCCAATGAGGGCGAGGCCGGCCTGCGCGGCGGCCCGTCGGGCGATCTCTATATCTTCCTGGCGGTCAAGCCGCATGAATTCTTCCAGCGCGACGGCGCCGATCTCTACTGCAAGGTGCCGATCTCGATGACGACGGCAGCGCTCGGCGGCTCGTTCGAGGTGACGACGCTGGACGGCAGCCAGACCAAGGTGAAGGTGCCGGAAGGCACCCAGAACGGCCGCCAGTTCCGGCTCAAGGGCAAGGGCATGCCGGTGTTGCGCCAGCCCAATGTCGGCGACCTCTACATCCAGACCGCAGTCGAGACGCCGCAGAACCTGTCGCGCCGTCAGCGCGAGCTGCTGGAAGAGTTCGAACAGCTGTCTTCACAGGACAATTCGCCTCAGTCGAGTGGCTTTTTCGCCCGCATGAAGGACTTTTTCGAATCGTTTGGCGATCGCTGATCGCCGTTACCCCAAAACCGCCGTACACTTTGGGCGGCGTGCATTTCTTGTTGGATGCATGTCGTTACCCCAAAACCGCTACGCACTTTTGAGCGACATGCATTCCCAAACGTCATCAACACCTTATGCCGGCTCGAGCCTTGTCTTGAACCCCGTAGCTGCTAAGTAGCGTCTCGGGGGAGCCGTTGAGGAGAGCTCGCATGGCACGTGGACCCGGACTGCGCAAGTCGCTGGCGGAGAAGTTCGACGACGAGCTGAAATTCTTCAAGGGCTGGATCGACAAGCCGAAAGCGGTCGGCTCGATTGTGCCGACCAGCTCCATCACCGCCCGCAAGATGGCGTCTATCGTCAACCCGAAATCCGGCCTGCCGGTGCTCGAAGTCGGCCCCGGCACCGGCGTCATCACCCGCGCCATCCTGGCGCTCGGCGTGAAACCCGAAAATCTCTATGCGGTCGAATACTCGACCGATTTCGTCCGCCATCTGCGCCAGCTCTATCCAGGCGTCAACGTCATCGAGGGCGACGCTTTCAATCTCAACGCGACGCTCGGCGATAAAAGCGACATGGTGTTCGATTCCGTCGTCTCCGGCGTGCCGCTGCTCAACTTCCCGGTCGCGCAGCGCATCGCCTATATCGAAAGCCTGCTCGACCGCATTCCGACAGGCAGGCCGATCGTGCAGTTGACCTACGGCCCGCTGTCGCCGATCCCGCCCGGCCGCGGCGACTATACGGTCAAGCATTTCGACTTCATCATCCGCAACATCCCGCCGACGCAGCTATGGATCTACCGGCGCGAGGCGCATTAGGGTATGCCGATATTCCAGTGAGGCCGGCCAGCAAAAGGCAGCTTCCTGCGCTTCCGGTGCTCGCGTACTTTGAGTACGCTCCACTCCGGTTCTCGGAACCACCATTTTCGACTCGGCCTGACCTGAATCTCAACACACCCTGAAGCGGTCCGCTTCCCCCGGATGCAATGGCAGTGATCCCGAAAATCCTCGTCTTCGCCGGCTCGGTCCGGTCGGGCGCCTTCAGCGGCAGGACCGCCGATGTGGCGCAGAAAGAGCTTGCCATGCAAGGCGCCGAGGTGACCCGCATCTCGCTCGGCGATTATCCGCTGCCGATCATGGACGAAGACCTGGAAAGGGACAAAGGCATCCCCGAGAACGCCCTGAAGCTCGGCCGGCTGATCGCCGCGCATGACGGACTGATGATCGCAACGCCGGAATATAATGGTTCGCTGCCGCCGCTGCTCAAGAACAGCATTGACTGGGTGAGCCGGATACGCAGGGATGGCGGTCGCTCTTTCCGACCTTTCCCCGGAAAGCCGGCCGGCCTGTGCTCCTCCTCCGACGGCAAGTTCGCCGGCATACGCTGCATCAATCATCTGCGTGCCGTGCTGGTGCGCTGCCAGATGGAGGTGGTAACAGCGGAATGCTCGGTGTCGGGCGCCAGCGAGGCCTTCGGCGACGATGGACATTTCAGGGATGAGAGACTACGCCAATCGATGGAGCGCCTATGCCGCACACTGATCGAAACCTCGCGCATGCTGTCGACCCGGATCGAGGCGTGATCGACGCCAAGGACGCCATGCACGCCGAGACGATGCGAGACAGGCTGATCGTCGGCCTCGACCTGCCGACGGTGCGCGATGCTGAGCAGGCGGTGCGCGAACTCGAGGGCGTCGTCTCCTTCTACAAGATCGGTTACCAGCTCGCCTTCGCCGGCGGGCTCGACTTTGCCCGCGAGCTCGCCAGCGGCGGGACCAAGATCTTCCTCGACATGAAGCTGCTCGACATCGACAACACGGTGGCCAAGGGCGTCGAGAACATCGTCAAGATGGGCATGACCATGCTGACCATCCATGCCTATCCAAAGGCGATGCGGGCGGCCGTGGAAGCCGCCAGGGGCAGCGACCTTTGCCTGCTCGCGGTCAGCGTGCTGACCTCGATGGACGAACAGGATGTGATCGACGCCGGCTACGAATACGACCCGCACACGCTGGTGCTGCGTCGCTCCGAACAGGCGCTGCATGCCGGCATGGGCGGTGTCGTCTGTTCCGCCGAGGAGGCGGAAGCGGTGCGCCGGATCGTCGGCCCCGGCATGGCCGTGGTGACGCCGGGGATACGGCCGAAGGGCAGCGACCATGGCGACCAGAAGCGCGTCGTGACGCCGGCGCAGGCGATCCGCAACGGCTCCAGCCACCTCGTCGTCGGGCGGCCGATCGTCGGCGCCGCCGACAGGCGAGCAGTCGCAGAAGCGATCCTCGACGAAATGCGCTCGGCGTAACAGACAAGACCAAATCCGGAGAAGACAAATGCCGAAAGGATACTGGATCGCCCGCGTCGATGTGCGTGACGCGGAAGGCTACAAGGATTATGTCGCCGCCGCCAAGCCGGCCTTCGAGCGGTTCGGCGCGACATTCCTGGCGCGCGGCGGCGAGCATGAAAAGGCCGAAGGTCCCGGTCGCGCACGCAACGTGATCATCGAGTTTCCGTCACTTGCCGCGGCACACGATTGCTACCATTCGCCGGAGTATCAGCGCGCCGTCGCGATCCGCCAGAAGGTGGCCGACGGCGAGATCGTGCTGGTCGAAGGCATCTGAGATCCATCGAGAGGCGCCAGCCGCGATTGCGAACAATAGCCGCCGATGATGGCGGCCGGACCCTGAGCGGTTCAACGTTTGATGAATTGTTGAGCCGCTCTAACCCTTTGTTTTTACGCAATTCCAGACGGACAACCGCCATGCCCTTTCCTGCAATTGCTCTAGCCAATCAGCCGCTCCCGCATCTCCGCTGACGGGATCTCGCAGCTGTCCCTTCTGCCGAACAGGGCATAGCGGTTCTTGGCGATGCGATCGTAGAGCCAGTCGCGCAGCGGGCGTGGCAAAAGCAGCAGGAGCCTGGCCGCCCGCCACGGCCAGCCCAGTTCGGCCATAACGGCGACGAAACTGTCGAGTCGGGTGAAGGCGGCGCCGTCAATGAGGGCCAGATTGGTCTCGTAGCTGTCGGTCGGCAGGCCGTGCTTGCAAAACAGCGCTTCGCCAAACGGCGACTGCGCCGTGGCAAAGCGGAAGCGCTGCTTGCGGTCGAGCCGGATCACCGTCCGGACAAAACCCGAGCAGAACACGCAGACGCCATCGAAGACGATCAGCGGATGGGATGCGTCGAAGGATTCAGGAGGAGGGGCTGGTTCAGGAAGGGAGGTTGGCTTGAAGACGTCGGTCACATTTGCCTCGGCTGCTAATGTCCTCGGACACTAAGTCAGCCGATGGCAGTTATCAAAGCCCTGGCGTTGTCGCACGCCGTCTGTCGGCCAGCGCGGGGCGCTCGGCGCGATAGGTGGTTGCGCGATGATTGTCGGCCGGTTTGCAGATCCGGCTGTCATGACGGCTTTCGAGGGTCATGATCAGTGCGCGCTGATGCCCAGAGAATTGCCGCGGCGTGCGCAGGCCGGGCCCGGTCCGCGCATATAGTAGCGCTCCGGCCGATAGGTCGGTGCGACGAACTCGCGGAGGGCGACGGCATAGCCGGCGATGTGATTCCAGAACTTCATTTTCCCTGTCCCTGTCCCGATTTCGGATGTCCCTTCCGAATTGCGAGGGATCATAGCGTCGAGGCGTGAATAGTCGGTGAACGTGATGTTAATTTCTGGTCCGAAACGCCCTGGTTCGTGGCCGGAATGCGGCTGATTCGGGGTGTTTCCGTGCAGTCTGTCGTCATTTCGGCTTGTGTGACTTTTGCATCACATATGTTTCGTATTGATGTCGCTTGGGCGCGGTTCTGTTTCAACGCTGCGCCGCTTCGCGAAACTTCCGTGCGCGCAGTCTAAAAAGCGGCCGGCCTTGCCGCGCCTCTGGCCGGAACCGGAATGGGCTCTGTCCGTTCTCGGGTTAAGCCGTATCGCAGAGGGAGTTCGCCATGGCGCCGCGTCCCGCCTGGAAGGGTTATCTGAAGCTTTCGCTGGTCACCTGCGCCATCGAACTGACCAATGTCGTCACCCACACCGAGAAGGTCTCGTTCCGCATCCTCAACCGCAAGACCGGCAACACGGTGAAGCGCATCTATGTCGATGCCGAAACCGGCAAGCCGTTGGAAGAAGGTGACGAGATCAAGGGCTATGAGGTCGATGACGACGAGTTCGTCCATATCGAGGAAGACGAGATCGAGGCGGTGCAGATCGAAACCTCGCACACGATGAGCCTCGACGGCTTCGTCGACAAAGCCTCGATCCAGCAGATCTATCTCGACACGCCCTATTATGTTTCGCCGGCCGACAAGGTGTCGGAGGAAGCTTTTGCTGTCATCCGCGACGCCATGTTGGCGAAGAAAATGGCTGGGCTCGCCCGTATCGTGCTCTACCAACGCGAACGCCCGGTGGTGATCGAGCCGCTGGGCAAGGGCATGGTGCTGACCACTTTGCGCTACGACAACACCGTGCGGCAGCCGGACACCGTCTTCGGCGAGATCAAGGCGGTGAAGACCGACGACGAGATGACCGATCTTGCCGAGCTCATCATCGACAAGAAGAAGGCGAAATTCGATCCCTCGAAATTCGACGACAAATACGAGGATGCGCTGCTCGAACTGATCCGCGCCAAGAAGGCCGGTAGGAAGGCGCCGAAGCCAAGGGCGGCGCCCAAGCCCTCCAATGTCGTCAACCTTTTCGATGCGCTTAAGAAGAGCCTCTCGGCAGACGGCGGCTCAGGGAGAGGGAGAAAGCCGGCGAAGCGTTCGGCGAAAACTGCCAGGCCGAAGGCCGCCGACGGCAGGCGTAAATCGGCTTAGGACGGCAACCCATGGCCGGCCTCGAACAATATCAAGCCAAGCGCGATTTCCGGAAAACCACCGAGCCGACGGGCAAGGTCTCGCGGGCCGGAAAAAAGGCCGGCGGCATCTTCGTCATCCACAAACATGCCGCCACACGGCTGCACTACGATCTGCGACTGGAGCATGACGGCGTGCTCTGGAGCTGGGCGGTGACGCGCGGCCCGAGCCTCGATCCGCATGAGAAGCGGCTCGCCGTGCATGTCGAGGACCACCCGATCGACTATGCACCGTTCGAAGGCACTATTCCCAAGGGCGAGTATGGCGGCGGTTCCGTCATCGTCTGGGACGAAGGCACATGGATGCCCGAGACGGACCCGGCCAAGGCGATGAAGAAGGGCCATATCGGCTTCGAGCTTAAGGGCCACAAATTGCATGGCCGCTGGCATCTCGTCAGGCTGAAGTCTCGCTCCGGCGAAAAGCGCGACAACTGGCTGCTGATCAAGTCCGACGATGCTGCCGCGCGCCCCGGCGAGGACATCCTCAAGGAGCAGCCGAAATCGGTGAAGTCGGGCCTGACCGTCGAGGAGGTGGCTGAAGGCAAGACGGCTAAAGGAAAGAAGGCCGAGGTCTGGCATTCCAACAAGCCGGCCGCCGGCAAGGCGAAAGCCGGCCACGCCAAGCGCCTCGGCTTCATCGAACCAAGCCTTGCCACTCTGCAGAAAGACGCGCCTTCCGGCGAGGAATGGCTGCATGAAGTGAAGTTCGACGGCTATCGCATGCAGGGCCAGCTGGCCGGCAGCGAGGTAAGGCTGCTGACCCGCGCCGGTCTCGACTGGACGGGGAAATTCGACGGCCCAGTCACCGCCGCGCTTGCCAGCCTGAAGTGCCGGGACGCCATCATCGATGGCGAGGTCGTCGTGCTCGCCGACAGCGGCGTCTCGTCCTTCGCCTTGCTGCAGGCGGACCTGTCGGCCCGGCGGGCGGATCGCTTCGTCTTCTATGTCTTCGACCTTATGCGGCTCAACGGCCAGGATCTGCGCAGCGAGCCGTTGGTCGAACGCAAGCAGGCCCTGGCTGAACTGCTCGGCGATCAGTCCGAGCAGTCGGCGCTGCGCTTCAGTGATCATTTCGCCGAACCGGGCAAGGTCATGCTGCAGCATGTCTGCCGGATGGGTCTGGAAGGCGTCGTTTCGAAACGCGCCGATGCGCCTTACCGCAGCGGCCGTGGTCTGACCTGGGTGAAGTCGAAATGCACGCTGCGCCAGGAATTCGTCGTCGGCGGCTATCTGCCATCCGACAAGACCGGACGTGGCCTGCGCTCGCTGCTGGTTGGCTATCACGAAGGCGGCAAGCTGCATTATGCCGGCCGCGTCGGCACCGGTTTCTCCGGCAAGGTGGCCGCGGATCTGAAGAAGCGGCTCGACGACCTCAAGGCAAAAGCCTCGCCTTTCTCCGCCGCCGTGCCGAAAGGCAAGGGGCTGGTCTGGGTCGAGCCCGAACTCGTCGGCGAAGTGGAGTTCCGCAGTTGGACATCCGACCGTATAATCCGCCACGCCTCGTTCCAGGGATTGCGTGAGGACAAACCGGCGGAGGAAGTCGTGCAGGAAAAGCCGAAGCAAGCCACCGGCAAGGCCGGGAGCAACCCGAAGGCGGATGGTGCCAAGGCGGCGCCGAGGGCCACTTCGGCCGCAACCGCGAAGACCTCGGTGAAGCTTTCGCACCCGAACAAGCTCTTGTGGCCCGACGAGAAGATTTCCAAGCAGGGTCTGCTCGATCACTACGCGCTGGTCTGGCCGCGCATGGAACAGTTCGTCGTCAACCGCCCGCTCAGCCTGGTGCGAGCGCCGGACGGTATCGGCGGCCCACGCTTCTTCCAGAAGCACGCCTCGGCCGGCATGCATGACAAGATCCTCAGGATGAAGGATCCGACGGACGGCGAGGAGATCCTGTTCATCCGGGATTTCGACGGCCTTGCCGCGCTGGTCCAGTACGGCGTGGTCGAGGTCCACATCTGGGGCTGCACCGTCGACGAGTTGGAGAAGCCGGACCAGATCATCTTCGATCTCGATCCGGATGAAGGCGTCGACGTCAAGGCGGTGCGCGAGGCAGCCCTCGACATCCGCGCCAGGCTCGACGAGCTGGCGCTGCCAAACCTCGTCAAGACCTCGGGCGGCAAGGGCTATCATGTCGTCGTGCCGCTGAAACCGTCGGCGGATTGGGAGGAGGCAAAGACCTTCGCCCATGATTTTGCCCGCGCGCTGGAACAGGCCGCACCCGACCGCTACACGGCGACGCTGTCGAAAAAGGCGCGCACCGGAAAGATCTTCGTCGACTATCTGCGCAATGGCCGCGGTTCGACGACGGTGGCGCCCTATTCGTCGCGGGCCAAGAAGGGAGCAACGGTGTCGATGCCGCTGACCTGGGCCGAGATCGAGGCCGGGCTGGCGCCGAATGCTTTTGCGATCGGCGACAAGGCGTCGTTGAAGCAATTATCGCAGGCCGATCCCTGGGCGGATTTTTTCAAGTTGGGCAAGCTGCTGAAGCGCGGCTAGCCCCTCAAGCAAGAAACACCTTCTCGAACGCCTGCCTGCCTGTCGGCGAAAACATCACCGCCCGGCTGTCCTTTTCGCGTCGCGCCCATTTTTCGGCGAGGATCTTGTCGAGGATCGCTGCCCCCAGCGTGCCGGCGAGATGCGAGCGCCGCACGCTCCAGTCGAGGCAGGCGCGGCAGACCGGCCGGCGCGCCTTGGCCTCGAAATCGATGCCGAGCGCGGCAAAATGCGACGCGGCCGACGGCCCGAGTCGGATCTCCTTGTCGTCGCGCAGCAGCACCTTCTTGTCGACCAGACGATCGAGCATCGCCACCGCTTGCTCGCCGGCCAGATGATCGTAGCAGACGCGCGCCACGCGCATGGCGGCATCGCGCGGGCCCGGCCGCACCCGCTTTGGACCGACGGCTTCCGCGACGCCGGTGATCGCCTCGATCATGCCGGCCACCTGTGGGCCGGCGAGGCCGTAGTAGCGGTGCCGCCCCTGGCTCGCCAGCGTCAGCAAGCCGCCCTCCATCAGTTTCGACAGATGTGACGAGGCGGTCGGCAGCGACACGCCGGCCTCCAGCGCCAGTTCGCTCGCCGTCAGCGCCGTGCCGCCCATCAGCGCGGAGAGCATGTTTGCCCGCGCCGGATCGCCGACCAGGCTGGCGATGCGGGCTATGTCCGGGCCTTCACGCATAGTTTCATCTCCATCGAAGCATTCCCGCGAGGAAACCACTATCCTGCGATCAGATCAAGGAGATGGCGATGACCGCCACAACGCTCCTGACATCGAATTGCCTAGCATAGGCAAGCACGCAATGTTTCGACCGTGCTCGAAGCGTCGCCGCAACAGACCCAAGCTGACGAGGAGACGACAATGACCATCACATGCTTCATCCGCTACGAGATCGACCCGTTCGGCAAGGCGGCTTTCGAGGAATATGCGCGCAATTGGGGCCAGGTCATCCCGCGCTGCGGCGCCGATTTGATCGGCTATTTCGCGCCGCATGAAGGCTCGGCCACCACGGCTTATGCTGCCTACAACATCGAAAACCTCGCCGCCTACGAAGCCTACCGCGCCAGGCTTGCCGCCGATCCGGCCAGCAAGGCAAACTACGAACTCGCCAAGCGGGAAAAATTCATCTTGAAGGAGGATCGCATGTTCCTGAAACTGGCCTCCGGGCCGCACGCCAAATTGGTGCTGCCGTGATCGCCGTCATCTTCGAGGTCGAGCCGGCGGCGGGCCGGCGCGACGCCTATCTAGGAATCGCCGCCGAACTGCGGCCGCTGCTCGACGGCATCGACGGATTCATCTCGATCGAGCGGTTCCAGAGCCTTGTCGATCCCAACCGCATCCTGTCGCTGTCGTTCTGGCGCGACGAGGACGCGGTCAAGGCCTGGCGCAACACGGAGGAACACAGGCAGGCGCAGAAGGCCGGGCGCGGAGGCATCTTTGCCGGCTATCGTTTGCGTATCGCCCATGTCTTGCGTGATTATGGGCTGACGGAAAGGGCGGAGGCGCCGGCCGATAGCAGGACGGTGAATGGGTGAGGCTCCCCCTTCCCCCCCTTGTGGGGAAAAGCGCCGCTCACGCATTGCCGATCAATACGCCCGCCGCGAACACCAGCGCGCCGCCCAGCACCACCTGGAAGGCGGCGCGCCAGAATGGGGTCTGCATATAGCGGTTCTGCACGAAGGCGATCGTCCACAATTCGAAGAACACGACTACGGCCGCCACCACCGTCGCCGTCCAGAAGAGCGGGATGAGATAGGGCAACGCGTGGCCCAACCCGCCCAACGTGGTCATGATGCCGACGGTCAGCCCGCGCTTCACCGGCGAGCCGCGGCCCGACAATTTGCCGTCGTCGGAGGCGACCTCGGTAAAACCCATCGAGATGCCGGCGCCGATCGAGGCGGCAAGTCCGACCAAAAAAGTCTGGAACGTGTCGTGGGTTGCGAAGGCGGCGGCGAAGATCGGCGCCAGCGTCGACACCGATCCGTCCATCAGCCCGGCCAGTCCCGGCTGCACATAGGTCAGGATGAACTGGCGCTGCTCTGCGCTCGCCTCCTCGTCCTTGATCTCGCCCGGCACATGTTTTTGTTCCAGCTGATGCGCCGAGCTCTCATGGCCCTGTTCGGCCGCCGCCAGATCGTCGAGCAGCTTTCGGGTCGAGGCATCGGTGGTGTGCTTGGCCGCCTCGACATAGAACAGATAAGCCTGCCGCTCCATCGCCTCGGCCTGCCGACGCACGGCTTCGATGCCTAGCGGCCTGACCAGCCAGTCCGGCTTGCGCTCGTAATAGCCCTTCACATGCTCGCGCCGGATCAAGGGGATGCGCTCGCCGAAGCGTTTTCGGTAAAGTTCGATCAGCGAGTCGCGGTGGCCGTCCTCCTCTTCCGCCATCGCCTCGAACACCTTGGCCGATTGCGGAAAGCTTTGGGCCAGTCCGTCGGCATAGGCGCGGTAGATGCGCCCGTCATCCTCCTCGGACGAAATCGCCAGCGCCAGGATCTCCTGCTCGGACAGCGAATCGAAAGAACGGCGGCCGAAGCCGAAGACACGGGAAAGCATGAGCAAGTCACCCTAGTTTAGAATAGTTCTAAACTAGGGTTTCATCCGTTGCTGGTCAATCGCGATAGCCCAGGGGTTCAAAAAATGTTGAACTGAGCGATCGCGCGATGCTCTTCTTTATTGGCGAATGTTCACCTATATAACCGAGCCTAAGCCAAAACAAAGGAAGCCACGGATGACGGAAATGCCGGATGCGCACACGTTTGACCCAAAACCTGTCCTCGATCTCATCGCCAGCATCGAGGCCGATCTGCAGCGCCTCAAAGGCCTGGTCGAACTGCAGGTCGAAAAATTCGATCCCGCCAACCCACACAACAAGACCCCCGACGGCAAGCTGACCGAGGAAGGGGTCGAGTGCTGCTACCGTATGTTCGACGACGGCAAGTCGCGCTATTCGGTCGCCCAGCAGATGAAGATCTCCTTCGCCGCCGCTACCCATCGCTTCAACGCCTGGCGCAAGGCTGGCGGAGCTAAGCGGCGGAAGACGCTTTTGGGGTGAACGATCGGTTCGCGGCAAGGCAAATAGCTGATCTCGGCGCCGCCCTCATTGCCCTGCCGGGCATTTCTCCCCGTAATCGGGGAGAAAGAGGCTGGCCGCAACGCCGGCGCCCTTCTTGGATGCTGGTGATGCGCGAAACCACCGGCGACGGCGTCCTTCTTCCCGTTTACGATGGCGGCAGCCAGATGAGGGGCAGCGCTGCCCGCGTGTCATGACTCTCCAAACCTTGTAACGGTCACATTTTTTCGTTGGCGCCCGGCATGGCTTCCCGTGCACGATAGTGGGATCACTTTTCTGCAAGGTTTGCCATGAACGCACCCACCCTTCCCGGCATCGCCGACATCCGCAGTGCCGCAGCAAAACTCTCCGGCCTGATCGTCGAAACCCCCTTGATCGAATCGCCCGAACTCAACAAGCGCTTCGGCGGACGCATTCTGTTCAAGCCGGAGACGCTGCAGCGCACCGGATCGTTCAAGTTCCGCGGCGCCTACAACAAGCTTTCGTCGCTCACCGAAGAGGAACGCCGCCGTGGCGTCGTCGCCTTCTCGTCGGGCAACCACGCGCAAGGCGTTGCCGCTTCCGCCGCGATGTTCGGCGTCAAGGCGGTCATCGCCATGCCGGCCGACGCGCCGGCGATGAAGATCGCCAATGTCCGTAAGATGGGCGCCGAGGTAGTGCATTTCGATCGCGTCCGCGAGGACCGCATGACCGTCGTTCGCCCTTACGTCGAACAGGGCATGGTTCTTGTGCCGCCCTACGACGATCCCAGGATCATCGCCGGCCAGGGAACGATCGGCCTCGAACTGATGGCACAGGCAAAGGCGCTGGGTGCAAGTCTCGACGCGGTCGTCATTCCATGCGGCGGCGGCGGCCTCTCCAGCGGCATTTCGGTCGCAGTCAAGGATGCTTCGGCGGGCACCTCGGTCTGGGGGGTCGAGCCCGAGCATTTTGACGACACCCGCCGGTCGCTGGCCAAGGGCGCCAGGGTCATGAACGAACCCGGTCATCAATCGATCTGCGATGCGCTTCTCGTCGCCGAGCCGGGCGCGATCACCTTCGAGATCAACCGCAAAAACCTCACCGGCGTCATTGCCGTCTCCGACCAGGCAACGCGACAGGCGATGCGCGACGCCATGGCCCATCTCAAGCTGGTCGTCGAGCCCGGCGGCAGCGTCGCGCTGGCGGCACTGTCGTCTGGCGAGATCGACCTGGCAGGCAAATGTGTCGCCGTGGTGCTCTCCGGCGGCAACGTCGATTTCGGCACCTATGCGGAAATCATGGCGGCGGCTTGATCAGTCCAGCGTCCGCCTGAACCGCACCAGCGCCACGCCGGAAAACAGCGCCACGAACACCACCAGCCAGCCGATCTCGGTCGCCACGGCCGGCAGCTCGGCGCCTTTCAGCATTACCGCGCGGATGATGCGCAAAAAATGCGTCAGCGGCAGGATTTCGCCGAAGAGCTGCGCCCAGTCCGGCATGCCGCGATAGGGGAACATGAAGCCGGACAGCATGATCGACGGCAAGAAAAAGAAGAAGGTGAGCTGCAGCGCCTGCATCTGCGTGCGCGCGATCGTCGAGATCGTGTAGCCGAGCAGCACCAGCGCCAGCACGAAGATCAGCACGGCGGTCAAGAGCAGCGACATCGAGCCGGTGAAGGGAATGGCGAACAGAAGTTTCGCTGCCGCCAGCACCACCACCACCTGCACCGCGCCGACCACCAGATAGGGCAGCACCTTGCCCATCATGATCTCCAGCGGGCTGGTGGGCATGGCGAGCAGGTTCTCCATCGTGCCGCGCTCGGTCTCGCGCGTCAGCGCGATCGAGGTCATCATCACCATCGTCATCTGCAGGATCACGCCGAGCAGGCCGGGCACGATGTTGTATTGCGAGATGCCCTCGGGGTTGTAGCGCCGGTGTACCACCACTTCGAGCTGGCCTTTGGCGCTCTCGGCGGCGGCCTCCTGCATGCCGCGCGCCCGAAGCAGCGCCTGGTTGGCGACGGTGCCCAGCGTCGAGATGGCACCGCTGGCCACGGCCGGGTCGGTGGCGTCGGCCTCGATCAGGATCTGCGGATTGTCGCCGCGCTCGACCCGGCGCGCGAAATCGGCGGGGATGGTGACGACGAAGGCGACGTCGCCGCGCGACATCAGGAACTCGGCTTCCGCTGCACTTTGCGCGACATTGTCGAAGCGGTAATAGCCGGTGGTCTGAAGCGCCGAGACCATGGCCCGCGTATAGGGGTCGCTGCTTGTCGCCACCAGGGCGGCCGGCAGGCTCTTCGGATCGTTGTTGATGGCATAGCCGAACAGCACCAGCTGCATCAGCGGCACGCCCAGCATCATGGCGAAGGTGATGCGGTCGCGCCGCATCTGGATGAATTCCTTGATCAGCAGCGCGCCGAGCCGGGCGAAGGAAAAGACGCTGTTCATGCCATGTTGTCCTTCGAGCCGGACATGAACTGGATAAAGACGTCCTCGAGGCTGGTTTCGCCCGGCGCCACCGTCACGCCCTTGTGCTGCTTCTCGACATCGGCAAGTGCTGCCTGCAGCGCCTTCTTGTCGGAGCCGACTACATGCAGCGTCGCCCCGAACGGCGCCACCTGGTCGACGCCGGGTCGACCCTGCAGCGCCTCGGCCACCTGGTCGAGGCGCGGACCTTGCAGCACGAATGTCGTCAGCCCGGCATTCTTCACCACCTCCTCGACCGTACCGGTGGCCAGCATCTTGCCGTAGGAGATGTAGCTGATGCGGTGGCAGCGCTCGGCCTCGTCCATGTAATGGGTAGAGACCAGCACGGTCAGCCCGCCGCTCGCCAGCCGGTGGATCTCGTCCCAGAATTCTCGCCGCGCCTTTGGGTCTACGCCCGCGGTCGGCTCGTCGAGCAAAAGCAGCTTCGGCTTGTGCATGATGCAGGCAGCCAGCGCCAGCCGCTGCTTCCAGCCGCCCGACAGCGTGCCGGCCAACTGGTTGCGCCGCGTCGTCAGGCCGAGGTCTTCCAGCGTCCGCGCCACATGGTCCTCCACCGGGTTCAGCCGGTAGAGCCGGGCCACGAATTCGAGGTTCTCGCCGATCGTCAGATCCTCGTAGAACGAGAATTTCTGCGTCATGTAGCCGACTTCGCGTTTGATGCTGAGGCTGTCGGTGCGGATGTCGAAGCCCAGCACCGTGCCTTCGCCCTCGTCGGGCGTCAGAAGCCCGCACATGATGCGGATGGTCGTCGTCTTGCCCGAGCCGTTCGGCCCAAGGAAGCCGACGATCTCGCCCTCGGCCACGGTCATCGTCACATGGTCGACGACGGTCTTGTCGCCGAAGCGCTTGACCAGGCCATGGACGTCGATGGCGTTCATTTCGCGCCATCCGCCAGATCGACGTCGACGATCTGCCCGGGCTGCAGCGCACTCGCATCGCCCTCCGGCCGCGCCTCGACCAGGTAGACCAGCTTCTGCCGGTTCTCGAGCGAATAGATCACCGGCGGCGTGAACTCCGGGTCGGGCGAGACATAGCTGACGCGCGCCTTCACATCCGTCCCGCAGCCGTCGCAATGGACGCCGAGCAGCGTGCCGACCTTGACCGACGAAAACGCGCTTTCCGGAATATAGACGCTGAGCTTCACGGCGCCGTCCGGCAGCATCGAAATGACCGGCGCGGTCGGCCCGGCGGTGTCGCCCGGATTGCGGATCACGTCGTTGATGCGGCCGGGCGAGTGTGCGGCCAGCACGCGCTTCGACAGCCGCCATTGCGCTTGCTCCAGCTCCGAGTGCGCCTGCTTGACCTGGTTGTCGGCGGCCTTGATCGTCTCGGCTCGCGCCGGCAGACCGCCGACGGCGAGATTGGCTTCCGCCTGGCCGACCTGCGCATTGGCGGTCTCCAGCGTCGCGGAGGCCGTGTCATAGTCGGCCTGCGTGCCGGTGCCGCGCTTGAACAGGTCGCTGGCGCGGTCGTATCTGCGCCTGGCGTCGATGGCCTGAGCCTTGGCCATGTCGACCTGCGCCTTCAGCACCGCGATCTCTTCCGGACGCTTGCCGACCTGCAAGTCCGCAAGTTGCGCCTGCGCCTGGGCGAGCGCCGCTTCCGCCTGCGCCACCGCGATCTTTGCGTCGGCGCTTTCCAGCGTCACCACCGGCGTACCCGGCGCGACACGGTCACCGCGTTTGACCGCGACAGTCTCGACCTGCGCCACCTCGATTGGCGCCAGCAGCACATAGTCGCCCTCGACATAGCCGACGGCCAAGGGAGCCAAAGGCGCGCAGGCGCCGAAGAGTTGCGCGGCGAGTGGAAGGGAGCAGAGGAAGCTCATGGTTTCGACCCCTTTCGGGCGGCCAGCATGGCCTTGAGATTGTCGGTTGCGACCGCCGCCACCTTGGCGGCCTCGGCCTCGCCGATCTCGCGCCAGCCCATGCGGCGCATCACCGCCTCGCGGCCGATGCGGAAATAGATGACCTGGCCGATCAGCGTGAACACGGTGAGCCGGGTAGCCTCGCTTTCGGCCGGCTCGCCGGTCGCCTGCTCCCAGATCAGGCCAAGTCGGCGATGTGTCGGCTCGAGCACACCAGCATAGATGCGGTCGAGCGCGGCGGTCGGGTGGGAAAGCTCTCTAAGTACGAATTGTACGATCTCGTCAGCTTCGGGGCTTGCTACAATAAAGGTCACCATCCGCTCCAAAGTGGCGACGAGCTGCGCCTGCGCCGCCTCCGCATTCGCCGGGGGCGCCGCCTGCGCGGCGCCAATGGCCTGCCCGGCGATCGCCTGCATGGTGTCGACGATGTAGTCGGCCGCCGCCGCGCGAAGCCCCTCCTTGCCGCCGAAATGATAGGCGATCGAGCCGATATTGGCCTTTGCCTCGGCCGCGATCTCCCGCGTCGAGGTGCCGTCGAAGCCCCGCCGGCCGAACAATTTCAGCGCTGCACGTATGAGTGCCGCGCGTGTCATGTCGGCGGGAGATGCCTCGCGAGGCGGGGTTCTGGCGTTCGGCGATTTGCTCATGATCCATCATTTAATCAATCGAATGATTAAAGTCAAGCCCGCTACCAGCTTCGACTTGCAAACTCGGGGCGCCCGCGCTTTAGTGCCCGGCCATGGGCAAGGAAGTCGAACGCAAATTCCTGGTCTTCAGCACCGCTTGGCGTGATCTGGCCGAGGCGGATATCCGGATTCGACAATTTTACCTTGCCGCGGCGCCCGGCCGCACGGTGCGCGTGCGCATCAGCGACGGCACCTCGGCCGAACTGACGCTCAAATTCGGCAGCAAGGCGCGCGAGCGCGACGAGTACGAATATCCGATTCCGCTGGCCGAGGCCGAGGAGATGCGGGCGTTTGCCATCGGACGTGTCATCGAGAAGACACGCCACCATGTTAGGCATCGCGGCTATCTCTATGAAGTCGATGTATTCGGCGGAATGCTGGCGGGGCTTGTGGTCGCTGAACTCGAGACGCCGGAAGACGTGCCGGACGAAATGCTGCCAGATTGGCTCGGCCGGGAAGTCACCGGCGAGCACAAGTTCTACAACGCGTCGCTCGCCCTTGGGGGGATTCCGGAGATCGCCGCATGAGTTTTCGCATCGATCCACGCTTGCCGCTGACCGGCGAGGTCAGGCGTATCCTCGCCGAGGAAATCGGCAAGGCGCTTGGCCATCTTGAAACGGCACGCGAGAAGCCGGAACAGGGGTTGCACAAGTGCCGCAAGCGGCTGAAAAGCGTGCGAGCCTTGCTGCGCCTGGTTCGTTCCGGGGACGAACCGTTCTGCCAAACCGAAAACCAATGCTACAAGCAGGTGTCGGCCCTACTCGCCGGCCCGCGCGAGGCGACCGCTCTGATTGAAACCATCGACCGACTGGCCGCGGCCTTCCCCGAACAGAGCGCCGGTGGAGGCCTCGATCCTGTCCGTGACAGGCTGGTGCTGCGCCAGCACGAGCTGCATGGCGGTGCCGGCCTCGACGCCGCAATCGGCGCTGCTGCGGCGGCTTGCCGGGAGGCCCTCGAACGCGTGGAAAGGCTGGCCCTGCCCGATCAGCCCGAACAGGCCGCGGATATCCTTGCCGATGGCGCCCGCGCGACCTTGCGCCGGGCCCGGAAAGCACTCGACAAGGCGGGCTCGCGCGGCGAGGCTGACGATTTCCACGATCTGCGCAAGGCCGCCAAGACCCACAGCATGCATCTGTCGCTGCTCGGCCGGCTATGGCCGACGCCGATCAAGGCCAGGCGCAAGGCGGTCGACGAAATGGGCGAGCAGCTGGGCGACCTGCACGACGTGTTCGTCATGCGCGCGCTGCTCGATGCCGATGGTGAGCCACTCGGTTCGCCGGAGGACACAAAGCTGCTCGCCAAGCTGCTGAAGCGCTCGGAAAAGAGCCTGAGAAAGACCTGCCTCGCCGATGCGGCCGAATTGTTCGGCGACAGCCCCAAGCGGTCGACACGAAAACTCGCCCGCAAGGTACGCGACGACCTGGTCGGCCCGCAGGAAGACGCGCCCGCATCCGCCGGCTGAACAGCCACGGCTGGCGTCCCGCCGCCCGTCCGTGCTAATCGCCATTTACCATGACAGCGCCCGCCGAAACGCTTCTCGACCGCCTTGGCCGCTGGCTTGCCGGCCGGCTGCAGGATGAATCCTCCGGCTATGAACCCTACACGCCGTCCGACGCCGAAACGCTGCGGCGCACGCTCCAGCCCGGCGACATCCTGCTCATCGAGGGCAACCAGAAGATCTCGGCGGTCATCAAGTACCTGACGCAGTCGACCTGGTCGCATGCGGCCTTCTATGTCGGCGACGCCCTGGCTGAACCCGAGGACGGATCGGAGCGGCGGCGCCTGATCGAAGTCACGCTCGGCGAAGGCTGCGTTGCGGTGCCGCTGTCGCGCTACCGCACCTACAACACCCGCATCTGCCGGGCGAGCGGCCTGGCGCCGGAAGACCGTGACAAGGTCGTCGCCTTCATGATCGGCAAGCTCGGGTTGAGATACGATCTCAAGAACATTTTCGACATGCTGCGTTTTTTCCTGCCGACACCGCCGGTGCCGGTTCGCTGGCGCCGCCGCATGCTGGCCTTCGGCTCCGGCGACCCGACGCGGGCGATCTGCTCGACGCTGATTGCCGAGGCCTATGGCCAGATACGCTATCCGATCCTGCCCGAGGTCACGCGCGCGCCCGGCCGCGCTTCGGCGCAGTCGAGCTATATGCGCCGGGAAATCCTGCACATCCGCCACCACTCGCTCTACACGCCGCGCGACTTCGACCTGTCGCCCTTCTTTCGTATCGTCAAGCCGACACTGGAATATGGCTTTGACTACCGGGCGGTGACCTGGGGCGACAAAACCTCCGACCAGGAGACGAAGGTCGCCGAGTAGCAGGGACTATGCCGGCAAGGGGCGGCGCCCTTTTGCGGGGGCGTTGGGACCGTCGGGTGCCCGCGCGCCGGCATCCCGCGGATGCGGACCAACCGGCATGATCGCCGGAAACGGCGTCGCGCCGAATGCAAAGGTCCATTTGTAGCCGACGAGCGCCTCCTCGGGCGTCGTGTGCTGGTCGTGATGGGCAAGCAGCTTTGCGCGTTCCGCCAGCTCCTCCGCCTCCCGCCGCACCATCTCTGCCGTCTCCGGCCGCATCCGCCTGGAGAAGCTGACGAATGTCGCCTCACGCTCCAGATGGTTGATCGCCCAGCCGATGAAGTTCTTGTTGGTCGTCTCGAACAGCGGCCGCAGCGGCCCGTCGAAATTCCACTGGATCGGCGTCTCGACCAGCAGCCTTGCCGAAAGGCCCCGGCCGAGCGCGACCAGCCCGAGCTGTTCGAGGTCGCGCAGATAGAGGAACATCGAGGCTTCGCTCAGGTTTTGCGAGCGCATGATGCCTTCGGGCGTGAATTTCTCGGACAGCATGATGAAGACGAACAGCAGTGCCGGCCGCGCCGCCAGCTTGCGCTCGATCTCCGGCGCCACATGGTTGGCCGGCCCCGGTCCCCGGTTCATCGAGCCCAGCACGTTTTCCAGCTCGACCTCGGCAGCAGCGCAGATCTCCACCAGGCGGTCGAGCTTGCAGTTGCGCTCGTGGAAGATGCGCTTCACCGTCGGTTCGGAAACGCCCATGCGCTCGGCCAGTATGCGATAGGTGAGGCCCTTCGCCTTCAGTGTCCGTTTCAAGGCCTCGAAGATCGGACCGTTCATGGAATGCACCTCGTTTGCGCGATTTCGTATCGAACTTCGATACTAGCGCCAAGGGGCCTTCCAGGAAAGTATCGAAAAACCTAGCTCTCCGCCGTCACCACAGGAGATCTGTCATGAAAACCCCCATCACCTCGATATGTCTCGCCGTCTTCGGCATCGCGGCAGTGCCCGCCGCCCAGGCCGGCGAAATCTGGCGCGCCTCCGGCTTCGAGCAGCCGGAATCTGCACTCTTCGACGCTGCCAGCAAGCGCATCATCGTCTCCAACATCGTCGGCAATCCCGGCGCGGCCGACGGCAACGGCTATCTGTCGGTGCTGTCGCTGGACGGCAAGATCGTTACCCAACACTGGACCGACGGCATGGACGCGCCCAAGGGCATGGCGATCTCGGGCGGCAAGCTTTACGTCGCCGACGTCACCAAGGTCCGCGTCGTCGACCTCGCCAGCGGCAAGCTGGTTTCAAGTATCGACGTACCGAACGCCGTCTTCCTCAATGACATGACTGCAGACAGCTCCGGCAAGGTCTACGTCACCGACATGCTGGCCGACACGATCTACCGCATCGACGGCGACAGACTGGAGCTGTTCGTGAAGGACGCGGCGCTCGCTTCGCCCAACGGCGTCTTCGCCTACGGCAACAGGCTGATCGTCGCCTCCTGGGGCAAGGGCATCAAGCCCGATTTCAGCACCGCCGAGCCCGGCGGCCTGCTGTCGGTCGATCTCGCGACCAAGGCGGTCACGCCCCTGCCCGGCGCGCAAAAATTCGCCGACCTCGACGGCGTCATCGCCGTCGGTGACAGCATCTATGCCACCGCTTACATGACCGGCACGCTCTACCGCTATCATGAGGGCGGTGCACCGGAGGTGGTGGCGACCTTCAAGCCGGGCAGCGCCGACATCGGCACCGACGGCAAGTCGACCATCTATGTGCCGCTGATGAATGAGGGCGAGGTGGTCGCGCTGACGCTCGATTGAGGCCGATCGTTGGCCGTTCTGGATCGTGATCTTTCGGGATCATCTAGCCGGCTGACGATCCGAATTCTTCCAGCGGCGCCTTCCAGAAGGCTGCCGTCACTTGCCGGTCGGTTCGCCTAGGCTGCGGGAGCAGCCTTCAATTGCGCCCGCGCGTCCCGGATCGAGGCGGCATAGGTCACCAGCGGCCGCTTGACGCCGTGGTTGATCAGCATGCGCCGCGTCTGCGGCGAGGCGCCGGCGATGATGAAGCGCACGCCGGCGCGCCTGGCCTTGTGGGCGGCGCCCTCGATGACATTGGCGGCCGTCGAATCGAAGAACGGCACCGCCGAGCAGTCGAGGATGAAGTTCTTGCGTTGATCGGCGATGCGGTCGAGCACCGTGCCGACGGTCGAAGCGGCGCCGAAGAAGAACGCGCCCGAGATCCGGTAGACGACGGTGTCGGCATCGCTCGCTTCGCTGGAATCATAGGCGCTGGCGCTGTCGGCCACGTCCTCCGGCACCAGCGATTGATCGGCCTCGACCGCGATGCTCTTGGCCATGCGGTCGATGAACAGGATCGAGCCGAGCGCAAAGCCGACGACGATGCCTTCGGTGAGATCGCGGAAGACGACGATCAGGAAAGTCGCCAGCAGCACCAGCGCATCGCCGCGCGACGTGCGCAGCAGCGTAGCGAAGGCCTGCTTCTCGACCATGTTCCAGCACACCACCGCCAGCACGCCGGCAAGTGCTGCCAGCGGGATGTAGCTGGCTAAGGGTGCTGCCACCAGCATCAGCAGAAGCAAGATGGCTGAGTGGATCATGCCGGACACCGGTCCATGCGCCCCGGCCCGAACATTGGTGGCGGTGCGGGCGATGGTGCCAGTGGCGCAGAGGCCGCCGAACAGGCTGGATGCGATGTTGGCAAAACCTTGCGCCACCAGTTCGCAGTTGGAACGGTGCCGCCGTCCTGTCATGCCGTCAGCGACCACGGCCGACAGCAGCGATTCGATCGCGCCGAGCAACGCAAAGGCGACGGCATCCGGCAGCACGTCGATCATCCTGGCGAGGCTCACCGGCGGCAAGGCCGGCCATTGCAGGCTGCGCGGGATGCCGCCGAAGCGGGTGCCGATCGTCTCGGCCGGCAGCGAAAGCAGCGCCACGATGACCGAGGCCAGCCCGATGGCGATCAGCATTGCCGGCCATTTCGGGCGCCATCGCTTCAGGCAGGCGATGGTGAAAATGGTCAGCACCGCCACGAAGGTCGCCGCGAAATTGATAGTACCGGCGGCCTCGCCGACCGCCATCAGCTTCGGCACCAGCGGCCCGGGTTCCTTGCCGGCAAGCTTCAGCCCGAACAGTTCGACGATCTGGCCGGAGAAGATGATGACCGCGATGCCGGCGGTGAAGCCGACCGTCACCGGATAGGGGATGAATTTGATATAGGTACCGAGCCTCAGATAACCGATGGCGAGCAGGAAGACGCCGGCCATCATCGTCGCCAGCAGCAGTCCGTCGACGCCGACGCGCGCCGTGGTCGCCGCTACCAGCACGATGAAGGCACCTGCCGGCCCGCCGATCTGGAAGCGGCTGCCGCCGAGCGCCGAGATGATGAAGCCGCCGATGATCGAGGTGTAGAGGCCGCGCTCCGGCGTCACGCCCGAGGCAATGGCGATCGCCATCGACAGCGGCAGCGCCACGATGGCGACGGTCAGCCCGGCGATGGCATCGGCCCTGAAGTGCTCGAGCGTGTAGCCCTCGCGCCAGACCGTCACCAGTTTGGGCGTGAACAGTTCGGAGAATGTCGGCTTTGTCGGTTTTTGGGCCGGTTGATGGGCTGCCCTCCGCGCTTGATCCATGGACTGCCTTCCGCGTCTCGGAGGCGGCGGGGATCGTCGGCAGCATGTCGGCGGTCGCCGTCGCGACTTTCTTGCCGGCTCAGCTCTGCGGGTTCTGCGGCGCCGGCTTGAGGCGTACGCCCCTGCCGCCGCGCTCGCTGGCCTGGTTATCGCCGATCAGTTCCACCCCGGCCTCGTCGAGGGCCTGGATGACCTTCATCAGCGTGTCGACCACGCCCCTGACCACGCCGTCGCTCGCTTCCATACGCTGGATGGTCGGAAGCGAAACCCCGGCGCGCTCGGCCAGCGTCTTCTGATCGATGCCGGCCAGCGCCCTTGCGGCGCGCATTTGCGCGGCGGTGATCATCGGCCAGAACCCTTGTCTGAGTCTGCAGTATCAATGGATAATACAAAGATCATGATGCTTCAAGTATCACTGAGCATGGATGAAACATGGGTCACTCACTGTCTGCCACCGCCTTGTTCCGCTGCAGCAAGCGTACCGCCAGCCAGCACAGCATCGCCCAGGCGAAGCCGGCGCACCAGCCGGCCAGCACGTCGGACGGCCAGTGGACGCCGAGATAGACGCGGCTGATACCGACCAGCACCGTGGTCAGCACCGCCAGGCAGAGCACGAAGATTTTCGTCGTCCGACCCGGCAGGAAACGCGCCGCCAGCGAGCCGAGCGTCAGATAGGTCACCGCCGACAGCATGGCGTGGCCGCTCGGGAAGGAGAGCGACGTCTCGTTGACAAGGTGCGAGACGAGATCCGGACGTGGCCGGTCGATGCCGTGCTTCAGCAGGCTGGACAGCATCTGGCCGCCGGCCACGGCGACGAAGACGAAAAGCGCCGTTCGCGACCTGCGGATTAAAAGCAGATAGACGATCACCGCCGCCGTGATCAGCACCAGCACGGCCGAACTGCCGAGGCTGGTGATGTCGCGCATCGCGCCCTGCAACCAAAGCGGCCCAACCGGAACGTCGGGTTGGCCCATCTTGCGGAAGGCCAGCAGGATTTCGGTATCGAAAGCGTGCGGCGTACTGGCCCGCGCCACCTCCATCAATTCCTCGAATCCCCACAGGCCGCTGGCGATCACCAGGCCAGCCAGCAGGACCGGGAATTCGATGCGGTTGAGCAGCGTGCGAGCGAAGGTCTTCATTGGGTCTCGCTAGAGGCGCGTTTGCAGATAGGGCCCGAGCATGATCAGCGCCACCGCCGCGACCGCCAGCACGATGCCGGTCGCCTGCAGCGCGTTGACGCGCTCGCCGAAGAACACCAGCGCCACGACATTGACCGACACCAGCTGGATCACCGCCGACAGGCTGAACGAAACCGACAGGCCGAATTCTCGGATCAATCTCAGCATGATAAGATTGCCCAACGAATAGAGCGCCAGCGTCACCACGATCTTGCCCAGGCTTGGCGCCAACCCCCATTGCTTGGCCGCAGTCGCCGCCAGCAGGAAGATCACGGTCGAAATGCCGAGCTGAAGTAATCCGGAAAGACTCACTTTTTGCCCCTGAATAACGGTTGTGGCAGCTCTTGTTTCCGAAGCGTGCCGGGACGTCAAGCAACGTCCATCGCACCTAGCACTACTTTGGCAGGTTTTTAGCGGCGGGCGAGTTTTTGGAATTCCCAAGAGAGAGTTTGCGTGATTCATAGGAGGTCGGCTTGTGGAGGGCCGATCAATGGATGTGGACTGGCAAGCCGATCTCGA
>NZ_QZWZ01000032.1 GCF_003601975.1 Mesorhizobium waimense
AAACCTTCCGCTGGCATAGCGACGCCACAGTGACGCTAGCCACCTACAATAAGCTACACGGCACGCACCGGCTGATTGCCGACGTGGTGAGTTTCCGCGGACCGCACATCAATCACCTGACGCCGCGCACGCTTGACATCGACGCCGTTCAGGTCGGCATGCCCAAACGCGGGATCACGCCCAAGGCCGTCATTGAAGGCCCGCCGCGCCGCAAATGCCCGATCCTGCTTCGCCAGACCAGCTTCAAGGCGCTCGAGGAGCGGATCGAGTTCAAAGCCGCAGACGGCGGACCAGTTGAGGGCAGGCACACGGCTGGGTTCGGCGAGATCGAGCAGCGTGGCGTGGCGCTCACTGCGAAGGGGCGATCGAGCGCTCGCTCTTCATGATCGAATGGTACTCGAGCTCGACATTGCGTCGGCGCTGCCAAGCCGGCCTCAACAAGGGCGAGGCAGCGCACAAACTCAAACGCGCCGTCTTCTTCCACGAGCGTGGCGAAATCCGCGACCGGTCATTCGAAAGTCAGGCGTTCCGGGCATCGGGCCTCAATCTTGTCGTCAGCGCGATCGTCCATTGGAACACGGTCTATCTCGACCGCGCGGTCACGCGGCTCAAACGAGCGTGACGGAACATTCCAGAATCGCTGTTGAAGCACATCTCGCCGCTAAGTTGGGAGCATATCAACCGGCATCTTCACCTAGGACAGTGAGCAGCATCTGCCGGAAGGATCCAGGTCGCTCCTCCCGGCAGGGCTCCGACGTACCGCATAACGTTCCTGCTCCGTTCGACCTTAGCGTACGATTTCGAACTGCTCTTGTTCCGACCCCTATCCACCGGGACTGAAGTAGACATAAGCCTTCGCCGGGCGTAGCCGGACGGCGAATTTGTGCACATCTTGTCGCACTATTGTCCTTGGGCTCATGACAGCTGCCGGCTCGATGTCCGAGGCCCACGCCCCGTACGTGCACTACTAGGCCGGCCTCTCCCGGTCGGTTTATACGCGCGCGCGACGTTTGGGCTTGAAAAAGGACTCGAACGGCGCACACCCAAGATCTCAACGAAGCAGATGACGAAGCTCCCTGACCAATCGGGTGAGATCGCCCGCGTAGCTTGCGACCATCGCCGGCAAAAATGTTTCTCTTCTGACGCGACTAAAATCCATGGGATATCCCGCGCGCTCGCCGAGCATCGCCATGAATGACAATTGCGAACGGCCATTGCCTTCTCGGAAGGGATGGATTGCATTCAGTTCGCCCAGGAAATGGGTCGCCTCGGTCACGAAAGCCTCAGCGGTCCCCGCTCCGATCACAGACGGAAGCGCAGTGAAAAAGCCGCTTCATCTCGCCGTCGATATACTCCGGAAAGCAGAACGGATTGCCAGCCTTCGCAGTTCGCACCGTGCGGTACTTGCCAGCCCAACTGTAGACATCCTGGAACAGGTGGTAATGGACGCGGCGATAGTGGCTCGGGTCATAACGACCGCGCGGTAGCGGCTCGCCAGCCCGCAGCGTTGTCATTTCAAGCTCGAACGCCTCGAGCAATGTGGGATCGCGCAAGCCAAGCTTGTTCTTTAAGGTCGTGGTGCCTTTGTAGGCGTAGGGATCGTCGAAGGCGTCGTAACCGACCGACATCACCCGCGTGACTTGGCGTCCTGATAAGCGCGGATAATCTCAGCCCGCTGATCGTCAGGCGAAAGCTTGCGCTTCTTCAGATCCGCGAGACGCTTGCGGCTAGCCGCGCTCAAGTTGATGCCTTCGACGGCTGTGATCGCCGCGAATGTGCGCTGTCCGAGGATATGGCTGGGCGCGTTAGGCGTCAGACCCTTGGTGGTTTTCTTCATGCTTCCCCTGTCATCGACGGCGACACGACCAACTAGCGGTCGAGCAGCTTACGCGCCTGTGAAATGCGGTCCTTGAGCCCGGCCTGGAAGCTTGGGTCACGTCTGCGGGTCTCAATATGGGTGGTTATCGCTGCCCGAATAATATCGGACACGGGCCGATTTTCAACGCTGGCGACCATCTCCAGGGCCTGAGCCTGCTCTTCGGATAGGCGGACAGTCATCGCTTTAGCTTGTTTCATGGCGCTGTTTTGCACCAAAACAAGCCTATTGTCAACCATCATGGTATCATGGTATCACGGTATCAATTCATGGAGGTGACGATGAGCGAAATACTGAATGACGAGCACGGGCGTCCCGACCGTCCCAAGATGTTCGAGATCAAGATAGATCGCATGAACTACAAGGTCCCCGAGGCGGTTCTGACGGGAGCGCAGTTGCGGCAGTTGCCGGAGCCCGACATTGGGCCGGATCGCGATCTCTTCGAGGTCGTGCCGGGCGGATCCGACGTAAAGATCGAGGCTGGCGCGAAGGTCGAGATGCGCAATGGTCTGCGCTTTTTCACGGCGCCGGCGCAGATCAATCCTGGCCGTGGGTGAGGGAAGGCGACGATGCTGCCAGCGGTCGACCAGGACTATCTGCAGGCGCGGGCGCCGGGCCATAGCGTTTCGCTCGATGGCGGCATGATCGCTATCATTATCCCATCCTTTCCGCTGCCGTCCGGATTCACGGCGGTCGCAGCTGATCTCCTGCTGCGGCTGTCGCCCGGGTACCCGGATGTTGCACCAGACATGTGGTGGTTTGAGCCTGCGGTGCGCCGTACGGATGGGCAGGTGATCGAGGCGACCCAGTCGCAGGAGGCCTATCTCGGCCGTACATGGCAGCGTTGGTCGCGCCACTTTCAGGCTGGACAGTGGCGGTCCGGCATCGACTCGCTCGAAAGCTACCTGACGCTCGTTAGGAAGGAACTTGACGTTGCCGGGAGGGCGCGCGCCGCATGATCACCACCTTGGTTCTTCCGGGCTCGCTCGCCGACGAGATCACGACCGCCTCGCGCAACCCGCTTGAATGCGCAGCGGTCCTTCTTGCGCGGCGTATCGACACTGGCGCAGAGGTTCGTCTTCTTGGGCGATCTCTGCACTGGGTGCCGCAGGCGGCCTATTGCGAGCAGAGTTCGCACCACATGCTGATCCGCTCAGAAGGCTATGTCGGCGCGCTCGGCGCTGCCGAAAAAGACGGTGCGGTCCCGATCTGGTTTCACACCCATCCCGGCGAAGAGGGCGTCCCGCTGCCGAGCCCCCACGACCGACAGGTCGACCGTGAAATCGGTGATCTCTTTCAACTGCGCAGCGGCTCTGGCGTATACGCGACGCTGATAGCGTCACCACGTGGCGAGAGCTTTGTCTTCAGCGGCGAGGTCACGCCTGAAGACGGCGAGACGGCGCCGATTGGTCGCGTGTGGATGGTCGGCGATCGCTGGCGCCTTCTGCCGAGTTTCGCGAGCCAAGTCGCGACGCCAAACGCAATCTTCGATCGCAATGTGCGCGCTTTTGGCCCCGATATTCAATGTGTGCTCGGCGATATTCGGGTTGCCATTGTCGGCGCCGGCGGCACCGGGTCGGCCGTCGCTGAACAGCTTGTTCGGCTCGGCGTGAGACATCTCCTACTGATCGACAACGATACCCTGTCGGCGAGCAACGTCACTCGCGTGTATGGCTCTACACCGCGGGAAGTCGGCCAGCCGAAGGTGGATGTGCTGGCGGCGCATCTGACGCGGATCGCTCCCGAACTTCGCTGTTCAACGATCCAGGGCATGGTGACGGTCAAGCATGTTGCCCAGGCCCTTCGGGCAAGCGATCTCGTCTTCGGCTGTACCGATGACAACGCAGGCCGGCTCGTCTTGTCGCGACTGTCGACCTTCCTGTTGACCCCGGTGATTGACGTGGGCGTTTTGCTCAGCAGCGATCGTAGAGGGGTGTTGACCGGCATTGACGGCCGGATAACGACGCTAACGGCCGGCGCGGCTTGCCTCGTCTGCCGCGGTCGGGTCGATATGGCACGTGCGGCCGCCGAGATGCGCACGCCCGAGGAGCGGCAGCGATTGGCAGACGAGGGCTACGCACCGGCCTTGGGCCAGGTCGAACCGGCGGTCGTTGCCTTCACGACCGCAGTTGCCGCCGCCGCAGTCAACGAACTGCTCGATCGCCTGATCGGCTACGGTCCGCCTGAGCGACCGACCGAGACGTTGCTGAGGCTTCACGAGCGCGAGATCTCGACCAATGAGGCCCTATCGCGCCAGGGCCACTATTGCCATGTGGCCCAGGGCAAGTGGGGGGCGGGAGATGAGGAGCCGTTCCTAGGCCAGTTGTGGGGCACGGCATGAAGATTTCCTGGTGGCAATGGCTTCCGATCTGGCGCTGGCGCGTGGTCGGTGCGACCGAGTCCGCCGACGAGGTGCCGGACAGGTTGCCGCGCAACGGTGTCGCGCTCATTGGCAACGTCAATCGAACCAAGTGGATCGTCTTCGATTGCCCTTGTCGGACTGGACATCGGATCATGCTCAACGCCGATCCAAGTCGGCGGCCCTACTGGACGTTGAACCAAGTCGTTCGACTGACCATTTCTCCAAGTGTGGACTTCAAAGGAAGTCAACGACGGTGTCATTACTTCATTCGTAACGGCAGGATTGCCTGGGCTAAGGATAGCGACCGATGAACGATAGCGGAGAGGCAGCCGAAGAGCCGCAACCAACTACGCCGCAGCCGCCGCGTGCGATCGAAAAGACACCAATGTACACGGCGATGAATGCGGCGCGCTATCAACGGCAAACGCTCATCCGCGACATCGAAAGGGATCAGCCCAAATTGATCTGCTACGTCGCCGGCAACAAGGCGGCTGTCGACCGCATCGATACGCTTGGCTTCGTCGACATGCTTCACAACATCAATCCTGGCGACCCCATCGATCTCCTGCTGCATACGCCCGGCGGCGACATTGATGCAGCCGAAAAGCTAATCACGCTGGTCAGGAGCGCGGCCGGCGAGGATGGGCAACTAAGGGTCATCGTGCCTGATTATGCCAAGAGTGCCGGAACATTAATGGCGCTCGGCGCCAACACGATCGTGATGAGCGACTCGTCCGAACTCGGACCGATCGATCCTCAGGTCTCATCCAAGGACGGCAACGGCTCCGACGTAGTCTATTCCGTTTTGACCTATCTGAACGCCTATGACGCGGCAAAAAAGGCACTTCGCGAAGCACCTGGCGTCTTACGGATCGGATCACCTTCGAAAAATTCGACCCCACGATCGTGCGCAAGTTCCAGTCGGTCAGGGACCGGGCGCGGTCCTTCGCCGAAAATCTGCTCAAACGGCGGGGCAAGAATTTCTCGAAAATCACCACCGAATTGATGGACGTCGCCAAATATCAGTCGCATGCTCAGATGATCGGCTGGGAAGCCGCGACCGAGATCGGGTTGACGATCGAATACATGCCAGCAACCGACGTGGTCTGGCGCAAATATTGGGCGCTTTACTGCCATTTGCGTCTGGCCATCGAGAGCGAGCAACGGATTTTCGAATCGAATTATGTGTCGCTGCTGCTCTAGGGTCGCAAAGCCCAGTGATGCGCTTGCCAGAGTCTGTGAGCGTGCAGCACCACGGTTGTATGCCTCGTCGCTTGCGAAGGCGATGGAATGGACGATCTCGATCGAGGGAAGAACGACTTCGGTCCGCGGTGCGATCGTCAACTACGGCAAACGCTACCGAGCCGGCCTTCGTCGCTACCATTCTTGCCGAGTCGGCGGTCAACTTGCTGGTCGCCAAACGTATGGTGAAAAAGCAACAAATGCGATGGTCTGATCATGGAGCCCACATGCTCATGCAGGTGCGAACCGCCAAAAAGAATGGGGAGCTTCGCGACCGACTTCGCGCGAGATTTCCACAGTCAGAGCCGCAGGTGCCTTCACTGTTCAAGCCCAGACCGCCTCTACTTCGAGCCGCATAACCCCAGAGAAGTTGCCGGTCTCTGGCCGTGTGAGATGACCAACAGTGCCGCCGAACGCCGAACGTGCGATCCGCCGCTGACGCTCGACGCTGTGCTCCTGTCGCAGTCGTAAGGTGTAATCGGCGTTTCACCTTCGCCCGGCGTCTGGCGTCTCTCGACCTCGTATAGCACTTCGAACAACTTGAGCGCCTGCAGCGGCGGGCCGCCGGATTTCTTTCTTCTAATTAACATCGTCGGGGTCGTCGGTTCAACCCCGTCGAGAGAGGTTTTAGGGTCGTGCGTTTGAATGATCCGAGAAAGCCAGCAGAGCTCATCAGCTGTTAGCGGCAGCGAGACCGTGCATAACGAGATCGAGATGGGCTTCGATATACCTCGGCGTTTCGAGATCAAGACGACCGTCGTGCATCAATGTTTCGACGATCAAGGACAACGCAGGCGCAAGTATGACGCGTGCAACCGCCGCAGACCCGTCCCGAAACTCACCCTGACGGACACCTTCGTCGATGAGCGCCTGCGTCATGGCGAGGATCGGCTCAATGAGTTCGACGTGATGCGCATCAATGAGCTGGGGAAAACGTACGCCCTCAGAAATGGCGAAGCGGAGCAATTCCCGGGTTCTGCGATCCCCCATAACGTGTTCGTAGAAAAGCAGGATCAATGACCTGAGCCGCTCGGCGTAACTTCCCGTCAGATCCTTGGCGTCGGCTAGAACGTCCTCGAACGGTACCGCGATATGCCGTGCCATGGCAGAAAACAGAATTTCCTTAGTGGGGAAGTAGACGTAGACCGTCCCCTTTGTCACGCCTACCCGTGCGGCGATATCTTCCACGCGCGCCGCCGTGTAGCCTTGCTCGATAAATTCCTCAAATGCAGCATCGAGGATCTGGGCAGGCCGGAGGGCCTTCTGTTCAGCGCGCGTCAGCTTGTTCATGTTCACATTACCTAACCAAGAGATCCTATAGGGCCTAACACGTCGTAAATATTTCATTGACTTTCTGGTAAGTCAACCGTAATCAGCTGGAAAAAGCGACTTGAGAGGCGAATTATGGGACAATTGACAACGGGATTTATTTTAGGGTTTTCAATGGCATGGCTCGCGGCTTGCGCTCCTAAGGAAGAAACTCGACAGAAAGATACGCGACACGTGGAGACGGTAGCTGTTCAAGCCGTACCGGTGTCAGAAACCATTTCGACGACCGGCGAGATCCGTGCCCGAATCCAGTCCGATCTTTCATTCCGCGTCAGTGGCCGCATCATCGCGCGCTTGGTGGATGTTGGTGATCGCGTCAAGGCCGGGCAGATTCTCGCGCGCCTCGATGCGCAAGAGCAGAAGGCTGACCTCCAGGTTGCACTTGCTAACCTCCAATCTGCGGAAGCGCAGCAAACGCAGGCCCGGCAGGCATTTGACAGACAGCAGAGCCTTTTTGCCGCAGGCGTGACCAAGCGGGCTGCTCTAGATGACGCACGCGAAGCCCTTTTGACGACAAGGGCCACGGTTCAGTCGGCGCAGGCCCAGCTGGATACGGCCCGCGATACACTTGGCCAGACGGACCTCAAGGCGGATGCCAACGGAATCATTACCGCCCGCAATGCCGAAGTAGGTCAGGTGGCGCAGGCTGCCCAACTTGTTTTCACGCTCGCCCATGACGGTCCCCGAGATGCCGTGATCAATGCCGACGAGTCCGCTCTTATCGGGCGCGAGCTCGAAGACGTTGCCAAGGTCAGGCTCCTGTCGGGCAAAGACGAGTTTCGGGCCAAGGTCCGAGAGGTGTCGCCAACCATCGATACCACGACGGGGACGATCCGGGTGAAGCTCGCTCTCGAAGATGCGCCTGACGCTCCCCTGGGGAGCGCCGTGATTGCCACCGCGCGGTACAAGCCCGAGGCCGTCATCGAGTTGCCGTGGTCGGCCATGGCCTCCTATGCCGGGCGGACGGCCGTCTGGCTCGTCGATACGAAGACGAGCGTCGTCTCCCTCCATCCCGTGGAGGTCGCGGCCTATACCAGTGGGCGCTTCTCCGTCCAATCTGGCTTGTCTATCGGGGACATTGTTGTTTCCAACGGTACGAAATTCCTCAGCGACGGCGACGTCGTGTCTTACGAAAGAACCGCCCGATGAAAATCGATCCTCGCCTGACCGCGCTTTTGGCGGCGGCCGCGTTGCTGTCCGCTTGCCAGAAGGAAGAGGACGCAGCATCGGTGCCCGCTCGCCCCGTCATCTTTCAGATAGCCGAACCATTCCCGCAGGCGGCATTCACTCTGCCCGGCACTGTCCAAGCCCGCATCGAGACCGAGTTTAGCTTCCGCATTTTGGGCCGCGTCATCGCCCGCAACGTCCAGGTAGGCGACCTTGTCAAGAAGGGCGACGCCCTGGCTGCCATCGATCCGGTGGCGCTCGAGCTCTCTGTCAAAAGCGCGCAGTCCGATCTCGCCAATAGCCAGGCGCACCTGGCCAACGCCCGAATCACCGAAGACCGGCAGAGAACTCTGCTCGAGAGACAGACCGGGGCGAAGGCCACCTTCGAAACTGCCGAGCAGGAGCGCAAGACCGCAGAAGCCGCGGTCGCCAAGGGCCGGGCAAATCTCGACAAGGCGAACGAACAGCTGAGCTATTCGCGCCTGCTCGCCGAGTTCGACGGCGTCGTCACCGCGACGACAGCCGAGGTGGGGCAAGTCGTCTCGCCGGGGCAGAGTGTCGCGACGGTCGCGCGACCGGAAGAGCGCGACGCGGTCGTCGATGTGCCCGAAGCCGCCGGTGACCAGTTGACGCCCGGCGCATCCTTCGACGTCGCCTTGCAACTTGATCCCCGCATTCACGCCAGGGGCGTGGTCCGCGAGATCACACCCGAAGCGGACGACGCGACGCGTACGCGACGCACCCGGTTGACGCTGATCGATCCGCCTGAAGCACTCAGGCTCGGCTCGGTCATAGTGGCCAGATCCATGGGGGAGGCCAAGACTTTGATCCGGCTGCCCTTGTCCGCGATTCGGACCGAGGGATCGAAGGCATTCGTTTGGATCGTCAACAACACGACCGGCAAAGTCACTTCCGGCCCGGTCAGGCTTGCCGAACAAACTGTTCCAGGTGGCCTCGTCACCGTGATCGACGGGATTAACCCTGGTGACAGAATCGTCACCGCTGGCGTCAACACGCTCGAAAACGGCCAGGCCGTTCGCGTCGACCAGGAGACCATCAATTGAAACCGTTCAACCTCTCAGACTGGGCACTCGATCACCGTTCACTCGTCTGGTATTTCATGATCGTCTTCATCCTTGCAGGCACGTTTTCCTACTTCAACCTCGGTCGCGAAGAAGACCCTGCCTTTACCATCAAGACGATGATTATCAAAGCGCAGTGGCCGGGCGCGTCTGCGGAAGAAATGACCCGTCAGTTAACGGACAGGATCGAGAAGAAGCTGGAGGAGCTTGACGCGCTGGACTACACGCGAAGCGAGACGATCGCCGGCCAGACCACGGTCTACGTCGAATTGCTTCCGACCACCAAAGCAAGGGACGTGACGGGGAACTGGCTTCGCGTCCGCAACATGATCAACGACATCAAGGGCGAATTTCCCAGCGGCGTCGTCGGTCCGTTCTTCAATGACACCTTCGGCGACGTTTATGGCAACATCTATGCCTTCACATCCGACGGCCTGACGCAGCGCCAGCTTCGCGATCTGGTGGAAGACTCCAGGGCGAAGCTTCTAACGGTTCCGAATGCGGGCAAGATCGACATCATCGGGGCTCAGGATGAAGCCGTCTATCTTGAATTCTCGACGCGCAAGATCGCAGCGCTCGGCATCGACCGCCAGTCCGTCATCGAAACGCTTGAAGCCCAGAACGCTGTGGCGCAGTCCGGCTTCGTTGATGCAGGACCAGAGCGGATCGCGTTGCGCGTCAGTGGCCAATTTACGAGCGAAGAAAGCCTGAAAGCCATCAACCTCAGGGTCAACGATCGATTTTTCCCGCTGACCGACATCGCGACGATCAAGCGAGGTTATGTCGACCCGCCGGCCTCGCTCTTCCGCTTCAACGGACAACCCGCAATCGGCCTGGCAATTGGCATGACGGCGGGTGCCAATCTGACGAACTTCGGCAAGGCGCTGGACGAGGAGATGAAGCGCGTCGTGGCCGATCTTCCGATCGGCGTGAGTGTTGAACGGGTTTCCGACCAGCCGGCCGTGGTGGAAGAAGCAGTGTCCGGCTTTACCAAGGCGCTGTTTGAGGCAATCGCTATCGTTTTGGCGATCAGCTTCATTAGCCTTGGGCTGCGCGCTGGGCTGGTGGTCGCGATCTCAATCCCGCTCGTACTGGCGATCACCTTCGTCGTCATGGAATATACGGGCATCTCTCTCCAGCGCATTTCGCTCGGCGCTTTGATCATCGCGTTGGGGCTCCTCGTTGACGACGCCATGATCGCCGTCGAGATGATGGTGGCGCGCCTGGAGTCAGGCGACGAGCTGCGCAAAGCCGCCACCTATGTCTATACGTCGACTGCCTTTCCGATGCTGACAGGCACGCTTGTCACCGTCGCCGGTTTTATCCCGATCGGCCTCAACAGTAGCGCAGCGGGCGAATTCACCTTCACCCTGTTCGTCGTCATTGCCGTTTCGCTCGTGGTATCCTGGGTCGTGGCCGTCCTGTTCACGCCGTTGCTGGGCGTGGCGATCCTGCCCAAGACGATGAAGTCGCACCATGAGCGCAAGGGACGCGGCGCACGGGGATTTGCCTGGCTGCTGGGAGCTGCCATGCGCTGGCGCTGGGTTACGATCATCGCCACCATCGCTGTTTTCGGCCTCTCGCTGGGCGGTCTTGGCCTTGTGCAGCAGCAGTTCTTCCCGGCGTCCGACCGCGTCGAGTTAGTCGTCGACTGGAGTATGCCCCAAAACAGCACGATTACGGAAACGAACCGCCAGATGACGGATTTCGAACAAGAGAAACTCGTCGGCAATCCCGATATCGACCATTGGACCACACATGTCGGGGAGGGCGCGCCGCGTTTCATCCTGTCTTATGACGTGCAGACCCCGGCTGTCTGGTTCGGGCAGGTCGTCATCGTGGCCAAGGACCTGGAGGCAAGGGACAGGTTGCGCACAGACCTGCAGGCTTATGTTGCGAAGACCTTTCCCGGTACCGACGCTTTTGTCAAACTCCTGGATATCGGCCCACCGGTGGGCAAGCCCGTCCAGTACCGCATCAGCGGCCCGGACATCCAGACGGTGCGTGAGCTGTCGCATCGCTTTGGAGCCATCGTCAACCGGCATCCTCTCATCGCCAACATGACCTATGACTGGAACGAGCCCTCGCGCGTCGTGAAGGTGGACGTGCTCCAGGACAAGGCTCGCCAGCTCGGCGTCTCTTCAGAGGATATCGCTAACGCACTCAACAGCATCGTCGAAGGGTCCTCGGCGACGCAGATCCGCGACAGCATCTACCTCATCGACGTGATCGGCAGGGCCCAAGACGCTGAGCGTGGCTCGATCGAGACGCTAAGAGACCTCCAGCTTCCGGGATCAAACGGCAAATCCGTACCGCTCTCCGCAGTCGCCAAGTTCCGCTATGAGCTCGAACAGCCTATGATCGCGCGAAGGGATCGCATTCCTACGGTCACGGTGAAGGCCGCGGTCACCGGGCCGACACAGCCCGCGACGATCGTGGAACAGCTCAAGCCCCAGGTCGAAAAGTTCACGAAAGCTCTTCCTGCGGGATACAAGGTCGAGATCGGCGGCTCGGTAGAATCGAGCGCCGACGCGCAGGGACCGATCGCCGCGGTCGCCCCGCTCATGCTGTTCGCCATGGCGACGATCCTGATGATCCAGCTCCAGAGCTTCAGCCGCCTGTTCCTGGTTTTCGCAGTCGCTCCGCTCGCGCTGATCGGCGTCGTGGCGGCACTCCTGCTCAGCAATGCGCCGATGGGCTTCGTAGCGATCCTCGGCGTGCTCGCACTGATCGGTATCCTGATCCGCAACTCGGTCATCCTCGTCGTCCAGATCGAGAATCTGCAAAGCGAGGGCGTGCCGCCGTGGCGTGCGGTTGTCGAGGCCACGGAACACCGCATGCGGCCGATCTTGCTGACCGCCGCGGCCGCGACGCTCGCCCTCATCCCCATCTCCCGGGAAATTTTCTGGGGGCCCATGGCCTATGCCATGATGGGCGGGATTGTGGTCGGCACGGTGTTGACGCTTCTCTTTCTCCCGGCCCTATACGTGGCCTGGTTCCGGATACCACGAGAAGATCCGGATGCCCCGAAGCTGCACATGCTTGATTAGCGAAAGGGCGCTTGCGAGCGCCCTTCTTTCTCCAGATTTACCCTAAGGCACGTCGGGGCACTCCCTCCTCTCGATCTACCCGTGCAGATCACGGTACAGCCTTGTCATTCTTGCCGTCATGGTCAGCCTGATGGGATGCGCTTCTCGGCCAACATCCGCGGTGCTTGAGCCCGCGGCGATTTGACCGCTACTGCGCTGATCCGCTCAGGGCTCAGCGTGCTGATGGAGGGGCAGAAAGTGTCTTTCCAATACGGGCAGGGCAAGAACGGCCTGGAGGTTCGGAGCATTCGCCTGGTCCAGGCGGCGATAGATCGGCCTTGGCCGAAACTACCTTCATACAAAAGAAAAGCCCGCTGCCGGGAGGAGGTGGCAGCGGGCTCGATTTTCGAATACGGCGCGGGAGGAGGTGCACCGCATTCAGTATCGGCATCCATCTGGGAGGAGAGTAGATGGCCGACAGCAAGATGATACCGACGGGCCGCCGATATTGCAATGCACAATTTCGTATCGCAAATGCGAAGGTGACGACAAGCTTGCCTGGCAACAAGCCCGATGGTTCCATCTGCCCCCAGGGCGCTAGCCAGGCCGATTTGGCGTGCGGCCTCGCCGCGGCCGCCGCCGCATGAAGCGGGTTGCTTGCCAAACCGATCCGAAAACCCGCGTAACCTGTTCGGCCGAGCCGAACCGCACCGATCCGTTCGGCGGCATCGCGAAATATTATTTTCCCGAAGCTGCGGGTTCTTGGATCCGGTTGGATTCCCAATTCAACGGTATGGCGGGATTGCAGGCAATCGCGCCTGACTGACGCGTTCCACATCAAGTCTGAGGTTTTCAGGCATCCTATGGCCTTCCACCTTTTTGTCCCCATCCTTGCCGGCGCGACGATCTCGAGCGGCTGCTGCGGCAGGTCGAGTTGCAGGCGACGGTGCGCTCACACCGGACCTTGCTGTGCGAGGACATCATGTCGCGCGATGTGACCAGGCGCGGTATTTGCTGCTTGATTACAACATCCGGTCGCGACTCGACAATGGGCACGAGCGAGGCTCGCCGCGAACGGGATCGATATGGACGAAAGGGCCCTGTCATAGACCCTCCTGCACAATGTCCTCGGCCTCCGCGGACAAGCTGTATGTCGCCGGAAGCGGGCGGCGGGCAATGTCACCTAAACAAATATAGGCTCCGGGTCGAAACCCGGTCGAACATTGGACAGGCTTGCCGGGAAAGCTTCCCGAACATTTTTTTCGGGGTGGCGACTATTGTAGCGCTGCCGCCAATGGCTTGTCTGCACCTTGCGGCTGGTCTGCAGCCCGCGCGGGCGCGGTTGCAGCCAGCAGGTCGGTCTGCGTGATCAGGCCGAGGATGCGCCTGTCGTCATCGACGATGATGGCGGCGTGGCTGCGACCGTCGGTGAGCACCGGCAGCAGGCTCATCGCGGGTGCGCTTGCCGAAGCGGTCGCCGCCGGCGACGTCACGCTTATTACAGCGTCCGCCGCTCGTGCCAGCTCCCTGAGCCCGCCCGGCGCCGACCAGCCTCGCTTCCAGATCGACGACCGGTAGCGGGGCGACCGTCAGATCGAACCATTGAGGATCGAAATGGCCACAGCACCACCGCCTAATGTCGCGATGCTCGGGATCTTCCCGGTCGGCCATGATGGCCAGGAAATTCTCAAAACGAGAGCCCGCGCCAGCTCATGGGTTATCTTGGCCTCGTTCCCGGCGAACGATCGACCGGCGAGACAGTCAGACGTGGCGGCATCACCAAGGTGGGGAACGGCCGGGTTCGCCATATGCTGGTCAAGAGCGCATGGACGTACAGGCATCCTCCCAAGGTAGGCAAGATGAATCTGTACCGGCTGGAGCAAGCTCCACGGAAGGTGCGTGAGATCGCATGAAGGCCCCAAACACGGCTGGCCGCCTGCTATCGAATGTTGAGCGGACGAGGCAAGAGGACAACGGTGGTGTGCACAGCGATCGCCCGTGAACTGGCCGGCTTCATGTGGGCCGTTGCAAAGGAGGCCCAGGCGATCAGGTCATAGACCTGGGACGGCTTTCATCTCGCGCATAGGCGGAGGCGGGACCCGGCAGGGGAAATGCCCGTCAGACGCTTTGTGGCCGGCAACATAGCCGACGCCCGCAGTAAGATAGGAACAGCCCCGGACGCACAATCGGGAATGCGGTAGCCAACCCGCGCATCAGAGCTTGATCACCGACGTCCTTCAGTTCCGCCTCCACCCATGCGCGATCATCAGAATGAGCAGCCGGTCCTCGGATCGGGCGACCTCCTGTGTTCCAAACCTTGACAGCGGACATCAGAGCGTCCAGCCGTGGCCGTTCAGCCGGCATGGTGGTTGAATGGCAGAAGCTGATCGAGATCGCGGTTGGGCCAGCCGACGGCGATGCGCTGAAGGGTTTGGGCGAGCCAAGCGAACGGATCGACGCCATTCATTTTCGCGGTCTGCAAGAGTGTGGCGATCGCGGCCCATGTCTTCCCGCCACCGTCGCTGCCCGCGAACAATGCATTCTTTCTTGTAATTGTCTGGGGCCGGATGGCCCGCGCGACAGCGTTGGAGTCGATGTCGAGACGGCCATCGTTCAGGAAGCGTTCGAGCGCTTCATCGATTTCGTCGGGCTGACGAAAGCGAACAATGTTGATAGTCTCGTTCATGGCGTATCGCTCTCTTTGAGAGGTTCTGGCAGGCTTCATCACCCGCCTCGATACGCCGCTCTCAAACCCTCATCACCCAGTTTCCGCCATAGCTCCGGCCGCCGCTCCACCCTCGTCACCAGCCAACTCCCGGTCGACCAGTGGCACGCGCTCATCGGCGACCCCAGCCGCAGCACCGACCGCAGGCTCGGCGAGGCGAACGGACCCTCCTGCCCGTTCTCCCGGTGCAAGGTCCCCCGGCTTGCGAGACGTCGTTTCACAATAGACGGCGCATGCGGTCCGGTACTCCGCTGCATCTCGCTTTCGCGCAGCGCGGCCGCGACCTCAACCGGCATGCCGTGCTGGGGATCGGTTTCGTGTCTGGCCGGGTCCCAGAGGTGGTGCGCCACAAACTTCAGCGCCAGGCTTTCCGAGGCCGGCGACGGCAAAGAGGCACCGGTCGCGGCCGGCGCCCAAGCCTCAAGGGTTCTCTTCGAATTCACAGAACGCCTCCGTCAGGTCAAAGTCAGCTAGGCTGCGTATCGTTGCTGCAGGGCCCGCACTCAATGAGCCTCTCAGGAGTGAGAATCGTTATGTATGGTCGAATTGGTGGCTCTCTGCGCAGACTTGCGAGCAGCCCATATTTTATTTTCAAATGGAGAGCGGTATGGATGGTTCGCAGTTCAATCCTCGGCAGTCGAATCCGTTTGCACCAGGCTTCGCGCAGCAGAATACCGAGATGCCGGTAGGGCAACAGGCGGACGACTCGAGCCGGCAAGCGCGCTTTGAGCAGCAGCTGAGCCAGTTACAACCCCCTTCGTCTGAGGAGGGCGGTGGAGGGATCCAGAGCGCGGGCTTGCGGGATAACCCGTTCAGTGGCACGGAGGCGGCGCAAGGACCGGGTCCATGGCGCAATAGCGGGAGACAGCAACCGGAGTTTGCGGTGAATAAAGAGGTCCGCGTGGGCGCAAAGCGCGAACGCTTTGGGCCCTTTGCCGAGGACAAGGAGCTTGTTTCCACCTTCAAGAAAGCAGCCCGCGAAGCGCAGACGCACGAGAGGACTGTCAAGAGATTGGGACATGATCTGCACCATTTAAGCGGCTGGCTGCTCCAGGAAAATCGGGGCCCTATAACCGGCCGGTTTGACCGCGATTCGCCTGGCCACGCTTCTTTTGTCGCCGATGTGCGGGACTATCTGAAGGATGGTGGCCGCTTTGCTGTCGTTGCGCAGCTGAACAAGGTTGCCCCCGGGAGCCTTCCTTCACGAGACCAGCTAATTGGGGAGCTCCCTGCCGAAGACGCCGATCTCTTGGCAAGGTTCCGGGTAGGCGCCGAGCAGCGCAATGCCGCCAAAGGGGACATCAAAAACAGTCTTTCCAGATTTAGGGTGTTTGCTCGGTGGCTCCAAGCAAACGATAGGGACCCTCTAGCTTCTCTGTTGCGAGGCGGTTCGCTAGACAATGAAATTTCGGAGTACAGAAGCCTGGGGGG
Organism: Mesorhizobium waimense; assembly: GCF_003601975.1. Classification (GTDB taxonomy): domain Bacteria; phylum Pseudomonadota; class Alphaproteobacteria; order Rhizobiales; family Rhizobiaceae; genus Mesorhizobium; species Mesorhizobium waimense. The sequence goes on from NZ_QZWZ01000032.1 coordinate 16,244, forward strand.
AGACCCTCAGAATCGCCTTAAATCGGCTCTGGCTAATCTCCCGCGGCTCTTGCCTGGGGGTGAAGAAGCCGAAGCACCCGGATCCGAACCCCGTGGCATTGGGCGGCCCCGTCACCTGGCTCCTTATCCCGAAGACGGCCCCCTCATTGATGATGCGCTCGGCCAAGCCTTGAGCGATCTTAGGACCCCGACTGCGGCGCAGAGGCAGTTTGCCCAGAAGCGGGCTACACGTCTTCGTGCGCTGAGTGAGTGGCTTCAAAAAACGGGCAGGGGGGGGAGCATAGCTGGTCGACTTAACGGCTCTAACAATGAGCAGTTAACGCTGCGGAACGATGTGGAAGCGTTCAAACTGACTGGAAGCAGAGTACACGCTCCCGATTTGTCGCATCTTCGGAGCTACTTAAAACTCGTCGAGGCGAACCAAGGGTTGGGGCTGCAATCACATGAGCAGTCGGCTTTGCCAGCCGCGCAGACAGCTCGGCAGACCGGCGCGCTGAAGGAGCTCGCCTCGCTGCCCGCTACCCCGAGCGAGGGAGCTCGGGCCTTCTGGAGCCAGGCGATGCAAGAACCCGCGTCATCATCAACTGCCAGGGCTCCCTCAGACGTCTTCGGTGAGGTCGCGGGGCGCGACGATGCTCACTTTGCGCCAGCGCACTCTGCCAGGGCCCGTTCAGACACCTACGGCGGTCTCGAGTCAATCGTTGATCTGAATGCGCCCACGCCATCCGAATTGCGCGACGATGCTCACTTCGCGCCAGCGCACTCTGCCAAGGCTCGCTCAGACACCTACGGCGGTCTTGAGTCAATCGTTGATCTGAATGCGCCCACGCCGTCCGAATTGCGCGACGATGCTCACTTCGCGCCAGCGCACTCTGCCAGGGCTCGCTCAGACACCTACGGCGGTCTTGAATCAATCATTGATCTGAATGCGCCCACGCCGTCCGAATTGCGCGACGATGCTCACTTTGCGCCAGCGCACTCTGCCAAGGCTCGCTCAGACACCTACGGCGGTCTTGAATCAATCGTTGATCTGAATGCGCCCACGCCGTCCGAATTGCGCGACGATGCTCACTTTGCGCCAGCGCACTCTGCCAAGGCTCGCTCAGACACCTACGGCGGTCTTGAGTCAATCGTTGATCTGAATGCGCCCACGCCGTCCGAATTGCGCGACGATGCTCACTTTGCGCCAGCGCACTCTGCCAAGGCCCGCTCAGACACCTACGACGGTCTTCCATTGGTTGATCTGACAAGGCCCACGCCATCCGGATTACGCGACGAGGTTAATTCTGTGCGGGCATTCTCGACCACCTCCTCCGATGCTCAGATCGGGGCTTTGGATCCGAAAGCCTCGTCCCACGACCGCGGGCTGGTGCTCGGGGACACGCAATGGCTGGGCGACGGGCATATCCTCACGGATTACCAGCTCCTGGCGCAGGAGTTGCAGGGGACCAATCCGAATCTCGCCGCCCGGACGCGGTTCGTGGATCCCCTCGTAGCCTTTCAGCTGAACTGGGGCGACACGCTAAGTACATTCCACAGTATTGTTCATAATCGGCAGGGTAACGATACAGCCGACTTCCTGTTCCTGCCAGTGAATAATGCCCATGTTTCGGATCCTAATCAACGCGGCAGCCATTGGTCGCTGCTGTTCGTTGATCGCAGCGACCGGCAAAAGCCGGTCGCCTATCACTACGACTCCGCGCAAGGATACAACGCCCGGCCTGCAGAACAGCTCGCAGGACGGCTGGGCGCCCGCCTGGAGTCACCCCTCATGGCCCAGCAGCAGAACAGCTATGATTGCGGCGTCTTTGTCCTGGACGGTATGCGTGAGCTGGTTAGGCGATTGGCGCAAGGAGGGCATTCTATCCACCTGGACCAGCTCGTCGCCGATCGGCAGGCATTGCAAAACCGACTCAGGAGTTGATGTCGGCTTCTGCTGATAGAGCTGGCTGAGGCGACTCTCGCCGACACCAGCCAGCGAAGGACACGCGCGAATGCGAGCTTGAGAAGTTGCATGCTCAGATCGGCCAGCTGACAGTCGAGCGTGATTTTAGACTAGCCCCGACCTGTACAGTCTGTTTTTACAGAGGATTTCATAGCCATGCTCTTCCGGTCCTTGTTACTCGTCCGCCTCCTCGCCTTTGGCAGCTCAGCAGCCATCTTGCTGGGCACGCAAACTACCATGGCGCAGAACCTGTCCACTCCGTCGCCATGGCCGGACACGCCGACATCACGACTGGAAGCTCTTGCAGTCCTTCAAGCCCTGAATGCCGATCTCCTCAGCAATGCCAGTGCTACGCTGACACTTGATCGCTGGTGCGCAACACACAAGCTGGCGCCGGAAGGCTCGAAGATCGTGGCTCAGCGTGTACATGGTCAAGACAAGCCGGCCGATGTCCATATCCGTAAGCTACTTGCCGTGGGCCCCGACGAACCCATAGCCTATCGGCGCGTTCGTCTGGCCTGCGGCGAGCACGTCCTGTCCGAGGCGGACAACTGGTACGTGCCGGCAAGGCTGACGGCCGAGATGAACAAGGCGCTCGATACGAGCGATATAGCGTTCGGTCGAGCCGTTCAGGCTCTAAATTTCAGTCGCACGAACCTATCGGCGAAGCTGCTTTGGTCCCCTCTCTCGAAAGGATGGGAAATGCAAACCAGCCTGCCGGCTTCCGGAACTGGATCTCTTGTCCTCCCCCCATTCCTTCTCGAACATCACGCCGTGCTCAAACTACCGGATGGCGTGCCATTCAGTGCATTGATCGAAAGCTATACCAGCCGCGTGCTGGATTTCCCGGCTCCGCGTCCGTCTTCGCAATAGGCACTCTCCTGCTGCGAACATGAGCCGTCGGTCGGGCACTGCCCGGAAATAAAAAGCCATGTAGTGCGAGCGATCTGAACGCGTATAGAGGTTGTTTCAGCACGGTGGGAGACTGGCCACGATCCCGGATAGCTCGATCTCCGGCCGCCGCGTCGCCCGCGAACCCACTATTACATCCCATACAAGGTTGCTGCTCCCATCGGCGGATGAGGCCATCTGCCCTGGTTTGTCGAAGACCTAAGGAGAGCAGCGATGGAATATTACGTTGGAGTGGACGCCAGTCTCAAGAGCACGCACATCTGCATTATGGTCAGGATCGACAGGTGGTGTGGCGCGGGAGCGCGGACACGCAGCCGTCAATGATAGCGGAGCGGCTGAAAAGATGGAACGGTCATCTTGCGAAAGTCGGCCTTGAGACGGGCTCGATGACGCCTTGGCTCTACCACGAGCTGAAGGATCTGGGTTTTCCGGTCATCTGCATGGATGCGCGGCGTGCTGCAGATGCCCTGAAGGCGCGGCCTGAGAAGACGGACAAGGCGGATGCGCAGGCGCTTGCCGAGATGCTGGCAAGCGGCTGGTATTCTGCGGTGCATGTAAGACCATGGAAAGCCACCGGCTGAAGGCGTTGCTTGGCGCGCGTGAGCAACTGGTCAATGTCAAGCGCCAGCTTTACGGGCAGGTCCGTGGGCTCCTGCGCAACAGCAGCCAAATGTAGAGAACGCAGCAGCGAAATGTAGAGAACCATTGGTCATAATGATTGACCGACATGTGCCCAGCGCCTCATTCCGATGGAGGCGATTGTTTGTGGTTGCGTGAGGAGCCTCTGTCAGGCGCAAGCGGCGTCGGTGATCGCGTCATAGGTTTCGAAGGCGCGGTTTGAGAGCCAGTTAGCGCGCATATATTGCCATATATTTTCGACCGGGTTCAGCTCGGGCGCTCGCGAGGGCAGAAAGAGCAACGTGATGTTATCGGGCACGTCGAGGTTTGCGATGGTGCGCCATCCGGCGCGACCGAGGAGTAGAACGGCATGCGCGCCCTTGGCGACATGGCGGCTGATCTCGTCAATGTGCATCTGCATGGCTTCGGCATCGGCTTGCGGCAGGGCCAGCGCGGCCCCCTTGCCGCGCTCCGGACAGATAGCGCGCCATCGAACACCACGATCGGCTGGAAGCCGTATTCGTCCTAATGATGAGGTGGAACGGCCCGCTACCGCAGCATCAGAGTGCTAAAACGTGATCGTTTATTCAACGCCACAAAATAGGAGCCGTTCCGTGAAGCATATTCCCACTATCGGGCTGGATTTGGCCAAGCAAGTTTTTCAGATCCACGGCGCTGACGTCGAGGGGCCTCCAATCGTCAGCCGGAAGCTCCGCCGTGCCGAGGTGTTGCGGTTCTTCGAGAAGCAGCCAACGTGTCTAGTCGGCATCGAGGCCTGCGGGGGTGCGCATTACTGGGCGCGCGAGATCGCGGCACTTGGTCATGAAGTGCGGTTGATCCCGCCGGCCTATGTCAAACCGTTTGTGAAACGCGGCAAGACAGATGCGGCCGACGCTGAGGCGATCAGCGAGGCGGTGACCCGCAAGACCATGCGCTTCGTTCAGATCAAATCGGCCCAACAGCGGGCTGCCGCGATGGTGTTGAAGACGCGTGGGCTTCTGGTCCGCCAGCAAACACAGGCAATCAATGCTCTTCGTGCGCATTTGTCGGAATTGGGCATCGTCGCGGGTATAGGCACGGCGAAGATTGCTGGCCTGATCGAGATCGTGCGCGACGAGACCGACGCCCGCCTGCCGAAGGCGGCTCGCTTGGCCCTGTCGGCACTCGCCGATCAGATCGAGGCGCTGAAGGAGCAGGTCGACAAGATCGAGCGGGAAATCATTGCCGAGGCGAAACGAGACGAGGATATGCGACGACTGGCTACGATACCGGGTGTTGGCGCCATCACGGCTGCAACCATCAAGGCGCTTGTTTCGGATCCCGGCGGGTTCAAGTCCGGGCGGCACTTTGCGGCCTGGCTCGGACTAACGCCGAAATCTCATTCGAGCGGGGGCAAGGAGCGGCTGGGAGGTATATCGAAGATGGGCAACCCGGAGCTTCGTTCCCTGCTGGTGCTCGGCGCGACGACGGTCCTGCGATACGCGCGGGGCAACGACAAGGCGCCGAAATGGCTTGCCGCGCTTCTGGCGCGACGGCCGTTCAAGGTCGTCGCTGTCGCGCTCGCCAACAAGATGGCGCGGATTATCTGGGCGCTGCTGAACAAGGGCGGGACATATCGGGGTCTGACGGAGGCGAGCAGCGTAGCAAGCACTTGAGCCGAAAAACGACCCGGACGAGCTGACCGGCGCGCTAGCCGGCAGAGGCGAGGTGCACGAAACAGACGATGATTCCATGGGACGAAATCCCGAGGCGAGAGAGGCCGAAACGCCCGACGCGCACACAGCGCGCCGTGATGATCAGCCACTCGCATGGCGGACTTCATCGAGGCCAGCGGTTAAATGACCGCGCTGAAAGGCCGAACATATGACCGCACCGTTCCCGCGTGATCAGCCGTCTGAAAAATGCACTTGCCTAAAGGGCCGTTCCACGTATGGGCGTTGAAGAGCGACAGCTGCTGGCCGCCGTGCACGGCGACGGCGGGTCGGCGGATGTGGTTGTCGAAGCCGATCCGAATCATTTCCGGAGACCACACCCGCCATGAATGATCGTACGCTGCCGACACCCACCACCACATTGCGCAAAGCATGTCGCGGACCTGGAGAGCAGCACGATGGCGCGTTTTGAAGTGTTATCGAAGGCGAACAAGGTCCGCCGCTTCAAGGAGTTTTTGGAAGGCGCAGCCAGTTGGAGCCGCGTCGAGCGCATTATCGCCGGCGTCGAGGTCGGCGCCCAAGGTGCCGACACCCGCTTCATCGTCACCAACCTATCCGGTGGCAAGGCCAAGGCGCTCATCTCTACTGCCGGCGCGGAGCGGCCGAGAACCACATCAAGTCGTGGAAGACGCATCTCGCCGCCGACCGCACCTCCTGCACAAGAGCGACGGCCAACCAGTTCCGGCTATTCCTGCATGCCGGTGCTTACTGGTTGATGTGGGGCTTGCGGGCCGCGATGCCGAAACGGTCCTCCTTTGCAGTCGCCCAATTCGACACGCTGCGTTTGCGCCTCATCAAGATCGCCGCGCGGGTGATCGAGATGAAAACCCAGATCCGCCTGTACCTGCCGACCTCCTGCCCGGACCAGCGCATCCTGCGCATCGTCCTCGATCGCATTGCGCGGCTCGTGACATAGCCGACGGGGCGCAGACGCCCCGAAACAAACCCGCCGACCGCAACCTGCAAACCCAGCCCTCCATCACGACGGATCATCGCCGGCGCCTGACGAGGGTTGTCAAAACGCACCGCAACGGCGACCTGATCACCGCCTCAGGCCGCCAAAAGCTCATAGCCGTGCATCAAGGCGGCTAGCATTCTGTGGTTTTTGAAAGCAGCCCGTCTTGATTGACGGTCTTTCGGCAATTCCGGATCACGGTCCGATCCTCTGATCCCAGATTTGTCGGGGTGCTACGTCGGGCATGACCGTCCCTCGAAGGGGCTCCCGGGCAGGCTCCCGGCGCCTCGTGGCCCCTTTTTTGCTGTCGCCTCTGCACGCGTGAATCAACCCGGATCATTCGACCGGGTTGGCCGCACCTTGGCGCCTTCGGGAAATTGTCTTGCGCCGTACAGAGAGCGCAGCCCTTGTAGTTGGCCAGGGTCTGCAGAAAATCTGGCAGAAGGTGCTGTTTCAGTTCGTCCGGGATAGCTCCGGACGCGTCGAATCCGAGAGCATAGCGCCGACCCTATGTCTTATCGATTGAGCAGCGGCGCGTTCCAATGATTGCCCCATCGCACCTCGTCGTGCGTACGGTGGGTTTTACTCCCTATGCTTTGGCCAGATGCTTGATCCGCCTGTCCAGAACAGCGGAGCAAAAGCCAATGACACCGACGAAGCTGCTGATTGGCCAGATCGTGGTTGTGTTTGCCATCGCAGTCCTCGGCGTATGGACGGCAACACAATGGTGCGCCCACATGCTGGGCCATCAGCCGCCACTCGGCGCCCCATGGTTTGTCGCGGCCGGCTGGGCAATCTATAAGCCGTGGAAACTTTTCGAATGGTGGTTCCATTTCGACGCTTACGCGCCAGAGGTCTTCGACAAGGCGGGCGCACTTGCCGGCGCCAGTGGCTTCCTAAGCTGTGGCGCTGCTATGGCCGGTTCACTTTGGCGTGCGCGGCAGCGTGGAGTGGTCACTACCTACGGCTCTTCACGATGGGCCGAAAAGTGGGAGATTGAGAAGGCGGGGCTATTCAGGCCGGCCGGCGTTTTCCTTGGCAAATTGAAGGACCAGTATCTGCGCCATGACGGCCCAGAGCATGTCATGGCGTTTGCGCCAACACGTTCCGGCAAGGGTGTTGGGCTGGTTCTGCCAACCCTCCTTTCCTGGACCGGCTCGGCCGTCATTCACGACATCAAAGGTGAAAACTGGCAGCTGACCTCCGGCTGGCGCTCGAAGTTTTCGCATTGCCTTTTGTTCAATCCTACCGATTCAAGGTCGGCGCGCTACAACCCGCTGCTGGAGGTACGCCAGGGCCTAGACGAGGTCCGCGACGTCCAGAACATCGCCGACATCCTCGTCGATCCGGAAGGCGCGCTGGAGCGGCGAAACCATTGGGAAAAGACCAGCCACTCACTGCTGGTCGGCGCCATCTTGCACGTGCTCTACGCCGAAGAGGAAAAGACACTAGCCCGTGTCGCTACCTTCCTCTCGGACCCACAGCGCTCGTTTGCTGCAACGCTGCAACGGATGATGACCACCAACCATCTCGGAGCTAGTGAAAAGCCTCAGGTCCATCCTGTCGTGGCCTCGGCGGCCCGTGAGGTGCTGAACAAGTCAGAGAATGAGCGTTCAGGCGTTCTCTCGACCGCCATGTCATTTCTCGGGCTCTATCGCGATCCGACCGTAGCTGCGGCAACATCGGCTTGCGACTGGCGCATTGCTGACCTCATGGATGCAGAGCGACCAATGTCGCTTTATCTGGTCGTGCCGCCATCGGACATCTCACGTACCAAGCCGCTGGTGCGACTGGTGCTCAATCAGATCGGCCGGCGGCTCACCGAGCGGCTGGAGGGCGATCCAAAAAAGAGCCGCAAACATCAACTGCTCATGATGCTCGACGAATTTCCGGCGCTCGGACGGCTCGATTTTTTCGAGACTGCGCTCGCCTTCATGGCCGGCTACGGCATTCGCGCCTATCTGATCGCGCAATCCTTGAACCAGATTTCAAAAGCCTACGGCGAGAACAACGCCATTCTCGACAACTGCCATGTGCGGATCGCCTTTTCGTCCAATGACGAGCGCACGGCAAAACGCATCTCCGATGCGCTCGGCACGGCGACGGAGCTCAGATCCATGCGCAACTATGCCGGCCATAGGCTGGCGCCCTGGCTTTCCCACGTCATGGTCAGCCGCCAGGAAACGGCACGACCTCTGCTGACGCCTGGGGAGGTAATGCAGCTGCCGCCGTCTGACGAACTGGTGTTGGTTTCAGGGCTGCCGCCGATCCGGGCCAAGAAGTTGCGCTACTACCAGGATCAGAATTTCACCGAACGGTTGCTGCCTTCGCCACTGCTTCGGGACGGTCCTTACGCTGATTGCCCTGCGTCGCGTCTGGATGATTGGAGCGGACAGGTGTGCAACGTTGATCGCCGTCTTGTTCCCGGCGACGAAAGCGGCGTGGCAACCGAAAACGACGGTGTTCAGCAGCAGCGTCATCCAGGTCTGCCCGATGAACACCCCGTCGTCTCTCAGCAGCCGGATCAGGACGATCTCTTCAAGCCCACCGACGATGACAGCGAGGCGCTCGCCGACAAGCGCGTTATGGACCGGATTTCCACCGCCGCGCGTGCCTACGGCATCAACGAGGGAAGGGGCGACGACAAGGACATCGTGCCCGGCTTCTGAACCCCGCTTCGAGTTGGGCGCACCTCAGCGTAGATAACGGCCATAAGCGATTTCGGGCACCTCGACGATGCTTGTTCCCGTCGCCGGCGCATCAGCGCCGGCCAGTCGGAACGAGCCGCATGAAGCCCCACCGCATCCGTCATCAGTTTCTGCTTGAACCCGGGCTGAGTGAGAAGCTCGACAACCTCAGCCGCGATCCATCGACCACGAAATCGGCGGTCGTGGCGAAAGCGGTAGAGGCCTTTATCGAGCGGCGTGGCGAGAACGAGCTCGACCGGCGCTACGGCGTAAGACTCGACCGGCTCTCGCGCGACGTCGGCCATGTCAGACGCGATGCCGAGATGATCCTGGAGAGCCTGGCGCTTTTCATCCGTTTTTCAATCACACTTCATGCCCACACGCCGGCTCCGGATAGGGCGACGCAAGCGATTGCCCAAGAGCGTTTCGACAAGTTCGTCGAGCAGGTCGGTCGCCAGATCGCCTCCGGGAAAAAATCGCTTGGCGAGGCCAATGGCGGGGGAAGGGAAGGATGAGTTCTCATCCCGAGGCCGACCATCGCCGCCGCGCCATGCTGCGTACCGCCATGGGCCCAGCGATCACCGAAGCCCTAGCCGATCCAGTGGTCATCGAGGTGATGGTCAATCCCGACGGTGCGCTGAGGCTCGACCGGCTGGGCGAGGGGCGGGTCGACACCGGCGTGCACATGCACCCTTCCGAGGCGGAGCGCATCATCCGCCTGGTCGCCTCCCACGTGCGCGCCGAAGCGCATGAGGACAATCCGATTGTCAGCGCCGAACTGCCTTCGGGCGAGCGCTTCGAGGGTCTGCTGCCGCCGGTCGTGCTGGCACCATGCTTTGCTATCCGTAAACCGGCCGCAAAGCTCTACATTCTGGCCAACTACGTGGCCGACCGCATCATGTTGCCGCTGCAGGCCGATGCGCTGAAAAAGGCGGTTCGCGAGCGGCGCAATATTCTGGTCGCCGGCGGCACGTCCTCGGGCAAAACAACGCTTGCCAATGCTCTGCTGGCGGAAGTCGCCGAATGCGACGAGCGGGTGATCCTCATCGAGGACACGCGCGAACTGCAATGCGCGGCGAAGGATTGCGTTGCCTTACGAACGAGGCGGGGTTCGGTAACGCTTGCCGATCTCGTGCGCTCGACGCTGCGGCTTAGGCCCGACCGGATCATCGTCGGCGAAGTCCGGGGTCCGGAAGCCCTCGACATGCTGAAGGCATGGAACACAGGACACCCCGGCGGCATCGCCACGGTTCACGCCAATTCGGCGCGCTCCGCGCTCTATCGCATCGAGCAGCTCGCCCAGGAAGCCGTCGTCACCGTTCCCCGCCGCCTCATCGCCGATGCCATCGATCTGATCGTCTTCATCGCCGGGCGCGGCTCGTCGCGCCGCATCGACGCGATCGCCGACGTCACCGGTCTTGACGGCAGCGGCGATTACGCCGTCACCCCGCTCACGCTTCCGCAACTCCAGCAGCTTTGAAAGGTCCCCTCATGCTCAAGAAGCTTCGCTTTCTTTCGTCCGCCGCGTTCGCGTTTTTTCTCACGGCACCGGCTTTCGCCGCGGGCTCCGGCATGCCTTGGGAACAGCCGCTGCAGCAGATTCTGGAGTCGGTACAGGGACCAGTCGCCAAGATCGTCGCGGTGATCATAATCATCACCACCGGCCTGACGCTTGCCTTCGGTGATACGGCGGGCGGCTTCCGCCGGCTGATCCAGATCGTCTTCGGTCTGTCGATCGCCTTCGCGGCATCGAGCTTCTTTCTCTCCTTCTTCTCCTTCGGCGGTGGGGCACTCGTCTGATGGCCAGCGGAGAGAAGCATATTGAGGGCTTCGAGGTTCCTGTTCACCGGGCATTGACTGAGGCGATCCTGCTGGGCGGTGCGCCTCGAGCGGTTGCGATCCTCAACGGCACGGTGGCTGCGGCCATCGGTCTTGGCCTGCAGCAGTGGATCGCCGGGCTGGTGCTCTGGATTGCCGGCCACACGCTCGCGGTCTTTGCCGCGCGCCGGGATCCGGACTTCGCGAGCGTGCTTGTCCGTCATCTTCGCATGAAGGGATGGTTTGCATGCTGAACCTCTCGGAGTATCGCGGCAAAGCCGACCGGCTTGCCGACCATTTGCCTTGGGCCGCACTGGTCGCGCCCGGCATTGTGCTCAACAAGGATGGCAGCTTTCAGCGGACGTTGCGGTTCCGGGGTCCCGATCTCGAAAGCGCGACCGAAGCCGAACTCATCGGGATCTGCGCACGGGCGAACAATGCGCTCAGACGCCTTAGCTCCGGCTGGGCATTGTTCTTCGAGGCGGAGCGCATAGAAGCGCTGGGCTATCCGCATTCGCGGTTCCCCGATGCGGCGTCGTGGCTGGTCGACGAAGAACGGCGCGGGGCCTTCGAGGGCAAGGTCGCGCATTTCGAGAGCCGCTATCACCTGACCTTGCTGTTCATGCCGCCGCCGGACGGCCAGGCGCGGGCGGAAAGCGCGCTGGTCGACTCTCATCATTCCGAAGGCGAAAGAGACTGGCGCCAGGAACTCGCGCGGTTCCGTGACGAGACCGACCGGGTTCTGGGTCTACTATCGGGCTTCATGCCGGAAGTGCGCGCCCTCGATGATGCCGAGACGCTGACTTATCTGCACGGCACCATCTCGACCCGCCGCCACCCGGTCGCTGTGCCGGAAACGCCGATCTATCTCGACGGCGTTCTGGTTGATGCGCCGCTTACCGGCGGCTTGGAGCCAATGCTGGGTGAGCAGCACCTTCGCACACTCACCATTCTCGGCTTCCCGAACCTCACCCGGCCCGGAATCCTAGACGCACTCAACCATCAGGATTTCGCCTATCGCTGGGTGACGCGCTTCATTCCGCTCGACAAGACCGAAGCCACCAAGACGCTGACGCGATTGCGCCGGCAGTGGTTTGCCAAGCGCAAATCGATCGTGGCCATCCTGCGCGAGGTCGTGACCAACGAACCCGTTCCTCTCGTGGACAGCGATGCCGACAACAAGGCACTCGATGCCGACGAAGCACTTCAAGCACTGGGCGGCGATCATGTCGGCTTCGGCTATCTGACCACTACCGTGACGGTGTGGGACGAGGACCACCAAGCCGCGGCGGAGAAACTTCGCGCGGTCGAGCGCATCGTCAACGGACTTGGCTTCACTACGATCCGTGAAAGCGTCAATGCCGTGGAAGCTTGGCTCGGCTCGTTGCCCGGCCATGTCTACGCCAATGTTCGCCAGCCGCTCGTTCACACACTGAACCTTGCCCACTTGATGCCGCTGTCGTCGGTATGGGCCGGTCCGGCGGCGAACGAGCATCTGGCCAAGGTCACCCAAACCGAAGCTCCGCCGCTTCTCATTGCCGAGACCAGCGGATCAACACCCTTCCGGCTCTCCAATCATGTCGACGACGTCGGCCACATGCTGGTCGTTGGGCCAACCGGCGGCGGCAAGTCGGTCCTGCTCGCGCTGTTCGCTTTGCAGTTCCGCCGCTATGCCGACGCCCAGGTCTATGTCTTCGACAAGGGCCATTCGGCTCGTGCGGCAACCCTTGCCACGGGCGGGGAGCACCACGCGCTCGGCGCGGACGGTGCGCTTGCCTTCCAGCCACTGCGAAACATCAGCGACCAGGCTAGCCGCAGCTGGGCGGCCGAATGGATCACCAGCCTGATTGCCCATGAGAACGTCATCGTCACACCGGAGGTGAAAGAGGCAATCTGGTCGGCACTTAACAGCCTTGCCACCGCGCCGGCGCAAGAACGCACGCTGACCGGCCTGTCGGTTCTGCTTCAGTCTAATGCGCTCAAGGCGGCACTCCTCCCCTACACGCTCGACGGTCCCTTCGGCCGGCTGCTCGATGCCGATGTCGATCGGCTGGCCTTATCGGATGTGCAATGCTTCGAGACCGAGGAGCTGATGCACAGCCAAGGCGCTGTCCTGCCGGTGCTCACCTATCTGTTCAACCGCCTCGAGGAGCGGTTTGAAGGGCGGCCGACGCTGCTCATGCTCGACGAGGCGTGGGTCTATCTAGACAACCCGCTTTTTGCCGCCCGCATCCGCGAATGGCTGAAGGTGCTGCGAAAGAAGAACGTGTCGGTTGTCTTCGCCACGCAATCGCTTGCCGACATCGCGGGCTCTGCAATAGCGCCCGCAATCATCGAGAGCTGCCCACAGCGTATTTTTCTTCCCAATGATCGTGCGGTGGAGCCGCAAGCGCGGGCAGCCTACGAACGCTTCGGTTTGAACGAGCGGCAGATCGAACTGATCGCTCGCGCCACGCCGAAGCGGCACTATTACCTGCAGTCGCGCCGCGGCAACCGTCTTTTCGAGCTCGGGCTCGGCCCGATCACACTCGCGCTGTGCGGTGCTTCCGATCCGGCCACGCAGACCCTTATCGAAAGGGTCCTGTCCGAGCACGGACAGGACAGCTTTGCCTCTCATTTCCTGAATGCGCGCGGCCTCGATTGGGCTGCCGAGCTTCTCCAGCAATTCCCTCAACCAGACACGGAGCAATCGTCATGATGGGACGCCGCCTTTTCACCAGCCTGATCACCGTTTCCCTGATCGCCAAACCGATGGCCGACTACGTCCAGCCAGCCTACGCCCTCATCGTGTTCGATCCGTCGAACTATACCCAGAACGTGCTAACGGCGGCACGCTCGCTGGAGCAGATCAACAACCAGGTCCAATCGCTTCAGAACCAGGCGACCATGCTGCAGAACATGGCGCGCAACCTTCAGCATCTGGATTTTTCTTCCGTTGGCCAACTCACAGGTGCGCTCCATCGCATCGACGGGCTGATGGATCAGGCGAGTGGCCTGAGCTTTGATCTCGACCAGCTCCAAGACCAGTGGCGCGATCAATATCCGGAAAGCTACGACGCCACGATCAAGGTCAGCGATTTGGCGGGCGCTGCACGCGAGCGCTGGCAGAGCGCCATGCAGGCGTTTCGCCAGACCATGGGTGTCCAGTCGCAGATCGTCGAGAACGTCCGCGGCGACGGTGACCTGCTTACCGATCTCATCAACCGCAGCCAGGGCGCGGCCGGTGCGCTTGAGGCAAGCCAGGCAACCAACCAGTTGATCGCGCTTTCGACCAAGCAGCAGATGCAGATTCAGACGCTGCTCGCGACGCAGTTTCGAGCTGAAGCCGAGGAGGCCGCCCGCAAGGCACAATCCGAGGAGGCCGCCCGCGAGACAACCAAGCGCTTCCTGGGCACCGGTACAGCCTATCCCGGCAACTGATCACCATTTCTTCACGACGAGGAAGGCGGCATGAACGACCTTGGGGTCATCGATCGCTTCATGGAGACCTTTGTCCGCTATATCGACAGCGGGTTCGGTCTGCTCTCGGGCGATGTCGCCTTCCTCACCACCACCCTGATCGGGATCGACATCACACTTGCCGGCCTAGCTTGGGCACTCGGCGGCGAACCCAACATTCCCGGCCGGCTCATCCGCAAGGTACTCTATGTCGGCGTGTTCGCCTTCATCCTGAACAATTTCAAGAACCTTGCCGACATCATCTATCGGTCCTTTGCCGGTCTCGGCATCAACGCGTCCTCTGGCAATCTCTCCGCCGACAATCTTTTGCATCCAGGCCGCATTGCCGCGACCGGTTTCGAGGGTGCCTGGCCGCTGCTCGATCAGGCAAGCCAGCTCCTGGGCTTCCCAGAAATCTTCGGCAATGCGCTCACCGTCTTCGTGCTGCTTGTGGCCTGGTTCCTGGTCATCATCGCCTTCTTTATTCTTTCCATCCAGCTGTTCATCACCATCCTCGAGTTCAAGCTCACCACTTTGGCGGGCTTCGTTCTGGTTCCATTCGCACTCTGGAACCGTTCGGCGTTTCTGGCCGAGCGCGTGCTCGGCAATGTGATCTCGTCGGGCATTAAGGTGATGGTGCTCGCCGTCATCGTGGGCATCGGCTCCACGCTCTTCGGCGAGTTCGCTTCCGCGCTGCAAGGCAAGGAGCCGGACCTGGCCGCCGCCATGTCACAAGTGCTTGGTGCGCTGTCGCTGCTTGGGCTCGGCATCTTCGGGCCAGGCATCGCTTCGGGTCTTGTCTCTGGCGCGCCGCAGCTTGGCGCTGGCGCCGCACTCGGAACCACTGCGGCCGCCGCCGGCGCATCACTCGTTGCCGGAGGCGCGGCATTTGCCGGCGCGCGCATGGCAACCGGCGGCAGTCTCGCCGCAGTCCGTGCGGGCACCTCGATGGGATCGGCTGCTTCCACGGCTTGGCAGCTGGGGCGCGCAACCTCGCTCGACTCTGGCCTGTCCGGTGTAGCTGCTGGACTGCAGGGGGTGACCAGTGCCGCCGGTGGCGCCGCGATGCGAGCTGCACCATCTGCCGCGGGAAGGTTCGGGCGCAGCGCCGACGCCGGCCGCGAAGCCGCCTGGACCGCGACTGGCGGTACGCCGACCGCGTCAATGGCCGGAAGCCCAGCCGGTACAGCCACTGATGCCGCTCCCAATTGGGCAAGGCAATTGCGTTCCGAACAGACCGCCCGTGCCCATCGACACGCCGCAGTGCAGGCGGTCCGTGATGGCGACAGGCCGGGCGGCAGCGCCAATCCCTCTCTCAACGACAAGGACGACTAGATGCTCTTCAAGCGACCCGTTCAACGTTACGGCAAGACACCCGAACCGGTCACGCCGTATCAGAAAGCCGCCCAGCTCTGGGACGAGCGTATCGGCTCATCTCGGGTGCAGGCCCGCAATTGGCGGCTCATGGCCCTGGGCTGTCTGGTCTTGGCGACTGGACTTTCCTGCGGACTTGTATGGCAGTCGATGCAAAGCCGCGTCGTGCCGTACGTCGTCGAGGTTGACCGTTTTGGTGAGGCGCGCGCCGGCGCGCCGGCAATCCAAAACTACCAGCCCGACGATGCCCAGATCGCCTGGCACCTCGGCCGCTTCATCCAGAATGTTCGCTCCGTCTCAACCGATCCTGTGCTGGTGCGGCAGAATTGGCTGGCGGCTTACGACTTTGCCACCGACCGCGCCGCTCTCTTCCTCAATGAGTACGCCAAGGCAAACGACCCCTTCGGTCAGATCGGAACGCGCAGCGTGTCGGTGCAGGTGACCAGTGTGGTCAGGGCCTCCGAAAGCTCTTTCCAGGTCAAATGGACCGAGCAGGTGTTTGAGCGCGGCAGCCTTGCCAGCACGACGCGCTGGACCGCGATCCTTACGATCATGATCCGACCGCCAAGCAACACGGACCAGCTACGCAGCAACCCGCTCGGTGTCTTCATCAACGCCATCGACTGGTCGCGTGAGCTCGACAGTGCGGCGCCGACATCCGTTTCCCCGAAGGAGCCCTCCGATGACAAATAGAGCCCCATCGTTCCGTGCTGTGCTGATCCTGTCGGTCTCAACAGCAGTCCTATCAGCCTGTGCATCGAAACCGGTGCCGCCGCCCCAGATTTCCTACGACGCTGCCGACTTCAAGCCAGCAGCAATTGAGAAGGCGCCGGAGAAGCCGGTCAAGATAGTCGAGGTGCCAAAACCCTTGCCGCTACCTGGCCAGTTGCAGCCCGAACCGGGCAAGGTCGCCGAAGACAAGCGCTCTCCGGAAGAACGCGTCGCAGATGCCAACAAGGCGGCGACGCAGCAACCCACCAGGTATGGCTATGTTAACGCGGTGCAAGTCTATCCCTTTGCGGATGGCGCGCTTTATCAGCTCTATGCCGCGCCGGAGCGAGTCGTCGACATCGCCCTGCAGTCAGGCGAGAAACTGACATCCGTGTCGGCCGGCGACACGGTGCGTTGGGTCATCGGCGATACCGTCAGCGGCACCGGTAACAACCAGCGCACCCATGTGTTGGTAAAACCCTTCGCGCCGGGGCTCAGCACCAATCTGGTCATCACAACGGACCGGCGGACCTACCATCTGCAACTTCAAAGCACCGAGAAGACCGCAATGGCGGCAATCTCCTGGACCTACAGCGAGGACCAGATCATCGCGCTGCGCCGAAGCAACGCTCAAGCCGAGGCTACCACGCCGGTTGCGTCGAATGTGGCACTGGAGAACATTCGCTTCCGCTATTCCATTTCTGGCGACACTCCGGCCTGGCGGCCCACACGCGCCTTCGACGATGGCAGCAAGGTTTATATCGAATTTCCTCGCCGCATCGACCAAGGCGAGGCACCGCCACTCTTCATCGTCGGTGCTGACGGCAACAACCAGCTCGTCAATTATCGCATGCGCGGCAACTATTACATCGTCGATCGCCTCTTTGCCGCGGCCGAACTGCGCCTCGGCGCCAAGCAGCAGCAGGTGGTGCGCATCACGAGGTCCGACGGCCGGCAACCGCCGCAGCGGATGGCACTCTTTCCGCGTCTTGGCAGGTGAGGGGAGCACTCATGACCGATACTTCCCGCTCCGATCCTCCGCCGAAACTCGATCCCGAACGGCTGCAGCTGCGGGCCTCACCCCGACGCGCTGTGCGCTTTAAGCGCGGCATAATCGTCGCGATTGCGGCTGTTGGTTCCGGTGCCATCCTCGGCGTCACCATGATGGCGCTGCAGGGGCCAGCACTGCGTCTGAAGCAGCGGGCCGAAGAGCTTTACAACACCGACCGCAAGCCAACCGCCGAGGGACTCCAGGCGCTGCCTAAGGATTATTCCGGAATGAAGCCTCCTGCCCCAGTGCTCGGACCGCCGCTGCCTGGGGATCTCGGTCGTCCCATCCTCGAACGCCAGCGCCAGCTTGGCATCGCACCGGGGCAGGAGGCTTCCGCCGAGGAGCAGCGGCTTGCCCAGCAGGCGATCGAGGCGCGCGAGTCGCAAGTCTTGTTCCGCATCGAAAATCGGGCTGGGGAGACGAATGTCGCCGACAGTACGCACGGAGCGCAGCCGTCGTTTGATGTGCCGTTTGCGCAGCCCGATACGGGAGGCGCGCGAGCTTCCGTTGCACCGGCCGAGGGTGACCAGAGCAACCAACAACGCAAGCTCGACTTTATCAGCCAGCGCAACACAAGTGGGATTTACAATCCGCATGCGCTGCAGACGCCGGCTTCGCCATATCAGCTGATGGCCGGCAGCGTGATCGCCGCAAGCCTCATCACCGGCATCAATTCCGACTTGCCCGGCCTCGTCGTCGCGCAGGTCACCGAGAATGTGCACGACACGGTCACCGGCAGCATCTTGCTGATACCTCAGGGCTCTCGCCTGATCGGCACCTACGACAGCGTCGTGGCTTTTGGGCAGAGACGCGCTCTGCTGGTCTGGCGACGCATTCTGCTGCCTGACGGCTCGTCGATTGAAATCGACAATCTGCCCGCCACAGACACTGCCGGCTATGCGGGGCTTGAGGACAAGGTGGATTTCCACACTTGGCAGCTGATCAAGGGCGTAGCGCTCGCCACGTTGCTGGGCGTCGGCACCGAGTTGAGCCTCGGAGACACCGATAGCGATCTGGTCAAGGCAATTCGAGAATCCGCCCAGCAGAACGTCAGCCGAGCCGGCCAGCGCATCACCGAAAAGAACCTGGACATCCAGCCCACCATGACGGTCCGCCCCGGTTGGCCACTGCGTATCGTCGTTCACAAAGATCTCGTGTTGCGGCCGTACCCGAGTTGAACAGGAGTAATCATGTCGAACCTGAGACTGGGAAAGCTTCCGGACCGGACGCCTTCGAAGATCACCATCACCGTTAGCGCCGACCTGAGCCAAGCGCTCAAGGACTATGCGGCACTTTACCGTCAGACCTATGGCGAGTCTGAAACCGTGGCTGAGCTCATCCCATTCATGCTGACCGGGTTTCTGGACGGCGACCGAGCGTTTGCCAAGGCCAGAAAGGAAGGGTTGCCGGCCGGGGGCACGTCGGAGAAGTCGCGGCGCCTGCCCGGTTCAGGTTCCGAGTAGCCGAGGCAGAGAGTTCGTCAAGCCTGACCATGACGTGCGCCGACCGATTGCCTGGTTCTCGACTGACCGATCCATCGCTCGCGGAGCTCGAACGATGTCTGGCCATCGCGGCTTACCTGGTTGTTCGTCATGGAGAAGCCTATACGCCGACCTTCGAGCGGCTAGAGCAAGAGGTCGAGCAAATACGGCGGCGGCTCGGAAACCGCGAACGGGCTCGGCGAGTGCTTGCTGCACTGATGCAGAATGGCGTCGGCCACGTAGGGGCAGAGGCCCATGACAGTTCTCAGCCTGATCTTGCAGCGAGGCGTCGGCTCTGATTCCCTAATCTTGGTGGCGATCGCCTGATTCGTGTGTTCGTTGCTCCGCTTTCGCATGGTTGCGTGAGGGTGTAGCGGGTGCTTTCCTTGGAGAGATTACAATGACCGCCAAGCCGGAAATCCTGGAAATGCGGGCTAAGATCACTGTTGTCGGGGTTGGAGGCGCTGGCGGAAACGCCGTCAACAACATGATCGCCGAAGGCTTGCAGGGCGTCGAGTTCGTCGTCGCCAACACTGACGCCCAGGCGCTCACCATGTCGAAGTCGTCGCAACTGATCCAGCTGGGTGCGCATGTGACCGAGGGCCTAGGCGCGGGTTCTTTGCCCGCCATCGGCCGCGCGGCTGCAGAGGAATCCATCGAAGAGATCATGGGCCATCTCGCGGGAACGCATATGTGTTTCATCACCGCAGGCATGGGGGGTGGCACGGGGACTGGCGCCGCGTCCGTGATTGCGCATGCCGCACGCGATGCCGGCATTTTGACGGTGGCCGTCGTTACCAAACCGTTCGTATTCGAAGGCAAGCGCAGGACGCAGGCCGCTGAGGAAGGCATAGAACGCCTTCGCGAGAGCGCTGATACGGTCATCGTCATCCCGAACCAGAACCTCTTCAGGGTCGCCGACGCCAGGACAACGTTTGCCGACGCCTTTGCCATGGCGGACCGTGTTCTCTACGCGGGTGTCGGATGCATCACGGACCTGATCGTCAAGGAAGGCTTGATCAATCTCGACTTCGCCGACGTGAAGTCGGTGATGCGGGACATGGGCCGAGCGATGATGGGAACCGGCGAGGCCTCCGGAGAGGGCCGTGCAAGGACGGCAGCCGAGGCTGCAATCGCCAATCCGCTTCTCGACGAAGCTTCCATGATTGGTGCTAAGGGTGTCCTCGTCTCGATATCGGGCGGCAACGACATGACGCTGTTCGAGGTCGATGAGGCCGCCACTCGCATACGCGAGGAGGTCGACGCCGATGCCGACATTATCGTCGGGGCCATCTTCGACCAGGCGCTGGCAGGAAAGTTCCGGGTGTCGGTTGTCGCAACGGGTCTACGGAAAAGCGCGGACTTGGTTTGGCTTGAGCAGAGGACCGCTTAAGGCCGTGGAAACGAACTCGCAGAATAGGGCGCGTCGCTGACTTTCGAACGGAGCCGGGTGCGCTGTTTGCGTCAACCCGGTAGGCTGCTCGCTTTTTCAATCGTTTGCCAATGATATGAAGGGGCATTCTAACTTTTCCGTACTTCAGGTGCGCGAAAGTTGGAATTTGCCATGGGGACAAGACGCTACTCGGGCAGCCGTCACAGCCCGGGATGGTCCGGCGCAGATACCGTTACCTAGCTCTCAAGCGAACAATGCATAACGTTCAAGTCGCTTATATCAAACTGATATATAATATAAGGCCTTCCCGGCATCGATGCATTAAAAACTTGTAATGGAGCAGCATAGAAAACTTGTATATGCACGACACAATTAACTTGAAATGGCGCGGCATGATGTACTTGTATCCGCACAGCGGTAAAAACTTGCCAAGGCACGGCCATGGCTAAGCCCCACGAAAAACTCGCGGAATCCCTCGCTGTCCTTAAAGACCTGCAGACGGGAGGGCGCCGCATTTTCAAGTCTGAAGAGATCACCCGGGTCCTCGTGAGCGCCTACTCCAAAACGGCTTTCTGCGTGAGGTGATCAAAGGTGGTTGATGTCCACCGGACCGCAAGCGCAGGAGCAGGCACCACGCCTTGGTATGCCAGCTTCTGGGAGTTTTGCGCGATGAATTGCAATGAGCGTTTCGGGGAAGGAGCGGTACCCCCGAGCAATCGTTGCTCCTCCACGCAGAGGCTACCGCGATCCGCTGGCAAACTGACAACGGATACGCATCGGGACTGGTACAGGGAGCTGTTCGCGCCTTCAGTGAGTGCGGGCATATTGAAGGCGAGCTCGCTCGCGGGTTATCGAAACCATCCTGTGTACCTAAAGGGCTCATCTCACGTGCCGCCACGTGTGGAGGCGGTACTCGATGGCATGGATGCGTTGTTTGATCTACTAGAAGCCGAAGCAGACCCGGCGGTTCGCGCCGTGCTGGGACATTGGCTTCTTGGTTATGTGACCCTTATCCCGACGGAAACGGACGCATGGCCCGCTTTCTCATGAATGCCATGTTGGCATCAGGCGGCTATCCGTGGACGGTGTTGAGAGTGGAGGACCGGAAGGCATATCTCGCTGGGCTTGAACAGGCCAGCGTTGGTATGGATGTGAAGCTCTTCGCTCAATTCCTGGCGGAACGGGTAAAATGGTCCTCGGAGCAAGCAGGAAGATGACGAACAGGAAGATGACGAACCTTAAGTTCACATCGGTCATATATTTGCGGGTGGGATAAAAGCGATCCTTTGAAGCCACTCGCGCTTCTGCGCCAAGGACGGTCCGGCGCCGTATTTTGGCCGGATCCATTTATGGCCCATTAGGGAGGCGATCACCTTCTCCGGCGCCTCGACAGCCGTTAGCCGGTCCTCGAAGGTGTGCCGCAGGCTATAGAGGCTGTGTTCCGACGTCGGCAGAAGTTTCTTGTTGGTGAGCACCTTATTGACGAGCGCCGAAAGCGAGGCTGCCTTGTCGCGATAGCGCGGGAAGCCGTCCGGATGGAGCTTCATCGCCTCAAGTGCGCAGCCAACCAGGGGAATGTCACGGGCTGAATGATCGGTCTTCAGGCGACGGCCATGAGGGCGCACCTGCACATGTGGGATTTCGTGATCGAGGTGGATCGTTTCTGGAATGAGATTCGCCGCTTCAGAGAGCCGGAGTCCCGTGTCGGCGATCAAATAGACAAGATGGCGCGCTTCCTCGTTGAGCCCGTCGAGCGCGCCTTCGGCGAGAACCTCTCCCTGCACGAATTCCGCCGTGAACGCAGCGCGTTGCGCTGCGACAGCACCGGAAAGGCGCAGATTGTGGAAAACCGGCTCCAGCTTGAGCTGGTGAGTGAGGTCGACGACACGCAGCATCTTGGAGATGTGGCCGATGTCCTTGTTGGCCGTCCCGATATCGAGGCCGCCCCCGACGATCCGCTTCTGCCACCACCCGCGGAAGGTAACCGCATCTTCCCGCATCAGGCGGGCGATCTCCTTATCACCGATGACGCCAATCAAATTGGCGATTGCGCGCTTCTTGGGGTTACGCCATTTCTTGACCTGGTTGGGCGACATGGCGAGCAGATTCTGCTGCTCGATCGCCTCGAACTCCTTTAGGAGACCGCTCAGCCGAAGCGCTGGCCGTTGCTCACCGCCCATCACCGCGGAGACGTCCTTTGCGTCCTCGACCGCACTTCTGTCGAGGAGCAACTTGATACGGGCCATGAGCTCGTCGAGAGGCCCCGCCGCCAGTTCATCATTGGTGCGATAGGCTAGCCCGAACGATCGCGCTCGCTTCCGGGCAGCCTCGAAGCGTAGCGCCGCCTCAGCGGACTGGCCGTCGCCAAGTTTGCGCCAATATGCCTCGAGCCCGGCGCCGAGGCTCCGCACTGCGTCGCGGGCCCGTACACCGCGCGGATCATCAGCAACGGCGACCCCAGTGGAAATTCGCACGAGGCCCCGGCGGTCAAACGCCGCAAACTCCTTCGGCACCCTGCGCACGAGATACCAGATGCCGTCGCGCTTATGCGGCCTTGCGGGCGCGGATCTTCGCATTAGTCAGCTCTAATGTTACACAGTTTGTTACACAGAATGAGATATGTTTCGAGCTGCGGCGGTCAAGGGCTGCAACGAAGTTTTTGAAAACAAATGACTTTTAGGGAAGTCAGTTGGCGGAGAGAGCGGGATTCGAACCCGCGTTACGGTCTCCCGTAAACACACTTTCCAGGCGTGCGCCTTCAACCACTCGGCCACCTCTCCGTCCTTGCATGGCGCGCCGGCCGGTCTTGCCGCGCGGGTTGGGGACATGCAATCCCTTGGGGGCGGAACCTCCGCTTCTGGGCGCCGTCAACCAGCGGGTAGCCCTTCCCCGCACCTGAAGCCGTCGAAGCAAACAGGCGCGGGGCTCATCTAGTCGATCCCGCGGCGAATGCCAAGCCATAATGGCGCTTCGTCGGCTTTGCCGCGCACGGATTGTCGGCGATGTCGCCGGCGCGGTGCTTTTCGGCATGGCTGCGGGCGAATGATGTGCACAGGCGTGCGGCACAGCCTGTCGTTGCTTGACTTCGCCAGCGGTCCCCTGTCGAGTGGATGCGAGGCTTTGCGGGGGCATTGTCGGCAGATGACATCGATCAACCAGGAGCCGGCCAGGCGGCCGGACAGCGGCCTCTCCTACGTGCCGGTGGCGTGGCTTTGCATCACCATGGCGCTTTCGGTCTATGGCCTGATCTCGTCATGGCGGGTGATCGGCGGCTACGGTCTGCCGGACAGCGTCGCCTACTTCGTCTACAGCGGTCTTGCCGGCGGTATCGTCACCATTCTATGGGGCCTTTACCTGCTCGGCCTTGCCTTCAACCGCTCGGCGCGCTTTCCGCGCCACTTCATCATCTGGCAGGTCGTCACCATCGTTTGGCTGGCGGCGAGGCTGGCCTATGTGTTGCTCGCGCCGGATTTCGGCTTTTCAGCGCAAGGGCTTGCCTTCAGCCTGGGCGAAATCGCCATCGGCGTACTCTGCATCTATCTTCTGCGGCGCGGCTCGGGCGCCGAAGCGGTCTATGCCAGTCCGGAAACCGAGAGCCCGCCGGTTCTGGTATCGGTCATCGCCGCACTGCTCGGCATCATCCTCGGCGCCGCACTCGGTGCATGCGCCGGGTTTGCCGTCGGCTCGCTGATCGCCGAAATTACCGACATGAGCTGCTTCGAGGGTGCCTGCGGCTACTTCGCCGTGTTCATCGGCCTGGCCGGGCTGGTTGTCGGCGCCATCGCCGGCGGGCTGTTCGCCGTCTGGCGCGTGAACCGGCGAAGGCGCAAGCCGGCGACTTGAAGCGCGTCGCGACTTTCAAATTCGCGTGTCACGATTGCCGTCAGGGCAGGCGCGTTCTATCTCTCGGTTGGGAAGGGACGATACCCGGGTCCGACGGAGGGGCCAGGGAAATCCTGGGGAGGAAGTCTGCATGTTCCGTTTCATCTTTCGTCTCGCGGCGATGGTCGCGCTTTCGATTTCCGTCATCATGGCGGTGGTCGACGCGACGCGATCGGTGGCGGCCTCGGCGCTGGTCATGACGCCGCTCAACGCAAGCTGGTTGGCGGTCTCCCCCGACACCCGCGCGGCCTTCGAAAGCTACGTGCGCGAAAAGGCCAGCCCGCTGCTGTGGGACGGCGTCATCGCCTTTGTGCTCGGCCAGCCTGGCTTTGCGGTGTTCGCGGTGCTGGCCTTCCTGCTCTACGCCGTCGGCTACCGGCGGCAGCGGCGCAATGAATTCGCCGCGACCTGACGTTTGCGGACTACCAGAACGAAGAACCTTTCAGCGCCTTGGCGAACGGAATGATGCGCCGCGCAGCCCACCCGCGCCATGCTTTTCCAAAAGGTCAAAATTCCGCGTGAATTTTGTTTCGGGCCGTGCCAGATTGGCCCGGAGCGGGAGGGGAGTACACTCCTGCCTGACGTCGCGTGCCTGCCGGAGAACCGGGCAGGACGCGGTGTACAACGGAAAAATAACCGACAGGGTGTGGATCACATGAAACGTATCGTTCTCGGCCTCCTGGCCGCAACCGCAATGGTTCTTCCGGCCTTCGCCGCCGATATCCAGCCAGCCATTCTCTATGATCTTGGCGGCAAGTTCGACAAATCCTTCAACGAAGCGTCCTACAACGGCGCTGAAAAATTCAAGACCGAGACCGGCATTGCCTATGTCGAATTCGAAGTCTCCAACGCCACCCAGCGTGAGCAGGCGCTGCGCCGCTTCGCCGAGGACGGCCGCAATCCGATCGTCATGGCTGGCTTCTCCTGGGCGGATGCTTTGGACAAGATCGCCGCGGAGTTCCCCGATACCAAGTTCGCCATTATCGACATGGTCGTCGACAAGCCCAATGTCCGCTCCGTCGTCTACAAGGAGCAGGAAGGCTCCTACCTGGTCGGCGTGATGGCGGCGATGGCGTCGAAGTCCAAGAAGGTCGGCTTCATCGGCGGCATGGACATTCCGCTGATCCGCAAGTTCGGCTGCGGCTATGTCGGCGGCGCCAAGTCGGCAGGGGCGACCGACGTCATCCAGAACATGACGGGCGACACGCCCGCCGCCTGGAACGACCCGGCCAAGGGCGGCGAAATCGCCAAGACGCAGATCGATCAGGGCGCGGACGTGATCTACGCGGCGGCCGGCGGCACCGGCGTCGGCGTGCTGCAGGCAGCCGCCGATTCCGGCAAGCTCGGCATCGGCGTCGATTCCAACCAGAACGGCCTGCAGCCCGGCAAGGTGCTGACCTCTATGGTCAAGCGCGTCGACGTTGCCGTCTACAACACCTTCATGGACGCCAAGAACGACAAGTTCACCGGCGGCATCAACGACCTTGGCCTCAAGGAAGGCGGCGTCGACTACGCCATGGACGACAACAACAAGGCGCTTGTCGACGACGCCATGAAGACGGCCGTCGAAAAGGCCAAGGCCGACATCATCGCCGGCACCGTCAAGGTGCACGACTACATGTCGGACAATGCCTGCCCGTATTGATCGACCGAAATCACTTGCAAACCGCCGGGCATCGTCCCGGCGGTTTTGTTTTGACTGGAACTGGTCGACTGGGCAGCGTCAGCCACGGGAGAAACGATGCCGCCGACAATCGAACTCATGGAAGCTCGCGATGTCGAGGCCCTTGCACGGATGCGCCTTGCCGCCTTCTTCGACGGAACGGGAAGGACACTCGAGGAAGACATCGCCGACCTCAACAGGCTTTCGGCAGGCGACAGCTTCGAAGCCGCTTTCGTGGCTCGTGACGGTGATGCCGCGATCGGAACCTGCCTGCTGGTCCGCAACGAACTGGAACCGGCGCATGAATTGACGCCCTGGCTGGCCGGGCTTGTCGTCGATGCCGGGTATCGTGGCCGGGGGATCGGCACGGCGCTGGTCAGAGCGGTCGAAGCGCGTGCAATGTTGCTCGGCGTTGACGTGCTCTATCTCTACACCTGGGAAGCGCGCGATTTCTACGCCAGGCTTGGCTGGACCAGGGTCGAGACGTTCGAACAGGACAGCGGGCCGATGCTGTTGATGTCGCGCAAGCTCCGCCTATAGCTGTCCGGCCAGATAGCCGAGCGCGAAGGCTGTGGCCAAGGCAATGGCGATGACGGTTCCGCGCCGCCCGCCGGAGGAATGCAGTCCGACGCCATAGGGTGGGCGCTCCAGCCTGTGGATCACGACGGGCGGCTTGGCTTCTGCCTCGCCAAGGCCGGCCAGCCGCATCTGCGGCAGGTCGGCGATGCGCTGCGAGACCAGTTTCCAGCGATTGTCGGACGCTCCCTCCACTGGTGCGGCGTCGTCGAAGACGCGCATGCGTTCGGCAAGCCGCAGCACCGTGTCACGGAAAGCAGGGTCGATCTCCAGGTCGCGCTCGGCGCGCTGGCGGTCCCTGTCGTTCATCAGGCCAAGCACATAGTCGCCGGCACGGGCGACGCGGTCGCTTTCACTGGCCATGACACTTCTCCCTCCCTCACCAGTGCGGCGGCTTGGTCACCGGCACGTCGGGCGCGGACTGTTCCTCCAGCGCCAGGAACCGGTCGGTCAGCGCGTCGAGCTTGCGCTGCATGCGCTCGATCACCTTCCACTGCTCGGCGATCTGGCCGGACAGTTCCTCGATCGTCTTTTCCTGCTCGGCGGCGCGGATTTCCAGCGTCGTCAGCCGGTCGGCAGGCATGGTCATTCAAAACCCCGGTATGTTGCGCAGCTCCAAGACGATGCGCCCTGCAAGTTCTTCACATTAGCGAATGTGAAGGTCCCCGGCACGTTCGAAATTGACAAGCGCGCGGGGATTTGTCGAGAGTGGACAGCACTCCGGCCAATTGGCACGGGCGGGGTGTCATGCTAGGCGTTTTGACCAAGCGATAAAAATAAGAGTGGGACATGGCGCAAGCCGCAATCGAGCTGATCGGCATCAACAAGAGTTTTGGCGCCGTGCGCGCCAATCGCGACATCAATCTGGAAATCGTCCGTGGCACCATCCACGGCATCGTCGGCGAGAATGGTGCCGGCAAGTCGACGCTGATGTCGATCCTCTACGGCTTCTATCAGGCCGACAGCGGCGAAATCCGCGTCGGCGGCCAGCCGGCATCGATCAAGACGCCCAATGACGCGATCGCGCTGGGCATCGGCATGGTGCACCAGCACTTCATGCTGGTCGACAATTTCTCGGTGCTGGAAAATGTCATTCTCGGCGCCGAAAGCGACGCGCTATTGAAGAAGAGCATCGCCAAGGCGCGGTCCGAGCTGGAGCGGCTCGAGCGCGAATACGGGCTCGAGGTCGATCCCGATGCGATCATCGAGGAATTGCCGGTCGGCCTGCAACAGCGCGTCGAGATCCTCAAGGCGCTGTATCGCGGCGCCGAGATCCTGATCCTCGACGAGCCGACGGGCGTTTTGACGCCGGCCGAGGCCGACCACCTGTTCCGCATCCTCAAGCAATTGAAGGAGCAGGGAAAAACGGTGGTGCTGATCACCCACAAATTGCGCGAGATCATGGCCATCACCGACACCGTTTCGGTGATGCGCCAGGGCACGATGGTGGCAACCAGGGAAACCAAGAAGACGACGGTCGAGGAACTGGCCGAGCTGATGGTCGGGCGGCGGGTGCTGCTGAGGGTCGAGAAGGGCGAGGCCGAGGCCGGCGGCGTCAAGCTCGCGGTCAAGAACCTGACGGTGAAGGATTCGCGCGGCGTCACCATGGTCGACGACGTTTCCTTCGACCTGCGCGCCGGCGAGATCGTCGGCATCGCGGGTGTCGCCGGCAACGGCCAGTCCGAACTATTGGAGGCGATATCCGGCATCAGGCACGCCGTCTCAGGCTCGGTCATGCTCGACGGCAGGCCGATCGACCTTACCGGCAAGGCAGACCCGGGTGAGCTGCGCGACCGCGGCCTCGCCCATGTGCCGGAGGACCGCCATCATGTCGGCCTAGTACTGGCCTTCGAGGAGAACGAGAACTCGATCCTCGGCTACCACGACGACCCTCGCTACCTGAAGGGGCCGCTGCTCAACATCGAAGCGATCCGCAACGACGCCAAGGACAAGATCACCAAATACGACATCCGCCCGGCGGACTGCCGGCTCAAGACCGCCAATTTCTCCGGCGGCAACCAGCAGAAGATCGTGCTGGCACGCGAGATGGAGCAGGATCCGGGCGTGCTGATCGTCGGCCAGCCGACGCGCGGCGTCGACGTCGGCGCCATCGAGTTCATCCACAAGCGGCTGATCGCCATGCGCGATCAGGGCAAGGCGGTGCTGGTGGTGTCGGTCGAGCTGGACGAGATCCGCTCGCTCTCCGACCGCATCCTGGTGATGTTTGCCGGCCGCATCGTCGGCGAGCGCGGTCCGGAGGCGACCGAGGGCGAACTCGGCCTGCTGATGGCCGGTGTCGAGCAGCGGGAGGCCGCGGAATGAGCACGCCCTACGCCAAGCTGCCGGCCTGGGCCGATTACGGCCTGATCCCGGTGATCAATCTGTTCGTCGCCTTCGTCGTCGCCGGCTTCGTGGTGCTTCTGGTCGGAGAAAATCCGTTCCGCGCCGCGGTCATCCTGGTCGAAGGCGCCTTCGGCAGGGGCACGGGCATTGCGTTCACGCTTTTCTACGCCACCACCTTCATCTTCAGCGGGCTTTCGGTGGCGGTAGCAGCGCATTGCGGCCTGTTCAACATCGGTGGCGAGGGCCAAGGCTACATTGCAGGGCTCGGCATTGGTGTCGTGTGCCTGGCCTTCGACAGCGTGCTGCCGTGGTGGCTGACCTTCCCGCTGGCGATCATTGCATCTGCGGCGATGGGGGCGCTGTGGGCGCTGATCCCTGCTTATCTGCAGGCCAAGCGCGGCTCCCACATCGTCATCACCACTATCATGTTCAACTTCATCGCCGCCAGCGTCATGGTCTATGCCCTGGTCGGCTTCCTGAAGCCGGCCAGTTCGATGGCACCGCAGACGCGCACCTTCCTCGACGGCGCGCAACTGCCGAAGCTCAACTGGGTCATCGAACTGTTCGGCGCCAAGATACGCTCGGCGCCGCTCAACATCAGCTTCCTGCTGGCGCTGGTGATGGCCTATCTGGTCTGGCTGCTGATCTGGCGCACCAGGCTCGGCTACGAGATGCGCACCTACGGCCACAGCTCGAAGGCGGCGCGCTATGCCGGCATTTCGGAGATCCGTATCGTCATCATCGCCATGATGATCTCGGGTGCGCTGGCCGGCATGATGGCGCTCAACCCGACGATGGGCGACCAGCACAATGTCGCGCTCGATTTCGTCTCCGGTGCCGGTTTCGTCGGCATCGCGGTGGCGCTGATGGGACGCCTGCACCCGGTCGGCATCGTGCTGGCGGCGATCCTGTTCGGCATGCTCTACCAGGGCGGCGCCGAACTCGCCTTCGAGATGCCGGCGATTTCCCGCGACATGATCGTTATCATCCAGGGCCTGGTCATCCTGTTTGCCGGCGCGCTCGAACACATGTTCCGGCCCTACATCCAGGCGCTGTTCGCTTCGATCAGCCCGAAAGCGGTCGGCATCGAAGCGGTCAAGGGGAAGGGCGCCTGAGATGGATATCTTCACCGCCATCGTGCAGATCCTCGACTCGACCATCCGCCTGTCGGTGCCGCTGCTGCTCGCCTGCCTTGCCGGCCTCTATTCGGAGCGCGCTGGCGTCTTCGATATCGGGCTCGAGGGCAAGATGCTGGTCGGCGCCTTCGCCGGCGCCGCGGCCGCCTCGGTCTTCCATTCCGCCTTTCTCGGCCTCGGCATGGCCATCCTGATCTCGGTCGTTTTCGCCCTGATCCACGGCTTCGCCTCGATCACCCACCGCGGCAACCAGATCGTTTCCGGCGTGGCGATCAATTTCATCGCCGCCGGTTCGACCATCATGCTCGGCCAGCATTGGTTCCAGCAGGGCGGGCGCACGCCAGCGCTGGCGCCGGGCGAACGCTTCGAGGCGATCACCTGGCCTGGCGTCGACGCGGTGCGGGACGTGCCGATCATCGGGCCGATCTATTCGGAGCTGATCTCTGGCCACTCCATACTCGTCTACATCGCCTTTCTGATGGTGCCGTTCACCTGGTGGGTGCTGTTCCGCACCCGCTTTGGGCTCAGGCTGCGCGCCGTCGGCGAGAACCCGGCGGCGGTCGACACGGCCGGCATCTCGGTCGCCTGGCTGCGCTACCGGGCGCTGATCTGCACCGGCATTCTGACCGGCGTCGCCGGCGCCTATCTGTCGATGGTGCAAAATGGCGGCTTCGTGAAGGACATGACCGCCGGCAAGGGCTATATCGCGCTGGCGGCGCTGATCTTCGCCAAATGGAAGCCGGTCAACGCCATGTTCGCCTGCCTTTTGTTCGGCTTCCTCGACGCGCTGTCGATCCGGCTGCAAGGCACGCCGCTGCCTTTGATCGGCAAGGTGCCGGTGCAGTTCATGCAGGCGCTGCCCTATGTGCTGACCGTGATCCTGCTTGCCGGCTTCATCGGCAAGGCGATCCCGCCGCGCGCCGGCGGCGTGCCCTATGTCAAGGAACGCTGAGCGATCGCAAGCGGAAATCGGCATCCGCCAACGAATACCGGCTTTTGAACAAGATCGTGGGAGAGAACAACTGAATGTCGCATGATCTGTTCGAGGCGGCCAAAGCGGCGATGGCCAAGGCCTATGCACCCTATTCGAAGTTTCCGGTTGGCGCGGCGCTGCGCACCGAGGACGGCCGCGTCTTTGCCGGCGCCAACATCGAGGTGGCGTCCTATCCCGAGGGCTGGTGTGCCGAGACCACGGCGCTCGGCCACTACATCATGGGCGGCGGCGGCAAGATTACCGAAATCGCGGTCATCGCCGAGCGGATGGCGAAATGCTCGCCCTGCGGCGGCTGCCGGCAGAGGCTGGCGGAATTCTGCCGGCCCGAGACGAAACTCTATCTTTGCGACAATGGCGGTGTGGTCGAGACCGTGACCATGGGCGAGATGCTGCCCTACGGCTTCAAGGGCGATATTCTGAAATGAAGAGCTGGCTGATATGATTGAAAAAGCTCTGGATCATCTCGTCGAAAGGCTGGACGGGATGGCGCCGACAGTCGCGCTGGTGCTGGGTTCCGGCCTTGGTGGCCTCGTCGACCAGGTCGAGGACGCCCGGCGCATCTCCTATGCCGAGTTGCCGGGCTTTCCGAGAAGCGGCGTCAGCGGCCATGCCGGCGAGGTGGTGGCCGGGCATTTTGCCGGCACGCCGGTGCTGATGCTGTCCGGTCGCGCCCATTATTACGAGCACGGCAATGCGGCTGCGATGCGTCCGGCGCTGGAGGTGCTGGCCGGCATCGGCATCACGCAATTGATCCTCACCAACGCCGCCGGCTCGGTCGATCCGGAGATGGGGCCGGGCTCGGTGATGCTGCTCACCGACCACATCAATTTCTCCGGTTCCAACCCGCTGATCGGCGAACCCAGCGACCGCCGCTTCGTCGGCCTCACCGAGGCCTATGATGCGGGCCTGCGCAAGGCGATCGAGAAGGCGGCCAAGGCGACCGGCACAGACCTGCACAAGGGCGTCTATATGTGGTTTTCCGGCCCATGTTTCGAAACGCCGGCCGAAATCCGCATGGCGCGCATCATGGGCGCCAATGCCGTCGGCATGTCGACGGTGCCGGAAGTCATTCTCGCCCGCTTCCTTGGCTTGCGCGTCGCCGCCTGCTCGGTCATCACCAACCTGGCCGCCGGGATGACCGGGGCTGAGCTTTCGCACCAGGAAACCAAGGACATGGCGCCGCTGGGCGGCGCCCGGCTGGCGACGATCCTCAAGCGCGTGTTCCAGGACGGGCTGCCGGAGAATAAGGTCTAGGCCGGATGCTTCCCCAGGAAATCATTCGCCGCAAGCGCGACGGCCATAGACTGTCCGCGCCCGAGATCGCCAACTTCGTCGACGGCCTGACCATCGGCAGCGTCACTGAAGGGCAGGTCGGCGCCTTCGCCATGGCGGTGTTCTTCAACGGCATGAGCCGCGAGGAGGCGGTGGCGCTGACGATTGCCATGCGCGATTCCGGCGACGTGCTCGACTGGTCGGACCTGCCGGGGCCGGTCACCGACAAGCATTCGACCGGTGGCGTCGGCGACAATGTCTCGCTGATGCTGGCGCCGATCGTCGCCGCCTGCGGCGCCTATGTGCCGATGATCTCCGGCCGTGGCCTTGGCCACACCGGCGGCACGCTGGACAAGATGGATGCCATCCCCGGCTACATAAGCCAGCCGGATCTGGCGCTCTTCCGCAAGACCGTGCTTGAAACCGGCTGCGCCATTATCGGCCAGACCGCCGATCTGGCGCCCGCCGACCGCCGGCTCTATGCGATCCGCGACGTGACCGGGACGGTGGAATCAGTACCGCTGATCACCGCCTCGATCCTGTCGAAGAAGCTCGCCGCCGGGCTGGGCTCGCTGGTGCTCGACGTCAAGGTCGGCAATGGTGCCTTCATGGAGAAGTCGCGCGACGCGACCGCGCTGGCTAACAGCCTGGTCGAGGTGGCCAGTGGCGCCGGGCTCAGGGCCTCGGCTTTGGTCACGGGCATGAACGAGCCGCTTGCGTCCGCCGCCGGCAACGCGGTCGAGGTGCGCAACGCCGTCGATTTCCTCACAGGGCGAGTGCGCGACAAGCGGCTGGAGAATGTGACGCTGGCGCTGGCCGCCGAGATGCTGCAGTCGGCCGGGCTGGCTGCATCCAACCAGGACGGCATCAGGCGCGCGGCCGAGACGCTCGCCGGCGGCCGCGCGGCGGCCGTCTTCCAGCGCATGGTGGCCGCGCTCGGCGGTCCCGTCGATTTCGTCGACAGGCCGGAAAAATACTTGCCCAAGGCACCGGTGGAACTGGCCGTGAGGGCGCCAGAAGACGGTTTTGTCACCGGCATTGCGACGCGCGACATCGGGCTTGCCGTCGTCGGCCTCGGTGGCGGGCGTACCCGGCCCGACGACAGGATCGATCATGCGGTCGGCATCACAAGGCTGTTGCCGGTTGGGGCTGAGGTGCCGGCCGGCGAGGCGCTGGCGGTGGTTCATGCCCGTTCAGAGTCGGACGCGGAAGCGGCAGCGGCCGCCGTGCTTGCGGCCTATACGATCGGCGCTTCGAAGCCGGCGGCGGAAAAGACCGTCATGCGGCGGATCCTGCCGCGAGGATAGGGTGTCGTTGCCCTACTGGACAAGCAGCAACGCGCCGTTCTCGACCTCATATTTCTGCAGCTTCTGCAGAAAGCTCATGCCGATCAGATTGGTGCGCAGTGCCTTGTCGTCGAGCACGACGGCCTGGATGTTGTCGACCGAGATCTTGCCGATCTGCAGACGGTCAAGGGTGACCACCGCCGCCTTGATGGCGCCATTGGCGGTGTTGACCTGATGGATGAAATCCGACGGATTGAGCGAGATGCCGATTCGGCGCGCCGTGGAGGTGTTGATGGCGACCAATGTGGCGCCGGTGTCGATCAGGCCGTCGACCTGACGGCCGTTGAGCTTGAAGGCCGAGGTGAAGTGGCCGCGCGCGTCGGCGTTGACCACCACCTTGCGACCGAGCGGCAGGGGTGCGACCGGCTTGTCCGGCACCGACGCCAGGTTCACTTCCGGCTGCGCCTCTTCCGCCGGCTTGGAGGCGACCGCCGGCTTCAGCAGGCCGTCCAGCATCTCAGGGTTCGATTGATAGAGGATCGGGATCGAGGCCGAGGCTCCGGCAAAGACGCCAAGGAAGAGAAGCTTGCGCAGCATGGATGGACCTTCGTGAAGACCCAAGCCTATGCCGACATGGTGTTTTCAGCTTTAACGCGCGTTGAAACCGCCCCTTTGCGTAAACGATTGGTAAACAATCGTCGATGCGGTCACTTCGTTCCGTACATGCGGTCGCCGGCGTCGCCGAGACCGGGCATGATGTAGCCCTTGTCGTTGAGCTGGCGGTCGATCGAGGCGGTGAAGACTGGGACATCCGGATGCGCCTTGGTGAAGCGCTCGATGCCTTCGGGTGCTGCAAGCAGGCACAGGAAGCGGATGTTGGTGGCACCACGGCCCTTCAGCTTGTCGATTGCCGCGATGGCCGAATTGGCGGTTGCCAGCATCGGGTCGACGACGATCACCAGCCGGTCGGCGAGATCGCTCGGCGCCTTGAAGAAATACTCCACCGCCTCCAGCGTTTCATGATCGCGGTAGAGGCCGATATGAGCGACACGCGCCGCCGGCACCAGATCGAGCAGGCCTTCGAGAAGGCCGTTGCCGGCACGCAGCACCGAGGCGAAGACCAGCTTCTTGCCCTCGAGCGTCGGTGCTTCCATGGTCTCGATCGGCGTTTCGATCTCGGTCGTCGTCAATTCGAGATTGCGCGTGACCTCGTAGCCCAGAAGCAGCGAGATCTCGCGCAACAGCCGCCGGAAGCCGGCTGTCGAGGTCTCCTTCTTGCGCATGATGGTCAGCTTGTGCTGGACAAGCGGGTGGTCGACGACGGTGACGCCCTGCATGGTGCTCTCCTGGAATTCCGGCAATTCGAAAGACCCTAGCGGCAATGCGGCGGGCAAGGAACCGCTTGGCCGCCACCGACCACAGTTTTTGCCGGAAATTTGCCGGTGAAGAGATCAGCGCGCGGCGCCGTTGAGGCGGGCGAGAAGCGCCGTCTTCGTCTTCCTGTCGACGAAGGCCGCCTCGATCGCCGTCCTGGTGACAGCCGTGAGCGCCTTGTCGTTCATGGCGAAATGCTCGGCGGCGATATCGTATTCGCGCTTCAGCGAGGTCCAGAAATAGGGCGGGTCGTCGGAGTTGAGCGTCACCTTGCAGCCCGCCGCCTTGAGCGCCGGAAACGGATGGTCGGCAAAGCTGTCGAACACCTTGAGCGCAATGTTCGAGCCCGGGCAGCATTCGAGCACCACGCCCTCGTCGGCGATGCGGCGGACAAGGTCGGGATTTTCGATGGCGCGCACGCCGTGGCCGATACGCGACGGGCGGATATGGTCGAGTGCTGCCTTGACGCTCTCCCAGCCCATCAGCTCGCCGGCATGGATGGTGATGCCGAGCCCTGCCTCGCGGGCGATCTCGAAGGCGCGGACATAGTCCTCGAAATCGCCCATGCGCTCGTCGCCGGCGACGCCGAAGCCGGTCACCAGCGGGTGTCCGCAACGCGCGGCGAAGCGCGCTGCCTGCTCGATTGATTCGACGCCGACATGGCGCACGCCGGTGACGATCATGCGGCCTTCGATGCCGGTCTTGGCCTTGGCGCGGGCCATGCCTTCGCCGAGCGCGTCCGTGTAGGCCTTGGCCGACAGGCCGGCCTTTTTAGCGTGGTCGGGTGAAGTGAAGACCTCGGAATAGATGGCGCCGTCGCGGGCAAGGCTGGTCAGATAGTGGTCGGCCAGCCGCGCATAGTCTTCTTCGGTGCGGAACAGGTCGGACGAAAAATCGTAGGCGGCCAGGAAAGCGGTGAAATCGTTCCAGACGAAGGAGCCGTTCTGGATATAGGGCGACGTGTCCTTGCCGTATTTGCGGGCCTGGCTGATGACGAGTTCGGGCGCCGCTGCCCCTTCTATGTGGCAGTGCAGTTCCGCTTTCAAAGGCATTCAATCATCCCGTCACGTCGGTCCAGGCCTTATAAGCCCACCACCTGGAAGCGCGGCCGAACACCGCGCCTTAAACAATAGCGCCCGCACAATCGATCGGCTATGGTCCCGCCGGTTTTATGACGGATCAAAATAATGTCAGTTGAGCGAACCACGGCCGCGGGCGGCATGGAAACCTCCTATGGTTTCAAGCGCGTAGGGGCAGACGACAAGCAGTCGCTGGTCAACGACGTTTTCCACAAGGTGGCGAACCGCTACGACCTGATGAACGACCTGATGTCGGCCGGGCTGCACCGGCTGTGGAAGGACGCCATGGTGACATGGCTCAATCCGCCGAAACGGCCTGGCTGGAAGGTGCTCGATGTTGCCGGTGGCACCGGCGACGTCGCCTTCCGCATCGTCGAGGCGAGTCACGGCAACGCGCACGCCACGGTGCTCGACATCAACGGCTCGATGCTCACCGTCGGCCGCGAGCGGGCCGAGAAAAAAGGCCTGTCGGACAATACTGATTTCGTCGAGGCCAATGCCGAGGAACTGCCGTTCCCCGATGCCACATTCGATGCCTATACGATCGCCTTCGGCATCCGCAACGTGCCGCGCATCGATGTGGCGCTCACCGAGGCTTTTCGCGTGCTGAAGCCCGGCGGGCGCTTGCTTTGCCTGGAATTTTCCGAGGTCGAGATGCCGCTGCTCGACAAGGTCTATGAGGCCTGGTCGTTCAATGCCATCCCGAAGATCGGCCAGGCGGTCACCGGCGACGGCGAGCCCTATTCCTATCTGGTCGAGTCGATCCGCAAATTCCCCAACCAGGTGAATTTTGCTTCCATGATCACCCGCGCGGGCTTCGATCGCGTCTCGTTCCGCAACTATTCCGGCGGCATTGCCGCGCTGCATTCGGGCTGGAAGCTTTGAGGCGAGTGCAGCGATGAGCACAGTCGGCGCCGCCTTTCGGCTCGCACGGGCCGGTTGGGTGCTGGTCCGCGAGGGCGTCATTGCCGCCTTGCCGGGCGAGGAGCTTTCCGGCCTGCCGAAATTCGGCTGGCGCATGGCCAGGCTGTTCACCCGCCGCCGCGCGCTTGCCTACAAGCGCGGCGACCGGCTGGCCAAGGCGGTGGTGCGGCTGGGGCCGTCCTACGTCAAGCTCGGCCAGTTCCTGGCGACGCGGCCCGATGTCGTCGGCAACGACATGGCGCTCGACCTCGCTCTGTTGCAGGACAAGATGCATACGTTCCCGCAGGCCGAGGCGATCGCCGCCATCGAGGCCTCGCTGGGACGCAAGATCGGCGAGCTCTACGCCAGCTTCGACGGTGCCGTCGCCGCCGCATCGATCGCCCAGGTGCACAGCGCCGAGACCATCCATGAGGGCGTTTCGTCCACGGTGGCGGTGAAGGTGATCCGGCCGGGCGTGCGCCGTCGCTTCTTCCACGACCTCGAGAGCTATTTCCTCGCCGCCCGGCTGCAGGAAAAGTACATCCCATCGTCGCGCCGGCTGCGGCCGGTCGAAGTGACCGAGACGCTGGCGCAGACCACCAAGATCGAGATGGATCTGAGGCTCGAAGCGGCAGCGCTTTCGGAGCTCGGTGAGAACACCAAGGATGATCCGGGCTTCCGCGTGCCGTCGGTCGACTGGGAGCGCACCGGCCGCGACGTGCTGACCATGGAATGGGTCGACGGCGTCAAGATGAACGACATTGCCGGTCTCGCCGAGGCGGGTCACAATCTCAAGGCGATTGCCGCCAACCTGATCCAGTCGTTCCTGCGCCATACGCTGCGCGACGGCTTCTTCCATGCCGACATGCATCCGGGAAACCTGTTCGTCGAGGCCGACGGCACCATCGTCGCCGTCGATCTCGGCATTGCCGGCCGGCTCGGCAAGAAGGAGCGCCGATTCCTGGCCGAAATCCTCTACGGCTTCATCACCCGCGACTATCTGCGCGTGGCCGAAGTGCATTTCGAGGCCGGCTATGTGCCGCGCCAGCACAATGTCGCGGCCTTCGCGCAAGCGATCCGTGCCATCGGCGAGCCGATCCATGGCCAGCCGGCCGAAACCATCTCTATGGCCAAGCTGCTGACGCTTTTGTTCGAAGTGACTGAACTCTTCGACATGGCGACGCGGCCGGAACTGATCCTGTTGCAGAAGACCATGGTGGTGGTCGAAGGCGTCGCCCGCACGCTCGACCCGGCCTTCAACATGTGGAAGACGGCCGAGCCGGTGGTCGGCGACTGGATAGCCGGCAATCTCGGCCCGCGCGGCCTGCTGGTCGATGCGCGCGACGGCGCCAGAGCGATGCTGGCGCTGGCCCGGCAGGCGCCGGACCTTGCCGTCCGCACCGAGCGGCTGTCGCGCGAGATCGACCTGATGGCCGAGCACGGCCTGCGCTTCGACGAAACGACAGCGCGCGCCATTGGCAAGGCCGAGGCGCGCTATACCCGTTCCGGCCGGCTGGCGCTGTGGGTGATCGCGCTGACGTTGCTCTATATTGCGTGGAAGCCGTTCTGACTGCAATGAATGCATTGATATCGCTGTCGTTGCATGCATGCCTGTCTTGTCTTATGTTGAGGGCCAAGGAGCAACGCCATGGGAATCCTCACCATCCGCAGTCTTGATGACGGCGTGAAGCAAGCGTTGCGCGAGCGCGCCGCCGCGAAGGGCGTGTCGATGGAAGAGGAGGCCAGGATCCTCCTGGCTAGAGGCGTGATCGGCAGTGCTGGCCAAAGCCCCCAAGGCGAGTCTCTCTACGCAGCAATCCGCCGTTCGGTCGAGCCACACGGTGGTTTCGATATTGAGCTGCCAGAACGTGGCCCCGCTCGAAGGTCCACGCAGTTCTCTATGACCCTCTCCGGCAAGCGCATCCTGCTCATCATCGGCGGCGGTATCGCCGCCTACAAGGCGCTCGACCTGATCCGCCGGCTGCGCGAACGCGGGGCATCGGTGCGTGTGGTGATGACATCAGCCGCGCAGGAGTTCGTCACCACGCTGTCGGTCGGCGCGCTTTCTGCCGACCATGTCTTCACCGATCTGTTCGACCGCAATGACGAGCACGATGTCGGCCATATAAGGCTGTCGCGGGAGGCCGACCTTCTGGTCGTTGCGCCGGCCACCGCCGACCTGATGGCGAAGCTTGCCAACGGCCATGCCAATGATCTGGCTTCGACCGTGCTTCTCGCCACCGACAAGCCGGTGCTGATGGCACCGGCGATGAACCCGAGAATGTGGTCGCATCCGGCGACGCGCCGCAACCGCGCGACGCTGGGCAAGGACGGCATTGCCTTCGTCGGACCGGCGAAGGGCGAGATGGCGGAGAGCAACGAGGCGGGCGAGGGCCGCATGCCCGAGCCGCTGGAGATCGTTGCCGCCATCGAGGCGCTGCTCGACACCAGGCCGAAGCCGCTTGCCGGCCGCAGGATCATCGTCACCTCCGGGCCGACGCATGAGCCGATCGATCCGGTGCGCTACATCGCCAACCGCTCGTCCGGCAAGCAAGGGCATGCGATCGCGGCGGCACTGGCGAAGCTCGGCGCCGATGTCCGTCTCGTCTCCGGGCCAGTCACTATTCCCGATCCGGCCGGTGTCGCCACGCTGCATGTCGAAACCGCGGCCGAGATGAAGGACGCGGTCGAACAGCTTTTGCCGGCCGACGCTGGGGTGTTCGTCGCCGCAGTCGCCGACTGGCGCACCGCCAATGCCGCCGGCGAGAAGATCAAGAAGGTGGCGGGCGAGGGGCCGCCGTCGCTGCAGATGATCGAAAATCCTGACATCCTTGCCGGTGTCGGCCATCACAAGCAGCGGCCGGGGCTTGTCGTCGGCTTCGCCGCCGAGACGCAGGATCTGATCAGCAATGCCGAGGCCAAGCTCAGGAAGAAGGGCGCCGATTTCATTGTCGCCAACGACGTCTCGCATGAAAGCGGCGTCGGTCCTTCGGGGGTGATGGGCGGCGACCGCAACAAGGTTCGGATCGTCTCCAGGACCGGCGTCGAGGAATGGCCGGAGATGGGCAAGGACGAGGTGGCGGCGCGGCTCGCCGCCTTGATTGCCGAGCGGCTGAAGACGATCGTCGTCTGAGAGCCTAGCCGATCGCTTCCTGTGGCCTGTCTGTCGCCGCCGCTAGTTTCAGCGCGGCAAGGCATCCCAGGATTCCGAGCGGCACGAAGGCGAGGAACAGCCACTTTGCGACGCTCGCTGCCGTCTCGCGATCGAGGCCTTCGGAGAAGCCGCTCGCATTGGCGATGATGCCGGCAAGGGCCGCACCGACCGCATAGCCGATGCGCTGCATGGTCGGCACCGCGGCTGCGGCGATGGTCTGTTCAGCCGGTGGTGCCGATGCGACGACAATGCGCGTCATGAACGGCCAGGCGATGCCGAAGCCGCCGCCTTGCAGCAGGGCGCAAAACAGGATCAGCGGGATGGAACCCGCCGGGATCGTATAGGCGAAGCCGGCAACGCCGCAGGCGATCATCAGCGCGCCGATGACGATGATCGGCCGTTCGCGCTCCTGCGGTGCGTTGGCGACGAGGATCGACAGGATCGACCAGGAGATCGACTCGGCGGCGATGATATAGCCTGTGGTCAGGATCGGAATGTCGTGCAGGCTGGTCAGGAGCAGCGGTCCGTAAACGCCAAAGGAGATGGTCGCCACCGAAAACGCGGCGACCATGGTCATGCCGCTGCCGACGGGCGAGCGCCATGAGAACAGCCTGGACGGGAACAGCCGCGAGCGTGGCCTCAACGCGTCGAGGTATATGAACAGCATCAGGCCGACCAGGCCGAAGCCTAGCAGCAGCGACGAGCGCAGCAGGGCAATGTCGACCCCCGCCATGGCGATCAGCACGACGCTGGCGCCGAGACAGCCCAGCGCGACATAGGGGAAGGGCGGCGCCGTGCCGCTGGCTGCCTGCGGCCGGGTAGCCTCCGGTGTGTCGAGCACGATGAAGCTTGCCAGCGCGACGGCGATACCGCCCAGGGTGAAGATACCGACGGCCCAGCGCCAGGACAGAAGCTCGGTCATGATCGCGCCGATCATCGGCCCGCTGAAAGCGGCGATGCCCCAGATCGCCGACATGATGCCGAAAAGCTGCGGCCAGATGTTGCGTGGAAACAACCGCTCGACCGAGACGAAGGCCAGCGACACCAGCGCGCCGCCGCCCAACCCTTCGATAAGCCGGCCGGCGAGAAACTGGGGCATGGACGGGGCAATGGCGCTGACCAGGGCGCCGGCCGCGTAGAGCAAGGCGGCGACCACCATATTGGTGCGCAGCGGAACATAGCTGACCATCCGCCCGGCGGCGGCGCCGGCGACGATGGCGCCAAGCTCGTAGATCGCCAGCGACCAGCCAACCAGTTGCACGCCGTCCAGTTCGCCGACCATGGCCGGCATCACCGTCGCCACTAGCGTCTCGTTGGTGGCATAGAGCAGGATGCCCAGGTTGATGAAGCAGAAGCGCGCCAGATCGCCGCTCGCCCACAGCGCCCGCCAATCGACCCTGTTGCTGGTTTCACTGCTCACATCATTCTCCCGACTTGCCGGCCGTTGAAAGGTTCGCAGCGTGCGTCGAAAACGATGTGCCGCCCCTCGGGAAGCGCTTGTAGAACCTCAACCGCGGTTGAGCTCAAGCGGTTTTTGAGACGCTTGCGCAGCCAAGCTGCGGATGGTCAGTTCGCGGTGCTGCGCAGCTGGAACTGGCTGACGCCGATGGCGATGTTGATGCCGGTCTGCGTCTGCAGGCTGAGCGGCTGCAGCGTGAAGGCCTGCGAGGAGCCGCCGACCAGGAGATTGGCGCCAGCGCCGACCGCCGCCGTCACCTCGGCGCTGGCGCCGACATAGTCGCCGGCGAGCGCGCCCGGCGCATAGATATTCTTCAGCGGCGTCAGCACCAGCCACTGCATCACGCTCTGCTTGGTGGTGCCGATGTCGAGCCCGTATTTGTTGACGGCGCCGAAATAGGCTTCCGGCGCGAAGGTCTTGTCGGCCGGGGTGAAGGTGCAGCTCAGATCCTTGCTCGAGCCGAAGATGAAGCCGGTGCCACCGCCGATGGCGCATTCCAGCGTGCCGAGTTCGATGCCCTGGTCCTGAGCGTGAGCTGGTCCCGTAAGCGCGGCCGCGAGCGCGGCAGCGGCGATGATGGTCTTATGCAAGGCAATCCCCCAAAAGCATGCGGCGCGGAAACAGTATCCTGTTCCGCGCCGCACGTAGAGGGAGCAAATGCGCTTATTTGAACGAGTGGATCAGCTGGAGCGAGGCCACGGCTACCGCCAGGTTGACGCCGGTCTGCGCCTGGACGCTGAGCGGCTCCAGCATGAAGGCGCCGTCCAGCCCGCCGACCAGGAGATTGGCGCCGCCGCCGGTCACGATACTGGCCTCGGCATTGACGCCGTAATAGCTGCCGGCGAGGTCGCCTTCGTCATGGCTGCGGGTGGCTGCCAGAACCGCCCATGCCAACTGGCCCTGATGCGTCTGGCCGACATCGATGCCGAGCTTCGAGATCATCCCGGTATACTGCTCGGACGGCCCGTGACGATAGGGACGGAACGTGCAGGAAACGCCCTTGTTTGACGTGATGACATAGCCGACGCCGCCATCGATGGTGCAATCGAGCGTGCCGAGCCGGAGCGCGCCGGCGCTGACGGGAGAGGCGAGGACCGTGGTGGCCAGCGCTGAGGCACAAACAAGTATCTTGATCATCGGGAAGGTCCCTTTCGCAAATTTCGCAAGCCTCGATTAACGATCGAGGTGTGCGGAGCGTTCCGCCGAAAACTTGGCGCGAACATGGCGAGAGTTAACGTGCCGTTATCGGAGGCGGGCGAAGCGCGGCGAAACGCAGCCTTGAGTCCGTGCGGGCTCAAGGTCGGACTGAACGATGATTGTTGCCGGTTAGCTAGCGCTGGCGCTTGAGGTGCGCGACAAACCGTCCTTGGCCGGCTGATAGGTCGGATCGAGATGGACCGCCTCGCGATAGGATTTCGCGGCTCTCACCTTGTCGCCGCGCCGTTCGTAGATCAGCGCCTGGTTGGCCCAAGCCTCGGCGTTCTTGCCATCGAGCTTGATGGCCATGTTGAAGTCGGAGAAGGCGTTGTCCTCGTCGTTCATGGCGAGATAGGAAAGGCCGCGGCCGTTGTAGGGCTCGGCGGCGTCCGGCGCCAGCGAGATGGCGGTCGAAAAATCCTCGATGGCGAACTTGTGCTGGCCCTGGCTCTGATAGATCAGGCCGCGATTGTGATACGCGCGCGCATCGGTCGTATCGAGCTGGATCGCCTTCTGGAAATCGTTGAAGGCCTCGGTGGTGCGGCCCGCCTTGCGATAGAGGTTGCCGCGGCCGATATAGGCGGCGTCATAGTTCGAATTGATCTGGATCGAACGGTTGTAGTCGGCGAGCGCGGCCTCCTGGTTGCCGAGGAAGCGCTGGATAAGGGCGCGATTCGAATAGGCCTGGTAGAAATTCGGATTGAGCTGGATGGCGGTGTCGAAATCCTTCAGCGCCGCCTGATACTGGCCGCCACGGCCATAGGCCGAGCCGCGCACATTGTAGGCTTCCGGATCCTGGGGATTGCGCTGGATCACAGCCGACAGCGAGGAGATGTTCTCGGTCGAGCCTTGCGCCTTGTCGATGTTGTTGAATTCGCCGGTTGGGGCCGTCTGGCAGCCGGCAAGCGCCAAGCCGGAAAGCAGGGCTGCCGTCAGGGCGAAGCCGCGCAATGCGGTTCTGCGCTCCACGGAAATTGCGTTCATGTCTGCTCTGTCCTCACTGCCCGCCGCGCCGTCAGGTCCGTTCCCTCTCCGAACCGGGTCGAAAATTGTCGCAAGTGCTAGAGCGAACTTTGTGGGTCCAGGTGGACGCACGTCGCTCTAAATAAAAAGGTGGCGGCGATTCCGCATCGCGCCACCTTGGGTATCCTTCGAAAAGGACGAAAACTTGGCGGTATCAGCGCGGCGGACGCGCTGCACCGGCAGCACCGGCGGCAACCGGGCGCGGCGTCATCGGCAGCAGGCCTTCGCGCTGGGCGCGCTTGCGGGCCAGCTTGCGGGCGCGGCGCACGGCCTCGGCCTTTTCACGGGCGCGCTTCTCGGAAGGCTTCTCGTAATGTCCGCGCATCTTCATTTCGCGGAAAATGCCTTCGCGCTGCATCTTTTTCTTCAGCGCGCGAAGCGCCTGATCAACATTGTTGTCGCGGACGAGTACCTGCACGGGCAATCCTGTCTTTCGGGTTTGATATCAACAGGCAAGCGGCCATAGCCACGAGCCTCCGCGGCGATTTACACCACGAATTGTGGCGGCTGATAGCAGAATCAGGCCGCGCTGTCCACAGCCGAAATGAGGCTGAGCGGCCAAACCGCGGTCGGTCGCCGCCGGATTGGGTTTTCACCCTAGGCTGTGGCCAGGTGAAGCTGCTCGAAACCTTCGAAGAACTCGCCGTAATCGCAGGTTATTTCCTCGCCCGCGGCGATGTCGCGGATCGCGGTCGCGCCACCGTAGCGCGAAAAATCCGTGTTCGGCCTTCGCGCATGGTTCATGAAGCGGCCATTGTCGACTTCATAGACCATGAAGCCCGGACGATCGGGGCTCGGATAGGCGTAACGGTCGAGCAATTCCTTGAGGTGCGGCGGGGCCGCCTCGTATTTTTCCATCGGGATCAGCCGGTCGAAATCGGGATCGAGGCGCCAGATCGAGGCGCCCTTGCGGATCGGCTCGGCGGCGAACACGCCGACGCCTTCGATTGCGCTCTGGGCGACATAGGTTCTGATCAGCAGCATGGGTCCCTGCCCATTTTCGACAGAGAAACGGAATCGCCAAATCGCGCCGAAAAAGCAAGACCGGCGGTCTGCGCTGCGGCAACGAATATGCCTGTTCGCCAGGAAAACCCTTCACGTCCGGGTGATCGAGACGCCGCCATCGGCAAAGAGCGCCGACCCAGTGGTGAAGCTCGCCGCGTCCGAAGCCAGGAAGAGCGCCGCGCGGGCGATCTCCTCGGGCTCTGCGACACGCTTCAAGGCGTGCAGGCTCTCTACAAAGGCACGCGATTCCGGAGTCTTGAA
This sequence comes from Mesorhizobium waimense, assembly GCF_003601975.1. GTDB lineage: Bacteria > Pseudomonadota > Alphaproteobacteria > Rhizobiales > Rhizobiaceae > Mesorhizobium > Mesorhizobium waimense. The sequence goes on from NZ_QZWZ01000032.1 coordinate 60,946, forward strand.
CGTCGCCGAGGGCGTGTCGGTGCCGCCCGGCACCAGCGCGTTGACCCGCACGCCTTTCGGGCCGTATTCGGCGGCCAGCACCTGCGTCAGTCCGATCAGCCCAGCCTTGCTTGCCGCATAGCTGGTCATGCCGGGCATGCCGACGGTGTGGCCGACAAAGGTCGAGGTGAAGATCAGCGAGCCGCTGCCGCGCTCGACCATCGCCGGCACCTGGTATTTCGCGCCGAGAAACGCGCTGGTGAGATTGGTATCGAGCGTCTCGCGCCATCCTTCCAGCGACAGTTCGGAGATCGATCCCATCTGGCCGACGGCGGCGACATTGTTGAAGGCGATGTCGAGCCCACCGAACTTGCCGATCGCCACTTCGACAAGCGCTTTCGCGTAGGCCTCGTCCCTGACGTCGCCGGCAAGCGCCACGGCCGTTCCGCCGGCATCCTCGATCTCGTCGACCAAGGCATCAAGTTGCGCCTGGCGGCGGGCCGCGACCACCACCTTGGCACCCTCTTCGGCAAACAGTTTTGCCGTGGCGCGGCCGATGCCGGAACTGGCGCCGGTGACGATGGCGACCTTGTTGGTGAGTGCGATCATGTTTTGCATCCCTTTTTTCGCGCCGGCCTTGCCGGCAATCGGATGCTTGGTCGCAAATGCGGATGGTCGGAGCCACCCGAAAGCTGCAATGGCTCAAACGCAACGCGGGTTGGCCGGTAGCAGCAGATGCGTCCTTTTCGTCACGGCGCAAAACGGCAAGTGCCGTCGCAAACAGCGCAAGGGTGGCAGCGCTGTTTCGCTAGTGATACACCTCGCGCGCTGGGCTTGAGTGAATGCCCGGCGGCAATCCGCGAGACCTTTGGCGCGAGGCTAGAACGTGAAGAAATATTCGGTATTCGCCATCGCCCGTGAGGCCATGCGCGGCCACAAGGGCTGGGAAGAGCAATGGTCTTCGCCCGAGCCGAGGAAGGAATATGACGTCATCATCGTGGGCGCCGGCGGCCATGGCCTGGCCACCGCCTATTATCTCGCCACGGTGCACGGCATCACCAATGTCGCGGTGCTGGAAAAGGGCTGGCTCGGCGGCGGCAACACCGGCCGCAACACCACCATCATCCGCTCCAACTACCTCTATGACGAGAGCGCCGGCATATACGACCATGCGCTGAAGCTGTGGGACGGGCTCAGCCAGGAGCTCAACTACAACGTCATGTATTCGGCGCGCGGCGTCATGATGCTCGCCCACAATGTGCACGACATCCAAGTGCTGAAGCGCCATGTCCATGCCAACCGGCTGAACGGCATCGACAATGAATGGCTGACGCCGGAGCAGGCGAAGGAATTCTGCCCGCCGCTCAACATCTCCAAGCAGGCCCGCTATCCGGTGGTGGGCGCCGCCTTGCAGCGGCGCGGCGGCACGGCGCGCCATGATGCGGTGGCCTGGGGCTATGCGCGCGGCGCTTCGGCACGCGGCGTCCACATCATCCAGAATTGCGAAGTCACCGGCGTCAAGCGGGCGGCCAACGGCGCGGTCATGGGCGTCGACACGACGCGCGGCTTCATCGGCGCCAAGAAGGTCGGCGTGGTCGCGGCCGGCCATTCCTCGGTGATCATGAACATGGCCGGCGTGCGCATGCCGCTGGAGAGCTATCCGCTGCAGGCGCTTGTGTCGGAGCCGGTCAAGCCGGTGGTGCCTTGCGTGGTGATGTCGAACACGGTGCACGCCTATATCTCGCAGTCCGACAAGGGCGAGCTGGTGATCGGCGCCGGCACCGACCAGTATGTCTCCTATTCGCAGACCGGCGGCCTGCACATATTGCAGCACACGCTCGACGCCATCTGCGAGATGTTCCCGATCTTCACTCGCATGAAGATGCTGCGTTCGTGGGGCGGCATCGTCGACGTGACGCCGGACCGCTCGCCGATCCTGGCCAAGACGCCGGTCCCGGGCCTCTATGTCAATTGCGGCTGGGGCACGGGCGGCTTCAAGGCGACGCCGGGCTCGGGCCATGTCTTTGCCCATACCATCGCCAAGGACGACCCGCACCCGATCAACGCACCCTTCACCATCGAGCGCTTCCGCACCGGCCGTCTAATCGACGAGGCGGCTGCGGCAGCGGTTGCGCACTGATGATGGCGCAGATGGCTGTCGCGATGCCCCTCGCCGGCGAGCAGGGCCTGTTTCATTTTCCGTCGCCCGAAGAGGTGCGCGTGCAGCCGATCAGCCGCGCCGAAAACGAGACCGGATGGCCGTTTTCCGTCGATGCCGGCGTGCTGGCCTGCGTCTGGAGCGGCCAGAAGGTGGTCAGCTTCCTGGAAAACCGGCCGGCCGATCTTGAGGATAGCCAGACTTTCCAGCCGCGCCACGTCATCGTGACGACCGATCCGGTGCTGCTCACTTTCGGCAACATGGCCGATCGCGAGCTGTTCGGCCCGGCGGCAAGCATTGAGGAACGCATCCGGCAGGTCGCGCCCTTCGCGGCGCTCGGCCAGAAGCTTTGCGACCAACCGGCCGGCGCTCATGTCGGCCACGGCGAATTATAGGAACCAAGCACAATGCTTCTCATCCGCTGCCCCTATTGCGAGGAAGAGCGCCCGGAACTTGAATTCCGCAACGCCGGTGAGGCGCACATTGCGCGCTCGACCAACATGGCCGGCGAGAGCGATGACGATTTCGAAAAATTCTTCTTCATCCGCTCGAATCCCAAGGGTGTCATCTACGAGCGCTGGCGGCACATGCATGGCTGCGCGCGCTTTTTCAACGCCGTGCGCGACACCGTCACCGACAAGTTCTTCATGACCTACAAGGCCGGCGAGCCGAAGCCCGCGAAGTTGCCTGGAGTTGCCAAATGAGCGGCGCGTTCCGCATTCCCGGTGCCGGGCGCCTCAAGCAGGCGAAGACGGCGCGCTTCAGCTTCGACGGCCAGGCTTACGCCGGCGTCGAGGGCGATACACTGGCCTCGGCCTTGCTTGCCAACGGCGTCCATCTCGTCGGCCGCTCGTTCAAGTACCACCGTCCGCGCGGCTTCCTGTCCGCCGGCGCGGAAGAGCCCAATGCGCTTGTCCAGATTGCGCGCGACGATGCGCGCAAGACGCCGAACGTGCGGGCAACCGTGCAGGAGCTCTATGACGGGCTTGCCGCGCAGTCGCAGAACCGCTGGCCGTCGCTTGCCTTCGACGTCGGCGCCGTCAACGACATCGCCTCGCCGCTGTTCTCGGCCGGCTTCTACTACAAGACCTTCATGTGGCCGAAGGCGGCGTGGAAGAGCCTCTACGAACCCAAGATCCGCGCCGCCGCCGGCCTTGGCGTGTCGCCTGACCGGCCCGATCCCGACCATTATTCGGCGCGCTTCGCGCATTGCGACGTGCTGGTGCTGGGTGGCGGTGCCGCCGGCATCGCCGCGGCACTCGCGGCAGCCGAAACCGGCGCCAGCGTTATGCTTGCCGACGAGCAGCCGGAGTTCGGCGGCAGCCTGCGCTTCGAGACCGGCGCCAGGATCGACGGCCAGGACGGTTTTGCCTGGGCTCAAGGTGCAATCGCCAAACTGAAGGCCATGGCCAACGTCCGCGTGCTCGCACGCACGACGGCGTTCGGCTACTACGCGCAGAATTTCGTCGGGCTGGTCGAGCGCGTCAGCGACCATCTGCAGAACCCTGGTCGCGAATTGGCGCGCGAACGGCTGTGGCAGGTTCGCGCCAAACACGTCGTACTGGCGACCGGTGCCATCGAGCGCCATATGGTGTTTGCCGACAATGATCGTCCCGGCATCATGCTGGCTTCCGCCGCGCGTACCTATCTCAATCACTACGGCGTTGCGGTCGGAAAGAATGTCGGCGTCTATACCGCCAACGATTCCGCCTATGCGGCGGCGATCGACCTGAAGAAGGCCGGCGTCAATGTCGCGGCCATCGTCGACCTGCGCGACAACCCGACCGGGCCGGTGATCGACGAGGCAAGGGCGCTCGGCATCGAGATCAATTTCGGCCGCGCGGTGGTCCGCGCCGGCGGCAAATTGCGGGTGAACTCGATGACCGTGCAGCCGAAGAATGGCGGCGGCGAGCGCACTATCCCGGTCGACGCCATCCTGATGTCTGCCGGCTGGACGCCGTCGGTGCATCTGTTTTCGCAATCGCGCGGCAAGGTCGCCTTCAACGACGAGACCAAGCGCTTCGTGCCCGGCACCTATGCGCAGGACTGCGTCTCGGTCGGCGCCTGCAACGGCACCGACGGGCTGTCGGCGACGATCGACGAGGCCTATGCAGCCGGCGCCAAGGCGGCGAAGGACGCAGGCGCCAAAGCCGCCAAGGGTTCGAAGCCGAAAGTCGACGCCGGCGAGAGCTGGTCGCGCGGCATGCTGGGTGCAGCTCCCGGCGCCGGGCCGGACACGACGGTCAAGGCCTTCGTCGATTTCCAGAACGACGTCACCGCCAAGGACATCCGCCAGGCGGTGCATGAAGGCATGCATTCGATCGAACACGTCAAGCGCTTCACCACCAACGGCATGGCGACCGACCAGGGCAAGACCTCCAACATGCACGGCCTGGCGATTGCCGCCGAGACGCTGGGCAAGCCGATCCCACAAGTCGGCCTGACGACGTTCCGCGCGCCGTATACGCCGGTCACTTTCGGCTCGATCGTCGGACACGCGCGGGGGCCGTTGTTCGACCCGACCCGCAGAACCGCGATCCATCCCTGGGCCGAGGCCCAAGGTGCCGTGTTCGAGGATGTCGGCCAATGGAAGCGTGCCTGGTATTTCCCGAAGGGCGGCGAGGACATGCATGCCGCCGTCGATCGCGAATGCGTCGGCGTTCGCAAGACGGCCGGCCTGTTCGATGCCTCTACGCTGGGCAAAATCGAGGTGGTCGGGCCGGATGCCGCCAAGTTCATGGAGTTGCTCTACACCAATCCGTGGGAGAAGCTGGAGCCCGGCCGTTGCCGCTACGGCATCATGCTGCGCGAAGACGGCTTCATCTATGATGACGGCGTCGTCGGCAGGCTGGCGCCGGACCGTTTTCATGTGACGACGACGACCGGCGGTGCGCCGCGCGTCATGCACCATATGGAGGACTATCTCCAGACCGAGTTCCCGCATCTCAATGTCTGGCTGAGCTCGATCACCGAGCAGTGGGCGGTGATTGCCGTGCAGGGACCGAAGTCGCGCGACATCATCGCGCCGCTGGTCGAGGGTATCGACATGTCGGACGAGGCACTGCCGCATATGTCGGTTCGCGAAGGCAAGATCTGCGGCGTGCCGACCAGGCTGTTCCGCATGTCGTTCACCGGCGAGCGCGGCTTTGAGGTCAACGTGCCGGCCGATTACGGCCAGGCGGTCTGGGAAGCGCTGTGGGCCGAAGGCCAGAAGCACGGCGCGGTCGCTTACGGCACAGAGACCATGCACGTGCTGCGCGCCGAAAAGGGCTACATCATCGTCGGCCAGGACACCGACGGCACGGTGACGCCGAACGATGCCGGCCTCGACTGGGCGGTCGGCAAGAAGAAGGCCGACTTCGTCGGCATTCGTGGCTTGGCGCGGCCGGACCTGGTCGCCAAGGGGCGCAAGCAGCTCGTCGGCCTGAAGACCAAGGACCCGAAAGTGGTGCTGGAAGAAGGCGCGCAGATCGTTGCCGACCCGAAGCAGGCGATCCCGATGAAGATGATCGGCCATGTCACCTCCAGCTACTGGTCGGAAAATTGCGGCCGTTCGATCGCGCTGGCGCTGGTTGCCGGCGGCCGCGACCGGATGGGCGAGACGCTCTACGTGCCGATGCCGAACGGTGTGATCGAAGTGGAGGTCACCGGCATGGTGTTCTTCGACGAGAAGGGGGAGCGCCTCAATGGCTAAGGCTGCCACGAAAACCAATGCATCCGCGATGTCGTCCTCGGCAGAGCGCCGTTCGGCGCTTGCCGGGCGCAGCGTATCGGCGACGGGCGTCAGGCTCGAGGTTATGCCGCCAGCCGAACGCATCTCGCTGCGCGCGCCGGAAGCTTCCGTGGCGGCGCTTTCGAAGGCGCTCGGCGTGACCTTGCCGACAAAGCCGAAGACCTCGGCGACAAAGGCCGGCCGCACTGCGCTGTGGCTCGGGCCGGACGAATGGCTGGTCATCGACGAGGCTGGAAAGGATCCGCTCGCCGATTGCGCCAAGGTTACCGCCCTGCATTCGGCGGTCGGCATCTCGCATCGCAACGTCGCCTTTTGCGTCACCGGTCCGGCTGCTGCCGCGGCGATCAATGGCGGCTGCCCGCAGGATCTGTCGCTTGAAGTCTTTCCGGTGGGTGCTGCTTCGCGCACCATCCTGGGCAAATCCGAGATCGTGCTGCTGCGCAGTGCGGCGGATGCCTTCCGGGTCGAATGCTGGCGTTCATTCTCGGACTATGTCTTTACTCTGCTGTCGGAGGCAGCGAGCGACGCGGCAGCGTAGCGCAGGTCAGGAACGTTTGCCGCGCAGGCTCGTTCTGCCTCTTCAGACCGAGGGAGAATGCCGATGCCGTCGAAACCCGTGCCGAAGCCAGCCAGGAAGACGCCGGCCGTCCGCTCGCTCGAACGCGAACGAGATCACGTGGTGAGCGCGGAGGAGGAACTCGAGGAAGGCCTCGAGGACACCTTCCCGGCCAGCGACCCGATATCGATCACCTCGACCTCCATCTCCGGCGCTCCCGCAAGACCCGGCAAGGCCAAGACTGTGGCCGGGCGAAAGCAGCGCAAGAAATAATTCGGCAGGGCAGCGCCCCGACATGAAAACGGGCGGTCAGGTTCTCCTGCCGCCCTTTTCTTCATCCGCATGTTTGAGCCGTCACGGCGCCGTCGACCTTGGGGGGAGAGCGCCGCCGCAGCGGTATCATATCTTTTGCCTGAGCATGATCCCGAAAACCGGTTCCCACTTTTCGGGATCATGCTTTAAGGCTTGTTGAGATTCATCGTGAGTTTATGACGGCAGCAGCAAGATTGATGAAGGCTGCGAAGCTCTGGTCGGTTTTGTCAGCTCGCATGGCGATACGCTTGAATTCCTTGAGTTTGCAGAAGAAATTCTCAATCAGGTGGCGCCATTTGTAGAGTTCCTTGTCGAGCGGCAGAGGAAAAGTCCGACGTGAGTGCTGTGAAATAACGATCTTGGCGCCACGCTCATTGAGGTCGGCAATGATGGTGTTGCTGTCGAAGGCCTTGTCGGCGATTAAGCCGCCGAAACAGACACCATCGATGAGCGGTGCGACACCCACCGTATCGAACCGCTGGCCGGGCAAAAGAACAAAGCGCACAAGATTGCCAAGTGCATCGGTGAGTGCCAGGATTTTGGTTGTCATGCCGCCTTTGGAGCGGCCGATGGCCTGGCTTTGAGTCCCCCTTTTGCGCCCTGTCCATGGCGGTGGACCTTGACGATGGTGGCATCAACCATGGCGTATTCCATGTC
>NZ_QZWZ01000033.1 GCF_003601975.1 Mesorhizobium waimense
GATCGGCATCCTCACTCATGGCGCGGCTGTGACCTTTATGACCCGCCTTAGCGCCGCCAGGCTTTGCCCTGTCCCGACGCGCCTTGCGATCGCTCGAAGGTGGCTTGGACGACGTGCGCGATGTCTTCTCTGGCCGCTGTATCCGCAGCACCAGATCGATCAACTCTTCCTTCGTCAGACGCTGCAAATCAGTGCGATCCATATCCCCATAGATTCAGGGATTCTTGCCCCTGACAAGGGCGTGAGTAATTACGGGAAAACGAACCCGAGGCAGTTGTGGAGCAGCGCCATCTTGCGCGGCTCGGTCACCTCGCCAAGAAAGATCACATTGTCACGGCGCAGTGTCTCAGCCTGGAGCTTGAGTTGCCGTTCAATCGGCCCGGATCCGGCGATGACGATCTTGCTTCGCACCTGGTCGGCAGCCTGGATCAGGATATCCAGTCCCTTGTAGTAGCGCAGGACACCGACGAACAGCACGAACGGTTCCGGGATCATCGATCGGCACCAGTCGTTGTCGGCTTCGGTTGGCGCAGGATAGGCGTCTTCGTCGATGCCAATGGGAATGACTTTCGACTTTGCCTTGAATGCCCTGAGAACCGGGCTCGATTCCAGGTAGTCGGGCGATGTCGCCACGATCGCATCGACATCCCTGAGGAAGCGCGTCATCAGCGGTCGGTAAAAGGGCAGGATGAGCTTCTGCTTGACGATGTCGGAATGATAGGTGACGAGCGTCGGCTTGCCGTGACCGGACTGAAAATGGACTACGTCCATGAGCGGCCATGGAAAATGATAATGGATCAGGTCGGCTGTCTTCGCTAGCGCGGCGAATTTCCGGAAAACGTCGCGAGAAAACCCGGTCGACGCCAGCTCGAAATCCAATTTGGCTTTTCGGGCTAAATGTCCGTCGAGGTGTTGAGTGGCCTCTTCGGGCGTCCGGCTCAGCGAAAGCACTTCGGTTTCGATGCCATGGCGGGCCGTGCTTTGGGCGATGGCGTGTATTGTCCGCTCTACGCCGCCAAAGGAATCCGGCCAGTATGTCTTGAAGAAGTGCAGGACTTTCAAGCGAGGGTCTTTCGTCTTTGCTCGATGGCCCGTTCAAAAATATGAAGCATGCCCTTGGCGTGATTCTCCCAGGTGAAGCGTTCCGCGTTTTTGCGCGCTCCGGCCGCGATCTTCTGGCGCAATTGCGCATCGACGCAGAGCTGATCGAATGCGCCGGCGATTGCCTCGGGGCTGCCCGGGTCGACAAGAATGGCACTGTCGCCGGCGACTTCCGGCATCGACGATGTGTTCGATGTCAGAACCGGCTTGCCGAAAGACTGCGCCTCGACGATCGGAAAGCCGAAGCCTTCATAGAGCGACGGCATCGCCAGAAAAAGACAATTCGAATAGAGCGTGGCAAGCTTTGCGTCGTCGACGAACCCGGTGAAGATAATATTTTTTTCGAGCCCGCCGAGACGCACATCATCGGCTAGGCTCGTTTGCTTCCAGCCGCTGCCGCCGACGATGACCAGGTCGCAGCCCGACCGGGTGCTTGCCGGCAGCAGGCCGTAGGCCTTTATCAGATTGCGCAGGTTCTTTCTTGGCTCGAGCGTGCCGACAAAAAGCGCATAGGGCCTGGTGATGCCGAGATGCTCCAGGCTTGAAAAACTGCCCGGAGCGGGCAGGGGGGACGTGCCGGGGGCAATCGTCTTGATCGGCGATCTCAGCCAGGGAAACTCTGTCGTCAGCGCGGTTGCCATGGCAGTCGAATCCGTCGCCACGACGTCGGCTTTTCGCAAAGCAGGTTTCATCAGCAGGCGTTCGCCGACCCAGGTCCGGACGCGCATGGTTTCCGGCGCGTGCATCCAGACAAGATCGTGGATTGTGACCACGCGAGCTATCCGGTCATCCAGGATAAGGGGCAGGCGGTGCGCCGGGCCCCACAAGACCTCCACCTCGTCGCGCGCGGCCCAGGAAGGCAGCACGGCTTGCCCCCACAGCGCGCGCGCAGGCAGCGCCTTGAAGCTGCCTGTTCGCAAGGCTACGTCGCGCGGGAACTCATAGTTGGCGTTGATCTCAGCGGGAGCGTAGACCAACACCTCGGCGCCGAGCGCCGAAAGTGCTTTGATCGACTTGTGAACGAACCTGCCGATCCCGTCAGTGGCTGATCCCAGGTTCCTGCCGTCGATCCCGATTCTCAACCTTTTTCTCCAGAAGTGGATTTAAGCAAAGGATTCCGGACTTTTGTAGGGTGAGGCAGGCAAGCGCTTCGATGCGTGATCGGCCTTCAAAAGTAACCTATCACGCGTTTCGCCAACTCGGGAATTCGTAGTGGGAAAGACTGTGTTGCGCCGGGAAAACCGCTTGCACCTTAGCCTGATGATGGTAGATGCACGGAAGTGTCAGACCTCCCTATTTCGAGAGAGAAAGCTGCTGCCAAAACTGTTTATCCAGATTCCTTGCTATAACGAAGCGGAAACGCTCGCGATAGCGCTGAATGATCTGCCGCGGACCGTCACTGGCTTTGACAGCGTCGAGTGGTTGGTCATCGACGACGGAAGCAGCGACGAAACGGTCAGGGTCGCCGAGGAAAACGGCGTCGACCATATTGTGCGTCATACAAGCAATCGTGGTCTTGCCTACGCCTTCATGACGGGTGTCGAAGCCTGTCTCGCACGCGGCGCAGATGTCATCGTCAACACCGATGCCGACAACCAGTATCAGGCAGCCGACATTCCGGCCCTGACCAGGCCGGTTCTGGAGGGGCGTGCGGATATGGTCATCGGCGCCCGGCCGATATCGGAAATAGAGCATTTTTCCCCGGTCAAGAAGCTTCTGCAGAAGCTCGGCAGCTGGGTGGTTAGGGTCAGCAGCGGCACCGATGTACAGGACGCGCCGAGTGGATTTCGCGCCATCTCGCGAAACGCGGCCCAACGGCTGATCGTGTTCAACAGCTACACCTATACGCTGGAAACCATTATCCAGGCCGGCCGCAAGAACATGCGCGTGGTTTCGGTGCCGATCCGCGTCAACGGCGATCTGCGGCCGTCGAGGCTGGTCAAGAGCATTCCTTCCTACCTCAAGCGCTCGATCTTCACCATCGTTCGCATCTTCGTCATCTACCAGCCGGCGCGGTTCTTCGGCGCGCTCGCGGCTCTTTTGTTCGGCCTTGGTTTTCTGATCGGCCTGCGCTTCCTCTATTTCTTTCTGACTGGAGAAGGCAGCGGCCACGTACAGTCGGTGATCCTGGCGGGTGTGCTCATGTCGATGGGCTTCCAGACCTTTCTGGTCGCCTTTCTGGCCGATGTGATAGCGGCCAACCGCAAGCTTCTTGAAGATATTCGCTATACGCAGCGTGCGACGCAGGGAGAGGCCGTCAAATACCCTCCCGCCCTGACCAGCAGGAAAGCAGGATAAGCGGATGAGGGTAGCTCGCGGACAGGCAGAGGACGGCATTGTCATAGGCAACACCTATGACAAATACGGCACGCGAAACCCGATCGCCCGCCGGATGGTCGAGGGCTTCGAAAGCGCACTGTCCGGTCTGGTGGCAAAGGTGAATCCATCCACCATCCACGAGGTCGGCTGCGGGGAAGGGTACTGGGTCATGAGCTGGCTTGGCCAATCCATCGACGCGCGCGGCACGGACTTCTCGACGCAAGTCATAGGCATGGCAAAGGAGAACGCCAGCGGGCGCGGTATGGACCCTGGGCGTTTTGCAGTCCGCAGCATTTATGAAGTGACGCCGGAACGCGACAGCGCCGATCTCATCGTATGTTGCGAGGTGATGGAGCATCTCGAGGAGCCGCAAAAGGCGTTCCAAGCCCTGCAACGCATCGTAACGTCGGACCTTATCCTCAGCGTGCCGCGGGAGCCGCTTTGGCGCGTGCTCAACCTGGCGCGCGGGAAGTATATTTCGGCCCTGGGAAACACGCCCGGTCATCTGCAGCACTGGTCGCAGCGCGGAATCGTCTCGCTGGCCTCGCAGTTTTTCGATGTGGCTGAGATACTGTCGCCGCTGCCGTGGACCATGTTGCATTGCAAGTCGATGAAAAGAGGCTGACGATGGCGCTCGGCCCGGGCGCCAGGACCTGGCTCAATCGCATGGGAACTCTCTTGGGATTGGCTGGCGTCGTCTTCGTGGGGACTAGGCTCCACGTCTATGCCGGCGAGATCGATTTCCGCCGAATGGGGGCCGGCGGCTACGTCGCAATCGCAGTCCTGGCCGGCCTGTATGGCGCGTCGAACCTGTTGCTGGCTCTCGGCTGGCGGCGGCTCCTGGCTCATCTTGGGGTTCCGGTTTCCTACTCTTGGGCGGTCCGCGCCTATGCAATTTCGCAACTCGCCAAATATGTCCCCGGCAACATCTTCCAGTTCGCGGGGCGGCAAGCCATTGGGCTGTCGGCTGGAATCGGCAACGCTCCGCTTGCTAAGTCGACGGCTCTTGAACTGGCTCTTCTCGTCGTAGGTGGGGCTCTCTTTTTAACGCTTCTGTTGCCCCTGATTGCGGCCGGCATTCCGGACTGGGTCGGTTGGATTTCTTTTGGCGCGGCAGTGGCTGTCGCGCTTTGGTTGGCCACCATTCTAGGCGCGAACTTCGGCGTGGCTGCTGTTTTCTACATCGCCTTTCTGATGTTCTCTGGTCTGGTTTTTGCGGGAGCTTATGATCTCGCCGGCGGTTCCGGCGATTTCGCGCTCTATCCGGCAATTGCTGGCGCCTACGTGCTGGCGTGGCTCGTGGGGCTTGTGACTCCAGGTGCCCCCGCCGGCATCGGTGTCAGGGAGGCCGTCCTGCTTTTCTTGCTTGGCGGGCTCAGCCCAGGCCCGATCATACTGCTGGCGGTGGTGATCGGACGGACGATCACTGTTCTGGGCGATCTTCTCTTTTTTGCTGGCGGGCAGATCGCCGGCCGACCTTTGGACAATCAATGAACGAGACTGACGGGACCACATTCTACAAGACAAGCCTTCGTCTACTTGCGGCGGCTGCGCTACTTATCGTGCTATTTGTGAATGGCGCACTTCCCGGCTTTATGGTGCCTACGACAGGCCAAGCCATCTGGACATTGGGTTTCGCGCAGTCCTTCGCCAATGGTTTCTCGATTTATGCGACAAATTTTGGCTTGCCGGCCCCTGCTGCAATCTCATTCGGACTTGCTGCGGCCTTGCCAACCGCACTTTTTCTAAAGATCGGCGTCCCACCGGCCGACGCATATGCACTGGCATTCGCGCTATGGTTCACCGTTGCATTTTACGGCGCGTACGGGTTTGTGCGCCTTATCGGAGGCAGGGGCGGGATTTCGCTTCTGTGCGCCCTGCTATGGCTCACGCTACCCGTCATATGGCAGCACGCAGATTATTCCATGGTATCCCTCGGATTCGCGCTTTTGCCGGCGTATTTCTACGCGGCATTGCGGTTGGTGCGCTACGAGCGAAATCTGCCATCATCCATCTTGTTCTTCGCAGCCACTCTGTCCGCAGCCTTCATGGATGGCTATAGCTTCATGATGTTTGCCTCGGGAGTGGCAATTTTGCTCCTCGTTAGTTTTGCGATCAGTTCGACTGAACGCAAGGAAATATTGTATAAATGTTTTCCAGTCACAGGAGCGGCATTTGCAATTTCTTATTTATTGTACACGGCCTACATCGGAAAGACGAGGTTTGAGGCGGAGGATTTAGATTTTTTCCGAGCGTTCGGGTCAAATATAGAATTCTTTTTCGTTCCTACTCAGGGGGGGCTATGGCTTCCTGATTTTGTCGGCCTCAGTGCTGTTCGCCAGGAGATCAACTATTTCGGCGATGGCTCAGTATTTAACGCCTCGTTCGCATTGGTGTTAATCATAGCTGCGATCTATGCCTTGGCGACTAGGTCATCCGACGTCAGGTTGAAGGTTGCATTCCTGCTTGTCGGCTTGTGCGGTTTCTATATGGCTTTGGGACCATCGTTCAAATGGAATGTGCTTAGGCCTGAGGGCGACTTCGGCCCCTTGATGCCTCTCCAGTACGCACCGTGGCGGACTGGGACGGAACTCCTTTCGACATATGTCCCTGGGTTTAACAACATGCGGGCCAGTTATCGTTGGGTGGCGCTTGGCATGTTTGGAGCATGGGCACTGCTCGCTCTGCATGTGGCAAGTCATCGCGTGCAGTCGGGTACTACAATTGCAATCATTTTGGCTGGTATCGCTTTCAACATGCCGACGCGTGCCGTTATTGCGGCTAACGTTCAAGCCCGAGAGACGACCGTCGAGATCGATCGCTACGTTGAAAGTCTGCGGCCAATCTTTCGGCCGGGGGAAAGGGTCGCCTTTGTGCCGTTTCGAAACGATTTTTTTGCCAACTATATGGCTAGCAAATTAGATATTCGGACGTACAACATTGGTGGTGACAAGAACCTTGCTGTCGCGATGGCCGGTTGGCCTGACACAATGCTTGCCTTTGAGCCCGGTAAGGCAGGACCTGAGTTCGGAAAGAAAGTTTTGCGGCTGCTCACGGAGCAAGACGCCGAGGTCGCAGCGATCCCATACATGGATCTGTTGTGGGCTGCGCATCAATGGCCGCGGGCGACTGAGTACTTCGATGAGATGCAACCCTATGTAGACGCGATCCAATCGTCGGGGGTGGTCGACATCATACGCAGTGAGAACTTCGCTTTTGTTCGTCTCAAGCCCGCGCCTCCTGTCTCTCCACCGATGCCATAAGCATAGTAGCATCCACCTTCGGATTCAGACGAGCGCCGGCGTTGCCTCTTGGAGTTCTGAAGATGTTGCGAAGCAAGACCCCCTATGCAAGGGATTGTCGCCCGACTGCGCGAAAAGGCAAACTTAGGGGGACGGAATGAACTGGCATCCTAAATCTTGGTGGTCAAAGCAGCCCCGTCAAATACCACTGGATGGCCCGACCCTGAAAGGTCCCGTGTGGCAGATGTGCACGGCGGCACAATTCGAAGAGGATGCGTACACTGAGGCATCGCAGGCCCTCTTCCTTCCAGCAGGGGTGAAGCACAGGAAACTATGGGAATGGGCCTACATCCGCTCTGCCCTGCTTTCTCACTTCGGGTCCCTTGAGGGCAAGCGCGGTCTTGGTTTCGGAGTGGGCCGTGAGCCTCTAGTAGCAAACTTCGCAGGCGCGGGGGCCTCAATTGTCGCCACGGATCTGGGCGGAGAAGAGGCGGCTGCTGCGGGGTGGATAGAAACTGATCAACATGCTGCGTCCCTCGAAGCACTTCGCTATCCGGGGCACTGCCCAGCCGACCTGTTTAGCCAACGTGTCGCATTTCGTGCTGTCGATATGAACGCAATACCAGTCGACCTTGTGGGCTTCGACTTCCTTTGGTCAAGCTGCAGCTTGGAACATCTAGGCAGTCTGCAGCATGGAATGTCTTTCATAGAGAACTCAATGAGGTGTTTGCGCCCTGGCGGGTTGGCAGTACACACAACGGAATTTAATGTCTCATCGAACGGCGCAACCATGGAGAGCCCGACCCTCTCTATCTATCGTCGCCGCGACATCGAGGCGCTCGCTACGTCGCTTACATCCAAAGGTCATAGCGTCCCCGCCATAAACTTTTCCCCTGGCGATCAGCCGCTGGACCTGCATATCGACTTGCCCCCGTACTCTTCAGACCGGCACCTAAAGCTCCGTGTGGCGAAGTTTGATACCACCTCGTTTGGAATGAACATATGTGCGGCGCGCTAAACTAATTGTTGGCAACCTTGAGCTGGTCCTCCAGTTCATGAACCAAGCCAACTGTCGTGATGGTGCTTGTTGTGAAGTGCCTTGAGCATCCCCTCCAGCCGCGCCGACAAGCGTTCTTGTTGGTGCGCCGCGCGCCAACGCTCCGCATCACTGGCTTTCTGTTTGGCCGAGTTAGAATTCGTGGAAAGCTCGCCGAGAAGGTTTCGAATTCCGAGCGAGATCGAGGCGGGATCGTGACCAGGCAATTCAAATACCGCCTCACGCACGTCATCGAAAATTGGGAGCGGAGTAACGGCCACCGGCCGCTTCGCCGCAATTCCATGACGAACGGCCGCACTTGAGGATTCGCCAGTATTCTCGTACGGAAAAACAATTAGATCCGAGTCGGCCAAAAGTGCGAGGCTTTCTTGGTCATCCAGGAACTTGGTATGAAGTTCCACGTGCTGATCCAGTCCCAAGTCGTTGATCAATTCCCGTGCTTGATCAATGAGCTGGCGCGATTGTGGATTGGCGTACTCTGCATTCACCATCCGGAGTTTCACATCGACACCATTCTTTCTAAGTAGCCCTACAGCTCGGATAAGAGTGTGAAGCCCTTTGTGTGGCAGGAAAAATCCATATGAGGCGAGGACATACGACCGACTGGAAGCGCGATGAGACTTATGGCGTGTAGCCCCTTCGGACATCTCGATCAGCCCGTGCGGAAACAGTGTGACATTGTCGACTAAGCCAACGTCCTTTAGACGGTTCATGTCGTCTACAGAATGAACGAGAATTCTATGGCAGCATGACAAAGCTTCAGAGATGAACATAAGTTTCTTATCGGGAGTCAAAGAATTATCATGAGTTGAGTGAAGTACAACAACAACGATCATTCCACTCGCAATTTGCTCGTTGATGAATCTTGAAAATTCGGCAAATTCAAAAAAAGCATAGTTAAATTGAACAACGAGTACATCTATCCTATTCTCTTGGGCTGCCCTGGATACTTCGTCCAAATTTCCGCCTTCTGACCAGCAGCGAATTATGTTTTCGCCTGGAGCATTGATGGCTGAATCGATCGTGCCGAAGATGATTGGCATCTTCGAGAATTCCGCCAGTAGGTGCTCCGAGTATCCTGCAATACCGCAGGTTTTTTTCCACGTGGACATCCACCCGATCGAGGGCTCCGTCCGCTTTGTCCCCGCTAAGGATCGGCCAGCACCTTCCACGAGCCGTTGAGCAACTCCTGCCCATCGAAATTCGCGTAGGAGTTTGTTCCGGCCGAGGGCGGCACGGTGCCTCAGTTCTTCCTTCGGAAATTCGAAGGCGCCGCGCATCGTATCGGCCAAATGATGAATATCCGCAGTGGCCCAAACGGAATCACTCAAGCCGAAATGCGTTTGTGTTCGTTCGAATTGATAGTCGACCAGCCAAGCTATTTCCGGTTTGCAAAAATCAAGTTGCCCGCCCCAGGCCGTCGTAATCACGGGGAGCCCTGACATCATGGCCTCGGCCATAGGCAGCCCAAACCCCTCGGCGCGACTTGGGGCTACCAGCACGTCGCAGGCTTCATACAGCGCCTTTAGACGCGAGTTATCAAAATCCTCGATGATTATTTCAACTCTCGGAAAGTCAGTGCGATCGCCAACCGCCTCTCGAAGCCAGCGGTCAATCTCATTGTGCGGATTTGGGAACGTCTTTATGATCAGGACGACATTGTCGCGGGGCGAAAAGGCTCGACCGTAGGCCTTCAACAACAGATCTGCGCCTTTCCTAGGAAAGCAAGATGAGACGTGTAGAAACTTGAAGCCTGTCTGTGGCAGCCGAAATGTCGGATCGGCGACGATACGATCCCAATGATCTATACCGCACCCTGAAACCGATAGTGGCACTATGACGCCGTGATCGATTAGGATTTTTTCCACATGAGGCGATAGACACGTGATCGCCTGCAAATGTCTGTTGAACTTTTCGACCCATTCAAGAGGGAAGCCCGATTCCTCCCAAGCATAGTGGTGAAGCATGTTGATGGGGCTTGCCATGTCGTCGACACGTGGCGGATAGAGAATTCGGCTGGTTACGTCGGCATCGCGTTGGCCGAGTTCTTGGGATCGAATCCACATCGCATTGAGATCCGGATTCTGGCCCAGGTAATGTGGGTTTGGCGGGAAGTCACCCGGTCCTTCTGTCGAGAACAATGCAACATCGTGACCCAATTCCGCTAGCGCGCGCGCCGTTTCGCGATTGAGTAGCGCCAAACTATAGCTGCTGTCGAACGGTCCTTCGACGCGCCACTTTAGCTTCTTCGACAAATCGAAAGATGATTCACGCCTTTTTGTCTCTCGGAAACTGACCTCTATAGCTTCTGCAGTAGACAAAAGGTCCTCGTCCGTAGCGCCGTCTACCGACGCAATTGAGTCGATCAAAGCCCGATATTCAGCGTTAGTCCCAACCCCACCCGCGGCTCGGACTGAATGACTCGATACGGTCTCGAATGCTTTGATCGCTTTTTCCGCAGATTGATCCCAGGAAAATAAGCGCGCACGCTCCAATCCGCGCTGTGATAGCTCCGCGCGAAACTCGTCGTCAGTGAGAGCGGCCAGCATCTTGTCGGCAATGGACCGTTCATCCATCGGGTCGAAGAGTGCTTTATCCCAACCTACCACTTCCGGAATACTGGTTGTTCCTGCGGCGATCGTTGGCGCACCGCATTTCATCGCCTCCAGAGCGGGCAGGCCGAACCCCTCGTGCCAAGACGGAAATACAAAGAGCCGGCAACTATTGTAAAGCTCAACAAGGTCGTGATCGCTCACATATCCAAAAAGTCGGAAATCTGCGTCGTTTAGGCCTAAAGATTTAGCTTTCGCTTTTATTTGTATTGCAGGTATTTCTCCAATTTTTCCAACGATACCCAAGACGTGACGGCGACGGACGTCCGGCGGAAGGTTAGCAAAGGCGCCAAGCAAACGATCAATATTCTTACGGAAATCGATGCCGCCAGTATACAGGATCAACTCTCGATTTAAGGAAAATTTCCTAGCCGCTTCCCTCCTATCGAAATGAGGAATTGGTCTGAATTCGTCTGAGGTGGATCCTGATATATTGAACACATTATTCTTATTTAGTGAAAGAAGAGAAACAGCCTCTTCGGCCGTATAATCGGATATAGCCAAGCATATATCAGATCTCTTAAGGTAATCTATCTTCTCAAGGTAGAATTTCTCCGAAGGTGTGCCGGACGGAAGGTACATATCTCTATAAATAAAGGGGATTAAGTCATACAGAGTAGTGGCTATAAGAGACGATCTTGGAAGCTGGCCTATGCTTGAAGCAGAATGATCGCTGAAACCCTCAAACAGGCTGCTGATGTGGACAACGTCCGCGTGGAGTGACTCGGTGAAGGCTTCAAATATCTTTTCGCTGGCTGACTTTCGCCATCCGATATCATACCAGTCGTCGCCGAGGCGGCGATCGGGGCCGTTCCAGACGTGAAAAGAGTGAAGCGGCGCCACATTGCTTAGAGAGTCAAATATAAGGTCAACCGTTTCCGGCATGTTTCCGTTCAGGACAAAGCACACCTCATGATGCCCACGGTTTCGATAGATGGCCTCTGCAAGGGATATGGTATAGCGGCCAATCCCACGAAATCGGCTTTCGGTTTGCGCTCCCTGGAGATCTAGGGCTATACGCATCAGATTTCTCTTCTTCTTTTTGAATACTGTTCAAGGTCCAGGAGAATTCTGTTAATGTCAGAAGAAGTCAATATCCGTTTGTCGACGTTGGAATTGGTCCTGGACCGATATAAATGGTGTTTAGAGGAAGTCGGAGAGGAGAAAAACGTGTTGCGTGAGCGATTCTCAGATAAAATTTTTGCGATAGTGAAATCGCGGAAGCGATTGAATAAGGTGGGGTAGCGCCTCATCTGTTGAGATAAGAAACTCTTCAATCGTGGCCGCAATATAACAAATTTTATTGCATGAATAACAAGAGAGTCCCTTCTTGATTTAAAGTTACTAAAATTTGCGCTAGCAATAGCGCGTCTCGATATTCTACCAATTCGGCGATAGGGGCCCGTAAGTTTCCATGATCTGCTCTTATAAATTTCTTCAATTCGCTTCCGGTGAGTTTCGGAATGTAGCCACCATTCGTGAGAGCGCGATTTTTCTAGCCACAACTCATATTTCAAGTCTGATATAGAGTTGCTGTTTTCCAATGCGTTGGAAACGAGGCGAGCGATTTCAGTATCCCGCGCCTCAATAGCAGCTTGTTTATCAGCCAGCTGCTTCGTGGCTGCGGCATCTGCGTCGGCTATGCGTTGGTGGAGGCGAGCAATTTCGGCATCACGCTCCTCGACGGAAGCTTGTTTAACAGTCAATTCCTGCCGCATCGGAGCAAGCATATCAGATCTGCTGAAAGCCGAAAAAACGAACTGATCGAAATGGTTCGGCCCCGGTCCGAATGAATCTTTCAGCTCCGGATGTTCTTCGCTGACATAAAAGCGATTCAAACCGTCGAAATAGACGAATTCATAACCGCGCGCTGTGAGATGGGGTTGCCATTCGCTATGACTCTTTTCCGTCGAAAGCGGCAAGGTGCTTTCCACTACCACGATCCACGGGCGCACCGCGGAAGTCCCCCAGCTTTCAATGACTGCAGTTTCCATGCCCTCGACATCGATCTTGAGCCAGTGAACCTCCCTCTCGACGTAACTGTCCAAGAGGCTCTGAAGGCTAACGAGCGGAACAGGTCGCTCCTTCATTTCGAATCCAGCCTCGACATGCTGCTTGGCAATGGCAGGGTCCCCGGTGCTGAGGCCCGTTCCTGGAAATTCATGAAGAGTTAGGAGGCCTGTGTCCGTACCGATTGCTGCCTCGATCACTTCCTCGTCCGGTCGCGCATCGCGAATTTTGGCGGCATAGGTGGGTGTAGGCTCAACGTGTACTCCGCGCCAGCCTTGCTCGTAAAAGGAGAGACTTACGGAACTCTCAACCGGATCCTGGGCCCCGATGTCTATATAGAAGCCGTGCTCAACGGATTTGAGGGCGCGCCACAGTATGACGTCTTCGAAATTCTGCGCGTATGAGGTGATCATCAGAGTTCAGGAAACAGTGAGGAATGAGCTTTGTTCAGCGACACAGGCGGGAGTTCGATGCGCCGATCTTCGGGAAAGAAACTCGCCGCGATCAATCCATCGCCGCTGTAAGACTGCTGCACGTCATGCTCGGCCAGGATGATGGCTCCCAACTCCAGCAACGCTTGCCTGCAATCAGCATGCGTGGTTCGCGAGCCGGATATGCTGCTGTGGTGAGTCGACACGATCACAAATCGCAACTGGTTGCGCTGCGCCGCTGATGCCATCGAGCGAATGAAGGGCAACTCTGCTCCCTGTACGTCTAGATGCAGGACTTCGATGGTCCGCTCGTTGGCCAATTTGGACACCGCAGCCATATCGAAACAAGGCAACGATCGAATCTGTCCGTCTGATTCGCAACGCAATTCCAAGCTTTCGAGCGGCTGACCCCCGACACAGCCATTGTGAAAGCTGATTCGATTTTCCAATTGGTTCAGGCTCGCATTGTCCCGCCCCAATTGAAGATTGTTCGGGTCTGGTTCGATGCAGATCGCCGAAGCATTGGCAATTTCATGCAAGTACCACAGCGTATAGTAGCACCAGAAAGCGCCCACCTCCACGACCAGCGAATTGTGGCGCACGTAGCGCAGGATATGGTGAAAGACCAATTCTTCCTGCGGCTCATGATGCCCCTGCAGCGCGCGAATGATCTGCGCCATCCAGTCGCCATGATATCCGCCCGCCTTTACCCGTATGCCATTGTGCATGATCTGGATCGGGCCGTTGGGTGTATCCAGAATGCGACCAGCATCCGGCACTTTCGCTATGCCGGCACAGTCCATGCAACTGCTCGTCATTATGGCTCGTTCCAGTTCGTTCATGCACCAACCCCACGGATGACGAACCGCGCGTCAAGCGCGGATGTCCCGATGAAAAACGGTTGGGTCGCATTTATCACATCGAACACCAGCGCATTGTCCTGCCACTCATAGTTGTCTTCGAGATGCGTGTCCGAACTGGCAAGCGAGGGTGAGAAGGAATATGAGCCTTGGCCCAAGGTGCATGTGAAGGGCAGCTGAAATTCAATCTCTTCGCCTGCTTTCACGTTCTGGAGGGCCTGCTGCGTGTGCCAAGTGTTTGTACCCCAGACGATATGGCCGGTGCGGTCACGCAGCATAAAGCCGAGCACCAGGCGGGACACATCAGTCTCGGCTTTTGCCACCAGTCTTAGCACCAGGGACTGCCCTATGCTGGCGACCTTGACCGGTTCGCCGCTCTCGGCATCGAGAAGTTCCAGCGTTGACGCCTTGACCTGAAATGTCCCCGACCTGGTGAACGCCCAGCCGTCTTTTTCCCGCCGCTGCTCCACTTTCAGCTTCTCGTTCTCCTTAGTCGCGATCATGGCGTTGTAATAGTCGACCACCTCATCGGGCGACCCGTCTTTGAGCACATGGCCTTTGTCCAGCAGGATCACCCTGTCGCACAGTGATCTGACGTCGCCCAGGCTGTGGGTGACGAGAATGATCGACGTGCCCGCTGCCTTGAAGCTGCGTATCCGGTCGAAGCTCTTATGCTGGAAATAGCTATCGCCAACCGAAAGCACCTCGTCGACGATCAGCACCTCCGGCCGTTCGGCGGTGGCAAGCGCAAAAGCCAAGCGCGCCTGCATACCGCTCGAATAGGTTCGAACCGGCTGGTCGAAGAACTCACCGATTTCGGCGAAATCCTCGATATGCGGCATGAGTTCGGCTAGGCGCGCTTGTGAAAGGCCCATCAGCCCGCCGGCATGGTAGGCGTTCTGCCGTCCGGTAAATTCGGGATTGAAGCCGAGTCCGAGTTCCAGGATGGCGCTGATACGACCGCCGACATGCGCCGTGCCCTCGGTCGGCCGCACGGTGCCGGTGATCAGCTTCAAAAGGGTGCTCTTGCCGGCGCCGTTCTGCCCGATCAGCCCGAGCGCCTCTCCGGCCGCCAATGAGAACGAGATATCCTTGACCGGCCAGAATTCGTCGGTGGGCTTGACCGGCGCGCCGAACCAACCCGCAAATCTCTCGAGGCTGCTCGCATAGTTTGCATAGCGTTTCGACAGGTGACTGACGGAAAGCACGGTCATGGCTACAACACGTCGATGAGTTCAGGGCTTGCGCGACGAAAGAAAATCATCGCGAAGGTCACGCTCAGGAGCCCCAAGACCGCCGGCATGACCAAGCTTTCCGGGTTCGGCCAGCGGTTGAACAACAGCGCATCCTGATACAGCGCCACCAACGGCGCAACCGGATTGAGACCGATCACAAAACTGTACTTTTCAGGCAGTACATTGGCCGGGTAGACAATTGGCGTCAGCCAGTACCAGAGCTGCAGCATGATCGTCATCACCTGCGCGATGTCTCGGATGAACACGTTCATCACCCCGAGGATGACGCCGAGACCGAAGCCGATCGCCGCAATCAGGACGATCCCAATCGGCAGCAGGATCAACGCGCGGCCCGGAATATGTCCCAGGAAGATGAAGATGATGAACAGGGCGACGAGCAGCAGCAGATGATTGATCAACGCCGTGCCCCCCACGATCACGGGCAGGCACAGACGCGGAAAGGCGATCTTCTTCATCACCGATGCCTGCTCGATGAAGACCGTCATGCTGCGAGTGAGAATCTCGCTGAACAAATTCCACGCGGCCATGCCGGACAGAAGATAGATCGGATAGGCTGCTGGGCTGTCCGTATCCGGAAGCCGAGCCTTGAGAACTTCCGAAAGGACAATCGAGAAGATAAGCGCCTGTGCAAGTGGATGAAGGATGAACCAAAGGCCGCCCAGGCGTGAGCGCACGAAACGTCCCTTCAGCTCGCCTCTGATGGAGGAAATTATAAAATGGCGATACTGCCATAAGCTTCGGAACATGTGCTCGGTCCTTTGCGCCCTGCCGCGACGGAGTCAGCGGGCGTTACATAGCCGGTGCCAATATCCGAAAACTTCGGCGATTGTCTGCTCGAATGGCACCAAAGGCTGCCAATTCAGCTTGGCGCGCGCCTTTGACGCATCACCCCAGGCAACAGGGATGTCGTTGGAGCGGAATTTTTCCGGATCGGCACGGACTTCGATGTCGATGCCCGACTGCGCAATAAGCGCATCCAGGATATCCCGGATCTTCCGCGGCTGTCCGGATGCCAAGTTGTAAACATGGTCCGGCCCGGCATCCAGATCGAGAATCGCGGAACTCGCATATGCGCGCACCACGTCGCGAACATCCAGGAAATCGCGCTCGGCTTCAAGATTTCCTACGTGAATGATCGGTTCGCTTTTGCCGGACACGATCTCGGCGATCTGGCGTGCGAAGTTGGAGACCACGTAGGTATCGGACTGACCAGGGCCGGTGTGATTGAACGGGCGAAAGCGGACAGCGCGCAGACCGTCATATGCCATTTGCCCGATCATCAGGTCTGCGGCCGCCTTGGTGGCGCCGTAGACGTTCATCGGCCGAAGCGGCGCGCTTTCCGTCACCGGGCCGGCTACGTTGAGGAACGAAGCGCCATAGGCCTCCGAACTCCCAACGTAAATGAACCGTGCCGTCGGCGCGTGTCGCAGCACAGATTCGGCAAGATTCATCGTTCCCGTAACATTGACGTTCCAGGCGTGTCGTGGCGCGTTGCGTGCATCGGAAGGTGCGGCGACCGCTGCCAAATGGATAAGCGCAGTCGGCTGTACCTCGCGGACGGCGGTGTCAACCGCTTCCCGGTCCAGCAGGTCGATTGCGTTTTGTTGCTCTTTGCCGTGACCAAGCGCGAACACCTTGCAGTCGCCGTGGTCCCGTTCCAGCAGCTGCAACAGTGCCGAGCCGACGAACCCGCTTGCCCCGGTTATGAGGATGCGATGCGTGAACCTATCGACCATAACGCAAATGCGGCTTTCTGCTCAACTCAGCCTCTCGACGGGTTGGTATGGCGTTCGAGGTCGGCGTCCACCATCTCACGGATCATCTCTTCCAGCGAGATCGTCGCTTCCCAGCCCAGCTTCTGCTTTGCCTTTGCCGGGTTGCCAAGCAGAATTTCCACTTCCGCCGGCCTGAACAATGCAGGATCGATGACGAGGTGATCCTCGATGTTGAGCCCGACATGGTCGAAGGCAATGCGGCACATGTCGCGCACGGTTGTTGTCCTGCCCGTGGCAATGACATAGTCGTCTGGCTGGTCCTGCTGCACCATCAGCCACATGGCGCGGACATAGTCCTTCGAGTGGCCCCAGTCGCGCTTGGCGTCGATATTGCCGAGCCGCAACTCCTTGGACATGCCCTTCTTGATGCGCGCAACCGCATCCGTGACCTTGCGGGTCACGAACTCGATGCCGCGAAGCGGTGATTCGTGATTGAACAGGATGCCGCTCGAGGCATGCAGGCCAAAACTCTCGCGATAGTTGATGGTGATCCAATGGCCGTAGAGTTTCGCCACAGCATAAGGCGAGCGGGGATGGAAGGGGGTGGTTTCCGACTGCATCGGCTCCTGGATAAGACCATACATCTCCGACGATGAGGCTTGATAGAAGCGCGCCTCTGGGGCTTCGAGCCGGAGAGCCTCCAGGACATTGGTCACGCCTATGCCGGTAACGTTGCCCGTCAGGATCGGCTGCTGCCATGATGATTTGACGAAGGATTGGGCCGCGAGATTGTAGACTTCGTCCGGCCTTATGTCGCGCATGGTTCGAGCCAGGCCGGACAGATCCGTCAGGTTTCCATCAACGATCCGGACGTCCTTCTCGATGCCAAGCCATTTCAGGCGCGTGGTGTTGACGTCTGCGGTGCTCGATCGCCGCGCCAATCCGTGGACTTCATAGCCCTTGGAGAGCAGCAGCTCAGCCAGGTAGGCGCCGTCCTGCCCGGTAACGCCGGTTATCAGTGCTTTCTTTGTCATCAATTCTCTCGATTGTGTCTGATGATTGCCCCGCCCCAGCCCAGAATGAATTGTCAGGTGCGACCGTATACGTCGTCGAACCGCACGATGTCATCCTCGCCTAGATACTCGCCGCTTTGGACCTCGATCATCACCAAGCCGATATTGCCGGGATTCTCCAGCCGATGCTTGTGGCCGCACGGGATATAGGTGGATTGGTTGGTGGTCAGGAGCAATTCCTGGTCCCCGTTGACTATCTTCGCCGTGCCGCTGACCACGACCCAGTGCTCCGAACGATGATAGTGCATTTGCAGGCTCAAGCGCCCACCCGGCTTCACCTCGATGCGTTTGATCTTGAAGCGTTCGCCTTCCTCCAGGACCGTGTAAGTGCCCCACGGTCGGTGCACGGTGCTGTGAAGCAAATGCGCCTCATGTCCGGAAGCCTTGAGGGACTCGAACAACTTCTTGACGTCCTGAACGCGGTCGCGGGACGCCACGAGCAAGGCATCCGGAGAATCCACGATCACCAGGTCGCTGATGCCGACCGTGCCGATGACGCGTTTGCCCGAACTTATGTAGCTGCCCGTGGTGTCCACCATGCGAACGTCGCCGCGAATTCTGTTCCCGCTCTCGTCGGGGGCGACCAGTTCGGCCATCGCGTTCCACGATCCAATGTCGTTCCATTCCATGTCACAGGGGACGACCGCCAGGTTTTGGGCCTTTTCCATCACCGCGTGGTCGAGCGAAATACGCGGAGCCAAGGCGAAATGTTCTGATGAGAGTTCGATGTTCGCAAAGCCTTCGCCATGGCTGACGCGACCGTCCTCGTAACTGGCGAGAACGGCCTCGATCACGGCAGGACAATGCGAAGCCATTTCATCAAGCATGACCTGCGCTCTGAAGCAGAAGATGCCGGCGTTCCAGAAGAAGCGCTTGGACGCGACATAGGCCTTGGCCGTCTCGATATCCGGTTTTTCGACGAAGCGGACAACTTTTTCGCCGTCTGCCTCGATATAGCCGAATGCCGTGTCCGGCCGGGTCGGGTTTATGCCCAGGGTTGCGATACGTCCTTGTTTCGCATGTTCGATGGCCCTGGCCATGACGCTTAGAAATGCCGGCACGTTCCCGATCATGTGATCGGCGGGAAAGATGCACAGAATGGCGTCGGGACCTTGCGTTGCCTTGGCGTGGATCGTGGCCGCTGCCACAGCGGCGGCAGTATCGCGCCCCTCTGGTTCAAGCAGAAAGGTGCGCGGCAGGATGACTGATTCCAGCTCGTCGAAATCGTCTTTCGTGAGGAAAATGTGTTCCCTGGACGTCACGGTGACAAGCTCGACGACATCCGGGATCGAGGCAGCGCGCAACACAGTATGCTGTATGAGCGAATGTCCGTCCGCCACCTTGAGGAAGGGTTTGGGATGCGACTGCCGGGAGGCCGGCCATAGTCGCGAACCAGCTCCACCGCTGATGATGACCGGAACAACTTTCATGGAACGACCTCAGTGTCCGTGGACGCGGTTGCCCGCAGCTTCTCCAGTGTCTGCGCTACGAGCGCAGTCGCCCTGTCGAAGTCCGCGGCCTCCGAATAGCAGCGCAATTCCGGCGCATTTCCGGACGGCCGCAAGTGTATGATCTCGCCTGTATGCATCCGCGCCCTGATGCCGTCGGTTTCATCGACGTCGGCAACAGTGCCAAACGGGGCTAGAAACTGCTGAAGCGAATCCAAGCTCGCGAGCTGGCGCATCAGTTTGCGGGAGCTCTCAAGCGGAAAGTTCTCGAGACGTTCGCTCGCGCAGAATGGAAGCTTCCACTTCTCGCGTAGGCGGGACAGGGGTCTTTTTGTCGATGCCACGGTGCCGAGCACGGCCAGGATCGGGAGGATGGCGTCCCGTGTCGGCAGCGCCGCCAATGTCTTCCCATTCAGCCGGCAATCCGTCCCCAGGAGAACGCCGCCATTAGCCTCAAAGCCGACGACAATCTTGCCCTCGCGGTACGACGCTTCCATGGCTTCGATGACAAATGGGGACCCGACCTTCGTTCTCACCACCTCAAAACCCAGAGCACCTGAAATACCCGAATTGGAGGTCACCGGCGTGACGACAGTATCTGCGGCTACGAAAAGAGCCGTGGCGAGCCCGATCAGGTCGCCCCGAAATAGATCACCGTTGTCGTCGGTGATAAGGGGGCGATCGGCATCGGCGTCCGTGGACACAATGGCATCGAGCTTGAACTCGTGAGCCCAACCCTTCAGCTTCGCAAGCGTGGCCTTATCCACGGCTTCGGTGTCGACGGGCACGAAGGTTTCAGTTTTGCCGACGGGAACTACATCGGCCCCGTAGGATTGAAGAACCTCCACCAGCAGCTCCGCTGCGACCGAACTGTGCTGATAGACGCCGAGCCTCATATCGGAAAGAGCGCCCGGCTCCAATATCTCATTGGCGCGGTCTCGATAGGCCGCGACCGCCTTGTCATGACAAACCGGCCACGTTCCGCGAGCAGGCGGCCAAGGGTACACATTTGACCGTTCGGCGACATAGTTCGTGATCGCTGCCTCGTCCGCTTTGTCGATCTCACCTTTCAGGCCATAAAACTTGATACCGTTGCGATCTGCAGGGATATGCGAACCCGTCACCATGAGGGCCGCGGCCCTGTACTTCCGGGCATACAGAGCGAGGGCAGGCGTAGGGATGGTGCCGCAATCCATGGGCCGAAACCCGCTTGCGACCAAGGCTGCCATGCAGTCGTCGGCAATTGCTTGACTGCTATCGCGCCGATCTCGGCCTACGAAGACCTGACCATTCGGCTGAAATCCACTAGAAACCAAACGTCGAGCAAAGGCTTCGGTATAAAGTCCGCTTGGCTTTCCAACCAATTCCGAAGCCAAACCTCGGACGCCGCTTGACCCGAATTTCATCATTCTGCTTTTGCCGTTGGAAAGTCGGGCTGCTACTTATTGGAGTGAGCCCGCCTGTCAACAGGCAAAATGGCTTCGAAATCTACATCCTTCCTAATATCCCCATACCGCCATCCCATTGCCGGCCGGATCGACGAAATGGAACTGCCGGCCTCCTGGGAACGAAAAAGATCGGCCTGACGATCGTACCGCCGGCATTTTTCGACGGCATCCAGGGTCTCTTCCAGATCTCGGAATCAAGCACGGGCAGCAGCTTGGCGGGCGCTTCCGCGGCGTCCGCCTGAAAGCCTCCGTCGAGCCCCGGAAATAGGTCAGCCCGCCATCGGTGAACCACCATGAAAAGGCAGCTGTAGAACGCCTTGAACCTGTCCAATGTCGCACCCGTTGCCGGCTGGCCGCCAGTGCTCCTGGATCGCCAATGGCTTGTAACATCGGATGGAATCCATTAGAGCAGCCGCCATTCGTCTCTGCCAAATGCCCGGCCGCTGGGCCTTTCCTGTGCTACCTTGACTGGACTGCGGGAGGCTGGCTGACTTGGGTAACTCAAGGAGATTAGGTTGAAGGGGATTATCCTTGCTGGAGGCAGCGGAACCCGCCTTTATCCCATAACATTAGCGATATCTAAGCAAATCCTTCCGATACATGACAAGCCGATGATCTACTATCCGCTGAGCGTATTGATGCTCGCCGGAATCCGCCAGATCCTGATCATTTCAACGCCTCGCGACTTGCCGATATTTCGCGATTTGCTCGGCGACGGTTCCGAGTTCGGGCTCGACTTCTCCTATGCAGAGCAGCCGCATCCCAACGGCCTTGCCGAAGCCTTCATCATCGGCCGCGACTTCATCGGCAAGGACAGCGTGTCGATGATCCTTGGCGACAACATCTATTTCGGCGAAGGGCTGTCGCAGCTCTGCCGCACGGCGGCAGCCCGCGATAGCGGCGCGTCGGTGTTCGCCTACCATGTCGACGATCCGGAGCGCTATGGCGTGGTGTCGTTCGACAAGCTCACCGGCACCGCTCTGACGATCGAGGAAAAGCCGCAGAAGCCAAAATCCAACTGGGCCGTCACTGGCCTTTATTTCTTTGACAATGACGTCGTCGATATCGCCTCGACGATCCGACCCTCGGAGCGCGGCGAGCTCGAGATCACGGCGGTCAACAATGTCTATCTCGAACGCGGGCACCTGCACGTCCATCAGCTCGGCCGCGGCTATGCCTGGCTTGACACCGGCACCCATGACAGCCTGCATGAGGCCTCATCCTTCGTGCGAACCATCGAACATCGCCAGGGCATCAAGGTCGCCTGCCCGGAGGAGATCGCCTTCGAACAGGGCTGGCTGACGGCGGACAAGGTGCTGCAGCGCGCCGCCCGCCTCGGAAAGAACGAATATGCCGCCTATCTGCGCAGGCGCGTCACCGAACTGACGGAGAACTAGGTGCTGGAGGTAAGGCAACTCGGTCTCGACGGCGTGCTGGAGATCGTACCGAAGCGGCACGGCGACGCGCGCGGTTTTTTTGTCGAAACCTGGAATGCCGAGCGCTTCGCCGAGGCCGGCATCGACCTGCGCTTCGTGCAGGACAATCATGCTTATTCCGCCGCCGCGGGCGTGGTGAGGGGTTTGCACTACCAGCTTCCGCCGCGTGCCCAGGACAAGCTGCTTCGCGTCATCAAAGGCAAGATCCTCGACGTCGCGGTCGACATCCGCCGCGGCTCGAAAAGCTTCGGAAAATGGGTCGCCCTCGAAGTCTCGGCCGAGAAGGGCAACCAGATCCTGGTGCCGAAAGGCTTCGCCCACGGCTTCATCACGCTCGTGCCGGACACCGAGGTTCTCTACAAGGTGACCGATACCTATTCGCCCGGGCATGACCGGTCGATCCGTTTCGACGACGCCGCGATCGGCATTGAATGGCCGGCGATATCGGGCGGGTTCCAGCTTTCGGACAAGGACCTCAAGGCGCCGCTGCTTGCTGGCGCGGAGGTGTTCCCGTGAGAACTGTTCGCGTAAGGAGGGCGGCATGAATTTCCTGGTGACTGGCGGCGCCGGCTTCATCGGCTCGGCCGTGTGCCGGCATTTGTGTGCCAATCCGGCCTACCGGGTGACCAATCTCGACAAGCTCACCTACGCCGGCAACCTCGCCTCGTTGCGGCCGATCGAGAACGCGCACAATTACCGCTTCGAGCAGGCCGACATTTGCGACGAGCGGGCGGTGCTCGACATATTGCGCCGCGACGACATCGACATCGTCATGAACCTCGCCGCCGAGAGCCATGTCGACCGCTCGATCGACGGTCCGGGCACCTTCATCGAGACCAACATCGTCGGCACCTACCGGATACTGAATACGACCCTGGAATACTGGCGCGGCCTGCCGGAGGACCGCAAGACCAGCTTCCGCTTCCATCATGTCTCGACCGACGAGGTGTTCGGCGATCTTCCCTTCGACGGCGGCATGTTCGTCGAGGAGACGCCCTATGCGCCGTCCTCGCCATACTCCGCCTCCAAGGCGGCCTCGGACCATCTGGTGCGGGCCTGGTACGAGACCTATGGCCTGCCGGTCGTGCTTTCCAACTGCTCGAACAATTACGGGCCCTATCACTTTCCCGAAAAGCTCATTCCGCTGGTCATTCTGAACGCGCTCGACGAAAAGCCGCTGCCGGTCTACGGCGCCGGCGCCAATGTGCGCGACTGGCTGTTCGTCGAGGATCACGCGCGCGCGCTCGAGCTTGTCGCGACAAAGGGGCAAGCGGGCGAGAGCTACAATGTTGGCGGCAATTCCGAGCGCACCAATCTGAGCGTCGTCGAGACCATTTGCGATCTTCTCGACCTGAGAAGGCCGCGCGCTGGCGGCAAGCGCTACCGCGACCTGATCTCCTTCGTCACCGACCGCCCCGGCCACGACCGCCGCTATGCCATCGACGCCTCCAAGATCAGCCGCGATCTCGGCTGGTCGCCAAAGGAGAATTTCGACAGCGGCCTGGCAAGGACGGTCGACTGGTTCCTCGACAACAAATGGTGGTGGGGACCGATTCGCGAGCAGCGCTATGCCGGTGAGCGGCTGGGCCAGAGCCCGCTTGAAGACAGGCAGGGCGCCGCATGAGGCTTGTCGTCACCGGGCGCGAGGGCCAGGTCGCTGCCAGCCTGCTGGAGGCCGGACGAGTGCTGGCGGGTATCGACGTCGTCGCCGTCGGCCGGCCGCAGCTCGATCTGGCGCGGCCCGAGACGGTGTTCAAGGCGCTCGAAGCATCGAGGCCCGACATCATCGTCTCTGCAGCGGCCTACACCGCCGTCGACCAGGCGGAAGACGAGGCGGACCTTGCTTTTGCTGTGAATGCCGAAGGCGCCGGCGCGGTCGCCGAAGCCGCCGCGCGGCTCGGCGTTCCCGTCATCCATCTGTCGACCGACTATGTCTTCGACGGCACCAAGGACAGCGCCTATGTGGAGACCGACCCTACCGCGCCGCTCGGCGTCTACGGCGCCTCCAAGCTCGCCGGCGAATTGGCGGTGGCGGCAGCCAATCCGCACCATCTGATCCTGCGCACGGCCTGGGTCTACAGCCCCTTCGGCAAGAATTTCGTCAAGACCATACTCGGGCTAGCCGCTGATCGCGACGAGATGAAAGTGGTGGCCGATCAGTGGGGAAATCCGACGTCGGCGCTGGATATCGCCGCTGCTATCCTGCATGCCGCCGCCATGCTCGATCGCGACAAGGGTTTTGACGCCTGCGGCGTCTACCATCTGGCAGGGACGGGCGAGACCAATTGGAGCGGCTTTGCCCGCCATATCCTGGATATCAGCCGGGTGCTTGGGGGGCCGCATGCGCGAATACGCGACATCGCCACCGAGGACTATTCGACCAAGGCGCGGCGCCCCTGCAATTCGCGCCTGTCGACTGTGAAATTCAGGAGCGCATTCGCTTGGCAAGCCCCGGATTGGCGCATCTCCACGCAAAGGACGGTATCTCGACTGTTGGCCAAGGAAACAGTAATTTTGGCAGGTCCTTCGCAGACTCGGAATTGCAGCAGCGATCGCTAATGTATTATGCCCGCTCGCCAGTCTAGCAGGGTTCGTGCGCGCAAAACAATTGGCCGGCTGAAAAGTATGTGATCGCCCAACCACGTGCGGTTCCAAAAAATCTCTGGCGATGCCCCCAACTCCGCGCTATGCGATAGGAGGCGGCAGGGTTGAAGATTTGGCACTCTAACAGGTGGCCGGTCACGGTTGAAAGTCGATCTGGCGCCACTTTAGCGTTACTATCTTCGCGCCTGGAGTTCAGTACTACCCAATGACCTCATACGTAGAAGCCGTGTCCGGACTTCGGCCGAAGATACGGCGCGCCATCATAATGCTTCAGGACATCGTCATGGTCCTGATCGCGGTGGCGCTCAGCCTGGTTTTGTCGCGCTCGGGCCTGTCGTTCGGGGCGCTGTCTCCCACGGGCCTGGCATGCTGGGCGAGCATCGTCGTTCTCAGCCATCTGCTGTTCAGATATTGCGGTCTCTACAACACAGTGTGGCGGTTCGCCTCGACGCCCGACTTCTTCAACATCCTGAAGAGCTGCGCGACTTTGACTGTGCTGCTCTATGGCGCCTCGCTGACGTTTCGTGCCTTCCAGCCGGTGATCGGCCTTAACGAGCGCCAGTTCATCGTCTTCTTCCTGGTCTCCTTCACCATCATATCGGCGCCTCGGCTCTACTACCGGTTCCTTCGCGACGGCGCGAGCTGGCGCATCCTGGGCCGCGGTACCAACGACGAGCTGATCAAGCAGGCACTGTTCATCGGCAGGCTGAGCGAGGCCGACGTGATCATCCGTTTCACGCGCACGGCGCAGCCGGCCGAGTATGCCATCGCCGGCATCATGGCCATCGAGAGCGAGGCGCCGCGGGGTACGCGGATCCAGGGCGTTCCGGTGGTGGCGCTCCGCCCGCGCCTTGTCGAAGTGCTGGAGGAATACGTCAAGGGCACCGAGAATCTCGACCTGCTGATTTTCGGCAACGGCGTCGAACGCGAGATCGAGGAGTATTCGGAGCTGGTTCGCGTCGCCCGCCACAGCGGCATCGCCGTCGTGCAGTTCTCCGGCTTCTCGGAGCTTGGGCAGGGCAGCAAGCTGGTTCTCGACGCCGTCGAGATGGAAACGATCCTGCGCCGCTCGACCGTACCTCCCGACATCGAGCGCATCGGTGCTTTCGTCAGCGGCAAGCGCGTCCTGGTGACCGGGGGCGCCGGCTCCATCGGCCGCATCCTGGTAAAACGCTCGCTGGAGCTCGGCGCCGAGGCCGTTCTGGTCGCCGACATCTCGGAGTTCGGCATTTTCCAACTCGACCAGTCCATCGACGAAAAGGACCATGATCGGCTGAAGTGCCGCATCATCGATGTCACCGACCGGCGACAGATGACGCGCATCGTCAGCGATTTCAAGCCCGCCATCATCTTCCATGCCGCGGCGCTGAAGCACGTGCCGCTGCTCGAGGAAAACTGGGAATCGGCAATCCAGACCAACATTTTCGGAACGCTCGCCTGCGCCGAGGTCGCCGCCAAATGCGGAGTGCCGCAGTTCCTGCTTATTTCGAGCGATAAGGCGGTGGACCCGACCTCGGTGCTCGGTATCACGAAAAGGGCCGCCGAGCAGATCGTCAGTTCCTTGCACGAGACGCACGCTGCCGGGCTCGGCGGGCGCCGCTCCGGCACCAAGTTCATCGCGGTGCGGTTCGGCAACGTGTTTGGCTCCAACGGCTCCGTGGCGACCATCTTCCAGGCGCAGATCGAGGCAGGCGGCCCCGTCACCATCACCGACCGGCGCATGACGCGCTATTTCATGACCGTCGCCGAGGCCGTCGACCTTGTCATCATGTCGGCCGCCGATTCCGAGCGGCGCGAGGGCAAGGACGACTATGCCATCTATATGCTCGACATGGGCAAGCCTGTGCCGATCCTCGAGGTCGCCGAAACCATGATCCGCATGGCCGGCAAGAGCCCATACACCGACATTCCGATCCGTTTCACCGGCATCAGGCCCGGCGAGAAACTGCACGAAACGCTTCAGGGCGAGAACGAGCAGATCGTCACGCTCGACATCGCCAAGGTTTTTGGCCTGGGGACCGATATCGTGGAATGGTCGAGGATCCAGGCCGCTCTGACGGCGTTGCAGGCGGCGATGCGGTACCAGGACAAGGCTGCCGCGCTTGCCGTGTTGGCGGGACTGCATGAGGCTAGAAAGCCTCCGGTCGAGGCACTGCAGGAAAACAGCCCGAAAACAGTTGGACAAGTAGGTTAGACCTGTTCCGCGCGACGACGATTGGCTATTGAAGCGCGCATTGGTTTCTATCTGGCATTCGATTGCGCCGGATCTCTCGGCTATCGACCGCGGAGCAACATCGAATGACCCTGAAAGTGCCAAAGCGGGTCTTCGATCTCGTGATTGCAGCCTCGATGCTGGTGGCGACATCCCCTGTCCTGCTTATCGCCATGCTGGCTGTTAAGGCATCGTCGCCAGGGCCGGCGCTGTTTTCCCAGGTCCGGGTCGGGCAGGGCGGTACGCCTTTTCGCTGTCACAAGCTGAGAACGATGCATCAGGGAACGCCGTCCTTACCCACACATGAGGCGCCGGCGCATTCCGTCACCGCCGTCGGCAGGATTTTGCGCAGGACCAAGATCGACGAGTTGCCGCAGCTCTGGAACGTGCTGAAAGGCGAGATGAGCCTGGTCGGGCCGCGCCCGTGCCTGCCCACGCAGACGGAACTGATCGGGCACCGCGAGGCGTTGGGCGTGCTGCAGGCGCTCCCCGGCATAACCGGCCTCGCCCAGGTCATGGGCATCGACATGTCGGACCCGAAGCTCTGCGCCGAAACCGATGCAGCCTATCTCGATACGGCCTCGATCGGCGGCGATCTCGGGATATTGTTTCGGACGATCTATCGGGGCTGATCACCAACGCAGGTTTGGATCAGGCTCCGAACCTGCTGCGCCTGGCCATCTCGGCCAGCTGTTCGAGCGTGTCGGTTTCCGGCGCCCAGCCTTGCGAAACAAGCAGCGACGGATCGCAGATCTGCGTTGCGGTCATGGTCTCCCAGGCGTTGCCCTTGCCCAACAAGGACTCGGCCGCCCGCATCGGCGCTCCGGGCATGGAAAACAGGCGCACCGGCCGTTCGAAGCCTCGCCGAAAGGCGGTGATGATCTCCGAAATCCGGCTGGGGCGGTGATCGCCGGCGACATAGATGGGGTCAAGCGGTGTGTCCCTGGCCAACAGGTGCAGCACCGCACGTGCGGCCGCTTCACAGGATATCAGCGAGCGGACCCCCGTCAGTGCGGCCGTTGGCAGCGGCAGGGCGGTGTCGGCCAGCCGCATCAGCGCCGCCAGGTTTCCCTTCATGCCCTCGCCATGGACGGGCGGCAGGCGCAGCATAGCGGCGTCGGAGCGGCCTGCCGACCTATAGGCGTCCAGCGTCCTGATCTCGCCTTCGCGTTTCGAACGCCCATAGGCGCATTGCGGGGCAGGGGTTGTTGTCTCGCCTATGGTGCCGCTGAAGCCGGGACCAGCCACCGCTCGGATCGACGACAGATAGATGAAGCGTCCGCCGGCCTGAAGGGCCGCGGCGCGCGCCAGCCGTCCGGTCAGTTCCGCGTTGGCCTTCAGGTAGTCGGCATCGCTTGCGTTGCGGTCATTGTTCAGGGCGGCACAATGAACGACATGCGTGACGTCCTGCATGATGGCCAGGAACGCTTCGGCCGGCGCGTCAGGGTCCGGCAGCAGGACGGCATCGCTTGTCGGTTCGCGATGACGGGAGGCGATCCGCACCTCGAACCCGGCTTCGCGTAGCTGTTGCACGACGGGGCGTCCGATAAACCCCGTCGCGCCCGTGACCAGCACTTTCATTGCTTTGTCCGAAATTTGTCAGCCAACTGCTGTTGCCGCGGAAAGCGCAGGTTCCTCGGGCAATGCCTGCTGGCGCCCCGAGGCAAGATATGTCCCGCAGACCAGGAACACCATCAAGGTCGAATCGAGGATATCATGGCCGATCAGGATGCCGGTCAGCCCGCCGATCAGATAGGTGATCACGGTAACAACGATCATCGTTGCGCCAAAGCGCTCCAACGGATCGGTGCTGATGCGCAACACCCTCGCCGCATTTCTTGCGGCAACCACGAATATGGCCGCGAGCGCGATGGCGCCCAGAATTCCAGCCTCGACCATGACCGTCAGGAAGCCGTTGTGGAAATGGCTGAAGCCGCGGTCCATGCCGAACTGGTCCTGGAAACCCTGATGCATGAGGTCACGGCTGGCGGCGATGCCATGTCCGAAAATCGGCATCTCGCGGAATGCGCCAAGGCCGATCTGCCAAAGCGCCACGCGCAGCCCAAGCGCCGTCGAGTGGTCGCCCTTGGTGTTCAGCGCATCCCAGTCGCTGAACAGGAAATCGGTGCGCTCCAATATGATGGGAAAGCCGACCACCACGATCACCAGGCCGATCCCGGCGGCGATCAGCAGCAGGCGCATCGAATTCTTGCCGGTGAGCTTGCGCCGGTTGATCAGAAGTACGGCAATGCCGGCTATCAGCATGGCCAGCCAGATGATGCGCGAACCCGAACAGACAATCGCGACAGCGCCAGCCAGCGCCGCTAAGATCAACGACTTCCAAGCCCTCTCTATGCCCGACACGGCGCCGGCCAGGCACATCATGACGCTGAGACAGGCGACGGTCGCGAATACGATCGCATTTCCCGCCCCGCCTTCAGCCCTCATGCCAAGCCAGTAATATTGCACGATGGCCAAGGCCAGGGCGCCAAAACATGCCGCCAGGCTGGCCAGCACGACAATGCGCACAAGCGTGGCTTTTTCGGTAATGCTCCAGGTCGAGTAGGAGATGGGGAAAAACAGCAAGGTTATCAGCGGCAGGAAATAGACCGCGTCGGCCCTGAGCGTGTTGTTGACGATCGAAGCGAGGATCATCGCAGCGCAATAGGCATAGATCGCTACGGTCATGGCCAGCATCGGCCGGTCGACGTTGAAGCGCCGACGCTTCACGGCGAGCAGCGGGACGGACCACAGGGCGCCGCCGCTGAACACGAAGCTGACCACCGATCCCAGAACCGGCGGAGAAAAGAAGCAGACGATGGAGAAGTAGATGTTGATCTGCGAAGGCGTGAGGTGACGTCTTATGGATGAAAGCCGGTTCAATGCTCTGGTTCACAATTGCGGGGGTTGGGGAACGCTGCTTTCTGGTGGCAGCAAACAAGATCACCTTCGAAAATCCACGCGCCACGGGGCGGCCGCTGGCCATCTTCTACGTCCGGTATAGCGGCTGGGTCCGATCTTCGATAGTGCGGCGAGGCCCGGCTCCTCATCAAAAATCGCCTGCATGGCCTTTACGCCCCGTGACATCAGCCTGTCGCCGGGTGGCATCTTGCGGCGGCAATAGTTTTTCGCTGCCTTTCAGGCTCATCAACCAGTTAGGCAGGAATTTCCGGTTTTTAAGCTTTGTGTGGAAAATTCATTCTCTATCCGCCCGGTAGCGGACCTCTACGGCATTGTTCCCGGCAATGGCGATCTGCTAGAACGCCGGCACGAAATCATAATGTCCAGACGTGAAGCTTGAACCGGGCTGTTGAAAAACTGCGCCTGACGCGTCGATGCAAGGTCTGGATGGCACGAGAGAACGCTCACAGTCCATGAATATCACGCTAACGCACCTGCAGCGGCTTGAGGCCGAATCCATCCACATCTTCCGCGAGGTCGCGGCGGCGTTCAGCAAGCCGGTCATGCTCTATTCGGTGGGCAAGGATTCCTCGGTGCTGATGCATCTGGCGATGAAGGCGTTCTATCCCGCCAAGCCGCCTTTTCCTTTTCTCCACGTCGACACGACCTGGAAGTTCCGCGAGATGATCACCTTTCGCGATCAAATGGCGCAAAAGCTCGGCTTCGACCTTCTGGTCCATGTCAACGAAGACGGCGTGCGCGACAACATCAATCCCTTCGACCATGGCTCCAACACCCACACCCATGTGATGAAGACCGTGGCGCTGCGCCAGGCGCTCGACAAATACGGCTTCGACGCGGCCTTCGGCGGCGCCCGCCGCGACGAGGAGAAGTCGCGCGCCAAGGAGCGCATCTTTTCCTTCCGCAACGCCCAGCATGCCTGGGATCCGAAGAACCAGCGGCCGGAGATGTGGAAGATATTCAACACCCGCATCGCATCAGGGGAATCGATCCGCGTGTTCCCGTTGTCGAACTGGACCGAGCTCGATATCTGGCAGTACATTCTGCAGGAAAACATCCCGATCGTGCCGCTCTATTTCGCCAAGGAGCGCCCGGTCGTCGAGCGCGACGGCATGCTAATCTTGAAGGACGACGACCGCATGCAATTGCGACCGGGCGAAACCGTGGAGAACCGGCTGGTGCGCTTCCGCACCCTTGGCTGCTATCCGCTGACCGGCGCCATCGAATCCGACGCCGACACACTGGAAGCCATTGTTGGCGAGATGCTGACGGCGCGTACCTCCGAGCGCCAGGGCCGCCTCATCGACCGCGATGAAGCCGGCTCCATGGAAAAGAAGAAGCGCGAAGGGTATTTCTGAGCATGCGCCACCTCCTGGCCAAGAGCCTCGCCGCGACCGACAGCATCCGCGAATACATGGCGGCGCAAGAGAAGAAGTCACTGCTGCGCTTCCTCACCTGCGGCTCCGTCGACGACGGCAAGTCGACCCTGATCGGCCGCCTGCTGTCCGACACCAAGCAGATTTTCGAGGACCAACTCGCCGCTCTCGAGCGCGATTCGCGCAAGCACGGCACCACCGGCGACGACATCGACTTCGCGCTCCTGGTCGACGGCCTCGAGGCCGAGCGCGAGCAGGGCATCACCATCGACGTTGCCTATCGCTTCTTCGCCACGCCGAAGCGCAAGTTCATCGTCGCCGACACGCCCGGCCATGAGCAATACACGCGCAACATGGCGACCGGCGCCTCGACCGCCGATCTCGCCATCGTGCTGATCGACGCACGCCAGGGCGTGCTGCGCCAGACCAGGCGCCATTCGATCATCGCCTCGCTGCTCGGCATCCGCCACATCGTGCTCGCCGTCAACAAGATCGACCTCGTCGGTTTCGACCACGGCGTCTTCGATCGCATTGTCGAAGACTACAGGCAATTCTCGCAAGAGCTCGGCTTCCAAACGATCGTGCCGATCCCGATGTCGGCGCGCTACGGCGACAACGTCACCGGCCGCTCCGACAAGACGAAATGGTATTCCGGCCCGACGCTGATCGAGCATCTCGAAAACGTGTCGGTCGACGAAGCCGCCGCCGAACTGCCGTTCCGTTTCCCGGTGCAGTACGTCAACCGCCCCAATCTCGACTTCCGCGGCTTTGCCGGTACCATCGCGTCCGGCACGGTTGCGCAGGGCGACGAGGTCGTCGTCGCCAAATCCGGCAAATCGTCGCGTGTCAGGCGCATCGTCGCGCATGGCGGCGATCTCAGCCAGGCGGTTGCCGGCCAGGCCATCACCTTGGTTCTCGACGACGAGGTCGAGGTCTCGCGCGGCAACATGCTGGTGTCGCCCGCGGCGCGGCCGCAGGTCGCCGACCAGTTCGCCGCCAACATCGTCTGGTTCGATGAACACGCTCTGCTGCCCGGCCGCTCCTACATCCTGCGCACCGAGACCGACCAGACCAGCGCCACCGTCACCGACCTGAAGTACCGCGTCAACGTCAACGATTTTGCCCATGAGGCGGCGAAGTCGCTGGAGATGAACGAAGTCGGTATCTGCAACATCTCGACCCGGTCACCGATTGCCTTCGACACCTTTGCCGAGAACCGCACCACCGGCGCGTTCATCCTGATCGACCGCATCACCAACGCCACCGTCGGCGCCGGCATGATCCTGCATTCGCTGCGCCGCGCCGAAAACATCCACTGGCAGTCGCTCGATGTCGGCAAGCATGGCCGCTCCGACCTGAAGAACCAGCGCCCCGCCGTGTTCTGGTTCACCGGGCTTTCTGGCTCGGGCAAGTCGACCATCGCCAATCTGTTCGAGAAGAAGCTCTTCGCCTCGGGCCGCCACACCTACATCCTGGATGGCGACAATGTTCGCCACGGCCTCAACCGCGATCTCGGTTTCACCGATGCCGACCGCGTCGAAAACATCCGCCGCGTCGCCGAAGTCGCGCGCCTGATGGCCGACGCCGGGCTGATCGTCATCGTATCCTTCATCTCGCCCTTCAGCGCCGAGCGGCGCATGGCGCGCGAATTGATGGCCGACGGCGAATTCATCGAGGTGTTCGTCGACACGCCGTTCGAGGAATGCGCCAGGCGCGATCCGAAGGGCCTTTACGCGCGGGCGCTGAATGGCGAGATCAAGAATTTCACCGGTGTCGATTCACCGTATGAAGCTCCGGAAAAACCCGAAATCCATCTCAAGACACTCGGCAAGTCGGCCGAGGAGATGGTAGAGGCCCTGGAACTCTGGCTGAACGAGCGCGACATTGCCGAAGACCAATACGACAACGGTGGCGGTATCTGACGACGAAGCAATGCTCGGCGTATTCGAGCGCCTTGCGCTTGCAGCCGGTCGCGAGGTTATGCGCGTCTTTCATGAGGGCTGCGCCGTCGATCGAAAGTCCGACAGTTCGCCGGTGACCGAAGCCGATCGCGAGAGCGAGAAGATCATCCTCGCCGGCCTGCGCGCCGCATTTACGGAAATTCCTTGCGTGGCCGAGGAGGAAGCCTCGGCCGGCGTCATGCCGGGCGATCTCGGCGACGCCTTCTTCCTGATCGATCCGCTCGACGGCACCAAGGAATTCGTCAACCGCAGGACCGATTTCACCGTCAACATTGCGCTCATTCGCCACGGCGTGCCGGAAGTCGGCGTCGTCTTCGCGCCCTGCACCGGGCGCTTCTTCTCGGGACGGCCGGGCAGGGCGGAAGCAATCGAAGTCGATGGCGACTACAAGATCGTCGGCCGCCGGCCGATCTCGGCACGACCGGCCGCTGATCCGCCGGCCGTCGTTGCCAGCCGCTCCCACAACACGCCGGAAACCGACGCCTTCATCCGTGATCTCGGCGCCGCGGAGATCGTCTCGGTCGGCTCGTCGCTGAAATTCTGCCTCGTCGCGGCGGCCGA
Organism: Mesorhizobium waimense; assembly: GCF_003601975.1. GTDB lineage: Bacteria > Pseudomonadota > Alphaproteobacteria > Rhizobiales > Rhizobiaceae > Mesorhizobium > Mesorhizobium waimense. Next base: position 33,645 of record NZ_QZWZ01000033.1, read on the forward strand.
GGCCGATATCTATCCGCGCTTCGGCCGCACCATGGAATGGGACACGGCCGCGGGCGATGCAGTGTTGCGCGCCGCCGGCGGCGTGACGCGTACGCTGGACGGCAAGCCGCTGGCCTATGGCAAACGCAGGCAGGCTGACGACGCTGATTTCGCCAACCCGCATTTCATCGCCAGCGGGAAGGGCGCCGGCGCAGCCTGAAGGTTAGGCCGCGGCGACGTGCGCCGAATTCGAGCCGATATAGTTGCGGATCGTCTCGATGATCCGGTCCTGATCGGCTTCGCTGAGATAGGGATGCATCGGCAGGCACAGGATGCGCTTCGGCAGTTCCTCCGAAACGGCAAGGCCGGTCGGCGTGCGCGGATAGTCGCGATAGGCGATCTGGCTGTGCAGCGGCTTCACGTAATAGATTACCGAGGGGATGCCCTTTTCGCCCAGATGCGCCTTCAGCCCGTCGCGCTTCGGCGTTTCGATGGCATATTGCGCCCAGGCCGAGCGGCTGCCATCAAGGTTGCGCGATGCCTTGACGATGTCGCCTAGGCCCTCGGCGTAGCGCTTGGCCACCGCTTGCCGGGCAACCATCTCATCCTCGAGGATGGCGAGCTTCTCGATCAGGATCGCCGCCTGCAGCGTGTCGAGCCGCGAATTGATGCCGACGCGGACATTGTCGTACTGCGTCTCGCCCTTGCCGTGGAAGGCGAAGGAGCGGAGCTTGTCGGCCATCGCGTCATCATTGGTGAACATCGCGCCGCCGTCGCCATAGCAGCCGAGCGGCTTCGCCGGATAGAAGCTGGTCGAGCCGACATGGCCGAACGCGCCGCACATCTTGTCGTCGAGCGAGCCGCCCATCGACTGGGCGGCATCCTCGATCACCAGCAGCCCTTCACGGTTGGCGATCGCCATGATCGCCTCGTAGTCGGCGGCGAGCCCGAACAGGTCGACCGGAATGATCGCCTTCGGCTTCAACCGGCCTTCCTTCTTGATCATGGCGATCGCCGCTTCGAGGCTGGCGATGTCGATGTTGTAGGTCTCGGGATCGACGTCGACGAACACCGGCTCGGCCTTGGCCAGCGCCACCACTTCCGCCGTCGCGGCAAAGGTGAAGCTCGGCACGAACACGGCATCGCCCGGCCCGATGCCGGCGGCAAACAGTGGCAGCAGCAGCGCGTCGGTGCCGTTGGCGCAAGCCACGACATGCTTGGTGCCGACATAGGCGGCGAGCTTGTTCTCGAATTCGGTGACCTGAGGCCCGAGGATGTAGCGGCCATCCTCGACGACATGGTCGATCGCGGCTTTCAGCCGGTCGCGGATTCGTTCGCGCTGCGCGCCAAGATCGATGAATTGCATGTCGGCCTCAAACGGGTTGGTGTGTGTCGCCCAGACTCATGCAACAGTTTTGGGACAACGACACCCACAGAAACAACAACTTAACCGGCCGCTGGTACCAGACTTGGGCCAGCCGAGAAAGCCGGGCCGGCCAAACTGCGACCTGCGTAGGTGTCGCAGCTTGTTACCGCCGATATGAAGTGCATTGCCGGAAGATGCCGGAAATCCGGCCTTCACGGAACGCGATCAGGGGCCATCTTCGCGCCTTGGAAACATAAAGTGATCGGCCCGCGGAGCGGCTTTCCGGCCAGATGGACAACGGATCAGGCGATTTCATGCCGCCAGGGCGGATTGGCGCCGGCCCGCGATACGGTTACCGCCGCGGCCTTGGCGCCGAGCGCCAGCGCCTGGCGGATCGCGTCCTCGGGCAGGCCGCCGATCGCCGCCTTGGTGAGCAGGCCCTGTTCGTGCAGCGAGGCGAGGATGCCGGCGTTGAAGGTGTCGCCGGCGCCGACCGTGTCGACCACCGTGACTTTCTGAGGCATGACCGTAACCTTGTGCTCCCGGCTGTAGCCGACAGCGCCTTCGCTGCCATGGGTGACGACGATCAGCTTCGGCCCGCGATCGAGCCAATTGCGGATGACGTCCTCATGCGAGCCGGCTTCGCCGAACCAGTTCAGGTCTTCGTCCGACAACTTTACGATGTCGGCCATCGCCATCATCGAGCGAATGCGCCTGAGGTGCTTGGCCTTGTCGGGGATGAAATTCGGCCGGATGTTGGGGTCGAGCATCATGACGCGGCGCTCTTGCTCGCGCCGCATGAACTCCTCATAGGCCGATCCGGCCGGCTCCGAGATCAGGCTGATGGCGCCGAACAGCATGGCCTCGATCTCGGCGCCGAGTTCCGGCAGATCCTCGATGGTCAGCATGCGTCCAGCGGTGTTTTCGTCATAGAAGGTGTAGGTCGCCTGGCCGTTGTTCAGGCGCACGAAGGCAAGCGTCGTCGGGCGGGGCGAGGTGTGCGCGTAGGTCGAGCTGACCTTGCTTGCCCCCAGCGCCTCCCGGAACTGGCCGCCGAACAGGTCGGACGACAGGCCGGAAAAGAAGCCCGCGGGCGCGCCCAGCCGGCCGAGCGCGATGGCCGTGTTGAACACCGCGCCGCCGACATAGGGCGCAAAGGCCGGCTCGCCCTCGGTCGTCGTGCGCGGCAGCATGTCGATCAGGGCTTCGCCGCAGCAGAGGATCATTGTTTCTTGGTCTCCGGCGGATAGATCACGCCCTTGCGGATGATGATGTTGGCGTAGAGCCTGGGTTCGCTGGTCGCCACGATCGCGTGCGCGGCCTTGACCCGTGAATAGAAGTCGGGCCCGGCCAGCGCAACCACCTTGCGGCCCGGCACGCACCTGGCGCAGACCGCCTCGATCTCATGATGAACCGGATCTGCCAGCGCCGGGTCGCCCTTGACCGAGGCGCGAAACAGCGCTTCCGGCACGGCATCGTCCACCGGCAATACGCTCAATATGGCCTCGAGCACCGGAACCAGATGATGACCGTCGGCGCGGATCAGCCGGTTCGCCTGTTCCTCTGCCGGGTAGTTTCCGTCGACAAGCGCGATCTCGTCGCCGTGGCCCATGGCGCGCAATGTCGCCAGAAGCTCCGGGCCGAGCAGCGCCGGGATGCCGATCAGCATTCAGGTGCTCCTGGAAATCGTGGTCGAGCCGATCAGGAAACGCTCGGACAGCGGCAGGCTGGCGCCGCCCAGCGCCCGCGCATGGATGCCGACGGTCCCTTCGCGCACGGCGGGAAGCTTGAGGCCTTCGCCGTCGATCATGCCGATCGCCTCGATGACGGCATCGACGAGACGGCGCCGTACGGTGAGTGGCATCCAGCCGTCGATCACCGCCGCTTCGAAATCGATCACCGAGGATGCCGCGACGATGGCATAGGCGAGAGCCTGGGAGGCGGTGGCGATCCACGTGTCGAGTTGGTCGCCGATGTCGCCCCAGTCCTGCGGCGAGGTCCACAGATGCGAGGCCTCGACGCCGCGCGCGTTGAGTGCCTTTTCCAGAATGGCGATAGAGGCGACGTCGATCAACTGCGTCGGCTTGCCATCCGGCCCCGGCACCGGCATCGAACCCAGCGCGCCGGCGTTGCCGGTCGGTCCACCGAAGAGCCGGCCGTTGAGCACGATGCCGCCGCCAGCAAAGGCGCCGATGTAGAAATAGACGAAGTCGCGCGCCGCCGCCTGGCCGAAGACGAGCTCGGCGCCACAGGCCGAAGTGGCGTCGTTCTGCAGATAGACCGGAAAATCGCACTGCGCCTGGATGTCGGCGCGGATGTCGCGATGGCGCCATTCGTCCATGATCTCGCGCGGCGCACCCGCCGTGTCGGCCCAGTTCCACAGTTCGAACGGCATGGCGATGCCGAGCCCGGCAATGCGCTTGTCCTGCGCCGTCGTCAGTTCGCCGCGCATCGTCTTCATGCCGGCGCTGACGAATTCCACCGTCTCGCGCGGCGCTGGATAGCGGTAGGAGTGCTGCAGCATCGAGCGCACAGTGCCGAGGAAGTCGATCAGCACCAGCTCGGCGCTGCGGCGGCCGATCTTGAGGCCGATGAAGAAGGCGCCTTCGGGATTGAGCGCCATGGGAATCGAGGGTTGGCCGATCTTGCCGCGCAGCGGTGCCTGGCGCACGAGCAGGCTGTCTTCCTCCAGTTCGCGCATGATCACCGAGACGGTCTGCGCCGAAAGGCCGGTCATGCGCGCTATGTCGGATTTGGCCAGGCTGCCATGCTGGCGCACGAGCGACAGCACCAGCCGCTCATTGTGGTCGCGCATGCCGCTCTGGTTGGTGCCACGGTGCAGACGACTCTCGGCTGCCTCGGGCGAACCGTGCCTCGCAATGCCGGTCTCCACCCTTGTTCCTCCCGTCGTTTCCCCACACTGCTTTTGGGCCAGAATGAGCGAACGAGGCAAGTGTGTCAATAATAAATAAGAGTGATTTAATTATTGACACACCGCGCGGACTGGTGTCTGTTGTTCCGGCGTCCACGCTGGGAGAATATCGTTGGATGCGCTTGAGATGCCGGTTGGCCGGCATCCTGAATGGTTCCCATGGGAGGAAGATCGTGACCAAGTCGAAACTGTTGAAATCCACCGTGTTTGCCGCGGCCGGACTCGGCCTGATGGCATTTGCCTCGACGGCATCGGCCGCCGGTGTCGGCGCCTGCCTGATCACCAAGACCGACACCAATCCCTTCTTCGTCAAGATGAAGGAAGGTGCCGCCGCCAAGGCCAAGGAACTCGGCGTCGATCTCAAGACCTACGCCGGCAAGATCGACGGCGACAGCGAGAGCCAGGTGGCGGCGATCGAGAGCTGCATCGCAGACGGTGCCAAGGGCATTCTGATCACCGCTTCAGACACCAAGGGCATCGTGCCGACGGTGAAGAAGGCACGTGACGCCGGCCTGCTGGTGATCGCGCTCGACACCCCGCTTGATCCGATCGATGCGGCCGACGCGACCTTCGCCACGGACAATCTGGAAGCCGGCAAGCTGATCGGCGCCTGGGCCGCCGCGACACTCGGCGACAAGGCCAAGGACGCCAAGATCGGCTTCCTCGACCTGACGCCGTCGCAGCCGACTGTGGACGTGCTGCGCGACCAGGGCTTCATGATGGGCTACGGCATCGACGTGAAGGACCCCAACAAGATCGGCGACGAGGACGATCCGCGCATCGTCGGCCATGACGTGACGAACGGCAACGAAGAGGGTGGCCGCAAGGCGATGGAGAACCTTCTGCAGAAGGACAACACCATCAACGTCATCCACACCATCAACGAGCCAGCCGCTGTCGGCGCCTACCAGGCGCTCAAGGCTGTCGGTCTCGAAAGCCAGGTGCTGATCGTCTCGGTCGACGGCGGCTGCCCCGGCGTGAAGTCGGTGACCGAAGGCGTGATCGGCGCCACCTCGCAGCAATATCCGCTGCAGATGGCGGCGCTCGGCATCGAGGCGATCGCCGCTTTCGCCAAGGACGGCACCAAGCCGAAGCCGACCGAAGGCAAGAACTTCTTCGACACCGGCGTCAACCTCGTCACCGACAAGCCGGCCAACGGCGTGAAGTCCATCGACACCAAGGAAGGCCTCGCCAAGTGCTGGGGCTGATGCTGGCCTGACCGGCTAATAAACCGTGCGGTCGGGGGCTTGATCCCCGGCCGCATCAGGTGGACGATGTATCACTGTAAACGCGAATAATCCCGGCAGCAGACCGGAAAGGCGTGGACGCGCGTCGGCATGTGGCCGAAGCCCAGGGGAGAAAACATGGCTCAAGCTCAGGAATTCGAGAAGGTCCTCTCGGGCAGCGACACAAGCGTTGCCGCCTTTGACGAGCATAAATCTGCCGTCAAACGCGCCCAGCATTTCCTGCATTCCACGCCGGCCGCGGTGCCGCTGATCGTGCTGGTCCTGTCGATCATCATTTTCGGTATCACCATCGGCGGACGCTTCTTTTCATCCTATACGCTGACGCTGATCCTGCAGCAGATCGCCATCGTCGGCATTCTCGGCGCGGCGCAGACGCTGGTCATCCTGACCGCCGGCATCGACCTGTCGGTCGGCGTCATCATGGTGATTTCGGCCGTCATCATGGGCAATTGCGCGGTCACCTACGGCATGCCGGCGGTGCTCGCGGTAACCATCGGCCTTGCCGCCGGTGGCGCCTGCGGGCTGCTCAACGGGGTGCTGGTCGCCTACATGAAGCTGCCGCCTTTCATCGTGACGCTTGGTACCTGGAACATCGTCATGGCCACCAACTTCATCTATTCGGCCAACGAGACGATCCGCGACACGGATGTCGACGTCCAGGCGCCGCTGCTGCATTTGTTTGCCCTGAGTTTCAAGGTTGGCACGGCCGTGCTGACGCTCGGCGTCATTGCCATGGTCGTGCTGGTGATGGTCCTCTGGTACGTGCTCAACCACACGGCCTGGGGCCGTCATGTCTATGCCGTCGGCGACGATCAGGAGGCCGCGAAACTGTCGGGCATCCAGACCAAGAAGGTGCTGATGACGGTCTACGCCCTTGCCGGGCTGATCGCCGCCTTCGCGGCCTGGGTCTCGATCGGCCGCAATGGCTCGATCTCGCCCTCCGCCGCCGTCACCGACTACAATCTGCAGGCCATCACCGCGACGGTGATCGGTGGCATTTCTCTGTTCGGCGGACGCGGCTCGATCCTCGGCACGCTGTTCGGCGCCATGATCGTCGGCGTCGTCTCGATGGGTCTCAACATGCTCGGCGCCGATCCGCAATGGAAAGTGCTGCTCACCGGCGTGCTGATCATCGGCGCCGTGGCGATCGATCAATGGATCAGAAAGGTTTCGGCATAACCATGACCCAGGAACCCATCCTCACCGCGCGCGGTCTGGTCAAGCGCTATGGCCGCGTCACCGCCCTCGACAATGCCGATTTCGACCTCTATCCGGGTGAAATCCTGGCCGTCATCGGCGACAACGGCGCCGGCAAGTCATCGCTCATCAAGGCGATTTCCGGCGCGGCCGTGCCCGACGAAGGTGAAATCCGGCTTGAAGGCAAACCCGTTGCTTTCAAGTCGCCGATGGAGGCCCGCGAAGCCGGCATCGAGACCGTCTATCAGAACCTGGCGCTGTCGCCGGCACTGTCGATCGCCGACAACATGTTCCTCGGTCGCGAGATCCGCAAGCCGGGCCCGCTTGGCAGCTGGTTCCGCATGCTCGACCGTCCGGCCATGGAAAAACGCGCCCGCGACAAGCTGACCGAACTCGGCCTGATGACCATCCAGAACATCAGCCAGGCGGTGGAAACGCTGTCGGGCGGCCAGCGCCAGGGCGTGGCGGTGGCGCGCGCTGCTGCCTTCGGCAGTCGCGTGGTGATCATGGACGAGCCGACGGCTGCCCTTGGCGTCAAGGAGAGCCGCCGCGTGCTGGAACTGATCCTCGACGTCAAGAAGCGCGGCCTGCCGATCGTGCTCATCTCGCACAACATGCCGCATGTCTTCGAGGTCGCGGACCGCATCCACATCCACCGGCTCGGCCGACGCCTTTGCGTCGTCGACCCGAAGCTGATTTCCATGTCGGATGCCGTGGCCCTCATGACCGGCGCAAAGAAGCCGCCGGAGGACGCGCTGGCGGCCTGATCTGCCTCGACGGGTAAAATTGCCGCAGGTGAACCGGGTGGCGTCCCGATCTAAATCGATTGAACATATGCTGCAATGCACTAGGATGGGCTGGGAGTAGCGGTGAAAGCCGGTATGATCGCGGCACGATCACGAGAGGCATTATGACGCGTACGATGACATCCGAAGCCCCCGTCCTCGAAATCCCCGACCCCAAGACGCTCGCCGACGAAGTCTTGCTGGCCCTCAAATACAGGGTCGGCAAGGGCACCAACGTCGCTACGCAGTACGACTGGCTCACTGCTTCGATCAAGGTCGTGCGCGACCGCATCGTCGATCACTGGATGCAGGCGACGCAGGAGGCCTACGCCCAGCAGGAAAAGCGCGTCTACTATCTGTCGCTGGAATTCCTCATCGGCCGCCTGATGCGCGATGCCTTCTCCAATCTCGGCCTGATGGACAATATGCGCGAGGCGCTCAAGTCTCTCGGCGTCGACCTCGACCTCATCGCCGGGCTCGAACCGGATGCAGCACTTGGCAATGGCGGCCTCGGCCGGCTTGCCGCCTGCTTCATGGAAAGCATGGCCACCGTCGACATTCCCGCGCACGGCTACGGCATACGCTATGCCAACGGCATGTTCCGCCAGGAGGTACACGACGGCTGGCAGGTAGAGCTGCCCGAAACCTGGCTCGACCACGGCAACCCCTGGGAGTTCGAGCGCCGCGAACGCTCCTTCGAGGTCGGCTTCGGTGGCTCGGTGGAGTCGATCACCTCGAAGGACGGCCGGCTCGAGCGCCACGTCTGGAAACCGACCGAGCATGTGCTGGCTGTCGCCTACGATACGCCGGTCGTCGGCTGGCGAGCCAACCGCGTCAACACGCTGCGCCTGTGGTCCGGCATGCCGATCGATCCGATCCTGCTCGACAAGTTCAATGCCGGCGACCACATCGGCGCGCTTGCCGAAAGCAACAAGGCCGATGCCCTGTCGCGCGTGCTCTATCCGGCCGATTCCCACAAGGCCGGGCAGGAACTGCGGCTGCGGCAGGAGTATTTCTTCTCCACCGCCTCGCTGCAGGACATTCTCCAGCGTCATCTCAGCCAGTATGGCGATCTGCAGTCGCTGCCCGACAAGGCGGCGATCCATTTGAACGACACCCATCCGGCCATCGCCGTGCCGGAACTGATGCGCCTCCTGATGGATGTCCACGGCATGGATTTCGACCAGGCCTGGGACATCACCAAGCGCACTTTCGGCTACACCAACCACACGCTGCTGCCCGAGGCACTGGAAAGCTGGCCTGTGCCGCTGTTCGAGCGGCTGCTGCCGCGCCACATGCAGATCGTCTACGCCATCAACGCCGAGGTGCTTCTGGAGGCGCGCGCCACCAACAAGTTCTCGGGCGACCAGATCAGCCGCATCTCGCTGATCCAGGAAAACGGCGACCGCCGCGTGCGCATGGGCAACCTCGCCTTTGTCGGCTCGCACTCGATCAACGGCGTTTCGGCGCTGCACACCGAATTGATGAAGGAGACGGTCTTCGCCGATCTCCACAACCTCTATCCTGGTCGTATCAACAACAAGACCAACGGCATCACGCCAAGGCGCTGGCTGATCCAGTGCAATCCCGGCCTCACCGCGCTCACCCGCGAGGCGATCGGCGACCGTTTCCTCGATGACATCGATGCGATTAAGGGGCTTGACGCTTTTGCTGACGATGCGGCCTTCCGTGACAAGTTCGCCGCCGTCAAGCGGGCGAACAAGGCCAAGCTCGCCAATCTGGTCGCCGACCGGCTCGGCATCAAGCTCGATCCCTCGGCACTGTTCGACATCCAGGTCAAGCGCATCCACGAATACAAGCGCCAGCTGCTCAACATCCTGGAAGCGGTCGCCCTCTACGACCAGATCCGCTCGCACCCCGAGCGCGACTGGATGCCGCGCGTGAAATTTTTCGGCGGCAAGGCGGCACCCAGCTACCACAACGCCAAGCTGATCATCAAACTCGCCAACGACGTCGCCAGGGTCATCAACCGCGACCCGGCGGTGCGTGGCTTGCTGAAAGTGGTGTTCGTGCCGAACTACAATGTCAGCCTGGCCGAGATCCTGATGCCGGCTGCCGACCTTTCCGAGCAGATCTCGACCGCCGGCATGGAAGCTTCCGGCACCGGCAACATGAAGTTCGCGCTGAACGGCGCGCTGACCATCGGTACGCTCGACGGCGCCAATGTCGAAATCAAGGACTGCGTCGGCGACGACAACATCTTCATTTTCGGCCTGACCACCGCCGAGGTCGCCGAGCGGCGCAACAACGGCTACGATCCACGCGCGGTGATCGAGGCATCGCCGGAACTGTCACAAGCGCTCGCCGCCATCTCGTCGGGCGTCTTTTCGCCTGACGATCCCGAGCGCTATCGCGAGTTGATCAACGGCCTTTATGGCAGCGACTGGTTCATGGTGGCGGCCGACTTCGACACCTATGCCGCCACCCAGCGCGACGTCGACACCGTCTGGCGTAACAGTCCCGACTGGTACGCGCGGGCGATCCGCAATGTCGCTCGCGTCGGCTGGTTCTCGTCCGATCGCACGATCCGCCAATATGCGAAAGACATCTGGAACGTGCCCGCCTGATATGATTGCATGAGACCACGAACAATGTGGTCCAGCTCCCTGGGAGGGACACCGCCTGATGAGGAAACCGCGCGCGACCGCTGCGACCAGCGGGCCGAACGGACTGGCGCCAGCCAGCGATGTCGCGGCGATTGTCGCCGGCACGCATGGCGATCCATTCGCGGTGCTGGGCGTACATGAGGCAGGCAAGGGCTTTGTCGCCCGCTGCTTTGTGCCGCATGCCGAGTTCGTCACCGCCTACACGCTGACCGGCAAGAATGCCGGCGAACTGTCCCGGCGCGACGACGGCGGCTTCTTCGAGGGCAAGCTGTCGCTCAATAAACGCCAGCCGCTGCGCTATCACGCCAGGAATGCCGGCGGTGACTGGTGGCTGACCGATCCCTATTCCTTCGGTCCGGTGCTCGGCCCGCTGGACGATTACTACATCGCCCAGGGATCGCACCTCAGGCTGTTCGACAAGCTCGGCGCTCATCTCATCGACCATGAGGGCGCGTCGGGCGTGCATTTCGCCGTCTGGGCGCCCAATGCGCGGCGCGTCTCGGTGGTCGGCGACTTCAACGAATGGGACGGTCGCAGGCATACGATGCGCGACCGCCGCGACACCGGCATTTGGGAACTGTTCATTCCCGACATCGGCGCCGGCCGGCCCTACAAATACGAGATCATCGCGCCCGATGGCGTGCGCCTGCCGCTCAAGGCCGATCCGTTCGCCTTCAAGTCCGAGTTGCGCCCGGCCACCGCTTCGGTGACGGCGGTGCCGCCGGCGCACGAATGGGGCGACGAAGCGCACCGCAATTTCTGGCGCAACGCCGATCCCCGCCGCGAAGCGATTTCGATCTACGAAGTCCATGCCGGCTCGTGGCAACTGCGCGACGACGGCACCTTCCTGTCATGGGACGAACTGGCCGACCGGCTGATCCCTTATGTCGCCGAAACTGGTTTCACCCATATCGAATTCATGCCGATCTCCGAGCATCCCTATGATCCGTCATGGGGCTACCAGACGACCGGCCTCTACGCGCCGTCGGCCCGCTTCGGCGATCCTGATGGTTTTGCCCGTTTCGTCGACGGCGCCCACCGCGCCGGCATCGGCGTGATCCTCGACTGGGTGCCGGCGCATTTCCCGGTCGACGCGCATGGGCTGGCCAATTTCGACGGCACCGCGCTCTACGAGCATGCCGACCCGCGCAAGGGTTTTCATCCCGACTGGAACACGGCGATCTATAATTTTGGCCGCCGCGAGGTGGTGTCGTTCCTCGTCAACAACGCGCTGTTCTGGGCCGAGAAATACCATGTCGACGGTCTTCGCGTCGATGCGGTGGCCTCGATGCTCTACCTCGACTATTCGCGCAAGGCCGGCGAGTGGATCCCCAACGAGAAAGGCGGGCGTGAGAATCTCGAAGCGGTCAGCTTCCTGCAGAAAATGAACAAGGAGATCTATGGCCATCATCCCGGCGTGATGACCATCGCCGAGGAATCGACCTCATGGCCGAAGGTGTCGCAGCCGGTGCATGAAGGCGGCCTGGGCTTCGGCTTCAAGTGGAACATGGGCTTCATGCACGACACGCTGGAGTATTTCTCCAAGGAGCCGATCTTCCGCAAGCATCACCACAACGACATCACCTTCGGTCTGGTCTACGCCTTCTCCGAGAATTTCGTGCTGCCGCTCTCCCATGACGAGGTCGTGCACGGCAAGGGCACGCTGCTCGGCAAGATGGCCGGCGACGACTGGCAAAAATTCGCGACGCTGCGCGCCTACTACGCCTTCATGTGGGGCTATCCCGGCAAGAAGCTCTTGTTCATGGGCCAGGAATTCGCCCAGCGCCGCGAGTGGAGCGAGGCGCGCGCGCTCGACTGGAACCTGCTCGATTTCCGGCTGCATCGCGGTGTCTGGCAGACGGTGCGCGACCTCAACTATCTCTACCGTTCGCGTCCGGCGCTGCATGCGCGCGACTGCGAGCCGGAGGGGTTCTCGTGGTTGATCGTCGACGACAGCGCCAACTCGGTCTTTGCCTGGCTGCGCAGTGCGCCCGATGGCAACCCAATCGCCGTCATTTCCAACTTCACGCCGGTGCCGCGCGACAATTACCGCGTGCCGTTGCCGCGGGCCGGAAAATGGCGCGAAATCATGAACACGGATGCTTCGGACTATGGCGGTTCGGGCACGGGCAATGGCGGCGAGGTCGAGGCGCGGGCGGAAGGAGGCGGCATATCGGCGACGATGCTGTTGCCGCCGCTGTCGACGATCATGTTCGAATTTGCTCCGGCCTGAGCGATGTTTCAGACTGAGTGACTTGGGAGGGTAAAAATGGCAGACACGAAACGAACCCAGCCGCTGGCACGCGACGCCATGGCCTATGTGCTGGCCGGCGGGCGCGGCAGCCGCCTCAAGGAATTGACCGACCGGCGCGCCAAGCCCGCGGTCTATTTCGGCGGCAAGACGCGCATCATCGATTTCGCGCTCTCCAACGCACTCAACTCAGGCATTCGCCGCCTCGGTGTCGCCACCCAGTACAAGGCGCATTCGCTGATCCGCCATCTGCAGCGCGGCTGGAACTTCCTGCGCCCAGAGCGAAACGAGAGCTTCGACATCCTGCCGGCCAGCCAGCGCGTTTCGGAAACGCAGTGGTATGAAGGCACCGCCGACGCCGTCTATCAGAACATCGACATCATCGAGGCCTACGGCCCCGAATACATGGTGATCCTCGCCGGCGACCACATCTACAAGATGGACTACGAGTTGATGCTGCGCCAGCACGTCGACGCCAACGCCGACGTCACCGTCGGCTGCCTCGAAGTGCCGCGCATGGAAGCGACCGGCTTCGGCGTCATGCATGTCGACGCCAAGGACAACATCATCGCTTTCGTCGAAAAGCCCGCCGACCCGCCCGGCATTCCCGACAAGCCGGAATTCGCCCTGGCCTCGATGGGCATCTATGTCTTCAAGACCAAGTTCCTGATGGAGCAATTGCGTCGCGACGCCGCCGAGGCAGGCTCGAGCCGCGACTTCGGCAAAGACATCATCCCCTACATCGTCCAGAACGGCAAGGCGATCGCCCACCGCTTCGCCAAATCCTGCGTGCGCTCGACCGCCGAGAACGAGGCCTATTGGCGCGATGTCGGAACCGTCGATGCCTATTGGGAAGCCAATATCGACCTCACCGACGTGACGCCGGAGCTCGACCTCTACGACCGCGACTGGCCAATCTGGACCTATGCCGAATTGAAGCCGCCGGCAAAGTTCGTGCACGACGAGGATGGCCGCCGCGGCTCGGCCGTGTCCTCGCTGGTGTCGGGCGATTGCATCGTCTCGGGCGCTTCGCTGAAGCGCAGCCTGATCTTCACCGGCGCTCGCATCAATTCCTATTCGACGCTGGAAGAAGTCGTCATGCTGCCCGACGTTCATGTCGGCCGGAACGCAAAGTTGAAGCGCGTGGTCATCGATCACGGCGTAAGGATACCGGAAGGGCTGGTGGTCGGCGAAGATCCCGTGCTCGACGCCAAGCGTTTCCGCGTTTCGGAAAAGGGCATCTGCCTTGTTACGCAGGACATGATCGACAAGCTGAAGCTATAGGCAGGATCGGATTTTAGCGCATGCAGGTTCTGTCGGTCACGCCCGAGATCTTTCCGCTGATCAAGACCGGCGGGCTTGCCGACGTGACCGGCGCGCTGCCCATTGCGCTGGCGGACAAGGGCGTTGCCATGCGCACGCTCATTCCCGGCTATCCCGTTGTCATGGGCGCCTTCAAGAAAAAGAAGGCCGTCTATCAATATCCGCTGCTGCAGGGCGGCAAGGCTTCCGTCCATGCCGTCCAGATCGCCGGGCTCGATCTGTTCGTGCTCGACGCGCCGCATCTGTTCGACCGTCCGGGCGGCCCCTACGGCAATGCGACGGGCGCCGACTGGCCAGACAATTGGCGGCGCTTCGCCGCCTTGAGCCAGGCCGGCGGCGACATTGCCGGCGGCGCCATCTCCGGCTACCAGCCCGACATCGTGCATGCCCATGACTGGCAGTCGGCGATGACGCTGGCCTATATGCGTTACGGCAAGGCGGTTGGCATACCGTCGCTGATCACCGTGCACAATCTCGCCTTCCAGGGCCAGTTCGGCGCCGGCATCTTCGGCGAGCTTGGCCTGCCGGCCGTGGCGATGGCGCTCGACGGCGTCGAGTACTATGGCGGCGTCGGCTTCCTCAAGGCCGGCCTGCAGGCTGCCTGGGCGATCACCACGGTGAGCCCGACCTATGCGCAGGAGATCCGTTCGGCCGAATTCGGCATGGGTCTCGACGGCTTGATCAACATGCGCTCCACCGATCTCTACGGCATCGTCAACGGCATCGATGTCGACATCTGGAACCCGGAAACCGACAAGCATCTGGTGTCCAACTATTCGGCCGCGACGCTTGAGGCGCGCCGCGCCAACCGGACGGCGGTCGAGGACCGCTTCAGCCTCGAGCGCGACGACAGCCCGATCGTCTGCGTCGTCAGCCGGCTGACGTGGCAGAAGGGCATGGACATACTGGCTGCGGTCGTTGACGGCGTCGTCGCGGCAGGCGCGCGGCTGGCGATCCTGGGCTCTGGCGATGCCGGCCTCGAAGGCGCGCTGCTCGCCGCCGCCGCCCGTCATCGTGGCCGCATCGGCGTCGTCGTCGGCTATGACGAGGGGCTCTCTCACACCATGCAGGGCGGCTGCGACGCGATCATCATCCCGTCGCGCTTCGAGCCTTGCGGGCTGACCCAGCTCTACGGCCTGCGCTATGGCTGCGTGCCCATCGTCGCCCGCACCGGCGGCCTTGCCGACACCATCATCGACGCCAATGAAGCGGCGATTTCGGCCGGCGTGGCGACCGGCTTCCAGTTTGCGCCGAACAATGCCGGCGCGCTGCTGCACGCCATCCGCCGGCTGGTCGACGCTCATGCCAGCGCTGCAACCTGGCAATCGATCCAACGCCAGGGCATGAAGGCCGATGTCTCGTGGGACAAGAGCGCCGAAAAATACGTCGAACTCTATCGCTTGCTGCTATCGAAAAGGGCTGCCTGAGGCATGATCAGAACCGTCGCCACCAAACCTTATCTCGACCAGAAGCCCGGCACCTCCGGCCTGCGCAAGAAGGTGCCGGTGTTCCAGCAGGAGCATTATGCCGAGAACTTCATCCAGTCGATCTTCGACGCACTGGAGGGATTTGAGCGCAAGACGCTGGTGATCGGCGGCGACGGCCGCTTCTACAACCGCGAGGTCATCCAGAAGGCCATCGCCATGGCCGCCGCCAGCGGTTTCGGCAAGGTGATGGTCGGGCAGGGCGGCATATTGTCGACGCCTGCCGCCTCGCACGTCATCCGCAAATACAAGACCTTCGGCGGCATCATCCTGTCGGCCAGCCACAATCCGGGCGGCCCGCACGAGGATTTCGGCATCAAGTACAATGCCGGCAATGGCGGCCCAGCGCCGGAAAAGCTGACCGACCTGATCTTCGAAAAGACCAAGACGATCGCGAGCTTCAAGATCGCCGATATCGGGCCGATCGACATCGACAAGATCGGTACCGTCAAGGCGGACGGCATGGCCGTCGAGATCATCGACCCGGTCACCGATTATGCCGAGCTCATGGAAAGCCTGTTCGACTTCGACGCCATCCGCGCCAATTTCAAATACGGTTTTCGCATGCGCTTCGACGCCATGCACGCGGTCACCGGCCCCTATGCCAAGGAGATCCTCGAACGTCGGCTCGGCGCTCCCAACGGCACCTGCCGCAACTTCAAGCCCTTGCCGGATTTCGGCGGCCATCACCCCGACCCCAACCTGGTCCATGCAAAGCACCTCTATGACGAGATGATGGGACCGGACGCGCCGGATTTCGGCGCTGCCTCCGATGGCGATGGCGACCGCAATCTGATCATCGGCAAGGGCATCTTCGTCACGCCATCGGATTCGGTGGCCATGCTTGCCGCCAACGCGCATCTGGCGCCGGGCTACAAGGAAGGCCTCAAGGGCATCGCACGCTCGATGCCGACAAGCGGTGCGGCCGACCGCGTTGCCGAAAAGCTTGGCATCGGCATCTACGAGACGCCGACCGGCTGGAAGTTCTTCGGCAATCTGCTCGATGCCGACATGGCGACGATCTGCGGCGAGGAAAGCGCCGGCACCGGGTCCAACCATGTGCGCGAGAAGGACGGGCTGTGGGCGGTGCTGCTGTGGCTGAACATCCTGGCCGTACGCGGCGAGAGCGCAAAGCAGATCGTCACCGAGCACTGGGCGACCTACGGCCGCAATTACTACTCGCGCCACGACTATGAGGAGGTCGAGACGGATCGCGCCAACAAGCTGGTCGACGAGTTGCGCGCCAAGCTTGGCTCGCTGCCGGGCACCAGTGTGCGCGGCATGACCATCGCCAGCGCCGACGATTTCGCCTACCACGATCCGGTCGACGGATCGGTGAGCAAGAACCAGGGCATCAGGGTGCTGTTCGAGGGCGGCTCGCGCGTCGTCTTCCGCTTGTCCGGCACCGGCACCTCGGGCGCGACGCTGCGCGTCTATATCGAGCGCTACGAGCCGGACAAGGCGAGGCACGATCTGGACACCCAGGAGGCGCTTGCCAATCTGATAGCGGCCGCCGATGACATCGCCGGGATCAAGAGCCACACCGGCCGCAACAAGCCGAGCGTGATTACTTGAGGCTGGCGGATTGCCGGTCGCCTGAGTTCGGCCTGCGTCGCGGGGCTCCACCTTCTCCCCTTGTGGGAGAAGGTGGCCGAGCGAAGCTCGGTCGGATGAGGGGTGCTCCAGCTTGGCCTGCGTTCAAATCACCGATGCCTCGTTCCTTCCAGCACTCCTCATCCGTCTCGGCGCTGCGCGCCGATCCACCTTCTCCCACAAGGGGAGAAGCCCACTCGCGACCCGCCCCACAGGGTCGGGAGGCGTGCACATGAGCCAGCTCGGCGCAACCGTCAGCCGCGAGGGCATTCGCTTCGCCGCCTGGTCGTCGTCGGCAAGACGCCTCTGGGTCTCGATCTTCGACGAGACTGGAAACCGTGAAACCGATCGGCTCGAGCTCCAGCCGGAAGGTGAGGGGGTGCATGCGCTGTTCGTCGCCGGCCTTGGCGCCGGCACGCGATATGGCTTTCGCGGCGATGGCGACTATGCGCCCGAGCGCGGCTTGTGGTTTGATCCGGAGAAGTTGCTCGTCGACCCCTACGCTATCGAGATCGACCGGCCCTATGCGCACCATTGGCGGCTCTCCGCGCGGCGCAACGAAGGCGCCGACACGGCATCGTTGATGCCGAAGGCCGTGGCGAAAACCTTGCCGAAGCCGCTGCCCATTTTGCCGCCGCTGTTTCGGCCCGGCGGCCTGGTCTATGAGGTGCCGGTGCGCGCCTTTACCATGCTGCATCCGGATATCCCCGAGAGACAGCGCGGTACGATTGCGGCCCTTGCCCATCCTGCAATGATCGAGTATCTGCAAAAGCTCGGCGTCTCCGCCGTCGAACTGATGCCGGTCACGGCCTCGATCGACGAGCGGCATTTGCCGCCGCTCGGGCTCAGCAACGCCTGGGGCTACAATCCCGTCACCTTCATGGCGCTCGACCCGCGCCTGGCGCCCGGCGGCCTGGCCGAATTGCGCGACACGGTCGCAGCACTGCGCAAAGCCGGCATCGGCATCATCCTCGACCTCGTCTTCAACCACACCGGAGAAAGCGACCGGCTCGGCCCGACGCTGTCGCTGCGCGGCCTCGACAACCGCGCTTATTACCGGCAAGAGCCGGACGGCAGGCTGGTGAACGACACCGGCACCGGCAATACGGTTGCCTGCGACCACCCGATCGTCGCGGAGTTGGTGCTGGACACGCTCCGTCACTTCGTCCGCCATGCCGGGGTTGATGGTTTCCGCTTCGATCTCGCACCCATTCTCGGCCGGGTCGACGGCGTGTTCGACCCGGCCGCGCCGCTGCTCAAGGCCATCGCCGACGATCCCGTTCTCGCAGATAGGGTGCTTATATCGGAGCCCTGGGACATTGGCCCGGACGGCTATCAGCTCGGCAATTTTCCGCCGTCATTCCTTGAATGGAACGACAAATACCGCGACGATGTCAGGCGTTTCTGGCGCGGCGACGCCGGCATGGTCGGCGCGCTGGCGACAAGGCTCGCCGGCTCGTCCGATGTCTTCGCCAAGGCAGATCAGCCGCTGAGTCGCACGGTCAACTTCATCGCCGCGCATGACGGCATGACGGTGGCCGACCTCGTCGCTTACGAGCGCAAGCACAACGCGGCCAATGGCGAGCAGAACCGCGACGGCCACAACGAGAACCTGTCGTGGAACAACGGTGTCGAAGGCGAGACGTCGGACGTGGCGATTGCCGAAGCCCGTTTCGACGACCGCTGCGCGCTGCTCGCCACGCTGTTTGCCTCGCGCGGCACGATCATGCTGACGGCGGGCGACGAATTCGGCCGCACGCAAAAGGGCAACAACAACGCCTATGCCCAGGATAATGAGATCACCTGGCTCGACTGGGGCGGACGCGACCTGGCGCTGGAACGCCATGCGTCGGCGCTTGCCGCAATGCGCCGCGCCGCGCCAGTGCTTTCCAGCACAGATTTTCTGACCGGAGAGCCGCTGGCGGGTTCGGACTTTCCCGACGTCGCCTGGCTGACCGAGACGGGAGCACCGCTAAGCGAGGTGGACTGGCACGATCCGCGGCGGCATCGCCTGGTCATGCTGCTCGGCGCCGGCGAGCGCGATTGCCGCTTTGCCGTCATCGTCAATGGCGACCGCCGCCAATCGATGTTCACGCTGCCCGAGCGTGAGGGATTTCGATGGGTTCCAGCGATCGAGGCCCAGGCCGGCGCCGCCGACATCGCGCGGCTGGTGCCGGGGCGGACGGTGATTTTCATGACTGAGCGCAAGGCCGGGCAGGCGCGCGCCGGGAAGGATTTATGATGGCTGACAGAAATGCCGAATGGTGGCGCGGCTGTGTCATCTACCAGATCTACCCGCGCTCCTTCCAGGATACGACGGGCGACGGCAGCGGCGACCTGCGCGGCATCACCATCCGTTTGGAGCATGTCGCATCGCTTGGCGTCGACGCCGTCTGGCTGTCGCCCTTCTTCAAGTCGCCGATGGCCGACATGGGCTACGACGTATCCGACTATCAGGACGTCGATCCGATGTTCGGTAGCCTCGAGGATTTCGACGCGCTGATCGCCGAAGCGCACCGGCTCGGGCTTAAGATCATCATCGACCAGGTGCTGTCGCATTCCTCCGACAAGCATGAATGGTTCGTCGAAAGTCGCGCCAGCCGGGATAATGCCAAGGCCGATTGGTATGTCTGGGCCGACGCCAGGCCCGATGGCAGCGCGCCCAACAACTGGCTGTCGCTCTTCGGCGGCCCGGCCTGGGAATGGGATGCCACCCGCCGGCAGTACTATATGCACAATTTCCTGGCCTCGCAGCCGGACCTGAATTTCCACAATCCCGAAGTTCAGGACGCGCTGCTGGACACGGTGCGGTTCTGGCTGGAGCGCGGGGTCGATGGCTTCCGGCTGGACACGGTCAACTACTATTTTCATGACCAATGGCTGCGCGACAACCCGCCTTTGGCGGCAAGTGTCGCCGGCACCAACGAGGCCACCACCACCTATGCCTTTCAAATGCATCTGTTCGACAAGACGCAGCCGGAAAACCTGACTTTCCTCGGGCGCTTTCGGGCGTTGCTCGACGAGTACGGAGGCCGCGCCGCGGTCGGCGAGGTCGGCGACGAAGACCGATCGCTGCAGACGCTCGCCGCCTACACCTCCGGCGGCGATAAGCTGCAGATGTGCTACACGTTCGACCTGCTCGGCCCGCAATTCTCCGCCGCGCACATACGCGGCTGCGTCGAGGCGTTTGAGACCGCGGTTGCCGACGGCTGGGTCTGTTGGGCCTTTTCCAACCATGACGTGGTGCGCCATGTCAGCCGCTGGACGCGTCCGGCCGGTGACCCAGAAATGGTAGCGAAATTCTCGATCGCGCTGCTCTCCTGCCTGCGCGGATCGATCTGCCTCTATCAGGGCGAGGAACTCGGGCTGGAGGAGGCGGAACTCGCCTTCGAGGATTTGCGCGATCCGTTCGGCATCCGCTTCTGGCCGGGCATCAAGGGCAGGGACGGCTGCCGCACACCGATGGTCTGGGAAGCGGGGGCCGACAATGCCGGCTTCACCTCAGGCAAGCCCTGGCTTCCGGTGCCGGCTGGTCACCGCGCCCGCGCCGTTGACATCCAGAACGGTGAGCAGGCGTCGGTGCTTGCCGCCTACCGGGCGATGCTCGGCTTGCGCAAGCGGCACCCGGCGCTGATCACGGGCTCGATCCGCTTCCTCGATACCGAAGGCGATGTTCTTGCCTTTATCCGTGAAGGCGGCGGCGAGACGCTGCTCTGCGTCTTCAACTTCGCCGACGAGCCGGCGAGCTGGCCGTTGCCGCAGGAAATGCATGCCGTCGCGGCGATCGATCCGGATGGCGCCGCGGCCGCTCTACAGGAA
The DNA here is from genome assembly GCF_003601975.1 of Mesorhizobium waimense. Taxonomy (GTDB): domain Bacteria; phylum Pseudomonadota; class Alphaproteobacteria; order Rhizobiales; family Rhizobiaceae; genus Mesorhizobium; species Mesorhizobium waimense. Next base: position 54,248 of record NZ_QZWZ01000033.1, read on the forward strand.
GAGGGCCTGTCGCTGCCGCCGCTCGGATGGTTTCTCGGAAGGGCAGGCTGATTGTTGATCGTCAGCGCAAGCTGATCACCTGGCGTCCTATTGAACGAGAACGGAGCGCCCGCAGGTAGCGCCTGTGACGCGGATATCGGCTTCGCCGACATGCACGCCGAGCGCTGCAAGGGTGTTGTAGACCAAGTCGTCGACCGGCGAGGTCACGCCGTTCAGCACCGTCACCACGGCCGGCTTCACCGTGCCGAGCAGGGCGGTGATGTCGAGGCCGAGGCCCAGCGCTTTGACCGACAGCGACAAATTGTTGACCAGCGACGTGGTGAGCGACTGCGTCAGGTTCTTCGTCGACACGGTCTTGATGGTCTTGCCGGCAATGTCGGTGGCGTTGAAGGTCAGGTTCGTTGGTGCCGTGTTGGTGACCGAAAACGCCGAGGATCCGTTGATCTGCAGCAGGCTGAGGTTGATCAGCAGCAGCTTGACGCTGACATCGGCGATTTCGGCGTCGCTGAAGGATTGCGGCTTGGTGAAATCGGCGAAGCCTGCGGCGTTGGCATTGGCCAGATGCGCGGCAACGACGCCAGGCTGCGCCGCGATTGTGACCTTGAGACTGTCGGGGCGCCCGGTCGGGCAGCTAATGTCGGTCAGCTTGGCTTCGGCATAGGCCACTTCGACATGTAGCGGCACGTTCACGGCGAGCAGCCTGATGCCGCCGCCGAGATTCATGCTTCCGCCATTGCCATTGCCATTGCCATTATTCCCGATGCCGACGCTGGCCAGGAGCTTGATCCGCGTCTGCGCGGTGCGCACGACGGTGCCGGTCCCCCCCACTGTCAGCCAGGGCGAGGATTGCGGCGGCTCGCCGATGGCGATGCTGAGCGAAGTGGACGTCAATCCCGGCACGGTGGCGCCGAGATTGACCTGGACCTGGTTGGTGCCATTGGCCAGCGCGGCCGCCGCTGTCACCATGCTCATCGCGCTCGCGGCGACGGTAAGCCCGGCCGGTTTCTGGCCAACGCCAAGGTTGCCGACCGAACCCAAATTGATGAATTGGCCGAGCGGGATCTTGACTTTGTTGGTGGCGCCGGAGGCCATCGTCTGCAGCGCGATCCTGGCTGTGCGGTCGAGGCCGGGGACATTGGCCATGGCAGTGGCGATCTGGCCGACCGTCGCCTTCGAGGCCAGCACGTCCGAATAGCTCACGCCTGTCAGCTTCAACTCGGTCGCGAGTTGATCGGTAAGGTCGATATCGGCCGAGATCAGCGCATTGTAGTCCATCACGCTGAGCGAGATGTTGCTGCCCAAAAGCCCGCCGAGAAGTGCGTTGAGGATGCCGCCATTGACGCTGGCCAACCGCGATCCGACCGAAAACGCGGCCTCGGCTTGGGCGCTGGCGGTGGCTGTCGTGCCGATGACAGGCGCCTCCATCATCGAGGCCGAGAAATAGAGCGTGCCTCGCTTCTTCAGCGACACATGGACGGCGTTGTAAGGCAGCTTGCCGGCCTCGAACCGGCTTCCGGCGGCAATCGAGCTGATCCCGGAATAGCGGCCCGGCACCACCTGGATGACCGCCTTGCTGGCTGTGGGATCGACATTTGTGCCCTGTTTCTGGACGGCGACCGAGTTGAACCCGTTATCCTTCAGTGTCGTCAGCACCGCCAGTTCGGCGTTGTTGATGTTGGCCGCCGCCGTGATCGCCGCCAGGTCGACGATCGACTGCGCCGCGCGCCGCTCGTTGAACAGCGCGCCTTCGTCGATTGCGAAGGCTGCCAGCGCCAGCGCAACAGGCGCGCTCACTGCCGTCATGATCGCGAAATTGGCGCGCCTGTCGGCGATCAGCCGCCCGATCGATCCCACTATTCCGGCGCTGGCAAAGCCCATCATATGCCCCCGACGCGGATCGTCGATTGACGCTGGATTGTCACCGACGGCATCGGCAGGCTCTGAAAGAGGTTCCAGATCGGCAGCTCCCGCGCATCGTAGCTCACCGACACCACGAATTGACTGCCGTCGATGACGCTGTCCTTGGCATCGACCGTTAGCTTATTGGCGTTGACGAAAGGATAGCCGGTGACGTCGTGAGCGATGAAATCGGTGACAAGAGCCTTTCGCTCCGTCTGATCCAGTCCTGCAATTGCCGTTCGCGCCGCATCAGCGGCGATCTGCTGGACCGAGTGGCTTGCTCCGAAATAGATGCCGTATGCAACCATGCCGAGCAAAAGCAGGATGAAGATCGGCGCCAGCATGGCGAATTCGATTGCCGACGTTCCCGCGGCGTCTGTCCGGAAACCAGACCATGAAGGGCGGTTTTTTGGGTTCTGCAGCATAGTCGCAGCATGCCAAATCCCGACTGCAAAAACAGAAAACAGCCCGAGCAACCTTTGAGTGTACCAAGTTGAAAGGCGCCGGACTTTAGATATTGCTGTTTTAGCGCAAGGTTGCTCACTTTGCGTCAAGCAAGACTCGGTTGAAATCGCATTTCCGTCTGTCTAGTCTCCTGCCACCAGCCGCCGGAGAGGGAACCGGCGGCGCGCTCAAAAGGGGCCAGATATCGGTTCCGGGGCGTCAACACGTAAAGGCGCGCCGACGGCAGCGCCCACAGGGAGAACTTCATGCTGAAAAACATGCTGAAGGCGACGGTGTTCGCCACCACCATGGCTTTGACCGCCGGCACCTTCTACACGCCGGCCTTCGCCGAAACCGTCTACAACCGCGGCACCGCTGCGGAATCGGAGACGGTCGACCCGCACAAGACGTCGACGGTCTACGAAGCCAATATCCTGCGCGACCTGTTCCAGGGGCTGGTCATGCAGGACGAGAAGGCGAACCTCATTCCGGGCGCCGCCGAAAGCTGGACGGTATCGGATGACGGCACCGTCTATACGTTCAAGCTGCGCAAGGACGGCATGTGGTCGGATGGCAGCCCGGTGACGGCTGAAGATTTCGTCTACGCCTTCCATCGGCTGGAGGATCCGGCAACGGCCGCCGAATACGCCTCGATGCTCTATCCGGTGAAGAACGCCGAGGAGGTCAACACCAAGAAGGCAAAGCCCGAGGAGATGGGCGTCAAGGCGATCGACACGACCACCCTTGAGGTGACGCTGAAGGCGCCGACCCCTTATTTCCTGGAGATGCTGACGCACCAGGCGACCTATCCGGTCAGCAAGGCCTCCATCGACAAGCTCGGTGCCGAATGGATCAAGCCGGGCAATCTGGTCTCCAACGGCGCCTATACGCTGGCCGAATGGGTTCCCAACGACCACATGAAGCTGGTCAAGAATCCGAAATTCTGGGACGCCGCGAGCGTCAAGATGGACGTCGTCAACTATATCCCGACCGAAGACCGCTCATCGGCGATGAAGCGCTTCGAGGCCGGCGAACTCGACAGCTATGACGACCTGCCGACCGAACAGCTCGCCGATCTCAAGACCAAGTTCGGCGATCAGATCCATGTCGGGCCGTATCTCGGCACCTACTACTACGCGATCAAGACCGACAAGGCGCCGTGGGACAATGTCGAGCTGCGCAACGCCATCTCGATGGCGATCGACCGCGATTTCATTGCCGAAAAGGTCTGGCAGAACTCGATGCTCCCCGGCTATTCTATGGTGCCTCCGGGCATCGAGGGCTACACGCCGGCAATGGCCAAATATGCCGAGATGTCGCAGATCGACCGCGAGGACGCGGCCAAGAAAATCCTGGAGAAACTCGGCTATACACCCGAGAAGCCGCTGAAGATGGAGATCCGCTACAACACCTCGGAAAACCACAAGAACACGGCGGTTGCCATCCAGGAACAGTTGAAGCCGCTCGGCGTCGAGGTGACGCTGCTCAACACCGACACCAAGACCCACTACTCCTTCCTCGAGCAGAAGGGCGACTATGACGTCGCGCGTGCCGCCTGGATCGCCGACTACAAGGACCCGGAAACCTTCCTCGGCATCTCGCGCAAGGCGAGCGGCAACAACTATTCGGACTATAACAGCCCGCAATACGAGGCGGCCATGGACAAGGCCGCTGCCGCCGGCGGCAAGCCCGAAGAGCGCATGAAGGAACTCGCCGCCGCCGAGCGCATCCTCGTCGACGACGCCGGCCAGATTCCACTCCTCTACTACAGCTACCACGACATCGTTTCCTCGAAGCTGCATGGCTTCGTCGACAACGTGATGGACGTGCACCCGTCCCGCTTCGTCTCCAAGGACTGACAATCATCCTTGGCTGGACCGCCGCGTTCCCCTAGGGGGCGCGGCGGGCCGGTCGGTCATCGCATCAGTCCGAAAGTCGTGGTCGATTTTCGGCAGGCACGATGCGAAGATTTGAAGGCACCGGAGCGTGGTTATGCGTCTGCATGGACGCGTGTCGCTCTGGCCGAAGCGGGGCGCCGATGCTGCGTTATGTTTTCAGGCGGCTTCTGACCGCCATTCCGACGCTATTCGTCATCGTGACCATGGCGTTCTTCCTCATTCGCGTCGCGCCGGGCGGCCCTTTCAACCAGGAGCGGGGCCTGAGTCCCGAGATCAAGGCCAATCTCGAAGCCCAGTTCGGTCTGAACGATCCGCTCTGGCTGCAGTACATCCATTATCTCGGCAATCTCCTGCGCGGCAATTTTGGCCCCAGCTACAACATGCCGGATTTCACCGTCGGCGAATTGTTCAGGGAGGGCCTGCCGATCTCGATCCAGCTCGGCGCCTCGGCGCTCATTCTGGCGCTGATGCTCGGCAGCGTGCTCGGCACCATTGCCGCGCTCAATCAGAACAAGCTTGCCGACTACTCGGTGATCGCGCTGGCGACCGCCGGCAGCACCATTCCGACCTTCGTCATCGCCCCGGTGATCCAGCTAGTCTTCGGATTGACCTGGAAGCTGCTGCCGATCGGCGGCTGGGGCGACGGCGCGATGATCAACAAGATCGGCCCGGTGCTGACGCTCGCTCTGCCGCAGATCGCCATCGTCGCCCGCCTGATGCGCGGCTCGATGATCGAGAGCTTGCGCTCGCACCATATCCGCACGGCGCGTGCGCTTGGCCTGTCCGACTGGTCGGTGGTGGTGAAACATGCGCTGCGCGGCGCCATCCTGCCGATCGTCTCCTTCACCGGTCCTGCGGCGGCAGCACTTCTTACCGGCTCGATCATCGTCGAGACCATCTTCTCCATTCCGGGCGTCGGTCGCCATTTTGTCGTTGCCGCGCTCAACCGCGACTACACGCTGGTGATGGGAACAGTGGTGGTGATCGCCCTCTTCACCATCGTCTTCAACCTGATCGTCGATCTTCTGTATGCCGTCGTCGATCCGAGGGTGCGCTATGACTGATATCGCAGTTGCCGCCCCGGTCGTCGGCCGCTCCCTGTGGGGGGATGCCTGGGCGCGCCTGAAAGCCAATCGCGCCGCCATGTTCAGCCTCTATTATCTCGCCTTCATAGGGGTGATCAGCGTGTTCGGACCCTGGTTCGTGCCGCATCAATACACCACCATCTATGCCGACTACGTGCGCATGCCGCCGAGCTTCTCCGCCTATCCCAAGGCCGACATGATCGAGACCGCGCTCGACGAAGCGATCAAGCGCATGCGCGTCGACATCAAGGAATGGCGGCAGGAAGGCAGCAAGGTCTTCGTCACCGTCACCTCGACCAAGCCGATCGACGACCGCAACATCCGCTATCTCGACCGCTCAGACGCCTTTGACGACACCAGGATAGAGAACAAATCGGCCGACGGCCTCCAAGCGACAATGAGCGCCTCGATCAAGCAGCAATATTTCCTGTTCGGCACCGACAACACCGGCCGCGATCTGTTGTCGCGCACGCTGATGGCCGGCCGCATATCGCTGGCCATCGGCCTGCTCGCCGGCGTCGTGGCGGTGGTCATCGGCGTGCTCTATGGCGCCACGGCCGGTTTTTCCGGCGGCAAGGTCGACGAGGTGATGATGCGCATCGTCGATGTGCTCTATTCGCTGCCCTTCATCTTCTTCGTCATCATGCTGGTGGTGTTCTTCGGCAGGAACTTCGTGCTGATGTTCCTGGCGGTAGGGGCCGTGCTTTGGCTCGACATGGCGCGCATCGTGCGCGGCCAGGCGCTGTCGATCCGCCGGCAGGAATATGTCCAGGCGGCCGAGGCGATGGGCGTCGGCCAGCGCGGCATCCTCTTGCGCCACGTCATCCCCAACCTGCTCGGCCCGGTCGTCATCTACATGACGCTGCTGGTGCCGCAGGTCATCATCCTGGAGAGTTTCCTGTCGTTCCTCGGCCTCGGCGTGCAGGAACCGATGACCAGCTGGGGCGTACTGATCTCGGTCGGCGCCCAGAACATCGGCTCGGCCAACTGGTTGCTTTTGTTCCCGGCCTTCTTCCTCGTCTCGACGCTGTTCGCGCTGAACTTCGTCGGCGACGGCCTGCGCGATGCGCTCGACCCCAAGGACCGCTGAGATGGATGCTCAAGAAACGATCCTCAGCGTCAAGGACCTCCGCGTCCGCTTCCGCACGCTCGACGGCGCGGTCGAGGCGGTCAAGGGCATCAACATCAACGTCAAGGCGGGCGAGACCGTTGCGGTGGTCGGCGAATCCGGCTCCGGCAAGAGCCAGACGATGATGGCGGCGATGAGCCTGCTCGCCTCCAACGGCGAAGCCACCGGCAGTGTCGATTACCGCGGCCGCAACCTTCTGACGCTGAGCAAGTCCGAGCTCAACAAGGTGCGTGGCCGCAAGATCAGCATGATCTTCCAGGAGCCGATGACCTCGCTCGATCCGCTCTATTCGATCGGCAACCAACTGATCGAGCCGATCCGCCGGCATCGCGGGCTGAATGCCGCGGAAGCACGCGAGGAGGCCCTCAAACTTCTGCGGCTCGTGCATATTCCAGATCCCGAGCGGCGGATGAAATCCTATCCGCACGAAATGTCGGGCGGCCAGCGCCAGCGCGTCATGATCGCCATGGCTTTGGCCAACGATCCCGACATACTGATCGCCGACGAGCCGACGACGGCGCTCGACGTGACCATCCAGGCGCAGATCCTGATGCTGCTTGCCGAACTGCAGCGCAAGCTCGGCATGGCCATCGTCTTCATCACCCACGATCTCGGCATCGTCAGGCGCTTCGCCGACCGCGTCTACGTCATGCGTCAGGGCGAAGTGGTGGAGGAGGGCGACGCAGAAGCGCTCTTCGCCAGCCCGCAGCACGCCTACACCAAGATGCTGCTTGCCGCCGAGCCGACCGGTTCCAAGGCACCGCCGCCGGCCAACGCGCCGGTGCTGCTCGAAGGCAGGAATGTCGAAGTTGTGTTCAGGATCGGCGGCGGCTTTCTTTCCGGCGAGCCGCTGATGCTGCGCGCCGTCGACCGCATCTCGATCCGGCTGCAGCGCAACCAGACGATCGGCATCGTCGGCGAATCCGGCTCGGGCAAGTCGACGCTTGGCCGCGCCCTGCTCCGGCTGCTGCCCAGCGACGGCCTGATCCGCTTCGGCGACCGCGACATTTCCGGTGCCGACCGGCAGGCGATGCGGCCGCTGCGACGCGAGATGCAACTCGTCTTCCAGGACCCGTTCGGCTCGCTGTCACCGCGCATGACCGTCGGCCAGGTCATCACCGAAGGGCTTCTCGTGCATGAGCCGAACCTTTCAGGCAAGCAGCGCGACCAGCGCGCCATCGAGGCGCTGCGCGAGGTCGGGCTCGATCCCAATTCACGCAACCGCTACCCGCATGAATTCTCCGGCGGCCAGCGCCAGCGCATCGCCATAGCGCGGGCCATGATCCTGAAGCCGAATCTGGTGGTGCTGGACGAGCCGACCTCGGCGCTCGATCGTTCCGTGCAGAAGCAGATCGTCGAATTGCTGCGCAAGCTGCAGGCCGACCACGGATTATCCTATTTGTTCATCAGCCACGATCTCGCCGTCGTGCGCGCCATGGCCGACTACATCATCGTCATGAAGCAGGGGAAGATCGTCGAAGAGGGCCCGACCGAAGAGATCTTCAGCAATCCGCAGGCGGCCTATACGCAGACGCTGATGAACGCTGCGATCGATGTCACGCGCTTTAGGCTGAGCGCCTGAGGGGACCGTCGTCCGACGGCATGCAACTCATTGCGAAGATGGGCAGCTGCGCTTCCTTGCTGCGACGATAGCTTGTTGCCGTTGCTGAAGCCGTTCGATCCTGGCCGTCTCGCGATTGGCGACGGCAGTCTTGACGGTTGAGCCGCCGAGCAGCCAGCTCGGCACGCTGGTGTTGGCAACCTTGCCTCGGGTGATAGCGGTTTGCGAGATGTCGCTGGCGGTGTCGCCGAGCGCGCTGTTGAGTTCGACGCATGTCATCTTGTCGTACTTCGCTGAGTCGAGCGATCGGCCCGTCGATGAGCAGCCCGTTGCAAGAAGGAGCATGGCGGCCAAGGTGAATGGCAAGGCGGCCGTCGATGTCAGCTTCATGTCTTGTCCGGTCTCGCCATTCCTGACTCCATGGTACCCGTGGAACTGGGGCAGGGCGCCATTAGGTCAAAGTGCGGGCTTGCTGTCGAGCATCATCGCGACTGGCCAAGGTATGGCTCGCTTTTGGAGCTGCTCGATTGATGTGGGGGTGGCGGGAGGAACAAACATCCAAGTGCTTGTTTTTTCTGGTCGGAGTGGCAGGATTTGAACCTGCGACCCCCTCGTCCCGAACGAGGTGCGCTACCAGGCTGCGCTACACTCCGTGACCAGACCGCGGGCTTATAGCCGCCGTACTTCGTTCCTGCAAGCGGCAATGGCAGCGCTTCTGTCGCATTTCGTCCGCGTTCGTCCGGCATGGCCGGAAAGCCCGGATTTTCCCCGGGATAAACACGGTCTAAAGGCTTGCGTGCTAAACCGCTGCATCGATAGATCGTATTTTGTGCCGTCTGGAGTTCTGCTGTCTTGCCCCCAAAAATCGTCGGCGACGCCCGGCCCAACAGCTTCGAATTCGAAACCGACGCGCTGATCAAGGCGTCCGGCTTTCGCGAATATGACGCGCGCTGGTGGTT
>NZ_QZWZ01000034.1 GCF_003601975.1 Mesorhizobium waimense
CCCTCTACCTCTGCCGGCATCCCCGCCCGCCGCCAGAAGCGCCGGCATTGCAGCAGAGTTTGCGCCAGGTGGCTGGCGCACGAAGTGTGAAGGCCGGCAAGGTCTGCTGGCCCTATTCGGCCCTCGGCAATACATGTATGAAACGAGCCGACGTCATGGCAGGCGCAGACCGCACCAAGCTCGGTATTGAGGGTGTAATTGGATGTCGAGCAGGTTCGTCCGACCCGTGGTGGTGCAAGTTGGCCGACATGACCGTGAGCGCGTCATTTTCGATGTGAACGACGCGGCCACGATTCTGCTCCGGAGCTTCCATGATCGGACGAAGAAGCGGAAACTGGCTATGGATGCATGCCTTCAGGTTCTGCGTGGCGAAGCCCACCCGCTGGTTGCCAGACGGGCTTTCGTTGTGGCGGCGTTAGAAGCGAAAATTCTGCGCAGTGATTGAATTCCAAGATTATAATAGCCTAAATTACTTCAAAACCCCCGCAAAAGCAGTAACGCAGACAAATAGATCGAACGAACGCTTACTCTTGTAGCCGCGATACATAGCTGCGTATCGAGTGCTGCGCTCGTCGCGCAAGATTGATTCGTTGGATCATCCGCCAAGCTCAGGTTTGCGGCGGAGGTCTTTCCGGTTGGTGGAACGCAACCCTGTCGTCGCCGCCAGAAGGGCCGCATTGCTTCTCCGGCACGCCGTCGGCGCTGCCCCCCTTGCGGATCTCCACGACGACGGGCTCGCCGTCGATTACCTGCATGAGGGCCTCTGGAGTTGTCGAAGAAGAAGCCGCCTTCACGCACATGCAGGGCGGGCAAATCGATGACGCCATGGTCGTCGGCATCTTCGATATCGAAGTCGATCCCGGTGGGCTCGCCGTCATAGAGAGCTTTCGGAAGGAGATTGATGTCGGCCGACAGCGCGGCGTCGAGGCCCGCACCCTGGCGGGGCAAGCATGTGTAGGTTTCGCCGAAGGGCCCGGACATCAACGCGTGCCGGCCGAGCACAAAATCCGGATGCCGGGCGAACCAAACCAACGGTTTACACGGATTGCGCCCTCGTCATTCGCGGCTGGCCGGACCTCCTCGATGTCGAGCCAGGATAGATCGCCCTCTGGCTCGCCGACCTTGCGCTTGCGCAGGAACAGGATGTCGACCACCACGTTGGTGCCGGCCTCAGTGCGAAAACTGCGTTCCGGCAGGCGGATCGCCGCAATCAGGTCGGCCGATTTGGCGATGTGCTCGCGGGCAGTGCCATCGGTCCTTGTCCATGGTACCGGCGCTGGTGACGAAAGGCCGCGAAGGCGCCGGGTTTGAGAAGATTAATCGAGCGCGCAATACCGTGCAGGCGCAAGGACAGCGCGCCATAGGCCCGGTCCGAACGAACGGTGCGATCGGAGAAGGGCGGAATATGTTCTGCAGAACATATTCCGCCTTGGACTAACCCGCTCCGCCACGGCGCGGCCCACATGCTGCCACGAGGGCCCTCCCGCAGCAGGTCGTGGCGCATGGCGGCGCCGATCACAGACTCGGGGAGATGGCGCTCCTCGCGCAGGTAGCGCCAGGTCCTCGAGCCCGGCCACGGGCTTGCGGCGGACGCTCCAGCGAGCGGCCACGTCGAGATCCGGCTCGCGATCCCAGGCCCGCCGCTTCCACACCGGTTCGCGCGGCTCGTACCCGACCAGCCGGGCAACCAGCATCTTCGCCTCCAGACTTCAATCGCTAAGCAGATGCTTCGAGCGCGGCTGCGAGGAAAGACCTGCGAGCGCACGGTGGAATGGCTCTCACCGCGCGGTACCGCAGACAGGCGTGTAGAACACTAAACCCGCACGATCTTGCAGGCGGCGATCCACCTGCATGGCGGATATCGGATCTTCCAAAAAGGCGGCTCGCTTGGCGAAGTCGAGAAAAGCATGGCGTGCAGCGCTTACGGGTTTCTGCCCGTCACATGCATCATAGCATGCCCGAAGGGCAGTCTGATGAAGCCGGTCCCTTTGATCTTCGGGCCAGTCATTGAGAAAATCGATAGCGTCCGCAAGGCTGGCGATTTCTTGTACGATATACGTAGCGCGCCTCACGAAGATGGGGCTGCTGAAATCCTCCGCGTTCATTCGCTCCTCCCAACTTGCTGAACACTCCTCTGCGTCGAGCCGTCCGCAGACCCGCCGGCCATCGCACAATGTGCTGTCGGTCCCTCGACCATTCAAGGGGGCGCAGAGGTACTCAAGCGCCAGCGCCTGCGCAGCTCCAAGCTGGCCCAGCTCTCGCTCTGCTTCAGGCACGATTTCGCGGAGCGCGCAGCGCGTTGGCTGCGTTCAGAGTCAGACCGCTCGGCGGTAAGTCCAGAGCTGCGCGGGCGGGATATTGCGGACGACGAAATCGTAGTGTGACACGATGTAGCGGTCCGGCATCTTGATCACTGGCGACAATGGTCCGTAGGTGATTTGCATCACTGGCCTGCCAGCAGGGATGCGGGTCAGCAAATCCTCAAGCAAGGCGAGGCGCAGCTCCATCGGGAAGCTCAACATCGGCACCGCGCTTATGACACAGTCGAACTGTTCGGCATTTCGTTCCGCCAGCACTTCACCCAGCGAAAAAGCATCGCCCAATCGAAAATCTACGCACGGAAAACGTAGGGTGAGGCGATTGTAGAAATCCTTCGAATATTCGACCGAAACCAGCTGCTGTGGCTTCACGCCCGTGTCCAGGATAGCCTTGGTGATTACCCCGGTCCCTGCCCCAAGCTCGAGAACTGGCATTCCGGACGCTGGCCTGATCACGCTAGCCATGCGGCGCGCCGCATGAACAGAAGTCGGCATGAGCGCGCCCACTCCTTTTTTGTCCCTTTGCCAGCACCGGAAGAATTGCACTTCTTCCTCAAACTTCCGGCCGAGGCGCTCCTTCAAGCGAAAGACCATGTCTACTCCCTGCTACGGCTATTCATCGGCGTCGCTTTGACGGAGGGACGTTTGGACAAGTTTTTCGACATTTACAAGCGCTGACGGCGTTGAAACGGCGCCGGAGTTTGCGTCGGCCGGAACGAAGACCGGTCGTTCGACTCCATCGGGACCGCCAGCACGGTTCGCGTCTGCATCGCCGGTCCTCATCGTGGGGTTCCCACGACGGCTGGAAGGCGAAGTCCTTGGGCTTGACAGTTGCACGCTCACGTCAAGCCCGGTCCAGGTGACGACCCAGCCAGCGCCGCCGAGCGCCAAAGCAATAGCCGCCACCGCCAGTGAAGGCGTCAGGGCAAGCGAAAGACAACAAGCCGCGCAGGCGATGCAGGCCAGTGTCGTCAGACGCTCTTGGGACAGCGACCGTCGCAGGATGTTGTTGCAGATGCCGGTGCACAAGGCGCCCGTCCCGAAGCCGGCCATCAGGATACCATAACCGATCGGTCCTCCCCCCAATTGATCGCGGGTGACCAGGGGCAGCAGCGCCAGTATGGAGATGCTAGTCAGGCCGAAAAGCGCTCCGCGCGCGATTGCCGCCTTGATCTCTCCCGACAGCGCCGTGAAGCGCGCTCCGTCATGCATAGCTGTGGTCAATGGCTCGCGCGGAAGAGGCGAAGAGCGCACATTCCATTTGCAGCGCCCAACGGTCCACAGCAGCGTCAGATAGGTCAGCGTCGCGATGGCGAAAGCCGTCAGTGGTCCGAAGGAGGCAACGACGATGCCGCCGAACGCCGGACCGATGCTTCGCATGGCGTTGTAGCCGACCGAGATCAGTGTGACCGCGGCTGGAACATCCCGCTTTCGCAGGATGTCACCGACCGAGGCGTGCCAGGCAGGGTCGGTGAAAGCGGCGCCGCATCCGGCCAAACAGCTGAATGCGAGGATCATCCATGGATTGTAGAACCCCAGCGCCACAGTAGCAGTCAGCATCGTCGACGACAAAGCTATCACGCACCAGCCGAGCATCATCACATTGGCGGCGGCTGAAACTGTCGGCAATGGCCCCGGCGAAGATCGACAGAATGAATACGGGCAGCGTCCTCGAAGCCTGCACCAGGGCGACCATCACGTCCGAAGTCGAGATGGTTGCCATCAGCCAACTGATCGCAACGGTCTGCATCAGCCAGCCAAGACTGGATACCTGGTTCGCCAGCCAGATCGGACGAAAAGTCGGACTCTCGAGCGGCGCAAACGTTGCCGACGAAACTGGATTGGCTTCCTCGCGCGCCACCCTGCTCATGGGGCTGAGCCTCCCCCCGTCCGATTGTGCTGGAGATTTTCCTCTGGGCGCACCTGCCTATGGAGAGTGGCAGGATCAGGGCATTGTTGGCGCCTTTGCGCAAATAGTTTTCGATGGCTCGGCGTTTGCCCCGGCGGCACGTTGGGAAGCCAACGTTCAGGGACGTGCCCGAACTTTCTACCGGCAGGAAAAGAGAGCAAAACTTACTTCAACGACGGGAGCAGCGATGTCGGGGTCGGTTCCGGCTGAGGCGAAATGACACGCGCGGTCTGCGTTGAACGAGGGTTTTCGCTTGCGGCTAGAGATGGGTCAGGTCGTCCGGGTATTGACCGCCCCGCTGGACGAACAGGCCCCAAGTTTCCTCACCCCGTTTTGAGACGACCCGGTGGGCAGGATCATCTGAAGCTTCCGCGATCAGGCCGAGGCGCACGAGTGGTGCGATCGTTCTGTCACCAAACAGTTTCTCATAGGTCCGCTCCTGCAAGTCGAGCATCCAACCCGGCGTTCCACGCTCCGTGATAGCGGGGACAAGGCGTCCGCTCGAGGCGGGCCTACCCCCACGCGACAGCGTGAACAGGCAGATGGTCCAGAAAGCGTCCCTTGGTCGTGGCGGTATCAGCGCCCATTCTATTGGTCCGCTGTCCGGTTGTTCGGCCACGGGAGCGGGTCCGCGCTCCCCGTCACGGGTTCCCTCCCGGTATGCTCTCTCAAGCGCATTGGCGATGGTGCCCGCGGTATCGACGGAGAGCCCGTATTTCCGGTTGTAACGGTCTTTCGCGACGATCTCCCGTGCAATTTCCCTGAAGCGGGCCTTGCGATATGGATCGGATGGGGGGCGTCCTGATCGCATGGTCATGGCGTGATCTCCATCTTCGGAGCCAAGGAAAGTCTGCTGCGCTTGACGATGTCAGCAACGGTGTTCTTGCTCAAACCGAGATCGCGAGCGATCCAGCTACAGCTACAGCCTTCGGCGTACAACTTGATGACTTTTGTCGCCAGCCGATCTGATTTTCGGCGCTCCCCAGTCGGTCGACCGAGCTTTCTCCCACGTTCTTTTGCTGCGGCTAGCCCGGATTTGACGCGTTCGCTATCAGGTCGCGTTCGAATGCCGCGATGCCGGCGCGGAACGTCGCCAGCATCCGACCATGTGGCGATGACAGATCGAAGGCCATGCTATTCATACCGATGACGGAAACCTTCCAGCACTTCCTTTGATTTGCATTGCCCGATTGTTGTCCAGAGCAGACTTTAATTCAATAGGGACCAAGCTCCATGGCGAGACCCCTAACACTGCTTCCAGTTTGGGCAGCCATCGCAGTGTGGGACGGTTCGCGGGGCTTTTTCGTCTGCTTCATCTTGTTTCTGGTCTGATCTCTTGCTCTTCTCTCTCGACCGCACGGGCTCGGAAACCACGAGTTTCAAGCCTTCACCAGCCAAAATCCAAACGCAGTGCCGGCGAGCGCGACCGGTAAGTTGAGAAAGCCCGGTCTGCTTGGGAGGAGTTCAGCCCATCGAACAGCCCGACGTTTTCGTCTGCTCGACTCGACAATGGACAGGAAGGCGGCAATATTCCTGTAGGTGGGAGAGGATGTATGCGAGATTTGCCACGCGACATAGATGCCGACGTTGTGATTGAAATCAGTCGTCTTCTCGATGACGCCGCGCACACCGTGACTGTAGCGATCCACGGTCTTGTCAAACATATCCGGGACGTAACACAAACGCGACTTTCCGATCAGGCGATCGAAGAATTGATTGTTGAAATGGCCTCGACGCGTGGTTTGTCCATGATCTTCGAGAAGCCCGCGGCCTGAGCCTCGCTTCCAGGGTTCAACATCGACCCATTGCAGATGCCTTAGTCGCCGACGCGCATCAAGATTAGCGTGGGGTTCGGCCATTGGCGGCATCGAATTTACCGAAGATGGGCGGCGATAGCCAGCGCCACGGCAATGCCGGTGGCAAGGACGGGTTCATGCACGAACTGCGTCACGATCACGCCGACCAGCGCCGATATCGTGTTACCGCCGATGATCGACCATGGCTGCGCCAGCGGGCTGGCCGGCACCTTCGCATTTGCGATACGAAATTGTGCATTGCAATATCGGCGGCCAGTCGGTATCATCTTGCTGTCGGCCATCTCCTCCTCCCAGATGGATGCCGATACTGAATGCGGTGCACCTCCTCCCGCGCCGTATTCGAAAATAGAGCCCGCTGCCACCTCCTCCCGGCAGCGGGCTTTTCTTTTGTATGAAGGTAGTTTCGGCCATGGCCGATCTATCGGCGCCTAGAGGAGGCGAATGCTCCGAACCTCCAGGCCCTTCTTGCCCTGCCCGTATTGGAAAGACACTTTCTGCCCTTCCATCAGCACGCTGAGCCCTGAGCGGATCAGCGCAGTAGCGTGAACGAAGGCGTCCTTTTCACCGTTCTCGGGAGCAATGAAGCCGAAGCCCTTTTCGGGATTAGACCACTTGACCGTGCCTCCGCTCTCCAGCTGCGCACTGCTCGCGGCAATGGACTCTCCCGCCAAGCGCTCATCTGCCGGAGTTTTCGGAATCTGCTCGCCGATATCGAGGACTTTGACGACCTGGCGACCTCGTGGACCTTCTTGCGCTGTGACCTTGAGATGCGTCCCCTCGGAAACATCGCGGCTGCCGGCAGCTTCCAACACCCGGATGTGCAGATACGCCTCGGTGCCGGTGGACAGCTTGACGAGCCAAAACCCTTGCTGGCGTTGAACCAGATCACCTCGGCGTCGACAGCGCCTGGAGTTACGGCTGGCGAGTGCTGAAAGTAGCTGGGCTCGGAAGTCCGCTCCGAAAAGGAAACCGGGTCATCGTCATAGCGACGCCGTGGCTGGCGGTAATCTTTATATTTGCTCATCATCGTCTCGACTGGCATGGAGAGCTGCGCTCCCGTCAGGGTAATCTCCATCGTACGATGCGTTTGTGTCAAATGGACATGTGGGCGCATATCTTGCTTCTTTAGGCGACGTTACTGGGCACGGGGCGCCGTGCGAACGGGGGCCAAGGCGAAAGCTGCCGGAGCGTACAATTGATGGCTGGCGACCTAATCGACGGTCGCCTGCGGCTAAAAAGTTTCCAGCACCACTTGATGAGATTGGTTATCTTTCTATATATGTAACCACCCTCACCACACAGACGGAGCGGGATATCATGGCACGTACCAATGACACCCTGGAACTTTCGGGATTTGGCGCGCTCACCGGAACACCGAAGCAGGTTGGCGACCAACTTGATCGGCTGACTGCGGAGCAGGTCATAGCGCTAACGTTCGAGCACGGGAGTGAACCTGCCATCCGCGCGCTCGCGGACACGGTCGTCAGCATCGCCCCTCTCGTTCGTACCATCCTGATGAGGCGCCAACGCGAAGCCATTGGTTCAATAATCGAGGCTCTGGTTCCTCAGGTACCGCCCCCGCAGCATATGCTTGTGGAGGCGCGGATGACGGCCGAGGCGAGAAAGGCAGTGCTGGAAAGCGGTGATTGGCTGACGGCTTCCCAGATCGCCAATATGGCTGGGTTCAGCACCAGCAATCCAAGTGCGCAGCCAAACAAGTGGAAGAAAGAAGGCCAGATCTTTGCGGTTCGGCATCGGGGTGTAGACTATTTCCCCGGCTATGCTCTGGATTCCGCCTCCGGATATCGGCCCATCAAGGCGCTCGCCAAGGTTCTGAGCGTATTTTCCGGGAAAAAGGATGATTGGGGGCTCGCCTATTGGTTTGCATCGGTCAACAGCTCCCTTGGGGGTAAGCGTCCGCACGATATGCTCATAGCGCAACCCGAGCGCGTTCTTGCGGCCGCCGAGGACGAGTTGGTAGGCGCACTCCATGGCTAAACCAAAGATTGGACGGGGATCCCGGACAAGTCCAGTTCCCGTTCCATCGAACAATTTGCAGGATATCATCACCCGAACGATATGGCCGGTGGGCCAAGTTATCCATCGTATTCATCTGAACCTCTATGCCGGCGCGGAATTTAATCCAGGCCTGAAAGGCAATGCCCGGTTCAGCCCGATCAAAAACGCAAATGGGGCCAGTATCCCGACTCTGTACGGCGGAACGACCTTTGACTGTGCGGCGATGGAAACGGTTTTCCACGATGTGCCATTCGCGCCTGGCCTGAAGACCTACGACAAGGTGAAACTGGCCGATCAAGTCTATTCGAAGGTGACGCCTCAGGGCGATTTCGTCCTGGCTGACCTGAGCGTCACTGCGCTAAGGAAACTCGGTATCAAGCGCAGCCAGATCATCGACACCGAGAAGGACGGCTATTCAGCAACACGCCCCTGGGCTGAAGCCATTCACACACAATGCCCAGACATCCAGGGACTTTACTGGGTTTCTCGGCAGGACGATCGGGCTCTGGCCGTGATGCTGTTTGGCGATCGAATTCCGGCAAACATGTTGGTGCATTCCGGCGCGTCGCTCGATTTGACCGGGAACTCTGACGTCTATTCCGCATTGCTCGAACTCGCCGATCGTATCGGCGTAAAGATCGTAGGCGTCAGGTTCTGATGGCGGAAACAGGAGATCGGGGCAATTTGGGGGCGGCAACCTCCCCAGCCGCGCCTTCCGGCGACCGTCTGATCGGAGTGTGCCGCTATCAACGCGCCTCGCCCACGGCGATTCTGACCTCGGAATGATGGGGATTGTCCAGGCTTGTCGGATTGGGATCTTGAACGAGACGCCGAGATTGAGCGGATCCGCGCCCGCCTGAAGTCGATGGCCGCGGAGCAGCGATCCCTTGAGGCGAGACTCGTCGAACTTGAGCAACTGAGTACGCCGCCACTCTCGCATGGTGAGGCCGCATCTGTCGCCAAGACCGCACCGGTGACCAATGCGTCGGCGGCGGCGGAGAAAATTGGTCTGTTCCGGCGCCTGTTCGCCGGCAGAGCGGATGTATATCCCGTTCGCTGGGAAAACAGGAAAGCAGGGCGATCGGGCTACGCGCCCGCTTGCGCCAATGAATGGGTGAAGGGTATCTGCGGCAAGCCGAAGGTTAAATGTGGCGTCTGTCCCCACCAGGCCTTCATTCCGGTTTCCGACGAAATGATCGAGCGCCATCTGCGCGGCGGCACCGCGTCGCGACCCAGCGCCGAAGACTTCGTCGCCGGCGTCTACCCGATGCTGCCCGACGAAACCTGCTGGTTCCTGGCGGCCGATTTCGATGGGGAAAGCTGGTCGGTGGATGCGACCGCTCTGATGGAGACGTGCGAAGCCAGGGGCATTTTCGCTGCCTTCGAGCGGTCGCGCTCCGGCGACGGCGGACATCTTTGGCTCTTCTTCTCGGAGCCCATCCCGGTGCGCGCCGCGCGCCAGCTCGGTTCCCTGCTCGTGACCGAAACCATGGAGCGCCGCCCGGAGATCGGCTTTGCCTCCTACGACCGCTTCTTTCCCAGCCAGGACACAATGCCGATTGGCGGATTCGGAAACCTCATCGCCCTACCGTTGCAGCGGCGGGCCCGGGAACGCGGCAACAGCGTCTTCGTCGACCGGGATTTGCGACCTTACGACGACCAGTGGGCCTTTCTGTCGGTATTGCCGCGTCTGTCCGCCGATGCGGTGAGCCGCTTGGTGGACGAGGCAGAGACGGTGGGGCGCGTGCTTGGCGTGCGCATGCCGGTCGAGGATGAATCGGCGGACGAGCCCTGGCGCGTGACGCCTTCCCGGCGAGTTCCAGTCAGGATCGATGAACCGTTGCCGGGCCGGATCAAGATCGTGCTCGCTGATCAGATCTATGTGGAGCGTACCGGATTACCTTCCACCATGGTGGCCCTGATCATTCGGCTGGCCGCATTCCAGAATCCGGAGTTCTACCGTGCCCAGGCGATGCGCCTGCCGACCTTCAATAAGCCCCGGATCATCTCCTGCGCCGAGCTCCATCCCAATCATGTCGGCCTGCCGCGTGGCTGTCTCGACGACGTGACCAGGCTGATCCGGGATCATGGTGGTGATGTCGAGGTTGTGGACCGCCGGGAAGCGGGATCTGCGCTTTCCGAAGGCACGCGGTTCCTAGGCGCGTTGCGCGGCAGGCAGATCGAAGCCAGGGAGGCGCTGGCGGCGCACGACTTCGGCGTGCTGGCGGCCGCCACCGCGTTCGGCAAAACGGTCGTCGCCGCAGCACTGATTGCCGAGCGTGCCCGCAACACGCTGGTGCTGGTGCACCGTCGCGAACTGCTCACTCAGTGGGTCGAGCGTCTCAAAACCTTCCTCGCAATCGACCCTCGGCAAATCGGCATTGTCGGCGGTGGGCGCCGCAAGCCAACCGGCATGATCGACGTCGCGCTTATCCAGAGCCTGGTGCGGCGCGGCGAGGTTTCAGACCTGGTCGCCGACTACGGCCATGTCGTCGTCGACGAGTGTCATCATCTCTCCGCAACCAGCTTCGAACTGGTGGCGCGGCGCGCCAAGGCGAAATACGTCCTCGACCTGTCGGCGACAGTCGCCCGCAAGGACGGACACCATCCCATCATCTTCATGCAATGCGGGGCCGTCCGGTATCGGGCGAGCGCACGCGATCAGACGATCGCAAGCGGGTTGAGCCATCGCGTCCTGGAAAGGCCGACCCGATTCCAGCTTCCTCCATCGCTCGCGGGCGCTGAACGCCCCTCGATGCCAGCGATCTACGCCGCGCTCGCTGCGGACGATGGTCGCAACGACCTGATCTTCGACGACGTTCTCGGAGCGCTCGAGGCGAAGCGGTCACCGGTCGTATTGACCGAACGCCGGGATCATCTCGAACTGCTTCAGACCAGATTTGCCAAATTCACGAAGAACCTCGCCGTGCTGCGCGGCGGCATGTCGGCGGCCGAACGCAAGGCGGCCGAGATCGCCCTTCGGGCGCCGGACGATGAGGAACGCCTTATTCTGGCGACGGGGCGCTATCTCGGCGAAGGGTTCGACGACCGGCGCCTCGACACGTTGTTCCTGACCATGCCGATCGCGTGGAAGGGGACGCTCGCCCAGTATGTCGGACGACTCCATCGCGAACACCGGGACAAGTCCGAAATTCTTGTTTACGACTATGTCGACGCAACGGTGCCGGTGCTCGCGCGCATGGCCGCGAAGCGGCGGGCGGGATACCGGGCGCTTGGATACCGTCTGGAATAGGGATGGGGGCGGTTGCGACCGGTCGATCCCGAAGCGATCGCGATCTGGTCCCTCGTCGCGAACAACGCAGCTGCATCGAAGCGCCTATGCGCGCGGCCGCAGCGCCTCGAGCAAGGGCCGCAGCTTGTGCTTGCGGCGATGCTTTTCGATCAGCGCATCGATCCTTGTGATCCAGTCCTCGAACCGGCCGGCGGCGTCATGGGCGAGCGCCGCCTTCTCCAGCCATTGCGCCGCCAGTTCATAAAAGCCTGACTGCCCGGCGTCCATCACGTTGGCGGCGATGCGCTCGGCGACATCGATGACCCAGTCGGGATGGCTGGCGTGCGCCGCTTCGACGAGCCGCAGCAGCACGTCGTTCGCTGGATTGCGCAGCGTGTTCTCGACGTCGACGGATCGCACCGCCTCATCGATCATGCCTTCGCCGAGGAAAATCTCGGTCCGGTCGTGGGCGTACGTCGGCGCCGCCAGGCAAGCCAGGAGGTGGGGCCGCAGTTCGGCCCATCCTGGTCCCGCAAGCATCTCGGCCGCTCGAAAATCTTCGAGCGACAGGCTGTGTTCGAAGGCGCTGCCCGCCGCCGTGACTGCAACTGTGTCCCGGCCCAGCGCAGCGGCGCTGTCGCGCAGCCAGCGGGCGAGGCCGACCACTCCGAATAGACGATCGCCTTCCGGTTTCAGGCTCAGTCCCCACCCCGCAAGTTCCAGCGCCGCATCGACTTGCCCCGTCTCTTTCAGGAGGCGCGAAAGCTGGAGGGCCTCTTCGGCGGAGCGGAACCTTTTGCGCGCATAGGCAATCGCATCTGTGCTGCACCCGCGCCGGACCAGCATGGCGGCGTGGTCGCCATGGCATCCCGCGGCCCTGGCGAGGTTGAGGAATTCGTCCGTCCGCCCGCCGATCTCGAGAACTCGAAGCCGCGCTTGCGTCAGCCGCGCCGTGGTCCAGTCGCCGTGGCCCGAAAGCGGCCAGGAGCGACCCTTTCCCGCAAGAATATCGTCGAGGCCGATCTCGTCCCAGCCTTGTTCGAGCGCGTCGATCGCGACCTGTAGATGGTCGTCGAGGCCGTATTCATCGAGCATGCCCTGCCAGACGTCGAGCCGGACCATCAGGTCGTCCCGTTCCTCCGGGAGAAGGCCGCCCAACAGCACCGCTTCCGCGATCATCTGGCCGAGCACGGGAAAGAACTCGTGCAGGGTCTCGTCCCAGTCGGCCTGTTCGAGCCATGCCGGCACGAGCGCCTCCGTCACCGGCTCGAGAATCCTCAACGCATTGCGTCCGTCCCCGGCTTCGAGAAACGGCTTTGCCTTGTCGATCAGTGCCCCGAAAGCGTCCTCGTCGACGGCGGCACCATTGTCGCTCCAGCGATCTCGGCGCGAAGTGCGTCCCGACAGCAGCGCCTCGGCCTGCCGTTTGATCGGCTCCGGGTCGACGGCGGTTCGCCGGGGGCTGGCCGAAAGCGGGTCCGGCGCACCGGCGGCAAGCTCGGCCTCGATCCACAACGCGAATGCCGGATCCTCCTCGGCCCGTCTGGTGAGCAGCGCCGCCAGCGCCTCCCGATCGAGGTTCCGGAGAACCCCGTCAAGGGGTGGTCGCTCCACCACCGAGTCTGGCGTGTCGAGATATTTGAGGAGCACGGCCACGACGTGCTTGCAGGCGCCGCCCCAGTCGTAGGGGCAGGAGCAGCGCGTCGCCGCGACTCCACCCTGGTGCAGATCGACCGTCACCTCGTAGGGCGCGAAGTCGCTGCCTTCGACGTGAGCGGTCAGCCGGTCGCCCCGTCGCACCAGCCCGGAAACGGCCCCGCTGCGCACATAGTCGCGGCCGCGCGCGAAGGAATCGGCGGTCGCCAGAGCGCGCACGGCGTCTTTGCCAAAGGCGGGATCCTTCATGGCTGGTCTTGCTCCTCTGCCTCGATCTCGCCGAACAGCCCTGTCGCGCCGGTCAGGTCCGCCAGCAGCTTTTCCTTGTTGAGCAGCCCGGCATCCTCGAGAGCCTCGGTGTCGGGAAGATCGCGAAGCGTGTCAAACCCGAAATGCAGCAGGAACGCTTTCGTGGTGACATAGGTGTAGGGCGCGCCAAGTGTCGGGCTGCGCGGACCGGACGCGATCAGACCAGCCTCGCGCAGATTGCCGATCAGGTCGCGGCTGATCTCCCGGCCGAAGAACGACGACAGCTCGGAGCGCGTGATCGGTTGGAAATATGCCACACACATCAGCACCAACACCTCGGACTGCGTGAGGTCGGTCGCGCGCCCGCTGACACCGACGGCGGCGCGGATGGCGTCGGCATAGGCTGGCCGTGTCAGGTGTTTCCAGCCGCCGGCGACCGCGACCAGGTCATAGGGGCGGCCGCGCAGCTCCTCGCGGATGTCGTCGATGAGGAGGTCGAGGTTGCAACTGGCGCCAACCACTCGCGCGAGCACACTACGTGTGACCGGCTCACTCGCCGCGAAGACGGTTGCTTCGACGCGGTTCATCCATTCCCGCCAGCGCACCTCCGGCGGCAGGTGATCGAGCTCGCGGTCCAACAGATGATCATCTGACCGGCCTTTGCCTCGTCTTGTACGAGAGCCCTCCACCATCCGCTACAGCCCGTAAATGCGGAACGTGGTGCGGCCGGACAGCTCGCGCACCGCGCCAAGATCGACGAGACGGTCGAAAAGGCGGCGCAGGCCGCGATCGCTCATGCCGGCGATCTTCTCCGAGGCGACAATTGCGTCGCCGGACAGTAGTTTTTCGACGACGCGATCCGACGCCCGGGCGCGCAACTTCGGCGCCACCGCGAGCAGCCGATCCGCGCGGCGTCCGAGCTCGGCGGAAAGATCGATGGCGCGCAGCGCGGCGCGCGCGTGCGCGAAAAGCAGTCCTTTGGTCTGGTCGGGTTGGCGCTCCACGCCAGTCGCCAAACTTGTTCCCGGGCGTCGTGCGCGGGCGAGCTTCGCCCCCGGCTCGGCCTCCGTGCCCAACAACGGCACCGCATGGCCCCAGCCAAGCCGTTGCGCCAGCAGCGCATCCGCGAACCATGCTCCCGCGCGCCCAACACCATGCCGTTCCGCGCTGGCGAGCGCCCCACCCAGGATTGCGACCACCCCTTCGGCGCCGGCGAGTTGCCGAAGGTCATCCAAAAGATCGGATACCGTCCCATCGTCGCGTGCGAGACCCAGATCGTCCAGAACCTCGGCGATGCCCGGCTCGCTCAGCAGTTCCTCCGTAGGCCGCGTGGCCAACCGACGCCAGGCCAAAAACATCCGGCCGGCGGGGCCGACGTCATCGCCGGGGCGGGTCAGGAGCACAGCATCGCGCAATGGTACTTCATCCTCGACGCGGCCCGCTTGTCTTGCCGTCACCGCGCCGGCCGCAAGCGCTAGCCGCTGCCGCCAGGCGCCAGCCCATCGTTCTTGCCGGCGCACGACTGCATCGAGCGCGCCGATAGCGGCGCCGGCCATAATCGCGGCATCCTCCAGCGTCTGCGGCTGCCGCGCGG
Organism: Mesorhizobium waimense; assembly: GCF_003601975.1. Taxonomy (GTDB): domain Bacteria; phylum Pseudomonadota; class Alphaproteobacteria; order Rhizobiales; family Rhizobiaceae; genus Mesorhizobium; species Mesorhizobium waimense. The sequence goes on from NZ_QZWZ01000034.1 coordinate 14,795, forward strand.
CCCGGCGCAGCCAGGACGGCACCGGCGTCGCGAGTGCGAACGGCTCGGCATGGGCAGGTTCGACAAGGTGCCGTCGAGACGGTTTCGGGCGCAGAATCATTATCGACAGGATGAACCACGGCGGCGCTTTTGACAATAATTTGAACCAAAACCGCCGCGCTCGTCGACAGGTTTTTATAAACGATAAACACGGCGCCACTGCGCGCTCGGTCGCGACGATCGAACGGCGGCTCTCCGGTTGCCTGGACCTTTACCCGGGCGCGGCCAGCCCATGGACCGCGCTCGCCGGCAAGCGGCTTCGGCCGACATCGAGGAGCGTTACGTCCAGAAACAACTTGGCCACGCCTCAACCGAGATGACGCGCAAATATCAGCGGCGGCGCGCCCAATCTCGCTAAAGGCGTCGGGGCTCTGACATCACCTTCCTTTCCTCTCACCAAAAGCCGTAACGTTTGCGAAGCAAGGGGGTGGCTTTGTTTTCGTAACGCGTTATGCTAAACTAGAAGCATGGATACACCGAAACACCCGCGTGGCCGCCCCCGTCAACCAGATGCGCTAACGCCGGCGGAACGACAGCGCGCCTATCGTGCGCGATTGGCTGCTGCCGGCAGGGCAGTTCGTGTGCAGCGTGTCATCGAAGATGCGTTCGATTCAGAGACACAGCTTATCGTCGAACGCGCCTTCTTCGAGGAGCAGCGGCATACTTTACGTAACGCGTTACTCAAAATTGAGCTTCTTGATGAAGACCGCGCCCGGCTCGACAGGCGAAATGCCTATTTGGAAGGCGAGCTAAAGCGGATTGAGCAACTGCACACCATCTCCCTGAAGGAGATCGTCCTCCTCAAGCAATCGCTGGCCACCAAGAAATAGCGCGCTTTGCAGACTGCCGCTCGGCGGTGCGATCGGTTCCGGGCCAACCTCACCAAGGCGTCGGGGCTCTCCCGCCCAGAGCCGAATTGGCGCAGTCGTGGCGTGCGGATTTTCCGCCTAGCGTTTCAATTGAAATCCGGAAGCAAAACCGACACAAACTGTTCAGTGCCCCATGGCCTGAGCTCTGGCTTTCTCATGGAACCGCCAGACGTGGGATCCCGCTGGCTGAGGCAATGCAACAGCCCCAGCACCGCGCCGTGCAACAGTCCTCGCACGATTACAACGACGCCGAGCAGCAATCGGGGCACTCGGCTCGGCTGATCGTGTAGCGACCATCGGCATCAAAAATTTCGCGCTCGGATCAACCCGTCATCTTTGCCGTCACCCCGTTCGTTCGCAACGCCGCCATCAACATCGGTCCCACCGAAAACTCCCCTGCCCTCGCCTTTTCGGTCAGCACGCGCAGATATCCGCCGGCCGAGTTGATGTGCTGGGACCGTTGCAGGATGCAGGCGATCACCACGGCAGCCGTCTCCTGGCCCATTGTGTGGCAAGCATCCTCGTAAGCCGACGGCGAGACCCCCAGGTATCCGCGGACCTGGGCCGCGGTGATCATGAAATCGCGCCAGCTGCCAATTCCCTCCACGGCATAGTCGACAATGTCGGGGCACGCTTTCAGCACAAGGCCAAGCGGATAGCCTTTCGGCTTCCCGTCGGGATTTGGCTCTGCCCGCGCCGTGCTTTTCTCTAAAGCAGGTTCAAATTCAAAAATAGAGTCGGTATTTGAATATGATTGCTGCCGCTCGTTTTGAGACTCATTGCCGCTCGGATTCGTGGAATTCATGAAGCTTTCCAGCAGGATGTCCACTTCCTCGTGCAACGCGGCCAGACCGCCCACGATCAACTCCATCTCGCCCAGGGATGCCCGACGCGGAATCGCCTCCACAACAGCGCGGAAACGTCGCCACAGGCCGCCCCAATCGCCTGGCATTTCTTCCTCCACGGCTGCCTCGATCAGCTTTTGAACATCCCGGCGGTGCAGCGTAATCCGTTCGCGCATTAGCCTCAGGGCCTTGTTGTCGGCGCGCACGCGCTCGGCGGCCGCTTCGAACTCATCAGCACGGGCCAGTAGCGGGGCGAGAGAGAAGCCGAACGCCTCCTCAATGTCCCCTCCCCTCCCCTTGCGCGCATAGCGCTTGCCGTTCGGACTGTCGCGTCGGGTGACCAGGCCGCAGTCCACAAGGGCTGCCAGGTGCCGCCTGAGCGTAGCATCAGGCATCCCATGGGCTCGCAGCGACAGCTGTGCATTGGAGGGGAACACGATCAGGCCGTTCTCCTCGCTCAACTCGCTGTCCGGATAAAACGACAGCAACGCGTTCAGAACGGCCAGAGCGCGATCGCCGACCCCGACAATGCTCCTGCCCTCGCAAAGGTGGCGGTAGACATGCCATTTCTCGACGGCCTTGCCGTCGGGGATTTCCTTCGAGTCATTCTGTGCCGCCAACATGGCAAGCGACATCGGCCGCCGCCCGAAGGGCGTCGTTGCAATACCCGTCTCCATTTTTCCTTCGCCTTTCAATCAGGCAAAAGAAACCTGCTCGCCGAATCGACGCCTAAGACTCTTGACAGTGATCCGCGGAAATGTGATTCTCTGATTGTCTAGATCTGAGAAGGGCTTCCGCAGCGGTGACGTTCGGGGGCCTTTTTCTTTTGCGGTTTCAAACTCCTGTTGATGTTTCCGACTTCCGGAAGGCCTCGTAGAGGTCATCCAGTCGCTTTGCGACGTATGTTGCGAAGCTCGGGCCATCCTTTGCCTCGTAGATCACAACCGCCTTCTTCGCAGTCGCCTTCACGGTAACGCTTACTGATTGGTCTTTAGGGGCCCAACGTGCGGGATCGCTGGTTGCCTTTGGATTCCGAGGTCGTTGGTCCCTCAACGCCTCGAAAACAGCTTCGAACCGTTCCTGGCTCGTCAGCCTCTTGAAGCTCGTTGATTCAACAACTTGCTTCCAAGCTACATCGCTGGCGGTTGCAAGCTGCCCTGCGAGGGTGTCCCATCGTGGCCGCCCGATGCCAGGAGCTGAACCGATGGCTTCGATCATTTCGATTGGCAGCTTTCGCGCGAGCGTGATCATTTCTGACAGCACACCTTTCGAACTAGTCCCGAAAGTCGACATGATGACGGCGCGCGACATCCCGAGTTCCTCGAGGCGGAACGCAAAAAGGGCTTTCTCGATAAAACTAAGGTCCTTACGCTCCAGGTTCTCGTTGCCCTGCGCAATTACCAGTTCATCGTCTGTCAGCTCTCGTACGAAGGCCCTGACCTTCCCGCCGAGATGACGAAGGGCGGCGACCCGACGATGCCCAAATGCGAGTTGATAGCGACCGCTTTTCTCAGAGTAAGGACGGACTAGAACAGGCAGGATCTGCCCGTTTTCACGAATGCTCTGAACGAGTGCGTCGAAGTCCTCACCTGAGAAATCATCAAGACGATCCTTCACAAAAGACGAGTCGATGTCGGATGGGTCGATTTCGATGATTGTTTCGCCGCGGGCCATCGCTTTGCGCAATTCATTGGCTTCCTGCGTGAAGCCGGATATCGCTTCGTTCATGCTCTGGAGAGCTCCAGAGGAAACTTGTGGTCGTGGCCTGGGCGTCGAGTTCTCAGTTGAGAACTCGGAGGTGATTGGCGCTAGATACTCTTTTAAGGCATCGCGTCTCTTCGTCATTTGCGCCCCCACGTCTGTGACACCAACGCTTCGATTTCACTGTTAAGTGCATCCAGTGCCTCGAGGGCGCGGTCGTAGGTCTGGCGATGGAAGTTCTCGCGGCCTACTTCATAGAGTGTCTGCTTCGTGATTCCTGCATCCGAGATGGCCGCGGATTTGACCATCGCGTTGGTCAAAACCCGATCTCCGAACAAGCCCTTGAGCAATCCTGCAATTTGCGACTGCGAACTGTCGCTAGGCTCGTATCGCGTCAGCACGTAACGAAAGAAGTCGTAGCCTGCATTACCCCCTGCCCTTTCCACCACGTCAAACAATCCCGCCGTCATGTGCAGGAACTGGGACATCGACGCCACATCCAGCATCTGCGGGTGGATGGTCACCAGTACGGAAGTCGCAGCGCAGAGGGCTGACAGTGTCAGATAGCCGAGAGACGGCGGGCAATCGAGAACGACGATATCATAATCAGCTTGGACCGACGTGAGTGCGGCAGCCACTCGCGTGAAGAACATCTTGTCCGCCGAGCGCGACTTCTCCGTCAAAGCGCGAGGGGTCTCGTGCTCAAATTCCTGAAGTTCGAGATTGCCTGGAACGATCCCGAGGCCAGTGAAGTAGGTCTTGCGTATGATGTCCCGCAGGGGTCGCTGCTGCTCGTCATAGCGGATCGCTCCATAAATCGTTTCGTTGGCCTCCAGATCGAATTCTGGCTGGATTCCGAACAGTGCAGACAACGAAGCCTGGGGGTCGAGATCAACAGCCAAGACCCGATACCCTCGAAGCGCGAAGAACTGCGCTAGGTGCGCGCTGGTTGTGGTCTTCCCAGATCCGCCCTTGAAATTAGTTACCGCGAGCACTTGCAACTTATCACTGCTCGCGCGCCTGGGGACGTATCCCTTCTTGTTCTTCCCCAAATGATCGCGGATGTCGTGAATCTGTTTGAGCGAGTAAAGCCGACGGCCTGCTGCGTTCTTCTCGGCCTCAGGCACAACTCCGTCGAGTACCAGCGTTCGCAGATAGGCATCGCTGATGCCAATCAGCTTGGCCGCCTCGCCAGCCATGAATTTTCGCAATTCCTTCTCTGCCGACGGCGGGAAGGCGCGCGCGCGCAGTTGCTGTAGCTGAGCGCTTAGGATATCTGCGTCGCCCTCGATGAGTCGCGTCAGCGATTTCGGCGCAGAGTCTCGGGCGGTGTCTAGAGTGATGCTCTCGGGCATGAAAAACGCTCAATTCGGTCTTTTCTCGATTTGAGCGTAAGATGCCGTGAGTCTCAGCGGGCGTCAATGAATTAAGGGTTAACGAGGAGTTAACGCAATTGGGGTCTCACGGTGTCGCGCTGCGCAGGGGGATACCCAAGTTCTCAGCTGAGAACTCCCTCTGAACATAGCCTATGCTAGTATCTCGACAAGGAAGCGAAAGGTTGCCGATCTCGATCTCGCGCCCGCTATGCTCATTAGCTCTTCTCTGGCCGAGGGCACACTACACGATCCAATGGCATGGCTCGCCCCCAACAACCGCCCCGGCGTCATTGTAGTAGCGCGCAACATGTGCCCAGATCGTTGCAGCGATTGCTGAATTGTCCTTGGGAGCAGAACCCTGCGGCGAGCAGTCCCGACTAGAGAAGGTCGCAGATAGAGCCCGCTTGGGCAGTCAGGCCTCTGTCACAGTCGTCAGAACAATTACCGGTTGTCGGCCCCGTCGAGCAGAATGGCCGCGTCGCGGGACCCCCGCCGGCGATCGACGCGATCCAACCGGCTTGCTGCGCGAGATCATGCTGTTCACAACAGGTCACTGCAGATAACGATGTCATTGGCCTGCCCCACGGCGAAGGCGGCAACTTGTGTCATCGGCCCGGAAAGATTACCTTAAGGCCTCTATGAGCAACCATTTGGCATCCGTACTCACGACTGTGAACGCGCCCTACAGCGTACAGCTGGACGACGCAGCGCTGGCGAATTGCCTAGCGGACCTCGATTTGGCCAAACAGCACCCCGGCCATATTAGCGCCTTTCTCGGCGAGGTTCCCCCCTCGCTGCAGGTCGAATTCGCCGTAGTGCACCACATCCCGGTCCCCGACCTGAAGACTTTTGCCGCTGCGTTCTCTGCCTGGTCCGGCGAGAGCTATCCGCTCGCTGCGTAATGGCTGAACAGGATAGCCGGCGCCCTTCCGAATGGCGGCGGCTTCTTCGCATCGCCGTCGACCTGATAGATCAGCTTCGGAAGAATGCCGGCGGCTACGACTTCGAATGGTCTTTTGGCGGCGGCACCGCTATGATGATCCAGATCGGTCATCGTGAAAGCCCATGACATCGATATTTTCCTCGATGACCCTCAACTGCTCGGCTTCATCGACCCGTCCAGAAGCCGCCTCCGTTTTGATCTGGTGCCAGCGGACTATCCGGGCGATGGGCTTCGGTTTCAGAAATTCGCTTTCGAGAACGTCGGCGAGATCGACTTCATCGTTGCCGGAACCCTGACGCGAAATCCCTTCCAGATGCGTGAAGTTGAGGGAAGGGCAGTGCAGCTCGACACCATTCCTGAGATCATCGCCAATAGGGTCTACTACCGAGGGTCGGAAGCCAAGCGGCGTGACATTTTCGATATCGCTGCTGCAGCACGGTTCCAGTTGGAGCCCATGGTCAACGCTCTGCGCGCATTCCCGGCGCAAGTTTCTCGGACCAAGGATCGGTTGGAAAAGCTAAACCCAGAATTTGTGGGTCGTGCCATTGGACAGTTGATGATCATGCCTGGTTACAAAGCGTCGGGCCGCCGACAGTCTGGAAACAGCGCTTGCTGTACTCGACGTGGTATTGTTGCCGCTTGAGCCCTGAACGCCTCCATCGAAGCGAACAAACGGGGATGGCAGGGGCATTTCAGAGCCCGGAGGCCTTGGTCAGATTCACCCGGAACCGATCGCGCCGGCGCTGGTATTTGCGCGTCATCTCTGCGGATGCGTGGCCGAGTTGCTTCTGCACATAGCGCTCGTGGGGAGGAAAGCGAAGAATTCACCGCCTCCGTCAGGCAAGATCCACCACAGCCTTTGCGAGAGCGCCTAGGCTCTTCACCTCCACGCCATCCTTGAGAGGGAAGCTTTCGGCACCGGGATATACGACGAGGCGACGCGCCGGATTGACGTCCTCGCAAGCCAGGTGAAAGCCCTTTTCAACCTTCGGCGCCAGACTGCGCTTGATCTCGATCGCCCAGGGACGTTTGCCGGGCGCAGCCAGAAGGAGGTCGATTTCGGCGCCGGCGGCGGTCCGATAGAAACTGGCCACTGTACGCGCAGGCGCTAAGGAGAGAAGATTTTCGATGACGTAGCTCTCCCAGCTGGCCCCGACAACGGGGTGCCCGGAAAGGCCATTGAGATCTTCGATGCCCAACAGCGCGTGCACGATGCCGCTGTCGCGCACATAGACTTTTGGCGACTTTACAAGTCTCTTGCCGGTATTGGCGTGATATGGAGGAAGCCTTCGCACCAGGAGAAGATCGACGAGAAGATCGACGTAGGATGTCACGGTCGGTGCGCTGACGGCCAGGCCGGACGCCAGCCGCGAAGCGTTCAAGAGACCAGCCTGATTGTGGGCGAGCATGGTCCAGAGCCGCTCCAGCGTCTGTGCGGGAATACGTGGTCCGAATTGCGGGACATCGCGTTCGAGGTAGGTTCGAATGAAGCTGCGCCGGAACGCCAGGCTGTCGGCATCGGAGGCTGCCAAAAAGCTGTCCGGAAACCCGCCGCGCAGCCATAGGCGCTCGGTGTCCGTTGCTCCAACTTCCAGGACATCGAGCGGCGTCATCTCGACATATTCGATACGGCCGGCAAGGCTTTCGCCGGATTGGCGGAGCAGGTCCATCGATGCTGAGCCCAGCAGCAGGAACCTGCCGCTGCGGCGTCCCCGGCGGCGGCCCTGATCGATCAAGCCGCGCAGTTCCTGGAACAAGTCCGGCACACGGTGGATCTCGTCGAGAATGACCAGACGATCTTCGTAGGCCTTGAGAAAGAGGACGGGATCCGAGAGCTTGTTTCGATCCTCGCGCGACTCCAAATCGAGGTAAAGCGCACCGGTCTCATCGCCGACTTCCAATGCGAGGGTAGTCTTGCCGACCTGTCTCGGGCCGATCAAAGCGACAGCCGCCTGTCGTCCGAGCGCTTGCCTGACCAACGGTAGGACTCTGCGAGAAATCATCCTTGCAAATTACAAACTTCACTTTGATTTTGCAAGGACCATCCGACGCCCATTTTCCTGCCGCGGACGAAAATAGGGCAGGGGGCATTTCGGCCTTCTCTACGTGCCGTCCCATCTCCATCACCACATCGATGATGTCCGGAAGATCATCCTGGGCTGGGTTGTCGGCGTTGGTCATGATGGGGATTCTAGCCTGATTTGGCCGTCAAAAGCGAGCGGCAACGGCCGGTTCGCGCGGCTGGTCATCTGGCTACTGGTTGGAGTATCTGGGAGCTGCTTTGTACGCCTTCAATACATATATATTGACATTCATGACTCCGTTTAGCTACATTGGCAATAGCAGGAGTGGAAGGAGATTGTTATGCCCCGGGCTGCGGTTGAAGCGAATGAACGGATGAACCTGCGGGTAGCGGCGCGGCAAAAGGCGACACTGATGCGGGCGGCAGCGCTTGCGCATACGGATTTGACGGAATTCGTCACCCGCGCGGCCCTGCGCGAGGCCGAAGCGGTGATCGAGGGCGCCGAAAAAATTGAAGTCTCTGAGCGGGATTTCCTGCGCATCCTGGAGCTCATGGACAACCCGCCTGCGCCGAACGAAAAACTGCGCGCTGCGATCGCCGCGTTGCCGCGTGACCGATGAGCCTTCCGGCATGGCATGAGGAGCCGATCTCGAAAGAACATGATCGGACTGGCTTCGATTGCGGCGAGGCGGACATGAATACGTTTTTGGCCCGGTACGCACGCCAGAGCCACGAACAGAACGCCGCCAAGACCTATTGCGCGATCGAAACGGCGCGGCCCGGGCGCATCCTTGGCTTCTACTCGATCGCGCCCTCGGCTGTCGACCATGCGGCCGTGCCGGCGCGAATGACCAGGGGATTGGCGCGTCATGACGTCCCGGGCTTTCTCCTGGCGCGTATCGCCACAGACAGGTCGGTCGCGGGGCAGGGGTTGGGTGGTCAGCTGTTGGCCGCCGCCGCCAGGCGTTGCTTGCGGCTGGTGACGGAGGGCGGCGGCATCCTTCTGATCATAGACGCCAAGAACGAGCGCGCCGCCGATTGGTACGCCTCCTTCGGGGCCGAGCGCCTGCAGGGCCAGCCCCAAGGCCAGCCTTTGCGGCTGGTGATTCATCTGTCGACGTTCGCGGCGGATTTGCGGGCCGCGGGTCATCTTTGAACGCACTGCCGTTTGTACAATATCGACGGCTGCGATCAACCGAGCAGTTGCAGGCGTGTTTTATCGAGCCGCATAAATGGACGTGGAGCGGCTTTCTGGGGTGCGAACGCCGCGAGCCGGCGAAAGAGCACCAGATCGCGTCCTATGCCATCCATGGCCGAAAGCGCACAAAGTGAGCCGGTTTCGGACTGGCCTCGCCCTGCAGGGAGGTTTCCGGGGCTTCGAGGCTGGTTGGGGCGCACTCTCCGGCGGCCTGCATCGGCACGTGAATCGGAAATCGTGAGACTGCGTGACAAAGCCAGACGGCCGGAGATCCGCATCAACAGATCTGGAAAATCAGCAACTTAAGGAGAGGCCGATCGGCGCCATGCATGTGGTCTCACGAAAACCGACTCAAAAAGGCATCAAGCCTCACGAATTCCGGTCAGTTGACAAGCATTGCCGGTCGAAAAGCGCGTCCCTGATGTCATAAATCGTCACAAGTTTGCGGCGGACGCCAAGTCATGAAACTGCGGACGCTTCCCCCGACTCGAGGGAAAACGCACATACGTTTCCTATCACGCCAGTCGTGTTAGCTACGGGTCCAGGCCAAGCCTTCCCGCACAGTCGACCAGTTCTTGGCCCAAGAGGCAGACAGCCGCACCGCCTCCGCATTAGGGTGCGAGCTGCGATCTCGGCCAGCCAGGGATTGAAAAACGGCGTCCAGGGTAATACCTTCAAAAGCTGTCGCATTACAATTGGTGTGAACATGACCACTACAGTTACAGCCAAGGGACAGGTGACCATCCCGAAGCCGGTCCGCGACCTTCTCGGTATCGTTCCAGGCAGCAAGGTCGATTTCGTCCGCGCCGCCGACGGTAGCGTGGTGCTTGCACGCGCCGACAAGAAGCAGCCGGCGAGCCGCTTCGCCAAATTGCGTGGCCATGCCGGCAAGGGGCTTGATACCGACGCGATCATGGCGCTGACGCGTGGCGAAGCGTGACGCTCGTCGACACCAACGTTCTGCTCGACTTGGTCACAGATGATCCCAAGTGGGCGGATTGGTCGGTCGCGCAGCTTGAGGCAGCAGGCCCTCAATGGACCTTTACTGATCAACGATGCTGTCTTTGCCGAGCTTGCCGTTCGATATGACCGCATCGAAGACCTCGACGCGTTTGTCGATGAGGCGGGTCTCGAAATCGCTCCGATGCCGCGCGCCGCCCTGTTTCTCGCTGGAAAGGTATTTACGCAGTATCGCAAGTCCGGCGGGTCGCGCACCGGCGTGCTACCCGACTTCTTCATTGGCGCCCATGCTGCCGTTAGCGGTCTGCCGCTGCTGACCCGCGACGTCGGCCGCTACCGCACCTATTTTCCATCATTGAAACTGATCACGCCGAACAGCTGAGCGACCCATCGGGTCAGGCAGGGAGGGGCTTTCGCCCTACAGTCCGCTCGCCTTGGTCAGATTCACCCGGAACCGATCGCGCCGGCGCTGGTACTTGCGTGTCATCACCGTCGAGGCGTGGCCAAGCTGCTTCCTCACATAGTGTTCATCAACTCGGCGGAGGACGCGAGGCCTGCGCGCAGCGGATGGCTAGAAGACCTTTGGCCGCGCTCGGAAAGATCCCGCGCGCACCGGCAGCAAGGCCGCGCGTTTGACCAGCCGCGCCACCTGCTGACCTTTCAGCCGATCGGCTCCCAACACTTTGCCCTGACCGGTGACGCGGCGGGAGGGGCCATGTGCAATACGGGCCAGCCTTCAGCCAAGCCTACAGGGCGACGACCGGGCAGGCGGCGACGGACCAGCACGCCCATGTCTGGAAAGAATTCAATCGAGCGCGGCCGTCCTCGGTTTGATCGCCCGCAACATCAAGGCCGACGATTTCGGGGCGGCGCAGCCACCGGCGAAGCCCAAAAGCAGCATGGCGCGGTCGCGCAGACCACGCAGTGTCACGTGGTCGAGCGTTTCCTGCACGGCGAGAACATCCTCGCGCAGGATGGCTTTCCCTTTGACGGGTCGGGGAGGCTTTTTTGTTACGAATGCCGACGAGCACGGTGGCGATGCCCGGTCGTTCCGGTCGAGCGGTTGACCGCGTTGTGTATAGTTCCAGGTCAGCGACGACACAGGCGGCGCTCGATGGACGACACCGACTTGTTGTCCCTTGCCGATCCCGAGGCCTAGGGCCATGATGCAGACGCCGACGATTTGTGGGTCCGGCGGCTGCGGATCAAACGGCAGCGGGCGCAAAAATGCCTCCAGTCGGCGCCATAGGCGCGACGGGTGTTTGCCGAACGCTCTGCCTCGACACAATCGCGCGCGGTCGGCTCATATCCGCGTGCCTGCTAGGGCTGTGGCAGCAGCTTAAATTGGTTGTCCCTGAGCTTGAAAGCTGTCGAGAAGTGCCATATCTTTTGCACAACAAATATGACTCTCGATATGGTAGGGTGAATACCGTGGCCCATGCACTCAAGATCCCAGAGCAGAACGGACCTCTCATTTTGTCCTACATGGACCGGAATGGGAAGATTGCGATCGAGCAGGTCGCGGACGGTTTTGGCATGTCCAAAGGCCAGTTAGCCCAGACTGCCGGTCTTGCGCGCGAGACCCTTTACCGGTCAGAGCGTAGCACCACGGTAAAGACCCAGGGGCGTCTGCGGGAAATGCTCGAGATCATCAGCCGCGTAACGGATTGGGCGGGTGGCAAGGAGCAGGCGATGGCTTGGTATCGGGCTCAGCCGCTTCCAGCATTTGGCGGACGCACCGCTGAGGCGCTGGTGAAGGACGGCAAGGCTGCAGCGGTCCGTGATTATCTCGATCACATGGCCGTTGGCGGGTTTGCGTGAGGGTCGTCAGAACCTGCTACCGCGCACACGATCCACGTTGGGCATTCAAGCCGACTTCCGGCGAAGGAGCGGCGAGCCGAGGCGCCCGATTCAATCCCAAAGGCGTGCCGGCACTCTATCTGGCACTGACCATCATGACTGCGATCAAGGAAGCCAACCAGGGCTTCGCACAGCGGATCGATCCGTGCGTGCTTTGCTCCTATGAGATCGATTGTGACGACATCGCGGATCTGACAACGCAAGAGGGGAGGGGTGAGTTTTCTGTGACGCTCGAAGAGATGGCCTGCGCCTGGGCGACTGCTCTCAGCGACGGAGAGCGCCCGGCGTCCTGGTCCATCTACGACCGGTTGCGACCTCGAAATATTGCCGGCATTGTGGTTCCGAGCTTCGCGCCGGGGGCTGAGATGGAGGATCGCAACCTGGTCCTTTGGGACTGGGGTCCGGATCTGCCGCACAGGATAACCGTATTCGACCCGAGCGGCCGGTTGCCGAAGGACCAGCTATCCTGGCGATAACGCATTGTCCGCATCCGAAGGGCAGGGGAGGGCGCTTGCGCCCTACAGTCCACTGGCCTTGGTGAGATTGACACGGAAACGATCGCGCCGGCGCTGATAGCGGCGCGTCATTTCAGCCGAGGCATGGCCGAGTTGTTTTTGCACATAGCGCTCGTCGACCTCGGCCGAGGATGCCAGCCCTGCACGCAATGAGTGCCCCGAGAACTTCTGACCGCGCTCGCCCTCCGACAAATCGCCACGCACGCCGGCGGTCAATGCTGAGCGCTTGACCAGTCGCGCCACCTCCTGACTGTTCAACCGGTCGGCGCCGACAGCTTTGCCTTGCCCTGTCACCCGTCGAAACAGCGGTCCGTGGGCGATGCGCGCCAGCTTCAGCCAGGTCTGCAGCGCGACAACCGGACAGGTGGCGTCGGCGGAACCACGGCCGATCTCGACCTCGCGCCAGCCGGTTTTACCGCGCAAGGTGACCAAAACGCCCTTTTCCAGGATCTCGATCCAGCCCGAAGAATCCTCGGTCTGGTCGCGGCCGACATCGAGGCCGACGATTTCGGAGCGCCGCAGGCCGCCCGCGAAGCCCAGGAGCAGCATGGCGCGGTCGCGCAAGCCCCGCAGCGTGCCGCGGTCAAGGGTCTCCAGCATGGCGATCAGATCGTCGCGCAGCACGGCTTCCTTCTGCCGGGGAGGGGAGGCGTGTTTGTTGCGGATCCCGGCCAGCACGGTGGCGATATGGCGATCCTTGCGATCGAGCGGTTGGCCGCGTTGCGTATAGTTCCAGGTCAAGGAGGACAGGCGGCGCTCGATCGTCGACACCGACTTTTTGCCTGCTCCTGGCGCCGAGGCCTGCGCCGTGATGTAGAGCCCGACGATCTGCGGGTCCGCAGGCAGCGGCTCAAAAGACTGGCGACGGCACCAGGCGCAAAAATGCTTCCAGTCCGAGGCATAGGCGCGACGTGTGTTGGCTGAGCTCGCCGCTTCGACATAATCGCGGGCGCGCTCCGCCAGGCGCTCGAGATGCCCAGGCAACCGGTCTTGTTCCTTTGCTCGAACCGGCAGGGGAGGGGAGGGGGCTGCCTCTTCGCCACCGCGCGGTTCATGCGGCGTCGGATGGCCCATCTCCATCACGAGATCGACAATGTCCGGCAAATCATCGGTATCGGCCGGATCGGTGTGTTTCATAAAATGGCGGGGATTGCCCATCAATCTCGTTACCGGGAATGTCATGGCGTACGATTCTGTGCGACCCAAGGTGCGATCTGCGAGCCGATTTGTCCACCAACGATCACTGCAAAACGCGCAGCACTTTGTTGCTCGTCGCACGGGCCGTTGCCCGCGCAAGCTCCGTCCGGTCCGTCGCGGGCTGCGGCACAAGTGTGAGGTCGCGGCCACGCTGCCAACAGGCGACCCGGCTTGCATTCGCGTTCAACAGTCTTTATATTTCGTTCAACGTCCGGAGAACGATCATGGCCACACGCGCCGCCGCCGAAAACGACGAACGGGCCGCTCGCACCCGCAATCGCCTGACACTCGAACAGGCGAGGGCGGTTGGCCTTCTCGGCGCGGCCAAGAACACGCGCCTCTCGGGCAGGGTGTCGTCGGAACTGATCGAGGCAGCAAAGAAGCGCGCTCATGTCAGCTCCGACACCGAACTCCTCGAGCTTGCCTTGTCGCGGCTGGCCCTTGAGGATGACTTCGGCCCCCGCCTTGTGGGTCGCAAAGGCAGCATCCCCGCGGACATCGATCTTGGCGTTTGATCTGCGGAACGCGCTGCGTTCCCTCAAGCCGCAAGCGCGAACCGCCGGGCTCGAACGGCGAGCGGATTCCGCGCTGTCCTGGGCAGGGGACGAGCCGCCTGTTGGCGGCGTCCTTCTGCTTGACACGAGTGTCTATCTGGACGTCCTGCAGGGACGCTCGCCCGAAGCGGTCGATGAGCTTCTCAGCTATCGGCTCTGTCACCACTCGGCGGTTTGCCTTGCCGAACTCACCCATGTCTTTGGTCGACTCGACCCGGCCCACGCCACGACGAAGGCGGTCCTGAAGGTGGTTGAGGACACGATCGAGGACATTCCGGCGCATCGGCTTCATGCTCCCGACGCCATCGCGTGGGGACGCGCCGGCATGCTTGCCGGGCTGTCGTTCCGGCTGACCCGGCTGCCGACGGGGCAGGGGCACGAACGCCGCTTTCTCAACGATGCGCTGATCTTCCACCAGGCCGCTTTGCTCGGGGCGACGGTCCTGACTGGCAATATCCGGGATTTCGATTACCTCAACCAGCTTGTGCCATCGGTGCGGGTGATCTTCTACCGGTGCTAGAGCTTTTCAGATCGCTCGCGCCAGCTTCAGACGTGGTCCGGTTGTTGCGCGCGGATGTCTTGCGGATCCCTCCACCCCGCGGGTGCCAGCGCCTGTGTCGACCCTCGGATCCGGGAGTGAATCGGAAATCGTGAGACTACGTGACAAAAAAAGGGTCTGGCAGCGCGTTTTGATTCAGTTTTCATGAGACTGCGTGACAACCGGCGTGCACGCCTTCAGCGAAACAAGTGCCTGCAAATCAATGGTTTGGGGGACACAGGCGCGGACGGCATGCACGCAGTCTCACGAAAACCGATTCAAAAATCAAAAATGGCGGTACCTCGCAAGGGGTTCCGGCCCGCTGAAACAGGCCCAAAAAGCCCGAATCATCTGGCCGCACAAGCATGCGCGCGATGTCGCCCGGAGGCCCGATCGGCGTGAATTTCGGCGTCCTGCTCGACCTGTCCGGAGGCTGGGCGCGGGCCCGATCGTCAGGCGAACTCGGGCCACACGCGGGAAAACTTCCTTGTGGTTTCAAAGCGCTAGCCATGCGATCGAGCCGGGTTTGATGAGCCTCCCGGCAATTGTGGGCAGCGGACAGCGAGTGAACCGACCTTGCCGAAAGGGGAAGAATGCGCTAAGGTCAGCTTGCGATGGAATGACCCGTGGTCGTTGCCATCGATCTGGGCCGGCAGCTGGGAGCCGCCGACTCGAAAAGGCCCGACGACCTGCCGAGCTTGGCGATTGTCGGCGGCTTGGCTCCCAGACGAAATTCTCAGCATTTCCGGTCGAAAAGCGCGTCCCTGAGGCGATTTGCGCGCCTTTCGAAAAACGAACGATAATGCAACATTATCATTCGTTGTTAGATCGCGACAAGCGCGGCGGATTTTGTGCAAATAGATTGCTAAAAGCGCCGCCATGATTCATCGTGTTGTCGATGATTCTGCGTCCAAAACCTTCCTCGCGCCATCACAGCATACCCGCAGGCGTTGCTGCAGGCGCCCCGTTGGCATCGGCGCCGAGCTGGATGCGCCGCGCGGTCCCAGACGCGCAAAGCCTTGCCGCACAGGACATTGAAGACGTGGCGATCGCGGCGGGCGCCGTGATCGGCGCACTCGATGCGGTCGTCCGCCAGCAGGAACGATGGGCCGGGGCTTGGCGACAGCGCCTGGCTCTTTCGACTGCTGCGATCACTGCAAAGCAAGCCGGCCGCGTCGAGGACGGAGCGGCCCTTCGCGACGCCGTACTACTCACTCGACCGGGTGATAACGTCGGGCCTGCCGGTCTTTTGCTCGTCGCCTGGCGACGCCTGGCAACCCGGCCTGTGGAAGATCTTCTGACCGAAGATAATCTTGCGGCGGTGCTGGCGGAATTCGGTCACGCCCGGGATGATGAATCGGTCGGCGATCTGGTGGACGAGCTTCTGCAGCTTGGCGCTAGTGCCGGAACCGTCGGAATGCTGACCGGCGCTATCGCAGCCGCCGAGCGCCGGGGCTTGGGGCGCACGCTCGCACCTTGGATCGCCGACGCCTTGCTGGCGCAGCGCCTGGGCTGGGCACATGCGGTACCGCTTCTCGGCGCCGAGCCTGGCTGGGGCATCGGTCGCGGCGGGTCCCACCGATTGACCCTCGTCGCTGCCACAAAAGGTGTCGAGGCAGGGCAGGGGCTTGCAAAGGGTTTGCTCGCCGCGCAGACGCGCGCCGCGCTGCGCGCGATCGACTTGTCGGCGGACCTTGGACGCCGCGCGGAAAAGCTGCTCGCCGTCGCGCCGAAGCTGCGGGCGAAAGGGGCAGACGCCATCGTCGACAGATTGCTGTCGGAGGATGCTATCATGGCATCGCGCGGAGACAGAAACATCGGGATGAGCGACCGCGGCCTGCGCCGCCTGTTCGATCGGCTGGTAGAGTTCGGCGCAGTGCGCGAGCTGTCCGGCCGTAGCACGTTCCGCATTTTCGGGCTGTGAGAACGATGGCCGAGACGGATCGCGCGCGAAGGGGGAAGGGGAGATCGGATGACCATCTCTTCGACCGGGAACTGGACCATTTGCCGCCGGCGGTGCGCTGGCGGGAATGGATGAACCGTGTCGAGGCGACGATTTTCGCCGCCAGCGAGCCGGTCGGTCGCGAGACGCTTGCGCGCATCGTGGGGAAAAGCTGCAGCATCGACCTCTTGATCGACGACATCCGCGAAGAACTGCGCGGCCGGCCTTACGACCTGGTCGCCGTCGCCGGCGGCTGGAAGCATCTGACGCGGCCCGCCTATTCCGACGCCATCCTGACCGCGGTCGGTGGCAACGAGCGAGCCGTTGACCTGACACAATCCGAAGTGCTCGTGTTGATGTACATCGCCTATTTCCAGCCGATCACGCGTGGAGAACTGTCGTCGTTCTTCGGCAAGGAGATTTCTCGCGACCTGATCGGCCATCTCCGCGGTTCCGGCATGATAACCTCCGGTCCGCGCAGTCCGACACCGGGCGCTCCCTATACCTATGTCACGACCAAAGAGTTCCTGTTGCAGTTCGGGCTCAAGACCCTTCGCGACCTGCCTGAGCTGGAGGCCCTCGAAGACGCTGGCTTGTTGAACCGACACAGCCCCACAGCGGATGCGATGCTGATCGGCGCGACGACCGACGAGGATGGAGAAGGCGATGACGAGGCTCTTTCAGCGTGACCGACACGTCACGGAGGCGACCTCACGCTGTGCACGAACGCGTCGCGTCGTATCGGGCGCTGCTACACAGGGCTAACTGCGGGTAGAGGCGCCGGCCAATGACTCGCAGGGAGGACGAATGCGCGGGTGCGCGCGACGCCAAAGGCTTGAGGAATTGGGCATGCCCTGGATACAGGCTGCCGCCAACGCCGTCCGTGGAAGCAGTTGACATCGATAAGCTGATCTCGCAGCTTCGTCGCCAATGAAGCGTGAAATGACTGTCGTCATCGCAGGGCTGGAGACCAAGAGCGAGAAGATCCGCGCGCTGTTGCACGAAGGCTACATGCGAACGGAGGTCGCGGACTTCCTCAACATCCGGTACCAACACGTCCGCAAGGTGGCGGTCGACGCCGGCATCGAAGGCGGCCTCCAGCGCGGCCTCGTCGTTGTTCCCAAGTCAAAGCCTATCCCGAAGGTTCGCGCCGATGTCGCGATCGACGTGCTCGCGGACGCCGGATTCGAGCGTCTGGGTATGTGGGTGGCCGACGGCGCAGGCGGCATCGGGCTCGACACCTCCGCACCACGCGACGCGGGCGTCTACGTGTTCGTGGTCGACGGTCTCATCAAGTACATCGGGGTGAGTCGGGCTGGCATCCGCAGCCGTATGTCAAACTACCGGCTCGGGCAGGCCGGGCAAAAAACAAGCGCCCGCGTAAACCAGATCATCAATGAACACGTAACAGCAGGCACAGTCGTCGAGATCTACATCGCGATGCCCCTGCGCTCGAGTGGAACGGCTTGCCGGTGATCACGGCCGCTGGGCTTGAAGCCGGGCTGATCAAAATGATCCAGCCACCGTGGAACAAGATGGGTGTGGAGAGTTAGATGGCTAGGCGGTGGCGACGCGTCGCTATGGATGCGGACATTATGGATTTCGGCGTCTCGGCTATCATCAGGATTTCGCACGGGACGAAGGGCGATCCCATGGCGAGCGTCGAACGCATGGAATGGTTCGAACCTGACGGCCATGAACACACAGGTTACGCGGATGCGGTGACGGACCGGCGACGGCCGGCAGCGGAGGTGCTCGCCGAATATCGAAAAACGACGGCTGTGGTTGCGGTCGAGAGCGAGGACTTGTGGGACGTGGCCTGGGGAGAATTGGGTAGCGAGCATCGCTAGAGGGCGTTCAAGCTTCCGCGAATGAAACGCATCAGCATGCCTTGGGTCTGCGAGATCGGGCTCAGCTCTCTTGGCGTCCCAAATGCATGCACCGCAAACCGAGGCGCCGGACCTAGTCTGGCTTGGTGAAGCAGAGGACCGACTCGGTGGCCCCCATGGGCCGCTTGTAGGTCTTCCTGCCTGGATTGATGTCGGACATCGAGCGAAGGTGAAAGTCTTCCTGGCCGGAAAAGGACAGTCCCTGCAGCACGCCCATTTCCGCTAGGATCCTGGGCAGGTCGTTGTGTATCTCCTTGTAGTAGGAGTCCTGCACGACGAAAACGGCTCTGCCGCCTGGCTTCAGCGTTTGCGACACCCGGCCAAGCGAGCGTGCAATCTTATCGAAATAGTCGAGGTGCGTCTTGTAATAGTACCCGCCAGAGGCCTTCGACGGGTGCTGCTTGAGAGCCGCGAGAAAGGTGGAGCAAGTTGTGCCCCAGCTTTCATCGATCTCGATCGGGCCACTGGGCACCTGAACTGAGCCGATCATCTGCCGACCGAGGTCTCGCGGCTTCACCTTCAGCAAAGGAGCGAGGACAGCCAGTTCGACACGCGTGGCAGCGGTGTAGTCGATGCGCGTGCAATAGGGCGGGGATGTGAGGACGAAGTCTATGCTTCCTTCGGCAAGGGCCATGGTCGCGGTATCGGAAAGTTGGATCGTGCTCGATCCTGCCGTGAACTCGGCGCCACTACTCTCTTCGGCCTCTTGCTTTGCGGCGAGTGCCTTCGACATCCCCCGCACGTTCTCGGCGAACTGATGCGCAATCGCATATGCCGTCGGATCCAGCCGGTCATCGTCGGCCTTGGGCAATTTGATCCAGGTTGGGTTTGATGATCGAAGCGATACGGCGAGATGACGGCACGCGGCAAAGAGCGCCACATAGAGCGTCGCGGCAGTGCCTGAAATGCGGTCTAGGTGGATGCCGTCTGGCGATTTGGTCATGCTGCCCACAAGGCTGCGACGAATGTTTTGTTCGATGCTGCGGACAACCTTGGCGGCGGACGGCTGGAACCAGGCAAGCAGAGGATCACCGTCGGCGGGTGTCACTGGCGAGGCGCGCAAGTGCGAAAGGATCGTAGCCGCGAGCGGCCGCAAATGATCGGCCTCACTGGGCGGCAAGAGGCGCGCCCGCGCCACGATGATCATGACCGGGTTGAGATCGATCCCGATCGATTTGAGGCCCAATTGGCTGGCGGCGTAGGTCGTGGTCCCACTGCCGTTCCAGGGGTCGAGCACGACCGCGTCAGGACGAAGCTTGGCGCTATCGAGAATTTCGCGGACAAAGAGCTCTGGGAAGCCCGCATAATAGGGAAAAAAGCCTTCCCAACCGGTCTGTAACCGCTTGTTCCGCTTCGGTGAACCGATCTTTAGAGCTTCTTGCAATTTCTCTCTTCCCCGTGGCCTCGGCTGCCACGGCTCAGGATACCCCAAATCCGCGTTCACGGCGAACGGTGATGTTGAGCCGTTTCAACTCGGTAACGAGCTCGGCGGCCTGCAGCAGGGCGATCGGCACCCTGCCGGAAAGCGCCGGCAATGCCCTCTCGTAGATAGCCACACATCGGGCATTGGTCAGCCGAGAGTCGAACAGAATACCGTCAACATCGGCCATTTGGTCGTGGAGGAGCTCCGAGAATTCCTGGCCGAACCTATGGTCGCGCGCCCGATTTGCATCGGTATCAACGCCCAGTTCATAGGCACCGGCTCCGGTCAGATCGACGAGGATCAGTTCTCGATCCGAAGAGATCGAGGTCACACAGAGCGCATCGAGCCGAGGACGGTACAGAAAGCGCCGCTCCTTGCCCTCAAAGCGATCCCGAACAACGGCCTCCGCGAAGGCGGTGGAGAAATCTTCGCCCGCATAGAGAATCTTGAATAGGCGCGAAGGGCTTGAAAATCGGCTCGAGCCGAATCCTGCCCCGGCAGGCTGGGCTCGATGCCGGCTGGGCAGTATCCGTGGCCAATCGCTGACCCGCGCGCTGATGATCCGCTCGCGGATCTTTTTGGGAATAAGCTTCACGCGTAGTCCAACGCGCCTTCGGCAGCTTTCACCACCGGCTCAATATTGCCTGCGCGCAGTTCGTCTATGGGCGCCTTGCCGTCGGTCATACGATTAGGCGTGACCAACCACTCCCAGGCTTCCTCGTGGGATGAAAACATCGAGGCTAGCCGCTCTAGACCACCAATCGGCCCGAGCCGTTCGAACTGACGGAGAGGGTAGACGTAGTTGCGCAATCCCTTTCGTAGGGCGATGACCTTGTTCCCCTTGCGCCAGTTGTCGAGCGTACCCCGAGCTACGCCAAGGCGCTCAACAATTTCGCCCGCACCGACCAGTTCGCTTTCGGCCCAATCGGTCGATTCGTCCTCAACGGAAATCTGATCAAGCCTGCGTGTCCCTTCTGCGGCTGGAATGACCCGCCCAATCCCCTTGCCTACGAGCACGCGCTCGGTGGGACCGCCCGGATGCGCCGCCGGCGTGCTTTTGCTGCGCTGCGTTCGGGCGGTTGCGGCGGGCACCGGCACTTTCAAATCTGCCGCCAGCCTGACGAGCGCGTCCATGTCCAGCCGATGGACCTTGGCCTCTATCGCTTGGGTGAGCACGTGCCGCTGCTGAGACTGTTTCACTTGCTTGGTCTCCATTTGTTAGGCAGAATAGGCAAATTATGCAGATTATGCAATAGCAATGTTTGCGCCCTGAGTGGGTTCCGAACAGGCATATCAAAGCATGGTATTGCATGGAAGAACGTGGAAGCCTATATTGCCATCATGTCTCGCACCTTGTCCATCGCCGAAAAGCTGACCCGCAACGCCGAAAAGCTGCAGCAGGCCTATGCCGGGCTGGCCAAGTCGCTCGGGGCGGGGGACGCGGTTGGTCGTGAACGTGCCCAGGCGGGAATTGCCGAGCTCAATGCCGAGTACGAAAGTCTGGCCGAGCAGCTGCGCTTTGCAGAACTCGAAGCCCGCGAAATCGCCGCGCCCCGCGGTCGCAAACCGGCCAAGCCCCTGCGTGAACTTGCCCTCGACGCACTCGATGATCTGGGCGTGCCGGCATCGCCAGCCCTCATTGCCGACCTTACTGCGGCACTGACTGGCATCCGTCCGTCGCCCTCCCGCTTTGCTAGCCTGAGGCGTGACGAGGAAAATGCCGCCCGCAGAAACATTGCCGCCCGCCCCGCCTGGATCGTTCCGGCAATCAATGCTGCCGAGCTCACAGCGATCCCACGCCTCCTCAGCAGCTCGGCATGGAACCTTGAGCGGCGCATAATCGGATCGCGCAGCATGCGCACCGATCACCTGCGGATCGCAGAAAGCCTGGCGCGGCGGTTGAAGCAGTTGCGCGAAGCGGGCGCGCCCGAGGCCAAGAACGTCGAACGCCTTCTTTTTCCCATTGCTCGTGCGATCCCCGGTGCGACCGAGACCGGCCAGCCCATAGATACCGATAGGCTAACGGAGGCCGCCCGAGCCGAGCTATCCGTCCTGGAAGACGCGGACCGCACCGAGCGCGGAGAAGCTTGCGCCCGGTTCACGACTGCCAGCCAACAGGTTCGCCTCTGGGGGCGGCCGGTGCTCATCGACACCGCAGCAGCGTCGAGGGCCATCAAGTGACCCCCGAAAATTCTCGACTGCACCAGCTTCGCGGCGGGCTCGCGCCCGTCGAGGTGGGCGCGCGTGGCATCGAGAGTGTTGCGCGCAACGCCGATTGCACTCGGCTGCGGGCGATCGTCATAGCGGGGCTCACCCCCAACGAGGTAATCAAGCACATTCTGGGTGAAGTGCCCGACGCGATGTCGCCCTTCGCCATGACCCTGACCCAGGCCTTCGAAAGGCGCCTTCTCTCCAATGCCGCGGGATCTCTCCTGACGGCCTATCGCGAAAAGGGGCACCTCCAACAGCTTGACGCCAAGATTGCGAGCGTTGCGGACCACGCACCCCGCGACACGCCTGTGGATCGCAATCGCCGCGAGCGCGAAACCCGCCGGCTGATCGAGCTGAAGTTGCGGGGCGACCCGACAGCGCCAAACCTGATCCTCAAGCCGCGGCTCACCCTGACCATCGTCGGCGTCACCCATGCCATCGAGCTGGACTATCTTGTCGCAAGCGACGTGGATCCATTCTATCGCGTGGGCGTCATCAAGTCCTATGCCGACCGTATCGGCAAGACCAACAAGGCGGACGTTCGCTCGGCCTGCAGGGAAGCATCCGTGGGTACGCTGGCGCTCCAGCAATTGCTCGTTTCGTTGGGTCGCTCGATGGAACTGGCCGGCGACCGCGTGGACATGGTCTTGCGTGCGCCAGGCTCCTTCACCCCGAGGCTATATGGGGCCATGCGGGCCCAGGCCGAACTGGCATCGCTGACGCGGGCCCTGGCGACGGCGCCAAGGGACCTGGACCAGATCGAGCAGATGCTGCCGCCCAGCGCGTCCCTCGCGACACCCAATGCCCTCGAACAGCTGCCCAACCATTATTGCTCGACGTGCAAGGAGCACTGCGCCCTCTGGCAGCATTGCCGCGCGCAAGCACAGGCCCAGGGCAACGCGATTATACTTGGTGACCAAGCGGCCGAACAGCTGGCAGCCGCAGGTTCGCTCAATCGCGCCATGGATCTCTTGAATGGCAGCGGGCGCCCGCCGGACAACCGCGCAGAGGAAGTGCTGGCGGCCGAACTCCGAGCCGCCTCCGCCCTGCTCGATAGGATAGCCAATGGCTGATTATCTCAATGTTGTCGCCCGGATGCGGGCACTGGAACACGGCGAAGCGGTGCGCATCGTCAGGCAGCGGCAAGTGATCATCCAGCCACGGGCGCATATCGTCACTATGCTTTCGATGGCCGGCGAAGACACCTCAGTGCATGCGGTCGCGATCGGTCGCCTCGGCGTGCCGCCCCAAATCAAGGTCGTCGCCGATCCCCGCCGCCGCGACGACCAATATGAGCTGTTGCGGTGGTTGCTTCCGCACTTCGAGGCCTATTATGCTCAATGCCGAGCTGAGCAAACCTTTCCCCAGCTCTGGGTATCCTCGGAGGGGGCCTTGGGCCATCTCGACACGCTCGCCGACCGGCTGCGTTTCACCGATGATGCCGACGTTCAACGGCTCGGAGAATTGTGGACCTATGCCGGCGAACGGTCCCCTATCACTGGCCAGCAGGCTTTGATCAGCGCCACCTCCGCGCTGCGGGCTCACTATGCAACCGGTCAGCAGGAAACCGAGGATGAACACCTAGGCGCGCTGCTGACATGGATTGCACCGCCGCCGGGACGAGACATCCTGGCAGCGGTCGCGATGGCTGAAAAGCACCCAATGGGCGCCAAAACCGATCCGCGTTTCGACGCCGATGAACTGCAGCCTGCCGTTGAGCTCTTCAACAAGGCCCGCAAGGACGACGATAGGCGCGTCCAGGTTTTCCATGCCGAGCGTATCCAGCAGATGATCGAGGGCGTCATTCGCCCGATCTACACGGCGACCCAAGCGGCGATGGCCATCCTTTCGCGGCCGGAATGGCTCGACAATCCTGCGCTTTTGCCCTTGGCTGAAGAAGAGGCGGCGCAGTTCGCCGGGTTCATGGAAGCAAGGGACCAGGGCCATCGGCTGCCCTATCATGACTCCGCCAAAGCTGCGGCCTTCAAGATCGTGGCGCGCGAGCGGACCGTCGACAATGTCGAGGCTGCCTTCCTACGCCATGACCGGGCTGCTCGTGAACGCGCCGTCGAAAGTGGCACCGTGTTGCGCGGCACCCTCGTCGACCGCCAGAAAGTGAGGCTGGCGCCTCGGACGTTCGAATACCGCATGGTGCTGACCACCCATCAAGATAGCCTGCACCTGCGCGCCGGCGACGAATTCTGGCATCTCGATGATCCCAAGGTTTGCATCCGCATCACGGAGGTCGAACGCCGCGGTCCGTTCAGCTGGGTGAGCGGGATCGTCGAGGACGGCAAACGCGCCGCTATGGAACTTGATATTGCCGCCATTTTCGACTTCGGCCCCGAGCGTCCCGATTGGGGCGGCACGGTTCGCGAGTTCATGCAGATGGGCACGCGGCTGGCCGCACCACCCTGGACCCACGGGGACGCGGTTCCGGCAGCAACGCCGGCGACGCGCGCCCGACCAAACGACCTCCTGGCCGCCGTCGAAGAGCTGGTACGGTGACCGCTCCGCAGATTCTCGCCGACGACGCTCTGAGCCAGATTCTGGAAAGCCAGTGGCAAGGCATTCCCGCCGTCGTCCTGCGTTCGCCGCCCGGCGCCGGCAAGACCGGCGTCGCGCAGCGGTTGGCTCTTCAGAGCGCCCGCCTTCTTGATCAGCGGTGCATGGTCGTGACGCAGACCAACGAGCAGGCCTTCGACGTTGCACGCCGTCTTGGGCGCAACGCGGATGGGTACCCGATCCATCTCTACGCGCGAAAGGGCCTGGACTTGCCAGCGGACGTTCGGGCCGACAGCAATATCCGCATTATTCACGACTTCGGCCACATCCCCCGGGATCCCGGCATTACCATCGGCAATGCCGCCAAGTGGAGCTGGATCGCCACCGGCGAACCAATGTTCGACCTGCAGATCGTCGACGAAGCATTCCAGCTTCCTGACTACCGTTTCCAGTTGATTGCCAATCTGGCGCCGCACCATGTCCTCATCGGCGATCCGGGTCAGATCGACCCCTTCGTCAACTGCGAGATCGAACGGTGGCGTTGCAATCCGTCTGGTCCACAGGTGTCGTCCCCGGCAGCACTGATCAACCGGCATCCGAGCATCATGCAACTGGCTTTGCCGGTATCGCGACGCCTCAACGTCGATACGGTTCGTCTGGTGCAGCCTGCGTTCTACCCCGACCTACCGTTCGAAGCGATGAGTCGGGATCGTGAGTTGCGCTTCGACGTCGCGGGGGTCATGCCGTTCGATGCAGCGCTCGACGCCGTCGTTTCAGGCTCCCAGATCGTGATGGTCGAATTGCCCCCGCAGCTGACCGGTGAGCGCGATGAGGAAATTGCCGACGAGCTCGTCGGGTCCATTCGGCGCCTACTTATGCGACAGGCCTGGGTCAGCGACGATGGCGTGGTCTCGCGCGTCACCCCGGGCATGATCGGCGTCGTCTGTGCCCATGTCAGCCAGGTCAATGCTGTGCGCGAACGGCTTGGTCGCGATCTCTCGGCTGTGTTCGTGGAAACCGCCAATCGGTATCAGGGCATCGAGCGCGCTTTCATGTTCGTGCATCACCCGCTTTCAGGGCGCGCCGATGCAACGGCATTCCACCTCGACGCTGGTCGCTTGTGCGTGATGCTTTCTCGGCATCGCGTCGCTTGCTGGATTTTCGGCCGGCAGGGCATCGCCCAGCAATTGACCCGCTATGCGCCAATCGGCGACCGCGCGCTCGGTATCGATGATGATCCCGAATACCGGGGTTGGCGGGCCCATCTCACCGTGATGTCTTGGCTCGCCAATGCCGGGCGGCTCTATCCGGCTGTATATGGCATGGTAGAGTCGACGTCTGACCGCGCAGCGAGCTGATGGCTCACACTTGGTCCCGTAACGGGGTTTTCCAGAAAGGAATGTTATGCGAGCCGTTTATTCGCCGATGTCCGTAGGTGACTACTGCAAGGCTCTCAACGAAGAGCTCATTACGGTAAACGAGGAGTACCAGCGGAATGCGGGAATTTGGGGCCCCTACGCACGGTCATTTTTTATTGAATCGATTCTTCTTGAATACCCGATACCGAAGATCTTTCTATACGCGAAAGTTGATCTGCGGACCCGTACCACAGTAAAAGAAATAGTGGACGGTCAGCAAAGAAGCCATACTCTGCAGAGCTTCTACAATGGGAAATTCAAACTTTCCACGAAGATTGAGACAGAGGAGCTAAGAGGTAAGAACTACGGACAATTGTCGGAAGAATTCCAATCTAGCTTCATATCTTACAGTCTGCCGATTGACGAGTTCCGCGGAGTTCAGCCGGCCGAGATACAGGAATCTTTCCGAAGGATGAATGCCAGCAACGTTCCTCTAAACGACGAGGAACAAAGGAACGCCAAGTATCAGGGACCATTCAAGTGGTTTATTCAGCGCCTAGCTCAACGGTTTTCCGAGCCGCTTCGAGCCACCGGAATTCTGACCCGTCGAGACATCATACGAATGGTAGACAGTCGGCTCTACGCTGACATCGTCCATACAACGTTGAACGGGTTTGTCACCACCAAAGCCGCACAGATTGATGCGCTCTACAAGCGGTTCAATACAACGTTCGAGGAGGAGGATCAGTATCTTGCTTATGTGTCCACCGGCATTGATCACGCGCTCCAAGAGGTTGCCGGCGGTGAGCGCGAGTTACTGCGTGGTTACATGTTCCAAACTATTGTGCTCATTTTCATTGACCGCCATTTTGACTTAGGCCTGAGGCAAAAGGCAGCCGACTCGGCGCCTGAAGTTGCCGCAGCGCTTCAGGCTGGTGCGGTTGATTTGGCCATATTGATCGACGGGTTAAGGGACCCGGAGAGGCATCCCGCGCTTTCAGAGTTTGTCGAAGCCACGAAAGGGACAAACGTAGGTCGCGCTAAAGCGGTGCGCTTCCTCTATCTAGATGCGGCTCTTTGAATGCAGCCCGCAACTGACTTAGTTAAACTTCGGGATTCAGTGATTTCGCGCGTGAGGCGGCTTCGGCAAATCGCGTCGGCCATTAGCGCACCTTTCGGATCAGACGATAGGCGGGCACTAGCATTTGTGACGATAGAGCTCGACAATTTGGTCGTTGTCGGTTTGCGTCAGTACACGAAGAGCTCCTTGCTTCGGAGCCGCACGGCCGCGGGTGCGCGAATTACCGCCACAGTCCAGCCTGTCTCAACTGAGGAAGCCGCCGCCTTCATCTATCGCACGCTTAACCCAAGGGGATATTCCAACCGGGGAAGCCCCTCAAGAATTGTAGAAAGGGATGAGATTACCTTTCGTGATCCGAAGGACACGGAGAAGGTCCTCTTAGAGTATTCTGTCTCAAATCTCCCGAACCTTACCCTTGCTCTATCTCTGAACGCAGAAGTCTTCTCAGAGGCAAAGATTTTCCGACATTTCTTTGCCCACCGTGCAAGGAATACCTATGAGGCCGTTCAGGCTTTTGCCGCCAATTTAGGGATCTTCGCTGTGGACATGCCGGAGCACCTTATTTTGCGAGGGCGGCCAGGCACCGGAGTGCGGTTCTTGGATGGATGGCTAGCCGATGTGGAAATCTTCTTCGACCTCGCTACTTAGTTGCAGCGCTCGACGTGGATCGAGGCGCGCTATATCGGTAACTCAAGCGAAAGCCGCGGGCCATTTTTCTCTACGACCACTTCGAAAGTCCAGCTAACTGAGCGCGCGACCACTGCGTCGGCTTCTTCTGGTCGCGTTCACTGTGCAGAAAGACCAATGCATCACCGAGTCATCGATTTTCTTGAAAAGCGCTACCAGTCCCAACCCGGTCGTCTAAAATACTTCTCCGAACTCTGGGATGCTCATCGCTCCGCTGGCCTCGCAAACAAGCACTTTGCGATGGAGCTCACGAGTGGAGACGGCGCCAAGTTTGCGCAGCGCGTGTGGGAGATGTTGCTCGCCCGCCACCTAGCCGCTTGCGGCCACAACATCACCTCGCGACCAGAGGGACAGCCAGACTTCCGTTTCGAGCACGGGGGCCGTGCCATATGGGTGGAGGCAACCTCTCCTGAACCTGGTCCCGATCTTCCGCGCGGTCTCCCCTTCACCGGTTCGATTGTTCCGCACTCGCAAAGGCTCCTGCGCTGGACGGCTGCATTAGCCGCCAAGTCGAAAAAGGGCGTCGAGTATAGACGCAAGAATGTCGTGAAGCCGGACGATGCCTACGTGATCGCGATCGATGGGGGTCAGCTCGGATGGCATCCGCTAACTCATGGCGCGTCGCAGATGCTGCCTTACGTCGCCGAGGCTTCGCTCGCAATCGGACCTTTGGCGTTTAGAGTGGACGAAGAGACCGGCCGTTTTCTCGGAACGATGGTCACGGTGATGCCTGCGACATTCAATCACAACAATGCGTCAGTTCCGACTGCGGTGTTTTTCGATCCAAATTATTCCCACATTAGTGCATTGATCGGGTGCGTTCCTCCGGAGGTCGCCGTTCCGAAATTGCCCGTTCAGATAGTCTATAACCCATTGGCTGATGTGACTTTGGCGCCCGGTTTGTTTGGCAACGCTGCAGAAGAATGGACCGCGAAGGTCGTGGCAAGAGGCGCCGACTGGCAAGACTGGGATATTATTCGTATATAGGGAAAGCGGTTGTGCGCAGGGCCGAAATCGAAGATGACCTAAAGGAACTTGCCTTCGACTTTCTCTATTATTTCGCTCGCTTCGATTTTGCTCTGAAGGTCAATGGCTATCTCAAAATCCCGATGCCGGTCAGCCCGCAGAGGCAGGGTGGAAACTGTTTCGTGAGCGATGGGAGGGTGACTATCGGATTTCAGAACCAGCCGCCGCGTTGATGGCGGCAAACCCAAAAAGCAGGTCGTGGGCAAGGATGGGACATTGGATTTCAGGCCGGTTGCTTTTGCCGAAGATACCTCCCCGCTGGGGCGGGTCATTATCCTTTGCCAGACTGTACGCAACAACCTCTTTCATGGCGGGAAAAGCGGCCCCGATGGTTGGGAGGGACCCGAACGCACCAAGATGCTGCTATCCATCGTCCTTGTTATTCTCGGAGAGTTGGCTGCAACCTGAGACCTAAATCACGACTACACCGGCTATTATTGACCGATCATGGCTTGAGCGGGAAATAGAGACGATGTCCCGCATGCATGTCCGTGTAGAACGTCAGCCCTTCCCGGCTTCGGGGGTTCGGGAGGGGAAAGATGTTGGCTTTCTCCGGGCGGAGAGCGTCGGTGATGTAGAGAATCCGGTACCGAGCACGACGATCGGCTTTACAAGCTTCTGCGCAGCGATACTCGGTCGGTCCCAGTTCCAGCGACTGGACCGCGCCGGAGCCGGGGGAAGATGTGCTCTTGACCTCAAAGAGCCACCGGGTGCCGCCGTTCATAACCTCGAAATCGTAACCGAGGTTGTCATCGCCCGGCTCACCGCAGATGTGTTTACGATAGTCCGATCTCCAACAGCTCTCGTCGACGATGCGCTTGCCGCCGAATTTCCGTTTCAGCCATGCGAACGCAATGGACTCCCCAAAAAAGCCGATCAAGCTGCGCTCCTCTTCGGTCATCCTGGTGGCTGAACTGCCACCATTTCCTCCTCCGCCACCCCAGCCGCCCGATGGATAAATATTTGGGGCCTGACCCTGGACGGTCCTCGACGCTGTGTTGAGCAGAGTGCCATTTTCCGCAACCAGCGCAGAAATCTGATCGGCCAGACTTCCCATGGCATCGACGCCGAACGTGAAGGTGCCACCACTGTGCGTCATCTGGCGCTTCACGGTTGCGGCGGCGAGCCGATTGCTCTCGTCCAGCTGTCGTTGTGCGACCTTCTCGGCCTCGGTTATTGCGAGTTCGGCGAGCGTCGGCCATCCTTCTGGCCAAAGCGCTGATCGCTTGAGCCACGCAATGATGGTGGTCTCGTTCAGTCGATCGAAATCAGTCCAACCGTGGCTCAGTGCCGCGTTGGTAACGGCGGCCTCGGCTTCCGCTATGCTCGCCCAGCTTTTTCGGATTGCGGTATCCGCGCTTGTTCGTGCCAGCACTGCGATGCGTAGTTCCGGAATCTGGACGCGTAGCAGCTTGAGATTTGCATCGCGGACGGCGTCCAACTGGGAGCGAGGACCCGGTAATTCTGCGCAAGGCTGAACACCGAGGTCTGCCATCCAATTATCGAGCCATTTCTGCATCCGCACTTGGGGCAACTCCGTCTCGGTGATCCCATAATTCGCGGGGAGTGCAAGGCGTGGAGCCGCCCGGGCGGCCACGTAATTTGTAAGGTCTTCGCCTGCGTCGAAGCGCGTCCGAAACGATTGACGGATGCTCTCCCGGATTAGTGGTTCATTCCGAATAAGGAAGGTTGCGAGGGTGGCGACATGACGATCAGTAAGGTCGAGTGGTTCATAGGGCGGACCAAGTGCTGCGAGTTCAGCGTTGAGCTTCGCCAGGTCGATGCGGAGCGACACCGCGATCGCAGCGAGATCCGCGGACTCTCGGCAGCGTCGCACGATTTCCTCATGCCCGACGGGCAGGTGATGGTTCTCTAGCTTCAGCGCGGCAACCACGTCGTCTTCGGTGGCTAGGCCTAGTCCCGGAACAAATCGACTTGCCGCTTCAGGCCCGGCGAAAACAGCGACCAGGGGACGTAGTGTGCGCAGCAGATTCCCAATCGACGCGCGGGCGGCGCCGAGAAACCCCCTTATGTCCTCGATCGGCGCCCCAAGCACAGCGGCATAATCTTCGTAGCTTGAATCCAATGCGCGAGCGCCAAGTTCGGCGGCAAAGGCCAGCAGTGGTTCGCCAATGACGTGAGGTGCGTTCAAGGCGGACCCTATGGCGGGTGCAAGGCCGACCAGAAGTCGATCCGAAGCCGCAAGCGCGTCGGAATAAAGGATGGTGGGCTGAACCACACCACCAATCAGCACTGCCCGATCATGGAAGCGAGGCACCGGGTCGGCTAATTCCCCGACCCGAAGCGACAATGATGCAATCTTACGGACCCGGATGGCGGATAGCCGAGCGAGGGTTTCCTCTGCATTTCCTCTGTAAAAGCTGCTCCGGTATCGCAACGTCAGGGCGAGGACCTGTCGAACCTGGTCGCCAAGCGCTTCCACTATGGTGCGGTCCGTCGGGTCGGGTGTAACCAACCGGCCTTCGGTTTCATATTGTGCTACGATAGCTGAAGCGCGACGGACTGCCCCTGGAAAGTGCTTGGCGAGATAGGCACCAATTTCGCGAGCCCGTGCAGTCGGTGGCTCGATCACGATAGTTGCGGGGTCTGCGCGAGTGCTCGCGGCAACCATCTGCCGATCATCGCCATCGGCAACGAGGAACGGGCCGGCCTCCGGAGCTCGGGGCTTGGCTGCAACAATCCGCCCGCCCCGTCGTCCCAGGAAACGCAATCCTATCGGGGGATCAAGATCGAGGTCGGCTAGTAACCAGGCATCCTGGGCGGCGGCCACCAAACGTTCAGCGTCGGCGGACATCGTCGTTGTTGTCACCAGTTCCCCCGCTGCGGCCAGGAGGCGCCATGCTGCGGATCGAGTCCCGTATTCGGCCAGACCCGCAATGCGCAGAGCGTCGGCGGCGCCCGGATGGCGCGCGAGTTCCTGGCGGAAATCAAGTGCGGCAATCGGCAGGAGGGGTGGCGGTGTCCTACTGTCGGGGCCGGGAAGCCAAGCATCGCGTATTCCGACGACGACCCCGCTTGCGAGCGGAACCCATTCAGCCGCGCGCAGGAAAGCCGCTATCGGCGACGGCCAACTCCGCGTATTTGGGGCATGCTGGTGCAGAGGACGCTGGATAGTGAAACTCAGGATCTCTGGCGATTCGTTGATTAACCTGATCACCTGCTCGGCGTATTCGCGGGCGACGATGGGAGCTAGCGCTTCGTGATCCAACTGCCCGGGCAGACGCATCAGGTTGCTGGCGCTATAGGGCGTCTGTGGATTTGTGACCGCCCAGCCATTCCCCATCGATTCAAGCCACGCTTTGCGTTGACGCTCCGGAAGGCCGCTTCGCTGCGCCAGGGTTGCCTGGAGGTGAGCTGGATATTCCCTTGGTGAAGGGCCGGTGATCACCGGCACTGGACGCAAGATGTCCGTCACGCCCGCCTTCTTTAGGAATACGACCCATTTGTCCCTCTCATTTGGCGCAACCAGCCAGTCGGCATATCGGCGAAGGGATCGGCTTCCATGCTGGTCCAGTTCACCAGAGACACCGATAGCGCGCTCAAAGAGAGCCTCGAGATCTTGACCTCTCGTACCCGGCCACCTCCCGCAGAAGTAGGCGCCAGATGCGCGCGACCAGCCATCCCGGGTTGGCACGAGTGGGTTGATTTCCGCGACCACTCCGTCTGCAGTGTCCTCGGAATTAACGATGCGCATCATCGCGGTGAGTGCCTCCCACCGGAGGCCCTCAGCATCGCGAGTGTCGCCAGGATCGGAGATAGCGATCGACAGAAGCCGCAGGATTTCACGGCTTTCATGCTCACGGACAAGCCCAGAGGCAACGAGAAAGCGTCGGACTGGGTTGTTGCCCTCGATCGAAAGCTCAAGATCGCCATGCATGAACGAGAGTCGTCGTTGCACGGTTTTAGGAAGCCCAACGGGGACATGGCTCGAAACTCCTCGCCGAGGGGGCAGGAATACAGCACTGAGTCGCCGCTTGCGGTTGCCGCGAACCGGTTCCACAGTCTCTGTACGCTCCAGATCGCCGCGGGCAGTCAGCAGAAGCCGGCGTCCCGCCAGCGCGACGTGGTCGTTGCGGAAGAGTTCCGCCAGAGAGCGATAGAACTGGTTCCACTTAGGTATTCCCGATGGTGTTCGGGGCAGACTCTCGGCGACTTGCGCGACAACGTCCGCTCGCTCCATTGGTGAGCAATCGAGTAGGCCCATCCCCTCGACGAAGGATCTTAGGGTGCGAAAACGCGCCGGGCCCAGTTCAGCATCCACGATGGGAAAGCCTGTGTGACGAGCAACCAAGCGGGGGGGAAAGAAAAACATCTCCGTTCCATATCTTTGCCTTCTGGAAAGTTGCCCAATCCTCACTCCTGCCGAGCACAGGGACGGTGGGAACCAGGGGAACGGCGGAGGTGAGCACACGCTCGCGCATCGCAGCGTCGGTCTTGTTCCAAAGCACGAGGTCGAGCACGGCTTGCCTTGCCTCGCTGCGCGAAAGGCTAGTCAGCGCGAGTGCCGCTGCATCCAGGGCGAGCTGCCGAGCTGTGTCGAGCAGGAAGGTGTTCACCTCTACTCCATCCTGCACACGAAGGCGGTCTAGCGTCGCAAAGAACGGCGCGTCGAGATACCCTGAGAAGGGTGCCTTCGCACCTTCGCCCATCGGCAAGAAATTGTAGAGTCGCGGTTCCAGTGGATCGCCGTGCGCTGCTACCGCTATCGAGACAATTGCATCTCCCGTCCAGTCTTCCCATGCTTCGGGCAATGCTTCCGCAGCAATGTCCCGGAGGATGATGTCGAGCATCGTTTGATGGGGGACGGTCTTTTCGGCGACAATGAAGGATCGAATGCCACAACGTGCTTTCAGTAGGCGGGTGTCATCAAGAACCTGCAGCACCTCGCAATGGCGTTCGAGAACGGTCGCCGCGATGGTAGGATCCATCGATACGCTCAGTTCCTTGATCCGTGGTAGAAAAAGCTGGACCGGAGGTGTCTGGGCGCTCAGCAGTGCCAACTGACGCTGGACTGCGGTAAGCGCATCATCACTCTTGAGGGGTAAGCGAATGACTGTGACAAAACGCTCGGAGGCAAGTTTCTGAACTGCGACAGGAAAGGAGGAAGCCGGACAGGCAAGGTAGAGCCGCGGCATGCTGGCAATAATCTGATCCGCGTGATCACCGAGTTCTTCGGTCTCAAGAAAAGTCCGCAATGTCCCGTCAGCGGCGAAACCGAAGCAGTAGCCATCGAATGTGCCTGATGTGTCGGAGAGGCGGGAATAAACCTCCGGGTGGGAAGAGACCTGAAAGACGCTGAGGAAACCGACACCCTTGTTGCCGATTGCTTCGTTGACATTTTTCGTGGTGAGGGTCGGACTGCAAAGCGCATCGAAATTTCGTTGAGCAAATCCGGCTCCTTCATTGGCGACGTAGAGAGTGCCGCAGGCTCCCTCATTGGGATCGAGCGCGATCCGAATCCGACCGGGCGGTGCGCCGGCAGGATGAGCATCGTGGGCATTCTGTAAAAGCTCGACGACAACGCGGTCGCGATAGCTGTCAGATACCCTTTCGCACATACCCTTGAGGTCCCGGTACACACGCAACTGGGGCTTCGATAGGAAGTGCTGGATCCGTTCGAGTGTTTCCCTCCGAATATGTTCGTGAGGTGAAACTGGGCCGGCTATTGCTTCGGTGTTCGCGACTCGCCCGAGAAGTGAATCCCTTCCATCGATCACGGCATCACTAAAAGCCACGCTGCAGCCTCCCACTTATGCGCTCCGTCCACGCTCCCGGGTCTTCGATTGCGCGACAGGCATGCAGTTCTTGTTCTAGATGCCCGCGTCACTTCTTTGCGTCGCAGCAGACGTTCGTCGGACCTTTACATCCTTGACCTTCAATGCGGGACAAGTTCCACATGCGGCACATGCGTTATCCCCCACATAGGTGGCTTGGGCCGGAAACGGATGTCAAAAGGGCCGTTGCAGATCGGGCTGGTGGCCGTCGTTCTCGCGGTGGGCGATAAAATAGACACGGGGCAGCAATGAAACGATCTCCACGCATCGACCAGAAGCCGAAGGACGACGAATACATATCATTCGCCGATCTGGCAGCCCATAAGAAGCAGGGTGTCGACTACAATTTCTCGGTTCTGGATCGAGCTTCGGCGGTAGCGATCGTCGCGCCGCATGGCGGCTGGATTGAGTACGGCACGTCTCAACTGGCCACTGCAGTTGCGGGAGATGATTTCTCGCTCTACCTGTTTGAAGGACTCAAGGCGGAACGACCGCATCGCGAGCTGCATATCGGATCCGAATATTTTGACGAAGACCGATGTGTTCAGCTGGTCACCAAAGCCCAGATCGCCATCGGCATGCACGGACGCGCGGACGGCGACGACGCAGAGACGATTTGGCTCGGCGGCCTGGGCAAAGAGTTGCGCGACGCAACTGCGCTGGCTCTAGAAAACGTGGGCTTCAAGGCCATCACGTCCGGCCATCGCCTTGCCGGCGAGCACAAGAACAACATCTGCAACCGCGGAAAAGGCCAAGCGGGCGTGCAGATCGAGCTGCCAAAAACGTTGCGGGACACCCTGGTCGCAGATGCCGTACGCCTCGCGCTGTTTTCCGGCGCGGTCCGCAAGGCAATTTCGGATCATCTCGCAAAAGCGCAGAATAAGAATCCCGTATGGGCGTTCAAATCGAAACCGCGACAAATTGGTTGAGCTGAACTACCGGCTTGAACCCAATGCCTGCAGGGAGAAGGTCGCCCAGCGGCTAAACGTTTGCCCGCCACCACTACGCCAGCCAGCCGCCCAATCGCCGTTCGCCATTTATACTCTGAAAGACGCATAATTGGCAGTGTGGTATGCCGTCCAGAATTATCTGTCGTCGGTGAAACTCCGAGTCCAGAATTATCTGTCGTCGGCCGGACTGCTAAGTGGCTGATATCCAGCCGCTTTCGCCCGAAGAGGTTCCCAATGCCTTTCGTACAACAGGTTACCAATGTGGCCCAACGACAATCAATTCCCAACTGGGGCTAATGAGCTGTTTTCATTGAGCTTATTGCGACCTCGATTGGGAACCTAAGGCACCCCAACAGGCGGATTGGTAACCCACAGCGACAGGTTTGGTAACCCTTATCGAGTGAGTCCCCCTCGCACCTCTCTGCGGATTCCATGGGCCGCCAGCGGGCGGGCTCGCGTGAGACATGCCTGCCACGCTGCAACCGTCTCGGGTTGACTCCGAAGTCCCGCTTAATTCCGGACAACGACAGATAATTCTGAACGCCACAGTTGCAGCGTCGGGGTGGCCTACTGCTCCGTTATATCAACGTCGGACAATTGGCAGCGCCTGCGATTCCAGCCGCGACGACACGCATTCCAACTCGCCCGAAACCATGCATGCCTCGCTCAGTGGCCGATATGCTTCCCAATATCTTCCAACAACTTGATAGCGCACTGCCCCAGCGGGTTGAGCTACGGGGTCGGCTTCAGACTCGACATCACAGGCAGGGCATGCCAGCACAATCACCCGCAAGTTTTGCAAAAAAACTGAAAGCCGTTTCATGTCTACGCTTGACCTTTTCCGGCACGATTTCGTGCTCAGCATCAAACCGGAATACGCGGTGCCGATCGTCATGGGAACAAAGACGGTCGAATTGCGGCGTCGTTTTCCTTATGGGACGGTCACCGGCGCCCGCATATACGTTTATGCGACGGTGCCGATTCAAGCCGTCATTGGCTATGCAACGATTTCGACTGTGGAACAGCATCCGGTCGAGCGAATCTGGGAATTGTACCAATCAGTCGCAGGCATCAAGCGGGGAGACTTTGACGAATATTATGCAGAGCGTTCCAGCGGGTTTGTAATCCATTTGATCAAGCCGACCCCGCTCGAAGAGGCCATTCCGTTAGCGGTGCTGAAGGAAAGGCTCGATTTCACACCTCCCCAATCCTTTGCCTATGCTGACGATCGCTTCCGTCAGCTCGTTCTTGGTAGCTGACATGAAAATCCTGCTCGACACGAACATCATCATTCATCTCGAAGACAACAAGGAGGTCAGCGAGCAGTTTTCCGACCTTATCCGGCAGTGCAGTGAGCACAGCATAGGGGTCTTCGTACACCCGGCTTCCATAGAGGACATCAAGCGGGACAACGATGCCGCGCGGCGCAAGGTCACACTCAGCAAGGTCAGAAAATTCCAGCAGCTCGAAAACGTCCTGTCGCCGCCTGAGGCCAAGCTTGCCAAGCTCTACGGCCCGCTCAAGAAAGCCAATGACGTCTGCGACGCAAAAATGCTTCACGCGGTCGACAAGGGGATCGTGGACGTCTTCATTACCGAGGACGACCGCCTGCACCGTCGGGCAAAGCTGGTCAACCTGAGCAACCAAGTGCTGACCGTGGCAGAAGCTCTTGTTTGGCTTAAGCGCTTGTACGGAGTCGAAAGGGTCTTCTTGCCCACGGTCCAAGACGTCAAAGCGTATAACGTCAATTTCGAAGACCCGATCTTCACCACCCTAGCCGCTGACTATGGCAGGAAGAAGTTTGCCGAGTGGACCTCCAAATGTGAAAAAG
Source organism: Mesorhizobium waimense (assembly GCF_003601975.1). Lineage (GTDB taxonomy): Bacteria > Pseudomonadota > Alphaproteobacteria > Rhizobiales > Rhizobiaceae > Mesorhizobium > Mesorhizobium waimense. The sequence continues at coordinate 52,111 of NZ_QZWZ01000034.1, forward strand.
AACATCGCGATTGCTGGGTCGTCATGGACGGAGCCGACCTAGCTGGCCTCGTTATACGCAAGAATGAAACCCATGCTGAGGCGGGAACTAGGAATCTTGGCCCGAAGATTCTAAAAATCTGCACTTTTAAGGTAGCCGACGGCCACCATGGGTTTAAGATCGGCGAGCAGTTGCTCAAACAAGTGCTATGGCATGTGCAGCGCAATCGCTATGACCTTACGTATCTGACTGTCTATCCCAAGCAGGAAGCACTGATCCGGCTGATAGAGGAATACGGTTTCAGGCACACGCTCGACATGCCCAATGGCGAGCAGATCTATGAAAAAGTTGTCAAGCGCGGAGCCCTGAAACGAGCGGCAGGGCAAACTGCCCTTGAGGCCGCTCGTGAGCACTATCCACGCTTCTGCGATGACGCGGTGGTAAGCAAGTTCGTCATTCCGATTAAGCCTGGCTATCATGCTAAGCTATTTCCGGAGGTCACGGCGCCCCCTGCCGGCACCACAGGCGTCGGCGCAAAGCCCGGCAATACCGTCAAGAAGGTCTATATCTGCAACACGCCATCCAACCAGATGGAGCCTGGCGACCTGATCTTTTTCTACATGACCAAATCGACTGGCTATGGCTCTCAATCGCTGACCAGCTTAGGGGTCGTTGAATCAGTCCGGATTACTTCGGATGTGCACGAACTCCGCCGCTGGACCGCAAAACGCTCGGTCTTCACTGATGCCGAGCTAGGCGCTTGGGTCACCAAGCCGCTCAAGGTCATAGACTTTCTTTTGATCGGACATCTAGAACCGACTCTCGATCGAGGGTTCCTGAATTCGGAGAACGTGATCAATGCCTGGCCACAATCGGTCACGAAGCTGAGCTCGACCGCTTACAAAAACCTCAAGCCTATGCTGAACCTCGGGTTCAAATTCTAGACGGATAGCATCTCGGCGGTTGCGTGCCTGATGTGGGCGTTCCGGTGGGGGCCCATCTGGATCAGGCTGAAATTGTAGATGCAGACGACGTCCGCCGGAGCCAGTTGGCCATAGAATGACTCAAGCGTGTCGATGAGTTCTTCTTTCGAATTAAACCCATCGGCCAGAGCGTCATCTTCGGTCAAATCGTCAACCTGCTCATATCGAACGCCGTGCAGGGCAAGATCGGCCATGCACCGGGCTTCGCCGTGGTGCTGGCCCTCTTCGAGCGCATAAAGCGGCAGAATCGAGCCCGCAGGATATTCAACCGCATTCTTGTCGAAGCGGATGGTCGTGCACTTCTCGCGCCGCAGAACTTTGGTGGCCAGATGAGCAGCCATCACGAAACGGCGTCGAGCGACGGAAGGGATATCAGGATACTCCTGAGCAAGCTGGGTGCGTAGCTGTTGAAGGCATTCCTCGATGCCGGCGGCCGTGTCCTGAAACTGGAAATTCATTGCTATTCCTATCTTAGGAAGAAAGTCTAGCTTAGCGACAACGAACACCAAACAGCCTGTCAGCGAATTCCCCTAAAAACTTTCGGGCTATGGCGTCAGAGTGTTCGAACTGGAGGATTGAAATGCGGATCACCGCAGTGTTCGGCATCTCGGGCGTAGGCAAGTCTCGGCTTATTGGCCAACTGGCCGAACAGCACGACATCATCCGCGCCTCCGCCAGTGCCCTAATGGCTGAAGCCAAATCTGGCCAGTTGGCTCGGCCCGTCGGAAGCGAAGAACTCCGAACCGGCAATGTTGTCGATAATCAGGCATTTCTAATTGCAGCCTTTGCGGCGCTGCGCTTGCGCGAAAGCCGCGACATTGTGTTCGATGGCCACAACGTCATCGATACTGACGAAGGCCTGGTGGATATTCCGTTTGAGGTGATTGAGGCGCTCCATCTGACAGCGATCGTGGTGATTGTCGATGACCCATTCGAAATCGCGAGGCGCCGACAGTCAGATACAGGCCGTTCCAGGCCAGCCCGGACAGCGGAGAACCTTGCGAACTATCAGGAACGAGTCGTTAGCATTGCCAGGGACTATGCCGCACGGCTCTCTGTTCCGTTCATCACGGTCAGATCAGGCGACGCCGCCAACTTCACCGCCGCGCTAGTCGACACTTAGTCGCGGACGGGCGGCAGAAATGTGCCTACCAGCTTCAAAAGCCGCCGGACAGCTTGGCCGAATTCTGCCCTTCAACGAAATTCGCAAAAAACGCACGGCGGTGCTGAGCGGCGTTAATGCTTTGACCTCGAAAAGTCGCATAAATGGCAGACTGGAACAGAATTGAGTTCACTGCGCCAGTATCTTTGCCGCTTACGAGCCGAGGACGAAATCAAACACCGGTTGAGGCCGACCAAGTGGCACGTCCCGCAACGCAGCGGGGACCCTTGTTGCTGCTTCGGCATAGTCGGCGAGAATTGCTGGCGGGAGGCCAAGCGCGTTTTCGACAATATGTTCCGACGGGCCGTTCAATCGACGAAACAGCATTGCGGCGCGCTGAGAGTGGCGCACCGCTGCAGCAGTTTTGCCCTCACGTATCTTCACGCCGGCTGCCGACAACAGGATCAATGCTTTAAAGAACACGCGAGAAGGGCCGCCTCGGTCCGCAACCTGCCAGAGACCTTCCCAAGCCTCATGTGCTTCCCAGTAATAACCATGATTGAAGAGGTCGAGGCCCCAGAGGAATGGATCTGAGCCAAGCGACGCATCTGCGGTGACCGGCATCGGCTCGACACGATAGCTATGTCCAGCGGGATCGCGGACGGGATGCGGATGCCTGCCCGGCAAGTACGCGTAGGCTGGAAACCCCTTTTCCGGCAGGTGCCGAGGACGCGATGTCGAGCCAGTGGCCATATAGCATGGTATCATAGGGATGGCGCGGTCCGGTACGTGTATTGCCCGGCGGTTGGCGACAATGTGGAAAGGCCGGCGCGTCGCAGCGATCGAACCGAAATTCTGAGGACGCGGCCCGTACTGCCGTTTGATCCTGTCGTCGGTTTCGACCTCACCCTGACGAGGTTCGGTACTCGCCTGCCCTTCCTGTCGGCGACGCGGCTGGCGCCAAGGCCTTGATGCTGTGACCGCGCGCCGCGCATTGCGGGCAATGGCAACGAAGGACCACAAGACGGCTCAGACCCTCATGCTGAGGCTGAAGACTTTTCAGCGAACCCCGAAAAAGGAAACAACAGGTCTTCGGTCTTCATGATGCATCAAGCGGTCGCCCTTTGCAGTCCGCTGAATGTATTTTGCGGACGCGGCAGACCGAAATGGTCCCGTAGCGTTGCCCCGTCATAGTCGTGCCGGAAAAGTCCGCGCCTGCGCAAGATCGGCACCACCTCCTCGGCGAATATGTCGAACCCGCCCTGTAGATAGGGCGGCATGATATTGAAGCCGTCCGCGGCACCATTGTCGAACCATTCCTGGATTTTGTCGGCGATCTGTTCGGGTGTCCCGGCCTGGACCCAATGCCCGCGCGCCCCGGCGAGGCGGTGCAGCAACTGGCGGATGGTTGGATTCTCGCGCTCAATGATGTCAAGTACGACGTGGAAGCGGCTGCTTGCGCCGCGCTCGCCCTCAACGCGGATGAGCTCGCGCGGAAATGGCCCGTCTAGATCGTAGCCGGAAAGGTCGGCGTCTACGATGCGGCGTAGCTGGTGAAGAGAGTATTCCGGCTGCGTCAGCTCATTGAACTCGTCATGCAGTGCCCGAGCTTCCGCCGCGGTTGAACCGATGAAGGGACTGATGCCGGGCAAGACCTTGACGTGATCAGGGTTGCGGCCAACCGACTTCACGCGCGCTTTGATATCAGCGTAAAATTCCTGCGCGTTGCCGAGTGTCTGATGGGCTGTAAATATCGCCTCGGCATAGCGGCTTGCGAATGATCGTCCGTCTTCCGATGAACCCGCCTGGACGTAGACCGGACGGCCCTGTGGTGAGCGCGGAAGCGTGAGCGGGCCCTTCACCCGATGATATTTGCCGATGTGATTGATTGAGTGGATCTTGTCAGTGTCGGCAAAAATTCCAGAGTCCCGGTCCGAGACGAGCGCGTCGTCCTCCCAACTGTCCCAGAGCTTGGTCACCACATCAACGAATTCGCCGGCGCGCTCGTAACGGTCGGCATGGGTTGGATGTCGGTCAAAGCCGAAATTCAACGCGGCGGACGCATCACCCGTCGTGACGATGTTCCAACCGGCGCGCCCGCCGCTCAGATGATCGACCGAAGCGAACAGCCGGGCGAGGTTATAGGGTTCGTTGTAGGTGGTCGAGGCGGTCGCGATGAAGCCGATGCGTTGCGTCACGGCGGCAAGCGCCGAAATCCAGGTCAGCGGCTCAAGCCTGAAGCGGCTTGCGTAACGGATGTTGTCGGCGAGCGCCGGCCCATCGGCAAAGAACAGCGCGTCGAACTTGCTCGCCTCGGCCTTTTTCGCCAGTTCCTGATAATAAGCGATGTCCAGCACTCTCTCAGGGGCGGAATCCTTGTAGCGCCAGCCGGCTTCATGATGGCCGCCAGGATAGATGAAAAGATTGAGCTTCAACTGTCGTGATTCGGCGGGCATATGTGGGTCCTCTTGGGTGGTGACTCTGAGCGACAGGTTTTCGACCGGTCAGACCGGCAGCACAGGCTTCGTCTCGACGCCGAGATGACGCAGAAGTTCGGAGCGAACCTCGCCGAACCGGCGATCGCCATGATCGCGTGGCGTTGGGATATCGATTGCGATGTCGGCGACGATCCCGCCCTTGTCGAGAACCAAAACCCGGTCCGCCAGCGTCACGGCTTCGTCAACGTCATGGGTGACCAATAGGACCGCCGGTTGGTGACGGGCACAAAGCTGACGCAGCAGATCGTGCATGCGCAGGCGGGTCAGCGCGTCGAGTGCGCCGAACGGCTCGTCCGCCAGCAGCAGTTCGGGATCACGGACCAGCGAGCGCGCCAATGCCACCCGCTGCTGCTCGCCACCAGAGAGCTCGACCGGCCAAGCGTTCTCACGGCCGCCCAGGCCAACTTCTTCAAGAGCTGCCCGTCCGCGTTTGGCTGCGTCCGGTAGGTTGAGCCCAAGCATCACATTCTCCAGCACTCGTTTCCATGGCAACAGTCGGGCATCCTGGAACACCACCGATTTCTTATCGGGCGTTTCGAGCCGGCCGGACCCGGAAACTTTGTCGTCGAGATCCGCGAGCGCGCGCAACAACGTACTCTTGCCCGATCCGCTCCGGCCGAGAAGGGCGACGAACTCCCCCTTGTCGATGTCGAGGCTGAGCCCGTCGAGAATAGTTCGTAGCCCGAAGCTTCTGATAAGGCTTTCGACCCGCACGACGGGCGCGCCGCTCAATCCGCCAAGGTGCGACGCCATGACAGCGACCTTTCCTGGAAGAAGCTGACGATGCCGTCTGAGGCGAGACCGAGCAGGGCGTAGAGGACGAGGCCGACGATGACGATGTCGGTCTGGCCGTAGTTGCGTGCGAGATCGATCATATAGCCGATGCCGCTCGTGGCATTGACCTGTTCGACCACCACCAGGGACAGCCAAGCATAGGTCACCGCGAAACGCAGGCCCAGGAAGAAGCCGGGCAGGGCGCCTGGCAGGATGACCTCGCGGATGAATTCGCCATAGCCCATTCGCAAGGTCTGGGCCAATTCGACGTAGCGGCTATCTATGCTGCGCAAGCTGCTGTGGGTCTGGATATAGATCGGGATCAGGACAGCCAGCGCGATCGTCGTCACTTTCATTCCCTCGCCTATGCCGAACCACAGCATCAGTAACGGGATCAGGGCGAGCGTCGGGATCGCCCGCTTGATCTGAACGGGACCGTCAATGATCGCCTCGCCAAGCCGGGACAACCCTGAAATGAGGGCAAGCACGGTCCCGATCAGTACGCCGAACACCAGCCCCTGCGCCGCCCGCCAGGCAGACGTCATCAGATGACCCTGAAGCTTGCCTTCTGCGATAAGATCGACGGCGGTGCCGACAACCGACCAAGGCGCCGGCAGCGTTCTTGGATCGATCAGGCCGGCGACACTGCCGATGGACCAGACCACAAGAAGAAGTGCGGGCCCAATCAGCGCGCCAAACGGGATCGCACGCCCAAGCGCCAGGCGGCGCCTCGTCCCGGTCTTGCGGGGCTTTACGGCGGGCGGGATCAACGCCCTTTCATCAGATGCATACCCAATGGTGGGCGCAACCGCGGCGGGGTGTGAGAATGCGTTCATCTGCGTCGTCTCCAGTCTTTAGAAACGGGCGTCATGACGCGTTCAGCGCATTTGTGGCGATCTTCTCGAAGCGCCTGTCGAAAAGATCCTCGGCCTTGATCGGGGGCCTGTTCAGTTCCCGGTCCAGGAGATCGATCGTCGCCTGCTGGCGCGCGATCACGTCGTTCCAGTCGAGCGGGATGTCGAACTGGCCATCGGCATTGACGAGATACTGGCCATCTTCGCTGTCGAGGCCCTGGGTGGCGACATAGTAGCCTTGGATCCACTCTTTCGGATGCTCCTCCACCCATCGGGTCGCAAGTGCCCAGTAGCGCACATACTCGCCGAGCGCGGCAGCTTTGGCCGGGTCGTCCAGCACCGACTGCGGGGCATAGAGGTGGGCTGGATCGTCGCGCAAGCCATGCGGGATGGTGGTAGCGCCGTCGGCACCATACTGGTGCAGATAGTGCTTGATGAGGACGCCCCAGATCGGCGCGACATCGACTTGCTTGCTGGCAAGTGCCACCGGATAGGCATCGCCGTTGCTGGGCAGTTCGATGAGATTGACATCCTCCTTTTTCAGGCCGGCGGCCTGCAGCACCCTCAGCACCAGCGCGCCCTGCGCCTGACCCGGGCTGAAAGCAATCCGTTTGCCGCGCAAGTCCGCGAGCGTCCTGACCTCGACGCCGGGTGCAATGCCGAGTTGATAAATCGGGTGCGCAAGCGGATCCTTGCGGAACTTCGCGGCAATGATCTTGACCTTGAGCCCGGTCCAGGTCGCGTGGATGGGCGGAATGTCGGCGACCGATCCAACGTCCAACGCATTGGCGCGAAAAGCTTCGATTGTCTGTGGACCACCGCTGATATTGGCCCACTCGACCTTGAACGGCAGTTGATCGATCAGACCCGAGAGTTCCAGCGCCCTTTGCGTCTCGGGATCGCCGATGCGCAGCACGGTGCCCTCCGGGATTTCGGTCGGCAGTTTACCCGCGTCTGAACTACCCGCCTGAGCCCCGAAAGGCGAGGAAGAAGCGACCAAGGTCACCGCAAAAGCGGCCACGAGGGCGCCAAACCTTCTTCTCGAAAATCTCTCCACAGCTACCATCCTCGTCTTGCTCCAATTTGGAAATGGCTTTCTACTTTCGCTGTTTATTATGTCTATCAATTTTGTAGACGATAAAGTATCGGATGCTGTTCTTTGCCGCCGGAGGGAAACGCTGTTCGCCTCCGATGCCCATTTGAGGGCATGCGTCGCTCGACAGAGGCGGGAGGGGCCGCCGCGGCAATCACTGAGTTCGAGCGGCAGCAGGGAGTGCCGTCGAGTACGCGCGTTCGCAGCTGGATGAGGAGATGAACGCCGCGCGGAGTCCATTGCATCTGTTGTTTCTTGGCGAAACGCTTGGCGATCACCTGATCGACAGTTGACTCGGCGAAGGCGGTCGAAACCACCTCTCCATAGTGGTGCCGCTCTGTGAAGTTCGGGATCAGATCGGCGTTGTTGTCGATGTAGCGGCTGAATCCGACGGATACCGGCGCAGCTTGCGCACCTCTGGCGGCGGATCGGCGATGAGATCAAACCCGTCGGTGAAGTCCTCAACGAGGATGAGCGCCCGACCGACGTTGCCGTGCCAAAGGTGGTGTTTCACGCTTTCGAGGGTCGCAACGGCGGCGGGCGCTGCAGCGGTGAGCGGCGGCGGTAGGCCGCGCGCCATCTGTTGGAGCACTGTGATGCGCATGGCAATGTGGAAATAGTCGAGAACGTGCTCCGCGTTGGGGCGCATGTAATATTGGAGGTCTCGCAGATTGCAGGCGCCATCCGACATGAAGGTCACCTCCTGGTTCATCGCGATGCCCGGATTGACCAACAGCTCGTGTAAACGGCGCCTTGGCTTTTCGTCGTGCCCGGCCACAAAGCCAAAGCGCCGTGCCGCCCCATCCTCGGGCACGGATTTGCCGACGATCCCCTCGAAATTGGTCGGTCTGTTGGTCTAACTGCGCACGTAGCCGCCACCGATGCCGATCGTCACGGGCGGTCCGGGGATCGGCATCTTGTTCCATTCGGCCTGGCATCCGCTCGCGAACGTCGCCTGCTTGGGGCCGAGTTCGGCTTCGAGACGCTCGGCGAGCCGACGAGACCCCCAGCTTTTTCATGCGCCCGGGCTGCTTCGGACAGAACACGTCTGACGCCAGATCAACAGCCTTGCATTAAGCAGCATTGGGAATAGAAATTTCCGCCTCCATGAAGGTCACAGCATTCCCACTCAGGAAAACACGATCTTTAGTCAATTCGCAGACGAGCCAACCCCCACGGGCCGACGCCTGATAAGCTAAGAGCTTGTCGCAACCCAACCGCTTCGCCCAATAGGGAACAAGTGTGGCATGGATCGACCCCGTAACCGGGTCTTCGGGTATACCTGCACCTGGCGCGAAGTAGCGGGACACGAAGTGTGCCTTCGCGCTCTCGGCCTCCTGCCCCGTCACAACCAGGCCTACAGGGCCGAGGAGCGCAATCGCAGCGAGGTCGGGAACGAAGTTGCGTACAGCATCCGCACTGCCAAGATCGGCAAAGATGTTCTCGAAGTTGCGAAAGATGTGGACTGGCGGAGTTTCAAAAGCACCTGCGATTTCCTCCGGCAGCGCGTCCAAAGTTTCTGGCGCCAGGCGAGGAATATCCAGTCGGTATCCATGCTGGGCCCTCGAGACCCGGAGTTCACCAACGTGTGTGTGAAAGACAAGTGGCGCGTCGGCCTTGGCATAGGTCAGCAATACATGTGCAGTTGCAAGGGTAGCGTGACCGCAGAAATCGACCTCATGGGCGGGTGCAAACCAACGTAAATCCCATTCTCCATCGGGCCGCGCTTTGGCAAAGGCTGTTTCAGCCAGGTTATTTTCCCGTGCGATCGCAAGCATCAGGTCGTCCGAAAGCCAGCCCTCCAGGATAAGAACGGCGGCGGGGTTTCCTGAAAAAAGCCGGTCGGTGAAAGCATCGACTTGATACATGCGCATAGGCTACTCCTTGCTTCGATTGGCAGACCCTAATGTGATGACCGAACTTCCGCCCGAAAGCTGCCCGAAGCCGCCTTCAGCCGGAACGATGCAAATCGACCAAAGAGCTAAGCATTTTGCTCAACCTGCTGCCGTCCTGGTCTCACATCTCACAGATAATCCAATTGCAAACACTGCGTTGCCGGAACTGCTATCGGCTCTGAAGCGCGGCCAATTCCGAAGGCGTGAATTGCTCGCGACAAGCAATTCACAGCGCATTCGAAATTGCGTTCGACCGCCGTCAGGCCTGAGCGAACGTTTCATCGAGGGCGCTTTCGATGTCTGCGATGAGGTCCTCTGGATCTTCAAGACCGATCGAGAGCCGCAGATGCCCGTACTTCTGGAAGTTGGGCGGATAGCGATCCGAGCCGCCGCGGCCGCTGCCGTCCACGTGCACGATCAGGCTCTCGTCGTGACCGAGCGAGACCGCCGAGGTAATTACCTTCAGATTTGCAACAAACCGATTTTGAGTGTCGGGATCGCCTTCGACCGCGAAGGCCATCATCGCGCCATA
>NZ_QZWZ01000035.1 GCF_003601975.1 Mesorhizobium waimense
ACAGAAGCGAACCATCGCCGATACCTGGCGACACATCGGACACCTCGTCGCCACCATAGAACCCGACGAATGCTCAAACTACTTCAACAACGCCGGATATGCTTCCGTCAAAACCTGAAAGGCTCTAGGCCGCCGGAAAAAGACGCCAAGCCCGATCTTGCATCGATCAAGGATGCGGTTTACGCCCTCTGGCCTAGCTGAGGACGGATAAACCATGCTTGACATAAAATGGATTCGCGACAACCCGAAGACCCTTGTCGAGGCGCTGGTGAAGCGCTCGTGGTCGGCCGATGACGCGCAATCCACCGTCGATGATCTGATTGCCAGGGACGAGGCGCGGCGCGAGCATCTGACCGAGCTGCAGACCAGGCAGGAACGCCGCAACGCCGCCTCGAAAGAGATCGGCAATGCGATGCGTTCGGGCGACTCTGCGCTCGCCGAAAGGCTGAAGGCCGAGGTCGGCGAGATCAAGGCCTTCATCCAGAATGGCGAGGCGCGCGAGCGCGAACTCGACAAGGCGCTGAACGATGCGCTGGCGGTGCTGCCCAACGTGCCGCTCGACGACGTACCGGTCGGCAAGGACGAGCACGAAAATGTCGTCAAGCGCACCGTCGGCACGGTGCCGACCCGACCGAATTGGGTAAAGGAGCATTTCGAGATCGGCGAAGCGCTCGGCATGATGGATTTCGAGCGCGCGGCGAAATTGTCCGGCTCGCGCTTCACGGTGCTGAAGCGCGGGCTGGCGCGCATGGAGCGCGCGCTCGGCCAGTTCATGCTCGACCTGCACACGACCGAGCACGGCTATGAGGAAGTGATCCCGCCACTGATGGTGCGCGACGAGGTTCTCTATGGCACCGGGCAGCTGCCGAAATTTGAGGATGACCTGTTCTTTACGCCGCATGGAGACAGCAGGCTGGGCTTGATCCCCACAGCCGAAGTCCCGCTCACCAATCTGGTGCGCGAGGACATCACCGCGCATGAAAAACTGCCGCTGCGCTATACGGCACTGACGCCTTGCTTCCGTTCGGAAGCAGGCTCGGCCGGGCGTGATACGCGCGGCATGCTGCGGCAGCACCAGTTCTACAAGGTCGAGCTGGTATCGATCACCGATCAGGAGTCATCAAACGCCGAGCACGAGCGCATGACCGCGTGCGCCGAGGAAGTGCTGAAGCGGCTCGGCCTGCCGTTCCGCACCATGACGCTGTGCACCGGCGACATGGGTTTTGGCGCGCGCAAGACCTACGACATCGAGGTCTGGCTGCCCGGCCAGAACGCTTATCGCGAAATCTCGTCCTGCTCGGTCTGCGGCGATTTCCAAGCCAGGCGCATGGACGCCCGCTACAAGGACAAGGACGGCAAGGGCAACCGCTTCATCCACACGCTGAACGGCTCGGGCACCGCCGTCGGCCGTGCTCTTATTGCTGTCATCGAGAACTACCAGAATGAGGATGGCAGCGTAACCATTCCTGAAGCGCTTCGGCCTTACATGGGCGGTCTGGCAAAGATCGAATCGAAATAATGCGCATCCTGCTTACCAATGATGACGGCATCCATGCCGAGGGCCTGGGGTCGCTCGAGCGCATTGCCCGTACGCTGTCGGACGATGTCTGGGTGGTGGCGCCGGAGCAGGACCAGTCCGGCTATGCGCATTCGCTGTCGATCTCGGAGCCGCTGCGGCTGCGCAAGATCGGCGAAAAGCACTTTGCCGTGCGCGGCACGCCGACCGATTGCGTCATCATGGGCGTGAAGAAGATCCTGCCGGGAGCGCCGGACCTGATCCTGTCCGGTGTCAATTCCGGCGCCAACATTGCCGACGACGTCACCTATTCCGGCACTGTCGCCGGGGCCATGGAAGGCGCGCTGCTCGGCATCCGCTCGATCGCGCTCAGCCAGGCCTACTCCTATGTCGGCGAGGATCGCGTCGTTCCCTACGAGACCACCGAAACGCTGGCGCCGGCGCTGCTCGACAAGCTTGTCGCCATGCCGCTGCCGGACGGCGTGCTGCTCAACGTCAATTTTCCGAACTGCCTTCCCGAAGAAGTCGCCGGCACCGTCGTGACCTCGCAAGGCAAGCTCGTGCACAGCCTGTGGGTCGACGAGCGCCGCGACGGGCGCGGCCTGCCTTATTACTGGCTGCGCTTCGGCCGCGAGCCGGTCGAAGGCAAGAAGGGCACCGATCTCCACGCCATGCGCAACCGGCTGGTATCGGTGACGCCGCTGCAGCTAGATCTCACCGCCCACGAAATCCGCGACCAACTGACCAAGGCGCTTTCATGACCCTGCCACTCGACGACCGCGAAGGTTTTGCTGCCTTCCTGCTGCGCTTGCGCGGCCGGGGCGCGGTGCCGAAGGCACTGATCGCGGCTTTCGAGGCGACGCCGCGACGCGGCTTCCTGTCCGGGCAGTTTCATGCGATCGCCTGGTCGGACCGCATGCTGCCGATCGAGTGCGGCGAGGCGATCGAGGGCGCCGACCTGCAAGCGGCAGTGATCGCGGCTTTAGCCATCGAGCCGGGCAACCGGGTGCTCGAGATCGGTACCGGGTCGGGCTACACGGCGGCAGTGATGTCGCGGCTGGCGGCGCGCGTCGTCACCATCGACCGCTACAAGACGCTAACCGAGCAGGCCAGGCAGCGCTTCGAAGCGCTCGCCATCGGCAATGTCGTTGCCCGGCAGGCGGACGGGTCCAATGGATTGCCCAATGAGGGACCGTTCGATCGCATCGTCGCTTGGGCTGCCTTCGACAGCCTGCCGCGCTTCCTGCTCGACCAGTTGTCGAGCGGCGGCATCGTCATCGCGCCGATCGGCCCGGAAGAGGGCGAACAGGTGGTGGCCAAGCTGACCAAGGTCGGCAGCCGCTTCGAGCGCGAGGACATCGGCATCGTGCGGCTGCAGCCGATCATGCGCAGCGTCGCCGCCGTTATATAGGTGCAGGCGGTCTCCTTACTTTAAGTTCTCGGAACCCACCTTTTCGGCACGGCCTGACATGAATCTCAATGCACCCTGGCCTTCCTCGAATGTTTTAAGAAAATTTTCGCCAGATTCTAAGGGGTTAACCGGCCAGTAACATTAACGCGCTTTAATCATGCCTAGTTTGTACCGGGTCTGTGCGGGTTAGTGCGATGCAATTCAGTGTTTTGAAGGCAAACGGACGCAATCTGGCGCGTGGCTGCGCCGTCCTCATGATTGCAGGCGCCGCCGCGGGATGCAGTTCCCAGGTCGCGCGGTTCAACGGTGTCGACGACGTCTTCACCTCCTCGACCAACAACCAGCGCGCCATCATCAACAAGCAGGATGCCGCCCAGCCTTATCCGGGCGATGTCGCGGCATCTCCCGCACCCGCACCGGTCGATGGCAGCCACACCCAGTCGGTCAGCCGCTCCAGCTTGGAACCGGTTTCGGTGCAGCAGTTGCCGCCGGTCTCGCAGCCGGCCCCGGCACTGGCGCCCGCCGCAAAGCCGGTGCGCACCGCCTCGGCCCCGGTGCTGGCGCCTCCCGCCACGCATATCGATAGGACGACCACCGGCACTGTCGCCCCGGCGGCAAAGCCGTTCAAGGACGCACAGCCCGATGCGCCGAAAATGGCGACGGCGGGCGGCACGCCGCATGCAACCGAGATCGTGGTGAGGGACGGCGAGACCATCTCCGGCCTGGCGCAGCGCTATAAGGTGCCGGCCGATGTGATCATGAAGGTCAACGGGCTGAGCGCGACCAAGGGATTGAAGACGGGCCAGAAGCTGGTCATCCCGGCCTATGCCTATTCGAGCAAGGCGACGCAGGCGAAGATTGCCGACACCAAGCCGGCGAACGGCCCCAAGGCGCCGGCTACCGCGCCGGAGAAACTCGCCGTGCTGCCGCAGCAGCCTAAGCTCAAGGACGGCAAGTCCGCCGCGCAGGTCGACGCCTCGGCCGCCGCGAGTGACCCGAAGACCGCCAAGCCTGCAACGCAGGTGGCCGCGGCCAAGCCGGCAGGCGCCGGCGGCACCTACACTGTCCAGCAAGGCGACTCGCTGTCTGCCATTGCCAGGAAGACCGGCGTCAGCGTGACCGCGCTCAAGCAGGCCAACGGCATGCAGGACGGCCTGCTCAAGATCGGCCAGACGCTGAAGGTTCCGGCTGGCGGGACAGTGACAGTCGCTGCCGCCAAGCCGGTCAAGGTCGATCCGGTGACGACCGCGACCACGCAGCCGGCGGCCAAGCCGACCGAAACGCTGGCGTCCTACACGCCGCCGAAGAAGGATGCCAAGGTCATTCAGCAGGCCGAGGACGACGACGCGGTGGCACCGAATGCGACGGGCATCGGCAAGATGCGCTGGCCTGTGCGCGGCCGCGTGATCTCCAGCTTCGGTTCCGGCAAGGATGGCGTCGACATCGCGGTTCCCGAAGGTACGCCGGTAAAGGCGGCCGAGAACGGCGTCGTCATCTATGCCGGCGACGGGCTCAAGGAATTCGGCAACACCGTCCTGGTGCGCCACGAAAACGGGCTGGTTACCGTCTACGGCCACGCAAGGTCTATCGAGGTGCAGCGCGGCCAGAAGGTCAAGCGCGGCCAGGAGATCGCGCTGTCGGGGATGAGCGGCACGACAGACTCGCCGAAGCTGCACTTCGAAGTGCGCAAGAACTCGGCCCCGGTCGATCCGTCGGGCTATCTCGAATAGAACAAAAAACGATTGTGGGCCGTCTGACCTCCAGTCCGGCCTGCCGGCTCAGCCCGCTCCGCAAGGGGCGGGCTTTTTCAGTCGCTCGCGGCCCTGAGCCGCATTGGGCACAAACGCAGTTTCGGCCCAGACCCACGGCGAGGCTCTCAGGCCTTTGTCGATCCGGTGAAGAAGCCCTCCAGTTCCGCGAAGCCCATGGCTTCTTCAGAGAACCGGAAGGTCCCTGCTGATCTCATCTCCCGCGCGGCGCGCACGAAGCTGCCAAAAGCGAGCCGTGCCAGCGCCGAGCCGACACTGATCCGCTTGACGCCGGCGTCCGCCAGTTCGGCTACACCAAACGTCGCGCCAGGCATGCCCATCACGACATTGACCGGTTTCGTCACCGCGCCGCAGACCGTGCGGATCATGCCGAGGTCATGCAGGCCTGGCGCGTAGAGCACATCGGCTCCGGCCTTCTCGAAGGCTTGCAACCGGCGAATGGTGTCATCAAGGTCGGGCCGCCCCCACAGGAAGTTCTCGCAGCGTGCCGTCAGGACGAAATCATCCGGCAGTGCACGGCGCGCCTGCGCGGCCGCTTCGATCCGCTCGACCGCGAGCGCGAAGCTGTAGATCGGATCGTCGCGCCTGCCGGTATGGTCTTCGAGGGAACATCCGGCCAGGCCGATGCCGGCAGCGGCCTGGATCGTCTCGGCAGCGCTTTGCGAACTGTCGCCGAAGCCTTTTTCGAGATCGGCCGAGACGGGGAGCGGTGTCGCCGCCACGATGGACCGGCAATGGCTTAGAGTGTCCCCCCGCGAGACCTGCCCCTCGGCGACGCCGAGAGAGAACGCCATGCCGGCGCTGGTGGTGGCGAGGGCACGAAAACCCATGGCTGCCAGAATCCGCGCCGTGCCGACGTCCCAAGGATTGGGAATGACGAACGCGCCCGGTTCCTCATGAAGCCTGCGAAATGCTGCGCCCTTGCTTTCCAATAGCATTCCCCTTCAGCCTTCGAGTCGCCAGAGCGATGGAAAATGGCACAAGCTCGGGAACAAATAAAGAACGTTACCCTCGGGCACTCTGGCGCCTGTGACAGCCTGGCTACATCTCCCTCGGTTTCAGATAGCGGTTGCTAGTCCTTGAGCGTCTTGCCGAGCCGGCCGGCGAGATCCTGGGTGAATTGCCAGGCGACGCGACCCGAGCGACTGCCGCGCGTCGTTGCCCATTCCAGCGCCTCGGCGCGTAGCGTGTCGGGATCGATTGTCAGCCCATGATGGCGGACATAGCCATCGATCATGTCGAGATATTCGTCCTGCGAACATTTGTGGAAGCCGAGCCAGAGGCCGAAACGGTCGGAGAGCGAGACCTTTTCCTCGACCGCTTCGGACGGGTTGATGGCGGTCGAGCGCTCATTGTCGATCATGTCGCGCGGCAACAAATGCCGTCGGTTGGACGTCGCGTAGAAGATGACATTGGCAGGGCGGCCCTCGACGCCGCCTTCGAGTGCCGCCTTCAGCGACTTGTAAGACGTATCGTCATGGTCGAACGACAGATCGTCGCAAAACAGGATGAAGCGGAAGGGGGCGGCCTTCAGCAATCCCATCAGCTTCGGCAGCGTGTCGATGTCCTCGCGGTGGATTTCGATCAGCTTGAGCGGCAGGTCGAGCTTGTCGGAAGCGTTGACCGCGGCATGCACCGCCTTGACCAGCGAGGACTTGCCCATGCCGCGCGCGCCCCACAGCAGCACATTGTTGGCGGCAAAGCCGGCGGCGAAGCGCTCGGTGTTGTCGACAAGGATGTCGCGCACCCGGCCGACGCCGCGGATCAAGCCGATGTCGACGCGATTGACCTTGCGCACCGGTTCCAGATAGCCGGGATCGGCCTGCCAGACGAAGCAATCTGCCGCGGCCAGATCGGTCTGCGGCACCGGCGGCGGGGCGAGGCGGGCAATCGCCTCGATCAGGCGGTCGAGCTTCCGGTTCAGGGCGTCAATGGTATTGTCGGTCATGTCTGGTCTTTTTGTTCTGGCTTCAAGAAGCGCGCAGGGCGGAAATCCACTCTTTCGCGGCGGGATAAGAACCGGTTGCAACCTTTTGTCGGAGCATGATCTTTTCCAGAAGTCGCGTCCGGCTTTCGGCGACCATGCTCTAACACGGGGCCAACGGCCGGAAAAGCGGCGGATTTGCCCGCCAGCGCAGTTGCATTGGGAACTTTACCGACTATATTCCGGCCAAATTTCACGGGGCCGCCTTGTGGCGGTTTTCACCATCCAGGAGTTTCTTGATGTTCGTTACACCGGCATACGCCCAGGGCGTCGGCGCCTCGCCAGACATGTTCATCAGCATTTTGCCGTTTGTCCTGATTTTCGTGATCATGTATTTTCTGATTATCCGGCCGCAGCGCACACAGCTGAAGAAGCGCCAGGAAATGCTCGCGGCGGTGCGCCGCGGCGATACGGTCGTGACCGGCGGCGGCTTCGTCGGCAAGGTGACCAAGGTGATCGATGATAACGAGCTCGAGATCGACCTCGGCGGCACCAAGGTGACCGCATTGCGTTCGACGATCGCCGACGTGCGCGTCAAGGGCGAGCCGGTGGCGAACCAGAACGCCAAGAAATAACCCAATTCCAGGCGGAACGCAGCCGCTTGTACGCCTGAACGGACGACAGACATGCTCTATTTCTCGCGCCTGAAGATGATCCTGATCTGGCTGGCCGTGGCTGCCACAGTGGTCCTGGCCGCGCCCAATCTGTTCCCCGCCAGCACGCTGGCCAAGCTTCCCGACTGGGTGCCGAAGCGGCAGATGACGCTCGGTCTCGATCTTCAGGGCGGCTCGCACATCCTGCTCAGGATGGATCCGAACGACCTGATCAAGGACAGGCTGCAGACGACGCGCGACGAGATCAGGACGCTGCTGCGCGACGCCAAGGTCGGCTATACCGGCCTTGCCGGATCGGGCCGCACCGTGCAGGTCCGCATCTCCGATCCCGCTCAGATCGATGCCGCCAAGACGGCACTGAAGCCATTGACCACTCCGGTGGCAGCGGGTCTGTTCACCGGCGGCTCCGTCCAGGAGATGACGCTGGATGACTCTGAGCCCGGCCTGCTTAAATTCTCGGTCACCGACGCCGGCATAAAATACCGCACCTCGACGGCGCTGACGCAGTCGATCGAAGTCGTCGAGCGCCGTGTCAACGAGCTCGGCACGACCGAACCGATCGTGCAGCGGCAAGGCGACGACCGCATCCTGGTCCAGGTGCCGGGTCTGCAGGATCCGCAGCGGCTGAAGGAAATCCTCGGCCAGACCGCCAAGCTGACCTTCCAGCTGGTCGACCAGTCGATGCCGGTGCAGGATGCGCTCAACGGCCGTCCGCCGGCTGGCTCCACGGTCCTCTATTCGCAGGACGATCCGCCGGTCCCGTATCTGATCGAGAACCGCGTCATCGTTTCAGGTGAAAACCTGGCCGATGCGCAAGCGACTTTCAACTCCCAGACCAACGAGCCGGTGGTTTCGTTCACCTTCGATTCCAAGGGCGCGTCGCGCTTTGGCCAGGCGACATCACAGAATGTCGGCAAGCCGTTTGCCATTGTCCTCGACAATCAGGTGATCTCGGCGCCTGTGATCCGTGAGCCGATCCTGGGCGGTTCCGGACAGATTTCCGGCAATTTCACGGCGCAAAGCGCCAACGATCTGGCAGTGCTGTTGCGCGCCGGCGCGCTGCCGGCGACGCTGACCGTGATCGAAGAGCGCACCGTCGGTCCGGGCCTCGGTCAGGATTCCATCCATGCCGGCAAGGTTGCCGGTATCATCGGTTCGATCCTGGTCGTGGCGTTCATGTTCGTCGCCTATGGCTTCCTCGGCTTCCTGGCCAACGTCGCACTGGCGGTGCATGTGGCGATGATCATCGCGCTGTTGTCGCTGCTCGGCGCCACACTGACCTTGCCTGGCATCGCCGGCATCGTGCTGACCATCGGCATGGCGGTCGATTCCAACGTTCTCATCTATGAGCGCATTCGCGAGGAGCGACGAAGCGGCCGCTCGGTGATCCAGGCGATCGACACCGGTTTCACCAAGGCTCTGGCGACCATCGTCGATTCGAACGTCACGGCGCTGATCGCGACACTGGTGCTGTTCTGGATCGGCACCGGACCGGTGAAGGGGTTCGCCATCACCTTCGCCATCGGCATTCTGACCACTGTCTTCACCGCCTTCACCTTCACCCGGCTGCTGGTGTCGATCTGGCTTCGCCGCGCCCGCCCGAAGGAATTGCCGCGGGCACCGGTGACCTTCATTCCGCCCGGGACGAAAGTTCCGTTCATGGGCATCCGCCGCTGGACGTTCGCGCTGTCGACTGTGCTGTCGATCCTGTCTGTCGTGCTGTTCATGACCGTCGACATCAATTACGGCATCGACTTCAAGGGCGGCTCGCTGATCGAGGTGCAGGCCAAGAATGGCAACGCCGATCTTGCCGATATCCGGGGCAGGCTGACGGAGCTGAACATCGGCGAGGTGCAGGTGCAGCAGTTCGGCGAGCCGACCGACGTGCTTATACGCGTCGGCACGCAGGACGGCGGCGAGAACGCCGAACAGACGGTTATCGACAAGGTACGAGGCGAACTGCAGGACCAGTATGATTTCCGCCGCGTCGAAGTGGTGGGGCCGACTGTCTCCGGCGAACTCGCCAAGCAAGGCACCATCGCCATGCTTGTCGCGCTGATCGGCATCCTGGTCTATGTCTGGTTCCGCTTCGAATGGCAGTTCGCGGTCGGCGCCATCATTGCCACCGTGCACGATATCGTCATGACACTTGGCTTCTTCGTCATCACCGGTCTCGAATTCAACCAATCGTCGCTGGCGGCGATCCTGACCATCATCGGCTATTCGTTGAACGATACGATCGTCGTTTATGACCGTGTCCGCGAGGATCTGCGAAAATACAAGAAGATGCCGTTGCCGCATTTGTTGAACAACGCCATCAACGAGACGCTGTCGAGAACGACGCTGACCGCGGTGACGACCATCCTGGCGCTTTTGGCGCTGGTGCTATTCGGCGGCGAGGTGATCCGCTCGTTTACGCTGGCAATGCTGTTCGGCGTGGTCTTCGGCACATATTCGTCGATCTTCATCGCCGCGCCGCTGCTGATCCTGTTCAAGTTGCGGCCGCAGGCCGCGACCGCCGACGAGGAGAAGCCGGTGAACGGCGGCAAAGCCGTGGCGACCTGACGGCCACGCCAGTGGCCAAAGGCATCGTCATCCGCGAGGCGCATTTCCCCGGCCGGGCGCCGATCGAGGCCTATGGCAATGGCGGCTTCCGCTTCGCCGACATGTCGCATCGCGGCTCGCTGCTGTGCCTGCCGTCCGGCATCCATGGCTGGGAGCCAGCCGATCCGCTGGCGCTGACGGCGGCGGATTTCGGCAAGCTCCTGGCCGAGGCCGGCAAGGTCGAGATCCTGCTGGTCGGCACCGGCAAGGATCTGAAGCCATTGCCGACGGCGCTGCGTGCGGCGCTGAAGGAGGCTGGGATTTCGGCTGACCCGATGTCGACGGGGGCTGCCGTGCGGACCTACAATGTGCTTTTGGCCGAGGAGCGCGCCGTTGCCGCAGCGCTCATCGCCGTCGACTGACCGTGTCCAATACCGCCAAAATCGTCATGGACGCGGTGCGC
Source organism: Mesorhizobium waimense (assembly GCF_003601975.1). Taxonomy (GTDB): domain Bacteria; phylum Pseudomonadota; class Alphaproteobacteria; order Rhizobiales; family Rhizobiaceae; genus Mesorhizobium; species Mesorhizobium waimense. Next base: position 10,302 of record NZ_QZWZ01000035.1, read on the forward strand.
TCCGCCGACCACGACCGCTATGTCAGCGCGCTCTACGCGCCGGCGGACAGGCGCGACGCGCTGTTTTCGCTCTATGCCTTCAATGCCGAGATCGCGTCTGTTCGCGATCGCATCCACGAACCGCTTCCAGGAGAAGTGCGGCTGCAATGGTGGCGCGATGTCATTGCCGCCGATGGGGTAGGGACCGGCCATCCTCTCGCCGACGCGCTGAAGGCGACGATTTCCGCCCACCGCCTGCCGAAGCCGGCCTTCGACAACATGCTCGAAGCGCGCATTTTCGATCTCTACGACGATCCGATGCCGTCGCGTACCGACCTCGAAGGCTATTGCGGCGAGACGGCAGCAGCGCTGCTCCAGTTCGCGGCGATGGTGCTCGATCCGACCGAGGCCCCGCGCTTTGCCGACCTGGCAGGGAGGGCGGGCTGCGCGCAGGCGATGACCGGTCTTTTGCTGCTGTTGCCGCGGCATCGCAGGCGCGGCCAATGCTTCGTGCCGACGGATGTCCTTGCGGCGGCCGGCTCCTCGCCGGAAGAGTTCGTCAAAGACGACGGCGGTCCGGCCGCGAAGCGTGCCGTCGAGGCGATGATCGCGCTGGCGCGGGAACATCTTGCGGCCTTCGAACAGGGTGCTTCGGCATTGCCGACTTCGCTGCGCCCGGCTTTCCTGCCGCTTGCGCTGTCTCGCGGCTATCTCGACAGGATAGAAAGCCATTCGCCGCTCGATCGCGTGGTGCGGCTATCAGCCTTGCGCCGGCATTGGCTGCTGCTGCGCCGCGCATCGAAAGGCTGGCCGCCCCTTTGACGTAAACGTCAATCATGGTAGGACTCCCGCCGGGTCGAAGCTGAGCGCGAAAAACATCCGCTGGCCTGGAGGAGAATGGCTTCATGAGCTTGCCTGTGCTGGTTGCACTTGTCGTCTTCGGCATTGCGCAGTCGGTAGCGGCCGTGCATTTCACCGGTGGCACCAAGAGCGCGACGCTCGCCGGTGCGGATCAAGCATTGAGCCGTTTCGCGGAGGATTTTCCCGACGAAGTGGCGACGACGGTTCGGCTGACGGTGGACGCCAGGACGGCGTTTCTCGATCTCGGGAGAGGGCGCACCGGCATCGTCCACAGCATCGGCGACTGCTTTTTGACCCGCATCGTCACGGCCAGCGACATCGTTGCCCTTGATGTCGACGATGGCGGCGCCATTCTTCTCAAGCTCGCAGACTTCACCTGGAAGGGCGGGCATTTCGCCGTCGCCGACAGGGCGGATGTCGAGGCCATCACGGCAGCGCTCGGGCCGCAGAATCCAAACCGGGCCAGGGAGGCCGCGTGATGGACGACTACAATTTTCCGCAGGTCACTCAGCTTGCAATACCGTTCTTCGTCGGCGCGATCCTGATCGAATTGTGGCTGGTGCGCACCGGCCGCGCCAAGGGATCGTTCGAGACACGCGACACGTTGACCAGCCTGATGATGGGCACAGGCAATGTCGTTGCCGGGCTGCTGCTCGGCGTCGTCTCCTATTGGGCGCTGCTCTGGCTGTGGCAGTTCCGCTTCTTCAATCTCGGTCTCTCGGCCTGGGTATTTTTGGCCGCCTTCCTGCTCGATGATTTGCGCTACTATGTCTATCACCGCATCGCGCATCGGGTGCGCTGGGTTTGGGCCGAGCACGTCAACCACCATTCCAGCCAGCACTACAATCTGTCGACGGCGCTCAGGCAAAGCTGGACGGGGCTGTTCACCTTCATGTTCGTGCTGCAGGCGCCGCTGGTGCTGCTCGGCTTCCATCCGGCCGTCATCGCCTTCACCTTCGGCTTCAACCTCGTCTGGCAGTTCTGGATCCACACCGAGGCCATCGGCAAGATGTGGGGCTGGTTCGAATTCATCTTCAACACGCCCTCGCATCACCGCGTCCATCACGCCACCAATCCGCGCTATCTCGACGCCAACTTTGCCGGCACGCTGATCATCTGGGACCGCATGTTCGGAACCTTCGTCGAGGAGTTGGAAGAAGACCGGCCGCGCTATGGTATCGTCAAGAACATCGGCACTTTCAATCCGCTGAAAGTGGCTTTTCACGAGTGGATCGGCATGTTCAAGGATGCGCTGGCACCGGGTCTCTCGCTCAGCGATCGCATCAACTATCTGATCAAGCCGCCGGGCTGGAGCCATGACGGTTCGCGCGAGACTTCGGAGAGTTTAAAGGCGGCCTATGTCAGGCGAAATCCGGGTGAGGCGGGCAAGCCGGGATTGCCGGCGGCTAGTGTCGAGCCGGCCGAGTAGCTACTCCGCCGCTTCGGTCGCCCGAGCGGCCAACCCCAGCCACTCCCTGCAATCCGCCAGTGCGCGCGACGTCACGGCGCGGCGTTTGGCGACGGTCTTGTCCTTGCCGCGCAGGCGTTTGCCTTCGGTCTTCGGTGCTTCTACGGGCGGGAACAGGCCGAAATTGACGTTCATCGGCTGGAAGGAGCGTTTTCCCGGCTCGTCGTCCGAGACGATGTGGCCGCCGGTGATGTGGTTGAGCAGCGCGCCGAACGCGGTGGTCAGCGGCGGCAGCGATGGCTGATGGCCGAGCCGCTCGGCGGCGGCGAAGCGCCCGGCGAGCAGACCGATCGCGGCGCTTTCGACATAGCCTTCGCAGCCGGTGATCTGGCCGGCGAAGCGCAGGCCGGGCCGCGACTTCAGCTGCAGCGATTGATCGAGCAGGGTCGGCGAATTGATGTAGGTGTTGCGGTGCAGCCCGCCGAGGCGGGCGAAGTCGGCATTTTCGAGCCCGGGGATGGTGCGGAAGACGCGCACCTGCTCGGCATGCTTCAGCTTTGTCTGGAAACCGACCATGTTGTAGAGCGTGCCCAGCGCATTGTCCTGGCGAAGCTGCACGACGGCATAGGCTTTTACCGTCGGATTGTGGGCATTGGTCAGCCCCATCGGCTTCATCGGGCCGTAGCGCAGCGTCTCGACGCCACGCTCGGCCATCACCTCGATCGGCAGGCAGCCGTCGAAATAGGGCGTGCCTTCCCATTGTTTGAATTCGGTCTTTTGGCCCTCGACTAGCGCCTGCACGAAGGCAAGATACTGTTCCTTGTCCATCGGGCAGTTGATGTAGTCCTTGCCGGTGCCGCCAGGCCCGACCTTGTCGTAGCGCGACTGGAACCAGCAGATGTCCATGTCGATCGTGTCGAAATGCACGATCGGCGCGATGGCGTCGAAGAAAGCGAGCGCATCGGCTCCGGTTGCTTCCGCGATCGACTGGGCGAGCGATGGTGCCGTCAGCGGGCCGGTGGCGATGATCGCCTGGTCCCACTCCGCCGGCGGCAAGCCCGGCACTTCCTCGCGCTGGATCGTGATCAGCGGGTGCGCCTCGAGCTTCCTGGTCACGGCCTGCGAAAACCCGTCGCGATCGACGGCGAGCGCGCCGCCCGCAGGCACCTGGTTTGCATCGCCGGCGCTCATGATCAGCGAGCCTGCGAGCCGCATTTCGGCATGCAGCAGGCCGACAGCGTTGCTTTCGGCATCGTCGGAGCGGAAGGAGTTGGAACAGACGAGTTCGGCCAGCCCGTCGGTCTTGTGCGCATCGGTGCCGCGAACCGGACGCATCTCGTGCAGCACGACGGGAACACCGGCTTCGGCCGCCTGCCAGGCCGCTTCGGAGCCGGCGAGGCCGCCGCCGACGATGTGAATGGGATTTTTGCTCATGAGCGCCGGAATAATCGCTTGTAGCTGCGATTGCAATTGGCCGGCTGGGGCGGAGGAGCCGATGGGTCGGAAGCCTGGCCCAAAAACACAACACCCGCCGGGGGAGGAGGTCCGGCGGGTGTCGTTTTGGTGGTCGATCCTCGGGAGGAGGTGAAGATCGACCGTATTCGTCATCGCCGGGGAGGAGGTCGGCTTTGACGAAATCTCTTTCGCCATTTTGAAAAGAGGCGAAACCCTTTTGGGAAACAACGCCCGCCGCGGGAGGAGGTGCGGCGGGCGCCGTTTTGTTGGTCAACCCTCGGGAGGAGGTGAAGGCTGACCGTATTCGTCAGGGTCGGGGAGGAGGTCGACCCTGGCGAAATTCTTGTACTTAGATCGCCTTACGGGCGACGGTCTTGATCTCGTCGCGGATGATGCCGAGATCATGGAGCTGGCGGTTCGAAAGGCGACCCAGCTCGTTAACGGTGTCGCGGTAGACGCGCCAGTTACGATAGTTGCGGATCAGGTTCATTGTCGTTCTCTTTTTCAAAACTGGTTCGGACCATTTGCGGCCCGAAGAGGATTAGACCGCCTTGCGGGCGACGTAGTGGATGTCGCTGCGGCCGATGCCGAGGTCGTTCAGTTCGCGGTTCGACAGGCGGCTCAGCTCGGAAACGGTGTTCCGGTAGCGGCGCCAGTTGCGATAGTTGCGGATCAGGTTCATGGTATTCTCGTTTCGTCTTTCTTTCGGATCATTCCGTCTTTCTGTATGCCGTGAAGATAGGTGGGGTCATATCGATTTAAAAGCGCTATCGCTGCATGGCAGCAATGCAAATTGTGCAATGCACCATTAACGCGCGTTCATGTCTCGAACACAAAGAAACCCGAATCGAAAAATGGCGTAGCGTCAACGGCTTGGCCGGCTCGGCTGAAAAAAAGACCAAGCTTGGGGGAAACGACATGGCGAGCTATGCGTCGCGGGCCAAATCGGACATTGCGCGATGGCTTGAGACTGGGCTGATCGACGGGCCGACGGCCGATGCGCTGAGGCGCGACATCGAAGCCAGTGAACGGAGATCGCTGAGCTTCGGTTCGATTCTGGCGATGATGGCGGCACTGTTATTTGGCGCTGCCATTCTGATCTTCGTCGCCGCCAATTGGGAGGCCATTCCGCGGCTGGCGCGGGTCGCCGCACTCTTCGCCATCATCCTGGCCGGCTATGTCGGTGGCGCGCTGCTGAAGACACGCGACCACGCGGCGATCGGCGAGGCACTCTGGATCATCGCCGCGGCGGCGTTCGGCGGCTCGATCGCGCTGATCGGCCAGATGTATCACCTGACCGGCGACGAGGCATCGGCGCTGATCACCTGGGGCGCCGGCACGGCGCTGGCGGCGGTGGCATTGCGCTCGAACCCGCTGACCGTCGCTTCCGTCGGCATCGCCGACGCCTGGCTGTTCCTCAAAGGATTCGACTATTTCAGGCGTACGGAATTTCCACATTTGTTCGTCGCCATGGCCATCGTGCTGTTCGCCATTTCATTTTGGACCCGCAGCCAGGCGGCGCGGCACCTGATCATCCTGTCGGTGCTCTGCTATCTTGTGCTGTTCGTGATTGACTATGACACGCTGCAGGTCGCCATCCCGTTGACGATCGTCTCGGCGCTGCTCTTTGCAGTGGCAGTTTTTGCCGCCGAGCCCGTCGATCGGATTGTCCAACTCGGCGGCCGGTTGCCCTTGCACGCCTTAATCGGCTTCCTCACAGGATTGGCGATGCTCCAGTTCGAACTTGCCAATGACGCGAGCCACGACAGCGGCTTCGCCATTGCCTCGGCGGTTGCACTGGCCGGTATTGTCGCGGCGATCATGCTGGGCGGCCGTGAGAGCCGGGGCCTGCGCTGGGTTGCCTATGCTGGCTTCGCCTTCGAACTCGCCATCATCTATGTCGTGCTGCTGCAGTCGATGCTCGACACCGCAGGCTTCTTCCTGGCCGCTGCTGTGCTTCTCGGCATCCTGGCGCTTGTCATCATTCGCATCGAGAAACGCATGAAGGCGCCGCGCGCCGAAGGAGTGGCAGTGTGATGACCGGGAAAAGACTTGTCATCTCGGCGCTGGTGCTGGCGCTCGTCCAGATCGGCTTTTTGAGCTGGATCATCGCCGGTAGGGCAGCGATCCTGCGCGACGGCAAGGAAGTGCTTTTGAAGGTCGAGCCGATCGACCCTCGCGACCTCCTGCGCGGCGACTTTATTCTGCTTGGCTACGAGATATCGCGTATTCCGGTAAAGCTGATCGCCAACATCCCGGCCGACAAGTTCTCGAGCGACGACACCTCGATCGTGATCAGGCTGAAAAAGGGCGCCGACGGCTATTGGCAGCCGACAACGGCCTGGTTTGGTCAGGCGCCGACGCCTGCCGCCTCCGATGAAGCCGATATTGTCGGACACGTTGGCGAGGGTTGGAGTTTGCGCGAAGAGGGAGGTTCGATCGCGCCGGACTACGGCATAGAGCGCTTCTATCTGCCGGAAGGCGAGGGCATGGCGATCCAGAACGACATGCGGGTGCGGCCGTTCGCCGTCCGTGTCGCGATCGCAGCCAACGGCACCCCACAGATCAAGGCGTTGATGGACGGCGACAAGACGTTGTTCGAGGAACCGCTTTATTAGACACGGCCAGCCGCTCCGCATGCTTCTCTCTTCGCCAGTCTGCGTGACCGTTCGTCTGGAACTTGAGTGAAGCATGACAATTGAACTGACGGCGTCGGCACGACATCAATCTCGACACTGTTTTGCGCGTCGCCTAGTCGTAGGGCTTTATTAATGGCGAGCCGATGCTCAGTTTTTGGTGCGGATGAAGGGACTCGAACCCCCACGCCTTTCGGCACTGGAACCTAAATCCAGGGCGTCTACCAATTCCGCCACATCCGCGTCGCCCGGCAATCCCATGTAGCCATCATTCTGTCAATGTCAGAGCCAAAATGCCGGTCAAACACGGAAACGCGAAGATAGTTGAAAATTAGCCTCGCCTGTGACAAAAGGCGTGTCGAATGTGACGGGATGCGACGATCCGCTTCTGCAGAATGTGATAAGAAGTAGGAAAAACAAAGACTTATTCACATTTTGGAGCGCAGTTTAGGAGGATTTGACTACGGTCAAATCGCCAGGTTCCGTACCAAAAGCCATTTCCGGCAGGATTATACCGGCAGGCTGTGAACGGCAGAGGCCGTGGCAGTCTCATTGGTGAAAACAAAGGTTTTACGATGCAGGTCACCGAAACGCTCAACTCCGGTCTCAAGCGCGAGATCAAGATCACCGTGCCGGCCGGTGACATGGAAGCCAAGCTGATGGCGCGGCTTTCGGATGCCCGTAACAAAGTCCGCATCAACGGCTTCCGTCCCGGCAAGGTGCCGGTGCAGCACCTGCGCAAGGTCTACGGCAAGTCGTTTATGGCCGAAGTTGTCAACGAGATCCTTAACGATTCGACCCGTTCGATCATCACCGGGCGCGGCGAAAAGGCCGCCATGCAGCCCGAAGTGATCATGACCGAGGACGAGAAAGAGGCCGAGAAGATCCTGGCCGGCGGTGCCGACTTCGAGTTCCGCCTGAACTACGAGGTCATCCCGGCGATCGAGATCAAGGACTTCTCCGACATCAAGGTGACGCGCCAGGTGTTCGACGTTCCGGATTCGGAAATCGACGAGCAGGTCAAGCGCATCGCCGAATCGGCACGCAGCTACGAGCCGAAAACCGGCAAGGCCGCCGAGGGCGACCGCGTCAGCATTGACTATGTCGGCAAGATCGGCGGCGAGGCCTTCGCTGGCGGCGCCGGCAACGACCAGCCGCTGGTGCTCGGCTCCAAGGAATTCATCCCGGGCTTCGAGGACCAACTGATCGGCGCCAAGGCCGGCGACGAGAAGCTCGTAACCGTGACCTTTCCCGAGAACTACCAGGCGGCACATCTGGCCGGCAAGGAAGCCTCCTTCGACGTCACCGTCAAGGAAGTGGCCCAGCCCGGCGCGCTGGAGATCAATGACGAGACGGCCAAGAACCTTGGCCTGGAATCGCTGGAGCGCCTGCGCGAGGTCGTGCGCGGCCAGATCGAGAACCAGTTCGGTTCGATGACGCGCCAGAAGGTCAAGCGCCAGTTGCTCGACCAGCTCGATGCTTCCTATTCGTTCGAGGCGCCCTCGAAGCTGGTCGAAGCCGAGTTCAACAACATCTGGAGCCAGGTCAACCGCGATCTCGAAGCCGCTGGCCGTACCTTCGCCGACGAAGAGACGACAGAAGAAGAGGCGCGCGCCGAATATATGCGGCTTGCCGAGCGCCGGGTGCGCCTCGGCCTGGTCCTGGCCGAGATCGGCGAGAAGGCCGGCGTCACCGTTTCGGACGAGGAGTTGCAGCGCGGCCTGTTCGAGCAGGTGCGCCGCTATCCTGCCAACCAGCAGCAGGAAGCCTTCGAATTCTACCGCAGCAACCCGGAAGCGCTGAACACACTGCGCGCGCCGATGTTCGAGGAGAAGGTCGTCGACCATCTGCTCGGCCAGATCTCGGTCACCGACGTCAAAGTCAGCAAGGAAGAACTGATGGCCGACGACGAGGAGGCCGAGACGGCCAAGGCGAAGCCGGCGAAGAAGGTCGCTGCAAAGAAGGCTGAGAAGCCTGAAACTGCCGACGAGGCGGAAGAACCCAAGAAGAAGGCCGCGCCGAAGAAAAAGTCAGCCAAGAACGCCGAGTAATTCGGCACGTCGATCAAATCGTGAAAGGCCGCCTTCGGGCGGCCTTTTTCGTTGTGCGCCCTGTGGCCACGGCGCAACAGGGGGAGAGGCCGACTTCGACCTTGCAGGGCTTGGCGAGGCGGTCGACCAGATCGCGGGAACCTGCAACACCGCGCCACCCTGATCGCGTATCCCCAACCATTGATTGAGTTCTCTACCTGCCACCCTGATTCTGTGGTATGCAGATGTCGCAATTCCACAAGGGAGGAGCGGACATTCTGCTCTGTGGTGCAAGGGCGCATGCCGGCGAAAGAACTGGCACGCGCGGATCGTCGGAGGACGATCAGGGAGGAAATGCCAATGCGCGCAGTCGCGTTTTTAGTCGTCGTTTTCGTCGCAACCTTCTTCGCAGGCCAATCGCAGGCACAGGACGCCGCTGCAGGCGAGAAGGTCTTCACGAAATGCAAGGCTTGCCACGTCGCGGACGAGGACAAGAACAAGATCGGTCCGTCGCTGCACGGCGTCATGGGCCGGACGGCCGGCACGCATCCGGATTTCAAATATTCCGAAGCCATGGTCGCGGCCGGCACATCCGGCGTCAAATGGGACGAACCGACGCTGGCGAGCTACCTTCACGATCCCAAGGGCATGGTGAAAGGCACCAAGATGGTGTTCCCAGGTCTCAAGAAGGACGAGGACGTCGCCAACGTCATCGCCTATCTGAAGCAGTTCTCCCCGTAAGTCTGATCTTCACCGGCTAACATGTCGACCCGGGAAAGCCACCTCGAGGACACCGGCCCCCGCCTCTCGGAAGCGACGGCCGGGGATTTCTTCGCGCTCTTGAAACCACGTGTCATGGCGCTTGCCGTTTTCACCGCTTTCGTCGGCCTGATGCTGGCGCCGGTAATGATGAACCCGGTCATCGCCGTGATCGCAATCAGCGCCATCGCGGTTGGAGCCGGAGCGGCCGGGGCGCTCAACATGTGGTACGACGCGGATATCGACGCGTTGATGTCGCGCACCTCGAAGCGGCCGGTGCCGTCCGGCCGTGTCACGCCAGGCGAGGCGCTTGGCTTCGGCCTGGTGCTTTCGGCGCTGTCGGTCATGACGCTCGGCGTGCTGGTGGGATGGCTTGCCGCATCGCTGCTGGCCTTCACCATCTTCTTCTATGTCGTGATCTATACGATGTGGCTGAAGCGCTCGACGCCGCAGAACATCGTCATAGGCGGTGCTGCGGGCGCCCTTCCTCCTGTCATCGGCTGGGTGGCGGCGACCGGCGCCGTCGGCGTCGAAAGCCTCATCCTGGTCCTGATCATCTTCCTCTGGACGCCGCCGCATTTCTGGGCCCTCGCGCTGTTCAAGGTCGGCGACTACGCCGACGCGGGCATACCCATGATGCCGAACGTTGCCGGCGAGGCGTCGACGAGAAAACAGATCTTCGCCTATTCCCTGGTTCTGACGCCGATCGGCGTGCTGCCGTGGCTCTTCGGTTTCGCCAGCGCATATTTCGGGATCGCTTCGACCGCATTGGGCGCCGGCTTCATCTGGCACGCGTGGAAGGTTCTGGCGGCTCCCGGCAAGGAGATGAGGCCCGCCAAGACGCTGTTTGCCTATTCGATCTTCTATCTCTTTGCGATCTTCGCGATGCTGCTTGCCGACACGATCGCAACGCGCGCGCTTGTTTCAGCCGGCGATTGACGGCCCGAGCGGTATTGCCGGGTCGGCTCTTGCTGCACGAAGATCTTGAATCCGGGCTCACATCACATCGGCAGAGCGCAGAATCCCAGCAGCAGCAGAATCACTATGCCGAGGCCCAGTATGAGAACAGTCCTTGTGTCCATGACATGACCTTCACCGTTCACCTGCATAGAATATCGAAGAAGAGCCTCCAGAGCTAGCGTGGCCGCCCCAGCCATTTTCAACAAAGGGCGACAAATCCCCTGCAGGAGAGTATGTTGTTTGCGGTGCAGGTCGCGGTTCGCGTGGCCAGTCACGCTGAACGATGCACCGTGAAACCGCGACCTTACCGGACCTGGTCTGGAGGAACGGGCATGACAAGTTTTCACGTGATAGCAGGCGCCAGCGAAACGCTGGAACATACCAAAATTCGAAAAATCGGTGTTTCCGACCTTCTTGATGCGCTCAGGCGTGGCGTCGATGATTTCATGATCAAACCGTCGCACATCGTTTTTCTCTGCCTGATCTATCCGCTGGTGGGCGTCGTGCTCGCCGCCTGGACATCGGGCGCCAATGCGTTGCCGCTGCTGTTTCCGCTGGTGTCCGGCTTTGCGCTCATCGGCCCGTTCGCTGCGATCGGCCTCTATGAGATCAGCCGCCGGCGGGAAGCCGGCCTCGATACTTCGTGGAGACACGCCTTCGAGGTCAGGAATTCTCCGGCGCTGCCGGCCATCGCGGCGGTCGGAATCATGCTGTTTTCGATCTTCATCGCCTGGCTTTTGACCGCGCAGCTGTTCTACCAACAGCTCTTCGGTCCGGCGCCGCCTGAATCGCTATCCAGCTTCATTAACGAAGTATTCGCCACGGGTCGCGGCTGGACGCTGATTATCCTGGGACACGCCATCGGCTTCGCGTTTGCTGTGGTGGTGTTGTGCACAACGGTGGTTGCTTTCCCACTGCTGCTCGACCGTGACGTCGGCGCCTACGAAGCCATCCACACCTCGGTGCGTGTGGTCCTGGCAAACCCGATCGTCATGGCTGTGTGGGGGCTGATTGTCGCCATCGCGCTGATCATCGGCTCGTTGCCGGTATTTGCGGGGCTGGCCGTTGTGCTGCCGGTCCTTGGCCATGCCACCTGGCATGTCTATCGCAAGGTGGTGGATTCGTCGCCGCCTGCCAGACCTGCCGATTGAGGACGTCCCGCCTGCCCGCACCGGCGAAAGGGCCGGTGCGGGCCGCCTGGCGAGGGCTTGTCAGTAAGCCGGATGGCTGAAGCGGGCTTGGCGTGCGTCCACGGTCAGGTCGCGGAAATCCTTGCCGCTGACATGCACCAGCGTCCTGTGATCACCGCCCTCGAAATAAACATCGTCGGCGGCACGAAGGCTCTCATCGACGATGACGGGCACATCGTAGGCCGCGCCGATCGGCGGGACGGCACCGATGTCGCAATCGGCGAAAAGCGAAACCACTTCGTCTTCGGAGGCGAGACCAAGACGCCTGTCCATGACGTCCTGCAACGCGCCGAGTTCGATCCTGTGGGTACTTGGAACCACGGCCAGTGCATAGCCAAGTTCGTGGTGAACGACCACCGATTTGGCCATGATGCTGCCTGGCACATGCGCAGCTATGGCGGACTGCCTGGTTGTGGATGTGCGGTGATGCGCGACGGTGTCGTAGGAAATTCCCTTGCCGTCTATATAGTCCTTCAGTCTGTTGGCGATCGTCATCTTGGGCCTCCATTGCCGGAGTTCGCGACGCGCGGGAAACGAGAGCAGTCATTCTCCCGATGTCGCTTCCGATATCTGGAAAATGGACCAGCCGCCGGTTGTTTCAAGGCAGCCGAGCGGCAAGCAGCATCCGCGCACAACTGAAGTCGCGGCTGCTGGATCTCACCCGGCTCTAGATTTCAGGGTCCGCTCCCGAAAAATGTCACCCGGGTGAGAAGCGTGTAATCGGCTTCGAGGACCATCATGGCCACGAACACCAGCACCAGTATCGGCGGCAGAATGATCGCATAGGACAGCGCCAGCCTTTCCCACGCCATATGCATGAAGACGGCGACGATCAGTCCTGCCTTGAGCATCATGAAGATCAGGATCAGCGACCATCTGAGATAGCCCTGAAGGCCGAAATAATCGACCATGTAGGAGCAGGCGCTGAGCACGAACAGCCACGCCCAGACCACCAGATAGAGCTTGATCGGGTGTTCCTGATGGACCTCGGCAGGGGCAACGCTGGCGGTGGCTGCGTCATGCGCATGCCCCGTGTTCTGCGGGTGTTGTCCGAGGCCGTTTGCGGTTGCTTCAGCCATATCTTCCTCTCAACAAGACCAGCCTCTCACCAAAGATAGAAGAAAGCGAAAATGAACACCCAGACCAGGTCGACGAAGTGCCAGTAGAGCCCCATGATCTCGACGCTCTCGTAGTGACCCTTGCGGCTGGTGAAGAAGCCGGGCCGTCCGATGTCATAGTCTCCGCGCCAGACCTTGCGCGCCACGATGATCAGGAAGATCACCCCGATCGTCACATGGGTGCCGTGGAAGCCGGTGATCATGAAGAAAGTCGAACCGAACTGTGCCGCGCCCCACGGATTGCCCCAGGGACGGACCCCTTCGCTGATCAACTTGGTCCATTCGAAGGCTTGCATGCCGACGAAGGTCGCACCCAATAGCGCGGTCAGAAGCATCAGGATTGCGGTTTTGCGGCGGTCGCGGCGATAGCCGAAATTGACCGCCATGGCCATCGTCCCGCTGCTCGAGATCAGTACGAAGGTCATGATTGCGATCAGGATCAGCGGAACATTCGAGCCGCCTATGTGCAGCGCAAAGACCTCGCTCGGATTGGGCCACGGCACGCGCGTCGACATGCGTGCCGTCATGTAGGAGAGCAGGAAGCAGCCGAAGATGAAGGTGTCGCTGAGCAGGAAGATCCACATCATGGCCTTGCCCCAGGACACGTTCTTGAAGGCCCGCTGATCCGAGGACCAGTCGGTGGCAATGCCTTGCCAGCCGGCGGGCCGGGGCTCCGTTTGGCCGATATGCGTCAGTGTCGTTTCTGCCATCCGCTTGATCCCTTAGGTCAGCAATTGTCGGCAAATGTCGATGAACGTGGCGGCCCAGCCGGCCAGCAGCGCGAAGATGGCGAGCCAGACGAAAAGCAGGAAATGCCAGTACATGGCGCACAGTTCGATGCCGAGACGAAGCCGCTCCGGCCGGGCTCCGTTCCAGGCGCCGGCGGTCGTTCTGCCAAGACCGACCAGCCCTCCCAGTATGTGCAGGCCATGCATGCCGGTTATCAGGTAGAAAAAGCTGTTGGCCGGATTGGAACTCAGCAGATAGCCGTCGGTGCTCAGCTCCCGCCATGCCACGAGCTGTCCGACCAGGAAGGCGAGTGTCGTGATCCCGGCGGTGACGAGGCCGAGCCTGACTGTTTCCAATTGGCCTCTGCGCGTCGCGACCACGGCGCATTGCAGCGCGACGCTGCTGAGCACCAGCACGCCGGTGTTGAGCCAGAGCAGGCGCGGCAGCGGCAGTGGCTGCCAGTCCGACAGCGCCATGCGCATGAAGTAGGCGCTGGTGAACAATGCAAACAGGCAGCCGACAACGGCGAGGAAGACACCGAGGCCGATCTTGGCCGTCGGCAGCGCTGAGCGGTCCAGGGCGACAAAATCCCCGGCCATGCCTTGCTCCAGCCATGGCTTCGACATCAGTCGCTGATGCGAAAGCCACCATCCGATAAAGCCGACGACCACAAGCAGGAAGACCAGGATGACGCTCATGCCGGCTCCTTGGAGGTGCCGAAGGAGCCCGGCACGTTCTGCGGAATGAAATCCTCCTTGGCGCCCGGCACACTGTAGTCATAGGCCCAGCGATAGACGATCGGCAGATCCTTGCCGAAATTGCCATGGGTTGGCGGTGTTTCGGCTGTCTGCCATTCCAGCGTCGTTGCGCGCCAGGGATTGCCGCCGGCCTCGCGGCCATGGCGGATGCTCCAGATCAGGTTGAACAGGAACACTATCTGAGCAAAGCCGACCATGAACGCCATGATGCTAATGAACGAGTTCAGATGGTGGGCCGATTCCGTCATTATCGTCATGTCGGTCAGTTCGGCGTAGCGCCGTGGCAGGCCCACCAGGCCAAGATAGTGCATGGGGAAGAAGATCAGATAGGCGCCGAGGAACGTGACCCAGAAATGGAACTGGCCGAGCGTCTCGTTCAGCATCCGACCGGTGACCTTCGGGTACCAGTGGTAGATCGCGCCGAAAATCACGAGGATCGGGGCGACGCCCATGACCATATGGAAATGAGCAACGACGAACATCGTGTCGGACAATGGAACGTCGACGACGACGTTGCCGAGAAACAGGCCGGTCAACCCGCCATTGACGAAGGTGACGATGAAGGCCAGGGCAAAGAGCATCGGTATGGTGAGATGGATGTCGCCGCGCCACAGCGTCAGCACCCAATTGTAGACTTTGATGGCGGTCGGCACGGCGATGATCAATGTCGTGGTGGCGAAGAAGAACCCGAAATAGGGGTGCATGCCGCTGACATACATGTGGTGCGCCCAGACCACGAAACTCAGCGCGCCGATGCCGACGATCGCCCAGACCATCATCCGGTAGCCGAAGATGTTCTTGCGCGCATGGGTGCTGATCAGATCGGACACGATGCCGAAGGCCGGCAGTGCCACGATGTAGACCTCGGGGTGGCCGAAGAACCAGAACAGATGCTGGAACAGGATCGGGCTGCCGCCGCTATGCTGCAGTTGTTCGCCCATCTCGACGATCGCCGGCATGAAGAAGGAGGTGCCGAGCGCACGGTCAAACAACATCATCACGCAGGCGACGAACAGCGCCGGGAAGGCGAGCAGCGCCATGACGGTGGCGGTGAAGATGCCCCAGACCGTCAGCGGCAGGCGCATCAGCGTCATGCCGCGCGTGCGGGCCTGCAGCACCGTCACGACATAGTTCAGGCCGCCCATCGTGAAGCCGATGATGAACAGGATCAGTGAGACCAGCATCAGGATGATGCCCCAATCCTGGCCGCCTGGCGTGCCGGTCATGATGGCTTGCGGCGGGTAGAGCGTCCAGCCGGCACCCGTTGGTCCGCCGGGCGCAAAGAAACTCGACACCAGAACCAGAACGGCTAGCAGGTAAATCCAGTAGCTCAGCATGTTGACATAGGGAAAAACCATGTCGCGAGCGCCGACCATCAGCGGGATCAGATAATTGCCGAAGCCGCCCAGGAAGAGCGCCGTGAGCAGGTAGATCACCATGATCATGCCGTGCATGGTGATGAACTGGTAATAGGCCTCTGGGGTGATGAAGTCGAAGGTGCCAGGGAAGCCGAGCTGCAGCCGCATCAGCCAGGACAGTACCAGCGCCACCATACCGATTGCCGTCGCCGTCGCCGAATACTGGATGGCGATAACCTTGGCGTCCTGTGAGAAAACGTACTTCGTCCACCAGCTGTGCGGGTGGTAAAGCTCCATTTCCCCGACTTCGGCCGGCGGGACTGCGTCTGCAGGCGTGATATCGACCATAGGAACACCTCCGTGTCCTTTCAGCGGGCCTCGACCGTTTCGAGCTTTGCCGAAATCCTCGAACCTGGCGCCACGGTTCCTGCCGGCGCTGGGTCTGCCGATCCTGTCTGCTGGGGCGCCGACAATTGCGCGAAAGTCTGCTGCTCGCCGAGCCAGGCGACGTAATCTTCCTGCGTATCGACCATGACCACGCCATTCATCAAAGGATGCCCTTGGCCGCAAAGCTCGGCGCACAGGACCTGGAAGGTTCCAGTCCTGGTCGGGGTGAACCAGAAATAGGTGACCGAGCCCGGGATCATGTCCATCTTGGCGCGGAATTCCGGTACGTAGAAATCATGCAGCACATCGATCGAGCGCAACAGCATCTTGACCGGCTTGCCGACCGGCAGGTGCAGATCGGCCGCCTCGACCACGACATCATCCTGGCCGTTGGGATCGCTGGCGATGACGCCGAGCGGATTTTCAGCGCTGACGTTGCTGGTGTCGGAGGTGCCGAGCTTGCCGTCCTTGCCGGGCAAGCGGAAGCTCCACTGCCATTGCTGGCCGACGACTTCGACCTCGGTCGCGTCGCTTGGAACGTTGACGAAACGACTCCAGACGAACAGGCCGGGGACCAGCAGGGCTGTCACCCCGACCGCGGTGACGATCGTCAGCCACGATTCGAGTCGCTTGTTCTCGGGCTCGTAAGCCGCGCGGTTGCCTTCCCGATGACGGAAGCGGAACACGCAATAGGCCATGAATAGAACGACGGCGGCGAAGACGACGCCGGTGATCCAGAAAGTTATGATGATGGTGTGGTCGATATAGTCCCAGTTCGAGGCAATCGGCGTCCACCACCATGGGCTCAGCAAGTGGAACAAGACTGAGCCCACAACGACTAAAACGAGTACAAGCGCTACGGCCATGTCCCGTTCCTCCCGGCATTCCAGGGGCGCGAAGCCGTCCGGGGAAATGCCAAGGGCATCATAGCTTGATTTGCGATCGAAATTCTAGAGCCGGTTGTGGATGAGGCAAAAATGTCGACTTTGCCGCTGCGAATCTCTCGGGATCAGATCAGCAGCAGGCCCTTCATCGAGGCGTTGCCGTTCTTGCCGATGACTGGGGCAGGTGGTGGATGCGCCAACGAGACCATCACCGTTGATCATCCTAGCTTTCGATGAGTCGCTTTGATTGCACGACAAGCGACGCGGTTCTGTTCGTCCCAGGCATCCAATTCTGCAATGGGGTAGAGAACAGCTTTGCCGATCTTAACGAAACTCGGCCCGACGCGCATTGAGCGCCAGTTTCTTAATGTGCCGGGAGAAATCTCCCCACGATAGCGTTCTGCGACCTCATCCGGGGTTAGAAATTTGACTAGATCCATGAGCGATAACCTCCTTCGATCGTTGGTAGCGGCCACGAGCCTCCAAGCGCTTTGCGCCGCAGGCGCACTGCTTCTCACGCTCGTTCATGGGGCATGAAGTGCATTGCTATGGGACGGATGGAAGTGCCTGCTCACGGGACACATAGGTCAAATCGACGTTTGTCGCACCGAGACCATGTCTAGGCCCCACATGACCAAAAGCGGCCCTGAATCTGATGCTGTCGAACTGCGACTGGAAACGAGGCGAAGCCTTCGATGCCTTCAGGCAGATTCTTGATTTACTGACAAAACAATTACTGCAGCGGTAATGAAAGGAAGTTCGCGGAACCAATCTATTCGCTTGGCATCCAGTTAGGCTGTGGTTCTTCGAAGCTTTTCGAACTTTCTGTCTCGCACCTCCAGCCGAATTGCTTGCGCTTGTCCAGGAAGTTGGCATGTCAGGACACATTGTGGGAAAAGCTTGATTGACGCACTCCCTCCGGGGTTCGTGTCGGAAGAGCGCTACCGCCTTTGCCCACATTCCGGAACCTTGCGATATTTCCTACGGTGCTGGTCATGACGGCACCGATTTTGCGGTGCCACAACCTGTGCGGTCGGGTTGGAACCACCCGAAACCTTTTTCGGAAAGACATCACTGGTGTTGTGGCGCGGCTCTTATTTGGTCGCCAACGGCAAACACAGCGCTGGCCTCGCTGACGATGGAGACGTGATCCTTGGCAGCCTTGCCAGCGGCATTGCCGTCGCCACGCATGATTGCGGTGACAATGGCGTCGTGCTCCTGCCAGGATTTGGCGAGCCGCCCCGGCAGCATGAATTGCGCGCGGCGGAACGGCGCCAGCCGGCTCCGCGTCATCACCGTCATTTCGTAGATATGGGCGTTGTGGGCGCCGCGATAGAGCCGGGTGTGGAACTCGGTGTTGAAATACTCGTAGTCCTCTTCAGCACCGAGTTGCACCAGCCGCGCCGAAGCCTGATGCTCGATCTCGAGCGAGCGGCGCTCGCCGCTGGTCATGCGCTCGGCCGAGAAGCGAGCGCATATCGCCTCCAGTTCGGCCATGCTCTCGAACATCGAGGCAAGATGCTCCTGCGTCACAACGGCGACGATGGCACCCCGGTTGGGCCGCCGCTCGACCAGCCCTATGGCGCTCAATTGGCCGAGCGCTTCCCTGACGGGCGTGCGTGAGACATCAAAGCGCGCTGCGAGCGAGGTCTCGTCGAGCTTTTCGCCCGGGCGCAGGAAGCCGGTGACGATGCGGTCGCTGATCGCCCTCACCATCTGATCAACGGTCGTGCCCGACCTGATCAAGCTGCGCTTCCCTGACAAATCTCCTCCGTCCCGGTTGTGGAGCCGACCGCATCAGCCCCGCCGATAATACCTCTCTATGCGTCTATTTTAATCTGCCTGTCAAACTGGCTATTTTCAAGGCAAAAAGTGCATGCAATTGCCTTTGGCGTGAGCAGGAACCTTTGAAGTGATCATTGATTTTGTTTATAAAATTCCATCTTTTGAACTGGCACGGTGATTGCATGCACTTTGTTGAGAAGGCATCAACCGACCCGGAAAGGGTCCTACAGGGGAGCATAAGAGATGACCGACAGATTCATGCTTAGCCGCCGCCAGTTGCTCAAGACCTCCGCCGCCGGAGCCGCGCTTGGGCTGGCCTCGGCATCCTTTCCGATTGGCAGGGCATTCGCAGCCACTGCCACCGTCGGCTTCATTTATGTCGGGCCGAAGGACGACTATGGCTACAACCAGGCGCATGCCGAGGGCGCCGCCGCGCTGAAGGGCGTCGAGGGCATCTCCATCGTCGAGGAAGAGAACGTCCCCGAGACGGTCGATGTCCAGAAGACGATGGAATCGATGATCAACCTCGACGGCGCCTCGCTGATCTTCCCGACCTCCTTCGGCTATTTCGACCCGCATATGCTGGCCATGTGCGCGAAATTCCCCGACGTCCAGTTCCGCCATTGCGGCGGCATGTGGAACAAGGACAAGCATCCGATGAATGCCGGCTCCTTTTTCGGCTATATCGGCATGGGCCAGTACCTGAACGGCGTCGTCGCCGGCCACACCTCAAAGTCGAAGAAGCTCGGCTTCGTCGCCGCCAAGCCGATCCCGCAGGTGCTGCTCAACATCAACTCCTTCCTGCTTGGCGCGCGCTCGGTCGACCCGACGATCACTTGCCAGGTGATCTTCACCGGCGAGTGGTCGCTGGCGGTCAAGGAGGCGGAAGCCACCAACGCACTGGTCGACCAGGGCAGCGACGTCATCACCTGCCATGTCGACAGCCCCAAGGTCGTGGTCGAGACGGCTGCCGGCCGCGGCGCCTTCGTCTGCGGCTACCACGCCAACCAGAGCCCGCTGGCGCCCGAGAAGTACCTGACCGGCGCCGAATGGAACTGGGCCAAGGTCTACAAGATGTTCGTCGACGACCTCATCGCCGGCAAGCCGCTACCCAATTTCACTCGCGGCGGACTGGCCGACGGCTTCGTCAAGATGAGCCCGCTCGGCCCCGCCGTCAGTGAGCCGGCGCGCAAGCAGTTCGACGCCACGCTGGCCGAAATGATGAAGGGCGGCTTCTCCGTCATCAAGGGCCCGCTGAAGAGCAATAAGGGCGTCGTCGTCGCGACCGAAGGCCAGGCCTTCGCCGAGACCGCCATCGAGCTCGAAAGCATGGACTATCTCGTCGAGGGCGTCGTCGGCTCGACCGCCTGAACACGACTCACCGAGGGGATGGCAACCATGGCCGATACGGTCAGCAGCGCGGATGCGCCGGCAATGCTCGGCGTCAAGGGTTATCCGGCGGCGCTCGAATGGACTGCCCGGCGGGCGGAAGCCTTCGTCATTCCGCTCGCGGCGCTGGTCGTCGGCATGGTGCTGTTTAGCCTGTTCATCCTGGCTGTCGGCAAGTCGCCGATCCAGCTCTATGAAACAATGTGGCGCGGCGGCTTCGGCTCGTGGTTCTCGGTCCAGAACTCGCTGTCGCGCGCCGCTCCCCTGCTACTGGCGGCGCTCTGCGTGGCGCTGCCGGCCCGGCTCGGCCTCGTCGTCATCGGCGGCGAGGGTGCGATCGTACTCGGCGGCGTCGCCGCCGCGGCAGCCGGCACGGCGCTCAGCGGCGCCCCCTCCTTCATTGTCATTCTCGTCATGGGCGTGGCGGGCATGGCCGCCGGCGGCATCTGGATCGGTGCCGTCGGCGCGCTCCGCCACTACCGCGCCGTCAACGAGACCATCTCCAGCCTGCTGATGGCCTATATCGCGATTGCCCTGATGAACCAGATGGTCGAAGGGCCGCTGCGCGACCCGGCCTCGCTCAACAAGCCCTCGACCCAGCCGCTGGCCGACATCTACCGCATCGACAACATGCCGGGCATGGAGGTGCATTGGGGGCTTGCCGTCGGCGTCGTCGCCTGCGTGCTGTCCTGGGTTCTGATCGAAAAGACCCGTTGGGGCTTTGCCGCCCGCATCGCCGGCGGCAATGTTCGGGCGGCCCAGGTGCAAGGGCTTAACGTCGGTTCGCTGATCGTCGGTTTCACCGGGCTGGCCGGCGCCTTCGCAGGTCTCGCCGGCATGCTGGAGGTCGCGGCGGTGCAGGGCAGCGCCAACGCCTCGCTCGCCGCCGGCTATGGCTACACCGGCATCCTCGTCGCCTTCCTTGCTCGCCACAATCCGCTGGCCATCATCCCGGTCGCCTTCCTGCTCGGCGGCATCGATGCCTCCGGCGGGCTGATCCAGCGCCGTATGGACCTGCCCGACGCCACCGTGCTGGTGCTGCAGGGCATGCTGTTCGTCGTCATCCTGTTCAGCGAGACCTTCTACGGCCGCTTCAAAGCCTTCAATCCCGACCTCTGGAAAAGGGGCAGCTGATGGACGCCACCGGGATCGGCCTCTGGGGCGTACCGCTCGCCATCCTCGGCGGCGCTATCCGCGTTTCCACCCCCTTCATCTTCGTCTCGCTCGGCGAAGCCATCACCGAGCGTTCGGGCCGCATCAACCTTGGCCTCGAAGGCACGCTGGTGTTCGGCGCCATGTCCGCCTATGCGGTGGCGGTGGAGACAAGCTCGCCCTGGCTCGGCCTCATCGCCGCCGCCTTCGCCGGCCTCTGCTTCGGCCTGTTCCACGGCTGGATCTGCAAATTCCCGAAGGTCAACGACATCGCCATCGGCATCGCTCTGATGCTGTTCGGTTCGGGCCTCGCCTTCTTCTTCGGCAAGCCCTTTATTCAGCCCTCGGCGCCCGACCTGCCGGCCATTCCGTTCGGTGCCTGGTCGGACATTCCGCAGGTGCAGGCAGCACTCGACGTCAATGTGCTGTTCCTGATCGGCGCCGCACTGGCGGTGTTCCTGTGGTGGGCCTTCCGCAACACCCGCGCCGGCCTCATCCTGCGCGTCGTCGGCGACAGTTCCGACGCCGCGCGCGCCATGGGTCTCAATCCGACCACGGTGCGGCTCGCCGCCACCGGCATCGGCGGCGCGCTGGCCGGCATCGGCGGCGCCTATCTGTCGCTGTACTATCCGGGCAGTTGGACCGAAGGCATCTCGTCGGGGCAGGGGCTGATGGCGGTGGCGCTGGTCATCTTCGCGCGCTGGAACCCGCTCGGCTGCTTTGCCGCAGCACTCCTGTTCGGCGGCGCCGGCGCGCTCGGCCCCGCGCTGCAGTCGGTCGGCGTCACGCAAGGCTACTACCTGTTCTACGCCGCGCCTTACATCCTCACCCTCGTCATCATGATCGCCACCTCGTCGCCGAGCCGTTCGCTCGCCGGCGCGCCGGGCGAACTGTCGATCACCAAATGAGACCGGAGGTTTTGCCATGAACGCCAGAACCGGGCAGCGCTACATCGAGGCCGATCCCTATCCATGGCCCTATAATGGCGATCTCAGGCCCGACAACACGGCGTTGATCATCATCGACATGCAGACCGATTTCTGCGGACCGGGCGGCTATGTCGACCACATGGGTTACGACCTGTCGCTGGTCCGCGCCCCGATCGAGCCGATCAAGTCGGTGCTGTCGGCGATGCGCGAGAAGGGCTACACCATCATCCACACCCGCGAGGGCCACCGGCCCGACCTTGCCGACCTGCCGGCCAACAAGCGCTGGCGCTCGCGCCGCATCAATGCCGGCATCGGCGATCCCGGCCCGTGCGGGCGCATCCTGGTGCGCGGCGAGCCGGGCTGGGACATCATCCCCGATCTCTATCCGGCCGAGGGTGAGCCGATCATCGACAAGCCGGGCAAGGGCTCGTTCTGCGCCACCGACCTGGAGCTGATCCTCAACCAGCGCGGCATCGACAACATTGTACTCACCGGCATCACCACCGACGTCTGCGTCCACACCACCATGCGCGAGGCGAATGACCGCGGCTTCGAATGCGTCATGCTGGAGGATTGCTGCGGCGCCACCGACTACGGCAACCATCTCGCCGCCATCAAGATGATCAAGATGCAGGGCGGCGTCTTCGGCGCGGTGTCGAACGCAGCCTCGCTCGTCACCCAGCTGCCGTGAGGACATCGCGATGAGCGCAACCACCCACAACAAGGCGGTCGGCGTCGAGACCATCGGCATGACCATGCGCTTCGGCGCCTTCACGGCGCTCGACGATGTCTCGGTCAAGGTGCCGGCCGGCTCCTTCCACGCGCTGCTCGGCGAGAACGGTGCCGGCAAGTCGACGCTGGTCAAATGCATGATGGGTTTTTATCACCCGACCTCTGGCGACATCCTCGTCGACGGCCGCGAGGTGGCGGTCGCCAGCCCCAGGGATGCCTCGGCGCTCGGCCTCGGCATGGTCTACCAGCATTTTACGCTGGTGCCGTCGCTGACCGGTGCCGAGAACCTGGTCATTTCGCGCGAAAAAGTGCCCGGCGTTATCGACTGGCGCAAGGAGCGCGCCGGCCTTGCTCAGTTCATGGAGCGAATGCCGTTCAAGCTGCCGCTCGACGTCAAAGTGGCCGAGCTTGCCGCCGGCGAGAAGCAGAAGCTGGAGATCGTCAAGCAGCTCTATCTCGGCCGCTCCTTCCTGGTGCTGGACGAGCCGACATCGGTGCTCACGCCCGGCGAGGCACAGGAAGTGCTGGGCCTGGTGCGCGCCATGACCAAAGCGGGCGACCTCACCGTGCTGATGATCTCGCACAAATTCCACGAGGTGACGGCGTTCGCCGACGACGTCAGCGTGCTGCGCAAGGGCAGGTTGACCGGCACCGGCCGCGTCGCCGACCTCGACCACAGGCAGATGGCGGCGATGATGATCGGCGACCAGCCGATCGCCGCGCTCGACAGCCGCGCCGAGCCGAAGCCGGACGCCAAGATCATGCTCAAGGTGAAAGCATTGAAGGCACCCGACCGCACCGGGCTGAAGTCGATCCGCATAGAGGATCTCGGCGTGCGCTCCGGTGAAATCGTCGGCATCGCCGGCATTTCCGGCAACGGCCAGAAGGAGTTCCTCGAAGTGCTGGCCGGGCAGCGCCCGCGCGATGCCGGCGAAGTCATGGTGCGCGGCATCGCCTATGCGGCGACGCGTGCCGAGGCGCGGGCGCTCAATGTCCGCCTCATCCCAGAGGAGCCGCTGAAGAACGCCTGCGCGCCGAAGATGACGGTGGCCGAGAACATCTCCTTCCGCACCTTCGACATCGACGGCAACGGCAAGCCGGTGAGCTGGATCAGCGCCAGTGCGATCAGGTCGTTCAGCGCCCGTCTGGTCGAGCAGTTCAAGGTCAAGACCGCCTCGCTGTCCTCGCCGATCGCCTCGCTGTCGGGCGGCAATGTGCAGCGCGCCGTGCTTGCCCGCGAACTCACCGGCGAGGTCGACCTTTTGATAGTCTCCAACCCCTGCTTCGGTCTCGACTTCTCGGCCGTGGCCGAGATCCGCGCCCGCATCATGAAGGCGCGCAATGCGGGCGCCGCCGTGCTTTTGATGTCGGAGGACCTCGACGAGCTGCTGGAGCTCTCCGACCGCATCCTCGTCATGTCCGACGGAGCGCTGGTCTACGAGACGCCGATTGCGCAGGCGAGCGTGCAGACGATCGGCGAGCATATGGCGGGACATCATTGATGGCTGAAATCGCAGCGCAGCCATTTCCATTCGCCTTCAAGCCGCGCACCATGGCGCTGGTCGTCATCGACATGCAGCGTGATTTTGCCGAGCCCGGCGGCTTCGGCGCCAGCCTCGGCAACGACGTCAGCCGGATCGTGGCGATCGTGCCGACCGTGAAGAAACTGATGGAAGGTTTTCGCGCCGCCGGCCTGCCGGTGATCCACACCATGGAATGCCACAGGCCCGACCTTTCGGACCTGCCGCCGGCCAAGCGCAACCGCGGCAATCCGTCGATCCGCATCGGCGATGCCGGCCCGATGGGCCGCGTGCTGATTGCCGGTGAGCCGGGCACGGCGATCCTCGACGAGCTTGCGCCGCTGCCCGGCGAGATCGTGATCGAAAAGCCCGGCAAGGGCGCGTTCTATGCGACCAGCTTCGGTGACGACCTAAAAAAACTCGGTGCCGAGCAGCTGGTCTTTGCCGGCGTGACCACCGAAGTCTGCGTGCAGACGACGATGCGCGAGGCCAACGACCGCGGCTATGAGTGCCTGCTCGCCGAGGACGCGACGGAAAGCTACTTTCCCGAATTCAAGGCGGCGGCGATCGCCATGATCAAAGCGCAAGGCGCCATCGTCGGCTGGACGGCGACGACCGACCAGGTGCTCGAGGGAATTGCCAATGCCTAATCTTGCCTTTGCCGGCCTGCTCGACGGCGGCTGGCACGATCTGGCGTTCGAACATTTCCGCGACGGCATCACGGTGCACTGGCTGCTGAAGGGCGGGCCGGTCGAACCCTCGGTCGCGATCCTGAAATACTTGCCCGGCGCCAACGTGCCGCGCCACCGCCATGTCGGGCTGGAAACCATCGTCGTGCTGGAAGGCACCCAGAGCGACGAGAACGGCGACTATCCTGCCGGCAGCGTGATCCTCAATCCGGTCGGTACCGAGCATTCGGTGTGGACAAAGAACGGCTGCGTCGTGCTGATCCAGTGGGATCTGCCGGTGATCATTCTGGGGGAGGCCAAATGAGCGACATTCACTTCGACGTCGGGCGCCTGCACGAAGCCTATCGGGGAGGCCTCGCCGTTGGCGACGTGATCGCGACGATCTACACCCGCATCGAAGCGGCCGACGACCCGGGCATCTTCATCCACCTTGCGCCCAAAGAAGATTTGCTTGCCGCAGCCGAAACACTCGGCCCGTTCGATCCCGTGGCTAAGCCGCTCTGGGGCATTCCTTTCGCCGTCAAGGATAACATCGACGTCGCCGGCATGCCGACGACGGCGGCCTGCGCCGAATACACCTACTGGCCCGAGAAAGACGCCACCGTGGTGGCGCGGCTGAAGGCGGCCGGTGCGCTGGTCGTCGGCAAGACCAATCTCGACCAGTTCGCCACCGGCCTCGTCGGCGTGCGTACGCCCTGGCCGATCCCGCGCAACGCCATCGACGAGGCGCTGGTGCCAGGCGGCTCCTCCTCGGGGTCGGCGGTGGCGACGGCGCGCTGTATTGTCTCCTTCGCACTCGGCACCGACACGGCCGGCTCCGGCCGCATTCCGGCCGGCCTCAACAACATCGTCGGGCTGAAGCCGACGGTCGGCGCGCTGTCGGCCACCGGCGTCGTGCCGGCCTGCCGCACGCTCGATTGCGTCTCGGTGTTCGCGCTGACCGTCGATGACGCCTATAGGGTGTTCACGGTCGCCGCTGCGCGCGACGCTGCCGATGCCTATTCGCGCGACGTCGCCGTCCAGCCGCTCGCCATGCGCCCGCCGGTGCTGAGCGTCGGTATCCCGGCAAAGGCCGACCTGAAATTCTTCGGCGATACGGCGATGCAGGCCGGCTTCGACGCTTCGCTTGCCATGCTATCGCGGCTCGGTTGCCGGTTGGTCGAAATCCCCTTCGGCGATTTCTACGCCACCGCCAACCTGCTCTACGAGGGCGCCTGGGTGGCTGAGCGCTATGCGGCGATCCGCGATTTCATGGAGATCAACGAAGCGGCCTTGCATCCGGTGACGCGCAAGATCATCGGCGGCGCCAGGAACCTGTCGGCGGCAGACGCCTTCCGCGGCCTCTACGCCTTGCAGGCCTACAAGGCGAAGCTCGCCCCGGTCATCGCCTCGGTCGACCTGTTCTGCGTGCCGACCGCCCCGACGCATTATGCGCTGGACGCCGTTCTGGCCGATCCGATCACCACCAACAGCCGGCTCGGCACCTACACCAACTTCGTCAACCTGCTCGACATGTGCGGCATCGCCGTACCGACCGGCAGGCGCGGCGACGGCCTGCCGATGAGCGTCACCTTGCTGGCGCCGGCAGGCCGCGATGCGCTCTCGGCGATGCTCGCCCGCGACCTGCATGCGGCGAGCGGCCTTCCGCTCGGCGCCACGGGCTGGCCGCAGCCCGGCCTGCAGCCGGCCGCCCAGCCTGCCCGCGATGGGATGATCGACCTGGTGGTGGTCGGCGCGCATCTGTCGGGCATGCCGCTCAACGGCCAGCTCAACCAGCTCGGCGCGCATTTCCTGCGCGCGACCAGGACCGCCGCCGCCTACAAGCTCTATGCGCTGGCCGGCCAGCCCGTGCCCAAGCCCGGCCTGATCCGCGTTGCCGATGGCGGCATGCGGATCGACGTCGAGGTCTGGCGGCTGGAACCGGACGCGTTCGGGCGTTTCGTCGCCGCCATCCCGCCGCCGCTCGGCATCGGCACGATTGAGCTCGACGACGGCACCCCTGCCAAGGGTTTTCTGGTCGAAACCGCGGGCCTGGACGGTGCCTCCGACATCTCCTCATTCGGCGGCTGGCGCCGCTTTGTCGCACGCGGCAAAGACATGGCCGATCAAAGTGAAAAGCAACAGAACTGGCCCGCTGGCGTCTCGAGCTGATCGTCGTGCAGGCTTGCCTTGCCGGACTTGCCTGTCGGCACGCCGGTGGAGGTTGTCCTCTCGACCAGCAGTCCCACAACGCTTCCCTATCTCATGAAACCCCCGGTGATCAGATTGCGCGGGCGTTCAGGAAGAAACATGCGCTGCTCTTCAGCGCCTCTGAAATTACTTGCGCGCGGGGAAACTAGGGGTGCCGCATTGAAATTATTGTTCAATTTCAAACGGAAGCGCTATCCTTGCGCATAAATTATTCATCTATTTCAATGGTTTAAGGAGTTTGGTAGCGGGAGAGCGCTACCGCCTTTCCCCACACTCATCAAACTACCAGTTCCGGCTTCGCTACTGTGGCTGAGCGAGGAGAGCCCTCCTGCTGCTGATCCTGATCATCGGCCCGCTCACGGCCCTGCGCACGCGAGTGGCGTTCCGCTTCAGCATATTGGCTTAGAAGACCGACCACCCCAGTTGAGGGTGAAGCCGCACATTATTCACCGTGGTGATGAGAGTTCCAGCGTTTCCAAATTAGACGCGTCCAACCTTGTGGGTGATGGTTCGCTCAGAACGCCTCTGCTCTTAACGCCACCATGTGGAACCGGTGCGCGGGCTGCGTGCCTGCCGATCGATGAGCAGACATCGATGGCTGTCGGGACGCGCGATCGGACCCACGCTGGAGCGGATGTCGATATTCGGGCTGGCAGGCAGAAGGCACTGCTTGCCCAGGCGAAGTTGAATAGAGAGTTGGTCGGCTCCCGTAAGAGTTGCCTTTCGACCAAGGAGTGATCGATGAAGTCGGCTTTCCGGTACCTGATGTTCGCCGCGGTCTTGCTGTCGCTAGCGGGAATGGATGCAGTCCAGGCAGCGGACGCCCCAATGCCACTCTTTGTTGCGACGCCCCAGCAACTCTCCATCACCCGGAGCGCATCCGAGACGACCGGCATGTCCCAGGTCAGCGGCCAGAGCGCCTCGGTGCTCCATGTGGATCCGACGAAGCCTGGATTGCATACCGTGTTGCTGCGGCTCGAGCCGCACAAACGCATCATGCCGCTGTCGCACCCCGATTCCCGCTTCGCGACGATCCTGTCGGGAACCTTCTACGTTGCGTTTGGCGACACATACGACGAAACCAAGCTCAAGGCCCTTCCGCCGGGTGGCATCTACACTGAACCGGCCAAGGCAAACGACCGGTTGCCAAATGGCGCGAGTAAGAAAACCTGAAGGGTTGAGGCGACCTATGCGCGTCATTGGTTCGCCTCAGGCATTGTTTCATGATTGCACTCGTCCGCATTGCCCTCAGCCGGCCCTACACCTTCATCGTGTTGGCGCTGCTGATCCTGATCATCGGCCCGCTCGTGGCCCTGCGCACCCCCACGGACATCTTCCCCGATATCCGTATCCCCGTGATCAGCGTGATCTGGCAATATACAGGCCTACCGCCCGATCAGATGTCGGGCCGCATGACAACGCCGTTCCAGCGTTCGCTGACCACCACCGTCAACGACATCCAGCATATCGAATCCACCTCCTATAACGGCTTCGGCATCATCAAGGTGTTCTTCCAGCCGAATGTCGACATCCGCACAGCCAATGCGCAGGTCACCGCGGTGGCGCAGACCGTGCTCAAGCAGATGCCGGCCGGTGCAACACCGCCCCTGATCCTCAACTACAACGCCTCCACCGTACCGATCCTGCAGATTGCCCTCTCGGGGCAGGGCTTGACCGAGCAGGCCCTGGCTGACCTTGGCCTCCAGACCATCCACACGCCGCTTACGACGGTGCCGGGCGCCGCCATTCCCTATCCGTTCGGCGGCAAGACCCGCCAGGTGCAGATCGACCTTAACCCCTACGCACTGCAGGCACGGGGTCTGTCGGGGCAGGACGTCGCCAATGCGCTGGCCGCCCAGAACCTGATCACACCGGTCGGCACCGAAAAGATCGGTCGCTACGAATATTCGGTGCAGCTCAACGATGCTCCATCTTCGCTGACCGACCTCGCCGATTTGCCGATCAAGTCGGCGAACGGGGCGCTTGTCTATGTGAAGGACGTGGCGACGGTGCGCGACGGCAATCCACCGCAAACCAACATCGTGCATGTCAACGGCACCCGCTCGGTCCTGCTTCAGGTTCTCAAGAATGGATCGGTCTCGACGCTCGCGATCATCCAGGGCATTAAGGATCAACTCGGCTTGCTGCGAGCGAGCTTGCCCGACAATCTTCAGGTGTCGCTGCTCGGCGACCAGTCGCTCTTTGTCCGCGGCGCCATCACCGGCGTGGCGCGCGAAGGCGTAATTGCGGCCGCACTTACCAGCATCATGATCCTGCTGTTCCTCGGCAGCTGGCGCTCCACCATCATTATTGCCGCGTCGATCCCGCTGGCGATCCTCGGTTCGGTGATCGCGTTGTCGATGACCGGCGAGACGCTGAACATCATGACGCTTGGCGGCTTGGCGCTCGCCGTCGGTATCCTCGTCGACGATGCGACGGTGACCATCGAGAATATCAACTGGCATCTCGAACACGGCAAGGACGTACGGACGGCGATCCTCGACGGTGCCCAGCAGATCGTGACGCCGGCCTTCGTCTCGATGCTGTGCATCTGCATTGTCTTCGTGCCGATGTTCTTCCTCGACGGCATTGCTCGTTTCCTCTTCGTGCCGATGGCCGAGGCAGTGATGTTCGCGATGATCTCTTCCTTCATCCTCTCGCGCACCTTCGTCCCGACGCTGTGCAACTACCTGCTCAAGCCGCATGTCGATCACGGGGTGCATGGCAAGCCGCGCAGCTACAACCCGCTGGTGCTGTTCCAGCGTGGCTTCGAGGCGACGTTCGAACGCATCCGTGTCGGTTATCACGGCCTGCTGGAGCTGGTGCTCGGCTATCGCTTTGTGTTCGTTGCCGGCTTCATGGCCTGCGTCATGGCGTCCTTCCTGCTAACGCCCTATCTGGGACGGAATTTCTTCCCCGCTGTCGACACCGGGCAGATCCTGATGCATGTGCGCCTTAGCATCGGCACCCGCGTCGAGGAGAGCGCTAACCAGTTCGCCGACATCCAAAAGGCAATCCGCCAGCTGATTCCGCCCGACCAGCTCGACACTTTGGTCGACAATATCGGCGTCCCGGTCTCGGGCATCAATCTGGCCTACAACAACACAGGCGTGATCGGTTCCCAGGATGGCGACATCCAGGTCAAGCTGTCGCAAGACCACCGACCGACCGATGAATACGTCCGCAAGATGCGCGAGGAGCTGCCGCGCCGGTTCCCGGGCGTGACCTTCGCCTTCCTGCCGGCCGACATTATCAGCCAGATCCTGAATTTCGGTGCACCAGCACCTGTCGATATCCAGGTGCGCGGCAATAATCTGTCGGCGAACTTCAAATATGCCAGTCTCGTGCTGGGTCGCCTGCGCCACATTCCCGGCGTTGCCGATGCCCGCATCCAGGAATCGCAGGCCAATCCGACACTGAACGTCGATGTTGACCGCACCCAGGCCGAATATATCGGCCTTACCGAGAAGGACGTCACCAACAGCCTCGTCGTCGACCTCGCCGGTTCGAGCCAGGTGTCGCCGACCTACTGGCTCGACCCCAAGAACGGCGTGTCCTATCCGATCGTGATGCAGACGCCGCAATATCAGGTGGATACGCTGGGCGCCCTGCAGACGACGCCGATCACCGCGGCCGGCATCGGGACGCTGCCCATCCTCGGCGGCGTCGCCAATGTGAGGCGCACGGTCAGCAATGCAGTCGTCTCGCAATACAACATCGTGCCGATGGTGCAGATCTACGCCACCACGCAGGGGCGCGACCTCGGAGCCGTCGCCACCGATATCAACAAGATCCTTGCTGACACCGCCACCGACTTGCCGAAGGGCAGCTCCGTTTCCCTGCTCGGTCAGGTGCAGACCATGAACAGCGCTTTCGCCGGCCTGCTGTTCGGCCTGCTCGGCGCCATCGTGCTGATCTATCTGCTCATCGTCGTGAACTTCCAGTCCTGGTCGGACCCCTTCGTCATCGTCTCGGCGCTACCGGCCGGCCTTGCCGGCATCGTCTGGATGCTGTTTGTCACGCAGACGCCGATGTCGGTGCCTGCCCTCACGGGCGCGATCATGTGCATGGGCGTGGCGACCGCCAACTCCGTGCTCGTGATCAGCTTTGCCCGCGAACGCCTGGCGGAACTGGGCGACCCCATCGCCGCCGCCCTCGAAGCCGGCTTCGTCCGCTTCCGGCCAGTCTGCATGACGGCACTCGCCATGATCATCGGCATGGCGCCGATGGCTCTCGGCTTGGGCGAGGGCGGCGAGCAGAACGCGCCGCTCGGGCGCGCCGTGGTCGGCGGCCTCATCTTCGCAACCATGGCAACGCTGCTCTTCGTGCCCGTTGTCTTCAGCCTCGTCCACAAGCGAGAAGCCAAGCCGGCTGCCGCGCCTTCGGAGACCTTGCATCATGCTTGAGCACACCACGCAGAATCTCGACACCACCGCCGAAATAGCTCCCATGCCGGAGCACGACGCCAACAACGGGCATGAAGCCTCCAGGATACCTGACACAGCCAAGTCACTCGACACGGCTAGGACAGCCGAGGTGACGTCCTCCGAGCGCAAGCCCGGCCGCTCACGGGTAGGGCTCGGCATTTTCGGCGTCGTCGCCATCGCCGGTGCCGCGGCCCTGGTCTACACCGGCATCAGCGCTCGCCAAAAGAGCGCGGTCGAGTTGCAGCAATGGACGGAGGCGCAGGCGATACCCAGCGTTACACTGGTGACGCTCAACGCCAAGCCTGGCGTCGTCAGCCTCAATCTGCCCGGACGGCTCCAGGCCAACGACAGCGCACCGATCTATGCCCGCGTTAGCGGTTATGTGAAGGATTGGAAGGTCGATATCGGCGCCAGCGTCAAGGCGGGGCAGACCCTGGCCGAGATCGAGGCCCCCGACCAGGACCAGCAATTGCTGCAGGCCAAGGCCGACCTCGCCAACGCTAGATCGGCCGAGGTCCTGGCCGACGTCACCCTCAAGCGTGAGCGTCCGCTGCTCGAATCCCAGACCGTCGCGCAGCAGGAGATCGACCAGCGCGTGGCGGACCTGGCCAGCAAGCAGGCCGCGGTGAATTCCGGCGAGGCCAATGTCGAGCGCCTTGAGGTGCTGTCCGCCTACAAGACGGTCGCCGCGCCGTTCGACGGCCTCATCACTGCGCGCAACACCGATATCGGTTCGCTTATATCGGCCGGTTCGAGCGCCGGGCGGGCGATGTTCGTGGTGTCGGATGTACATACGCTGCGCGTCTATATCAACGTGCCGCAGAACTACGCGCCGGACGTGAAGTTGGGTTCGCAGGCCACTGTCTCTGTGCCGGAATATCCGGGCCGCAGCTTCCCGGCCACCGTCGTCGCCTCGGCTCGGTCAGTCGACATCACGTCCGGTACGACGCAGATGCAGCTTTCCGTCGACAATGCCAAGGGAGAGCTGATGCCCGGCGCCTATGCCAATGTGAAGGTGGATCTTGCCGGGGTGGCGGGCACGTTCCGCATTCCCGTCAGCGCGCTCATCTTCGACGAGAGGGGCCTGCGCGTCGCCACCGTTGCGCAGGACAATCGCGTCGCCTTCAAGACGGTAACGATCGCCCGCGACCTGGGCAACGAGATCGAACTGGGCTCGGGCGTCGCTGCCGACGACCAGGTCATCGCCACTCCGCCTGACGGACTGGCAGAAGGCGACGAAATCCATATTGTCAAGCTGCAGCAGCCCAAGCAAGCCACGCCCAAGGTCCAGCCGCCAGCGGTTGGAAAAAACGACGGAGCAACTTCATGATTCTGATAGCTCGGCCTCTCACCGACCGTAGCTTTAGGTTCGGAAGACCCCGACGATGCTGTGAGGCATGAGCATCTCTCAACCGTGGTTGCGTGATTGACAATATGGAAGTGGACGTGAGCTCTCGCTTTTATCAGGCGATCCAATTTGCACTGCCTCTGTAGGTACAAGCGAAAGCAATATTGACATTGACAGCGGCTTCTTCCGCGACGCTCAATTGAGGCGCGGACAGGGTTGCAGGTAGGCCCACTTACTTTCATTTGCGGCGGCAACGCTTTACGAAGGCCGCCGCCAAATAGAAAGCATTTGCATCAGTGAGGCGTGACAGCGTAGCGCAGATGAACAACCCCATGGGCGAGCGCTTTGCAGCTAATATTTCAATAGTTTAAGGAGTTTTGGTAGCGGGAGAGCGCTACATCGAGCTGTAATTTGAGCCTGCGGATCACAATCCGCTGCTGCAGTCGCGTCAGGAGACTCCGCTTTGGGCAGATATTGCGCAGCAAGCCGCGGCGCGGCTGAGTGTTCGCTGGAGTCCGCAGGCCGGGACGGGCGAGCCACAGGCCGGAACAATATGATGGCCTGGCTGGAGGCAGCCTCAGAACTGCCGAGCCCGGAGTTTGGGATGGAACACCAGCCGAGCCGTTAAGGGGAAGATGCTTTGGTCGCAGCGGTGAATTCGAGGTGCGCGTGGTCAGTTTCTCCTTCCATCGCGGCTTAGAGCCGGGCCGGTGCGATCGCGCCAATTCTCACTTCTTCTGCCGGAATTTAGAATGGCAGCTCGAACAGTCCTGCAAGATGAGATGCAACAGATGCTCCGCCGGCAGTTTGGTCGGATCGGCTTCCTCCGCATTCGGCCGCTTGCCGAGCAGGCTGCCGCCATCCATCGGCAAGCCTGCCCCCATCCGCATGTCGCCGCTGATTTCGGCCGGCGCCTTGTCGGCCTTGGCGGCGAGTGCTGCGGCGAGCCGGCCGATATGGCGAGCGAGCGCCTCGAATTCCGGCCGGGCCTGGTCAATCTCTACCTTGGCGCCGGACGGTGCGCCCACCGTGCCCTCGGGAAATTCGGTGATCAGGGCAGGGCCGGTGTGGGCGCTGAGCGCCGCGGCCGCCGCCCGGAAGCCGGCGGCGTCATAGGCGCGCTTGCCATCGAACATCTCGGCAACGGTTTTCGCCGCCGCCGCCATCTCCTTCATCGAGGCTTGACGCGCGGCGACGATGGCACTTTCCGCCCCGACAACCGGTGAGGCGAGCGCGAGCGCCAACACGGCCACTCCAGACGCCGCGCCGAACCTCATGCCTGCACGTCGAGGACGCCCATCATGCCGAGCTGCTCGTGCTCGAGGATGTGGCAATGATACATACGTGGCCCCGGCCGCTCCTGGCGCAGCAGGAGCCGCACCGTCTCGCCGCGCGCCACGTTCACGGTGTCCTTCCAGGCAAGGTAGCGCGGCTTCGAGACCGTACCGTCGCGCTCGTGCGCGATCACCTGGAACTGCGTGCCGTGGACGTGGAAGGGGTGGTCCATGTCGGCCTGGTTGACGATCTCCCAGAGTTCGGTCTCGCCGGCCTTGGTGACGATGTCGACGCGCGCCATGTCGAAGGCCCTGCCGTTGATCAGGAAACCCATCTCCATGCCGCTGGCATTCATCGCCATGGTCTCGGTGAAGACGAGGCGCCGGCTACGGGCCGGGGCCGGGAGCGGCGCGATCGGCCGCAGCCGCTCGGGCAGCGGCGGCAGCACTTCTGCCGGTGTCTGGGAGACATTGACCGTAAGCAACGTCAGTCCGGCATCGGCCGGGCGGCCTGGGCCCATCCAGCCGCGATCATAGGGCAGCGTCTTCAAGGTGGCGGGGCCGGGCCTGTCGAAGGCGACGACCAGCTCGATGCGCTCGCCCGGGCCGATCAGGATGTCTTCGGCCGCCACCGGCGCCTCGATCAGCCCGCCATCCGCGCCGATGATCGTCATCGGCGCGCCGTCGAAGGCGAGTTTCAGGAAGCGCGCATTGGTGGCGTTGTAGAGCCTGAGCCGCCGCCTGGCGCCCTCCGCCACCGAAAGCTGCGGGTTCTTCTGGCCGTTGACCAGCACATGGTCGCCTACACGGCCGTTCATCAGGTCGCTCATGGTGTTGCCGGGCATCGAGCCGTCGGCGGCCAGCCGAAGGTCGGTCAGCACTAGCACAGTATCGCCATATTCGGCCGGAACCGGATCGACTTTGGACTTGACCACGAAGGCGCCGGCGAGGCCGCGATAGACCTGTTCGGCCGTCTTGCCATGCGGGTGCGGGTGGTACCAGTAGGAGCCGGCGCTGCCTTCCGGCAGGACGAATGCGTAGATGCGGTCAGTGCCCGCTGCCACCGGGTCCATCGGGTTGCCGTCCTGGTCGGCAGGCACCGGCATGCCGTGCCAGTGGATGGTGCTGGCTTCCTCCCCGATGCGGTTGGCGAAGGTGATCTCGACACGGTCGCCCTCGAAGGCCTCGATCAGCGGGCCTGGGCTCTGGCCGTTATAGGCGAGGATCGGCGTGTCCTGTCCCTCGGCAAAACGCGCGACAGCAGGCTCGGCCGTCAGCCTCGCCTTGAACAGGCCAGGACGCCTGGCCTCGTTGGCCAACAGCGGCAGTTCGCGCAGCGCCGCGCCCTCGGGCAGCAAGGTCGTACCTTGCGACGTGGCGCCCATGTCATGGCCGGCGTGACCACTCATGCCCGGCATCGGGTCCATGCCGGACATGTCGTCCATCTTCATCTGCGCCAGCGCGCGCGGGCCCGCCAGAACCGTTGCCAGGCCTGCCGCCAGAAAACCGCGTCGATGCATTTTTCGCTCCTCGATGTCGATGGAAAGGCCCCGCCAAATGACCTTCCCCAACGCTAAGCGTTCCAGTTGCTGGAAGGTCAAGCGGGATCGACAGGACTTTGTGGAAATGGCGTGCGGTCAAGACCTCCATCAAAGGTACGAGGGCGAGGGTCAGCGCTGGATCGACCAAGCGGCGCGCAAGTCATCAGCTTGGGCGGTCTTGACACCGCAAGCGGTCAGGACGCGTTTGGTCGCGGCTACGAGCGCCGCATTGTCCCTGGCCGTCGCGCCGTCGGGCAGAGCAAAATTCCGCGGAGAACTTCATTGAAGTCGGCAGGCGACGCGAACCTTCTAGACGCTTCTCGAACGGCCAGTGTCGCCTTGCGGAAAAGCTACGACCGGCTCCGCTGACATCTCGACGGCCAACAACTTTCTGCGAAGCACTAAAGCTGTCAAGGGCCCAACCCCATGCGAATTCATTTGCAAAACCCGGACCCAACGGACGAGTTGCTTTGCGACCGATCCCCATCTGTCAATTTTGGGACTAATTTGGCCTGCCCTGCTCAAGCCGGTCGCGCAAAGTGCTCCAGGCGAGCAGCATGTTCGGTGCGTGCCGCATCAGGCCATGGAAGGGAATTGGCGAAGGCGGCGCGAACGGAAGTGGCAGATCGCTGAGTTCGGTCCCGCCAGCCCAATCCGCCAGCACCTTGCCCATGGCCGTCGTCATGGCGATGCCGCGGCCGTTGCAGGCAAAGCCGGCGATCAGGCCCGGCCCGAGATCAACGAGGCGCGGCAGGAAATCGGGCTCGACGGCAGCCATTCCCGACCAGCTGTATTCAAGCGGCGGGATTTCCGGGAGATCGAGGTGCCTGGCAAGCCGTTGGCGGATTGTGCGCGGCACCCGCGCGTCGGCGCCGGCTCCAAAAACATGCATGCCGCCGCTGATCAGCCTGTTTTCGCCGTCGAAGCGGAATGTAAAGAGATTGCGTCTGGTGTCGCCGACGCCTTGCCCGCCGGGTAGCAGGCGCGCGCGCACGTCGCGCGGCAGGGGCGCCGTCGCGATCTGGAAGACCTTCAGCGGAAAATAGGTTCGCTGCAGAGTCGGGTTCAGCGGTCCGCCATAGGCGTTGGTGGCAATCAGCACCTTTCCGGCGCGCACCGACCCTGAAGCCGTCCTCACCATCCAGCCGTCCGCGATGCGATCGATCGCGGTGACCAGCGAATGTTCGCAAATGAGCGCCCCGGCCTTCTCCGCCGCATCGGCCAGTCCGCGCGCGTACTCCACCGGATTGAGCACGCCGCCCGAGCGGTCCATCCAGCCGCCGGCATAGCCGCGAGCGCCCGTCAGGGCCTCGGTCTCCCGGCTGTCCAGCGCAACAGTCGGTCTGCCGCGGTCCGCCCATTGGCTGGCGCGCGATTTGACCTTTTCGAAAGCGGCCGGCGAATGCGCCGGCTGTATCCATCCGCTCCGCAAGGCGTCGCATTCGATGCCGTGTTGCTTGATCAGGCCGAAGACGAGGTCGGCACTGCCGGCGGCGAAATCGATCAGCCGTTCGCCACGCTCGGGTCCGAGATGGGCATTGATGTCGACCGGGTCCATCTTGGCGAAGTTCGGCACCACGAAGCCGGCATTGCGGCCGGTCGCGCCCCAGGCGATGATTTCGGCCTCGAGAACGGCGACTGAAAGCCCTCTCGCGGCGGCGTGTAACGCGGTCGAGAGGCCGGAAAAGCCACCGCCGACGATCGCAAGGTCGACGTCGAGGCTGCGTTGCAGTGCGGGCCGGTCGCGGCGATTGCGACTGGCGGCATGCCAGAGCGAAGCGCCATGCGCTTCCTGCCGGACCAAAGCATTCATGACCCGGGGCTGCTCTCGCCCGCGACAACCTTCGCCTGCTTTCCGAACCGCACATGCAACGGCCTGTCGCCGAACAGGCCGTTCGGCCTGAGCAGGAGGATGATGCACAGCATCACGCCGATGGCGACGATCTGCAGCGAGGCGGCGCGTGCCTGCTGTTCGGGTGGGAACAGCACGCTGGTCAACGTGCCCGACCCGACCCATATCGCCCAGACCAGGATGCTGCCGACGACGGCGCCCAGATTGCTGCCGGAGCCGCCGACGATTAGCATCACCCAAACCTGGAAGGTCAGGATCGGCAGGTAATTGTCCGGCGCGATGAAGCCGGTGAAGTGCGCCTGCAGCGCGCCGGCCAGCGCCATGATGGCGCCGCCGACGGCAAAAGCCTGGACACGGTAAAAGCGCGCGCTTTTGCCCAGCGAGATCGCCGCCCGCTCGTCTTCCCGCAGCGCCTTCAGCACCCGGCCCCACGGGCTGCGCGACAGGTGCTCCAAGGCAAGATAGGCGATCAGCGTGACCGCTGAGACAACGGCGAGGTTCGACAAGTTGAACAGCAGCGGCGTTTCGGCAAGGCTGCCAAATGGGCGCGGAATGAAGCCGATGCCGAACGGGCCGCCGGTCAGCTTCTGCGCGTTGAGCGCGACGAGTTGCACGATGACGGCGACGCCAAAGGTTGTGATCGCCAGATAGTCCGACTTGAGCCGCAGCGTGG
The DNA here is from genome assembly GCF_003601975.1 of Mesorhizobium waimense. Classification (GTDB taxonomy): domain Bacteria; phylum Pseudomonadota; class Alphaproteobacteria; order Rhizobiales; family Rhizobiaceae; genus Mesorhizobium; species Mesorhizobium waimense. Next base: position 48,315 of record NZ_QZWZ01000035.1, read on the forward strand.
CGATGCCGGTAAGCGCGGCAGCGACACCGCCGACGATCATGGCGCCGAGCCAGCCGATCAGAATTGGCAGGCCAAAGCCGCCAAGACGCGCGGCATCGTCGGGCGTGGTCAGCAGCGCTGAGGTGTAGGCGCCGATGGCGACGAAGCCGGCGAGCCCGACATTGAACAGCCCGGTCAGCCCCCATTGCAGATTGAGGCCGAGCGTGACCAGCGAAAAGATCAGCGCCGTGGTCAGGAAGAACGCGCCATAGCCGAGCAGATCCATCAGCGTTCCCTCACTCCGAAAAGTCCGATGGGCCGCACGAAAAGAACCGCCATCAGGATGATGAAGGAGACGGCCGCGCGCCATTCGGCGCCGATCAGTTGCACGGCGCCGGCTTCGGCGAGGCCGATGATCAGGCCGCCGAGAACGGCGCCGGGCACGCTGCCGATGCCACCCAGGATGGCGGCGGCAAACATCGGCAGCAGCATGTCGAAGCCCATGAACGGCCGGATCTGGATAAGGATGCCGATCATCACCCCGGCAATGCAGGCCAGCGCCCCGCCGATGATCCAGGTGAAGCGCACCACGCTGGCAACGTCTATGCCGACAATGCGAGCGAGCGCCGCATTCTGGCTCAACGCCTGCATCGAGCGGCCGGTCTGCGTGCGCGTCATCAGCAGATGCACGCCGAGAACGAGCACGGAGGTCAGCAGCAGCAGGGCGATCTGGTCCGGGGTGATGCGGATACCGAAGCCGACCGGCATGGCGATCTGGATGGCGCGGCTGAAATACGTCGGGCGCGAGGTGAAGACGAATTCGAGCAGGCTTCTGAGCGCCATCGAAGCACCAAAGCTCGCCATCACCACAATGATCGCTTGGCCCTTCGCCCGCAGCCGCGCGAACAGTACAAAGTCGAGCAGCAGCGCCAGAAGGCCGGTGAGGGCCACGCCGAGGATGAGCGCCACAATCAGCGGCCAGCCGAAGGACAGCGGTGCGATCGGCGCGATCTTTCCGAACATGGCGCCGATGGCGCCGACGACGGCCAGCGTCGCATAAGTGCCCCAGGCCATGAAGTCGCCATGCGCGAAGTTCGAAAAGCGCAAGATCGAATATGTCAGCGTCACGCCGATGGCGCCGAGGCCGATCATTGAGCCCGCCAGCAGTCCGTCGACGACAAATTGTAGGCTCATGCGGCGCCTCCTGTGCGCCGGGACCGCTGACCAAGATAGAGTTCGGCGACGACCGGATCGTTCCACAGTTCGGAGGCGATGCCTTCGTGCCGGTCCTTGCCCTCGACCAGCACATAGGCGCGATCGCCAATGGCAAGCGCTGCCTTAGCGTTTTGTTCGACCAAAAGGATTGTGACGCCGGATTTGCGGATGCCGGCCAGCATTTCGAACACCATCGCCACGAATTTCGGCGATAGGCCCGCCGACGGTTCGTCGAGCACCAGAACCTTCGGATGGACGATCAGTGCCCGGGCGACGGCAAGCATCTGCCGCTGCCCCCCCGACAGATTGCCGGCGGTGGTCCGGCGCTGGCGCACGAGGTCGGGGAAGGCCGCATACATCTCTTCGATGCGGGCAGGGATTTCACGCCGTTCGATGATGCCGCAGGCAACCTTGAGATTGTCCTCGACCGACATCAGCGGGAAGATGTTTTCGGTCTGCGGCACGAAGGCGAGGCCGAGGCGGACCATGGTGTGGGCGGGTGCAGCGGTAATATCCTTGCCGTCCAGCAGCACTGTGCCGCCGGTGATCGGGACCAGCCCGGCGATGGCCTTGATCAGGCTCGACTTGCCGGCGCCGTTGGGGCCGAGCACGACGACGATTTCGCCCTTGCCGACGGTGATCGAGGCGCCGCGCACGATCGGCACGCCGGGCTCATAGCCGGCTTCGAGGTCGCGGACTTCGACAACGGCCTCGCTCATGCCGCGCCTCCAAGATAGGCCCCGATGACGCGTGGATCGCGCGCCACCTCGTCCGCTGTGCCTTCGCACAGAAGCTGGCCGCTCGCCATGACCAGCACGCGGTGGCAGAGCCGTGTCACCATATCGATATTGTGCTCGATCAGCAGGAAGGTGATGCCGCGCGCGTTGATGTCGCGGATGCGGTCGATGATGACTTCGAGCAGGCTCGCATTGACGCCGGCGGCCGGCTCGTCGAGCAGGATGATCGCCGGATCGGCCATCATGACGCGGGAGAGCTCGAGCAGCTTGCGCTGGCCGCCGGACAGCACCCGCGCCGGTTCATGCGCAAGATGGGTAAGCGCGACCAGCTCGAGCAGCTCCAAGGCCTTTTTCTCGCCGGCCTTTTCTTCAGCGGCGACGCGGCGCGGCGCAAGGAAGTTGGCGAGCAACTTTTCTCCAGCCTGCCCCTGCGCGGCCAGCATGACGTTTTCGATCAGCGTCAGATTGGGCAGCGGCCGGGGAATCTGGAAGGTGCGGCCAAGACCGCGCTCGATGCGGCGGTGCGCCGCTTCGCCCGACACCTGGACGCCATTGAGAAAAATATCGCCGCTTGTCGGCAGGATGCTGCCGGCGAGGAGGTCGAACATTGTCGTCTTGCCGGCGCCGTTCGGCCCGATCAGGCCGAGGATCTCGCCCGGCCAGACGTCGAACGAGACATCGTTGACTGCCACGAGCCCGCCGAAACGCCTGACGACGTTCTTCGCCGCCAGAACAGCTGCACGAATCTCGTCCTGCCGTTCGATTGTCTCGCTCATGCATCCCTGGCCGAGCGGTCGCTGCCGCATTCTGATTTTTGATTTGTGATCACACTTGCGTTGATCACGCTAATCGGCTTTAATTTTCTCCGCAAGCCGAAAACGGGCCAGACCGGGAATGCCATGCAAAAGGCTGCCATCGAGCGGAACAACGAAACGATCGCAGCCCAGCTCACTCCGGTCGGCCGCGAGACCGTGCAGGATCGCGTCTATTCGGAATTGCGCCGGGCTTTGATCGGCGGCCTTTTCGAGCCGAGTCAGGTGCTGACCATCCGCGGCCTCGCCGACGCGCTGGTCACCTCCACCATGCCGGTGCGCGAGGCGCTCGGCCGGCTGATCACCGAAAAGGCGCTTGAAGCACTGCCCAACCGCTCCGTGCGCGTGCCGCCAATTACCCTGGAGCGCATCGACGATCTGCTGCGCGCCCGCTCGCTCATCGAGGGCGAAGCGATCGCGCTTGCCGCCACACGCATGGGCCCGCGCCAGATCGCCACTATTGAAGCCATGCTCGGCGAGTGGGACGAGATGCGGGCGCTGAAGCACAAGAAGGATATCGACCGCGAAGCCACACTCAACCAGAGCTTCCATTTCGAAATCTACCGCTGCTGCGGGTCGGCCGTGCTGATCCCGATGATCGAGAGCCTCTGGTTGCAATCCGGACCCTGCATCCGCGTCGCCATCTATGCCTTCTCGGAAGCCGGCGAGGTCGATACCGCCCACTATCACCGCCGCATCGTCGCAGCGCTTGCCAGGCAGGATGCGCAAGGAGCGCGCGAGGCGCTGGTGGCCGACATCAGCCGGCCCTTCGCCTTCCTGCGCGACAAGCTCCAGTCCGCTGCCGCGAAAGGCTGAGTGCCGATATGACGAAGCCCGCCATCAGGATCACCGAGCCGCGCTCAAAGCTTTCCGTGACGGCGCTGCTGCTGCCCGAGAAAGCGCCGGACAACGCCGCCTTCCTGCTGGCCTATCTCGACAAGCCGCGCCTCGTGGCCGGCATCCATGCGATGTGGACCGGTCCCGAAATCTCCTGTCCGGTTCCCGTTGCCGATCTTGAGGGCCAGGCCTATGCCCGGCCTTTGCCCGCGGAGAATGCGACGCTGACGCCGCAGCCGGGTGACATCGTGCTGTCCTACGTGCCGCCGCGCGTGTGGGCCGGAACGCCCAATGCGATCTTTGATATCGGCCTCTATTACGGGCCTGGCGCGCGCCTTCTGTTCCCGATCGGATGGCTGGCAGGCAGCGTCGTCGCCCAGGTGCTTCCCGACGAGCGCGAGCACCTGGCGGCCGCCTGCGGCGTCATCCGCCGCAACGGTGCCTGCGATGTCACGTTCAGCCTGGTGGAGGTCTGAGTGGCCGACGACGGTTTCGAACTTTTCGATCTCCGCGTCGAGGCGGTCGTCCCCGAGGGCAAGCCGATCTATTGCGGTGCCAGGGTTGGCGACTATTTCGAGCTCAAGGGCGAGATGCTGTCGATGCCGGCGGGGCAGGGCTTTTCGATCTATTCGATCGCGGCCGTGTTGCCGCTGCTGGCGGCCAAGCAGCGCCCAACCCACAAGAACGACTGGATGACGTCCGACGCCGAAATCGCCTGTCCCGATCCCAACTGCGGCAGCCGGCTGAGAATCGTCAGGACCGGCAAGCGGCGGTTCAGCCATGCCGAGACGACGGCAGTGCCGCTGCCGAAGGAGGATGACCGGAAATGACCGCTCAGACTTTCGAACTCGGCCAGAGCTACACGATCTCGCGCGTCATTCGCGGCGGCTGGCAGCTGGCAGGCGGGCACGGCGCCATCGACCGCGAACAGGCGGTGACGGATCTGATAGCCACCTTCGATGCCGGCATCCGGACCTATGATTGCGCCGATATCTACACCGGTGTCGAGGAGCTGATAGGGGCAGCGCGCCTGCGGCTGGCCAGCGAGCGCGGTCTCGACGCCGCCGCCAAGATGAAGGTGCACACCAAGCTGGTGCCGGATCTCGAAAGGCTTGCCAGCATCAGCCGCGACTATATCCGGGGCATCGTCGACCAGTCGCTGCGGCGGCTGAAGACCGACCGGCTCGATCTCGTGCAGTTCCATTGGTGGGACTATGCGCAACCTCGCTATGTCGATGCCATGGGCTGGCTGAACGAGCTTCGTCTCGAAGGCAAGGTGCGCAATATCGGCACCACCAATTTCGACACGCCACGCCTTGCCGAGATCCTGGCGGCCGGTGTGCCGCTGGTCAGCCAGCAGTTGCAATACTCCGTCCTCGATCAGCGGCCGGCCGGCAGCCTTGCCGCACTCGCCGCCCAGAACGGCATCAGTTTCCTCTGCTACGGTTCGGTGGCGGGCGGCTTCCTGAGCGACAAATGGCTTGGTGTCGCCGAGCCGCAGACGCCGCTCGAAAACCGCTCGCTGGTCAAATACAAGCTGATCATCGACGACTTCGGCGGCTGGGATCTTTTCCAGGCGCTGCTGGGCGCATTGAAGGCTGTCGGCGACCGCCATGGCGTCGACATCGCCACCGTCGCCAGTGCCTGGGTGCTCGAACAGCCGCACGTGGCGGCCGTCATTGTCGGCGCCCGCAACCAGGCGCATGCGCTTGCCAACGCCGGGATCATGGACGTTGCGCTCGACGCCGGCGACCGGGCGCGGATTGCCGCCGTCATCGCACAAAGCGGTGGCCCCCACGGCGACGTCTACACGCTGGAGCGCGACCGTCATGGCCGCCACGGTTCGATCATGCACTACAATTTGAACGCGGGCCGAATATGAGCGCACAATCTTCCCTGTTTTCACGCGCCAGTGCCGAGGTCGTCGATCTGCATCGCTTCTTCGTCGACTGGTTCGTCGAGGCGCGCGCCGGCAAAGTAGATTTCAGCCGCTTCGAAACCGTCATGGGCGAAGGCTTCAGCATGATCGCGCCGAGCGGCCAGATCCTCGATCGCGACGCGGTTATCGACCATGTCAGGGACAGCCGCGCCACCTGTGACGATGGCTTTGCCATCTCAATCGAGGACATCCGTCCCGGCTGGCAAACCGCCGATACGATCATCGTCCTCTACATCGAGGCGCAGCTGCGCGGCGGCAAGCACAGCCGCCGCCAGTCCAGCGCGGTATTCACCACCAGTTCATCGGCGCCCAACGGCGTCGAATGGCGACATCTGCATGAAACCTGGCTGCAGGTGCCGGAAGGCTGAACAGGCTCCAGAGACGAAATCAGAGTCGAGTAACGAAAGGGGAACAACAATGACAAAGACACTACTTCAAATCACCACCGCGCTCGCTTTGCTGACGGCAGTCGATGCAGCGCAGGCCGCCGACTGCAAGATCACCGTCGGCCTGGTCATGGAACTGACCGGTCCGGCCGGCGAATATGGCCAGGCCGGCGCCAAGTCGGTGGAGATGGCGTTCCGCGACATCAATGCCGCCGGCGGCGTGCGCGGCTGCGACCTCGCCACCGACACGCGCGACAGCCAGAGCCAGGGCAACATTGCGGTCGACGCCGCGACCCAGCTAGTGCAGGTCAAGAAGGTGCCGGTGATCATCGGCGGCATCATCTCCTCGGTGTCGATCCCGATCCTGACCTCGGTCACCGCGCCGGCAAAGATCGTCCAGGTCTCGCCTGCGTCCTCCTCGCCGACGCTGACAGCGCTCGGCCGCGACGGCAAGACCAACGGCATCTTCTTCCGCACCATCACCTCGGATGCGCTGCAGGGCGTCGCCGCCGCCAAATACGCCATCGACAAGGGCTTCAAGAAACTGTCGGTCATCCACGTCAACAACGATTTCGGCGTCAATATGGTGGCCGAATTCTCGCGCGCTTACAAAGCGCTCGGCGGCACAATCGTCTCCGACACGCCCTACAATGAAAAGCAGTCGAGCTATGCCTCTGAAGTCACCGCGGCCATGGCCGGCGAGCCGGACGGGCTCTATCTCGTCAGCACGCCCGTCGATGGCGCAACCGTCGCCCGAACCTGGATTTCGCAAGGCGGCGTGCAGAAGTTCCTGCTCAATGACGGCATGAACAGCCCGGACTTTATAGAATCCGTCGGCGCCGACTATCTCAAGGATGCCTATGGCACTTCGTCGGGCACCAGCCCGACCGCCTCCACCGACTATTTCATGAAGAACTACAAGGAGTTTTCCGGCATCGAGCCGTCGAATCCGGCGGCCGACCGGTCCTATGATGCCGGCGCCATCGTCGGCCTGGCCATCGCCATTGCCGGCTCCGAGGATCCGGCCAAGATCAAGGACGCGATGTACAAGGCCGTCGACCCGGCCGGCACGCCGATCTTTGCCGGCAAGGAAGAGTTCGCCAAGGCGCTCGGCCTGATCAAGGACGGCAAGCCGATCCGCTACGAAGGCGTCATCGGTCCGGTCGCCTTCGACAAATACGGCGACATCACCGGCCCGTTCCGCCTGTGGAAGATCGTCGACGGCAAGGTGACGACCGACGGCGAAATGACGACCGACGACGTCAACGCGCTGCAGGCCAAGTTGCAGTAGGCATGGAGATCTTACCCGGCGCTGATTCCATTCGAAGATCAGGATCGGCGCCGGACCGGCAATCTGGCGAGACGGGTTCGCGGGCACGGCAACATTCTTGGTTAGCGAGGAATGCGATGATCTCGTCGTCGATCGCCTCCATATCGGCTTCGCGAAACCTGTCCTGCGTGCCCGGCACGACAACGGTTTCATCCTGGTTTTTTCAGACGCCCAGCCGTTGGGGGTCGAGCGGCAGTGACTTTGGTCCGTCAGACGTAGCAATTTTCAAAGGATCTTGCTGGTCAGTTCTACAACGATCAGCGACCCCTCGGGCGACTCACCCTCCGGCAAATGCACCGCTCGCGAAACGAAACTCGCAGGTTGGCGGGGCTTCCACCAATCGCCATTTGCTGCCACGGCAGTCGATCCTGCACTCCTTTGCGATCTCGCGCGGCATTTTTCCGCTCTGCCTGCGCCGGTAGTGTCGACGCAACCGGATCCCGCTCTGATCGCTCGCGGCGAAGAGATCGCGCGGCGCGGTAATCCCGAGCGCGACGTTCCGGCATGCCTGGGTTGCCATGGCCGTCCAGACCGCAACCCTATCTTTCCGCAATTGTCCGGACTGCCCGCCCAATACATTGCGACTCGACTCGCGCTCTTCCGGGCGCAAAGGCGCGGCGGCACCCGCTTCGCCCATCTGATGCACAACGCCGCAAAAAACCTCTCGGACAAGGATATCGCCGCACTGGCTTCCTATTTTGGCCAGATTCCGCGTCCCGCCGCAACCGCAATGCCCTGATTGCGTTACGTCACCAATCTCTGCGGGAACATCCTATGCGAAAAATTCTGGGTGTTTTGCTCGTCCTTGCCGCCATCGTCGTGATCGCGGGCGCGGGCGTGTTCTTCTTCTCACGCGAGGAGGCGAGCGTCCCGATCGAGCAAACCTACGGTCCGACCCCGACGCTCGCCGAACCCAATCCGACGTGGCTACCCACGGTTCACGTTGCCGAGGCGACGCCTTGGCCTCAAGGCACGATGCCGAGAGCCGCCCAAGGCTTTTCCGTCAACGAATTCGCCGGCGGCCTCGACCATCCACGCTGGCTGCATGTGCTTCCCAATGGCGACGTGCTGGTAGCCGAAAGCAACGCGCCGCCAAAACCTGACGAAGGTTTCTCGATACGTGGCTGGTTCATGGACCTGTTCCAGAGCCAGGCCGGCGCCGAGGTGAAGAGCGCCAACCGCATCTCGCTGTTGCGCGATCGGGATGGCGACGGCGTGGCCGAGACCAAGACAGCTTTCCTCGGCGGCCTCTTTTCGCCATTCGGCATGACGTTGCTCGACGGCAAGCTCTATGTCGCCAATGCCGATGCGATCGTTGCCTTCCCCTATCGGGACGGCGCCACCGAGATCGCCGCCCCAGCCGAGAAGATCGTCGACCTTCCGGCCGGCCGCAATCACCACTGGACCAAGGACGTCGTCGCCAGACAGGACGGAACGAAGCTCTATGCCACCGTGGGCTCCAACTCCAATGTCGGCGAAAACGGCATGGAGGAGGAAGAAGGCCGCGCCGCCGTGCACGAGATCGACCTCACGACGCGGCAGATGCGGATCTTTGCGTCGGGCCTGCGCAACCCGAACGGTCTCTCCTGGAACCCCGAGCGCGGGGAGCTTTGGGTGGTCGTCAACGAGCGGGACGAGATCGGCAGTGACCTCGTTCCCGACTACATGACATCCGTCAAGGATGGCGCTTTCTACGGCTGGCCCTACAGCTATTTCGGCCAACACATCGATGTCAGGGCGCAGCCGCCGCGGCCAGACCTCGTCGAGAAGGCGATTGTTCCCGACTACGCGCTCGGGCCGCACACCGGGTCACTCGGACTCACCTTCAACACCGCCGACCTATTCGGCCCGCAAATGAAGAATGGCGCCTTTATCGGTCAGCACGGTTCATGGAACCGCATGCCGCGAAGCGGCTACAAGGTGGTCTTCGTGCCGTTTGCCGACGGCAAGCCGTCGGGGCCGCCACAAGACGTGCTCACCGGATTTCTGAGCAACGATGACAAGGCGCTCGGCCGTCCGGTCGGCGTGGCCATCGACCGAACTGGCGCGTTGCTGATCGCAGATGATGTGGGGAACAAGATTTGGCGGATGGGCCCGGCGGCCGACTAGGCCGGCGCCTTGCGGCGGGCGCCCGAAAGGGATTGCTCATGGATCGAAGTGACGGCAGCGCTGAACGGATCGTCACCGTTTTCGGCGGAACAGGGTTTCTCGGCCGCAGGCTCGTGCAAAGTCTCCTGGAGAAGGCGTTTCGGGTGCGCGCCGTATCCCGCCATCCGCATCGCACGAAACCGAAGGCGGCCACGACCGCGCCCAAGATGCCCGAACCTGTCGAGGCCGATATATTGGATGCTTCTTCCATCGGATTGGCCGTCACCGGATCATATGCCGTCGTGAATGCGACCAGCCTTTATGTCGAACAGGGAGATGCGACGTTCGAACGCGTGCACGTGAAGGCAGCCGCAGACTTAGCCCGTGCGGCGCGCAGAGCTGGAGTGGAAAAGTTCGTTCAGATTTCGGGGATCGGCTCCGATCCGCGATCGGACTCGACATACATAAGGGCACGGGGGCAGGGGGAGGGAGCGGTACGGAATGCGTTCCCGGGGGCGCTCGTCGTTCGGTCGGCTGTCATGGTCGGGCCCGACGATGCCTTCCTCACGACGCTGATGCGGCTGGTCCGGCTCCTGCCGGTCTATCCGTTGTTCGGAGATGGCGCGACACGGCTTCAGCCCGTCTATGTCGGGGACGTCGCCGAAGCGGTAAGCCGGCTGATTGACAGAAGTAACGAAAAGCCGGCGACCTTTGAGTTCGGCGGCCCCCGCGTCCTGAGTTACAAGGAACTGGTCTGGGAAATCGCCCGAAGACTGGGCACGCGCCCGATGCTGGTGCCGATGCCATTTGCGGTGTGGAATTCCATCGCTGCTGTGGCTGAGTTCGTTCCGGGCGCACTGATCCAGCGCAACCAGGTCGACCTCATGCGCGTCGACAACGTGGCGGCGATCGACCTGCCTG
>NZ_QZWZ01000036.1 GCF_003601975.1 Mesorhizobium waimense
AGGTCAATCCCGACGCCCCCTTCGACAAGATCTGCTACATCGGCTGCGGCGTCACCACTGGCATCGGTGCGGTCATCAACACCGCCAAGGTCGAGCAGGGCGCCACCGCCGTCGTCTTCGGTCTCGGTGGTATCGGCTTGAATGTTATCCAGGGGCTAAAACTTGCCGGCGCCGACATGATCATCGGCGTCGACCTCAACAACGACAAGAAGGCCTGGGGCGAGAAGTTCGGCATGACGCATTTCGTCAATCCGAAGGAGATCGACGGCGACATCGTCCCTCATCTCGTCAACATGACCAAGCGTGGCGCCGACCAGATCGGCGGCGCCGACTACACGTTCGACTGCACCGGCAGCACCAAGGTGATGCGCCAGGCGCTGGAGGCCTCGCATCGCGGCTGGGGCAAGTCGGTCGTCATCGGCGTCGCCGGTGCTGGCCAGGAAATCTCGACCAGGCCGTTCCAGCTGGTCACCGGGCGCAGCTGGATGGGCACCGCCTTCGGCGGCGCGCGCGGCCGCACCGATGTGCCGAAGATCGTCGACTGGTACATGGACGGCAAGATCCAGATCGATCCGATGATCACCCACACGCTGAAGCTCGAAGACATCAACAAGGGCTTTGACCTCATGCATGAGGGCAAGTCGATCAGAAGCGTGGTGATTTACTAAGGAGAAGCCGCCGACCGAAGGGCCAGCGACTGAAGTTGCACAGGGTTCAACAAGGGAGGAATAAAATGCCGGAAAAACTGCATCCGAAAATCGACAATGGCCTGCCCAGGGAAAGCGCAAGCTTTGCCGGCGGCACGCTGGTCTGCGCCTGCACCAGCAAGCCGGTGAAGGTGAAGGTCAAGGGCCAGATCGCCCACAACCATGCCTGCGGCTGCACCAAGTGCTGGAAGCCTGACGGCGCGATCTTCTCGGTCGTTGCCGTGGCCGGCACCGGCGACGTCACCGTCGTCGAGAATGGCGACAAGTTGAAAGTGGTCGACCCAAGCGCGCTGATCCAGCGCCATGCCTGCACCGGCTGCGGCGTCCACATGCACGGCCCGGTCGAACGCGATCATCCGTTCAAGGGACTGAGCTTCATCCATCCCGAGCGCTTCGAGGAGGACGGCTGGTCGCCGCCGGGCTTCACCGCCTTCGTCTCGTCGATCATCGAATCGGGCGTCGATCCGGGCCGCATGGACGGCATCCGCGCGCAGTTGAAGTCAATCGGCCTCGAGCCCTATGACTGCCTCAATCCAGGCCTGATGGACTACATCGCGACATGGACCGCCAAGAAGTCTGGCGCACTACCGACCTGACACATTTGTTCGATTTTAGGCATGGGGCCGGGCAAGTCTCCGGCCCCATGCTCGTTTTGGAGAGACAATGCCCGCACCCGCAATCCTCGTCGACGCCGATGCCTGTCCGGTGAAAGCCGAGGTCGAAAAGGTCGCCGAGCGCCACGGCATCGTCGTCACCTTCGTCTCCAATGGCGGCCTGCGTCCTTCGCGCGATCCGATGATCCGCAACGTCGTCGTCTCCAAGGGCGCCGACGCCGCCGATGACTGGATCGTCGACAATGCCAGGCCGAACGACATCGTGGTAACGGCCGACATTCCGCTCGCCGCCCGCGCCGTGGCGCTTGGCGCCCATGTGCTCGGCCCAACCGGACGCCCGTTCACGCCGGAAACCATCGGCATGGCGGTGGCGATGCGCGATTTGAAGCAGCATCTGCGCGAGACCGGCGAAAGCAAAGGCTACAATGCCGGCTTCATGCCGCAGGACCGTTCGCGATTCCTGGGTGAGCTCGACCGCATCTTGCGGCGGGCGCTCAAATCCGCCACACCGGATTGACTTCAGGCGCCCTTCAGAGGCAGGACCATGGTTGACGACACATCCGCCAAATTGCCGATGCCCCGGCATAAGCAGTTCGCCGTGTCCGCTGTCATCGGTGTCGTCGCACTCGTCGTTGCACTGCTGCTCAATGCGCCGCTCCCCTATTCGATTGGCGCCAACGCGTTCTTTACCACTTACGTCGTTCTCGTGCTCGCCCTGATGCCGCGGCTTACCGGCCACTATCTCAGCAAGAACGCGCGCGCCACCGACCTGCCAGTGCTGGTGATCTTTGCCGTCACGCTGTTCGTCGTCGGCATCGCCATCGGCTCGCTTTTTCAGCTCATCAACCAGAAGGACAGCGCGCACCCGTTGGAGCTCGTCTTCGCAATGACGTCCATTCCGCTCGGCTGGTTTGCCATCCATGCCATGGCGGCGCTCCACTACGCTCATGTCTACTGGATGGACGGCGACGAGATCGACGCCACCACCAAGAAGAAGATACCGGTCAGCGGCCTCGAGTTCCCCGGCGGCAGACGGCCGGAAGGCTGGGATTTCCTCTATTTCGCGACGGTCATCGGCATGACGGCGCAGACCGCCGACACCGGCATCACGACCTCGCATATGCGCCGCGTGGTGCTTGTCCATTCGATCCTGGCGTTCTTCTTCAACACTGTGATCGTCGCCGCCGCGGTCAACCTTGCCGTCAGCCTCGGCAGCCCGTAATAAAAACGTGATCGTGTGAAACATCGGTTGGGCTGGCGACGTATTGGGAGGAGAACGAACAGCTGAGAGGCCCGCGACGGGACGCGCGGCCGGGAGTACAAAAGACGATGGAAACCGTTGCCAGGAGCCAACCAACCGTCGAGGCGGATGCCGCGCCGAAGGATGCGACGCTGATCTACCGGCAGTCGCGCTGGACGCGGCTGACGCACTGGCTGTGGGCGATCTCGCTGTTCTTCATGCTGCTTTCCGGCCTACAGATCTTCAATGCCCGCCCCCAGCTCTATATCGGCAAGGAGTCCGGGTTCGATTACAACAACACCGTCTTCGCCATTGGCGCCGAAAACACCGCTGCCGGCACGCGCGGCTACACCGAGATCTTCGGCAAGCGCTTCGACACCACCGGTGTGCTCGGTTGGTCGGGACCGGCCGGCCAGGAAACAGCGCGCGGCTTCCCGTCCTGGGCAACCATCCCATCCTACTACGACCTCGGCACCGCCCGCGTCGTGCATTTCTTCTTCGCCTGGATACTGAGCACCACCCTTGTCGTCTGGCTCGTCGCCAGTGTGCTCAACGACCATCTGCGCCGCGATCTCGCACCGCGCATCGAAGATCTCAAGCGCTTGCCGCGTGACATTGTCGACCACGCCAAATTGAAATTCCACCACACTCGCGAATACAACACGCTGCAGAAGATGGCCTATGGCGGCGTGCTGTTCGTGCTGTTGCCGCTGATGATCATTACCGGCCTTGCCATGTCGCCGAGCATGAATTCGGTGCTGCCGTTCCTGAACGACCTGCTCGGCGGTCGGCAGACGGCGCGCACCATCCATTTCGCGGTCATGGTGTTGCTGGTCGGCTTCTTCATCGTCCATATGCTGATGATCCTCGCCGCCGGCCCGATCAATGAGCTGCGCTCGATCATCACCGGCTGGTACCGCACCGATCCGCCGCCGGCGCATGGCGACAACACGCCCGAGAGGAGCGCCTGACATGGCAAAGTTCGAGATCAGCCGTCGCAAATTCCTCACCTCGGCCAGCCTTGGCGTTTCCGGCATAATGCTGTCGGGTTGCGATGCTTTCGACAGCCAGCTCGGCGTCGGTGACGGCTTGCGCAGTTTCCTCGAAGGCGCCAACGGCCTGACGTATCGCGCGCAACGCTGGCTCGCCGGCCGCGACGCGCTGGCCCAGGAATTCACCGAGGCCGATATCCGCCAGCCGCAGCGGCCGAATGGCGTCACCGCGCCCGACGACGATACCTATAAGGGCCTGCTCGCCAACAACTTCGCCGACTGGCGATTGGAGGTTTCAGGCCTGGTCGAGAAGCCGCTGTCGCTCACCCGCGAGCAACTTCAGAACATGCCGAGCCGCACCCAGATCACCCGCCACGACTGCGTCGAAGGCTGGAGCTGTATCGCCAAATGGACCGGCACGCCGCTGTCGCTGGTTCTCGACCAGGCGGAGGTCAAGCCGCAGGCGCGCTATGTCATGTTCCACTGCCTGGACACGATCGACCGCAGCCTTGCCGGCGACATCAAATATTACGGCACCATCGACCTGATCGATGCCCGCCATCCGCAGACGATCCTCGCCTATGGCCTCAACGGCAAACCACTGCCGGTCGAGAACGGCGCGCCGCTGCGCGTGCGGGTCGAGCGGCAGCTCGGCTACAAGATGCCGAAATACCTATACAAGATCGAGCTGGTCGACAGCTTCGCCAGCATCGGCGGCGGCCGCGGTGGCTATTGGGAAGACAATGGCTACGACTGGTATGCCGGAATCTAATGCGATACCACTCCGCCATTTGCGATCAATGGTTTGACGCCTAGGCGACCTTGTCGAGCAGCGGCTTCAACGCCGGATGGATTTCCGGCGAGGCATGCTTGATCAGCGTCAGCAGCGCGCGCTCGTTATCGAGCAACGGCCGATCGGCGCCGATGCGCTCGGCCAGCCATTTCGCCTCGCCGGCGTCGATCGTCTCGGCGCGGCGGGCCAGCGCTTCCGCTGCCCGGTTCTTTGCTTCCCACTCGGCCTCGATACCATCGGGCGAGCGATAGGCTTCCATGATGCTGGCGAGCCCGCCCGACACCATGCGGCCGAAGAAGCTGCCAATCTCCGGATCGGCCTGATCGAAGAAGGCATCGCGGCGCAGCGCCACCTCGCGCGTCGGCGCCTCGTAACCGGCCGAGCACATGACGAAATTGGTGATCGCCTTGATGAACAGATCGTTCCAGGACGGATCGTTGCTGGTCGCTGCGGTCCGCTCGTTGATCTTGAACAGCACCTCGGCCTCAGCGCGCGTGATCGCTATGTTGCCATCGCCGCCATAGGCATAAAGGATGCGGCGCAACAGATCGACCTCGGCCTTGGCGATCAGGCCGGGGACCAGATGGCCACCGAGCATCAGCGGTCCCTTGCCGTCGATCACCGCATGGGCGACCTGTTCCAGCGCGTAGGCGCAAAGCCGGCTGGGCGAGGATTTCGCCTTTTCCAGCACATGCACCAGAAGTTCGAGTTCGGTGCGGCTGTCGACCATGCCGTCGCGCGAGATCGTCCGCACCAGCCAGTCGGCATTATCTTCCGAGATATAGCCCGCCGGCTTTTCCTGATGGACGATGTAGTCGGTGATCGCCTCGACGAAGAATTCGGGCCATTCCTGGCACTTGTCGCGCGCCGTCGCGTCGAGCGCGAACAGCGCCTCGGCCTCGCCGCGGCTCACCACGCCATCGCCGAACACCTCGCGGCGCAGCATCATCACGTCCTCGGCCGTGATGCGGTTCTTCGAGGTCAGTCCCGCCACCGGCGCGCTCATGATCAGTTCGCCCATTTTCTTGTCCCCGTCCGCGCCGGCTGCCGCCGATCGCAAGCCATCATGTCGACCAGCATATCAGCAGTGTCTTGAGAATCCGGCAAACGGCGTGGTTAGCGAAGACTTGTCAGCCAACGCATGTCGCCCAAAAGTGTGCCGCGGTTTTGGGAGAACGACATGCATCAAAACAAAGATCTAAAGCGCTTCGCCTGAATCCGTTTCAGCGCGACGCGCTTTAGATGTCGCTGGCAGGTGACAAGGTGTCGTTCACGGGCTATGGATGACGAGTCGAGGGCTCATGGTTTGAGTCCTACCTGTTTGCGGGAGAGAGCAGCGAGAGCTGCCGCCGAAGGGGAAATCGCCCGAAATCTCTCAGGCAAAAGAACCGTAGACGGGAAAGACACTCTGGAAAGTCGGGGCTTGCCCCCGCGCCGAAGGTGTAAGCGCTGCCGACAGAGTTACGGGGCGCAAGTCTCTCAGGCTTCAGACAGAGGGGCACGGACTGGTCGCCATCAGCGGCCGATTGCGTGCGACTCTGGAGATGACATGACGGACGACGACACCAGGCACCTTCCCCTCGAGGATCTGCATACCGCCGCCGGCGCGCGCTTTGGCGCCTTCGCCGGCTGGTCGATGCCGCTGACCTATCCGGCAGGCGTGATGAAGGAGCATCTCCACACGCGCGAGCATGCCGGCCTGTTCGACATCTCGCACATGAAGCTGTTCGAGGTCAGCGGCCCCGGTGCCACGGCACTTCTCAACCGCGCCTGCCCGCTCGACGCCGGCGCGCTCGACATATCCCAGTCGAAATACACCTTCTTCCTCAATGAGGCCGCCGGCGTCATCGACGACCTCATCGTCACGCGGCTCGGCGACGAGCGCTTCATGGTCGTCGCCAATGCCGGCAATGCCGTCACGGACGAGAAGCACCTGCGGGCATTGGCCGAGGATTTCGACGCAAAGGTGGACGCGCTCGACTGCGTCTTCCTGGCCATCCAGGGTCCCGAGGCCTGGGCGGCCCTTGCCCGCGCCGGCATCGAGACCGGCTCGCTTTTGTTCATGCACGGCATCGAGCCCAGGCAAAACTGGTTCATGAGCCGCTCCGGCTATACCGGCGAAGACGGTTTCGAGATCGGCCTGCCGGAAGCGGACGCGCGGGATCTAGTCGCGAAATTGCTCGAAGACGAGCGCGTGCTATGGATCGGCCTTGCCGCCCGCGACAGCCTGCGGCTGGAAGCCGGGCTCTGCCTGCACGGCCAGGACATCACGCCGGAAATCGATCCGGCCAGCGCCGGGCTGATGTGGGCGATCCCCAAGGATGTTCGCGCCGCGGGCCATTTCGTCGGCGCCGACGCCCTGCGCGCAGTCCTGGAGCGCGGCCCGGCGCAAAAACGCGTCGGCCTGAAGCCGGAAGGCCGCCAGCCGGTGCGCGCCGGTGCGGCACTGTTCGACGCCGACGGCAATCCGGCCGGCCACGTCGCCACGGGCGGTTTCGGCCCGTCGGCCGGCCATCCGGTTGCCATGGGCTATGTCCAGACTGCGCTGGCCAAGCCCGGCACAAAACTTTTCGCCGATGTGCGCGGGACGAAAATCCCGATCGAAATCAATCCCCTGCCCTTCACACCTCATCGCTACCGCAAAGGATAAGCCCGATGGCAAAGACCTATTTCACCGAAGACCACGAATGGCTCCGCGTCGAAGGCGGCATCGCCACTGTCGGGATAACCAATTACGCGCAGGAGCAGCTCGGCGATCTCGTCTTCGTCGAACTGCCCGAAATCGGGAAAAAACTGAGCAAGGGCGATACGGCGGTCGTGGTCGAATCCGTCAAGGCGGCATCGGACGTCTATGCGCCTGTCGACGGCGAGATCACCGAAGCCAACACCTCGTTGTCGTCGGACCCGTCCCTGGTCAACTCGGCGGCGACCGGCGACGGCTGGCTGTGGAAGATGAGGCTCGCCAATGAAAGCCAGCTCGAAGGCCTTCTGGATGAGGCGGGCTACAAGGCCCATATCGGCTGAAGCAGGATAACGACAAATGAGCGCAGCACCCTACCCCTTCGCCGCCCGCCATATCGGCCCCGGCCTCAACGATGTCAGAGCCATGCTCGCCACGATCGGCGTGCCCTCGGTCGAGACGCTGATCAGTCAGGCCGTGCCGAGATCGATCCGCCTCGACTTGCCGCTGACCCTGCCCGAGCCGGCCAGCGAAGCTGAAGCGCTGGCCGAATTGGCAGCGACCATGGCAAAGAACACGGTGCTGAAGAGCTTCATCGGCGCCGGCTACCACGGCGTCCACGTGCCGCCGGTCATCCAGCGCAATCTGTTCGAGAGTCCGGCCTGGTACACGGCCTACACGCCCTATCAGGCCGAGATCAGCCAGGGTAGGCTGGAAATGCTGTTCAATTTCCAGACTTTGGTCGCCGAACTGACCGGCCTGCCGGTGGCGTCGGCCTCGCTGCTCGACGAGGCAACTGCCGTGGCCGAGGCGGTCGGCATTGCGCTGCGCCACCATCGCGACAAGCGAACCAAGGTGGCGCTCGCCGGCACGCCGCACCCGCAGACGCTGGACGTCGTGCGCACCCGCGCCGAACCGCTTGGCACCGAAGTTGACGGCGAGACCATCGACGACAACACCGCCGCTTTGCTCGTCTCCTGGCCCGACACGTTCGGCGTCTATGGCGATCACAAGGCAGCGATCGAAAATGCCCGCGCCACCGGCGCGCTGGTCATCTTCATTGCCGATCCGCTCGGCCTGACGCTGACCGACGCGCCGGCGAAGCTTGGCGCCGATATCGCCGTCGGCCCGATGCAGCGCTTCGGCGTGCCGATGGGCTTTGGCGGCCCGCACGCCGCCTACTGCGCCGTCTCCGACAAATTGACCCGGCTGATGCCCGGCCGCCTCGTCGGCCAGTCCACCGACAGCAAGGGCCGTCCAGGCTATCGGCTCGCCTTGCAGACGCGCGAACAGCATATCCGCCGCGACAAGGCGACCTCCAACATCTGCACGGCGCAGGCGTTGCTCGCCAACATGGCGACCGCCTATGCGATTTGGCACGGCCCCGCCGGCCTGCAGGCGATTGCCGGCCGCATCCACGGGCTCGCCAATCAGTTGGCTGCCGGCCTCTCGGCCGCCGGCGTATCGGTACTGGGCGTAAGCCGCTTCGACACGGTAACAGTTGAAGTGAAAGGCAAGGCCAGGGTGATTGCCGCCGCCGCCGAAAAGACCGGCCGGCTGCTGCGCGTCATCGACGCCGACCATGTCGGCATCAGCTTCGACGAGACCTCGACCGAGGCCGATCTGGAGGCAATTGCCGCGCTATTCGGCGCCAAGGCAGGCGCTGCCGCCACTAGCACCGTGCCGGGCAAACCGCGCGGCAAGGAGTTCCTCAGCCAGCCGGTCTTCCGCGAGAACCACTCCGAAACCGAGATGATGCGCTTCCTGCGCCGGCTGGCCGACAAGGACCTGGCGCTCGACCGCGCCATGATCCCGCTGGGATCCTGCACCATGAAGCTCAACGCCGCGGCCGAGATGATGCCAGTGAGCTGGCCGAGCGTCGCCAATCTGCATCCCTTCGCGCCGGCCAGCCATTCGGCCGGCTACCGCGCCATGGTCGGCGAACTGGAAGGCTGGCTGTCGGAGATCACCGGTTTCGATGCGGTCAGCCTGCAGCCCAATGCCGGCAGCCAGGGAGAGTATGCCGGATTGCTCGCCATCCGCGCCTATCACCGCTCGCGCGGCGAAGGCCATCGCACCGTCTGCCTGATCCCGTCCTCCGCGCATGGCACCAATCCGGCCAGTGCGGCGATGGCCGGCATGAGCGTTGTCGTCGTGCGCTGCTCGGAGGACGGCAATATCGACATGGACGATATGCGGGCCAAGGCCAATGAGCATTCCAAGAATCTCGCGGCGTTGATGTTCACCTATCCATCGACGCATGGCGTCTACGAGGAAGGCGCGCGCCACCTCTGCGCCCTCATTCACGAGCATGGCGGCCAGGTCTATTTCGACGGCGCCAACCTCAACGCGCTGGTCGGCCTCGCCCGCCCCGGCGATATCGGCGCCGACGTGTGCCACATGAACCTGCACAAGACCTTCTGCATCCCGCATGGCGGCGGCGGTCCGGGCGTCGGGCCGATCGGCGTCAAGGCACACCTGAAGCCCTATCTGCCGGGTCATGTCACCGAGGGCTCGGCGCATGCCGTGGCGGCCGCACCGTTCGGCAGCGCCTCCATCCTGCCGATCACCTGGATGTACATCCGCATGATGGGCGCTTCCGGCCTGAGGCAGGCTACGGAAACCGCCATCATCTCGGCAAACTATGTGGCGACGCGGCTCGCACCGCACTTCCCGCTGCTCTACAAGGGCAGGCACGATCGCATCGCGCATGAGTGCATCCTCGACACACGCGTGCTCAAGGAGAGCGCCGGCATCAGCGTCGACGATATCGCCAAGCGGCTGATCGACTACGGTTTCCATGCGCCGACCATGTCGTTCCCGGTCGCCGGCACGCTGATGGTCGAGCCGACCGAGTCCGAGCCCAAGCGCGAGCTCGACCGCTTCTGCGAGGCGATGGTCGCAATTGCCGGCGAGGCAGCCAAGGTGGCAAAGGGCGAGTGGCCGCTGGCCGATAACCCGCTGGTCAACGCCCCGCACACCGCGGCGGAAGCGCTCGCCGCCGAATGGTCGCATCCCTATTCGCGCCTGGAGGCGGCCTATCCCGCCGGTGACGCCGACAGCGTGGCAAAATACTGGCCGCCGGTATCGCGCATCGACAATGTCGCCGGCGACCGCAACCTCGTCTGCTCCTGCCCGCCGCTGTCGGAATATCTGGGCGCCGCCGAATAAATCGGGCGGGTCAGGCGGAACGCAAGGCCGGCCCGTCGGCCTTGCTCGCTCTGTCCAGGACAAGGACGCGGTTTCGCCCGGCGTTCTTGGCCGCGTAGAGCGCTTTGTCGGCCTCGGCCAGCACGTCCTCGAGGCTGCTGCCACCGACCTGGCCGAAGCCGATGCCACCGCTGACGGTGCTGCGCAAGGGGCCGCGCGGGGTAGGCACGACTTCGGCGCCGAAGGCGACGCCGATCTTGCTTGCAAAGTCGTAGGCCTTTTCCTCCGTCATGCGCGACATGACCAGCGCGAACTCCTCGCCGCCGAGTCGAAAGGCGTCGACGCCGGTCCTGCCATACTTGCGGATAACCGCGGCGAAGCGGCACAGAACCTTGTCGCCGACCGGATGGCCGAATACGTCGTTCGTCCGCTTGAAATGATCGAGGTCGAACATGACCACTGACATGAACGGGCCGAAGGCGCGATCGCCATAGAGCGACATCAGCGCGCGCCGATTCATCAGTCCGGTCAGCGGGTCGGTCAAGGTCTCGGCCTTCAATTCGATCTGCGCCTGCAGATGATGCAGCGAGAGCGTCAACGCCCCGAGACCGGTCATGCAGGCGACCGCCACGACGGAATTCAATCGTTCGGCCCAGTTGTCAGGCGCCACGCCGAGCACCCATTGTCCCTTGACGACCAGCACCGCGGCGCAAAGTCCGAAGGACAGTGCACAGGTGCCGCTCAGGAACGAAACGACCAGCAGAATCCGGCGATCATGACCGCCCTGGATCCAGAACAGCACCCCGGTCACCGTCAGCAGCGCCGTCACGGCAATGTAGGTGAGGATGAAGCCGACGCCATCGAGGCCGAAATAGGTGAGAGCCGCGCAGACGGCCATCGCCGCAACGGTCGGCATCACGACGCTCCGATAGTGGCCAACGCCCAGATACTGCATGGCCGACAGGCAGATGATCAGAAAACCCAGGCTGAGCAGCGCAAGCACGGCTTGGCACAGCCAAGGGCTTGGATCTCTGCCGTACTGCCAGAACAGCACCACATGCGCGACAAGGACCAGCATGCCGCACGCCACCGTCAGCACGAACCGCGCCATTGGCGTGGTGAACCAGATTGCAAACAGCGTTATGCTGAGACACGAGCCCGACAGCGCCGCTGCGAGCAGGAGTGAACTGAAATCCAACATAGGTGAGCGGCAGCCTTTGCGATCCTTGGTTGCACTGCATCATAAGCCAGCGGCGGTCCGCAGATACTGCTTTCGGCAAGGTTTCCCGCGCAACCTGCGGACAGGGTTTACAAAGAGTCGATGTCCCGCTGCACGCTACGGATGCGAGACCGAAAGGTTCAGCTCTTGGCCAGCAGCGCCAGATTGGCGTCGACGACCGTCTGGTCGGCCATGTGGGCTTTGGCCTCCAGGAGCAGCGCCCTGGCCTTCTTCTTGTTGCCGCGCAGCAGCTGCGAATAGCCCATATTGTTGACGATCTGCGGCTTGCGGCCGGCAACCTTCAGAAGTTGGCCATAGGCACGGTCGGCGAAGTCGAAGCGGCCGAGTTCGTCATAGGAGGCGGCCAGCCCCATCCATGCCTCGGCATTGTCGGCCTTCAGCTCGACGGCCTTGCGGAAGTGCTTTTCGGCGAGGCCGTAATTCGCCTCGCGGAACTGCGCCTTGCCCTGCTCCAGGTCGGAAGCGCTGACGTCTTTTGCCGTTGGCTGGATAGCGGTGGTCTTGGTCGTGTCGACGTTGCTCGACGTGCAACCTGATATCATCAGGACGGCTGCCATCGCGGCCATTGCCGTGAGAGTTCTGTGACGCATGCCCCTGCCCCAATCGCCCGATTTGCCGGGTCGTTCTTCAGGAAGCACCGTACAAGAAGGCGATTAACCTTCGGTGCCGAAACGCACCTAAGATTTGGTTTCGAACAAGGGGCGCATTTGTCGAAAAAAAACGAAATCCTAATCCGCCGTCATTTTGACGATGATCGGAATGATGGCGATCATCAGCACCACCGGCAGGATGCAAACCGTCACCGGCACCGACATCTTGGCCGGCAAGGCATGTGCCTTCTCCTCGGCGAGCGACATGCGCTTGTGGCGCATTTCGTCGGAAAACACGCGCAGCGCCCCCGACAGGCTGGTGCCAAGCTCCTTGGACTGCTGCAGCAGCGTGGCGAAGGAACGCACCTCGTCCAGGCTGAGGCGATCGGCGAGCGCCTTCAGCGCGTCGTCGAGACTGCGGCCGGCCCTCAGCTCCAGCGACACCATCTGCAGATTATGGCTGAGCGACGGATAGGTCTTGGCAAGTTCTTTCGAAACCCGCTCGATGCCGGCCTCCATGCTCATGCCGGCATCGGAGCAGACGATCATCAGGTCCATGAAGTCGGGAAAGCCGTTGCGGTACTCGCGCATCTTTTCGCGCACCTTCTGGCTCAGCACCATGCCCGGCAGGAAATAGCCGGCGGCTCCCGACAGGATGACGAAGCTCCAGCGGCTGGTCATGGTCGCATCGGCGCTGGCCATCCAATGGTTGATCAGAAACGCACCGACGGCGGCGCCGACAAAGGCGGCAAAACGGATCAGGAAGAACGTGCCCACCGCGCGCGGCTCCATATAGCCGGCCTGGATGAGTTTCATGCGCAGCCGCGCGACGTTTTCCGGATCGCTCTTGGCGTAGAATTCCTGCGCTCTCTTGACCGCCTTCTCGCGCACCGCGCTGGGGTTCTTCCTGGGCGCTGCTTCGATGCGTTCGATCGCCTGGCTGTCCTCTATCTTCAGTCGGCGCTTGACGTCGTTGCGGTCGCCTTGCGCGGCGACCAGCGGCCACGCCACCGCGCCGCCGCCCAACACAAGCAACAGCAGCGCGACCGGTATCAGCGAGGTCGGCGCAAGCGAGGCGAAGAATTCGATGACGCTTTGCATGTCAGAATTTGAAGTTCGACATTTTGAACATGATCGCGTTGCCCAGCATCAGCCATGCGACCGAGCCGCCAAGCATGTACCAGGTCTTCGCCTCGCCCCAGACGCTTTGGTAGAATTGCGGCATCAGCACCATGATGCCGGCAAACAGCAGCGCGGGCACCGCCGTCAGGATGTATGCCGACATGCGGCCTTCGGTCGAAATGGCGCGCACCTTGCGGCGCAGCTTGCCGCGATCGCGGATCGTCGCCGACAGCCCGTCGAGGATTTCGCGCAGATTGCCGCCCGAACTGGTCTGGATCGACACTGCGGTGACGAACAATGGCAGATCCTCGTGGCCGACGCGGTCGAACAGCGCGTTCAGCGCTGAAACCAGGTCGGAGCCATAGGTAACCTCGTCGGCAATGACGCCGAATTCGGTGCCGATCGGGTCCGGCATTTCGCGAGACACCATGGCGATGGCCACCGGCACCGGGTGGCCGGCCTTCAGGCCGCGCGTGATCAGCTCGAGCGCCTCGGGCAACTGTATGCCGAACCGCTTCAGCCGGCGGGTGCGCTGTGTGCGCATGGCCATCACCGGCAGCACGGGCAGCAGCACAACGAAAAGGAGCAGGCCCATCAGCAGCGGCAGGCCATGCCAGATGGCAACCAGCGCCAGCGCAAACGCCACGCCGGAGGTGATCGTCAGGAATTTGGGTAACGGCATTACCATGCCGGACTGGGTGCGCAGCGCACGGAACTGGTCGAGCGAAAACCGCGACGCTCCGGCCTCGAGACCGCGCTCCTTGCGCAGCTGGATCAGCACCTGCTCCTGGCTGATCTTGTTTTCCTGCAGCCTCATGCGCCGGTTGATCGCCGTGCGCTTGTCGCTGCGGCCGGCGTAGAGCAGATAGCAGGCCTCGGCGATCATGATGCCGCTGAGCGCGGCCGCGGCATAGACGACGTAGATCGCGCTGAAGCCCTCGAACACCTGCTACTCCTGCGGCCGGCCGGGCTCGAAATAGCGTCCGGGGAACTCGATGCCCATGGCGCGCAGATCCTCGAGAAAGCGCGGGCGGATGCCGGTCGCCTCGTAGTGACCGAGAATCTTGCCGTCGGCCTCCATGCCGGTGCGCACGAAGCGGAAGATTTCCTGCATCTGGATGACGTCGCCTTCCATGCCGGTCACTTCGGCGACGCTGGTCACCTTGCGCTTGCCGTCGGACAGGCGCGTCAGCTGGACGATGATGTCGATGGCGCTGGCGATCTGGCTGCGGATCGACTGCACCGTCATCGGCATGCCGGTCATGCCCAGCATCTGCTCCAGACGCGAAATGGCATCACGCGGCGTGTTGGCATGGATGGTCGCCATCGAGCCTTCATGGCCGGTGTTCATCGCCTGCAGCATGTCGAAGGCTTCCTCGCCGCGGCATTCGCCGAGGATGACGCGGTCGGGGCGCATGCGCAGCGCGTTTTTGACTAGGTCACGCTGTTTCAGTTCGCCATGACCTTCGATGTTGGCCGGGCGTGTTTCCATGCGCGCGACATGCGGCTGCTGCAGCTGAAGCTCGGCCGCGTCCTCGATGGTGATCAGCCGCTCGTCTTCGGGAATGAAGGCCGACAGCGCATTCAGCATCGTCGTCTTGCCGGTGCCGGTGCCGCCCGAGATGATGGTGGTCTTACGGGCATGCACGGCCGCCGCCAGCACCTCGGCCATGTTCTGGGTGATGGCACCGAACTCGACCAGTTTGTGCAGGCCAAGCTTGTTCTTCGAAAACTTGCGGATCGACACAAGCGGCCCGTCGACACCGACCGGCCGAATGGCCGCGTTGAAGCGCGAGCCGTCCAGCATGCGCGCATCGACCATGGGTTGCGATTCATCGACACGACGGCCCACCGCAGCGACGATTTTATTAATGATTCTAAGCAGATGCGCCTCATCCTTGAAAGGAATGTGCACCTGCTGCAGCTTACCGCGTTTTTCGACGAAGCAGTTCTGGTGGCCGTTGATCAGGATGTCGTTGATCTCGGGATCCTTCAGCAGCGGCTCCAACGGACCGAGGCCGACCATCTCGTCGACGATGTCGTCGACCAGCGCGTCAAGCTCGACGGTATTGATCGCCATCCGCTCCTGGCGGGCCTTTTCGGAGACGAATTCATGCACCTGGCGGCGCATCTCGTCCTTTGGCAGCCGTTCCAGCGCGACCAGGTTGATCTCCTCGAGCAACATCCGGTGGATACGAACGCGCGCGTCGCCCACTTTGTTGCCGCTCTTGGCCGGTGCGGCCTCCGGCTTTGGTGCGACAGGCTTGCGGGTCGTCGGAATGACCACGGCGTGCTGGGTGACCGGCGCGGTCTCGGGCGCCCTCAGCGGGCGCGCGTCGCGGTTCTGAAGGGTGGAAAAGCGGCTGGTCATCCGGCCTTCCTCTTAAGCAATCCCTTGCCGATACCGAACAGTGACTTCGATTTGCTCGGTGTCGCGACCGCTTCCTCCGGCAGGATGATCTTCTTCAGGTCGTTGACGACATTGGCGTTCGGATCGATGTCGTGCAGCGGCACGCCGCGATCGACCGCCTCGCGCACAAGGCGGTAATTGTTGGAGATACCGCCGACGAAATGCTCGCCGAGGATTTCCTGGACGTCCGCCTGCTTGATGCCATTGTCGAACATCTTCTGCTCGAAGCGGTTGACGATGACGTTCGGCTTCACTTCCTTGCCGGCAGTCTCGTAGACGGCCTGGATGAGCCTCTGCGTGTGGCGCAGGCACGGCACCGTCATTTCAGCGACGATATAGAGCTTGTTGGAACCGAGCAGCACCGTTTCCGTCCAGGGAAACCAGGTGCGCGGCATGTCGATCACGACATTGTCGAAATAGGCCGAGACGAGGTCCAGCATGCGCACCACGACGTCGGTCTTGAAAGAGCGCATTTCCGACGGACGCGTCGGCGCCGCCAGCACGCAGAGCCCGCTCGCGTGCTTGGACAGCATCACATCGAGCAGTTGCCGGTCGAGGCGCTCGGGCTGGTTCTCGATTTCGGTGATGTCGAAGCGCGGTTCGAGGTCGAGATATTCGGCGCAGGCGCCCTGCTGGAAGTTCAGGTCGACCACGCAGGTCGAGGCGCCCCGCGTCACCGAATGATGCAGTTGGAACGCGGTCTGCAGCGCCAGTGTCGTTGTGCCGACGCCGCCCGCGGCCGGCATGAAAGTATAGATCTGCGATTCGGTGTTTTCCTCCCGCCCCGGACCTTGCAGCGCGCGGATGACGGAGCGCACCAGGTCGGCGGTGGTGATCGGCTTGACCAGGAAGTCGGCGACCTTGAGCTGCACCAGGATGCGCACCGCCGCGGCATTGAACTCCTGCGTGACGACGACGACCGGAACACGACCTTCAAGCCGGCGCATGATGCGCTGCAGCGACTCGATCTCCTCGAGCTTCGCCGCATCCATGTCGACGATAAGGGCGCCGAAATCGGCCTCCTGAACCTCGCCGCGCAGCTCCGTCACGTTCTTGTCGACCGTCGAAAGTTCGATCACCTCCGACGCGGCGAACGCCGTACGCGTGTCCTGCAGGAACGTCCTGTCGGTGGATACGAGCAGGATCTTCTTGGTCTTGATGCCGCTTGCCATATCATCAGCCTGTCAGGTCAATAACAAATCAAATCAATTGGTTGTGGACGTCGGCGTCGTCGTGGCGCTGGCTGCCGGGTCGGCGCCGCCGGTCGCGGGAGTGCCGCGCTGGGCCGGCACCAGAAGCCTAGTGTTCTGGACGCCGTATTTCCACGGATCGACCATCTGCATGACGGTATTGGATGCCTGCGCATTGCCGGCGGCCGGCGTCACGCCTTCGCTGCGCACGTAGTCGTCGCTGGTGCAGCCGGCGGAGGGGCCGGCAAGCGACAGGGCAAGCAACAATCCTGGGGCCACACGCATGGCTTCAATCCTTCGGCAGGTCGAGGAAATGACCGGCCGTGGTGGCTGCGGCAGGCTGCGCGACGCGGCCGTCGGCCATCGCCAGGGCGCGGTTCGGGTCGGAGGCCTTCACCTCCTCGGTGTTGTTCAGGAAGTAATCGGCATTGCTGGCCGGCTGCGTGCCGTCGGTCGGCTCGACGAGCTTCTTCGACGGATCGACCGGTTTGACCAAGTAGGGCGTGACGATGATCACCAGATCGGTCTCGCGCCGCTGGTAGGATTTTGAGGAGAACAGCGGTCCGAGCACCGGCAACTTGCCGAGGCCGGGAAGGCGCGAGGTGGTGATGTCGTTCTGCGACTGCAGCAGGCCGGCGATCATGAAGCTCTGGCCGTTCTTAAGATCGACCGACGTCCTGGCCCGGCGCACGATAAAGCCCGGCACCGAGATATCGCCGATATTGTAGGATGCCGAGGCATCGATCGAGGACACTTCCGGCGCGATGTCGAGGGCCACCAGCCCGTCCTTCAGCACGGTTGGCGTGAAATCCAGGCTGACGCCGTATTTCTTGTAGCTGACGCTGATCTTGCCGTCTTCTTCGGAAACCGGGATCGGGAACTCGCCGCCGGCGAGGAAACTCGCTGTCTGGCCCGAACGGGCGATCAGGTTCGGCTCGGCCAGTCGCCGGGCGAGACCGCGCTGTTCCAGCGCCTTGATGGCGATGTCAATCGACACGCCGTTCGACAACAGCCGGCCGATGACTTCGCCGGTCCCCGCCCCCGGTACCTCGCCCGGCTCAAGGCTGACCTCACGCCCGCCGATGCCGTAGGCGAAGTTGGCGCTGTACTTGGCACCGAGATCCTGCCCGGCCTGCCGGTTGATCTCGACGAAGCGGACATTGAGCTGGACCTGCTGCGACGACGAGATGTTGACCGAGTTGATCACTTCCTCATTGCCGGAAAAGCGGGTGGCGATCTTGTTTGCCTTCTCGGCGGCAACCGCGTCATCGGCCTCGCCCGACAGCACCACGCGACCGTTGGCCGAACCGACCTTGATGTTGGCGTCCGGCACGCTGGCGCGAATGGTACTCGCCAGCTGGTCGGTGTCCAAAGTCACCTCGATGTCGATGGTGCCGACCAGCTGCTTGTTCTCGTCGAACAGGGCGATGCCGGTGGTGCCGAGATTGTTGCCCAGCACATAGAAGGACTTGTCGGTCAGCGGATTGACGTTGGCGATCTCCGGATCGCCGATGACGATCTGGTAGAAGGCTGCATTGGTCATGATCGTCTTCGGCTTGCCCTTGGCCACCTTGATCGAGGTATTCTTGGTCGCCGAGACATAGACGACGTCGTTGTTGGCCCTGGCCGGCGCGCTGAGGCCAAGCACTCCGGCCGCGACCAGCGAGGCCGCCGCGGCAAGCGCGCGTGTGAGGCGCAGCCACTGCGTCAAGCGATAGTTATTCAGCCCAAACATTGCACCTGTCCCCGTCCGGTCCCCACCGGTTATTGTTTCAGGTCCTTCGAAGGAACCTTGTATTCCTCGGCCTGCGTGCCGCGCGTTACGATGATCGTCTTGAACTTCGGCTTCTCTGGCTCTTTGGTGGCCGCATTGAACAGCGACCCTGCGGCCGCCTGGACGTTGGCTGCGACCGACCCGCCGAAGGACGATATAGTAGTCAGGCCATCCTTGCCGGCGCCGTCTTCGCTGGCCGAACGAAGCGACAGCGACAAGGTGCCCACGGTGCGGGCCAGCGCCACTTTCTGCGCCCCGTCTGTCGTCACCTCGAGGGTCACGGAATTGGCGACCTGCGGAGCGGTCTGCCGCTCGTCGGCGCCCTGGCCGACGCTCAGCACCTTGGCATCGGACACCACGATTTCGGAGGTGATGGTCGAACCGGCGGCACCCTGCGCGTTCTTGGCCACTTCCTGGATTTCGCCGGCATCGCGCGTCAAAACGACATCGACCCGGTCGCCAGGCGTAACAAAGCCGCCGACACCGGCGATTTCGTCGGTGCGGATGGTCACCGCCCGCATGCCGGGCGACAGCATGTTGGACAGCGTCGCACGACCATTCGGTCCGGACAGCTTGGTGAGCAGCACCGGCTCATTGATCTCGATCGGCGACAGCACCACGCGGCTGCCGTCGTCAAGCAACGATCCGATGGTGGTGAAGGCGCCTTGCGGCAGGGAATCCTGCGGCCACGGGATTTCGCTGAGCTGAGCCCGCTCGATCTGCATGCCGTAGCGCAGCGGCGCATTCGCCACCACGATGGTCTTGAACTCGACCTTGGGTGCGGCGGGCGCCACGATCGACGCCGTTTTTTCCTCGGAATCGGCCTTCGCCTGGCTCTTGACCCAGAAATCCGCGGCAAAGATCGAGATCGCGCCGAAAACGGCGGCGATGCCGATCATGGTTATGGCCTTGCCCCTCACGCTAAACCCCTGACGTCCGTGGTCTTTTGTTCGTTGACGCTTACGCTAGGCGTCATTGTTAAAGATTCAGGAACGCCGCAATGCGCGCATCGACCTATTTCCGCCGGCTTGGTTATCGAATGGTTTTGGAATAAGAGACACTTTGATCCCTGAACGGAACAGGAACCTCGTTCGCCCGCCAAAAGCGTGGCAGTATCGCGGGGTGATTCGCAGCCCCGGACTTTATGGTCAGCATGGACGACAACAACGACCTTTTTCGCGATCTGGACAAGCAGCCGCAACCGGCTCGCGCACCGACGCGGCCTGCCGATCCGCTGGTGCAGGCGGCGAAGCGTCCGGCCGCCTCGCGTGACGGCAGCGAGAGCTACAGCGCCGCCGATATCGAGGTGCTGGAAGGGCTGGAGCCGGTGCGGCGCCGGCCTGGCATGTATATTGGCGGCACCGACGACAAGGCGATGCACCATCTGTTTGCCGAAGTCATCGACAATTCGATGGACGAGGCGGTTGCCGGCCACGCCACCTTCATCGATGTCGAACTCTCCGCCGACGGCTATCTCTCGGTTACCGACAATGGCCGCGGCATTCCGGTCGACCCGCACCCCAAGTTCAAGAAGCCGGCGCTCGAAGTCATCATGACGACGCTGCATTCGGGCGGCAAGTTCGACTCGAAGGTCTATGAAACCTCCGGCGGCCTGCACGGCGTCGGCGTCTCCGTGGTCAACGCGCTGTCCGATCATCTCGAGGTCGAGGTCGCGCGCGGACGGCAGCTCTATCGGCAGAAATTCTCGCGCGGCATTCCGGTGACCGGCCTTGAGCAGCTCGGCGAGGTGCACAACCGGCGCGGCACGAAAATCCGCTTCCATCCCGACGAGCAGATCTTCGGCAAGGGTGCCGCGTTCGAACCGGCGCGGCTTTATCGCATGACTCGCTCGAAGGCCTATCTGTTCGGCGGCGTCGAGATCCGCTGGAGCTGCGATCCTTCGCTGATCAAGGAAAAGGATCAGACGCCGGCCAAGGCCGAGTTCCACTTCCCAGGTGGCCTCAAGGACTATCTCAAGGCATCGCTCGGCGACGAGTTCCAGGTCACCCGCGAAATCTTTGCCGGCAAGAGCGACAAGCAAGGCGGCCATGGCTCGCTCGAATGGGCGGTGACCTGGTTCGGCGGCGACGGCTTCATCAACTCCTACTGCAACACCATCCCGACCGCCGAAGGCGGCACGCACGAGGCCGGCTTCCGCAACGTGCTGACCCGCGGGCTTCGCGCCTATGCCGATCTCATCGGCAACAAGCGCGCTTCGATCGTCACCTCGGAAGACGTGATGATCTCGGCCGCGGGCATGCTGTCGGTGTTCATCCGCGAGCCCGAATTCGTCGGCCAGACCAAGGACCGGCTGGCGACGATCGAGGCGGTGCGCATCGTCGAGACCGCCATCCGCGACCCGTTCGACCATTGGCTCGCCGACAATCCGCAGGAAGCCTCAAAACTTCTAGAATGGGTGATCGCGCGCGCCGACGAGCGGGTGCGCCGGCGCCAGGAAAAGGAAGTGTCGCGCAAGAGCGCTGTGCGCAAGCTGCGCCTGCCCGGCAAGCTCGCCGATTGCACGCAGAATGCCGCCGCCGGCGCCGAACTCTTCATCGTCGAGGGTGACTCAGCCGGTGGCTCGGCCAAGCAGGCGCGCGACCGCGCCAGCCAGGCGGTACTGCCATTGCGCGGCAAGATCCTCAACGTCGCCAGCGCCGGCAACGACAAGCTTGCCGCCAACCAGCAGATCTCCGACCTGATCCAGGCGCTGGGCTGCGGCACACGATCGAAATATCGCGACGAGGATTTGCGCTACGACCGCGTCATCATCATGACCGACGCAGACGTCGACGGCGCCCACATCGCCTCGCTGCTGATCACCTTCTTCTTTCAGGAGATGCCGAACCTGATCCGCGGCGGTCATCTCTATCTGGCGGTGCCGCCGCTCTATTCGATTCGCCAGGGCGGCAAGGTCGGCTATGCCCGCGACGACGCGCACAAGGACGAACTTCTGCGCACCGAATTCACCGGCCGCGCCAAGGTCGAGATCGGCCGCTTCAAGGGCCTGGGTGAGATGATGGCCGCGCAGCTCAAGGAAACCACCATGGACCCGAGGAAGCGCACGCTGCTCAGGGTCGACGTGAACGAAATCGATTCAGCCACCAAGGACAGGGTCGATGAGCTGATGGGCACCAAGCCGGAAGCCCGCTTCCGCTTCATCCAGGAACGCGCCGAATTCGCCGCGACGGAAGTGCTGGATATCTGAGCGCCGGCCGGCCTAGCCTGCGCTTCTGATACGGAGACCAGCTTGTGATCTGGGCGCAGCTGAAGAGCTTCGAAACTAGTTTGGTGGGGCCAACGCAGCCGACGCGCTCGGACTGGATTTTCGCCCTGCGCACGGTTTTGGCCGGCCTGATCGCGCTTCTCGCCGCTTACGCGCTCAAGCTCGACCACCCGCAATGGGCGATGATGACCGTGTTCATAGTCGCGCAGCCTGTCGCCGGCATGGTGCTGGCGAAAGGTTTCTACCGGCTGCTCGGCACGCTGGCCGGCGGCCTGGCGGCGATCGGCATCACCTCTCTGTTCGGCACCAATCCCTGGCTGCTGGTCACCGCGCTTGCCGTGTGGATCGGGCTCTGTACGCTGGTCTCGTCGCTGCTGCGCAATCCGGAAGCCTACGGCGCCGCCCTTGCCGGCTACACCGCGATGATCATCGGGCTCCCTGCTTTCGGGCAGCCGCACTACGTCGTCGATCTCGCCGTCGCGCGCTGTGCCGAAATCGTGCTCGGCATTGTCTGCGCCGGTGCGACCAGCCGGCTGATCCTGCCGAAACTGGCGGCCGACGCCATCATCTCCAGGCTGAAGCGCAGCATTCTCGATCTCGCCACCTATGCCAGCGGCGCCTTTTCCGGTGGCGATGCGGCAACGCTTGCCAGTCTCCAACGCAAGCTGATCACCGACGCCCAGACGCTCGCCGAGATGCGCACCTATGCCAGGCTCGAAGCGCCAAGCTTCGCCACCCGCGCCCACCCGGTCAGGCGCACGATCGGACAGCTTCTGTGGGCGCTGTCGGCGGCACGCGCGCTGCATTCCCATGCCGCGCCGAAGAACGCGGCGCTGATCCCCGTGCGTAGCGAATTGCAAGCCCTTGTCGGCGAACTGGCGACGAAGCCGGGCGCACTGGACGATACCGGACCGTGGGTCGCGCGGCTCGATGCGATCGCCAGTCAGGCGCGGCAGATGCCGGACCTGCCTGCCAATCCCGATGGCGACAGGGTCGGCACGATCACCCGCCTCACCATCGCCGCCGATTTCGCCGAGGCGTTGAAGCAGGTGCTGCGCGGCCTTGATGCGCTCCGCTCGCCCGTTTCCCGCCCCTCCCGCGACCGGCGCCAGCCGGCGCTTGTCGTGCACCGCGACTACCACGCCGCCTGGCGCAATGCCGTGCGCGCGGCCCTTGCCACGCTGCTGGTGGCAGCCTTCTGGCTGGCGACGAAATGGTCGGAAGCGGCGGGCACAGTCATTCTCGTCGCAGTCGTTTCCAGCCTGTTCGCCGCCCGCCCCGATCCCGTCGACTCTGCCTGGGGTTTTTTCGAGGGAACCCTCCTCGCGCTGCCCTTTGCGTTTTTCGTCGGTCAGGTCGCCCTTCCAGCCCTGCCCGGCTTCGGCTGGTTCGTGGTCTTCGTCGTGCCGATCATGGTGCCGGCAGCACTTGGCATGGCCAATCCGCGTTATGTTGGCGTAGCCACCGCCTTCGCCATCAACTTCCTCGCCTTCCTCAGCCCGCATCAGGCCATGACCTACGACCCCGGGCCGTTCTTCGCCGGGTCGGCGTCGATCCTGGTCGGCATTCTGCTGGCGATCGGCGTCTTCATCGTCGTGCTGCCCGCCGACCCCTGGGTCACCGTCAACCGCATCCTGCGAGCGATGCGGGAGGATTTGGCGCGCCTTTGCCTGCATGAGCGCATGCCGCGGCGGTCGGCCTTCGAGAGCCTGGCCTATGACCGGGTCAACCAGCTGATGCCGCAGCTGCAGCGCACCGGCAGGCAAGGCGATGCCGTCCTGGGTGGCAGCATTGCCGCCGTCACCGTCGGATTGGAAATCCTGCGGCTGCGTGGCGCCCAGCAAAATGCAGCGATCCCGCCCGAGACCGTGCTCTCGATCACCAACTTCCTGCGCGGGCTGGCACGCGAGTTGCTGTTTCGCAGACCGGGCGAGCCGCAAACCGCGACTATCGCCGTCGCCAGGCAATATGCCGCCGGCATCGCCGAGCGCAGCGACGCGGTCGAGATGCTGCAGGTCGCGGCATCACTGCGCATCATCGCAGCGGCGATCGAGGACTTTCCGGATTTTTTCGCAAAGGCCTAGGCGCGGCACAGGGCGTGTTGAGATTCAGGTCAGGCCGAGCCGAAAACGATGGCTTCCGAGAACCGGGGGGCCGTCCACATATGAGCACCGGAAGCGCAGGAAGTCATCGTTTGCTGGCCGGCGTCACCTGAATATCGGCACACCCTAGGCGGCTGCTATCGCCAGCGCATGGCCGCGCGCATTTTCACGCAGCGCCTCAAGATGGATCGATTTCACCAGCCCGGCGAGATCGCCTTCGGCGGATTGGCCGCCGAGTTCCTTCAGCATCAGCCAGCTGACTTCCTGCACCCCGGCGACGCGCTTGCCGTTGGCCACCTCGCGCCAGACTTTCAACGCGCGCAGGATGATGCCGTGGGTAGCGGCAGCGAGGCCGGCGTTGCGGAACAGCGCTTGCAGCGCGACGTCGTGCCCGCCGGCGAGCAGCGCCCGCACCCGTTGCTCGGACTGCTGGGCAAGCGCCACCAGCGCCGAGCCGAAGAAGTCGACCTTGCCATGCGCGATGGTGCGGATGATGAAGCTTGCGGTGAGGTCGCCGCGCAGCCTCAGATGTTCGATCAGCGCGGCGTGCTCCTCGGCGCGCGTGCCTTCGATCAGGGTCACGGAAGCCTTGACGCAGGCATCGCGCATGACGCGATCGGCCCGGGCGGCGCCCATCAGCGCCAGCACCAGCGGCGATGTCTTGAGCGTTTCGCCGAGCTTGACCAAAAGCATATGCCGGCAATCGGCGGGCAGGCGCGCGTCGGATATCAGCGCCTCGCGCACCAGCGCGAGGTGGCCGTGCCGTTCCGCCATGCGGCGAAAGCTGAGCGAGGCAATGGCGGCGCCGCTGTTGGCGAGAAGCACGGCGCAAGCTTCCGGCTCGCCGATCTCGGCGATGGCGGCCGCCAGCGACATGGATACGACAGGCCGGTCGGCGATCAGCTTCTGCGTCGCCTTCTGGCCGCCGGCGACCCGGTCGATCAGGTCTGCGTCGGTAAGCAGCGGCGAACGCGCCAGCACCAAGGCGGCCACTTCCGGCTGGTCGGAGGCGAGCGCGCTGATGATCTGCAGCGGCGCGTGGTGGCTCATCGACAGCGCTTCGGCGATCGCCAGCCGAACCTTCGACGACGCGTCGTCGAGCAGCAGCGTCAGCGCGGCCTCGGCGGCGCATCGGTCCTCGAAGGGCAGGTCGGAATTGATGTAGGCACGGGCCAGCGCACTGGCCGCGGCGGCGCGCTCGGAGACCCGCGCCGTGTCAATCCATTTCAGAAAGTGCGAAACTACCATGCCGCCTGCTTACGCCCCTTGCCAGAACGCGCCTGGCCCCGATGGAAACGTAGGCCTGAAATGGTTTACGAAGCGTTCACCATGTTCCTTAACCGGCTTGATGGAGCCGCGGCCAACGCCTATCAAGCAACGGGAACGAGGAGATCGACCATGGCCGGGCTTTATCTGGAAGAGTTCGTCGTCGGCCATGTCTTCCAGCACACGCTGCGCAAGACCGTGACTGAAAGCGACAACATGCTGTTTTCAGTGATGACGCTGAACCCGCAGCCGCTGCATATCGATTTCGACTTCGCCGCCAAGAGCGAATGGGGCAGACCGCTGGTCAATTCGCTGTTCACGCTGGGGCTGATGATCGGCATTTCGGTCAACGACATCACCGTAGGCACCACCGTCGCCAATCTCGGCATGAAGGAAACCGTGTTTCCGCATCCGGTCTTCCACGGCGATACCATTCGCGTCGAGACCACGGTGGTTTCGGTTCGCGAGTCCAAATCCAAGCCGGATCGCGGCATCGTCGAGTTCGAACATCGCGCCTATAACCAGGATGACATCCTTGTTGCCAAATGCACGCGCCAGGCAATGATGATGAAAAAGGCGGCCTGAGCGATGCGTTCGCTGCTTTTCATTCCAGGCGATTCCGAAAAGAAACTGGAAAAGGGATTTGGGGCCGGCGCCGACGTGGTCATCGTCGACCTCGAAGATTCCGTCGCTGCCGCCAACAAGCCGGCGGCACGCGCGGCTGCGGCCAGCTTCATCGCCAGCCAAAGGCAGCAGACGAGGTCTGCCATCTATGTGCGCGTCAACGATCTATCGACCGGCCTGACCGACGATGATCTCGCGGCCCTGGTCCCGGCGAAACCGGACGGCATCATGCTGCCGAAGTCGAACAGCGGCCAGGATGTCCAGCAGCTTTCGGCCAAACTCAGGGTGCACGAGGCCGAGAACGGCTTGCCGGATGGCGGCATCAAAATCCTGCCGATCATCACCGAGACGGCCGCCGGCGTGCTGGCGGCCGCGACCTATGCCGGAGCCAGCGCGCGGCTTGCCGGCCTGACCTGGGGCGCGGAGGATCTGTCGGCGGCCATCGGCGCCCGCACTGCCCGCGACGAAAACGGCCGCTACACCGATGTCTTTCGCCTCGCCCGCAGCATGACAATCCTTGCCGCCGGCGCGGCCGAGGTCGCCGCGATCGACACGGTTTTTCCGAATTTTCGCGACATGGCCGCCTTCGAAGCCGAATGCATCGAGGCCGAGCGCGACGGCTTCACCGGCAAGATGGCGATCCATCCAGCACAGGTGCCGGTGATCAATGCCGCCTTCACGCCGTCAGAGGAAGCCGTGAAACACTCCCAGGCAGTCGTCGAGGCCTTCGCGGCGGCCGGAAATCCCGGCGTGGTCGGTATTGACGGCAAGATGGTCGACCGGCCGCATCTGCGGCTGGCCGAGCGTCTGCTGGCGCGTGCCCGGGCCGCAGGGATTTCCGCTTAGACGTTCGATCCGCTACCAGACCAGCGGAACCAGCCTGTAGCGGACCTTTGCCGCGTAGTCGTCATAGCCCCGCAGGCCGGTCCGAAGTGTCTTCTCTTCGATGAAGGTGCGTATGGCCAGGAGAACGACGAACACGAGCACCGACGCCAGCCCCCACCAGGAGCCAAGCAGAAGTGCCGTGCCGGCGAAGAAGATGGTGGCGCCGGCATACATCGGGTGACGGACGTAGCTGTACGGACCCGTGGTTATGACGTGCTGTCCGCGTTCTTCCTGGATCTTCACGACGGGCGCCGCAAAGCTGTTCTCCAGCATGGTGCGGTAGCAGATCCAGATCCCGATCAGCAGCACTGCCGTGCCGACCACTTGTCCCCATATTGGAACCGCCGACCAGTCGAAGCGGAAGTCGAACCCCATCAGGACTTGCCAGAGAAATATGGCGAGCAGCAGCACGCTCAGCAGGATCTTGTCGGCTGCGGTTTGATTCTTCTGGATGGGTGGCCTCAGCCGCTCATTCATCAGGCCGGGATCGCGCCGGGCCAGCGACACGCCCAAGGTAAGGCTGAGCCCAACCATCACCACCAGGTACAGCCAGGCTCCCGGCCAGTTCAGCGTGCCGGCCGACAGGAAGAGCAAGGCGCCCATGACGCCGAACCACACGAACGTCTGCAGGATCAACTTCGAGATCATAAGATGCCTCCTGATCCGCTAGTCTTTTCCCCAGCGCGGCCGCCGCATCGAAAATATGTCGCTGATGCTTGAATAGTCCATGTAGCCGAGGCGGCCGACATTGCCGGCCCTGACGATGTCAAACCTGCCGTCATTCAGGAAAGCATCGTCGATATGCACGCCGACGACCTCGCCGGCGACCACGACGGCGCTCGTTTGCGTTCCGTCGAGTGCCCTTGGCCGCAGGATTTCCGTCACCCGGCATTCGAGTGCAGCCGGCGCCGCCGCCACGCGCGGCGGCGCGACGAGGCGCGACGGCGCCATGGCGAGATCGGCATAGTCGAACTCGCTGACGCCGCGCGGCGCATCGACCGCGGTGCGGTTCATCTTCTCCGCCAGTTCACGGCTGACCAGATTGGCGACGAACTCGCCCGTCTCTTCGGCAAAGCTGGCGCTGTCCTTCTGGCCCTCGGACGAAAACCAGACAAGGAAGGGCCGGGTCGAAAAGGCATTGAAGAAGGAATAGGGCGCGAGGTTGATCTTGCCTTCCCTGTTCAGGGTCGAAATCCAGCCGATCGGGCGCGGCGCCACGATCGCCTTGGACGGATCGTGCGGCAGCCCATGCCCCTTCGTCGGCTCGTAGAACATCTTCTCCCTAGCCCGCCCATGGCCCTTGATAATCGGCATAGAGCTTGGCCGGATCCGGCCGCGGCCGCTCCGGCGCCGGCCCCTGGTAGGAGCCGATATGGACGAAGCCGACGACGCGCTCCTGCGGTGCCAGTCCCAGGATCGCCCTGCCCTCCGGCACGTCGGAATACCAGTTGCTGATCATGTTGGTGCCATAGCCCATCGCATTGGCCGCGATCATCAGGTTCAGCGCCGCCATGCCGCCGGACAGGAACATTTCCCATTGCGGGATCTTGGGGTTTTCCCGGGGGATCGACACCACGCCGATCACCAGCGGCGCGCGCGAAAAGCGCGCCAATTCCTGGTTGCGGCGGCCTTCCGGCAACGGCCCTTCGCGCTGTTCGGCAAGAGCCGCCAGTTTCTTGCCGATCTCAACGCGCGCCTCGCCGCGATAGAGGATGAAGCGCCAGGGCTCGAGCCGGCCATGGTCTGGCACACGCGCGGCCGCGGCGATGATCGTCGCGATCTCGGCGTCGCCGGGCGCAGGCTCCCTCAGCTCGGGAATCGGCGCCGAATTTCGGGTCAGCAGAAAGTCGATGATGGGCGACGCCATGGGCGCAAGTCTCCTGAACTGTGAGCTGAAGCGCGCCATCGGGAATCGGGCGGCTCGGGCATTGGCGCGGCGCGCCGGAAGGAAGAGCCTCCGGCAGAGCGGATCAGACTCTTAAGCCTTGAAATTGCCACCGCCTTGGGCTTCAACGCAAGGCATGTTTGAGGGGACACTGCGTCTTTTCCTGGTCTGGCTCGCTGCCGCGCTGTTCATGGCGCCGGTTTCGCTTGCTTGCGCGCAGACCAAGGATGGCATCAGCGACCTCAAACTTCCCGGAATCTCAAGCTATTCGTCACCCAAGAACGAGACGTCGCTGGCGTTGGGAAGTGGCGGCGCAATCACGCTCTCGGCGCAGCTGACGGACAAGGGCACCGACATCACGCGCGGTATCGTCTGGCGGGTCTTCAAGCCTGAAACCGCGAGCGACGGCAAGCTGCCGATGGTGGCTTCCGCCCATGGTGGCACGGCCGTATTCCAACTCGAGCCCGGCAGCTATCTGGTCCATGCTTCCTACGGACGCGCCGGCGCCACCAAGCGCATCACCGTCGGCAAGGAGGCAAAGCGCGAAAGCCTGGTGCTCGACGCCGGCGGCCTCAAGCTCGACGCCGTCCTGTCAGGCGGGGCGCATATTCCGCCGAAAAAACTGCGCTTCTCGATCTTTGAAGGCCGCACCGAAGCCAATGGCGAGCACGCGCTGATCATCCCCGATGTCGAACCGAACAGCGTCGTGCGGCTGAATGCCGGCACCTACCACGTCGTCTCGAACTATGGCTCGGTCAATGCCGTGATCCGCTCCGACATCCGCGTCGAGGCCGGCAAGCTGACCGAGGCCACTGTCGAGCACCGGGCGGCCGAAATGACCATGAAGCTGGTGCGCGAGGCCGGCGGCGAGGCGATCGCCGACACGTCCTGGTCGCTGCTCAACGAATCCGGCGATCCGATCAAGGAAACCGTCGGCGCCTTCGCCTCGATGGTGCTGGCCGAAGGCGACTACACCATCATCGCCAAGAACCGCGACCGTATCTACCAGAAGGATTTCACGGTCGTCGCCGGACAGAACCAGGAGATCGAGGTTCTCGCCACCGAAGCCTCGGCCATCGATCCCGAGGAAGGCGCCGATTAGGCCACCTGCGATCAAGCGGCCTTGCGCATGCGCCGCGGCAGGAAGTGGACGCGACCGCGCGGGGTGGCCGGCGCCAGGTCGAAGACACCACGGTAGAGGCGCTCCAGCAGCGCCTTGCGGTCGCGCAGCGGCTCCAGTTCGCTCCAGCTCAGAACGTCGCCGACACGCACGTCGATCGACTTGCCGGACAGCCGTGCGAATTCGTGGATGAGCAGCGAGATGCGCAACGTCAGTGACGCCTTGCCGACAAATTTCGCCACCCGTCCCTCGCGTTCGGCCATGTTCATCGGACCGCTGACCAAGTGGAACAGCCGCCCGTTCTGGCCGGAGAAATGCATCGGGATGACCGATGCCCTGGCATCCTGGACGAGACGGGCCGGAAACATCTTCCATGGCAGGTCACGCGCCCGGCCAAAGCCTTTCGGCGCGGTGGCGACGCCGCCGGCCGGAAAGACGACGATGGTGACGCCCTCCTTCAGCAGCCGCACCGCCTCATGGCGCACCGCCATGTTGTTCCTGAGCGCATCCTTGGTCTCGGAAAAATCGATCGGCAGCGAATAGGGTTCCATCTCGCGGATCTTGAGCAGATCCTTGTGGATCATGACGCGAAACGGCCGCCCAAGCTGCTCGGCCAGCGACAGCACGGCGATGCCGTCGCCAATGCCGAACGGATGGTTGGCGACGATCACCAGCGGCGTCTCGGGCAGCTTTGCCGGCGGCCATTGATCGGCGCTCCGCACCTTGACGTCGATCAGTTCCAGCATGCGGCTGAACACGCGCTCGCCGCTCGGCGCCACCTGCCGGCGCCAGAAATCATAGAGCGCGGCAAAGCGGTCGCGCCCGGACAGGCCTTCGATGGAATGGATGAACCAGCGCGTCAGCGCCGGCTGGTGCGAACTGGCGTAGGAAAGCTCGGGAAACGGTCTTTCCCGCAGTTTCAGCTTGAGCATGGACGGCTCGTACAGGCTTGGCGTGACAGGCATGTGAAAATGGCGGTGGATCGCTCCACCGCCATCTCGTCGTAGATCAGGCAGCGCGCTTGCGCCTGCGATCCGGCGTCACCGCTTCTTCGCTCAATTGCGCGATCGCATTGGCGAGACCAAGCGATTCCTGGTCGCGTGAGCCGAGACGGCGGATGTTGACCGTCGCTTCCTCCGCCTCGCGCCTGCCGCAGACGAGGATGACCGGAACCTTGGCCAGCGAATGTTCGCGGACCTTGTAGTTGATCTTCTCGTTGCGCAGGTCGGCTTCGGCAAGCAGCCCGGCCGCCTTTAGTTGCCCCACGACCTTCATCGCGTAGTCGTCGGCATCCGAGGTGATCGTCGCCACCACCACCTGCAGCGGCGCGAACCACAGTGGGAAATGGCCGGAATAGTTCTCGATCAGGATGCCGAGGAAACGCTCCATCGAACCACAGATAGCGCGATGCACCATCACCGGCTGCTTCTTTTCCGAATCCGAGCCGATATAGAAGGCGCCGAAACGTTCCGGCAGGTTGAAGTCGACCTGCGTGGTGCCGCACTGCCATTCGCGGCCGATGGCATCCTTCAGCACATATTCGAATTTCGGACCGTAGAAGGCGCCCTCGCCCGGATTGATCGAGGTCTTGATGCGGTTGCCCGAGCGCGTCCGGATCGTTTCCAGCACGCCGCTCATGATCGCCTCGGCATGATCCCAGGCCTCGTCGGTTCCGACGCGCTTGTCCGGCCGCGTCGACAGCTTCACGCTGATCTCGTCGAAGCCGAAATCGGCATAGGTC
Organism: Mesorhizobium waimense; assembly: GCF_003601975.1. GTDB lineage: Bacteria > Pseudomonadota > Alphaproteobacteria > Rhizobiales > Rhizobiaceae > Mesorhizobium > Mesorhizobium waimense. Next base: position 31,352 of record NZ_QZWZ01000036.1, read on the forward strand.
GACAGGATCAGATCGTTGATGCGCAGGCATTCCGAGGCAAGCTGCTCCTCGGTGCAGAAGATATGCGCGTCGTCCTGCGTGAAGCCGCGCACGCGCATCAGCCCGTGCAGCGCACCCGATGGCTCGTAGCGGTGCACATTGCCGAATTCCGCAATCTTTACAGGCAGATCGCGATAGGATTTCAACCCGTGCTTGAATATCTGCACATGGCCGGGGCAGTTCATCGGCTTGAGCGCGAACACCCGGTCGTCATCGGTGTCGTCGCCGGCGACCGTCACCTTGAACATGGCATCGCGATACCAGCCCCAGTGGCCCGATGTCTCCCACAGGCTCTTGTCGAGCACCTGCGGCGCGTTGACCTCCTGGTAGCCCTGCTCGTCGAGGCGGCGGCGCATGTAGTTGACCAGGTTCTGGAACATCTTCCAGCCCTTGGCGTGCCAGAAGACGACGCCCGGCCCCTCTTCCTGGAAGTGGAACAGGTCCATCTCGCGGCCGAGCTTCCTGTGGTCGCGCTTTTCGGCTTCCTCCAGCATCGTCTGGTAGGCATCGAGCTGCGCCTGGTCGGCCCACGCCGTGCCGTAGATGCGCGTCAGCATCGGATTGTTGCTGTCGCCGCGCCAATAGGCGCCGGCCACCTTCATCAGCTTGAAGGCGTTGCCGATCTGCCCGGTCGAGGCCATGTGAGGGCCACGGCAGAGATCGAACCAGTCGCCCTGCGCGTAGATCTTGAGATCCTGGTCCTCGGGAATGGCGTCGATCAGTTCCAGCTTGTAGCGCTCGCCCTTGTCGGCAAACACCTTCTTGGCCTTCTCGCGCAGCCAGACTTCCTTGGTGAACGGCTTGTTGCGCTGGATGATCTCGCGCATCTTCTTCTCGATCACCGGGAAATCGTCGGGCGTGAACGGCTCGTTGCGGGCGAAGTCGTAGTAGAACCCGTTCTCGATCACCGGCCCGATGGTCACCTGCGTTCCCGGCCAAAGTTCCTGCACGGCCTCGGCCAGCACATGCGCCGCGTCGTGGCGGATGAGTTCGAGCGCGCGCGGGTCCTCGCGGGTGATGATCTCGACCTTGCCGGACTTGCCAAGCGGGTCGGACAAATCGCGCACGACGCCGTCGATGGCGTACGCAACGGCCTTCTTGGCCAGCGACTTCGAGATCGATTCCGCCAGGCCGGCGCCGGTCATCGCCGCTTCGTAGTCGCGGACGGAGCCATCGGGAAATGTCAGGGAAACGGAATTCAGCATAATTATCTCCTATCCAGTCCCGCAAACGAGCGCGGGTGGTGAAATGCCGGATGCGTCCGGCGGCAGTCTTTTATGGGCAGATTCCGGCGCCGTAAAGCGCTCGTTCCGTCTATTTGATCAAGCCAGGCAGGTCTTTCAAGAACCCCGCCCGTGTCTTGGGACCCTTGGGCGTGTCCGTTGGCTTCTCGTCGACCACCAGCCGGGCAAAGACGATCCGGCGGCCATCCTTCGCGGCCCAGCCGACGAACCAGCCAAGCGAACGCTTATCGGTGCCGCCACTGCCGAGTCTCGTGCTACCGGTCTTGCCCTGCACCGCCCAGCCACCGGCCCGGAAGCTCGGGATGATCGCCTTGGTCATCTGATGAGCCCCGGCCGACACCGGCATTTTGCCGGCAAGCATCCGGCGCAGGAAAGCTGTCTGCTCTACCGGCGATATTTCGAGCGAGGAATTCACCCAGGAATGGGTCAGGCCATCATTCTTGCTGGCATCGCCGGTGACGTCCCTATTGCCGTAGCCGAACTTCGACACGTAGCCGGCGTTCGTTCGCTGCCGAGCCTGCTTGTGATTTCGCGGGAGTACCAAAGAACGGAATCGCGCTCCCAGATCGTCGGATCGACGATCTTATGGTCCCGCTTCACCGCATTGAACTCGGGCTTATAGTCCCAGCTCGGCGTGTGCTCGTCGCTGAGGATACCGGCGTCATAGCCGATGAGTGCCAGCGGCACCTTGAATGTCGAGGCCGGGCTGAAGCGTTGATCGCAAACGCCGTCCCGATAAAGCGTCTCGCCGCTCACCGCATCCTGGATGAGCGTGCATTCGACATCGCCCAGCGGCGCGGATTGCGCCCGCATCGGAAAACCAAGCAGCCAGGCCAGCAGGAAGAGAACGATGGCAAAAACGAACGGAAGGCGGTCTATCTGGCGCATGGCAGTCTCTCTCCTGACGGGTGGGCAGGAGAGGATTTAGCGAGTCGTCTTGTCTCGATTTTGTCTCAAATTCGAAGTCTTTGTGCAGGCTTGCGTTAACCCTACCAGATCGTAAAGACCGGCCGCCGCTGAGGCCAGCGGATGCAGGTCAAACCTCGCCGCGCTTCTTGCCGATCCGCCAGTACCGCCAAGGCATGAACCAGACATAGCGCCCGGCCAGCGTCTCGGGCACGCGGTCGATGCCATGCGTGCCGAACGGGCCGCAGCGCAGTACCCGGAAAAGCCCCATCCAGCCGCCTGCCCACAGGCCGTGGCGGGCGATCGCCTCATGCGCGTATTCCGAACAGGTCGGCAGGTGCCGGCAGGAATTGCCGACAAAGCCGGACAGCGTCAGCTGGTAGAAGCGGACAAGCGACGTGCCGAGGATACGGCCCGGCGTCTTGCGCCAGGGGCCTGGCCAATTGCGGCCGCGCCGCGCCGGTGTCGCGGTATGCGCATGCCGATGGTGGTCGCGCACCGCATTCTCCGTATCGCGCCTCGCCCCGGGATAGATGTGGACTTCGAGCAGAGAACGCAATCCCCTGTTGATGCTGGTCCTTGTCGAGACTGGCCCTTGGTGATGCCGGTTGTCGATGCTGGCTGTCCTGCCTTTCAACGGTGAAAGGTGCGCCGATCTGCCGGGGATACCCAGCGCGTGGGACTGGTTGGTCCCTGTTCGCAGCGTCCGGCCTGTGGCCGCCTCTCGCCATACCATTGAAACGTCGCGATCCGCATGACGTCGCCAAAAATCTCCAGGAACTGGATCATGGCCGTATCTCCTTTGGCATCGATTAGACTGCCGCTGGCCTTCGTCTTCAAACGAGTATAATTTCCACCTCGGATAACTCTAGATTATGCGTATTGAAGTATGCCCGGCTGCGCGTAACGGTTCAACTATATGAAATTATTATGCGATCTGGCTTTGCCAACAGCGGCTTCAAGCTTGCTGTGTTGAGCGGGCCGTAAGGCTATTTCGCGCGGTTTGTGTGCTTGATGTAAACTCGGAAAAAGGAGCTAGACTCGTGCCGATCGTCAAACTGAACGAAAAGTTCGTCGACTGGCTGAAGGCTCCAGAATGAAGCGCGGACGCCTGCCCTTGACGGCGCTGCGGAGCTTCGAGGCGGCCGGACGACAGTTGAGCTTCAGCCGAGCGGCCGAGGAGCTGTTCGTCTCACAGGCAGCGATCAGCCGGCAGATCCGCGAGCTCGAGCATTTCCTGCGCCAACCGCTGTTCTTCCGCCACCACCGCCGCGTTGAGCTGACCGAGGCAGGCCGGCGCCTGCTCGATCAATTGGTCAGAAGTTTCGACGACATCGACAGGCGGCTCTCGGAGCTGGCCGCTCCGGCCCAATCCGTGGTTCGCGTCAGCGTGGAACCGTCCCTTGCAGCCGTATGGCTGGTGCCACGACTCAATCGATTTCGTGAATTGCGACCCGATATCGACGTTTCCGTCGAAGTCGATCCACGGCCCATCGAGTTCCGCAGCGATCAGGCCGAGCTCGCTCTGCGCTTCAGCGCCCACAACACCTCATGGCCGCGCAGCGAAGCCGAGCGGCTTGCCTTGACCGTCGACTCGCCGGTCCTGTCGCCGGCGCTGCTTGCCTCGGGTCCGCCGCTGGAAAAGCCGATCGACCTTGGCCGCTACACGCTGCTACATGAGGAAAATCGCCAGGGCTGGGCGCGCTGGTTCGAAGCGGCCGGCGTGCCCGCCGACGCCGCGCCCGCGCGCGGCCCCATGTTTGCGGATACCTCGCTTTCGAAGCAGGCGGCGCTGCTCGGCCATGGCGTGGCGTTGGGCGATCTCATGCTGGTCAGGGACGAACTGGCATCCGGCGCACTGATCAAGCCCTTCGACATCGACGTCGCATCCGGCGCCTACTGGCTGGTGGCAAGGAGCTTGCGCAACCTGCCCGGACCGGCCGCGGCCTTCGCCGACTGGATCCGTACCGAATTTGCCGAAAGCCGGCGTTCTCTGGAAGAAATCTAAGCTGCTTCTTCGGCGCGTTTCTTCTCGATCAGGCCGATCGCATCGACGACCGCGTCGAAAGTCAGCATGGTCGAGGCATGGCGCGCCTTGTAGTCGCGCACCGGTTCCAGATACCGCAGGTCGGCGAAGCGGCCTTCCGGCGGCGCGCCGTTCTCCTTCAGCATCTTCAGCATCGTCTCGCGCACCGCGCGCAACTCGTCCGCGCTGGCGCCGATGACATGCTGCGCCATGATCGAGGACGACGCCTGACCGAGCGCACAGGCCTTCACATCATGGGCGAAATCCGTAACGACGCCGTCATCCATCTTGAGATCGACGGTCACGGTCGAGCCGCATAATTTGGAATGCGCGCGCGCTGTCGCATCCGGATGGTCGAGCCGGCCGATCCGCGCAATATTTCCGGCAAAACCCAGAATTTTCGCATTGTAGACGTCGTCGATCATATTTTTCCAATCTGTCGCCGCCGAGCGAACAGCGATTGCCGCTGTTGCGTCTTTCATTCGCTCGGCACGACCATATATAATGCTCACAGTCGAGCATCGACAAGGCAACCAAAGGCCACGTCTTTGCTCAAATCAATTCACGCCGCTTGAGGGCTGGAAACCGCGAGTTTCTTACACCCGAAAGGTCGTGGTCCGTTCAACTCGTCCCTCCCGAGAGAGGGACTACGGGAGACGCCTTTATGGATGCCGTCATCAAGAAACTCATGCCCTCCTCGGCCTATATGGAAAAGCCGGTCACCGACCGGCCGAGCGAAGCCGAAGTCGAGGCCGCGGTGCGCACCCTGTTGCGCTGGACCGGCGACAATCCGGAGCGTGAGGGCCTGATCGACACGCCGAAGCGTGTTACCAAGGCATTCCTCGAAATGTTCAACGGCTACGACATGTGCCCGGCCGAGGAGCTTGGCCGTACCTTCGAGGAAGTCGCCGGCTATGACGATCTCGTCATCGTCAGGGACATAAATTTCCACTCGCATTGCGAGCACCACATGGTGCCGATCATCGGCAAGGCGCATGTCGGCTACCTGCCGGATGGCAAGGTCGTCGGCCTGTCCAAGATCGCGCGCGTCGTCGACATCTTCGCCCATCGCCTGCAGACGCAGGAAGCGATGACCGCGCAGATCGCCAGCGTCATCCAGGACGTGCTCAATCCGCGCGGTGTCGCCGTCATGATGGAAGCAGAGCACATGTGCATGGCCATGCGCGGCATCCGCAAGCAGGGCTCCACCACGCTGACCTCGACCTTCACCGGCGTCTTCAAGGACACGCCCGAGGAACAGGTCCGCTTTGTCACCATGGTGCGCGGCGGCGGGGTCTGATCGGCCCTCGCCGGCCGCTAGACCATGATCCCAAAAAGTGGGAACCGGTTTTTGGACAAGATCATGGTCAAACAAGAAGATCCGGCGATGTCGGCACTGGAATTCCCGAAAGCTCCGTCAGACAAGAAAGCGCTGGAGGAAGGCACTGTCCTTTCGCCGCGCTTCGACGCCAACGGCCTCGTCACGGTCGTCGTCACCGATGCCGCCGACGGCATACTGTTGATGGTCGCGCATATGAATGCCGAAGCGCTGGCGCTGACGCTGGAAACCGGCATCGCCCATTACTGGTCACGTTCGCGCAACGCGCTGTGGAAAAAGGGCGAGACCTCCGGCAATCTCCAGACCGTCGTCGAGATGCTCACGGATTGTGATCAGGACGCGATATGGCTGCGCGTGAAAGTGTTGGGCCACGACGCAACTTGTCACACCGGCCGACGTTCATGCTTTTATCGGACGGTGGGGCTGAACGACGGCAAGGCGACGCTTGCCGACGACGGTAGCAAGCCGCTGTTCGATACGGAGCAAACGTATCGGAAGCCGGTGTGAACCATTCGATATTCACAAACCACTCATATTCATTATTCTCAAACATCCTTACTGTAGAAGGGATGTGGGACAAGGGGAGATCATGATGCTCGAATGGGCGTCATTGCGTAGTAGACCTGACGTTCGAGAGGCCAACGGCCCCTCCTCGTCCGGCGGCGCATCCGATACGAAGCCGGGCAAGAAGACTGGCATTTCATTGGCGCTCGGCGGTGGCTGCGCGCGCGGTTGGGCCCATATCGGCGTGCTGCGCGCGCTCGACGAGGCCGGCATCGAAGTGTCGATGATCGCCGGCACCTCGATCGGCGCGCTGGTCGGCGGCTGCTACCTTGCCGGCAAACTGGACGATCTCGAGGAATTTGCCAGGAGCCTGACCAAACGGCGCATCTTCGGCCTTCTCGATCTCAATCTGCGCGGCAGCGGGCTGTTCGGCGGCATGAAGCTGGACGCCAGGCTGCGCGAGCACATGAGAGGCATCCGCTTCGAGGACCTGTCGAAGCCTTTCGTCTGCGTCACCTCGGAAATCCGCACCGGCCACGAGATATGGTTGTCGAGCGGCTCGCTGATCACCGCCATGCGCGCTTCCTACGCACTGCCCGGCGTGTTCGAGCCGGTGACCTGCAACGGCCGCGTTCTGGTCGACGGCGCGCTGGTCAATCCAGTGCCGGTCTCGGTCTGCCGCGCCTACGAGCAGCCCCTCGTGGTAGCGGTCAACCTGCACTACGACCTGTTCGGCCGCGCCGCCGTGATCAAGCACAGCGCCGGCGAGCTGGTCGTGGAGAATGACGCGCCGCGGGCCGGCCAGTCGTCCGAACACCAGGCGCACCACACACGCCTCGGCATCACCGGGGTCATGGTCGAAGCCTTCAACATCATCCAGGACCGGATCTCGCGCGCGAGACTCGCTGGTGACCCGCCCGACATGTCGCTGCAGCCCAAGCTCAGCCATATCGGCCTGACCGAATTCCATCGCGCCGACGAAGCGATCCGCCTCGGCTATCAGGCGACGATGGCGCAGATCGGCGAACTCACCCGACTGCAAACGGTTCTCGCCTAATCCAGACAGCGCTCAGGCTATTGCTGCATCGGTGATGCGGAACTGCACCGTACGGTTGCCGTTCCAGTAATTGCCGGACAGCGACCCGGCGACATGCACCGTCTTGCCCCTGTTCTTGAACAGGAATTCGCCAAGTGCGGTATCGACGGCGCGAAAGGCGATCGCCTGGATGCGGCCGCCGCTTTGCGACTGGAGCTCGGCGCGGATGTGGTTGGTGCCGACCGGCCGCGCATCCGCCAACTTGTGGCGCGGCAATGCGAAGACTGGCGCGACATGGCCGGCGCCGAACGGCCCGGCTTTTTCCAGCGCGTCAAGCAGGCTGAGCGTCGCGCCCTCGGCGGCAAGTGCACCGTCGATGGCCAGGCTCTCCTCGTCCTGCAGCCGGAACACCTCGGCGGCCGCACGCTCCTCGAAGAAGGCCCTCAGGTCCCCGAGCTTTGCCCGCTCGACCGTGATGCCGGCCGCCATGCCGTGGCCGCCGCCCTTGACGATCAGCCCGGCATCGGCGGCCTCGCGCACCAGGCGCCCGAGGTCGAAACCCGACACAGAACGGCCCGAGCCGGTGCCGACACCATTGGCGTTGAAGGCGATGGCGAAGGCCGGCCGGCGTGCGTGGTCCTTGAGCCGCGATGCGAGCAGCCCGACGATGCCCGGATGCCAGGTGGTGCTGGCGGTGACGACGACGGCCGGGCCGTTGCCGCCGGCAAGCTCGGCATCCGCTTCGGCGCGCGCCTGCGCCAGCATCTCCAGTTCCATCTGCTGGCGTTCCTGGTTCAGCCGGTCGAGCGTCTCGGCAATCGTGTTGGCCTCGACAGGATCGTCGGTGGCAAGCAGGCGGCTGCCGAGGGCGGCATCGCCGATGCGCCCGCCGGCATTGATGCGCGGTCCGATCAGATAGGCCAGATGAAAGGTGCTGATCGGCTCGCCGATACGCGATACGCGCGCCAGCGCGGCCAGTCCCTCGTTCTTCTGCTGGCGCGCCACCTGCAGCCCCTTGACCACGAAGGCGCGGTTGACGCCGGTGAGCGGCACCACGTCGCAAACGGTCGCCAGCGCCGTCAGGTCGAGCAGCGACAGCAGATCCGGTGACGTGGCATCCGGCAACAGGCCGCGCAGGATCCTGGCCGTCTGCACCAAGGTGAGAAAGACGACGCCGGCGGCGCAAAGATGTCCCTGCCCGGAAAGGTCGTCCTCGCGATTGGGATTGACCACCGCAACGGCTGCCGGCAGCGGACCGCCGACCTGATGGTGATCGAGCACGACGACATCGGCGCCGGCCTCTCTCGCCGCGTCGATGGACACGGCACTGTTGGTGCCGCAATCGACGGTGACGATCAGCGTCGCACCGCGCGAGATGAGGTCGCGCATGGCTTCCGGGTTGGGGCCGTAACCTTCGAAGATGCGGTCGGGTATGTAGATCTCGGACGGCACCGAGAAATGCCCGAGGAAGCGCTTGAGCAGCGCCGACGATGCGGCTCCGTCGACATCGTAGTCGCCGAAGATCGCCACCTTTTCCCTGGCCACGATAGCGCCTGCGATACGGGCTGCGGCCTTCTCCATGTCGGTCAGCGAGGCCGGATCCGGCAGGAGATCGCGGATCGTCGGATCGAGGAAGCGCTCGGTCTGCTCTGCGGTCACACCGCGCCCGGCAAGCACCCGCGCAACGATATCCGGCACGCCGTAGCCTTGCGCGATGGCAAGCGCGGTCATGTCCTGCCGCTCGGTCAGCCGGTGCTCCCAGGAGATACCGGTGGCCGACTGCCTGATATCGAGGAAAAGCCTCTTCTCGCCCGTCATATGACGCGCCGCCCGCCAATTGCCATCTGTCACGACATCAATAGGCGACGGCTAAGCAGGAAGGAATCAAAACTTTTCCAGATCCTGATGGCGTGCCTTGATCTCGCGCACGGTGCGCGATGACGAGCGCAGCACGATGGTGTGCGTGGTTATGTAGGTGGGGCCGAACTTGACGCCATCGAGCATGTTGCCGTCGGTTACGCCGGTTGCCGCAAACAGCACGTCGCCGCGCGCCATGTCCTGGGCGCGGTAGACCCGCTTGGGATCAGATATGCCCATCCTGGCCGCGCGCGCCACCTTTTCCGGCGTATCCAGGATCAGCCGGCCCTGCATCTGGCCGCCGGTGCAGCGCAACGCGGCCGCCGCCAGCACCCCTTCCGGCGCACCGCCCGTGCCGAGATAGATATCGATGCCGGTCTCTTCCGGATCGGTGGTGTGGATGACGCCGGCGACATCGCCGTCGCCGATCAGCCGGATCGCCGCGCCCGTCGCCCGCACCGCCTCGATCAGTCTGCCGTGGCGCGGCCGGTCGAGGATGCAGGCGGTGATCTCGGATACCGGAACACCCTTGGCCCTGGCGAGGCCCGCGATGTTTTCGGCCGGCGAGGCGTCGATGCCAATGACGCCTTCGGCATAGCCCGGGCCGATGGCGATCTTGTCCATATAGACGTCGGGCGCGAACAAGAGGCTGCCCTTTTCCGCGATCGCGATGACGGCAAGCGCGTTGGGCAGGTTCTTGGCGCAGATCGTCGTGCCTTCGAGCGGATCGAGCGCGATATCGACCGCCGGCCCTTTGCCGGTGCCGACCTCCTCGCCGATGTAGAGCATCGGCGCCTCGTCGCGCTCGCCCTCGCCGATTACCACCGTGCCTTTGATCGCGAGCCGGTTGAGTTCCTCGCGCATGGCGTCGACCGCGACCTGGTCGGCGGCCTTCTCGTCGCCACGCCCGCGCAGCCTGGCAGCCGCCACCGCGGCCCGCTCGGTGACGCGCACCAGTTCCATGGTGAGTATCCGGTCGAGACCGGCGACAATGTTCTGGGCGACATTCATCGATGGAAAATCCTCGTTGGCATGCTGCCTCCCGCCAGAGGCCCGCTTCTTGTGTCAAAGCTCCATGACAACGGCAAGACTTACCAGGTAAATTTTTCGAAATCGCAGCAATATCAATCGATTAAAGGCGGAATATGATTGAATTTATCCGGCGCGCTCGATGCGGATGACCTGCGGCTTGTCGGTCAGATGGCCGTCCTTGGTGATGCCGTCGACGGCCTTGCGCACCGCCGCTTCGGTCGTCTCGTGAGTGACGAGGATCACCGTCTTCTGCGCGTCGGTTTCCGGCCCGGAGGCGTGCTGGACGATCGATTCCAGCGAGATATCGTTGTCGGCCATGCGCTTGGCGATCGCCGCAAAGACGCCGATGCGGTCATGCACGGTCAGCCGGATGAAATAGCCACCGGCGTGGCTGCGCATCTGCGCTTTCTTGTAGGGCTTCAGCTCCTTTGCCGGGCGGCCGAAGACCGGACCGTGCTGGAAGCCTGGCCGGCTCTTGGCGATGTCGGCAATGTCGCCGATGACGGCCGACGCCGTGGCGTTGCCGCCGGCGCCGGGGCCGGAAAGCAGCAGCTCGCCCAAAATGTCGGTCTCGATCGCCACCGCATTGGTGACGCCGTGCACCTGTGCGATGACCGAGGCGGTCGGCACCATGGTCGGATGCACGCGCTGCTCGATGCCGCTCTCGGTGCGCTGGGCGACGCCGAGCAGCTTGATGCGGTAGCCGAGATCGCCAGCGGCGCGAATGTCGGCCTGGCTGATGTTGGAGATGCCTTCCATGTAGATGTCGTTGGCTGCGATTTTCGTACCGAAGGCAAGGCTGGTCAGGATCGACAGTTTGTGCGCCGTATCATGGCCCTCGATGTCGAAGGTCGGATCGGCCTCGGCATAGCCCAGACGCTGCGCGTCCTTCAGGCAGGCGTCGAAGGAAATGCCCTCTGCCTCCATGCGGGTCAGGATGTAGTTGCAGGTGCCGTTGAGGATGCCGAAGACGCGGGTGACGGAATTGCCGGCCATCGCCTCGCGCATCGTCTTGATGACCGGGATGCCGCCGGCCACCGCCGCCTCGTAGTTGAGCAACACGCCCTTCTTCTCGGCGATCTCGGCAAGCTGCACGCCATGCTTGGCCAGCAGTGCCTTGTTGGCGGTCACCACATGGCGGCCGGCTCCCAGTGCCGCCTTCACGGACGCGAGCGCAGGCCCCTCGTCGCCGCCGATCAGTTCGACGAAGACATCGATATCGGCCTTCTCCGCCATCTTCACGGCGTCGTCGAACCACTCGGCCGAGCCAAGGTCGACACCGCGGTCGCGCTTCGGGTCGCGGGCGGAGACAGCAGAGACGACGATGTCGCGGCCGCACTGGCGGGTCAGTTCCGCCGCCTTGTCACCGAGCACGCGCGCAACCGAGGCGCCGACAGTGCCTAGACCGGCAATTCCAACACGCAACGCTTCAGCCATGTCCGGCGACGCCCCTCAAAATTCGTTTCGATGATGTCAGGCAAACTCAGCGGTGCGCGGAGAGCGGCACCACATTGTTGGGTTGCTTGGCGCTGGACGCCAGGAAGCGCTTGATGTTGCGGGCAGCCTGCCGGATCCGGTGCTCGTTCTCGACCAGCGCGATGCGCACATGATCGTCGCCATGCTCGCCGAAGCCGACTCCCGGCGCCACCGCCACGTCGGCGTGCTCGATCAGCAGCTTGGAGAATTCGAGCGAGCCAAGATGGCGGAACGGTTCCGGGATCGGCGCCCAGGCGAACATCGAGGCCGCCGGGGCCGGGATGGTCCAGCCGGCACGGGTGAAGGCGTCGACCATGACGTCACGGCGCTTGTGGTAGACCTCACGCACTTCGGCGATGTCAGCGCCGTCGCCGTTCAGAGCATGCGCCGCCGCCACCTGGATCGGCGTGAACGCGCCATAGTCGAGATAGGATTTGACGCGCGTCAGCGCCGAGATCAGCCGCTCGTTGCCGACGGCAAAACCCATGCGCCAGCCGGGCATGGAAAACGTCTTCGACATCGAGGTGAACTCGACGCAGACGTCGATGGCGCCTGGAACCTGCAGCACCGAAGGCGGCGGGTTGCCGTCGAAATAGATCTCCGAATAGGCAAGGTCGGACAGGATGATGATGTCGTTCTTCTTGGCGAAAGCCACCACGTCCTTGTAGAAATCGAGCGAGGCGACCAGCGCCGTCGGGTTCGACGGATAGTTGAGGATCAGCGCCAGCGGCTTCGGGATCGAATGGCGGATGCCGCGCTCAACCGCCGGGATAAAGCCGTCATCCGGCTCGACCTGCAGCGAGCGGATGACGCCGCCCGACATGATGAAGCCGAAGGCATGGATCGGATAGGTCGGGTTGGGGCACAGGATCACGTCGCCGGGCGCGGTGATCGCCTGCGCCATGTTGGCGAAGCCTTCCTTGGAGCCCAGCGTCGCCACCACCTGGGTGTCCGCGTTGAGCTTCACGCCGAAGCGGCGCTGATAGTAGGCGGCCTGGGCGCGGCGCAGGCCAGGAATGCCGCGCGACGACGAATAGCGATGCGTGCGCGGATCGCGCACCACTTCGCACAATTTGTCGACGATGGCCTTTGGTGTCGGCAGGTCGGGATTACCCATGCCAAGGTCGATGATGTCGGCGCCGCGCGAGCGGGCGCTGGCCTTCAGCCGGTTGACCTGCTCGAAGACATAGGGCGGAAGCCGGCGGACCTTGTGAAATTCTTCCATGTCAGTTCCAGACATTCAGAGGTAGTTTTGGCAGAGGTAGTTTTGGCAGAGGTGGTTTTGGCAAAGCTGTTTCGGCAAAGGGGTTTCGGCGCGCGATATAGCCCTAATTGCAGGTAGGGTCGAGGGCGGGATCGCATTTGGTCTCGATCTGCTTCAGCGTATCATCGCCATGGGACTTCGCCAGCGAGTTCAGCGCCGCCGGATTGCTCGCGCCGGTGCCGCCGCTCTTGCCGAGTTGCGCCTGCTGGTCGCCCTTCAACTGGGCAAGCTTGGCCTTGGTTTCCTCCGGGGTGAGTTGCTTGGCGGCCACCTGCGGCGGAATGTTGAGGTTCGGATAGGAGCCGGTGTCCTTCGGGCCCTCGGCAGTGGCGACCGGCGTTGTGTTGCCGTTGTTGCTGCTGGCGCAGCCGCCGGCCGCAAGCAGCGCGCTCCCCAGCAAGGCCAACGCGGCGATGCGGCAAATACCAACAGTGCTCGAAAAAACGGTGTCGCCGACATTAATCGTCATATTGTTTTCCTGGCAGCCGGGTTAGAGCGTGTTGGACCCGGCCGAATGTCCCATGATACTATGTCAAGAAAACGCTCCGGGAGGAACCCCGAGAACCATGTCCAAGACACCCGATTCGGGCAAAGCGGAAGATGGCGGACCTTCGACCGTCGAGCAATATCTGGTAAAGGACCCGGAACGCTTCGCGCTGAACATGGCGCGCATGGTCGAGCAGGCCGGCAAGGCGGCCTCCGCCTGGGCCGAGCCGCGCGAGAAGGGCGAAGTGCGCGACCACGTCGCCGAGCCCGTGGTCGACATGGTCAAGACCTTCTCCAAGCTCAGCGAATACTGGCTTGCCGACCCGCAGCGTGCTCTGGAGGCGCAGACGCGGCTGTTCGCCGGCTACATGACGGTCTGGGCAAATGCCATCCAGCGCGTCAGCCCGAACGCCGAAGCGTCTGACGACGCGGTCAAGCCGGAACGCGGCGACAAGCGCTTCCAGGATCCCGAATGGGGCCGCAATGCCTTCTTCGATTTCCTCAAGCAGGCCTATCTCGTCACCTCGCGCTGGGCGGCCGACCTGGTCGAGCATGCCGAGGGGCTGGACGAGCACACCCGCCACAAGGCCAGCTTCTACGTCAAGCAGGTGTCCAACGCGATCTCACCGTCGAACTTCATCCTGACCAATCCGGAGCTGTTTCGCGAAACGGTTGCCTCCAACGGCGAGAACCTGGTGCGCGGCATGAAGATGCTGGCCGAAGATATCGCCGCCGGCAAGGGCGACCTGAAGCTCAGGCAGGCCGACTATTCGCCCTTCGAGATCGGCAAGAACGTCGCCACTACCCCCGGCAAGGTGGTGGGCCGCAGCGATGTCGCCGAGATCATCCAGTATGATCCGGCGACCGAGACGGTGCTCAAGCGTCCCCTGCTGATCTGCCCGCCCTGGATCAACAAGTACTACATCCTCGATCTCAACCCGCAAAAATCCTTCATACGCTGGGCGGTCGAGCAGGGCCACACGGTCTTCGTCATCTCCTGGATCAATCCGGACGAGCGCCACGGCACCAAGAGCTGGGAGGCCTATATCCGCGAGGGCCTGCAATACGGCCTCGACATGGTCGAGAAGGCCACCGGCGAAAGGGACGTCAACGCCATCGGCTACTGCGTCGGCGGCACGCTGCTGGCGGCGGCACTTGCGCTGCTGGCGCAGGAGGGCGACGACCGCATCAAATCGGCCACCTTCTTCACCACCCAGGTCGATTTCACCTATGCCGGCGACTTGAAAGTTTTCGTCGACGAAGACCAGGTCGCGGCCGTCGAGAAGTCGATGAACGAGAAGGGCTACCTCGACGGCACCAAGATGGCGACCGCCTTCAACATGCTGCGCTCGGGCGACCTGATCTGGCCGTACGTCGTCAACAACTACATGCGCGGCAAGGACCCCCTGCCCTTCGACCTGCTCTACTGGAACGCCGATTCCACCCGCATGGCCGCCGCCAACCATTCCTTCTATCTTCGCAATTGCTACCTCGAGAACAACCTCTCGAAAGGCACGATGGAACTTGCCGGCCGCACCGTGTCGCTCGCCGACATCACCATCCCGGTCTACAACCTTGCCTCCAAGGAAGACCACATCGCGCCGGCACTATCGGTGTTCCTCGGTTCGAAGTATTTCGGCGGCCCGGTCGAATATGTGATGGCCGGCTCCGGCCACATCGCCGGCGTCGTCAACCCGCCGGCGTCGATGAAGTACCAGTACTGGACTGGCGGCAAGCCGGTGGGCGACTTTGGCCAGTGGTTCGCTTCGGCGGTGGAGCATCCCGGCTCCTGGTGGTCACACTGGCAGCACTGGATCGAGACCCAGGACAATGCCCGCGTGCCAGCCCGCAAACCTGGCAAGCATATGAAAACCTTGGGCGATGCACCGGGCACCTATGTCAAGGTGCGCGTGTAACAGCCTGTAATGTCTGGTGAGTTGACGGCTCGTCAAAACAGGCCGAAATGGTGTCGTCAACCATCCGGCAGCCTCAATTCGCGATCTACAAACGAATAAATCCGAGGCTTGCAGATTTGACACAGGTCCCGTTTCCGGTTGGGGAACAGAGGGGGCATTGCGACGGAGCGCGAGGCGCCGAGTCGACGATGAACCGGCCGGATACCGAGGGGGAATTTTGTTTTGAGATCAGCAGGTTGGCGTCTCGCACGGAGGGAAAGCCGCAGCATTGCGGCAGCGCTTTTTTCCGTGCTTCTGGCGTCCTGCACCTCGGCCGGCGACCCGACAATGTCCGTCGGCATGCCAGGCTACAACGCCACCTCGGCCGACATCAACGCGGCCTCCAGCGCGACAACGGCAACCGCGACCGATTCGTCCACGCAGGTGACATCAGCCTCTTCTGAGGCATCGACCGTGATGAGTGAGGACGATAAGCCTTTGCCTGAAAAGGTCGCCTATGTGCCGGTGACCAAGCCTGGGGCGGCCTTCCCCATCAACGTGCCTACTGGTTCCGACACCGTTGCCGGCAATACACCGCAGCCGCAGGTGCAGCCGGCGCAGACAGCCGCCGAGACCGACGCCGTGGCGCAGAAAGTCGCCGATGCCACCACGACGGCACCGAAAGCCGACGCCAAGGCTGCCGCCCCGGCGGTGGACAACGCCGTCTATGTGACGGCCGGCGAGGCGCCGCAGCAGGTCAACGCGCCGAAGAAGGGTTTCCTCGCCTCGCTGTTCAGCACCACTCCGGCCTCGGCGGCACCGGCGCCGCTGGTCAACGCGCGCTCGGGCGAGCAGCCTGTGCAGGCCAAGGCCACGACGCCCGCAAAACCTATTATCACGCTGGCCTCGGCCACTCCGGCCGAAAAGCCGGTGCGGCTTGCCTCGATCGGCGACGATAGCAACCACATCACCGGTGCCGACGCCCTGCCCGGCGTGCGCCAGACGGCGCTGTTTGAGATCAAGCGCAAATCCGGCCTCGACGACGAAAGCGACGTCGATCTCAACGAGGACGAGGGCGGCGCCTATCAGGTGGCCTCTGCCGCCGGCCTTGCCCGCCTTGCCCCCAACGGCCTGCTGAAGCAGAACGAGAGCGTCGACGTCGCCTGCCTGAAACCCTCGCTGGTGCGCGTGCTGAAGACGATCGAGGGCCACTACGGCCGCAAGATGGTCGTCACCTCGGGCTATCGCGACCCGGCCCGCAACCGCCGCGCCAACGGCGCCAAGAACTCGCTGCACATGTATTGCGCCGCCGCCGACATCCAGGTTCCCGGCGTCTCCAAATGGGATCTGGCAAACTACATCCGCACGATGCCCGGCCGTGGCGGCGTCGGCACCTATTGCCACACCGAATCCGTGCATATCGATGTCGGCCCCGAGCGCGACTGGAACTGGCGCTGCCGCCGGCGCAGCTGATTTTTCGCCGGCCCGCGCAAACGCCACCGAACCACGATCCGAAGATCGGGCAAGGTTGTGAAACCGCGGCCTGACAGGCCAAAAGCGCAGATTTTGCCACTGTTGAAAAAAGTTGTCGCAGGCGGCGGCAGACGGGTTGCCGGTTGCGAACAACGCAATTATAAGCCGCTCATCTGAGCGCGCCCATCGTCTAGCGGTCAGGACACCGCCCTTTCACGGCGGTAACAGGGGTTCGATTCCCCTTGGGCGTACCAGCGATTTCAACAACATGACGACAATCCGAAGTTTGCGGTCCCGATAAGGGACCCGAAATACGCTGCTACGTTGGGAACTCAGTACGACCAAATCGATTCTCTAATCTGATGCATTGGCATCCTTCGTCACCATCTGCATGGCAGCTTGCTTCGTTTGGGTACAGGCGTCGGTCTTGAAATTTCGACTGGTGCTGTACCCCTGCCTGCTTCGATCGCCATGGATCGGCGACGAGTCCGTCGCGCTCGCCAGATAATTCGTCGCCCGTGCCTCGCCTCCATGGCCGTTCGGATGATTGTCGAGATTGGAGAAGGCGCTTCTATTCGACCCACATCATCCGCGCTTCGGAACAGAACCGTTCGTGCGCTCCAGCGGGTAGAAGGTAGTTCGCGGTCCGAAGTCCCAAGAGGTAATGGCCGGCATGGGCGTCTATGTCCTGTTACGCTAGCGCTTCTCGAACGTCGGCTTCCAGTCGCGGTTGCGCGCCCGCTGCTGGCCTTCGTAGTCGGGAATGCATGTGAAGAACACCGGGCGGCCGTCGCGACCCTCAGCCTTGCATTTTGAGCAGCCAAAGAGGCCGACTAAATCCTGATGCATTGATCCGTGATCCGGCCCGAGCCTGTCGATCAGCGCTGCGATATCGAGCTTCGTCGATTTGCGGCACATCGGATGCCCGCAGTTGACATAGAGGGTTTCGCGGGCGGCCAGGGCGTCGGCGAGAGTCTTTTGGGGCATGGCGATCTCCGTTGAAGCGGTTCGCCGCAACGAAGGATTATATTCCTGATATCGGTCGCGCTGGCAAGCACGTCGTGGACCCACTCCCACCGCTACTGCTGGGGGCTGCGAGGTGGCCCCTGATCGAGGAGTGTGATCTCATCGGTCGCTGCTGGCAGTTCGCCCTTTGGCGTCAGCTTGTCGACTGCCTCGGGCAAATCTTTCGTGATCCTAGCAATCAGTTCATCGCGCGACAGACCAGTCTGCATCGAAAGAGCAGTGAGGGTGTCATCGTCTATTGCCGTCTCCACGTCCTTCGGTTCGATCGGCTCGTTGGGTCCGGTACTAACCCACGAATCTACCTTCGACCCCACTCCTGCGTTTCTGAAGCGGTCGAGGATATCCCCAAGCGCTGTCCCGGACACACCCTTGGACAGCTGATCCATGAGCCCGCCTTGCGGGTTGTTTGGATCGCGATTTCCTGCACCGCGGATCAAGTCTCCGATCTTGTCACGATTTTGGTAAGCCAGAATGCCAAGCACTGCGACAGCCAGTTTTCCCAGATTTGCCATTGGTTTCCTCCCTTAGGTCACAGGGAGAAGATTTCGTGCTCGCAAAGGTTCCACCTGTTCGACCCGGTCGACTTTCATATGATGCGCGCACCGTTTCCTCCCGAAAATCCTGCAGCGAGGCATGCCGCAAGTCTTCCTCGCCCCGTAGGTGCTTCACACGGCCGATCAGCCCCGGCCTGACCCATTGCGTCGCCGGCCGCTTCATGCCCTTCGGCGCCGTGCCAGCGCTGGTGGACGCGTTGCCAGAGCCGTTCACGCATTTCCCGGTTCAAGGTGATGAGCGCAGAACCGACATAGCGGCCGGTGCCTCGCTCGGCCATGAGAGCGAAAGCTGGCTTGCCGGCCTCGCGCTCGACGCCGAGCAGCTCGTATTCGTCAATGCTGTAAGCCTTCGTCTTCAGCCACGCAGTCGAGTTGCCGCTTCGGTATTTGCTGTCCTTGCGCTTCGAAACCATCCCCTCGAGCCCGGCCTGGTCGACGAGATGGAAAATAGCCACGGCGTCGCCTGGCAGCGCCTGGCTGAATTGAATTCTGCCGCCGTCCGGTATCATTCCGGCCAGGATCTCACGACGATCCTCTAGCGCCATGTCGAGCAGATCGTGGCCATTGAGGTGCAGCAGATCGATGGCGACGAAATACAGATCGTGTTGCCGGCGCGTGATGGCTTTGCGAAGTGCGGCGAAGTCTGACAGCCCGGCCTCGTTGGTGACGATGATCTCGCCGTCGATGATCGCGCTCGCCACCTCCAGTTCGCCGGCCGCCTTGGCCAGGTCGCGGTATTTTGATGTCCAGTCGCGACCGCGGCGGGTGAAGATGCGTACGCCGCCGGCGTCCCTGACGATCTGCGAGCGGTAGCCGTCGAACTTGACTTCGTGAATCCAGTCTCCTCCCTCGGGTGGCTTATCCACCAGTGTCGGCATCAAGGGCTCAATGAACTCCAGCGGGTCTCCGGCGGCGCGCTTACGCATCGGAATCCACGCAAAACTCGAAATTGATTCAATAGCGGGGAGCCGTTTCCGTTCCGTTAGCTCTTGCTAAAAAGGCCGACCTGAAAATTTGCTCGTGCTCGCTGTTCTGTTCGGCCGGAGGAACGACCTCTGGCAGCCAAACCCCGTCCGCGGTAAAATGAAACAGGGGGACATTCACCAACCCAGCAAGGGAGGTCCGCCATGAAAGTCAAAGACGCAATGCACAAGGGTGTTGACTGGGTCAGCCCCGAAATCGCTGTCACCGAACTGGCGAAAATGATGCGAGCCCAGGATATCGGGTCGATTCCTATCGGAGAGAACGACCGACTGATCGGAATGGTGACCGACCGCGATATTGTCTGCAAAGGACTGGCGGAGGATGGTTTTGACGGCCATACCGCAACGGCGCGCGATGTCATGACGACCGGCATTCACTGCTGCCGCGAAGACGATGATCTGGCCAAGGCCATGCGGCACATGGAGGAACTGAAAATCCGCAGGTTGCCGGTGATCAACAAGAGCATGCGGATGGTCGGCATCCTCAGCGTCGGCGACGTCGGTCAGTCGGCGCCGAGGGAACTTGTGTCCGAATACGTCAAGAGCGTTTCCGCCCATCACCACTGAAGGGCGTGCTTCTCGAGCGACGACCCTTCAGACTGCCGCCGCGCTGGCCAACAGCGCGCCGGCAGAAATGTTCGGTCATCGAGGCCGACGCCGACCCTTCATGCGGCGTCCATAAAGCGGTCGCCCTGACCTTAATCGCAGCCGAGGCGGAACAAAAAGCCCGCCGGCCGAAGCCAGCGGGAGGGACCTGGAGTAGCCAGAGTGGGATCTGGCATATTGCAAACGATACGCCCTGGCTTTTGGCTCAGGCCGCAACATCAAGGGAAACATCAGCGTGAACTTGGGTGAGCATATCTCCCATCTGCCGGGCCAAGAGTATTACGACGAGACAGTGATCACGCCGAGCCAGGGTGAGCGCTGGTTTTTGCTCAGAGGCTGAGGCGAGAGCGGCGGGAGCTGGCGGAAGGCGAAAAAATAGGAATAGCAGAAGCCAACGTCGTGACCGGAGCGTCTTGGCTTTCAGCAGGCTGTGATTTCGCTCCCGAAAGCGACCTAGAAGGAGATTATGTGATGATCACTGGTGCTCAATGCCGCGCCGCTCGCGCGCTAGTCGAATGGACCCGCGAAAAGCTCGCCGGCAATTCAGGCGTGGATGCGTTGGTCATCGAAGAATTCGAGCGTCGGATCACCCTCCCCGACCGGGACATCTGCGACAAGCTACAAACCGCGCTCGAAAACGCCGGTGCCGCTTTCATTGCGGAGAACGGGGGCGGCATCGGAGTTCGCCTGAAGCTCAACCGCTCCGAAGTCAGACGGATCGGCGTTCTGGAAAATGAAGGCGGCATCGTCGGGACAGATGCCGTTCCATAGGCTCAATTGCTTCGAAGTTCGATGGACCTACAGGAGCCATCGGTTTGCGACCAAGGAGGCCGTCGTGACGGTTGTCTGGAACGATCTTACACAGGAGGAGCAGACAGCGCTTAAGCGGTTGAATCGCGGGCCCTACCCGGCACTATCCAAAGCATTGGCAGAACGCCTTGTCTTTCTCGGACTGGCGGAAGAAAGACTAAGTGGCACGGGCATAAACAGGGCTGGACGAGCGCTGGTGATAAACACCTTACTGAACGTTCGCCCTGACTAGCTCCAACTTGATAGCCGAAGCGCTGCCTTGACTTCCGGAATTGCTTCACCAACTATAGCTTTATGGACGTCACTGTCAAAATCCGTTGCGATTTTCTTTTCCGGGTTTGCCCCATCGCGGGATCATAACCCCCGGCTCGGCTGCCATGCGCCCCGAGCCGAGGGGCAACACCTAAGTCAACATATGATCCGTAGGGTGCACCGCCTCTGGGCTTTGGTGCATCAACGAAGATTTTCTCGAATTGGCCAGTTCCGTCACCTTTGATGACGGCTGGCCCAACTAGAATATGAGTATCCAAATGCAGAACACCACGAAAACCCCGCGCAAGCCAAACATCCGCATCTCGCAGTCGGACCATGCACGTTTATCGGCGCTTGCGAGCACTGTGGCCGCTCGAAATCCGGAGGCTTCCGATGAACTGCTCGCCGAACTCGAGCGCGCACGCATCGTCGCCGATGGTTGGGTCTCCGCTGGCACCGTCCGGATGGGTTCAACTGTGACGTTCAAGCCCGACACCGGCGATCGTAAAACGATCACGCTGGTTTTTCCTGGCGAGGCGGACATCTCGGAAGGCAAGGTTTCAATCCTCACGCCGATTGGCACAGCCCTGATCGGCCTCTCGGCTGGACAGTCTATCATGTGGACCGCCCGAGACGGGCGCCGGCACGAATTGCTGGTCCTTGCCGTGAACCAGCCCGCCCCGGAAGGCGATGGAGCCGAGCGGCTCGCACCAGCGTCTCCGGCGATTGCGGCGAGTGTCTAGACGTGGGCATCTCCGTACGTCTCCTCAATCATGCGGGCAGCCTAATCGCGGGAGTCTAACCCCTGCGCCGGCTTGTCCGGCACAGGGGTAATTCTTCACACCCGATCAATTTCCTGACGCTGGATCCCTTGCACGGGGCCGGCTGGAGACGCACCATGCCCAATATCGACAGCTGTCAACTGACGACCAAGGACTACACCATTCTGGAAGTGATGCGGGAGCGCCACCCGGCCCGCACCCAAACACTGTTGACTATCCTCCACCGGAAGATTTCGAGCGCACTCGTCATGTTTCGGGAAGACATCCCGGCAACCGTCGTGACGCTCAGCAGCCGCGTGGCTTACCGGGTAAACGATGGCCCCGCCGAAACGCGCATCCTCACACATGGCGAGATGCGCGGTCTGGTAGGCATGCTTTTGCCAATCACCAATCCGCGCGGTCTGGCACTGCTTGGTCTGGCCGAAGGTCAATCCATGACCATTCCGAGTGCGGACGGCAGCCCTGAAACGCTGACTGTCCACGAAGTGGTCTATCAGCCGGAAGCCGCAAGGCGCGAGAGATTGAAGTTGGCGCTGGGGGCGGAACCGGGCTCGTCGCAACTGGGCAGGCTTGTTCTCCACGTCGTCCATCGTTCTGATAAGTTGCAGGACAACGCAGAGAACAAAGTCATGGCGGCTTTCGACACTGGGTTCGACGACCCGGGACCGTCCGCCGCCTGAGAGCTCGACCATCCCGAGGGCTGTGAAACTGGCCCGGCGCGGCTCTCCGAGCACATCATGCACCTGCCTGCTGAGGGCATAAGCTGGTTCAGGCCGCCAAGAAACTCCGCCGACAGCTAAGTCGGCGTAGTTGTGAAAACTCTGGTTGATCCAGAATGCACATTGAGTGGTGGCGGAATGTCGCGCGCCTTGCGCGCAGGATTCGCTCATGCGCGCCGTGGCGTCCGAGCTCTTCCTCAAATGTGCGAATCCGAGCGCCTACCGCGTAGCCGGTTGGCAGCCCTCAGAAAGCTGCCGGAATGCACGATTTCGAAGAACGTACGGCCGCGGTCAAGGTCCAACATGGTTTGCCAGTTCAGTGCAATAAACTTGCATCAATGCGGCATTTAATTGCGTTTGCCTTCCTGTTTTATGCAGCGCAACGTGTTCATCGCCAGGCGGCTTTCCGTCACTGACGAATAAATGAACGCAGGCGAGGCCTGATCCCCTTGCGACCGCGGGTTCGCAAGTTGTTGTCCGCCGTTGAGCCCGCCCGGTCTGCCCGCAGCGAGGAGCAGGAAGCACAACATGTCCATTCCAGCCACAGTCTTGGATGATCGCAAACACAGGTTCCTCATCAAGTGGCTTTTCTCGACCAACCACAAAGATATCGGGACTCTCTACCTCCTGTTCTCGATCATGGCCGGCGTTCTCGGCACCGCGCTTTCGGTGTTGATCCGCATGGAGTTGCAGGAACCAGGCTTGCAGATATTTGGCGATCCGGGGGTCTACAACGTTGTCGTCAGTTCCCATGGGCTTGTCATGATCTTTTTCGTCCTCATGCCGGCGCTGATCGGTGGCTTCGGCAATTGGATGGTGCCGATCATGATCGGCGCGCCCGATATGGCTTTTCCGCGCTTGAACAATATCTCGTTCTGGCTGCTGGTGATGTCGTTTGTCCTCTTCATCGCCTCGATGTTCGTTCCAGGAGCGCCAGGTGCGCTCGGCCATGGCGGCGGGTGGACGCTCTATCCGCCCTACTCGACGGACGGCCAACCGGGGCCTGCTGTCGACCTCGTCATACTGTCGATCCACCTGTCGGGCGCCTCGTCGATCCTCGGTGCGATCAATTTCATCACCACCATCTTCAACATGCGCGCACCCGGCATGACGTTGCACAAGATGCCTCTGTTCGCCTGGTCGATGCTGGTCACGGCCTACATGCTTCTCATGTCACTACCGGTGCTCGCCGGTGCAGTGACCATGCTTTTGACCGATCGCAATTTCGGGACGACCTTCTTCGCGCCTTCCGGCGGCGGTGATCCGATCCTCTACCAGCATCTGTTCTGGTTCTTCGGCCATCCCGAAGTCTACATCATGATCCTGCCTGGGTTCGGGATCATCAGCCATGTAATCGCGACCTTCGCCAAGAAGCCGGTCTTCGGCTATCTCGGCATGGCCTATGCAATGGTGGCTATCGGCACGATCGGCTTTGTCGTTTGGGCGCATCACATGTATACCACGGGCCTGTCCCTAGACACCCAGCGCTACTTCGCCTTCGCCTCGATGGTGATCGCCGTTCCAACCGGCATAAAGGTGTTTTCGTGGCTGGCAACCATGTGGGGAGGATCGATCGAGTTCAAGACCCCGATGCTCTGGGCTCTCGGTTTCGTCCTGCTCTTCACCATTGGCGGCGTCACCGGGATCGTGGTTGCCAGCCCCGGTCTCGACCGCTCGTTGCACGACACCTATTATGTGATTGCCCACTTTCACTATGTCCTGTCGCTGGGCGCGGTCTTCGCCATCTTCGCCGGCTTTTATTACTGGTTCCCGAAGATGACCGGCTATATGTACAGCGAAACGATGGGCAAGCTCCATTTCTGGCTGATGTTCATTGGCGTCAACCTGGTCTTTTTCCCGCAGCATTTTCTCGGAATGGCCGGCATGCCGCGACGCTATGCCGACTACCCCGACGCTTTCGCCGGCTGGAATTTCATCTCGTCGATCGGGGCCTACATTTCAACGGCCGGACTTATCGTCTTCTTCATCGCGGTCGCGGAGGCCTTCACCCGCAAGCGTCAAGCTGGCGCCAATCCATGGGGCGAAGGTGCGACCACGCTCGAATGGCTGCTGCCGTCGCCGCCGCCCTTCCATCAGTGGGAAAAGCTGCCGCTCATTCTCTAACACTCGCCTCCTTCCAAATCGCCGTCTCTGTCACTTCGACATTTTGTCGGGAGAACGTCATGAACGAGACCACAGATCCAAACAACCAGATCCTGATCGTCGTGATTATCGCGTTCTATTGGGCATTGCTGGGCAATTGGAGCCAACTTCTGCCACGCTCGGGCGACGATAAGACCAAGCGGGACGATACGCCGACAGAGCAACGAACCGGCAATAGCGAAAACACTTCTTCTGCGGACACGCCCTTGGATGTGATCCGAGAGATCGACCCGAATTTCGACCTCGCCGCTTTTCTGGCCGGCGCCAAGACGGCTTATGAAGTTATCCTGCAGGCCTATGCTGACGGTGACATCCAAACGTTGAAGCGCCTTGTCGGGCCCGAAGTGCTTGATACCTTCGAACGAGCGATTGCCGAACGCAGGGATCGAAAGGAGATGCTACAGCTCACCATCATCGGCACGAGCGAAGCAAAGATCGTCGACGCTTTCGAGGTGGATGGTACGGCTGAAATTGCCGTTCGCTTCGTTTCCGACATGGTCAGCGCTACGCGCTCGGCCTGCGACGTGATCGTCGCCGGCGATCCCCAGCAGATCGTTGAGGTGATCGATACGTGGACGTTCGCCTGTGACATCCAGTCAACGAAGCACAATTGGATGTTGATCGCCACGGAAGGCGAGTAACAGGTCTGTGCTCCCGATGCTGCTGCTTGGCAGCCCCGCGGCAGTTGGCGGGCGGTCAACCCGGAGCGCTGGACGGCCTACGCGGATTTCTCAGCTTTTGACAATGCGCATCCACTATTTGTGTATCACGCTCAATTCGACATGACCCGGTTCAGTCGATCATTTTCAAGCAGCGAGCGGGTAGCACCGCCGAAGATCCACTCCCTGAATCTGCTGTGTCCGTAGGCGCCGGATATGATCAAATCCGCATGCATCGCTTCGGCCACATCAGCGATCGATCCACCATCGGATTTTTCCGGAAACACGTCCGCCTTTGCCTTTACGCCGTGGCTCGAAAGGAAGGCGACGACATCGTTCAGGCTGTTCCAGGTTTCATCGGTCGCATCATCGTCGATCGCGATTACACGAACCTCCTGAGCCATTTGCAGAAACGGCATGGCATCAACAACCGCGCGCCTCGCTTCACGCGTATCCTTCCACCCGACAAGAACCTTGTTGATCCGAAAATTTTCCTGGTTGGTCGAGGCAACCAGTACAGGTCGTCCCGCCTGAAGGATCAGGTTGCCGAGATCGGTGGAACGATGAACGTTGCCAGAAGAGGCACCCTCGGGCGACGCTGTGACGATGAGATCGGCCACACGCGCCGAGTCGATCAGCAAGCGAGTCGGATTGTCCACCGCCCCACGCCATTCCGTATCAACCGAAGCGCCAGCAAGTCGTTCGAACTCAATGCGGAGGTCCTCAATTCGTCGCTCGATGTTCTTGCGCTGGCGCATCATGCTCTCTCCTTCGAATGCCACCCCTCCTTCCATCACAACGGGCGGAGGAACGTCGGCAGCCGAAATACCGATCAGGCGCGCGTCGAAGCGCTGGGCCAGATCGACAGCGATTTTGATCACGGGTGCGACCATACCGTCGATGTCGAGGTTGAGAACGATGGACTTGTAGGTCATTGGGCTTTCCTTCCATGGGTTGGAGATGATGCCGGGCCGCTAAGGGGAGCCAACAAGACGTCCTGCCGCGAGACGCGGCTTCGCAATGCGGCAGCCCTCAGGTCTGCCCGCAACGTTCAATAAATTCGATGACGAACGATCAAGTAGTGAGTGCGTCGGCCGGCGTGATCGTGAGATCCTCGCTTACTCGAACATGATCCGAGCGGTACCTCTTTTTGCGATCAACATTCTCCGAGCCTCCTGGATCCTCTCAGCCTGTTGTTTGGTATAGGGACCCATCGGCCGAGTCTTTTCATCGCCGCGACGAACCCGGCAGTACCAGTGGCCGCTGTCCGAGAAGATTTCAACCGAGGTCGGTGCATCGTTGGCCGCCTCTTTGGCGACCTCGTTCATGAATTTCACGACCTTTGAATAATGCTGGGCGGGCGCAACCGTGCGCAAACCACTGGTGACGCTAAGTTCCCGCTTCACTGTGGACATAGTCGAACTCCTTTCGGTCACAACGACATTCCGCTCTGCCATTTCTGATTGCGATCTTCTCGGATCGGAGTGCCGGAGCGCGCTTGCTAGGTCACCATCTGGCGCTCCATTTCCAGCTCGGCCTCCAGGCTCTCGATGTCGCGGAAGATCGACGCGACAGCCAGCGTCCGCCCTTCGCGCTTGAAGCGCAGGAGACAATCCTTGGCAACAACGTCACCATCGACCGCGATCTCGTCCCATTGCTCGGCATGGCCGA
>NZ_QZWZ01000037.1 GCF_003601975.1 Mesorhizobium waimense
CGAGATAATCCTGCTCGTCTGCGCTCAGAACCAACGGCGCGGTTGGGCGGCCATTCGCGTTCGCCATAATGCGCTCCTCTCCAGAAGCGACGTAGCATACAATGTAACGAACTTCAGTTCCAGATGACTAGGGCCAAACCGCAGATGCGGATTTATGGCGAAGGCAATAATGCCGGTCCCTGAATGGAAGGCGTCAAATACTGCAGATTTCTACGGCTGAAGCTTCAGGACGAGGTCCTGCGCGAGATTTCTGAGGGCCGCACGATCGGCCTCGGACAGCTTTTCGATGTCGATATGCATCTCGGCGCCGTCCATGTGCGCGGATATGACGCCATTGGTGCCGTTAACCTGATCGTGCACTCCCAGCACCTTATGGACCCTAATTGGGTCGGCAAAGCCTTTGGCGACGATCGGGTTCTGCTCTTCGGTGGGGAATAAGTCTTTGACCAGAGCGTAGGTCTCGTGGGCGAGTAGAATGCCGCCAAGTTCTGCATGGAACTGCAGTCTCGACGCAAGATTAACCTCGCTGCCGATGATGGTATAATCCATCCGGTCTTCGCTTCCGAAATTGCCGACCGTGCAGAAGCCGGTGTTGATGCCCACCCGCATGCGGAAGGGGCGCTGGATGCCGCGCCCGCGCCAATCGGCTTCCAGCTCGCGCATGCGCCGCTGCATGGCAACCGCCATTTTTACGCAGGCGACAGCATCCTCCTTGACGCCGCGCGTCTCGGGATCGCCGAAGAAGATCATGATTGCGTCACCGATATACTTGTCGATCGTCGCCCCATGGCTCAGCGCAATCCGGGACATCTCGGTCAGGTAATGGTTAAGCAGGGCGGTGAGCTCTTCCGACTCCATGCTATCCGTGGTTTCGGTGAAGTCGGCCACATCCGCAAAGAAGATCGTCAGCTTCTTGCGTGACGAGGATATCGTGATGTCGTTCTTGCCGGTGAAGATCGAGGCGAAGACCTGTGGCGAGAGATATTTCGACAGCCGCTCGGACAGCCGCTCGAGCGTCCGGCTCTTCTCGTCGGCGACATCTTTGGCCCGCTCTGCGTTCTCGCGGGCCGCGATGATTTGCGCCTCGAAGTTCCTGTGCTCGGTGATGTCCGTGTAAATGGCGACAATGTCGCCGTTCTCGGCGCGTCGTTCCCCAATCTCTACCCAGACGCCGTTAGCACGCTGCTGAACTGTGAGGCCATGCGGATTGCGGTGATGCTCGATCCGTTCGGCGACCCATTCGTCGATGCCGCCGTGCGGAATGAGGATGAGTCCTCGTTCGATCGACTTGCGTACGACCATTTCGAACGACTGTCCGGGCTGCACGAAATCCTCAATCCCGGGGTATAGAAGCTCCCTGTAGCGAGTATTGCAGACCACGAGATGGTCCTCCGCGTCGTACAACGAAAAGCCGGTGGGCAGCGTCTCGATCGCGGAAGTGAGCCGCAAGCTGCTGCGCTTGATGTCCTCCTCGCGCCGGTTGATCTCGTTGACGTAGTTGACGACGGACTGCGCCATCTCGGCTATCTCATCGCTGCCCCTGGTGAGATCGAGCGCGTCTTCGGACGCGTGGCCTCCGGTCATCGCCCTGCGGAGCCTGTTGAGCCGGCCGACCACGGACATCTGCGTGAATGCGCCGACGGCCAGCGCGCCGGTGAGCCCCAGGCATCCCATGATCAGCAGGAGGCGGGACCGGCCGGCGAGCGTGGCGTTCAACGTCTGGTTCTGCGCGGCGACGTCGTTGCGGATGCTCTCGACCACCAGATCTACCGCTGCGGCCAAGCGGCCCGAGATCTGCTCGTTCTTCTGGAACAGGTCTTCGATCTCCCGCTCGGCCAAAAGTAGCTTCTGGCGTTGGACAATGAAGCCCTGCGGCCCGCCCGCGATTGCCGCCAGACTCTTCTGCAATGCGCCGAGCAGGGGCTCAGCGCCGGTCGCGCTTTGCACGGCGTTCTCTGCCTCGCGCAGATGCCACGCCATGTCTGCTGCCATCACCGAGAGTGCGTTGGGCTGCGTGGTGGCCAACGACTCCAGGGCCGTCGAATTCAAGGCGTTGAAGGCGGCGATCCACGACCGTATCGCAATGGCAACCGCCGCTTTGCCGAAGGCCTTGTGCTCCAGCGCACCCGTTGCGTTGTCCCTGATGGCGACAAGCTCGCCGATAGCCTTGTCGATGCTGTCCTGCAGCGCCGCCTTCTCGTAGATCGCTGTAGACAGGCTGTCGGCATTGTCGAACAGGGCCGAAGCTTCGGCGTTGATCGAGGCCAGGCCCTGGCTGTCCTTGACTTGGCTCGACAACTTGTCGATCAGGGCCTGGAGCTGGTTCTGCTGGTTGAACGCCTTGGTCGTGAAATCGAGCAACGACCCCTCGTTGAGCTCGCGTGCGAAAAGGCCGGGCGCCAGCGAGGCGATGGCCTGCGTGTGTTCCCTGAGCTCGGCCGCGTCCGACATGGTGTCGATCTGCGTCGAAGCAACCGTAGTGAAGACGTTGTTTGCTTCCCGGAACGAGTATATCGCGACGACGCCGCCCAAAACGGTAAGCAGCACCAGAAGCGCCAGCCCGGTGAGGATCTTCAGCGCAACGCCGTGCCTTGCAAGCGCAAGCAACATGTCAAACGCCAGGCATGGGCCTTTTGAGGCCGTCACCGATCATGGTGGAATGTTCCTCGAGACAATGCTAATTTAGCATAACGCAAGGTCAATCTTGCTGAAAGCCTCCTAGCGGGGGGATATGGCATGGGCTCGAACAGGGCGTGGCCACTTGTTTCCTTCGCCTGCGCGGTGCTGGCAGCTTTCTCGACCCCTTCCTTGGCCGGGGAAACTCTGGACAGGATCAAGCAAAGCGGTCAGCTTCTGTCGCCCTATCCTGATATCTGGCCGCCCTACGTCATCAAAGGCGAGGATGGCGAACTGATGGGCTTCGATGTCGAGGTGCTGCGCGAGATCGGCCGGCGTCTCGGCGTCGAGGTCAAGTACGTCACTGGCAAGGACGGCTCGATCTATACATGGGAGGAGCAGACCACCGGTCAGTGGAACGGCAATTACTACATCGTGGTCAACAGCATGACACCGACGGCCGAACGCGCCAAGCACGTGGCCTTCCCCGTCACCTATTACTATGCGCTCGGCGTGCTGGCGGTGCATCGCGACAACACGACGATCAAGAAGCCATCGGACGCCAGCGGTAAGCGCATCGGCGCGCTGAAGTCGGCGAACTACGAACTCTACCTTCGGCGCAAGCCGTTCGGCATCGTCGACGCGCCGCCGGTGGTCTACAAGATCGACAATCCGATCGTCGTCACCTACGACCACGAGGAGGAGGCGTTCGAGGCGCTGGCCAAGGGCGACGGGGTGGAACTGGACGGCGTGGTCAACTACTTGCCCGTCGTGATGGCGCTGATCAAGGACGGCAGGCCTTTCAGGGTGATCGGCCAGCCTCTCTACCGCGTGCCGCAGTCGGTCGCGATCATGCCGGGCGATCCCGAGTTAGCCGATCTGCTAAAGAAGACGGTCGACGAAATGCATGCCGACGGCACCTTGCGAACCCTGTCGATGAAGTGGTTCGATTTCGACCTAACGGAAAAATGACGACCGGCCAACGATGTGCAATCAGGCAGCCGTTGGAGTCACCCGGTTAAGCAACCAACGTCTGCTCGCGGGGACGCCCCGTTCATCCAACCAAGGTCGCAGACGGGTCAAAAGTTGACCTGCCCGGATGTCGGCTTCGGGGCCAAGTCCGGCATAATACCGCCCAAGCCGAATGTCTGCTTTCGAGAAAAACGAAGGAGACCTCAACGGCGGATATGGCGGCGCAAAGCTGCCGTTCCGTCAAAGAGATATGACCGGCAGCTTCTGGTGTCCCAAAAGCGATAGCGGACAGTCAGCTCGGTGGGACCGATGTCTCTGGCTGACCCTCAAACCCGCCCTTCCCGGAGTGATCACACTGCCTGAAAGCTGACGTTCATCGGAACCAGCGACTTTGACCCGTTCGGGTCCTTCAGTGGTTGGAGGTCAAGGGCAGCTATGTCAGCCTTTGTTGCCGTTCGCCGATCGGGATGAGTTGTGCCCTCGACGATGTGCCCTCGACGATTCGTCGTCAGATCAGGCTTTGCGGACCATGTGCTCTCGCCGCCAGGCCGCTGGTGGGACGCCATATTCGCGTCGGAACGCCCTGTTGAAAGCCGCTTCGGACTCATAGCCGATATCGAAGGCGATCCGCACGATCGGGTCGGCGGAATCCCTCAGTTGCGCCGAAGCCTGTTCGAACCGCTGTCTCGCCAGATAACGCATGGGCGGCTCGCCGATCACGCGCGTGAAGCGCTCCGCGAAGGCCGAACGGGAAACGGCTATCTCTCGTGCAAGAGCTTCCGTCGTCCAGCGCCTGGCAATCTGGCCATGGAGTAGCCCAAGGGCGCGTCCGACGACCGGATCGCGCATTCCAGCTGTCCAGGTATTTCCCGCCGGGGGCTGAGACGACAAGTAGCGTCGGACGGCCTCCATAAACAGAACTTCTGCGAGCTTCGCGAGCATTGCTGGCGATGTGGCGTGGCGTCCCGCCAACTCCTTCGTTGCGAAGCGGAAGGTGCTTTCTATCCAGCTCCCGCCTTCGGCGACATCGAGCTTCAGCACGCTTGGCAGCATTGCGATGAAGGCGTTGTGCGGAAGATCGTTGCCAAGAAAGCCGCAGAAAATCTGCGTCCGCTCCCCGTTCCCTCCATAAATGATTTTTGCAAGCCCGCCTTCCGGTCCCGGCTGGATCAGTTGCTCGGCACTGACGGGCCGCAGGTTTAATGCACTTCCGAGGACGTGATCGTCATTTCGTGGCAGAACCACGATCTCGCCGCTCTCAATCTGCACCGGCTGCTGGCCGCCGACCTTCAAGACACAGCGGCCGGCGGTGACGTAATGATACGCGATAATGTGACGAGGCTCGGGCGTAAACGGGCTGCAGTCCTCCGGCCCGACCTTCGCCGAAATGCACCATGGGGCTGTGAGTTCAGCGTCGAGGAAGATGCCTCCCGTAAGGCGCATCGCTCGAAGCATATCCAAAAGAGCATCCACCGGGACAGCATTCCATTAAAAACGGCGGATCGGTCAAGAGTTCCGGCGCATCGCTCATTAACCGGCCCGACCAGCAAGTCTAGCTTAGCATTGAAACCGCTGATCCGGCAGCCGGAAGCTCACGGCCGGCCGGGGTCGGTGATGCGTTCACTCTATTCAAGAAGGAAACCAATTATGATCGTCGATCAGCAGGGCCACGCGCTTTCCGGCGCAACATTCGAAGCCGCGGGACTGTACGATCGGGCTGCTGCGGCCTTCAACCTCTACCGTGGTGACCCCATCGGAATGCTGGACCAAGCCATCAAGGCGGCCCCGGAATTCGCGATGGCGCAAATCCTGAAGGCGCACCTGTTCGGGCTCGCGACCGAGCCGGGGGCGACGAAGGATGCGAAAGCAATCGTCGCCAAGGTTAAGTCATCGCGGCTTTCGGAGCGGGAGGCGTCTCATGTCGCCGCGCTTGACCTGCTGCTGGAAGGACACTGGACCGCCGCCGCCGAGGCCCTCGACCTGCACAATGCGAACTACCCGCACGACCTCGTCGCGCTTCAGTCGGGCCACCTGATGGATTTCTACCGCGCCAACGCCCGGGACCTGCGCGACAGGATCGCGCGAGTGCTGCCGAAATGGTCCGCGGATATGCCGGGCTATTCGATCCTGCTCGGGATGCATTCATTCGGGCTGGAGGAAACCGGCGACTATGGGCGAGCGGAAGAAGCTGGCCGCCGCGCGGTCGACCTGCAGCCGCTCGACAGCTGGGCCCACCATGCCGTCGCCCATGTGATGGAGATGCAGGGCCGCGCTGAGGATGGCATCGGCTGGATGATCGCTCGCGAACCCCACTGGTCCGGCGACGACAATTTCTTCAAGGTTCACAACTGGTGGCATCGTTCGCTCTACCATCTAGATCTCGGGCAAGTCGACGAGGTCTTCGCGCTCTATGACGGTCCGATCCGCAGGGATCGGAGCACCGTCGCACTCGACATGGTCGACGCCTCGGCGCTTCTCTGGCGCCTGCATCTTTCAGGGCACGATGTCGGCGACCGCTGGCAAGAATTGGCGGCGACCTGGGACAATCATGCCGACGGCCGCACATACCCCTTCAACGACTGGCACGCGGTGATGGCATATCTTGGCGCCGGTCGGAACAGCGAGGTCGAACGGATCCTCGCATCCTATCGGAACGGAACCGACGTCACCGATGTCGCCGAATGGGGGCAATGGACTGCTATGCCCCTTGTTGAAGGGTTCACAGCATTCTGGCACGGCGACTATGACACCGCGGCGCAACGCCTCTCTGGCGCACGCTTCATCGCCAACTCGTTCGGCGGCAGCCACGCGCAACGCGACATCATCGACTGGACCCTTGCTGAGGCCGCCGTGCGCGGAGGTCTGACAGGCTTGGCTCAAGCCCTCGCGAACGAGCGCCTTGCGCTGAAACCCCACAGCCCGGTGAATCGAAGCTTCCTGACCCGGGCCGGAGCAAATGCAGCGCCGGACCGGGAAGCAGCCTGAGTGAACCTGCGTTTCGCATCCGGTAGTCCGGCGGCGGAACGCAGGAATTTTGAAGTCTCGACACGGCCCCTCGGGGCTCCATCAACCGCGCCATTGGAGTTTCAATCATGAAACATCTAGCAATCGTCGTACGCGATGACGCCTACGATAAGATCCTCACGCCGCTGACCTTCGCCTACACCCAGGCCCGAAAGGGCGTGAAGGTCGACATGCTCTTCCTGCTTTGGGCAGTAAGGGCGCTGACCAGCAAAGGGGCGGCTGCCCTTTCGGTGGACGGACGACACAAGTGCGAAACCGATTGGCTTCGCGGCCGGATGGCCGCGGACGGAGAGCCGACCGAGATCGAGGACTTCCTGAAGCTTCTTGCTGAGACCGGAAATGTCAACCTCTACGGCTGCCGCTATGCGGCGCAGACGTTCAAGGTCGAGCCCGCCGACCTCATAGCTGAAGCTGAGGGAATCGTGGATCCTGGTTGGTTTCTGACCGAAAAGGCCGTCAAGGCGGACCACTGTCAGTACTTTTGAGCGCTCGTCAGCCAGTTACCTTAAGACTTTCAAGGAGTTCCCGCCTGCACTACGTCCCTCGAGCTTTTCGATCGACCAGATTGTCGAGGATATGCAAGCGTCCTTCTCGGCCACCACCGCGCAATGAGGCGCCGGGATACCTCCGGAGCTCAGCAATAAACGGACGGGACCGCATCTTGCGGTCCCTTTTCCTGCAACGACCGCTTAGGGGACAGAGACGCGACGTTCACGTTGCTGGCAATGAAGGTCAGGAGATGGCGCAACTTTCCTGTTCGAGAACCGGAAGAAGTGACCCTATCCGGACCTTGCTGCACGAAATCCCTCCCCGAAAGCGGACATCGAGCACAACCAGCGCTGGACCCAATCCTGACCTGCCTACATGATTTCAATCCCGAAATCAGACATTTCGCCCGACGGCGTCATACCCATGGTTCCTTGTCCAACTCCGTCCGGGTGGCCGGCGTTCGGCTCGTGGTTCATGCGGTCAGGACATCCTCAATCTTGATCGGCAATGTCCGCACACGCTTGCCCGTCGCGTGGAACACTGCGTTGGCAATTGCCGGAGCGGTATACGTGGACGACCGCAGAGGGTCGACTCCGGCCGGTGGCTGAAGGTCAGCTAACGAGGCGCGCTGCGAATGACCAGTAGTGGCGCAATCGAGGCGATCCGTGCTTTTGACCGCTCTGCACGCGGAAGAAGCCGTTGGAGGACTAGGTTGGGTGGAAACTTGCCGTATGCGCGCCTGTCGTAACGACGTGATTGCGGCAAGGAGCGGACGTCGCCCCGCCTCTGCGGCTTGCTCACTCTAGCGTCGGGGGCGGTCCGCAGACCGTTGAATCGAAATCGCTACGAAGCCCACGGGCAGACCTTAGCCGCCCGCGCTGAGCATTTCGATGATTGTTAAATCCAAAGAATCACCACAGGATGGTGGCCGTCGAGCGAGTTTTCAGCAGCCCATTTCCGCAGCCTATTAATGTGCAACTTGGGAAGCTGCCGACATCAATTCCTCGGGATTCGGCGCTCTGAAGGTGTTGAGGCCATCCTCCAGAACTTCAGTGAAGTTCCAGCGTACGATGCCCGCCCGGTCGATTAGGAACTGACCGACAAGCTGCCCCTGGCCGGAAGCCACCATCGCCTGCTGATCGGCTTCCGTAATCTCATATCCTTCCTTCTTGTTGAGGAACTCGTTCATTGCCATGACGTCCATAGGTTTGGGCAACTCGCCCGGGAGATGGATCCGTATCGCCATGACCGTGTCCATCCCAACCTCGCGCAAGCCGAAAGCACGGTGCGAGGCCCGCTCCGGGTCGGATGCGGCGAGAAGATCGGGTGCCGGGTGGTAACGGAAATAGAGCCGCGCCCGCTCGACCGGCGTATTGACCACCGCCAGGCATTCGACGCCTTTCTCACGCAGGGCCGGCTTGAGTTGCGCCATCGCCGCGACATGGCGCCGGCAGAACGGACAGTGCAGGCCTCGGAACAACCCGATCAACAACGGGCTACGGCCTCGAAAATCATCGAGCGCGATCTTGCCTTCGCGTGAGATCGCATTGAGCACAACATTCGGTGCCCGGTCGCCCGGCTGCAGCGGGCGGTCAACACTACTCGTGGACATGGACAACCTCCTCGCCCCGGGTCAGTCAGGGAAAGCAGCACACCCAGCGTTTCGGAGGCGATCAAGTGCTGGGGCGAAAGCTCCCTGTGCCAAGGCAATAGTTTTCGACCTCTGCCATATTGCCGAGGTCGAGATTACGCGCGTTGCAAGCCCACCATAACACGAAAAAGCATCTGCGGGTCGCCTCCAAATGTGGTGAATGACCTCACGCGAGCGCACTCCCGAATGCTCTTGCGCTGAAGGTCAGGTTCCCGACCTCGATTTGGAGGTTCGCCCAAGGTCGTCAACGGGTCGGTTTCGGACGATAAGCGAAGGTCCGCTCCCGAAAAGCGTCGGGAATGTCTGGAAATGGCGCAACAAGATGTCCAAGGTGGTCGCCGGCAACGTCCGCTATCGGGCAAAAGCGAAGATCACCTCAACGGCCGACATGCGGCGCGAAGCGGTCACAAGAAGGTGGCCACGTTCGGCAAGCGCCGCTGCCGTTCCCACTCGACGGGAAACCCGCGCACCAGCGGCTGCAATTGCATCGTCGCAGGCTGGCGCCCGTCGAGGATTGCTTCGACCAGATCTGGTGCCAGCAGCGTCAACCGAAGCACGTGAGATATGAACGACCGGTCGAGTTTCTTGGCCTCGGCGAGTTCGGAGATTGTGACGAACTGGCCTGCTTCCAGTTGGTGCTTCCACGCAAAGGCCTGAACGACGGCGCGGAGCAGCGTGTTGTCGATGCGCGGACGTGTCGGTGCCCATCCCTCGGTCGTGTTCGGCGACACCACCAGTTTACGGACGCCACGCTTGCGGATCGCCATCGGGATGGAGACCGTTAGCAAACTGCCGTCGCGGCTGATCTCGCGGTTGCTCATCAGGCGGCCCTATCCAGGTTTGGCCGTTGCCGAAGCTCGGCGATGACACTGGCTATGCCTTCGGTCCGAAGGCGGATGGAGATGCCGTTTACATCGACGTCGATGCGCTCGACCAATAGCTGGATAATGCGCGCCTGCTCGGCGGGAAAGAGTTCTCCATCGAACTGAACCAGTGCGTCGCGCACCTCGGTCTCGCTGATCTCGTCGCCGTGCTCGCGCGCGACCGCCCAGGTCTTCACAATCATCTCTGGGAGCGCAGCAGGATGCGGACCTGATCGATGACTGCGGCCTCGATCTCGCCGGCAGGCAGGCGCCGTACCGAGCAGGTTTCCGGCCCGAGCTTCTGGACGCTGGTGGTGACGTAGTACCTGTACAGCCGCCACTTCTTGCGCGTGTGTGCCGGGGTCATGGCATAACCATTGGGTGCGTAGATCAGGCCTCTGAGCAATGCCGGCGTCTGCCTGCGGCAGTGCCCTGCCCGCTTGCTCGGGCTTTCCGCGATGACCGTCTTCTGGTTGATCCCGTAGCGCTCGGCCAGTGTCCTCAGGCTCGCTTGACTATCCGTGTTGCTCGACGGTTGCCTCTGTCATCGTGGCGCTGCCGTGTGGGGCTGCTTTAGAGACCAGCTTCTTCCCACGTGGGAAAAGCGCGGCATCCGCCCCGTCAGGTTTCTGGACGACACGCGTTGGGGAATCCACCAACGAGCTAAAGTTACATCCTCTTGCGGGAGTCGCTGACAGATCGAGAGACGAGGTGGATGGCATTCCAGAATGACCTGCCTGGCACAAGCTACGCGACGACGCGCGAAGGCGCTCTTGACTCGTAGGCCACTGATGCCACCTTGGCTCCATCGCATCCACTTGGCGAGTCCGCTCCAGTGAATTAGGCGGTGCTGTCTCGTTCGGAATTCTTGAATCCAAGAGCCGCGGAGAGCCCCAAATGAAACGCCGCGGACTTTTGGGGCCGATCGTACTCGCAAACAGCAATGGGCACTCATTGATAGCGGACGCGGATTTGCTAACCGATGCCGGTTTCAACGTTCTTGAGGCCGTAAGTGTTGACGAGGTTCTCAGCCACCTCGAATGCTACAGTAATATTCGAGCCGTAGTCTCCGACTTAAACGTTTCAGGGTGGCTGGATCTGACGCGTTTTCTGGAGCAGCATTGGCCCGATATCGGCATTGTCCTCTTGGGGGTGCCGGAGAACCCCGTACTTGGAATCCCAAGACTGGTCAGATTTCTCAAGAAGCCATACACATCCTCAGTTTTGATCCAACGGATCAAACTCGTCCTCTCTGACTCAACCTGAGTGGAGGCGATCGTTGTGTCGCTGGCGAAGGCTCCAACATGCCGACGAGTCCTGTTCGACAAAGCCGCCAACCTTATGCTGACGCGCTTACGAGGAGCGTTGAAGCTGAAGGACTGGGCATTGGCCATCGCCAAGCGCTTCACGATGCGAAGGTACAGAGTCGCACTTGCCCGGCGGCTGGCCATCATCATGCATGCGATGCTGGGGCACAGCACAAGTTCAGACCGGCGTAGCCGATCGGCACTGGATAGGGGACCGAAACGAGCTCCCGAGCGGGAGGGGCGCCCGAGGGAGGGAGCGGATGACGGCGCCGATTCTGTAGCATGCGGTCGATCCGTCGACCGATGCGATTTCAACCAAGCCGCTCCATACCCAGCTAACCCCATCAAGTGCCCTATGAGCACGAAGCGATGCCGCGGCACCCACCGCATCGCTGTCATCACCCGCTCATCGAGCGTCGCCTTGCCGAGTTCTTCGCTTGCAAGGTCGGCATGGATTGCAATCACCTCGACCATGTGCCTGCGTAGAACCGCGAGGTGCTCTTCTTTCATCGGCTTCATGACGGTGGGGCTTTCCTCAACCAGTCTGCTGCCAGATAGCTTTATGCCTTGTTCGTCTGTCACAGTAACGCCCGCCACCGTGGTTCGACCACTCACTCGATCCATCCGCCGTGTCAGATGCACGCGGACCTCCGGGGAGTAACATAGTAACATGCTGCTGAGGCTGCACCAGATCGACAAATTCTACTCCACTGGCGAGGGGCCGTTGCATGTTCTGCATGGGATCGATCTTTCGCTGGATGCGGGCAAGAGCCTTGCGCTGACCGGCGAGTCGGGCAGCGGCAAGAGCACGCTTTTGCACCTCGTTGCAGGGCTCGACAGCCCTGATGCGGGAGAAATCCACCTTGGCGGTACCAATATCGTGGGGCTGGACGATACGGCCCTTGCCGCCCTGCGGCGGGGAACAGTCGGACTTGTGTTCCAGCAGTTCAACCTGATCCCTTCGCTTAATGTGGCAGCCAACCTTGCCTTTCAGGCTCGACTTGCCGGCCGTCCTGATCCGGCGTGGCTGAAGGTCCTTGCTGAACGGCTGGGCCTGGCCAAGGTCCTAACGCGCTACCCTGAACAGCTGTCGAGTGGGCAACAACAGCGGGTGGCGATTGGGCGGACCCTAGCCGCTCGGCCCCGGCTGGTCTTGGCCGATGAGCCCACGGGCAATCTCGATGAAGCAACAGGGGATGCCGTCCTCGATCTGATACTATCGCTGGTGACCGAAACGGGTGCCGCGCTGTTGATGGTTACCCATTCCAACCGTCTGGCAACTCGACTGGACGCCTGCGTTCACCTGCACGCGGGACGGCTGGCTTGATGGTGTGGACCGGGTTGTCAGCGCTCTTGTCGCATTGGCGCAGGCGGCCTGTCCAACTGGCGATGCTGCTTTTGGGGCTATCGCTGGCAACGGCGCTGTGGTCAGCGGTTCAGGCGATCAACGGTGAGGCGCGGGCGAGCTATGACCGTGCAGCGGCGATCCTAGGGCAGGACCGGCTCGCGCAACTGGTGCGTGAGGACGGGGCCCGGATGGATCAACAGGTGTTTGTGAGACTGCGGCGAGCAGGCTGGCTGGTTTCGCCGGTGATTGAAGGTGAAATGCGGTTTGGGGATGTGCGGTTGCGCGTCCTTGGCATTGACCCACTGACTTTGCCGCCGCAGGCGCAGCAGGTGGATGTTGCGGTGGGTGATGAGCTATTGCCGTTCATCACGGCGCCCGGTGTGCTCTATGCAGCTCCGGAAACCGCGGCACGACTAACCGAGCAAGCAACACCTCCCGTGCGCGTGGCCGAGGGTTTGCCGCCTGGCACAGTCCTCACCGACATCGGGCAGGCGCAGGTCCTGCTTGGGGCAAAGGACAAGATCTCTCGTCTTTTGCTCTGGCCGGACCAACCGATTGGCCGTGCCCCTCTAAAGGTGACAGTTCCCGGCCTGACCCTGCGCGAGCCGAGCGAAACGGGGGATCTCGCCAGGCTGACCGACAGTTTTCACCTGAACCTGACGGCTTTCGGTTTTCTTGCCTTTGCAGTAGGGCTCTTCATCGAGCATTCCGCCATCGGTCTGGCATTTGAACAGCGCCGCCCGGTATTTCGTACGCTGCGCGCACTGGGCTTGCCGGCCCGCGTGCTGGTCCTTTTGCTGATCGCCGAGCTGCTGTTCTTCGCCCTCCTCGCGGGGCTGGTGGGCGTGGCACTTGGCTATGTAGTCGCCTCGGCCCTTTTGCCCGACGTCGCCGCCACCCTGCGCGGGCTCTACGGAGCCGATGTGCCGGGAACGCTGTCGATCCGCCCCGCAGTGTGGGCAGCGGGGCTGGCCATCGCGGTAATCGGCACGCTGGTAGCGGCCGCGCAGAGCCTCAGGCGCTTATGGCACCTGCCACTGCTTGCACCGGCCCAGCCTCGGGCCTGGGCGCGGGCTTCGGAACGGGCACTGCGCGCGCAAGGCGTGGCTGCGATGGTGCTCCTGTTGACGGCGGCGGGAATTGCACAGTTCGGATCCGGCCTCGAGGCGGGCTTTGCGCTTCTGGCGGCACTGCTGTTGGGGGCGGCACTGATGCTGCCGCTCGTGCTGACGGGGATATTGCACCTTGGCAGCCGCATGGCACGTGGTCCACTGGCCGAATGGTTTTGGGCCGATACGCGTCAACAGCTTCCCGGCCTGTCATTGGCGCTAATGGCACTGCTGCTTGCGCTGGCCGCCAATGTGGGCGTCAGCACGATGGTGGGGAGCTTTCGGTTGACCTTCATCGGCTGGCTCGATCAGCGTCTCGCCTCCGAGCTTTACGTGACCGCGCGCACTGAAACAGAGGCCACGCTGATACACGACTGGCTGGCCCAGCGCAGCGACGCGGTCCTGCCGATTTGGAGCATTGAGGGCCGGGTCGCAGGCCAGCCCGCAGCAATATACGGCGTGGCCGATCATGCCACCTATCGCGACAACTGGCCGATCCTAACTGCAGTCCCGGATGTGTGGGACCGAATCGCCACAGGCGACGGCGCCCTGATCAACGAACAACTGGCGCGGCGCCGAGGGTTGGGCCTGGGAGACCAGATCACGCTGCCCGGTGGCTGGCGGGCCAGCATCGCCGGCGTCTATGCCGACTATGGCAACCCGATTGGCCAGATAATCATCGG
The DNA here is from genome assembly GCF_003601975.1 of Mesorhizobium waimense. GTDB lineage: Bacteria > Pseudomonadota > Alphaproteobacteria > Rhizobiales > Rhizobiaceae > Mesorhizobium > Mesorhizobium waimense. Next base: position 14,063 of record NZ_QZWZ01000037.1, read on the forward strand.
GATCGACACACTGGTCCAGCACTACCCTGACGTCCCCCGCCTGCGCTATGCCATTCGAATTGCCCCCGGCAAGGCCGAAGCACTGGGAAGGGATTTGCGGGCGGAATTCAGGCTGCCAGCGCAGAACGTGATTGACCAGGCCGGGATCAAGGCCTTTTCGCTCAAAGTGTTTGAGCGCACATTCAGAGTGACAGCCGCGCTGAATTTTCTGACGCTGGGAGTCGCGGGGCTGGCGATGTTTGCGAGCCTCATAACCCTGTCGGGGATGCGCCTGCCCCAACTGGCGCCGGTCTGGGCAATGGGTCTGACCCGCCGCCACCTCGCATGGTTGGAGCTTTCGCGCGGCTTGCTGTTGGCAGCCTTGACAATGCTGGCCGCCGTGCCTGTGGGTATTGCGCTCGCCTTTGTTCTACTGGCGGTGGTGAATGTCGAGGCTTTTGGCTGGCGCCTGCCGATGCATCTTTTTCCTGGTGACTGGGCGCGGCTGGCGGCGCTCGCGTTGCTGGCGGCCGGACTTGCAGCCGCCGTGCCTGCCTGGCGGCTGGCGCGTCTTTCGCCATCGGATTTGCTGAAGGTATTTGCACATGAGCGTTAGAGCATTGCTGATCTACATGTGCTTGGCCGCACCTGCCTTTGGCCAGGGTTTTGCTGGGCTTGGCACTGAGGCTGACGGGTTTTCAGTGCCGCAGCCGGGGACTGTATTCAACTTTCCGGCAGACCACGGTCCGCACCCCGGTTACCGGATCGAATGGTGGTATTTGACCGCCAACCTGCAAGCTGCGGATGGAGCGGACTATGGCGTGCAATGGACTCTTTTCCGATCCGCCCTTGCCCCGGTGGAGCGGTCCGGCTGGTCCAGTCCGCAGCTTTGGATGGGCCATGCGGGGCTGACGACGCAAACGCACCAATTCGTGGCCGAACGGATGGCACGGGGCGGCATCGGCCAGGCGGGGGTTACGGCTGCGCCCTTTGCGGCCTGGATTGACAACTGGCAGATGGCAGGCCGGGCCCTGCCAGAGGCGGATGCGCTGTCGGCGCTCGATCTGCGTGCGGCGGGGCAGGCGTTTTCCTACGAACTGGCGCTGGACGCCAAAGGCCCTCTGGTGCCGCAGGGAGTGCAAGGCTATTCGGTGAAATCCGAGAAGGAGCAGGCGAGCTATTATTACTCGCAACCATTCTACCACGTGACCGGCACGCTGACCCTTTCGGCAGGCGCGATTGCGGTGACCGGTCAGGCGTGGTTGGACCACGAATGGTCCTCGCAGCCGCTGGCTGAGGATCAAACCGGGTGGGACTGGTTCTCGCTGCATTTCGACAGCGGCGAAAAGATGATGGGCTTTCGCCTGCGCGACGGAGGCGCGGGCTTCACATCGGCCACATGGATCAAGGCCGACGGCAGGCCGCAGCCGCAGGGCCCCGGCGCGCTAAGGGTGACGCCGCTCGAAACGGCGGCAGTCGCGGGACGTAGCGTGCCGATCCGTTGGCGGGTGCAATTGCCGGAAAAAGGGGTGGATGTGACCACGCGGGCGCTGAACCCGCAAGCCTGGATGGACACACGCTTTCCCTATTGGGAAGGCCCGATCCGATTTGAGGGCACCCATGCCGGGCGCGGCTATCTCGAGATGACAGGCTATGAGTGACTGGAGGACGCTGCTCGATCGCGAGATCGCGACGGTTGGCGAATTGCCGAAAATGGAGAAGGTTAGTTTCCAGCGCCCTTCCCTCTACCACCTTCAAAGTCCAAACAATTCTCCGGTCCCCTCATGGCTTCCTGAAAGCCCAGCGTTTGCGGGATGTGCGGTCGAAAGCTGGGGAGCGCGGAAACACCGTTCTTGCCCGAACTGCTCTCCGAATGTCCATCATTCTCCGAAGCTGGGGAGTAGCTCCAAAAATCCTCAGGTTTTGACAACAGCAATATCAATGCCTTAGCGCCGGCCTTGCTGCGGGCAGTTTTGCGGTTCGCTCGCCTGTCAAGAAAGACCACAACTAAGTCGTCGCTCGCTACGCCCGGCTTGCGCCACTACGGACATCGCCAAGCCACTACTCGGACGTCGCGTTTGGGCCGGAAGCTGACCAGGCAGTTTTGAACTGTGGATCTTCAAGAGCCGACATTCAGGCCGGCTGGGGCATCGTCGTGACCTGACCGCTAATGGTCATTCCGGAGGCGAGATTGCAGGTCCGAATCAGATTGAGAAAACGGACGTTCGGCCATGCTATCTGCGCCGACCGTCGCGCCACCCCATTGGCGAGACGCCCGTGAGCCTCTTGAAACCCCGACTGTAGGCCGCCTCCGCCGGCCTACAGTGGAATATCGAATTAAACAAGTTGACAAACGTAAGCCTACGGTGAAGGTCGCCTTAGGACGAACATTGCAAGTCCGGGGAATAATCCTGGGAGGAGTCCTATGACGTACTGGCCCCATTTGCGGCGGAATGGGTGTCCACTACACGATTAAGCCTTGGTGGGGGGTCAACCGCGAAAATGTTGCGAGAACGAGGACCCCATCAATGGCTGCGATTGCTCTTCCTGGCGATTGGACCGGACAGTACAAAGGATCGGAGCTGAACCTCTCCAGTTTCAAGCTCTCCTTTTCCGACGAGTTCAATACGATGGATGTCGTGCCGAACAACGGCACCGGCAAGTGGTTCGCGCCTGTGCATGCCCCCTATGGGGCCGCCACGTTCATGTCGCCGGTGGGAGCAACGAACCCGTTCTCCGTCTCTGACGGGCAGCTGACCATTACCATGAAGCAGGTGGACGGCGTCTGGCAGTCGGGAACGATGCAAACGGTCAACAGTGCCGGCCAGGGTTTCGCGCAAGAGTACGGGTACTTCGAAATGCGCGCCGCCTTTCACGGCGGGGCGGGAGCCTGGCCGGCTTTCTGGATGCTGTCGCCCGATCAGACTGTGCCACGCGTCGAGGTCGACATCGTTGAAGCGTATGGCGGCGATCCCGATGGTCATCACCAGGCGGTGCACTTGAGCAATAAGGAAAGCCACGCTTCGAAAGGCAACTATACGGGCCTCGCCGGTTCGATGTTTGACGGGGCGTTTCACACCTACGGCGCGAGGATCACGACGGACTGGATCACCGTGTACTATGACGGCAAGGAGCTGAGCCGCTTTCCAATGAGCGAGTTCTTCCGTACGCCGCTCTATATGGTGGCCTCGCTTGCCATGAATCCCCTTGAGGTCGAGCGGGCGTCCGGCACGTACAGCATGGTCGTCGACTACGTGCGCGCCTATGCCGCGCCGGACGTGATGGAGCAGCACCTGACCGGGACGGATGCGGCGGATATCCTGAACGGCGCCAGCTTTGATGACGTTCTGGACGGGGGAGCTGGTGCTGACAAAATGTCCGGCGGTTTCGGCAACGATACCTACCGCGTCGACAACGCATTCGACGTAGTCATTGAGGCTGCCGGCGCCGGCATCGATCTGGTCATCACCTCGATGACGTATTCGCTGTCCGGCCAGCAAATAGAGCAGCTCACGCTCACCGGCGTTGCCGACATCGACGCGATGGGTAACGAACTCGACAACACGCTGGTCGGCAACGCCGGCAGGAACCTGCTCTCCGGTTTGTCCGGCGACGACGCCCTGCGGGGCGGCGCCGGAGCCGATCGGCTCGACGGCGGAGTCGGAATCGACAAGATGGAGGGCGGCGCAGGCAACGATACCTACTATGTTGACAATGCGCTCGACCGCGTGATCGAGGGCGACGCGGCGGGCAACGACCGGGTATTCAGCTCGATCACCTATTCACTGCCCCGCCATGTCGAAAATATGACTCTCATGGGCGTCGCCAACATCAACGCCCAAGGCAATTCTTCCGACAACGAGCTGACCGGGAACAATGGGAACAACCGGTTATATAGCTATGATGGCGCGGACCGGCTCGATGGCAGGAGCGGGGCCGACCTGTTGAATGGCGGTGCCGGCAACGATACCTATTATGTGGACAATGTACTGGACAACGTCATCGACGAAGCGGGCCTCGACCAGATTTTCAGCTCGGTCACGTACTCACTGGCGGTCGATCGCCGGGAGGTAGAAAATCTGCGTCTGACCGGCAATGCCGACGCCGGAGCCAAGGGAAATTCCCTCGACAACGTACTCGATGGCAACGACAGCGACAACAAGATGGACGGCGGCCGAGGCAATGATACCGTGCTTGGGCAGGGTGGCAACGATGCACTAGTCGGCGGCCTGGGTATTGACCAGCTTACTGGTGGCGCCGGTAACGATTCCTTCATTTTCAGCGCGCCGCTCTCAGTGGCCAACCGCGACATCATGACGGATTTCAACCATTCGGCCGACTCAATCAGGCTCCAAAATGCGTATATGGAGGCGCTTGGAGCCACCACCGGAGCCCTCGACCCAGACTACTTCTTCGCTGGAACCAGCGCCCACGACGCCGACGACCACATCATCTATAACAAGGTTACGGGTGAGTTGTTTTACGATTCCAACGGAATTGCAGCAGGTGGCGTGACACAGCTCGCGACGCTGACGAACAGGCCGACGCTGCTCGCCGACGATTTTTTCGTGATCTGATCCGGCGCCTACAGCGGTGCGCGTGAAAATGAGATCACGCGCACCGCTGTAGCTTCTTGTTTGCGCATCGCTTTGTTCGAAAAGCCGGTGACCACTTTTCGAGCGCTGCTCTAGACTAAGAGACGGTTCGCCTGGTGGAGAACGAACGACCGCTTTGCATCATCGGCACCGGGCGTTCACAGATGTCGCCTCGCACGTCAGCTGTTGGCGCAACCGCGACCTCAGCGTGGCATCAGCAATGTCCGCCTGTGGTAGGCGGTCAAGTCGGTCGGAATGACCGACATGCTGCGCAAAGCTGCCGTTCACAGCAGTTCGATCAGAATCTGGTGGGCTTGCTATGCTGACATTGTGGCTAATTAAACGCGGCGCCATCGCGGCGAAAACTGCCCGATAAAGCGCTAAGCGGCTTTGTCCGAAGTTTGATCCGGAATGACCGGAGCTTGGACCGGAAGCAGACGGTCCCGTTCTGGAACGAACTAGCCGGAAAGGTGCCATCACGACACGTCATACTGCTGCGCCAGCGAGGCGAAAAGCTGGTCGGCGAAACGGGCAGCGGCCACCGGTAGGGTGCGGCCCTTGAGTTGGCCGACATAGAGCATGCCAGCGGGCACGTCGCGCGGGTCGAGCGGCCGGGAGATCATGTCACCGGTCATCGTTTGGTGGGACAGGCCAATTGGGAAATGGAAGGTGATGATATCCTCCGAGATAGCGTGGTTGCGCAGGAATTCGAAGCTGTCCGACTGAATCACCGGCTCCAGCTGCAGCGATGACGATTGTGCCCCGATGTCGAGCAGGTAGCGCACGCCGTAACTTGATGTGGGAAGCGCGATTGGATAGTCGAGGCAAGCGCGCAACCGCACCGTCTCGTGAGAAGCCAGCGGATGATCGGGCCGCATAACCGCATGCACCGGCTGGTGCACCCGCATCAGCGTCATGAAAGCAGCCAGCCGGGTTGGCTCGTAGACGATGGCGATGTCGGCCGTGTGATCGACCAAGGCGCGCTCGGCCTCCTCCCGGTCGCGAAGGTGCACTCCGAAGGTCACATTCGGATGTTCCTTGCGGTAGAGTGAGATCTGCATCGGCAGATGGTAGGGCAATAGCGCCTGGCTGCAGGCGATCGCCACATGGCCGGCCCGGGCGCCAGCAAGGTCTGCAATCTGCGATTTCAGGTGCTCCATATCGGATAACTGGTTGCGCATGTGATGCACTAGAAGTTCGCCGGCGCTGGACAATCGCACGCCGTGAGGCAGTCGCTCGAAAATCGCAACGCCCAGTTCGGCCTCCATCGCCAATATACGCCGGTTGAGCGCCGTCGAGGTTATGGCGAGCAATTCCGCGGCGGCGCGGATCGAACCGGTGTTGGCCACCACATTGATATAGTGAGCGGAGTTCAGGTAACGCATCGGCAGCCTCCGGCATGACCGCTGCAATTCTTGCAGCAGGCTGAACAAAACATAGCACAAGACAGCAGCACCGTCATCGACATAATTAACTCTGTCGACATATGAGTGAAGAAGTATCTTCAAGCGACATTGATTATTTAAAATCAATGAAAGGTGAGATAATGGATTTGTTCCAGTTTCTTCAGTAAATCATTAATTAAAAAAGGAGAAACCATGCGCTACATATCAATTGTAAGCTTAGCTTCTCTCGGTTTTGTTGCCATTGTGAATGTATCGGCGATTGCCGCCGAGCAATGCAACGACACGGCCGAGTCATCCGGCCTACCAGGTTATACTCATCAATGTAGTGTGACTTCCAAGATCAATATCGATGAAAGCGTCCTAGCAGACGCCGGCGAGCATAAAAGCTGCGGTTCGGATTGTGCGCAAGTCTACAGTATGTGCAAGACCAGCAGGGGTAGAGACTGTCGCCAAGAATACAAAACCTGTTCTTGGAAATGCGTCTTTGGTGCGGAAATAACGATTCGCCAGTAGAGAAAACCTGACATTTGAAATCTTTGTTCGGAATTCTTGTTGGGCGTTTAGTGCGCGAGTCGGGCGGATGCGCGCCGAAATTACCATCACTGTTTCGCCCGCCGACCGCTGCCGCCTTCTAGCTGTGGTCATATGGCATAAGGTCCTTGAACAGAGCTTGGTACGCCAAATGTCATGTTTCGATTGGCGAGTTCAACCGGTCAACGCAACACCGCTCGCAATCTATCAGCCGGCGTTTCGAAGCCCAAGGTTTTTCGGGGGCGTTGATTGAGCCGCAGGGCTATGGCGGACGTACGTGTTGGTTCGCCTGTGGGCGCTGAAGCGCCTTATCGTTCAGTCTCGCGGCACATAGATCATATGAACCGTATCGTCATCGATCAATGTGCTCGACACCAGTTGCAGCGGAGGCCTTGCCTCGTGGAAGAAAGGCTTGCCCCTGCCGAGCACGAACGGCCTCACGTGCAGGTGATATTCCTCGATCAGGCCCAGCCTGGTCATAAGGCTGGCCAGTTCCGGACCGGAGACGCTCAGGGTACCGTCCGTGCGGGCCGAGATCTCGCGAATCTGCGTTTCAATATCGCAGGAGATGAGCGTGGCCTTCGGGCCGACCCCTGAAAGCGTGCTCGAAACGACCCATTTGGGCAGCTTGCGCCAGAGTGTCGCGAACTGGCGAAGCGAAGCATCCCATTCCGCGTGATCATCGTCCCAGTAGCGCATGACCTCGTACATCCGGCGGCCATACACAGCGCCGGCATGGTTGCGAATCGTCTCGATCCAGTAATCGAAGTGCTTCTGGCTTGGTGCGCCCATGACCAGATTTCCGGCAAGGTCATCGACATAGCCATCGATGGAGACGTTCATTCCCAAGATAAGTTTGCCCATGACCAGCCCCTTCTCATAGTGGGTTCACAGATTAAACTGCTTGTAGTTTGCAAGCGGTCAAACGCTATCGCAACTGTTTGCAAATCGCAAGCGGTATGGAAGGAAGTGTTCATGCCGCAAACGAGCCCTGCGTTGTCCCATCAACCTTACACCTGAACAGTTGGGTGACTGGTGGCCTATCCGCTGACAGGAAGAGCTGGCGAGTACAAGACATCCGCTACCGGCGCACAGATGCCGTCACACAGAAAGCAATGTGGTGTCTGCTTTCGGGCAGAGGCAACGGCTGACTCTAAGACCGACATTGGGCGCATTGCTGCCATTCCATGGTCGCAAATGAAGGTCTCCAACGGGTCAAAAGCTTGCCGTAGAACTGGCAGTTCCAAAGTGGATCACCGGTCGTAAGCTACGCGACCGGATTGTGCATCGCCAGGAAGACAGCCGTTTCCTCGAAAAACTGGTCGTAGGCTGACGTGCCTTCAATGAGCACGTGGTTATTTCCCGGCAGTTCGACGAACATCGCCCCCGGAATGAGTTTTGCCATCAGGCGGCCCTCCTCGATCGGCACGACGCGATCGCCCACGCAATGCAGCACGAGCGTTGGCACACGGACCCTCTTTGCCAGCTCTGTCACCTCAACTTTGCTGTTCATTTGCCAAAGTCGCATCGCCGCCTCGGGGCTCGTGGCAATGCGCTGTAGTTCGTCAAAGCTCGCCATAATCTCATGTGGGGCGTCGGGGATGAACGTCGAAGTGAAGAAATGCCTGAAAACAGGATTCGGCGAGCCCCAGCCGTCGCGGATCATCATCGCCCCGGCTTCATATAGCTTCCTTTGGTCGAGACCCGGTCGCCTTAGCCGACCTCGGACAAAACCACCCAGCAGGACGAGACATGTCACTTGCTCCGGATGCTCCACAGCATAGCGCACGGAAAAGGCGCAGGCTTGCGAGATGCCGAGAAGCGCGAACCGATCCACCTGTGCAGCGGTCGCGACTGTGGACATGTCACCGGCCATTGCATCTTCCGATATAGTCTCAACCTCCCAGTCCGAGAGGCCGTTTCCGCGTTGATCGAACCGCACGAGATGGCAAAACTTGGCGAGCTTCGCGAGCATCGGACGCCAAATTGGACTGTGCCATTCATACTCAAGATGGTTCAGCCAGTTCGGACCCTTCAGCACCGGCGCTCCCTGGCCAATGCTGGCCCAAGCCAGTTGCACGCCGTCCGACGCCGTCGCGAACTGCACCCTCTGGTGCAGCGCCGCCTCGACAGGTCGAGTCGTCTGCAGCGCCGCGTCGGGCGTCCACTGCCAGACACGGATGGGTCGGGAGATGTTCTTTACCCGCTGGTTGCCCATGTCACGGAAGGGAACCTGGATCCGGTCCTCGACTGCCTGATGCACAATGTCCGAGACGCACACGCCGCCCGGCTTGGCGAGCCCCTCTAGCCGCGAGGCCACGTTTACGCCGTCGCCGAAGACGTCTCCGTCCTCGAACATGACGTCACCGAGATTGATCCCGACGCGGTAAAGGATTTGGGTGTTCTCAGGCTCACCGCTGTTCCGCTCCGCCATCGATCGTTGGATTTCGACAGCGCTCTCAACTGCCTCGACGACGCTCGCAAACTCGACGAGCAGGCCGTCGCCCGTGGTCTTGACGATATTGCCCCGATGCGCCGCGATCCTGGGCCTGACGACCTCACCAATATGTGCCCTCATGCGCGCAAGCGTGCCGGCTTCGTCCACCTCCATCATCCGGCTATAGCCGGAAACATCAGCGGCAAGGATCGCCGCAAGCTTCCGCTCGAAAGGGCCGGCCACGTCAACCATACCGCAGCGTACGGGTCGAGCAGTCCTTTTGTCGAGCTACATTCCTAGCCACGCGCTTCGATGTGCTGCAGCGTTCAGATGCCAGGACCGTACGAGATCGATCGAGCTTCAAACTCATGGCAAGATGTCCGTTCATGGCACGACCAAGACCTCCAGCATGGTCACCCGCGATGTCTGCCTCTTGGTGGAGGCAAAGTCTGGCTCTATCGACATAAGGAGCGCTGCTGACTGGAACCTTTTGGGCCGTTAGCAGACCGGCAGCTTCTGGCGCACGGACCTGAAAAAGCGGACTTTCGGGTGTGGCGAACAGCGTCGTACCCTGACCCTTTCCTGACTTTCTAGAAACGCAGAGCGATGGCCGCTGAGCGTTCTGCGTTGACCTGGAATCGTTGGGGATTCCCAAATCAGCGGGATTTTGCTTCCACCGAGTTATGTCGAAAGCGGCAGGTACGCTCAAAAAGAGCGGCTCTTCGGTACACAGCCACCAGGCTCGAACCTGGTGGCGGCAAAAGTTGGACTATCGGTCGCCAAGCTTTTCCGGTCTAAGTTCATGGCGAAAGAGATCAAAGAGTGGCGCCGATGCCGCAATCGAGGATCGGACCGCAGCGTGCATAAATCGAACTCCGAACGCGAATCGAAGATTGCGCTGCTCACCCAGCAGTTGGACGAAACGCGCGAGCATCAGGCGGCGACGGCCGAGGTGCTGAAAGTCATCAGCCGCTCCGCCTTTGATCTGGACACGGTCTTAACCACCCTTATCCAGACGAGCATCCAGCTCTGTCAGGCGACGCGAGGTGTCATCTGGCTGCGCAGGGGCGAACAGCTGTTTCTTGCCGCGCAAGTCAACTATTCCGACGAGTGGGTGGCTGCCGTGCGCGACAACCCACTCACGCCGGCCGCCGACGCGCAGACGACCTCGGGGCTCGCCGCCTTCACCGGAGAGATCGTGCATGTCGAGGACGTACCTAACGATCCGCGCTTCCGCTCGCTCGCCGCTCATGAGCTCGGCGACTACCGCGCCGGGCTTGCCGTCCCGCTGAAGCGCGACAGCAAGGTCGTGGGCGTCATTTCATTGTCCCGGCCGGAGGCGCGGCTTTTCACCGTACGCCAGATCGCGCTGGTCCAGACCTTCGCCGACCAGGCCGTGATCGCCATCGAGAATGTCCGGCTGTTCGAGAAAGTCGAGGGGCACAATCGTGAACTGGCCGAGTCGCTGGATCAGCAGACGGCGACGGCCGAAGTGTTGAAGACGATCAGCAGTTCGGCGTTCGATCTCGATTCCGTGCTGCATACGCTTGTGAAGTCCGCGTCCGACCTCTGTCATTCCGGGATGGGCTACATCTATCTGCGCCAGGGCGAAGTGTTGCAGCCGACGGTACAGATCGGATGGAGCCAAGAATTCCAGGAACACATGAACAACCTCCCGGTCACGCCGGGCCGGGGCAGCATCGCCGCCCGCGTTGCCCAGAGCGGGTCCGTGGAGCAGATTGCCGACGTTCTCGACGATCCGGAGTATACCAACATCGAAGGCCAGCGGCTCGGCGGCTTCCGCACCCTGCTGGGCGTTCCGCTGATGCGTGACGGCGCCGTGACCGGCGTCTTCGTCCTCGCTCGCTCGTCGGTCTCGCCGTTCAGTACACGCGAAATCGAACTGGTGCAGACATTTTCGGATCAGGCGGTCATCGCTATCGAGAACGTGCGGCTGTTCGAAGAGGTCGAGTCCCGCAACCGCGACCTAGCCGAGTCGCTGGAACAGCAGATGGCCACCGGCGAGATATTGCGCGCGATCTCCAGATCCCCGACTGATGCGCAGCCGGTCTTCGACACGATCGCCCAGAGCGCCGCCAAGCTCTGCGGGGCGCAATTCTGCTTTGTCGACCGGTTCGATGGAACGCTCCTGCACTTCATGGCCCATTACGGGGTGCCGCCCGAAGCAATCGAGACGATCGATCGGAGCTTCCCAATGGCACCAGGACGTGGCAGCGCTGCAGCGCGGGCGGTGAGCAGCGGCACCGTTGTGCAAATCCCCGACATACAGGCCGATCCGGATTATCAGGCCGATCCGGATCATAAGATGGGCGCGCTTGCCGATTTCTTGCATTCGCGAAGCACCGTCGCGGTGCCGATGCTCAAGGATGGCGTTCCGATCGGCGTGATGACGGTCGACCGGCTTGAAGCCGGCGATTTTCCCGATCGGCAGGTCGAACTGCTCAAGACCTTCGCCGACCAGGCGGTCATAGCCATCGAGAACGTCCGGCTGTTCGAAGAGGTCGAGTCGCGTGGCCGTGACCTGACCGACGCGCTAGAGAAGCAGACGGCGACCGGCGCGATACTGCAAGTGATCGCCGGGTCTCCTACGGACATTCAGCCTGTGCTGGACGCCGTCGCTGAAAGTGCCGCTCGGCTCTGCGACGCCTATGACGCAACGATCTATCTGCTGCGCTCCGACAGGCTGGCTGTGGGAGCGCATCACGGACCGATTCCGATTGACGGCACTGGCTTGCCGGTCGCGCGCGACATCGTTACCGGCCGCGCCGTATTGGATCGGGTACCGGTCCACGTTCATGACTTGACGATCGCTGGAGAGGAGTTTGCAACTGGCCGAATGATGGCTCAACGGCTTGGTTTTCGCGCGATTCTCGCCACTCCGCTGTTGCAGGAAGGAAAAGCAATCGGAGCGCTTATGATCCGGCGCATCGAGGCGCGGCTTTTTAGCGACAATCAAATCGACCTCCTCAAAACTTTCGCCAACCAGGCCGTCATCGCAATCGGCAATGTGCGGCTCTTCGAAGCGGTGCAGGCGCGTACCGCCGAACTCAGCGAATCGCTGCAGCAGCAGACGGCGACCGCCGATGTGCTCAAGGTGATCAGCCGCTCGACGTTCGACCTGCAGGCGGTGCTCGATACGCTGACGCAATCGGCCGCACAGCTTTGCGAGGCGGATATGGCGGGAATCACCCGGCAGGAGGCGGAAGGCTTCTACTACGCCACCAACTACAATCTCTCGTCGGATTGGCAGGAGTACGTGAAGGACAAGCGCCTGGCGCCCGGACGCGGCACCGTGGTCGGGCGGGCATTGCTCGACCGCAAGATCGTGCATGTGGCCGATGTTCTGGCCGATCCGGAATACACGTTCCTGGAATCGACCAGCAAGGTTTGGTTCCGGACGGTGTTGGGTGTGCCGTTGATGCGCGAGGGAAATCCGATCGGCGTGCTCGTGCTGGCTCGTCAGAAAGTCCAACCTTTCACCGAGAAACAAATCGATCTGATCCAGACCTTCGCCGACCAGGCCGTCATCGCCATCGAAAATGCTCGCCTGTTCGAAGAAGTGCAGGCGCGCACGGCGGAATTGAGCGAGTCGCTGCAGCAGCAGACGGCGACGGCCGACGTCCTGAAGGCGATCAGCCGCTCGACGTTCGACCTCCGGGCAGTGCTCGACGCTCTGGCCGAATCGGTGACCCGGCTGTGCGAAGCGGACAACGCCTCGATCGTGCGTGAGACGGACGGCAAATTCGTCGAGGCTGCGAGTTACGGCTATCCGGCCGAGCTCGAGGAATATTTCAGCGGCTTTGTGCACGTCCCGGGGCGCGGCACCGGGGTCGGGCGAGTCCTGCTCGAAGGCAAGGCCGTCCAGATTCCGGACGTGCTGGCAGACGCCGACTACACGCTGTGGGAAGGACAGCGGCTCGGCGGATACCGCACGGTGCTGGCCGTGCCGCTGCTGCGCGAGGGGGTTCCAATCGGCGTTTTCTCGCTCACCCGCTCGACGGTGCGGCCCTTCACCGAAAGGCAGATCGAACTCGTCGAAACCTTTGCCGACCAGGCAGTGATCGCCATCGAAAATGTCCGGCTGTTCGACGAGGTGCAGGCGCGGACGGCCGAACTCGGAGAGGCGCTGCAGCAACAGACGGCAACGGCGGATGTTCTGAAGGCGATCAGCCGTTCCACATTCGACCTGCAGCCGGTTCTCGACACGCTGGTGGATTCGGCTGCAAAGCTCTGCGATGCCAGCCAATGCGTGATTTACTTGCGGGAGGGCGACATGCTGCGTGCCGGCGCTACTTTCGGTGCCAACCCTCAGGAAGCGAGTATCATCAGGAACCAGCTTCTTGCGTTCGATCGCAAGACCATCTCGGGTCGGGTCGCACTTTCGGGTCGCGTTCAGAACAACCCGGATGTGCTGTCCGATCCTGAATACGATTTCCCGACCCTGGACGAACACGGCACGGTCCGCGCAGCTCTCGGCGTGCCATTGCTCAGGGATGGGAAGGTAGACGGAGTGTTCTTCATCGGCCGCACTGAGGCCGGCCTGTTCACGAAACGACAGAGTGAGCTAGTGCAGACCTTTGCCGACCAGGCTGTGATCGCCATCGAAAATGTCCGCTTGTTCGACGAGGTACAGGCCCGCACGGCGGAATTGAGCGAGTCGCTGCAGCAGCAGACGGCGACGGCCGACGTCCTGAAGGCGATCAGCCGCTCTACGTTCGACCTGCAGCCGGTTCTCGACACGCTGGTGGAATCAGCGGCCAAGCTGTGCGACGCGGACACGAGCGTCATCTTCAAGCGCGACGGCGATCTCTACCGGTGGTCGGCCAACTACGGCAATTTGCCTGAAGCCGCGGTTTTCGCCAAAGCCAATCCCTTCGCCGCCAGTCGCGACAGCGTCACCGGAAGGGTGGCCCTCGAAGCCCGCGCCGTCCACGTTTCGGACGTGCTCGCCGACCCGGACTACGGGGCAACGCAGCTTCAGAAGCTCGGCGGCTACCGGACCATTCTATGCGTTCCGATCTTGCGCGAAGGCGCGCCGGTCGGCGTGTTCGCGCTGACGCGGTCACAGGTGCGGGACTTCACGCCGAGGCAGATCGAGCTCGTCGAGACGTTTGCCGACCAGTCCGGCATAGCGATCGAGAACGTCCGGCTGTTCGATGAGGTGCAGGCGCGTACCCGCGAATTGTCACGCTCGCTCGAAGATCTGAGGACCGCGCAGGACCGCCTCGTGCAAACGGAGAAGCTCGCCTCACTCGGCCAGTTGACCGCCGGTATCGCCCACGAGATCAAGAACCCGCTCAACTTCGTCAACAACTTCTCAGCGCTCTCCGGCGAACTCATCGATGATTTGAGCAGTGTGCTGGCCGGAGCGCCTTTGGAGGCACCCGTGCGCGAAGAGGTCGCCGAGCTAACAGGCATGCTCAAGAGCAATCTCGACAAGGTGGTCCAGCACGGCAAGCGGGCCGATTCCATCGTCAGGAACATGCTGCTGCATTCGCGCGCGGGTTCAGGAGAGCATCGTCCGATCGACATCAATGCCGTCGTGGAGGAGAGCCTGAACCTTGCCTATCACGGGGCGCGCGCCGAAAAGCCGGGATTCAACGTCACGCTGACGCGGAATTTCGACCCGCAGGCGGGGGATGTCGATCTCTACCCGCAGGAGATCACGCGGGTGCTTCTCAACCTCATCTCCAACGGCTTTTATGCAGCGGCCAAGCGCAGCGCCGCGGCGAATGGCGCGGGCTATGAGCCGACGCTCTCCGCCACCACCAGGAGTCTCGGCGACCGTGTCGAAATCAGGATCCGCGACAACGGCACCGGCATTCCGCCGGAGGTGAAGGAGAAGATGTTCAATCCATTCTTCACGACCAAGCCAGCCGGCGAGGGCACCGGGCTCGGCCTGTCGCTCAGCCACGACATCGTCGTCAAACAGCATGCCGGCACGATCGACGTCGACAGCCAGCCAGGCGAGTTCACCGAGTTCCGGATTGTGCTGCCGCGCGCTGCGGCCTCGCTCGCAAAATCGGGAGCTGAAGCATGAGCCTCCTCATCCTGGTCGTCGACGACGAGCCCGACGTCGAGCCGCTGTTTCGCCAGCAGTTCCGCCGCGACATCCGAGCCAGCCGCTTCACCATGGAGTTCGCGCAATCGGCGGTCGATGCGTTGGAGCAGATCGACCACGCCGAAGGGGTGACACTGATCCTGGTGCTGTCCGACATCAACATGCCCGGCGTGAGCGGGCTCGAGCTGCTGCCGAAGATCAAGGTGCTGCGGCCCGACGTCCCGGTCATCATGATCACCGCCTATGGCGACGCCGAAACCAAGCGCAAGGCGTTGGAGAACGGCGCCGAAGCGCTGCTGACCAAGCCGATCGACTTTGCGGCGCTCAGGCAACAGATCGAAACGCGGCTGGGAATGGTGGCGTGACGGCGCGCATCCTCGTGGTCGACGACGAGCCCGACCTTGAGGTCTTGATCGTCCAGAAGTTCCGGCGTCAGATCCGCGACGGCGCGGTCATTTTCCTGTTTGCCAGCGATGGTGTGGACGCCCTGTCCGTCATCGACGGCAACAGCGACATCGACATGGTGCTGTGCGACATCAACATGCCCCGTATGGACGGCCTGTCGCTGCTGGAGAAGCTGCAGCAGGCCGAGGGGCAGCAGCTTTCGACGGTCATCGTCTCCGCTTACGGTGACATGGCCAACATCCGCACTGCGATGAACCGCGGCGCCTTCGACTTCATCACTAAGCCGATCGACTTTGCCGACCTGGAGACCACGATCGCCAAGACCTTGAAGCATCGCGAGATGCTGCACGAGGCGCATCGGCGGCAAGCGGTCGCGGAGCGCGCGCATGCATCGCTGTCGCGCTACTTCTCGCCCAATCTGGCCGAGCGGCTGGCCGGCGACGCCGACGGGTTGGCGCTAGCCGGGCAGTGGCGCGAGGTCGCCTCGCTGTTCACCGACATTACCAGCTTCACCACACTGGTGGAAACGATCGACCCTGCCACGCTAGGCGCGCTCCTCAACGACTATTTGGCCGGCATGACCGACGTCGTGTTCGCGCATGAAGGCACCGTCGCCAAGATCGTCGGCGATGCGCTGCATGTGCTGTTCGGCGCGCCTGGCGAGCAGCAGGACCATGCGGCGCGCGCGGTTGCCTGCGCGCTCGAGCTCGACGCGCTGTCGCAATCGTTCCGCGATAGCTGGCGCGACAAGGGCGTCGCGGTCGGTACGACCCGCATCGGCGTCCATGCAGGTCCGGCGCTGGTCGGAAATTTCGGCGGAGGCCGCTTCTTCGACTACACGGCCTATGGCGACACCATCAATATCGCGGCGCGGCTGGAAAGCGCCAACAAGCAGCTGGGCACGCGTATCTGCGTCAGCGGGAGCGCGGCTGCAAGGGTCGACGGCTTCCGCGGACGGCCGGTCGGCGATCTGATGCTGCGCGGCAGGGCCGAGGCGCTGCGCGCGTTCGAGCCTTTGTCGTCAAAGCAGTATGATGATCCTTCGACGGCGAGCTATCTCGAAGCCTTCGGCAGATTGGAGGCCGGCGATGCAAACGCGCTTACGGCTTTCGCCGCGCAGATCGGCAAATGTCCGGACGACCAGCTCGCCAGCTTCCATCTCAAGCGGCTGCTCAACGGCGCCAAGGGAACGCGGATCAGCCTCGACTGATCTTTGCGCCTGTCGCGACCGCGACTGTCAAGCCTCGTCGCCGGCAAAGTCTGCTTTCACGAGGTGGCAAAGGCGTCCTCAACGGCCGGTATGCGGCGCAAAGCTGCCTTTCCTTCCGCGCGCGAAACTGAACGGATCCGCGTCAAAAGGCGACCATTGCCGGCGGACGATCCATGCTAACATTGTGGCTAATTAATCGGCGTGCGGTGGTCGCGGCTCAGAAGGACCGTTAAGCATCGGAAGCGGTCGTCGCCGATATCAGGACCTGAAGGGGCCTAGCTGCGGGCTTGGTGTGCACCCCCTCGACCACTAATGTGGGGGCCCGTCCATCAAAATCAGCGAGCGACGCACGAACTACTGGAGTGCGACCAGCCTTCGACGTATGATACGGTCCTCAGTTTTCGGGAGAAAGAGCCATGAATGCAGTGCCTCAATGGCGGCTCGCAGGCGACTGGTTCGACATCTGCAGCTGCGACATCCCTTGCCCTTGTGAGTTCGCCCAGCGGCCGACCGGCAATCACTGCCAGGGCGTGCTCGCCTGGCATGTGCGCGAGGGTCAGTATGGCGACCTGAAGCTCGACGGCCTGACTCTGGTGGCGCTCGGCGAGTTCGAAGGCAATCTGTGGGCCGGCGAGGCAAAGGCCGTGATGGGCATGTACCTCGACGAGAAGGCGAACGAGCGGCAGCGCGAAGCCCTGCAGGCGATCTTCGGCGGCCACGCCGGCGGCTGGCCGGCGGGCTTTGCCGCCAATATCGGCGAGATGCGTGGCATGGAATTCGTGCCAATCACTTTCGAGGTGGCGGGCGACCTCGCCACATGGCGAGTCGAGATTCCTGGCCTCGTCGTCGGCCGTGCGGAAGCGCTTTCCGGTCCCACAACACCGCCCGGCAAGCGGGTGCAGACAATCAACCCGCCGGGCTCGGAGGTCGGCCCGGGCCAGGTTGCCACCTGGGGGCGTTCTGTCGAGGTGAGCACCAAAGGCTTCGGACTAGATTGGACGGGCACTGCCCGCTCGAGCAAGCACATTCCATTCGACTGGACCGGCCCGAACTAGGGCGTGCCGATGCCTGACGCGTTCCCCAGGAAAACGTGGCGGCTCCGGAATATGCGTGGCATGCCGCTCGGCCTTCTCGCATCCCTCGTCGTGCTGACAGCGGCGGCGTGGGCGCTCACCCTCTACCAGACCTTCAGCATGGATATGCATATGGGCATAGCTGTGCGCGGCGGGATGGAGGGTATGGAAGGCATGGCCGGCATGGCGATGGCCGGGATTGCCGCCGACGGCTGGTCACTCGCCGGCGCTACCGCCTTTCTCTCTGTATGGACTGTGATGATGGCGGCTATGATGCTGCCGGCCGCAGCGCCCATGATCTTTATGTTCGCGGCGGCGCAGGCTAGGCGCGAACAGCAGGTGGCCGTCCCGACATGGATCTTCGTCGCAGGCTACATGCTCGTCTGGGCGGTGGCGGGCCTTCTCGTGTATGTCGTGGTCCAGTTCGGCAGCGAGTTTGCGACGAGCCTCGATCCGCCTCAGCGTTCGAAATGGGCGCCGCTCGCGCTCGGTGTCACGCTTGGCGTCGCCGGACTCTACCAATTCACGACCCTCAAGCACATTTGCCTCAGCCATTGCCGTTCGCCGCTCGCTTTCGTTGCGCAGCACTGGCGCGACGGGCGGGTTGGCGCGCTCAAGATGGGGCTGCGCCACGGGCTGTATTGCTTCGGCTGCTGCTGGGCGCTGTTCGCCGTGCTGGTCGCCGCCGGCGTCATGAGCGTCGCCTGGATGCTGCTTTTGACGCTGGTCGTCTTCGTCGAGAAGCTGCTGCCCCGTGGCCGCCGCTTCGAAGGTAGTTTGGGCGTTGCGCTAGTGGCCCTCGGGATCGTTGTATCGCTCGGGGCGATCGATATGCCTTGGATGGGCGGCTAGACGAGCAGGAGCATAAGCATCTCTGCTGTGCCGGCAGACGCTTTCGACGGCAATCCATTCGCATCGCGCTGGTTTTTTAGTACGCTGTCGCGAGGCAAGGTTGAGGATCCGGTGTGACGGTAGTCGACGATCGTCTTCTCGAAAGCAAGATGACCAAGGTGGAGCAGGCGCGAGTCTGGAGCCCACGCGTCATCTCGAAATTCGAGACGCTGATCAAGAGCGCCGACGACCACTCACTCTATCGCGTTAATCCGCTGACCTTTGCTCGCGACCGCGCAATCGCCGCGCCTGAACGATGCGCTGCGCCAGCCGCTCGAGACCGGCGACTGCATGATCGCGCGCGCCAACCACCGCGTCACCTATCCGGCGCGCATCCAGCTAGTGGCGGCGATGAACCCGTGCCGCTGCGGCATGGCCGGCGAGCCCGGCTATCGCTGCCTGCGCGGTGAGCGCTGCCGCACCGACTACCAGGCGCGAATTTTCGGTCCGCTGCTCGATCGCATCGATCCGGCCGGACCGGGCGGAGAAGAGTGCCTACGTGGCACTGCGCGTGGCGCGGGCCCGGACCATCCAGCGCGAGCGTTTCGAAAAGCTTGGCGTCACCAGTGCCACAACCAACGCGCATTGCTCGCCCTCGGTCATCGAGGAGATCGCCGTGCCGGATGCTGCCGGCCTGGCGCTGCTCAAGGACGCCAGCGAAAAGCTCGGCTTTTCCGCGCGCCTACCACCGCGTGCTGAAGGTGGCGCGGACACTGGCCGATCTCGACACCAGCAAAACCGTCGGCCGCATTCATCTGGCCGAGGCGATTTCCTGCCGCATGATGTCGGAGCGGATGGCGCAAGCGGCGTAGAGCAATTCAGGAAAGTGCTGTCAAAAGGTGAACCGCTCCAAGCTATGGCCCAGATAGTCCGCAACCACTCCGAGATCGGCCACTTCCGTCACCAGCCCGACATAGTTGTCGGGGCGGACGATGAAAAGGGTATCGTCGCGATGGCAGTGCGTGCATGTCCGTTGGCATCGACATAGTGGCGTGGTTCGCCGGGAGCTCCCTTCAGGACATATCCTTTCAGCTTTCCCACGAAGCGCGCCTCGCAGTCGTCGATCAATGGCTGCCACCAGGCCCCAAAGCCGAGCACGGTTACCTGCGGCCCGCGCAACAGGTCGAACATGTTGCGCCGTCCGTCAGGCCCGATCAGGCCCGGCGCATCGGGAGCACGGTCTCCGGCACGCAGCCCTTCGCCATCAGGCCGCAAATCCCTCGACAGGCTGGAGCCGCGATAGCCGAGCCCCAGTTGCAGCGTCTCTTCATCGCGACGAAAGGCTATGGTTCCGGTGGTGGCGGCCGACGCCATCAACTCGTTCGATATTCCGAGCACCCAGGCCGCGACCCGCAGGCGCTCCTCCTGGTAGGTATCGAGCAAGGCGGGATCGGCGCCGCCGATAACCGCCGCCAGTTTCCAGGCAAGATTGCAGGCGTCCTGAATGCCGGTGTTCATGCCCTGGCCGCCGGCCGGCGAATGGACATGGGCCGCGTCTCCGGCGAGGAAGATCCGGCCTGTCCTGTAGCGATCGACCATGCGAATATTGGCCCGCCAGAGCGACATCCAGCCCGCGTCGGACAGTTTGATGTCGCCGCGCCTCGCGCGCCGCTCCACCAGAGCCTGGAAGTTGACGAGCGTCGTCTCACTTTCCTGGCCGGGCGTGACCGACGCCTGCAACTGGAACATGTCGGTCGACGGCAAGGGGCAGAGCGCCAGAAAACCCTCGGCGCTGCGCCAGATATGCCAATGGGCGCGGTCGAGACCCGTCACCCTGACATCGCCGACCAGCATGCGGTGCGTTTCCAGCGTCTCGCCCAAAAAGTCGATGCCGGCCAGATGACGGACCATGCTCTTGCCGCCGTCGCAGCCGACGAGCCAGCGCGCGCGAATGGTCGCCGGTCCTGCCGGACCCATGATTTCGGCGGTCACACCGTCTTCGTCCTGGACAAAGCCGCTCAGGTCCATGCCGAATTCGACGCGACCGCCGGAGTCGGCGAGCTTGCCGCGCAAGACTTCCTCGACCCGAAAGTGCGGGATGAGCAGCGGCTTCAGATAGGGCACATCGGGCCGCGGCGTGCGTTCTTCGTACAGGTTCTCGACGCGCGCATTGCCCGTCTCGTCGTAGAACGAGACCGGAAGCCCGAAGACACCATTGGCGATGATCCGGTCCCGAATGCCGAGATCATCGAACAATTCGAGGCTGCGCGGCTGCAGGCCCTTGCCGCGTGAGCCGACGGGTGGCGTCGGGGAAGCGTCGATGAGGCGGAAGTTGACACCGCTTCGCGCGAGCAGACAAGCAAGCGTGAGCCCGGTAGGGCCCGCCCCAGCGATCAGCACATCGGTAAGGTCGGTCTGCATGAGTTGCTTTCCTCAAGTCAAACCCCCAAGCCTCGACCGTGGCCCGGCTCGTCATAACCCGATCACCGATCACCTCGACATCTCGTTTGTGTGATCGGCGCTCGCTTGTGCTCGCGAGGCCGCCAACGGCTTCGAGACCTACGACAAGCTGTTGGACCGCGACCGCAAGGCGCGCTGGCCGAAGCTCTTTCCAAAATTGCGCGGCACGCTCGGCCTCAACTGAGGCGTATCAACACGGCGCGGGTCGACGGTCGATTCGCCGCCCATGCTGAGAGCAATTCCAGGAAAAGTGCGTAGCGGTTTTCCGTCCGGAATTGCGTAAAAACAAAGGGTCTAGCTCTGCGCCTGCTTCGCCTTCAGCTCCAGCCGCCGCGCGTGCAGCACCGGCTCGGTGTAGCCATTGGGCTGAACGCTGGCCTTGAAGACCAGGTCGCAGGCGGCCTGGAAGGCGATGGAGTTGTCGAAGTCGGGTGCCATTGGCTGGTAGAGCCGATCGCCGACATTCTGCCGGTCGACGATGGCCGCCATGCGCTGCAAGGCATCCATGACCTGGATCTTCGAGCAGACATCGTGGCGCAGCCAGTTGGCGATGTGCTGCGAGGAGATGCGCAGCGTGGCGCGGTCCTCCATCAGGCCGACGTCGTTGATGTCAGGCACTTTCGAGCAGCCGACGCCCTGGTCGACCCAGCGCACGACATAGCCGAGAATGCCCTGCGCGTTGTTGTCGAGCTCGCGCTGGATCTCGTCCGGAGTCCAGTTCGGCCGCACCGCCACCGGCACCGACAATATGTCGTCGAGCTTCGCCTTCGGCCGGCTTTTCAGCGCCGCCTGCACGGCGTGCACATCGACCTTGTGGTAGTGCGTGGCATGCAGCGTCGCCGCCGTCGGCGACGGCACCCAGGCGGTGTTGGCGCCGGCCTTGGGATGGGCGATCTTCTGCTCCAGCATCGCCGCCATCAAATCGGGCATGGCCCACATGCCCTTGCCGATCTGGGCGTGGCCGGCCAACCCACATTCGAGGCCCGTATCGACGTTCCAGGCCTCATAAGCGGAAATCCAGGCGGCCTGCTTCATGTCGCCCTTGCGGATCATCGGGCCGGCCTCCATCGAGGTGTGGATCTCGTCGCCGGTGCGGTCGAGGAAGCCGGTGTTGATGAACACCACGCGCTCTTTTGCCGAGCGGATCGCCTCCTTGAGGTTGACGGTGGTGCGCCGCTCCTCGTCCATGATACCCATCTTGATGGTGTTCTTGGCCATGCCGAGCAGCACCTCGACGCGATCGAAAATCTCGACGGCGAAGCCTACCTCCTCCGGCCCGTGCATCTTGGGTTTCACGATATACATCGAGCCGGCGCGGGAATTCATCCGCCGCCCGTTCGCGCCGACATCGTGCAGCGCGATCAGCGCCGTCATCGCCGCGTCCATGATGCCTTCCGGCACTTCATTTCCGTCGCGGTCTGTTATTGCCGGGTTGGTCATCAGGTGGCCGACATTGCGCACCAGCATCAGCGAGCGGCCGGGCAGCGCAAGCTGGCCGCCGGCCGGCGCCGAGTAGCTGCGGTCGGGATTGAGCTTGCGGACAAACGTCATGCCGCCCTTGCTGATCTCTTCCGCCAAATCGCCCTTCATCAGGCCGAGCCAGTTGCGGTAGACGACGACCTTGTCTTCGGCATCGACCGCCGCGACCGAATCCTCGCAGTCCTGGATGGTGGTGAGCGCCGATTCCAGGATGATATCGGCAATGCCTGCCGGGTCGGTGCGGCCGATCTGATTGGCGCGGTCAATCGATATCTCGATATGCAGGCCATTTTTGGCCAGCAACACGGCCTCAGGCGTAGCGGCATCGCCGCAATAGCCGGCAAACTGTTTCGGATCGGCCAGCGTGGTGCCGCCGGCGCCGGCGCTGAGTTTCAGCGCGCCATTCGCCACCGACAGGCCGTTGACCCCGGCCCATTTGCCGGAGGTGAGTGGCACCGACTGGTCGAGGAAATCCTTGGCCCAGGCAACCACCTTGGCGCCGCGCACGGGGTTGAACCCCTTGCCTTTTTCCGCGCCGCCCGTTTCGGGGATGGCATCGGTGCCGTAGAGCGCATCATAGAGCGAACCCCAGCGCGCATTGGCGGCGTTGAGCGCATAGCGCGCATTCATCACCGGCACGACCAGCTGCGGCCCGGCGACCACCGCGATCTCGGGATCGACATTGTCGGTGGAGACCCTGAAGGCGGGTCCCTCAGGGACGAGATAGCCGATCTCCTTCAGGAAGCCTTTGTAGGCCTCCATATCGAGCGGCGCGCCATTGTCGCGGTACCAGCCATCGAGCTGCTCCTGCATGGCGTCGCGCTTTGCCAGCAGCGCCCGGTTCTTCGGTGCGAGGTCGTGGACGATAGCCGAAAAACCGTTCCAGAACGCGTCGGCGGCAATGCCGGTGCCGGGCAGCGCCTCGCTGACGACGAAGTCATGCAGGTCGCGGGCAATCCGCAATCCGGCGATCTCAATGCGATCGGTCATCAGGGCGTCTCCAGATGAAAGGCTAGGCCGGGCCTTTGGCATGTCGAGGTGGTACGGTCAATTCAGCTTAGGGTGAAGGTGGGCGTATTTGGTTCGAAGGACGGATTCAGGTCAGGCCGAGTCGAAAATGGTGGCGTTCGAGAACCGGAGCGGAGCGTACTTTTGGGTATGTGAGCACCGGAAGCGCAGGACGCCGCCATTTGCAGGCCGGCCTCACCTGAATCTACACCGCAATCCTTGGCCTTCCAGACGCCACCGCCACCACATGCGCTTCGATGAACATGCGCTGGCTTTCGACGGTGGAGACGTTGAATTCGGTGGCGACTTCGATTTCGGCACTGTCGGTGCCGGCGTCTTTCGCCCGTTTGGCGGCGATGGCCCGCACATCGGCCTCGGCTGCCGCGACCGCTGCCGCCTCGTCGGTGAAGTCGCGCACGCTTTCGCCCGACGCGAGGCGGAACAGGCCTTCCATGGGCTGGCTGACGCGCGCCTCGGCCGAGACGCGGACCTGGCCGACGACGGCGCCGAGCGCGTTGGCGACGTCGGTATCGTCGGGCACGATGCAGCCATTGCCGATGAGCGGCGGCAGCCCGGCATAATGCAGCGGCGCCGAGGCGCCGAGGCCGATGACCGGACGATCGAGCGCGACGCTGAGGCGGGCGATGCCGGGATGCGAATCGACGGCGCGCTGCACCAGCGCATGCGCCACAGTGGCGGCGCCATCGAGCCCATCCTCGGCAAAGGCGGTTTCAAGAATGTATTCGGCCGACCAGCGGGTCAGCGTCACCAGCACGCGTTCGGAAACCGCCTCCGGCGTGGCGGCGATCGCCTGGCCCCTGCCGTCGCGCTTGCGGGCGAAGAGTTCGGCGCCGAGACGGGCCGGGGCCGCATCCCAATTGGCCTGCTTGCCCAGCACATGGGCGGCATCCGACGGCGTGAAGCCCGAAATATGCACCAGCCCACGCGACACCAGCCGGTTCAGTGTGGCGTTCTGGGCGTTCGAGGTAAGCAGCCTGTCGAGCGGCAGCGGGGTGGCGCCAATCAGGTCATAGAGCTTGGCCTCGGCGCCGGTCAGGCCGGCCGCCAGCCGCTCCGGCACCCCGGTGCGCACCGCGAAGCGGCCATCCATGCGGCCGGAGTTCGGCGCGCGCAGCTGGCGTTCCAGCTCCACCATCACCGCCTCGCCATGTACCATGCCGGCCAGCGCCAGCGGCACCAGGCGGCGCGGCCCGAGCAGGATTTTTGGGTTGAGCGCGCCCTCCTCCAGCGCCACTTCGGAATCGCCGCCGAGGCCGTAGGTGCGCATCGCCACCGCCTCGACCATGGTGCGGAAGCCGCCGACGGTGGCGCCTTCCGGGTCGAGCCTTGGACGGCCGCTGTCGAGCACCGCGACGTCGGTGGTGGTGCCGCCAATGTCGGAGACGACGGCATCGTCGAGGCCGGTCATGTGGCGGGCGCCGACGAGGCTGGCGGCCGGGCCGGACAAAATGGTTTCGATCGGCCGCTGGCGGGCGAACGCCGCCGACACCAGCGCGCCGTCGCCGCGCACCACCATCAAAGGTGCCGCGATCTTGCGCGCCTCGAGAAAGCCTTCGGTCGCCGCCACCAGCCGGTCGATCATCGAGATTAGCCTGGCGTTGAGCAGTGTGGTCAGCGCCCGGCGCGGGCCGCCGAGCTTGGCCGACAACTCATGGCTGGCGGTGACCGGCAGGCCGGTCTTCTCGCGGATCAACTCGCGGGCGGCGATCTCATGCGCCGGGTTGCGGGTGGCGAAGTAGGCGCAGACGGCAAAGCCCGACACCGAACCGCCGAGCTCGGGCAAGGCCGCCTCGAGGC
Organism: Mesorhizobium waimense; assembly: GCF_003601975.1. GTDB lineage: Bacteria > Pseudomonadota > Alphaproteobacteria > Rhizobiales > Rhizobiaceae > Mesorhizobium > Mesorhizobium waimense. Next base: position 39,377 of record NZ_QZWZ01000037.1, read on the forward strand.
CGGACAAATCGAGCTTGGCGGCGTTGCCGTGGACATCATGGCCGCCGGGGCAGAACACCACGGGGTCGGTGCCTAAAGCCGTCTTCAGACCGTCGCGGGCGAGGTCGGTCTCGGAAAATCCGATCATCACCAGCGCCACGCGCCCGCCCTGGCCTTCGACCAGCGCGTTGGTGGCAAGCGTCGTCGACATCGACACCAGTTTTATCGCCGCAGGATTGGTGCCGGCCTTCTGCAGCACCGCATCGACCGCGCCGGAAATGCCGACCGCCAGATCATGCCGCGTCGTCAGCGCCTTGGCCTTGGCCAGTACCCTGCCGCGCGGGCTGCCGCTTTCCGACCACAGCACGGCATCGGTATAGGTGCCGCCGGTATCGATGCCGAGGAACAAGGGGAGGGGTTTTGGCTTGGCGGTCATGAGCAGGTCCGGGGAATTCTCTTTCCCCGCCCCTTAGCCGATACGGGCCGGTCGATAAAGAAGCGAGCGCTGGGCCACGAAAGTCGGCAGGACAGAGGGGGTCGTTTCGCGTCATGTGTCCGCGATGGGAAGGCAGGCTGGGACTGAGGAGCGAAAAGCGTCAAGCGGCTAGGCGCGTTTACCTTCCCCCTTGTGGGGGAAGGTGGATCGGCGCGCAGCGCCGAGACGAGGGGTGTTGGAAGAAACTCAACGCTAGAAATCGAAGGAAGTGAGGTGCTTACGCCTTCAGTGCCGCGATCCGTCACTCACCCCTCATCCGACTTCTCCCACAGGGGGAGAAGGGAAGACCAGCCCTATTCCACCAGGTCGATTTCCTCGGTCTCGCCGCCGCTGCAGGTGTAGCAGCAGTCGTCGCATTTTTCCTTGTTGTTGGGGCCGACGCCCCAATAGGTCGCCTCGTCGCCATCGACCCAGGCGCCGTAGCAGATCGACTCGCCCTCCTCGCAGGAGATCGGCAGCTGCTTGGTCTCTCCGTCGTCGAGATAGAAATCTTTGCCATCGCCCGGCCAGACATAGTCGCGGTCCTGGCTGTAGAGCTCGACGCGCATGGCGTTGGGATGGCTGTTCTTGATCTCGAAGGTGACATCGCCGGCATGGGCGGCGGGCGCGAACAGGGACGCGAGCGAGAGTGCGACGACGATGCGGCGCGGAAAGGCGAAAGACATAAAACCCCCTGGGATGAGAATCGGCCCCCACGGCCGAGGGGTGAATCATCGCATGCGATGTGGGGGTGAGGAAGGGAGGGATTGGAGTAATCCCCGGGGTGATTTTGGGGATAGCGGTCGGCGCTACTCCACCAAATCGATCGTTTCCGTGGTCTTCTCCACGCAGATGAAGCAGCAATTGTCGCAGGATAGGTCATTGTCCGGGCCGACGCCGGCGGAGACCTGGTCGTTGCCGTTGACCCAGGCGCCGTAGCAGATGTTTTCGCCGGGATTGCAGGAGATCGGCATCGACTTCTGCGAGCCCGGCTGGATCAGGAACACGCTGTCGCCGCCCGGCCAGACCGTCTCGCGGTCGCGGCTGAACAGCTCGACCGCCACCGCCTGCTGGCGCAGGTTCTTGACGAAGAACGCCATCTCGGCGGCATGCGCCGGGGTGGCAAGGAGAAGGGCAAGAAGGGCGAGGCGAATCATGGCGGTGGGTTCCGGGGAGGGAGACACAAGCTCGCACGATCGGCGGCCGACTGCCACATGCGGGGCGCCCTACCGCATCACCACCACATGCGGCGCCAGTTGCCGGATCGCGTCGATCATATCATCGCCACGGACATCGAGCGAGGAGACCTCCATGTGCACGGTGGTCTTGCCGAAGGGCAGGATCCGGTTCAGCGCATTGGTCGGCGCGTATTTGATTGCGTCGGGCGGCTCCTCGGTCAGTTCGAAATTGAGCATCGCCGAGCCCTTGCCGGAGGTGAGGCGCACGCTGTGCACCTTGTGCCAGGGCACCAGCACGTCGCCGGCGCGGCGGTCGCGAAAGCCCTCTTCGTCGAGCACGACCTTGACCGAAGTGTCGAAGGCGCCGCGCGCGATGAAGAAGCCGAGCCCCAGGCAAGCCAGCGCCAGCAGCGCGATGACCAGCACGTGACCGCCATCGGCGCCCGACGCCAGCCCCTGCAGCGCGCCGAGGCCGAACATCGCGCCGATGATGAACGGCCCGATGGCAGGAAAGATCTTTCCCGTTACGCTGTTGCGGAGTTCGAGCGGCGCGGACATTTTTTGCCGCTCACCGCTCAGTCTTCATCAGCGTCAAGATCCAGCCGATGAAGGTCAGCACCAAGAACGGATAGCCGGCGGCGGGCAGGGGTGACGAGGTCGGCAGCAAGGGCGCGCCCCAGAGGACCATGCCCACAGTCACGGCAAACAGAATGGCGGCAATAAAGCCGGTGAGACGCATCCACAGGGCAAAGGTCTTCGGCGCGCTGATCAAGACGAGGGCGGCCGCCCAGAGCGAGATGCCGCCGACATAGGAAGGAACGCTGGCCTGGAGGCCCGCCGCATTGCCTGCCAGCAGCAGGCTCTCGCCGGCGACGAAGGTCAGGAAGCCGGCCGCGACGAGGTCATTGCTCAGCCGCTGGTATTTCATCGTCAGCAGTGCCGTCGCCACCACGAGCGCCACGCCGTCGATCGTCCAGAGTGTTTCGCGCAGCGGAGCACTTTCCACGAAGGTGCCGGCAAGGCCAAAAGCGCCGCCGATGGCGAGGCCAATCGCGGCAACTGTATCCAGAGGATTGGAGCGCATTTGATGTCTCCCCAAGCCGGGGCGAGGATACGCCAACGTGCGGTGTTCTCCAAGGGTGGGTCGTCGTCCAGATCATTTTTGAAGACGGTGAAGGACATCACCGTCAGGGATGCGCCGTTCATTATGTGGCACGGAACGGGGACAGTGACCTACCGAGCCGCTACGGGTTCGCCCGGGTCTGGCAAAACTGTGACGAGCGAACCGACCAGTACATGGAACGCAAGTCCTCGGAAGCTTCGTCCGAATGACGTGGAACGACAGCCGAGCGGCTAATCTCCACCGTGCAGCGTCAGCGCCGCGCTGGCGGGGGGGCCCGCTGCCTCCGGCAGCTTCCCCGCTTTCGAAGCCTGCTATCGATTCACTGGATCGATGGCTTGGCGCGCTGCGCGCGCCAACCGGCTTCTCAATCCCCCATCTTCAGCGCCTGGATAAACGCCTCCTGCGGGATATCCACCTTGCCGAACTGGCGCATGCGCTTCTTGCCCTCTTTCTGCTTGTCGAGCAGCTTGCGCTTGCGCGAGACGTCGCCGCCGTAGCACTTGGCGGTGACATCCTTGCGCAACGCCGAGATGGTTTCGCGGGCGATGACCTTGCCGCCTATTGCGGCCTGGATCGGGATCTTGAACAAATGGTGCGGGATCAGCTCCTTCAGCTTCTCGCACATCTGGCGGCCGCGCTTTTCCGCCGCCGTGCGGTGGACCAGCATGGACAGCGCGTCGACCGGCTCCTCATTGACCAGGATCGACATTTTCACCAGGTCGCCTTCCTTGTAGTCGGTCAAATGATAGTCGAAGGAGGCGTAGCCCTTGGAGATCGACTTCAGCCGGTCATAGAAATCGAACACGACTTCGTTGAGCGGCAGGTCGTAGGTCAGCATGGCGCGCTTGCCGACATAAGATAGGTCGGCCTGGATGCCGCGCCGGTCCTGGCAGAGCTTTAGAATGCCGCCGAGATAATCGTCGGGCGTCAAAATGGTGGCGCGGATCCACGGCTCCTCGATGGCCGAGATTTTCACCACGTCGGGCATGTCGGCCGGGTTGTGCAGTTCCTTGACCGAACCGTCATTGAGAGCCAGGCGGTAGACGACGCTCGGCGCGGTGGCGATGAGGTCGAGGTTGAACTCGCGCTCCAGCCGCTCCTGGATGATCTCGAGATGCAATAGGCCAAGGAAGCCGCAGCGATAGCCGAAGCCGAGCGCGGCGCTGGTTTCCATTTCGTAGGAGAAGGAGGCGTCGTTGAGGCGCAGCTTGCCGACGGCGGCGCGCAGATCCTCGAAATCGGCGGCGTCGACCGGGAACAGGCCGCAGAACACCACCGGCTGCGCCGGCTTGAAGCCGGGCAGCGCCTGCGCTGTGGAGCGCCTGTCCTCGGTGATGGTGTCGCCGACGCGGGTGTCGGCCACTTCCTTGATCGAGCCGGTGAAGAAGCCGAACTCGCCGGGGCCGAGCTCGTCGACATTGATGCGGGCAGGGGTGAAGACGCCGGTGCGCTCGACCAGGTATTTCGCGCCGGTGCCCATCATGCGGATGGTCTGGCCCTTCTTCAGCACGCCGTCGATGATGCGCACCAGCACGATGACGCCGAGATAGGCGTCGTACCAGCTGTCGACCAGCATCGCCTTCAGCGGTGCGGCAACATCGCCTTCGCGCGGAGGCGGCAATTGGTGGACGATGGCCTCGAGCACGTCGGGAATGCCCAGCCCGGTCTTGGCCGAGATCAGCACGGCGTTGGAGGCGTCGATGCCGATCACCTCCTCGACCTGCTCGCGGATGCGCTCGGGCTCGGCGGCCGGCAGGTCGACCTTGTTCAGCACCACGACGATCTCGTGGTTGTTGTCGATCGCCTGATAGACATTGGCCAGCGTCTGCGCCTCGACGCCTTGGCTCGCGTCAACCACCAGCAGCGAGCCCTCGCAGGCGGCCAGCGAACGCGACACTTCATAGGCGAAGTCGACATGGCCGGGCGTGTCGATCAGGTTGAGGATATAGTCCTCGCCATTGTTGGCGCGGTATTTCAGCCGCACCGTCTGCGCCTTGATGGTGATGCCGCGCTCGCGCTCGATGTCCATCGAGTCCAGCACCTGCTCCTTCATGTCGCGCAGCTCCAGCCCGCCGGTGGACTGGATCAGCCGGTCGGCAAGCGTGGATTTGCCATGGTCGATGTGGGCGACGATGGAGAAATTGCGGATGTGGTCGAGAGGGGTGGTCATGCGGCGGCCTTTAGCAGGGGCGGGTTGCAGGGGCAAGCGGGGCGGCCCTTTCCCTTCTCCCCTTGTGGGGCCCGAAGGGCGGGCGCGGCCCGTGACTCGCCCAGGGCGGTGGGTCGGCGCGCAGCGCCGAGACGGATGAGGGGTGTTGGACGGATCGCCGACGCTACCAGCAATGCGCCCGCTGCGAACATGCGGAACTGCTTAAACTTTAATCCACTCCTTTAGGGCATGATCCGCGCCTTGCGTGACAGCCCGGCATGCTGCCGTGGTTTCGGGGGCCTTCAAATGTTCGTCCACCCATTCAGATCAGCAATACGCTTTTTCCGCTCGACCAGCGGCTCGCTCGTGCCCGTCTTCATCATGGCCTTGATCCCGCTGGCGCTCGCTGTCGGCTTTTCGGTCGACTACACCTCGGCCGTGCAGACACGGGGCAACATGCAGAACGCGCTGGATGCGGCGATCCTGTCGATCATCACGATGCCGTCCGGCACCTCTAATGGCGATCGCCAGACGGCGCTGGAGCAGGCCTTCGCCGCCAATGGCGGCCAAGGCACCGCCAAGCTCGACAGCTTCGACATCGCCGCCAACGGCACCGCCACCGCCAGGGCGTCGGCCAGCTATCCGATGCCGACCAACTTCATGCAGATCGCCAGGATCGACACGGTGCCGGTCGCCGTCGGGGCGGCGGTGCGCAAGCGGCCGGCGCTGGTGCAGACCACGTTCAAGGTCACAAAGGTGTCGGGCTACTGGAACAAGACAATGACGCTCTACGGCACGAAGTTCGGTGCGACCGACGCCAAGCCGCTGATGACGATCACCTATACCTATGACAAGACCGGCGATCCCAAAGGCTACGGCACGACCATCGTGGACACCATCACCAACTCAGGCGGCGCCGACATCACCACGACGGTCCAGAAACAGGTCTGCGTGGTCGGCAAGACGAAGGACCTCCAGAAGACCCTGCCCGCCGGAACGGCCATCCAGACGGATTCGAGCGGCACCAAATATGGCTGTGTCGATACCATGTATCCCGCCAATGGCGCCGGCGCCGTGGTCGACGTCAGCCAGATGAGCAGCCTCTATCTGCAGATGGACGTGCCGTCCGGCTCGCCGAAGATCCTGAAGTCGAACGATCCGGCCACCTCCAACCGGCTCTATATCGGCACAAGCCCGACCGACATGCCCGAGATCGCAACCGGCAAGACCGTCGACATCTTCACCGCCGTGCCCTGCGGCCAGCCGGGCTACCAGGCCTGGGAGGACGGCGGCAACACGGTTCCGGCACCGGTCAGCAACGCCGACTTCTTCTACACCGTGACCGGCAAGTGCGACTTCAACCAGCGACCTTCGGATACGGTGCTGACGCAGTAGGGGGGCGGCTGCCTGAACTGCCGATCTCCCCCCTCGTGGGGGAGATGGCCGGCAGGCCAGAGGGGGGCGCCGTCCCGCCGACTTTGCCAGTGTCCATGATCTCCGCCTTCGATATCCGGAGGCCCAAAGTTTCTTCGACCATCTGAAAATCCTTCCACCGTTGCACGATCACGGTCGTTCAATCGTGCGGCGGTTGGCGCTCTACGGCGCCTCCCTCTGTCCTGCCGGACATCTCCCCTACAGGTGGGGAGATCGGATGTCGCCTCGGCTTTCGCCAACCTCCAGCGTTGCACACGTAAGAACGCACTCAATCACGAAGCGGTGAACGATGTAACGAAGCTCCGCGCGCCGGCGAAACCGTTGTCATGGCCCCAGCTTGCAACGGAGACCCAAAATGACTGGATCAAAGGCGAAAAGGGGCGCGATGCGGCTTGGCGCCGGTGCGGCGCTGCTGGCTCTCGCCGCAACGGGTGCCGCCTCTGCCCAACCGCTCACCGTGGTCGAGCTGTTCACCAGCCAGGGCTGCTCGTCATGCCCGCCGGCCAACGCCAATCTGATCAAGGTCAAGGACCGTTCCGGCGTCTTGGCGCTGTCGTTCAACGTCACCTACTGGGACTATCTCGGCTGGAAGGACACGTTCGGCAGAGAAGAATTCACGCAGCGCCAGGTGAACTATGAGCCGGCGCTCGGCCGCTCCGGCCCGTTCACGCCGCAAGTGGTGGTCAATGGCGATGCCGACACGGTCGGCGCCCGTCCCGGCGAGATCGAACAGCTGATTGCCCGCAGCGGCCGCATAAAGGGCCCGTCGCTGTCGCTCGACGACGGCAAGATCGCCATCGGCGCCGGCAAGGCGCCTGCCGGCCGCGCCGATGTCTGGCTGGTGCGCTACCGCCAGGGCGTCGTCGAGGTGCCGGTGGCTCGAGGCGAAAACACCGGCCGCACCTTGCCGCACGCCAATGTCGTGCATGCGCTGAAGAAGCTCGGCAGCTGGACCGGCGAGGCGACGACGATTTCCCTGCCCGCCGATTCAGGCGGCCTCAGCACCGCGGTGCTGGTGCAATCCCCCGGCGGCGGGCCAATCCTGGCCGCCGTCACCAATTAACCGTTCAAAAGTTTCGCGGCGCCGCATGGAGCGGCGGCGCACTTCCCGGCCCGAGTGCCATCAACCCTCCAGAGGAGACCATCATGACCTATTTCTCTCGCCTGACGCTGCCGGCGCTCGCCTTCGCGCTCTGCTCGACGACGCTGTTTGCCGGCGGCATCGCGCGCGCCGAGGATGCGATGAAGCCGGCCAACGCCATGGCGACCGACGCCATGAAGCCGGCGACGGACGCAATGAAACCGGCGACCGATGCCATGAAGCCCGCGGACGCCATGGCGCCGGATGCGATGAGCACAAATGCGATGAAGCCGGCGATAGCGACCGATGCGATGAAGAAGGACTGCATGGACAAGGCAGCCATGGCAACCGACGCCATGAAGAAGGACGAGGCGACCAAGGCCTGCGACGCGATGGGGGCAGCCAACTAGCTTCGGCTCGCCTCCGCCCCTGGCCATGGCCGTTCCCTGTCCAGGTCAGGGACGGTCCTTTTGGTCCGGCCCCGAGCTGGAACGCGCACCGCGCACGGCAATGTGAGACAAGGGCGGACCATCCGCCATATAATAGGACACCATCATGGGAGATCAGACATGACCGGCATTCACGAAAAAACCGCGCGGCGATCGGCCAATTTCGCCAGGGGCGCGCTGGCCGCCCTCATCCTGGCGGCGGCGGGTGCCGCGCTGTGGCAGAGCCCGGCCGTCTCGGCCGAGGACGCGGTGGTGATCCCGCCGCCGGCGCTAGACGAGAAGGCATCGGCAGGCAGTGAGAAGGCGGTCTTCGCCGGCGGCTGCTTCTGGGGCGTGCAGGGTGTGTTCCAGCACGTCAAAGGTGTCAGCAGCGCCGTCTCCGGCTATGCCGGCGGCAGTCAGGAGAACGCCGTCTACGAGACGGTCGGCACTGGCCGCACCGGCCACGCGGAATCGGTCGAGATCACCTACGATCCGTCCAAGGTGACCTATGGCCAGCTGCTGCAGGTGTATTTCTCGGTGGCGCACAATCCGACGCAGCTGAACTACCAGGGCCCGGACAGCGGCACCCAGTACCGCTCGACCATCTTTGCCGAGAACGACGCGCAGAAGAGGATCGCCGAAAGCTACATCGCCCAGCTCGACAAGGCCAAGGTGTTTTCGAAGCCGATCGTCACCACGCTGGAGACCGGCAAGGCCTTCTATCCGGCCGAGACCTACCACCAGGATTTTTTGACGCTGAACCCGACCTATCCCTACATCGTCTACAACGACCTGCCCAAGGTGGCGAATTTGAAGGCGCTGTTCCCGGCGCTGTACAGCGAGAAGCCGGTGCTGGTGCTGGCAAGCAGCAAGAGCTGAGGTTAGAGGTGGGCGATGCTCGCTTAGAGATGTCGGCGCGAAGGATCGCCAACATCTCCCGGCCTAGCGCCAACTACTGTCAGTAACCGACCCTCTCAATCATACGTCAAATCCGTCGCCTTGCCGCCAAACACGCGGTACGCATAGAAAGAATAGAAGATGATGATCGGCAGCACGACGACGGTGCCGGCGAGGATGATGGCGAGGCTTTCGGGCGCGGACGCCGCCTGCCAGATGGTCAGCTTGTCGGGCACGACGAAGGGGTAGAACGACCAGGCAAGCCCGGCAAAGCCGAGCGCGAAGATGGCGGCCAGAGTCAGGAACGGCGTCAGCGCGTGGCGGTCGTCGGGCCTGGGCAGATGGAAGGTCTGCCGCCACAGCCAGACGAACAGCAGCGCCGACAGGATCGGCAGCGGCGACAGATAGAGCATTTGCGGCCAGACGAACCATTTGTCGAAGATGCGCGGGCTGGCGAAGGGCGTCGCCAGCGACACCGCAAGCATGCCGAGCGCCGCCAGCACAAGTGCGGTGCGCAGCCAGACCACCGCCTTCTTCTGCAATTCGCCTTCGGTCTTGTAGATCAGCCAGGCGGCGCCCATCGCGGCATAGGCGGCGGCGAGGCAGAGCGCGACCAGCGCGCCGAAGGCCATGCCGCCAAAGCCGACATCGAGGCCGAGCACATAGACGCCCAGCATATAGCCCTGCGCCAGCGAGGCGATGATCGAGCCGAGGAAGAAGATGCGGTTCCAGCGGTGCTTCCTGCCGGCCGGCACCTTGGCGCGGAAATCGAAGGCGACGCCGCGCAGGATGAGGCCGAGAAGCAGCAGGAACACCGGAATGTAGAGCGCGGTGAGGATGGTGCCGTGCGCCAGCGGGAAGGCGACCAGCAGCAGGCCGACGGCCAGCACCAGCCAGGTCTCGTTGGCGTCCCAGAACGGACCGATGGCGGCGATCATCGTGTCCTGCTCGGCATCCTCGGCGGCCGCGAACAGAATGCCGATGCCGAGGTCGAAGCCGTCAAGGATGACGTAGATCAGGATGGCGAGGCCCATCAGGCTGGCGAAGATCAGGGGGAGCGCGGTTGGCCAGTCGAAGGTCATTGGTCTGTCCCCTTATTCACTGACTGCCGGTTGCGACAATGCCGCATTCATGACGCCGGGCAGCGGCGAGGCGTCGCCATCCTTGGCCGCCTTCAGCGCCAGGTGCACCAGCACGCCGAGATAGGCGATCAGAAGCAGCACATAGAGGATGAGATAGACGGCCAGCGTCAGCGCGACATGGCTGCCGGCGACCGGGCCGACGGCGTCGGCGGTCTTCAGGACTCCGGTGACCAGCCAGGGCTGGCGGCCGATCTCGGTCGTGTACCAGCCGGCAAGTGTGGCCAACCAGCCGGACAGCCCCATCGGCACCATGATCAGGGCCAGCGGCTTCGGCAGGCTGTGACGGCGCTTGAGGAAGAAGGCGGCCGACCAGGAGACGATCAGCATCAGGACGCCGGTGCCGACCATGATGCGAAAGCCCCAGAACACCGGGAAGACCGGCGGATGGTTGCCGGGATAGTCGTTGAGGCCCGGCACCACGCCACTGGTGCTGTGGCGGAGGACAAGGCTGGCGCCGTCGGGGATGGCGATCTCGAACCTGTTTTCCCTGGCCGCTTCGTCGGGGAGCGCGAACAGGACCAGCGGCACGTTGGGGCCGGTGTTCCAGTTGGCCTCCATGGCGGCTATCTTCTGCGGCTGGTGCTCCAGCGTGTTGAGGCCGTGCTGGTCGCCGGCGAAGATCTGGATCGGAATGAGCATCGCGGCGGTGAAGACGCCGGTGCGCAGCGCCTTCCACATCGATTCGGAACGGTCGCCGTAGAGATAGCGCAGCGCCGACAGGCCGGCGATCAGGAAGGACACCGTCAGGCCGGAGGCTAACAGCATGTGGACGAGCCGGTACGGCATGGACGGATTGAAGACGATCGCCCACCAGTCGACGGCGTGCGCGACGCCGTCGCGCATCTCGAAGCCGGCTGGCGTCTGCATCCAGGAATTCAGCGCGATGATCCAGAAGGCGGAGACCGTGGTGCCGCCGGCCACCAGCACCGTTGCCAGCGTATGGATGCGGTTGGAGACGCGGCGGAAGCCGAACAGCATGATGCCGAGGAAGGCCGCCTCGAGGAAGAAGGCGGTCAGGATCTCATAGGCGAGCAGCGGGCCGGCGATGTTGCCGACAGTTTTCATGTAGCCCGGCCAGTTGGTGCCGAACTGGAAGCTCATGGTGACGCCGGAGACCACGCCCATGGCGAAGGACAGTGCGAACACCTTCACCCAGGTGAAATAGGCCCGCATCCACGCGGAATCGCCGGTCGCATTGTAACGCAGCTTGAAGAACAAGAGCACCCAGCCAAGCGCGATGGTGATCGCCGGAAACAGGATATGGAACGAAATATTCGCGCCGAACTGGATGCGCGACAGAATGAGCGGGTCCATGGCGGGCTCCGGCTGCTGCTTATTGTCAGAGAATAAGGCGCAAGCCCGACTGGGTCAAAGCGGCTTGGCGTCACGCGGGGCGCGTTGTTGCAGCATCCGGCTGCAAATCGTCAGTTGTACACACTGGCAATGGCCAGAACTGTCAGGAGCGGCATTGACTTCCGGTCGCGCGCACCGACATTCACCGGATTCCGCTCAACAACGCGTTTCAGGCAGCCGTTTTCAGCCATGCCATCAATCATATCGATTTCTGGGGTCACCAAGACCTACGCCACCGGTTTCCAGGCGCTCAAGGAAATCAACCTCCACATCAAGCGCGGCGAAATCTTCGCGCTGCTCGGGCCGAACGGTGCCGGCAAGACGACGCTGATCTCAATCGTCTGCGGCATCGTCAACCGCTCGTCCGGTACCGTCACAGTCGACGGGAACGATATCAACCGGGACTATCGCGCCGCGCGCAGCCTGATCGGGCTGGTGCCGCAGGAGCTGACCATCGACGCCTTCGAGAGCGTGTGGGCGACGGTGAATTACAGCCGCGGCCTGTTCGGCAAGCCGGCCAACCCGGCATTTGTCGAGAAGGTGCTGCGCGACCTCTCGCTGTGGGACAAGAAGGATGCCAAGGCGATCACGCTGTCGGGCGGCATGAAGCGCCGGCTGATGATCGCCAAGGCGCTGTCGCACGAGCCGCGCGTGCTGTTCCTCGACGAGCCGACGGCCGGCGTCGACGTCGAGCTGCGGCAGGACATGTGGGAGATGGTGCGGCGGCTGCGCGAGGACGGCGTCACCATTATCCTGACCACGCATTACATCGAGGAGGCCGAGGCGATGGCCGACCGTGTCGGCGTCATCAACCGCGGCGAGATCATACTGGTCGACGACAAGGCCGAATTGATGCGCAAGCTCGGCCGCAAGCGTCTGTTGGTGGAACTGCGCAATCCGCTCGACACCATCCCCGAGAAACTGTCGCGCTACGCGCTCGAGCTGTCGCCGGACGGCCAGCAACTGACCTACACCTATGACAACCAGAGCGACCGACCAGGCGTCGCCTCGCTGCTGCGCGACCTCGAGACCGCCGGCATCCATTTCCGCGACATGGACACGGAAAACAGCTCGCTCGAGGAGATCTTCGTCAATCTTTTGAGGCAAGAGCCATGAACCTGCGCGCCGTCTGGGCAATCTACCGGGTGGAAATGGCGCGCGCCTTTCGCACAGCGCTGCAGAGCATCATTTCGCCGGTCATCTCGACATCGCTCTATTTCGTCGTCTTCGGCTCGGCCATCGGCTCGCGCATCACCGAGATCGACGGCATCAGCTACGGCGCTTTCATCGTGCCCGGGCTGATCATGCTGTCGCTTTTGACTCAGTCGATCTCGAATGCCTCCTTCGCCATCTATTTCCCGAAATTCGTCGGCTCGATCTACGAGCTGCTGTCGGCGCCGGTCTCCTATCTCGAGATCGTCATCGCCTATGTCGGTGGAGCGGCGACCAAGTCGATCATCCTCGGCCTGATCATCCTGGCAACGGCATCGCTGTTCGTGCCGCTTCACATCGAGCATCCGATCTGGATGCTCGCCTTCCTGGTGCTGACTGCCGTGACCTTCAGCCTGTTCGGCTTCATCATCGGCATCTGGGCCAAGAGCTTCGAGCAACTGCAGCTGGTGCCTCTGCTGATCATCACGCCGCTGACCTTCCTGGGCGGCAGCTTCTATTCGATCAACATGTTGCCCGACATCTGGCGCACGGTGACGCTGTTCAACCCGGTCGTCTATCTGATCAGCGGTTTCCGCTGGAGCTTTTACGGCAAGTCGGATGTCTCGGTCGGCATCAGCCTCGGCATGACGGTCGTCTTTCTGCTGATCTGCATCGCGATCGTCGCCTGGATCTTCAGGACGGGCTACCGGCTGCGCAACTGAGCGGGCGGCCGCTTCAGATCGCCTTCACCAGCCGCAGCAGGCCGAGCATCTCGACCAGCGTCCCCTTGCGGAAGGCGATATAGGTCGGCTGCTCCTGGCCGTGGAAGCGGCGCTTGAATGCCGCCTGGCCCTGCAAATTGAACTTCGAGCGATTGACCCATGCGGAACCATAGGCGCGCTGGAAGGTGCCGCGCCAAAAACTCGATTCGGCAAAGCCGCTGGCTTCGATGTCGACCAGCGGCGACAGACCCAGCGTGACGACGGAAATGCCTTCCTCGCGAAAGCGGTCGACGGCGAATTTGGTCAGGCCGATCTCGGCATGCGGGGTGACGTCGACATGCTTGCGCTTGAAGGCCGTGGTGTAGCCGATGACCTTTCCGTCGCTGAACAGGGGATCGAAGTCGAGCAGGGCGACCAGCTCGCCATCGGGGCCGCGCAGCACGAAACGGCGCATGTCGGCGCCGAGATGGTCGGCGAAGGGCCGGTTGAGGAAGCCCATCTCCCAGCGCTTGACGATGCGCTCGCTGCGCCAGTTCTCGGAGAGCCTGGCAATCTCGTCGAGGAAGATGCTGCGCTTGTCTTCCTCGAAGGAATAGCCCTTTTTCAGCAACCAACGCTCGGAATAGCGCACCGTTTCGTTGCGCTTGCCGGAGAAATCATGATCGGGCAGCGGCAGCCTGGTGTCGATGCCCAGGCGGTTGACCTGATAGCCGAGCGAGGCCAGCACGCGCGCGGTCTCGGCGCCGATCTGCACGAACCATGGGCCGCCGGCGGCTTCGACGAAACGTCTGATGTAGGCGGGCCGTTCAGGCGGATGCACCACCGGGTCGCCGAGCGCGAAATGGTGCTTCATCTTGGTACCGAAGGCGATGTAGCCGTCGCTGTCACCGAAATAGGACAGTTTCTGCTGCACGGCGGTCGAGTAGGCGAGCGAGAAATCGCCATATCGGCGAACCAGCGCCAGGCGCTCGACATGCGACAACTCCTGGCGCGGAACCTTGGGTGCTGCGCCTTCAAGAAGCCTGTCGATGGTGATGCGCAAGGAGGGCATGGCCGATCCGCGTGTCGAAAAGGGAGACCCGCCAGCCCACGGGCCTCGAATCAGTCGCACTGACGCGACCTGATTTATCGATCATATCGCGCATGCGCCATAGAGGGCGCTATCGGCGCCATCTGCAGGGGAATCTCGGCCAAAAGGCGGCGGATGGCAGCGGCCCTATTCCCTGGGTCATCACTCGCTCGAGTTGCGCCTTACGGCAGTGGCCTTTGACTTTCCATGCATTGTTATATATCATGTTATTGTTTCGTGTAGACCGGTTGATCATGGAAGACGTCATTCGATCTCTTGGCTTCTTGTGCCTGGGCAGCAGGTTGAAGCGTATAGGCGAGCAGTTGCAGGCGGATACGCAGCGCGTGCTCGATCGCCTGGATGTGCCGGTTCAGTCGAGCCAGTATCCGCTCCTTGCCGCGCTCGACAGGCTCGGCGCCCTGCCGGTCGGTGAACTGGCGCAGGCTCTTGGGATTGCGCAGCCGGGCGTCACGCGAAGCGTGGCGCTTCTGGCCGAACTGGGACTGGTCGAAGTCAGCCAGTCAAACAATGACCAGCGACGCAGGATTGTCTCGCTCACCCGGAACGGTCGACGGCTGGTCGATGTTGCCAAGCGCGACGTCTGGCCACGCATCGAGAAAGCCGTCGCGGATTTGTGCGCAGACCTTTCGGGGCCGCTTCTGGATCAACTGGCCGCAATCGAGGACGGCCTTGCGGCGGCTCCCATCGACCGTCGTGTCGAGAAGGCTGGGGCAGTCGTGCAATGAAGCACCTGCTTGACCGTCCCATTTGGAGCGCACTAGCGACGCGCCATCGGATGTTCGCGCAAGGTGACAACCTCGCCAAGCGATACCGATCGTCGATCGTTCCTTTCGCCGCCACAGCCGCGGACGACGCGCAAAGCTTGCAGGCGCTCAGTCGTCTCATTCCCCCACTCGAGAGCACCATCCTGGTCCAGGCGGATGCAATCGTCTTGCCTGCGGAGCTTTCAACGATTTCGACCGCGTGCCTGGTACAGATGACAGCCGAACAGCCGTTGCTGATCGTGTCCGACGAGCGCGTGCAACGTCTGACGCGAAACGATGCGGCCGACATGCTCGCCCTGGCATCGGTCACCAAGCCTGGCCCGTTCACGCTGGAGGCGTTGAGCCTCGGCGATTTCTGGGGCGTGAAGATCGACGGCCGACTTGCGGCGATGGCTGGCGAGCGCATGAAGCAACCTGGCTATGCCGAACTCAGCGGGGTGTGCTCGCATCCGGACTTTCGCGGCCGCGGCCTGGGCAGGCTGCTGACCCTGTTCGTGGCAAACCAGATAGAGGCGCGCGGCGAAATACCCTACCTTCACGCCTACGCCAGCAACTCCGCGGCCATAGGACTGTACGAGTCCATTGGCTTCAAGCTGAGAAGCACGCTGAATATGGCCGTGGTCCAACATGCTCATAGGGGCGCGTGAGCGGCTGTTCCCGTGGACATCAAGCCGACTTTGAATCAAGCCGTCGGAAACCAACGGCTTCCATTAGCATGTCCTCCTC
Source organism: Mesorhizobium waimense (assembly GCF_003601975.1). Lineage (GTDB taxonomy): Bacteria > Pseudomonadota > Alphaproteobacteria > Rhizobiales > Rhizobiaceae > Mesorhizobium > Mesorhizobium waimense. Next base: position 55,073 of record NZ_QZWZ01000037.1, read on the forward strand.
GACCATGCCGGCATTATGCAGTGCAAGCAGGGTCAGGGCGATTTCCCGCGCCTCGGCTGACTCGGGATGCGCTTCGCGCCGCTGGCAGGCTTCATCAAAGACGCGCTGCAGCCTGGCGATATCAGGAGGCTTGAGCAGGCCACGATCATAAATGGATTTCGGCATGGCGATCTCCTGATAAAGACCTAGGGCGCCACGCTTAAATTGCCAATCTTTCCCGAGGCTTGATAGATTCCTGAATAGAAAAAGGAGGGATTTCGGGTTGCCGAAATCCCTCCTGCGATTGTTCAATCTCTCCAGACTGGCCGTGTCAGACCGCGATCTTGCCGCCGCCCTGCTTGGTGATGGCGACCACCGACGGGCGTACCGGCATGTCGGGCTTGAAATCGGGCCAGCGGGTCGACAGGTCCTCATAGTAGGAGGGCCGGCCGAAGGGCTCCCAGTCCTCGCCACCGTCGCCCGGATGCTGGACGGCGACGAAAGCGGTCTGGTCGTCCGGCGCAAACAGCGGGCCGCACATTTCGGCGCCGATCGGCACGCGGAAGAACAGCTTTGACGTCGCCCGTGCCGAGCCTTCGGTGTCGACCGCCCACAGGCCATCGGTGCGGCCGGTGGCCTTCGGGCCCTGGCCATCGGTGGCGACCCACAGGCGCCCGGCTGAATCGACGGCGCAATTGTCCGGCATGCCGAACCAGCCATTGGCTGTCGTCGCCGTCGAGAAGGTGGCGCCGACTTCGGCCACCGAGGGATCGCCGCACTTCAGCAGCACTTCCCACTTGCCCTTGGTGGCAGTGAAATCGCCGCCGTCCTCGACGATCTCGATGATGTGGCCGAAGGCATTCTCCGCGCGCGGGTTGGCAGCGTCGACCTGCTCGGCCTTGCGCTTGGAATTGTTGGTCAGCATGACATAGACCTTGCCGTTGCCGGCATTGGGCTGGATGTCCTCGGGGCGGTCCATCTTGGTGGCGCCGAGCAGGTCGGCGGCGCGGCGCGTCTCGATCAGCACGTCGGCCTGATCGGCAAAACCGTTCTCGGCGGTCAACGGGCCCTGGCCAAAGACGATCGGCAGCCATTCGACCGAGCCGTCCTCGGCGAACTTGGCGACATGCAGCGTGCCGTCGTCGAGCAGGTTCATGTTGGCGGCGCGGTCGTTCGGGTTGAACGTGCCTTTGGTGGCGAATTTGTAGACATAGTCGAAGCGCTCGTCGTCGCCGAGATAGAAGACGACGCGGCCATCCTTGGCGACGATCGATTCGGCACCCTCATGCTTGAAGCGGCCCATGGCGGTGCGCTTCCGCGGCGTTGAGGTCGGATCGTTGACGTCGACCTCGACGATCCAGCCGAAGCGATTGGCCTCGTTCGGCTCCTTGGCGAGATCGAAACGGTCGTAGTGCGCACCCCATTCATAGGCACCTTCGGGAATGCCGAGGCGCTTGTAGTTGGCGGCTTCCTTGTGGTCGGCCGGCAGTTCGCCGGAGAAATAGCCGTGGATGTTCTCCTCGGCCATGACATAGGTGCCCCAGGGCGTGACGCCGCCGGCACAATTGTTGAGGGTGCCGATGACCTTGGTGCCGGACGGGTCGGCGCTGGTCTTGAGGCGGTCATGGCCGGCAACAGGGCCGGACAGTGCCATTTCGGTGTTGGAGCTGATGCGGCGGTTGAGCTTGCCGTCGCGCACGACCTGCCATTTGCCGCCGTCCTTGCGGATCTCGACGATGGTGCCGCCGTGTGCTGCCATCTCGACATCGACCTGTTCTTTGCTCAGCGGTGCGACTTCGAGCGCCTTCTTGCCGTCCTTGTCGACGATTTTCACGATGCCCGGAAACATCAGGTGCGAGTTGGTGTATTCGTGGTTGACGACCAGCAGGCCGTGCTCGGCAGAGCCGTCGATCGGGATATAGCCGACATAGTCGTTGTTGTAGCCGAACTGTTTCAGCTGGGCCTCGGCCGACTGTTTCGTCGGGTCGAATTCAGGCGAATCGGCAAACAGCGGATCGCCCCAGCGCAACAGCACATCGGCATCGTAACCGGGTGCGACGTGATGCTTGTCGTCGATGCCGGCTTCAAGCTCGTCGAAGGAGAAGGCCGAACCCTCGGCGGCGCGGGCATTGTCGGCGCTGACCAATGCCAGCGGGCTGACGGTGGCGGCGATGGCCGAGACGGCGAGCGAACCTTTCAGAAAACCGCGGCGCGAGAAGCGCGAGGCGATGATCTCGCCCATGGTGCGGTTGTCGGTGGGATTGGTGGCCGGGCCGTCATTTTCCTCGAGCAGGCTGGTGCGGAAACGGGCGTCGGGGGAGCGATGGTCGGTCATGGGACTTGCCTCTGGCTTCTTGGAGTGGCTGGAGCGGGTACTCGACCCTTACAGTCGGCTGATCACACTTTCGTGACATTGTAAGCCGGTTTCAATCACGACCTGGACCTAGTCATCTGGAACTGAAGTTCGTTACATTGTATGCTACGTCGCTTCTGGAGAGGAGCGCATTATGGCGAACGCGAATGGCCGCCCAACCGCGCCGTTGGTTCTGAGCGCAGACGAGCAGGATTATCTCG
>NZ_QZWZ01000038.1 GCF_003601975.1 Mesorhizobium waimense
GGCTGGATGACAAGATGGCGCCGCCTCGTGCGCGACTACGAGAAGCGCATCGACGTCTCTCACGCCATGATCCTTGTCGCTATGGGCGGCAATCTCATCCGCAGAAACGCTCATCCCTGAATTTCAAAACGGACTCTGAGCTGATTGATGAAAGGACGCAGTGCGGTGAGGAAGTTCGAATTTGCTGGTCAGGCCGGGCTCTGAGACGGCCCAGAGTCGGCCGCAAGTCTTTCTTGCAGGTTGTTCAAATAATCTACCGCATAGGTTTGCGCCGTGGAAAGCGGTAGATTGATGCCGGCCGTCGCGGCCTCTTCAATCGCCTTCTTGACGAGCCCGTTGCGGATTGCCAGTTTGACCTCGGGCCCAGCGACAAGGCTGACGGCCTGCGCCGCCAAGTTGATGCCGGCTTCTGCCAGCGCGTGCATCATATTGCCTCCGCTAATGGCTGTATGTAAGATATTTGCCGCTTGCGACCCCCACTCGAGGGCCATCGATGCGAGATCGGCTATTTTTCCCAGGCCCGGAACGAAGCTGAGCAAGCCCACCGCCGTTGCGGCCGTGTCAAGCAGGCCAGAGGCTTCCTTGCAAACGCCGTCGATTATATGCATGAACATGCCGCCGTTCTTTTTGGCTGACTTGATCTCAGGCTGGTCCGCCAGGCCCATCGTCATGTCCGCGACAGCGTCCTGCTCCGCAGCGGTTTTGGGCACATGGATCTTTGGCTGTTGAATGGTTTGGTTCGCCGACGACATGTTGGTGTAGAAGTGGGCAAAATCTTTTTTGCTGACGTCACCAGAATCGACTGTATGTCCGCCGCCGAAGTCGAAGAATTTATTATGGGTCTTGTAGCCGGTGATCGAATTGTTTAGCAGACCGAACAACAGAGGATCTGAAAGGAGCTGCGACGCCGTTTTGCGCACTCCCGGATCAAGGCTCTTGTCGTCCGCCATGCTCGCCAGCTTGTCACGAGTCATGACACCGCTTCCAAAGAAGGCGTCCTGATGGCTATTCATCGTCTCGAGCGTATTCAGCTCGGCTTGCGTGAGGCTCATCGACGATGAGGCGACTTGCAGGAAGTCCTCTTTATGGACCTTATCTATAGCACCGCCGTACAACTGTTTCCAGGCATCCGGGTGATTGACAAAGTATTGAGCCGCCGCAATGACCTGGGGCGGACATTTGACGGTTTTCGCTTTGCCGTCGACGATCTGATTGAAATCAGCCAGACTCAGGTTCTTGGGCAGGCTTTCAGAGTACCGGTAAAGCTCGCGCAAGGCATCGCTCAAGGTCATGACCGAAGGCTGAGCATTTCCAGTGCTGTCGGATGGAATGTAGTTCTGCTCGTAGCTTTGCGCCTGCCGCTCCTGAAATTCGGCAACTTGTGAATGATGGCTGGAGAACTCAGACAAATCTTTCGGCTCGATCCTGCCTCCACAGCGGCCGTCCCCCTGCGAGCCGATCGCGTAAAAGAGTTCTGGATCCTGCTGCAGTGCCTTGAGCGCCGCTTTCAAATCCGGCGGCGCAGAGGGGGCATTGGCTTGGGCATCGAGCTTGGCCCACCAGATTGGGGTGTCCTTGTGACGGTTAAGCACTGCCACAATCTGCAACTCAGCCTCGGTCAGGGAGCCGCCGTCCCAGGTGATTCTTGAGCTTTTCACCGGCACCGGCGGGACGGAAGGGGGCTCGATTGCAGTGGGCTGGAGATCCTGATCCATCGATTCAATTGCCGCCCTCATATGTGGCGGCAGCAGGTCCAATGGGTGCTGCCGCAAATCTTCCATCGACGATTCGAGATCCGAAGCCTGCCGGTCCTGGAGCGCCGCAGGTTCGGTCTCGCCTTGCGAGTAAGAGGACAGCATTGCGTCGAAGAAGGATGCGCCTTGCTGAGCCTGGGCGGACATAGGCGCAGAAGGTGTCCGGCCCGACCAGGCCTGCACTGACTGTGCGGTATTTGAGCTGTTGGATGGTGAAAGGTTGCTGGCCGACATTGTGCACCCTCAGGCGTGACGTTGAAATTCCCACAAGGGCCTGATGTGAGGCCAATGCGTTCACGAACGTGACAATTCCGAGCGTCGGCCGGGTCCCAATGCCCTAGCCGTGCTTTTAATTGATCCGCTCCTTGCTAGCCCCAAGGCTCAATTCCAGCACAGTGCCGGCGATATCTTTGGAGTTGCCGGTTCTAATCATGAACGGCTTAGCTTTCGATAAACTGACGAGTTTCACACGAATTCACACTCAGGAGGTGGCGGTCGTGATCTTTTTCTCCAGAAGCTACGGCGTTTGCTCCGATGTCAGTTCTGGTTCCGCTCAGGCTTCCCGGCGACGCCGTCCTGTTGCGGCACGACAGAGGAGTAAGACGCTTCCGGTTGCCCGTCGCGGACGACCATGGTGGAGGAGCCTCGAAACAATATCAGCACCGATTCTCTTGGCGGCGTCTCCACGGCGCGGGGCTGCGCCTGGGCCTCCGCCACCAGGCCGTTGAACGTCTGTTCCACCAGCGCCATGAAGCGTGGAGGACCGGAAACCAGGACGAGGCCATTTCCGGGCGCAGGTCGCATGACATAGCGCTCATCGGAGATGCCAAGCTCATCGAGGGCCGCCTTGAACCCATCGAAGCCAACCGAAGTCAGCACAAGCATCCGAGTCTGCGCTTCTTTTGCAGCGGACACATAAAGCACCATCCCATCATAATACCATTGGAGATCATACAGGTCGGTCAAGCGGTCGAGGAACTCGCGCGGTGGTAAATCCGGCATACGCCCGCGAATCCGCCCCTTCACCTCCGGGCTGATGTTGAGCCTGATATTCAGGTTGTTGCCGAATTGCTGCAACGCTGCAGAGAGATCCTGATCTAGAACCGTATACCTATAGGGCGTCGAGGGAAGCGACAGAGGCGCACCCACAGTGGTGTGGATACCGGTGGGGAGAAAAAACCCGACACAGAGAAGTATCTTCAAAATGTGCAGGGCGGTGGATTGGATGAGCGTTCTCAGCATCTGGTCTTGATAAACCAAAGGCTGAAACTCTCACAAGTGACTAAAGTCGACAACGTGACTTTTAAATAACCAAACGACGCTCTCGTTGGTCAGCTTGTCGTCAGTTCGCCTGCCTAGGGTATTGATCCAACAGCCGGCGATGAACGGCTGGCCTCATCCCGCGTCAAAGAGAACACCTCATCCCGCGTCAAAGAGAACAAACGAGTCCTTGCATGATGATGCCTGTCACCTCGATCTCTGCCACTATAACCGATCCTTTCTCCAGGTTCGCGCCATTCGACGAGCAGGCCCAGTTTGAGCGCGCCCTGGCGCAGGCGGCCGCCTCGACGAAAAACGACATTGCTTCGGCGCCAGCGAGGGCGGCGCCGGTTCCTGCGCCGATGGATGTCCAACGCGCGCCTGCGCAGACAAGTCCGGTGGGCGATCGCGTGATCCAGACGATTTCTTCGATGTACCGCGACAATACAGCCACTTCTGCCGCGCGCGACCATGAGGTTGCCCTTACAAAGGGCGCTCTGTCGGGGCCGGCCCAGAGCCTCCCCGTCGAAGGTGGGGCTGCGGGAACGCGGATGCCGGGCCCCCTGCAAGGACCGCATGATTTCGAAACGATGGTTGCCGGTCTGCGGAATGTTTATAGCGAGGTCACCCAGGTTGCTCTTGTTTCCAAAGGTGTCAGCGGGCTCACCTCATCTGTCAACAACCTGATAAAACAAGGATGAACGGCGCGCATGATTGGTTTAGCCCGTGGCGAAAACATGCGTAGTCGCCCGCTTGGCTGGCGTTCGCTCCATTTTGTCGTACTGCCACTTCTCTTCGCCCTGAGTGGTTGCAAGGTCGATCTTTATACGCAATTGCAGGAGCGCGACGCGAATGAGATGCTCGCGCTTCTAATTGACAATGGGATTGATGCGGTCCGGGTTGCGGCTAAGGATGGGACCAGCACGATCCAGGTCGACGAAAAGCGGCTTGCCTTCTCAATCAATCTCCTGAATGCCAAGGGGCTGCCGCGCCAGTCTTTCAAGAACCTCGGCGAGATATTCCAGGGCTCAGGCCTGATTGCCTCGCCGACGGAGGAGCGTGCCCGTTACGTTTATGCCCTGAGCGAAGAGTTGTCGCGTACCATCAGCGATATCGACGGCGTCTTCTCTGTACGCGTTCATGTCGTTCTGCCGCAAAACGATCTGTTGCGAGCGGGCGCCGCGCCATCCTCAGCCTCGGTCTTTATCCGACACGACGCCAAAGAAAATCTCTCAGTTCTGCTGCCGAAGATAAAGATGCTCGTCGCCGACAGCATCGAAGGCTTGTCCTACGATAAGATAGAAGTGGTTTTGGTACCAGTGGAACGGCCCGTACCCGTGCAACGGCCCGTACCGGTGACCGTCCTGGCAAAAGCATCCAATTCCATTCCAGCGCCACTTCTGGCGATCGTGATGGGTGTTGCGGCGGCTGTATTCGCTGTGGCGTGCTATCTCTTAGCCAGTCTGGTTGGTCATCGGCGCAGGCAATCAACGGGCGACCTATCCAAGGTCGAGGGGCGCTCGGGTGCTTCCGTTGTCGAGGCCATTCGCAAGAAGATCATCGGCGATACGGCGTAGGTGATATTCCCAATGACGATATCGACAAAGACCGCCGAACGTGATCGTACGTCCCAATTGCGTTCCGTGTTTCGGAGCGAGCTTGCTGCTTCGGCCCATCCGACGCGTCTTGCCGCCCATCTTGATCCGGCGTTATCGGCTGCGACATTGATGCGCTTGCAGAAGTGTCCCAGGCTGCGGCCAAGGCTGGTAGAATTGCTGCTTGACAATGACATGGATTCGAACGGAGGCGGCTGGGGGCCGGATCTCCTGCACGGACGTGACCCGCGTCGGGCTTCCCTCTTTGCCGGAAGTATATGGCATGCCCGTTCGTTGCTGAAACTTGTTTCGCAGCCGCACCTCAACGCGCTTATTGGATATATCGGCGCTGATGCGCACGCGTTTGGCATCCGACATCTGACGCATGCGATCGCAAACGGATTGATTGCTGATCCCGAAAAGCTGGCGCAGCAAATTGAACACGATGGACATGCCTGTCTTGGTGCTTGGCTCAATCACAGTCCAGAGCTTGAGCGTACACGCGTGCTTCTACGGTTGCCCGTCGGGACCGCCGCCGAGAATCCAGCGCCCGAACACGATGCTGCCGCAGGCCAGTTGTTTTCGCTTGTAGCCGCTCATTTTGAGTCGGAGATCCCGGTGATATGACAGCCGATGTTCCTGCAGCGCCCGTCCCGCCCCAGATGCGCCCAGTGGAGCCACTGATACGGGCGAGTGAGATCGAAATCTGGCATAGCGCCATGGAAGCGCGTGCTGCGGCGGAACGGCATCAGCGGCGGGTTCGCAGCTGGGCGCGCGCCGCCTACCAGCGTGAGCGGACACGCGGCCATACCGAGGGCTTGGATGCAGGCGCCGAGGAAATGGCCCGGCTGATTGCGGGGGCAGCCTCCGAAGTGGCGCGACGAAAGGCGGTTCTGGAGCAGGAATTGCCACAGCTCGTGATGGAGATCCTAAGCGATATTCTGGGCGCTTTCGATTCGGGCGAGCTGTTGGTGAGGGCTGTTCGTCACGCTGTTGAGCGCAAGTACAGCGGCGCGGAAGTTTGCCTTCATGCATGTCCCAAGCAAGTTGATATGCTCGCGCGCGAGTTTGCTGGGTGCGACGGGCGGGAGGGCCGGCCGAGGGTTCGGATTGATCCGGATCCGACCTTGTCGCCGCAACAGTGCGTGCTGTGGAGCGACTATGGCAATGTCGACCTGGGACTTGATGCGCAGATGCGAGCGCTGCGCCTCGGCTTCGGGTCACTTTCTGACGAGGCGAACTGTGACCACGCCGGTGCATAGTCCCGCCGGCATCCAGCCTCCCGATCCGGCCATCTCGTCTTTGAGGTCTACGGCAAAGCGAATCGACACGCGTGTCGTGCGCGGACGGATTACACGGGCTGTCGGTACACTGGTCCATGCCATCTTGCCCGACACTCGTATTGGGGAACTTTGTCTGCTGCAGGATCCCAGAACCGGACTGTCGCTCGAGGCCGAGGTGATCGGCCTGTTGGATAATGGCGTGTTGCTCACGCCGATCGGAGACTTGATGGGCCTGTCCGGCCGCGCAGAGGTTGTGGCCACTGGCAGAATGCGTGAAGTGCCAGTCGGCCCCGATTTGCTCGGCCGCGTGATTGACAGTCGTTGCCGTCCCCTCGACGGCAAAGGCGAAGTCAAAACCACCGAAACTCGTCCGCTGCGCGGCGCGGCCCCCAATCCAATGACAAGGCGCATTGTTGAGCGGCCGTTCCCGCTCGGGATCCGTGCTCTGGATGGTCTGCTGACATGCGGCGAGGGGCAGCGGATCGGAATTTATGGCGAGCCAGGTTGTGGCAAGTCGACGTTATTGTCACAGATCGCAAAAGGTGCCGCCGCCGACGTTATCATAGTCGCGCTCATCGGCGAACGTGGACGTGAAGTTCGTGAATTCATAGAGCGGCATCTTGGGGAGGCGGGCCTTCGCCATACGGTCGTAGTCGTCGAAACATCCGACCGCTCGGCAGTGGAGCGGGCGCAGTGTGCTCCTATGGCGACCGCGCTCGCCGAATATTTTCGCGAACAAGGGCTACGCGTCGCCCTCATGCTAGACTCGCTGACACGCTTCTGCCGCGCCTTGCGCGAAATAGGCCTTGCTGCGGGTGAGCCGCCGACCCGACGGGGCTTTCCTCCTTCCGTTTTCGCTATGCTGCCAGGCCTGCTGGAGCGTGCCGGCATGGGTGATCGCGGCTCAATCACGGCTTTCTATACGGTGCTTGTCGAAGGTGACGGCACAGGCGATCCAATTGCCGAGGAATCGCGCGGCATTCTTGATGGCCACGTCGTTCTTTCACGCACTATCGCGGCGCGATCGCATTTTCCAGCTATTGATGTGCTGCAAAGTCGCAGCCGCGTAATGGATGCGATCGTATCTGCGCCACATCGCAAGGCAGCATCCTTTTTCCGTGATCTGCTCTCGCGCTATGCCGAATCCGAGTTTTTGATCAACGTCGGCGAATACAAGCAAGGCGGCGACCCTCTTACTGACCGGGCTGTCGCGTCGATTGGCGAGCTGAGGGAATTTTTGCGCCAGAGCGAAGGCGAGCCGTCAGATTTTGAGGAGACGATCGCATGGATGTCGCGTCTGACCGGGTGAATTGTTTTCACGCTTCGAGGTTACGGCTTCTGAAGGAAATGCAAGAGCGTAGATTGCTTATGGAACTGTCGAAGAAGGAAGCCCAGCGCCGGACGGCCACCTTTGCCGTACAGAACGCCTCCCAGGGTCTTGCAGTCGCACAGCAAAATTGCGCAGGAGCCGAAGCGGAGCTCTACCAAGAGCTGATGTCGCTCGACACTTTTTCCAGCGCAGCACTCGACCATCACCACCTTCTGATTGAGCGGCTTGAGGCTGAGATCACTTTCAGACGCGAGATGCTTGATGAGGCGCGCGTTGCTCAAGAAAAAGCCGAGGCAGCGGCGTCTGAGACGAGGGCCCGATGGGTCAGATGTTCGGCGGCAAAGCGCAAATGGCAGCAAATCGAGAAAGACGTCCGGCGCGCCCTCGACATTCATTTAGAGGCCGCAGACGAGATGGAGGCCGACGATGACATATTGCTTCGGTATGGAAGAATTTCCCTCACCCTGAAGGGTAACCAGATCCGATAACCGCAGGCTCCCTGAATGACGCGATCGTGCAGTTTAGATCCGCTTTGGTAACCACCGTGGGCAGACCGGCTATATTCGAACCAGCGCTAACACTGTCCCACGCGGTCGCCTCGTGGCTCAATGATATAGCGGCATCGCGCAGGCCCTTTCAGGCCTTGATCAGCGACAAGCCGCTATCGGCGCGGGTGGAAGGGCTCGCCTGGCAGCAGGAACCTTGTGGAATTCCGATGCTTGACTGCGTTTGGCGCGTGGGAGCTGAAACGATCGTACTGTCGCTGTCCCGACGGCTTGTAGAGGCGCTCGTCTCCACAGTACAGGGTGGTCTGGCTTTCCCTTCCGAGCCAACTGCTTCGCTCATTCTGGAACTTGCACTTGAGCCGCTTATCGCTCAATTGGAGGATAAAACGCAGCGGGACGCGCAGCTTCTACACGTGCGTGAAGCCACGACACTGGCTCCTTATCTCGAATTGGAAATCGTGTTCGGCCCAGTCAATGGCAAAGCTCGTCTCTTCCTGTTCTCGCCTCTTGATGGCCTCGTGCCGTTCGCGTTCCGCGCGTTAGGCGAACTGCTTGGCCAGTTGCCGCTACAGCCGCGCGAGCAATCCCCGGAGCTCCCGGTCATGGTCGCAGGAGAGATCGGCACGCTTCGCGTTCCGGCGGCGCTTCTTCGCAAAGCATGTGTTGGTGATGCTCTGTTGCCAGACAAATCGCCGTTCGGCCGCGACCAGATCACCCTATCTGTAGGCCTGTTATGGGCCCGGGCAGATCTTGAGGGCGATCACCTAATCCTGCGGGGGCCATTCCGCCCCCGATCGTGCCCTTTGGAGAATGCGCATATGACAAAACCCGAATCGCCACTGGGGCCGTCGGAAGCCAATCTCGACGATGTCGAGATCGAGCTTGTCTTTGAGTGTGGCCGCTGGCCCATGCCTCTGGGAGAATTGAGGAGTGCTGGTAAAGGACATGTTTTCGAACTTGGTCGGCCAATCGACGGTCCGGTCGACATACTTGCCAATGGCCGGCGTATCGGACGTGGCGACATCGTGCGCATCGGAGATGAGCTAGGCATCAGACTGCGTGGCAGGTTGGCATGCAATGACTGAGATTCAGCCGGCAATCTTTTCGCTTCTAGCGGTCACCGCCGGACTCGGTCTGCTGGTTTTGGTAGTCGCCACAACCACGGCGTTTGTAAAGCTATCAGTTGTTTTATTCCTCGTCCGCAATGCGCTCGGGACCCAGACGATACCGCCTAACTTAGTGCTATACGCAGCGGCACTCATCCTCACCATTTTCGTTAGCGCGCCTGTTATTGAACAGACCTATGATCGTATGACGGATCCGAAGCTCCGCTATCAGACGTTCGATGACTGGCTAAGCGCCGCCAAAGCCGGCAGTGAGCCCTTGCGCGATCATCTCAAGAAGTTCACGAACGAAGAGCAGCGGCGATTCTTCCTCTCCTCGACCCAAAAAGTCTGGCCAGAGGAAATGCGCGCCAGAACCACACCTGATGATTTCGCCATTCTCGTACCATCTTTTCTAATTTCGGAACTAAAGCGTGGGTTCGAAATCGGCTTTCTCCTTTATCTTCCCTTTATCGTCATCGACCTTATCGTAACGACAATTTTGATGGCGATGGGCATGTCGATGGTATCTCCGACAGTTATATCCGTCCCATTCAAGCTCTTTTTGTTCGTCGCTATTGATGGCTGGTCAAGGTTGATGCACGGACTTGTATTGAGCTACACGATACCGGGAGGTTGATCATTATTGAATCCAGTATTGTCACTCTTATGAACCAATCGTTGGTGGTTTTCATGATCTGGATTCTGCCGCCGCTCGTTGCGTCGGTAATTGTTGGCCTAGGCATCGGCATCATCCAAGCGGCAACGCAGATCCAGGATGAAAGCTTGCCGCTCACTGTGAAGCTTCTGGTCGTTGTCGCGGTAATTGGCCTGTTTGCCCCCGTGCTGAGCGCCCCGCTCATAGGACTGGCCGGCCAGATCTTTACCGAGTTTCCCGCAATGACACCTGGCTATTAGTCCTCGCCATGTATGCGTCATCGGCCGAGATTCAAATCCTGATCCATACGGCTATCGAAATCGTCGTCGCGGCGGGTCTCGGCGCGGCCCGCGCGATAGGCATTATGCTGATCCTTCCTGTATTTACACGATCTCAGATTGGCGGGCTGATCCGCGGCTGCCTGGCTGTTGCCTTCGGACTACCATGCTTGGCACACGTCAGCGAGGGCTTGCAGGCGCTAGATCCTGAAACACGTTTGATCCAGGTAACTCTTCTCGGATTGAAGGAGGTTTTTGTCGGCGTACTCCTTGGCACTTTTCTCGGCACTCCCCTTTGGGGACTTCAGGCGGCCGGTGAGTTTATGGACAATCAACGCGGCATCACTAGCCCGTCCGCTCCGAGCGACCCCACGACGAACAGTCAGGCTTCCGCCATGGGAGTCTTTCTCGGGATCACTGCAATTACGATCTTCGTCGCAGCAGGAGGTCTGGAGGCCGTGATCAGCGCCCTTTATGGCAGCTATTTGATCTGGCCCGTGTATCGGTTTCACCCCGCATTGAGCGCGCAGGGAGCAATGGAGTTATTGAGGCTGCTCGACCAGATTATGCGCACGACAATATTGGTCTCGGGGCCCGTAGTGTTCTTTCTGGGGCTGATTGATATTTCAATGATGATCCTGCGTCGCTTTGCGCCCCAATTCAAGTCGAGCCAACTGTCCCCTGCGATCAAGAATATCGTCTTTCCGATTATCATGGTCACCTACGCTGCCTATCTGGTCGAGAGCATGAAACTGGAGATCACACAAGCGAGTGGCGCGCTTGAGTGGTTCGACAAGTTGCTGAAATGAGCGACACGAGTGAAGAAAAGGCACACGCCGCCACCCCAAAGAAGCTAAGCGAAGCGCGCAAAAAAGGGCAGATATCGCGTAGCTCCGATTTCGTCCGCGCAGGCGGCACTTGCGCTGGGCTCGGCTATCTTTGGCTAAGAGGGAGCGTGATCGAAGACAAATGCCACGAAACGCTACTATTAACCGACAAGCTGCAGAAGCTGCCTTTCGATGTCGCGGTCCGGCAGGAACTGGTCCTGCTAATCGAACTCACCCTGGCGACCGTTGGCCCGCTGCTTGGCACTCTCGTTGCTGCGGTAATTCTGACGGGATTATTGGCCAATGGTGGATTTGTCTTCTCTCTCGAGCCGATGAAGCCCAACTTTGGGAAAATAAACCCTTTTGAAGGGCTGAAGCGCATGGCGTCCATGCGTTCTGTAGTCGAAGTTGGCAAGACTCTGTTTAAAGTAATGGTTCTCAGCGCGACCTTTTCCCTCGTCCTTCTCGGCATGTGGAAGTCGATGGTCTATCTGCCGCTGTGCGGCATGGGTTGCCTCGGCGTTGTCTTTACGGAGGCGAAGCTGTTGCTCGGGATTGGCGCCGGTGCACTTCTGGTCGGCGGACTGATTGATCTCCTGTTGCAGCGTGCGTTGTTTCTGCGCGAAATGCGCATGACCAAGACCGAAGTGACGCGCGAGGTGAAGGAACAGCAAGGAACGCCGGAGTTGAACAATGAACGACGTCGCATCCGCGATGAAGCGGCCGGCGAGCCTCCGCTTGGGGTGAATCGCGCCACGTTGGTCTTCAGAGGGAAGGCGATACTGGTCGGTCTGCGTTACGTACGAGGTGAGACCGGTGTGCCGGTCTTAGTTTGCCGCGCCGAGGGCGAGGCCGCCTCACGAATGTTTAGTGAGGCGCAGGCGCTACGTCTCGAAATTGTAAATGATCATGACTTGGCGCATCAACTCATCAGCACAACGAAACTGGGCAACGCGGTTCCCATGCAATATTTCGAGCCCGTTGCGCGAGCACTCTTCGCCGCAGGCTTAACCTAGCCGTGGCCTCAACAGGCTGTCTCCGGTCAGGCAAAATCTGCCGATTGACGTGTACGACTTTAGGCTCGCGCGGTCTGCAGCTTATGGCGACGAGGTCAGGCAGGCGGTTCGGCGGCATGACGTCGGGTATGCCGCGGTGCGGCAGGCCAATTCGCTGAGGCCGGTCTGGATCTGGATGAAGTGTTGGGCCCAACCGCATCTATCGGCTCTATCGCGAGGAAGGGCTGGCGGTGCACAAGCGGCGCGCGACGGCGTGCGGTCGGCACCCGGACACCGATCCTGGTGGAGGCGCGGCCGAAAGCGCGCTGGTCGCTGGACTTCGTCCACGACCAGTTTGCTGCGGCCGTCGCTTCCGCATCCTCAACGTGGTCGACCTCGATCTCGGGCCGGCGTGTGGCGCGGGAACTGACGTACCTGATCGCCCGCCGCGGCAAGCCGGGCATGATCGTCTGCGACCTCGGCACCGAGTTCACCTCGAACGCCATGCTCGCCCGGTCGAAGGATCATCAGGTGCAATGGCACTACATCGCGCCGGGCAAGGCGATGCAGAACGGCTCTGCGAGAGCTTCAACGGGCGGATGCGGGACGAGCTCTGAACGAGGCCCTGTTCTTCAGCGTCGACCATGCCCGCACGACGATCGCCGAATGGAAGGACGGCTACAACCGCCCACATTCGGCGCTCGGGTTCCTCACGCCGACGGCCTATGCCGCCAGTCTCACCGCAACGGACGATCGGTTGCGCAACCCCGCCGATCACCCGTTGTTCACAACCCGCGTCATCCGGCGTAAAACCCGCCGAGGCTGGATGAAAATTCAGTGGCTGGTCAGTCGGGCATTAATAAACGCCGGGTCGTCGAGCGCTCTCTCGCCGACAAGAACCGCAAACGCCGGCTCAGTTTTAGGCGACGTCGATCCCACTTCCTTGCACCGCCACCGTCATGCTGTTTGCCTGACGCATCGAACGACCAGCATGAGTTTTCCAGTCGGACTTTTAGGAGCGGTAGCGCGATGGAGTAACCCAACGTCGTCCTAATGTCTGGACGATCCTAAGCCGTTCGTTGCTGGTGAAGCCCTGCCCATCATGCAGCGAGGTAGTGGATAGGGGTAAGTCGTTGGCGATTTTATCGTAGGCGAAGGCCGCGCATGCAAGGCACAGGCCGTACTTCATCGCGCGCGAGAAAGGGTTGGACCTGTCTCCCTAGTCCCCCATCCGTCGCGCCCCGGCCATCCTTTGACCCGTTTCGTGGAACGCAATCTTTGGACTGGGGGTTGTGCCAGCTCCTCAACGAGCCGCCGGCTTACGCCGAAAGCCGTCGAAGTGGTTATTCCCGGTTCGCATCTCCCCGCTCCTCAATCAATGCCGATGATGCAGCCTCAACAGTCATCTGGACCTGATCCCGATGTGAGCTTTCGAGACGCTCACGTGCTTCACAGGGATGGTGATGATTCGGAAGAAATCGCAGTCATTTTTTCCAAGCCTTGCGTGGCCCCCTGGAGAAAAAATTGGCATCGAGGTGGAAAAACGCGCTCAGGAGTACGGGCACTGACCGGCAGCTTCGGTCCTGTCGACATCACAGTCCTGCGGCCCAGATGCGGCCGGGAGCGTAGGACGACCGAATGGAAGAGCCAGGTGCCGCCGCGCGTTGGCGGCTGATGCAGCGATCGCGGGCATCTGCCGTCCAGCACTGACCAAGACTGGGCGGAAAACAAGAGTAAGGCCACACAGCCCAGCTGACGATTAAGCTGGCAAGCGGCGTCATCCGTGAAGAGCACCGCACCAACGGCGACGCTCAGTCGTCCGGCATGTCCTGACATTCCTTCGCGCTGGGAAGGCGACACTGCTATTCAAGATCACGGCATCTGACCCGGTGCCTGCGGCAGAAACGTTCTGCCCACACCATCACTTTGCCTTGAACAAAAGAAGTCTGCCCGGCAGGAGGCCAGATCGTGCGCGACCATTCATTTTGCAATAGCGCCGCAGCCGCTTTTTGTTGAGACTGGTCAGCTTCTCGAAAGCTCGCCCTCTTAACGTTTGATGAAATTGATCTTCTACGCGTCGCCGTTAACGGAAACAGATGTGGGAATACCTGATGATAGCAGCAATTGGCGATAGACTTGGATCCTTGGCCCGCACCGGGCATGGGCATTCGAATGGACAGTCGCGGCACGCATCCAGCGAGCGCTCTGGTCATAGCAACGGGCCTTCTGGTCCTACCAGGCCGGGTGGCGAGATCGGTCGAGCGGATAGTCCGACCTTTTCTGGGGATGGCTCGCAAGCTGCAGGTGAAAGCGAAGCCTTCGAGGCGGCTCTCCGTTCTGTTGCGCTAACTATTGTGAACGATGCCATGGCTGATGCCGACGACGCTCTGGCAGACACTGAAGAAGATGCCTGACGTTGGGTGGTCCGCGTCGGGAGGTGCGTGCCGTCGGTGACGGCACAGTTCGAACAGAAGGGAAACGATATGAGTAAAATAGGTACTCTTGCTAGTTTGGGTGGTGCTGGCGCTGCGGCTGGTGCGGACGTAGCTTCCAAAGCCGCTGGGGCTGCCGCATTCCAGCAGCAAATCCAGGAACTAACGGCGGTTAGCTTGGAGGCTACGGCTAGGAGTATAGAGCTGCGCACTGTTACGACCAACTTGCAGACAATCAAGAAAGCGGCCGACGAACGCGTTCAGTAATCTCGGAAACGGGGTTCTGGAAAGCCTCGATCGCGGCCCTGGGTGGCGCGATGTGCGACCGAAATGAGCCGCATGGTAATTGCCATGCGGCTTCTTTCCTGATTCGGGAGATCATCCTTGAATGACGCTGTTTCCCTTCATTTCGAAGTTCTGTCGGGGGTCTATTGCGGGCTGACCGGTAAGCCGACTCTTGAAACGAACTTAATCGGCAGTGGCCTTGACGCCGATATAATCTTCGTCGAACAAAGACTGGCGCCACATCATTTTCGTATCACTCTTCTTGGGAATTCGATCGAGGTTGAGGCGCTTGCAGGCGGACTCTGCATCGAGGACAATCGGAATATTGCAGCAGGCGAGCGCGTTGTGCTGCCCCTTCCTGTCATCATTCACGCCGGCGCGATGTCCATCCTCTGGTCAGCGCAGGATGCAGCGCCGGCTGGTTCGACCGCCAGACCACGCCTCTCGATCCTTGTGCTCACCTTGGTGTTACTCGGCTCTCTCGGGATCGGCGCGCTCTCGGCCATGTTCTCCTATTACGGCACTGCTGATGCATTGAACGCCAAGTCGCCAGGTGCCGAACTTGAATTCAAGCTGACCAATAACCGCGCTGATGACCAGGCTACCGTGGCTGTGGCCAAAGACCTGCAAGAGGAAGTCGATAAAGCGGGCCTTCACAATATTATGATCGGCTCCGCGAAGGGCGTCGTGACCGCTGAGGGCACCGTCACGTCAGCATCGGTCAGCAGTTGGCAGAGGGTTCAGCAGTGGTTCGATCATCGCACGAACGGCGCTCTCACACTGGTGAATGGAGTGGTTATCAAGGAGGAGAAGGCGCCATCAGCCATCGCGGTTGAAGCAGTTTGGCGTGGGCCCCTTCCGTATCTGATAATCGCTGGCGAGAAGTATTTTGTCGGCGCGCTTTTGGATGATGGCTGGACGGTCGATCGGATCGAGGAGGGTCGTGTGCTGATGAGCCGAAATGGTCGCGTTGCTGCTCTGCCGTATTAAGGGCGTCCAGCTCCGCGGGCCGTATTCAGGAGAACTCCATTGCTCAAGCTGTCCCCCCTGCTGCGGCTTCTCGCCTATGCGCTCATCCCGGAAGGTTTCGGCGATGAGGCACAGATGGTCCTGACCACACTGGATACACCTAACCGGGGATCCTCGCGCTTTCCTCTGACTCCCTCGCGTGGCGATGCGCTGCGTGGGACCGGCCGCAGGGACGAGGCGCGCGCGGCCTTCGAAAGCTACGTTTCACTGCGTGGCAGCCCAGTAATTCTCAAACGACCACAAAGGGGCCCACATGCCCAACGTCCTGCGTAACTTCATCGACCGTGCGCCGGCCAACCCCGACTTAATGGTCGCGTTGATGCTGCTGCTGGCGATAGGTATGATGGTCATGCCAATCCCGCTCGTGGTTGTCGACACGCTTATCGGATTCAATTTGGGTTTGGCCATATTGCTGCTGATGGTTGCCCTGTATGTCAGCACGCCGCTTGATTTTTCGTCTTTGCCGGGCGTCATTTTGATTTCCACGGTGTTCCGTCTGGCGCTTACCATCGCAACGACACGACTGATCCTGGCCGAGGGAGAGGCAGGCAGCATCATCCACACGTTCGGCGACTTCGTAATCTCAGGCAATATCTTCGTCGGCTTTGTCATATTTCTGGTCGTGACCATGGTTCAGTTCATGGTCCTCGCGAAGGGTGCCGAACGCGTAGCGGAGGTGGCGGCCCGCTTCACGCTCGACGCTCTGCCGGGCAAGCAAATGGCGGTCGACGCAGAGCTTCGCAACGGCCACATCGATGCCAACGAATCTCGCAGGCGGCGTGCCGCATTGGAGAGGGAAAGCCAACTTTTTGGCGCGATGGATGGCGCGATGAAATTCGTGAAGGGCGACGCCATCGCCGGGCTCGTGGTGATCTGCATCAACATGCTGGGTGGAATTTCCATCGGTCTGCTTTCGAAAGGCATGTCCTTCGGCGAGGTTCTGCAACACTATACTCTACTGACCATAGGTGACGCGTTAATCTCGCAGATTCCGGCCCTGCTGCTTTCAATTACAGCGGCAACCATCGTCACGCGTGTAACGGGGGCCGCGAGGCTCAACCTTGGGACCGACATAGTCAATCAACTCACGGCCAGCAAGCGAGCATTGCGGCTGGCGGCCTGCGTCTTGGTTGCGATGGGGTTTGTTCCCGGTTTCCCTCTGCCCGTCTTTCTTACGTTGGCCGCAGTCTTCGCCGCCGCAAGCATTGCCAAGGGTGATGGGCAGGGCGCCGACAATATCAATGCTACAAGTGGCGCTGAAGTAGAGCCTCAAAAACAAACCGTGCCTGCGCAGGCAAGCCCGATCGCCTTCTTTCTTGCGCCGAGCCTTACGCATGAGATCGACCAAGCCGAATTGGAACAGCACATTGCACGCGTTTCGCAACTCGTCTCAGCTGATCTCGGCATTATCGTTCCGCGCATTCCAGTTGCGGTCGACGAGCAGCTGCCCGAGTCGCAATTTAGAATAGATGTCGAGGGCGTGCCAGTCGAACAGGATTTGATTGATCCGACACTGCTAGAACTCGCAGACGGTCTGGCGAACATTGAAGTGAGCGGCATCCCCTTTCGGCATGATCCAGAAGCGGACAGAATCTGGGTCGAACAAAGCCATGCACCGGCTCTCAACGCTGACGGCATCCGCTATCACCGAGCGAGCGAACTCCTCGCCTCGCGTGTCCATGCGACGTTGACCCGCTATGCACCGCACTTGGTGGGTATCCAAGAGACCCGCGAATTGCTGGGCCGAATGGAGCACGATTATGCTGATCTGGTGAAGGAGGTGCTGCGCACGACGCCTGTTCCCCGGGTTGCCGATGTGCTGCGCCGCCTGCTGGATGAAGGTATCCCGATCCGCAGCACCCGCCTCGTCTTGGAGGCATTGGCCGAATGGAGCGAACGTGAGCAAAACGTCGCGCTGCTCACGGAATATGTTCGCTCCGGCATGAAGCGGCAGATCTGCCACCGCTATGCCAACACACAAGGTATCGTGCCCGCCTTTATTATCGAACGTGAGAGTGAGGATATGGTGCGGAGTGCGGCTCGAGATTCGGCTGCCGGCCCCTACCTCGTGTTAGAGGATCGGCAAAGCGAAGCGCTGCTGTCACAGATGCGCAGCATCTTTTCCAGCACAGCACCGGATCAGACCCGCCCCGTCATATTAACTTCGATGGATGTTCGACGCTTCGTCCGCGGCTTTCTCACCCGAAACGGGATCGATCTGGCTGTGTTGTCTTATCAGGACCTTGCCTCCGACTTCACGATTCAACCCGCCGGATCCGTCAAGCTCCCCCCTGGAACAGAAGGGGAAATGTCGGGGGAATCTCGCCGTATCCGCGTTGCCGCCAACTCAAAGGCACAGCACTCTATGACAGCTGAGAACCAAGCATGAATTCACATGAGAATATTGCCACTCCGCCGTTACTTTCATCTCGTCTGCGCTCAGTTCTCTTCTCAGTACTCGCCATTTTGCCTCTCGGAGGTTGCGCTAGCTGGAACAAGCCAGTTCTTTCAGTGAAGGAGACGTCGCCCCCAGAGTTGCTCGGCGCTGATCAGATCGATCCGGCTATACGCGAGCGCATTTTGCGCGCAGTCGGTCAGGATGCGCAAGAGCGGGCTTTGCGGGATGATCTGAAGCAGCATCCGGACAATGTCGATGCGGCAATCCGTCTTACGAAGGTCTTGCTGGCACAGAAACGCCCGAATGAGGCGCTTCAGGTACTCGACAACCTCTTGGTAGCAGCTCCAAGTAATTTGCGGGCGTTGAACGCGAAGGGAGTTGTTCTGGATTTGGAGGGGCGACATGACGCGGCACGAGCGTTATATCGGCAAGCTCTTGAAACAGAGCCAGGGAATCTGATGTTGCGCCACAATCTCAACCTGTCGCTTGGGGTGGACGGGAAGGCCGAAAGGAGTGCGTTGGCACGATCGCGATAGCCGTGCAAAAGGCCCCGGACTGGCACACTGGAAAACGGAATTCCAACAGGGACGTCGTCAGTTTGATGTTTGCCGTTGATGAACAGCAATGGGAACAGAATGAGCCCTTGAAAAGACGGCCGATCATGCTCTTACGCGCCATTCTAAGAGACACAGCTGGGCGTTGGCGCGGGTTGTAGGGTATACCCGGCTGAGTGCTTCTTAGGAATGGCGTTCTTGTGCGTGGGTTGGATATCGCACTTCTGCGATGCGTCTTTTTGTGCGAGAAACCAGCAGCGATGCAACGAAGAAATTCCTGACCGTCCTAGTTAATCAATCGCTGCGCAGAATCTTTGCTTCGAGTGCAGCAGCCACGAAAGCCCTTCGAGCAGCTGGCGGATGAATTTCACCACGCAATACCTGCAGACAGGCGTTCATCGCCACCTTCCGTTTCTCGGTCTGACGATGAAGATCACGCAGCAGGATAGCGGCCGCGTCGTTAACATCGAACACCATACGCTCTGAGCCGTGGCGGGTAACCTGGATAACGACCGGCCTCTCAAATCTGCTCAAGCGGGTCATCTGTGCACCCACATGCGGCAATAGCCTTGGTCGCACTTGCTTGCCCAGCCGAACGATTCCCGCCCATTTTCGAGCAGCGCTTCCACTTTCGCCATGCATGAAATCTCGACACATTGCCCTCCTCGGCGCGCCCATCACCAGCCGCATGGCGCCGAAGCCTAAACTTGTGCTTTCCCCGTGCCCGACTTGCAGGCAGCGAGCCACTGCATTGCGGAGGTTGCATCCTCCAATATGTTGGCCCGTTTCGCAAAGCCGAAAAAGGCATTACGCGCGGCGCTCACAGGTTTTCGTCCATCGTATGCATCATAGCACGTTCTGAGGGCGGCTTCGTGGATTAGGTCCCTGCGATCTTCTGGCCATTCATTGAGGAAGTCGACAGCGTCGGCTAGACTGGCAATCTCTTGCACGATGTAAGTTGCACGCTTCACGAAAAGTGGGCTGTTGAAAGCCTCAGCGTTCATCTGTGCCTCCCGACCTGCTGAACAGCTAGGTTGCGCGAACCTCATCGACACCCGCCGACCGTCGCAAAATGTGTTGTCAGGGCGATGACAGTTCAAGAGGAAATAAGCGGCGATGTCTGCCCGAAGGCCCGCAGGGCAGCGTTTGATACACCTTCCGGCCTTTTCCGAGACGTCTTGGCTGCGCCGGCCAAGCTAAGCCAGCGCCGACCTGCACGTCGTGCTTGCTGACGAATATCGGTGCGGTGACCATTCACTCTGCCTGTATCATTCACTCTGCCTGTATAAGGAGCCGGGTCTTGCGATGTATCGCACGGGTCGCGGATCGGGATCGACACATTGTCAAACGAAAGCCGCTTGCGGCCGACATGATCTTTGTTGTTTGTGTGTTGCGGTGCCCGGAAAGGAAAAATGCCATTCGCTTCTGCGGTGGTTCAAGCTCAAGCCTCTGCGAACGAAGTAGCTGGTCTCTGATGCGTTTTTCGGACCGACCGGGGAGCCTGAGAAACAACGGCAGTCCATCACCTCGCGCCATTAGGCCAAAGACTGCACGTTGTCTCGCGCGTGGCTCGACAGTCCGACCCGAATTCCCGAATCCCGGCTGCCGCACGCTTTTGTGACGGACGCTGTTGACACATTTTCTGCAATAGCACTGAGAGCAGTCGCCTTTTTCATGCTGGTCGACATCGGCCGCTCGCTCTCCCGCCTCCGTAGACCGTATTTCATGCCAACCACGCCGATCTCCAGGCGCTCGATCCCGGTGGTGTTGTCGGAAGTCGGTACAAGATGATGCGTCGAGTTGGAATGATCTGGGATAGCGGAGCGTGACCGCCAATGGCATGACAGCGTCGAATGCATTTCAGCGCAACAGCGCGACCTGCCGTCGGCCAAACGCTTCTTCAGAAGGCGCTGGAGCGTCATGGCCGACCGGATTGCGTCGTCATCGACGGTAGCCAGAGCAATCGAGACGGGATCGTTTCCTGCAAGACCCCAAATCGCTTGCAGGATCGCTCCCGGCGCCGGCTGGAGCCGATCCGGATCCGCCGGAGCCAGTATTTGAAGGATCCAGTCGGCACCCCAAGCGCCGCGCCCGGCCGATGCTCGGCTTCAAATCGGCGGCCACCGCCACAACCATTTTATCCGGCATCGAGATGATCCACATGATGCGCAAACGACAGGCGAGGCACAGCTACAATCCAAACGCTTCGATCGCCGAGCAGTTCGAATCCTGCCGACTGATAGACCTCGCATCAGTGCCTCTCTGCGCCCCTCTTCAGCCGTTGCAACAAAAACCTGCGAGGGCGCTGATTACGCTCCTCGTCGGCGAGAAGCGCTCTGCCAGGCTCTATGAGAGAAGGCCGAGAGGGGACGCGCCGGGTTGTTGGGCGCGCCCCTCAGCCGTACCGCAATCAGCCCCTGAGACGGTTTTGCAGTGCCCGCCGATCTGCGACGAGGTTGGCGAGGTTCCGCAGGTCTGCTTGCCGTCTTCCCGCCAATCGCCTAACCAGCGCCCGTGTGCCATCCACTGCAAAGACGCCGCAATCATAACCGTTTTTCTGCTGAGCCATGCTGGCGTCTTGCAGGTTGGCGCCCAGCCGTGCTGCGAGCCGTGCTGCAGGTTCATCATTGTGTCCCCGAAGGGAGTCGTAGTGATAGGCGACCGGGCTTTCCTGATTGCGGCGATCAACCAGCAGCAGCGACCAATGGTCGCCTTCGCGAATAGCACTGGCATTGTTCACTGGCAGGAACAGGAAGTCGGCTGTATCGTTACCATTCCGATCATGGACAATGCGATGGAATGCGCGTAGCGCGTCGCTATCGGCGCCGTGGTTAAGCTGAAAGGCTATCAGAGGATCCACGAACCGCGTCCGGGAGGCGAGATCCGGATTAGTCCCACGCAACTCCTGCGCCACGAGCTCGTAATCCCGCTGAATATGATCGTCGCCGAGCCATTCTCTGGCTCCGAGCACCCGTCCGCGGTCGTGGGAAGAGGCACTCGTAGCCGAAGCACCGATCTGAGCATCTGGACCCGAGGATGGGCGAGGATGATGGATAAATTGAGCATCGCGGCGCCCTCGTGGCCCCAACGTGATAGAGTAGGTCTCACCGTTGATAGAGACAGGCTGCGGAACCATGCGCGGACTCGGCAACAGCATTTTGTTGTCCAGTACATCGAGCAGGAAGCCCGGCACCGGCTGTGAGCCATGCTGCCAATCCTCGCCGACGAGATATCCGATATCCTCGAGCTCCAGAGGCTCGCCTGATGGCCCGATGGAGAACGGCGGAGTGGCGGCCGGACCAGGCACCTGCGCTGACTGAGCGTCGTCACGCGTCTCCTGCGGTGTGGACGGCAGATCAACGAAAGAATGGAGGCCGCGGTAGATCTCTGACGACCGAGCTGTCGCCTCAGAGTCGGACGGCACTCGCGGCGACCGGGTCGAGCTCGACACAGCCGTTTCGTGTCGTCCGGCCTGCGGGCCTTCCGGCGTCGGCCACTCATTTAGGTCAAAGTCTGACGGCACCCGCGGCGACCAGGTCGAGCTCGACACAGCCGTTTCGTGTCGTCCGGCCTGCGGGCCTTCCGGCGTCGGCCACTCATTTAGGTCAAAGTCTGACGGCATCCGCGGCGACCAGGTCGAGCTCGACACACCCGTTTCGTGTCGTCCGGCCTGCGGGCCTTCCGGCGTCGGCCACTCATTTAGATCAAAGTTTGACGGCACCCGCGGCGACCAGGTCGAGCTCGACACAGCCGTTTCGTGCCGTCCGGCCTGCGGGCCTTCCGGCGTCGACCACTCACTGGGGTCAAAGTCTGACGGCACCCGCGGCGACCAGGTCGAGCTCGACACAGCCGTTTCGTGCCGTCCGGCCTGCGGGCCTTCCGGCGTCGGCCACTCATTTAGGTCAAAGTCTGACGGCACCCGCGGCGACCAGGTCGAGCTCGACACAGCCGTTTCGTGCCGTCCGGCCTGCGGGCCTTCCGGCGTCGGCCACTCACTTGGGTCAAAGCCGGACGGGACGTGCGGCGACCACGATGAGCTCGACCCGGCAAGCCGGGGTTCCCGACTCGGCTGCTCAGGGAAGGCCACACCCAGCGCTCTGTTTGCCTCGACGACTCGTAGGTACTGCCCAAGCTTCTTGAGGTTCAAGCCAGTTCTTCCTGTGGCTTTGGTGAAGTCCCGGTAATCTGCGTTCAACGACCGTTGCTGCCGTTCAGTGCCGTTGATTCGGCTTACTATGCTCTCCCTACCCGTATTTTGGAGCCAATCACTAAAGCTACGTTGGTCCGAAGCAGTATTCTGGATAGTTTTTTTTCTATTTTGGGACGCCGGGTCGGATCCGAGCTTGCTCAGCTCGTCGCTGACCAGGCCATCAATGATGCTGACGTCGTCAGTATAGGCGTTTCCTAAGTATTTTCTAAGCTTATCGAACGATGCTGTCCGATTTGTTGTTTGAACGTAGTTCTTGTAATCTGCGTCCAGCGACGCTTTCTGCCGAGAATTGCCGCTGATTCGGCTCATTATACTACCCCTGCTCTCCCTTTGGAGCCAATCGCTAAACGAACGTAGCTTGGAAGCCATGGTTGAGGCGGGGGCTTTCTTTGCGCGAGTCGCGTCGGGTCCCAGATTGGCCCAGGCTTCGTCTTGTAGGCCATCGATGGTGGGGGCGTCCTCCGGATAAGGGTGCAATATTTCGCGCCCCATCAGGCGGGGTCCGGCACCGACTGCTTGGAGCCCCTCAGCTCCGAGCCTCCGGAGGTGAGACAGTGCCGCGTCGAGCCGGTCACGATGGTCCCCCCCAATTGCGGTGTACTCCTCGATGTCGAGGGCTAGTGACTTTGGCTCGTTAAAAGCCCGAGTAGTCAGTGGACCCTTGTTCTCTTTTAGGAGCCAACGAGCAAACGCCCTAAGAGCCTGCACATTGCTCTTGATGGTAGGCGCGGGAACCCTTCCGGCCCTTCGACCGCTGCCGCCATTGTAGGCTTTGACTGCTTCCTCGAACTGTCGGATCATCCGCTTGTCCTGGGGATGCATCGGTTGGTCTTGCGTGTCCACCCACGCGGGGGCGGATATGGGATTTCCGGCCCGGAAACGCTGGAGCACGTCCAATGCTCCACCCAAATAATTCCTGCTATTGGCGCTCGCCACTTTCGCAAAGTCATCCTTTTTGGCTTTCAGCAGATCAGCGTCGCCAAGTAGCTTTTCCAGTGTCACGCCTTCGGGTTGAAGGAATTCGCTAAACATTCTGAGAGCGGTCACGTAGTTATCAATGGTTTTAGGCTTGCGGTTCTCGCGGCCCAACGCCACCTTGAGTTCTTCAATGAGGCTCAGGTCCGCATCGGACTGGCGGCTCCGCTTGGCAAAATCCATGCGAGGCTCTGAATGGATCACGTACGACACTGAGCCGCCGGACGACTTTTCGTGACGACTGCCCCCGAAGGCTTTGCCGAGCCCTGATTTAATACGAGAAAACAGTCCACGGCTCTTGCTATCCTTCGTCCGCGCCGCAAGCCGCGCTTCCGATGGTGCTGTGTAGCGCGTGCTACTGAATGGCCTGTCACGCAAGTCAGACTGCGAGGCCTTCGCAGCCGAGCCAAGGTGAACGCGAGGAATATCGACGCTGTACCGTGTACTGCTGACCGAATTGTCCAGCAGGCTGGAATGCGGCGGCATCCGCATCGAACCGCCGACGTTAGTGCGCTGGATACTTCCATGCGCCACTGCGGATCGAGTGTCGGGCGAACCAGCATCCCCGGAGCTCTCGTCAGGGGAACTGAGCTGCAAGTCGCTTAATTGCCGCTCAAAGTTCGCTTGACCGGCAGGCTTATTGTCCGACTTTTGCCTCGCCCGCTGCTGCTCTTGCAAGGCAGCGTACTGGTGCATCCAAGCGTTGGTATTGAATGGATCGTGATTGGATTCCATGCCACTCTCCCTAGATGAGATAGAACTGCCGCTTCAGATGAGATAGAACTGCCGCTTCGAAGACCTTGCGTTGAAGACCTTGCGTTGGTCAAACATCCATGTCTTAGCAGCGCTAGCTTTCGACGAGCTGACCACCTCCTACGGGGGCTTGTCGCGAAGATCCGGGTAGCCGACAATTCGCAGATCGCCATGCCGCCTTCAGACTTTGTAAACCTTGTGAAGTCCGAAGAGAGGCGCAAGCAGGTCGATTTGGTCGTCGACAGGGATACGTTGCAACGTTTTGTTACTCGCGAGCGGCAAGGCCGATCACATCACAAGACCATCCACCGCTTGACCGCTCGTTTCGCGCCCCTATTGCTGGAACGCTTCCACCGCCGCAAGCGCAGCGTGACCGGCAAATGGCATGTCGACGAGATCTCCATCAAGGTCCGTGGCCAGCGGATGTATCTCTATCGCGCCATCGACAGTGTCGGCGATACCGGCGAATTCTATTTCGGCGAGCAGCGCGACCTGCCGTCGACCAAACGCTTCTTCAGAAAGGCGCTGGAGCGTCATGGCCGACCGGACCGCGTCGACATCGACGGTAGCCAACCAATCGGGAGGCGATCGTTTCCTGCGACACCACAATCGCTTGCAGGATCGCTCCCGGCGCCGGCTGAAGCCGATCGGGATCGGCCGGAGCCAATGTTTGACGGATGTATTGGACAAGGGCCGTTCTGCTCCGATGTCCTGGGGTGCTCTCGAGCGCACGAAAAGGACAAAGCAACCACCGGTGATTCGCTCTCTTTCATTACCGATCCTGGTTCAAATTGAGATTTTTGAAATACCAAGACGGGTCATCATCGGACGAGTTTGTCTCAAAACTTGCTTCGCTGGAATTCGCCCCAATGCTTACTTCGCTATCGGCATCATACCCCTCGGCATTGGACAGATATAGAGGAGGTTTGTCAGCCCGCTGCCATTCACCGTCACTATTCTTCGCCCATTTTTCGGGATGCTGTGTAGGATCAAGTATCCACCGATTGTCACCCACGTGAACAAAACCCATTTGGTCTAGGCGGGCTTCATTTTCCGTCGCAGCAGGTCGTGACATGACCAGCGCCTGATTGCCGTCGAGCCGAAGTTGATGTTCAAGCAAAATATCGCCTGCGTTGTCGGCTAGCGGATGAGTAACCCGAAGATCTACGACGGATGTGATCCGATCTTTCCCAGGGAACTGTTCCCGCCACGATTCTCCTTCGATGCTAAATCCGCCTTCTGTTCTTAAGAGCCCAACGCTTTTTTTGCCTAGCTGATAACTAAAGTATCGCGCCTCTTCCGTATCATCGTGGGTGCCACCGCAGAGCCTTGCAACCATTACCGTGCGCGCGGCTTTTGAGGACACGAAATCCGTGTACTCTTGCGGATTGTCCGCGATTTGTTTGATTTCATCGCCGTAAAATTCCCTCACTTTCCTACCGAATGAAGACCTGTCGATCTCGACGATAGGAGGCTGGGAAACGAGCGCGTATGGCCGTGCGGGCGCTGAAGACGAACTAGCATGGAGATCAGGCGCCATGCTTGCAAGTGTTTCCCCAAAGCGATCACTGTCGTTTGACGGCGTTGTTTCGTTGGGTTCCGCGCTTGTGGATGAGCCACTGATTCGACTGTACATGGCAATTCGTCTCCCTTTTTGGCATGAATCTTTGGAAGTGAGCTTGGGGCATTGGGTTGCGCTCGAAAAGATACTCGAACGAGCTGACAGTGAGCTGATCCGCACGTAAGATTCGTGCCGCGCGGCGACGCGCTGTTTGATCTGCACGTTCTCATCCAGTTCCTGGGCCTTCAGCATCTCGCGCAGCGCATCGCGGACCGGAACAGCTTGCGGGTTGATGCTGGCGCGCTTATCGGGAATGCTGACGGCTCGATGGCGGCATCAGCCTCGGAAACTGTCTTCAGGCAGTCGAACGGCAACGACGAGATTGGTCGACCTCGCAATACGCTCTCGCGCTCGGCTATCGATCTTGTCCATGATGTCGAATACGTCATGAACACTGCGAACCCGCCCGGCTTCAAGAGATCGATCGAGCGCGATGCAGTAGTCATGAAGACGCAAACCCATCGAGCGATAGGCGCGCTCGCATCGTACCGCGCGATCGTATAAGGGCGGACCAATGGGGATCGAAACTCGCCGGCAGCTTGGTGCGGGCGAAGTCGCCGGTGAGGATGCGCGCGGCTGCCGCAGCCGGACGACGCGTGCGATCACCGGATCGAGCTCGATCCCGGTGGCACCGCGAGAGGTCCCCACCTATATCCAGCGTCGAGCAGCCCGCACCGACCGGTGCTCCGCCTCGGCAAGCGGGTGGCGTGGCTGGCCGCTAGGCACTGTGGTCAACAAGGACTTACAGAACGCAGGGGTGAGCTTGCCGCGGTGGATCACGACGTTCTCGTGACCGATCGCAGCCCGGGCGTCCTGCCACTGCCGATTGTGGCCGCGCTGTTCATTGGACTTGACGTGGCAAGCGGCGAAGTCGGCGTCATCCAGCGTCGCCAACTGCCCTGCAAATACCGGTTGCTTTGTATGGATGTGCACCCACATCGGCCTCGGCATTGCACCATTGCGCAGCGCCTTGGGCTGCAGCCTGATCTCGAACAGTGTCCCTGGCTCGTCCCTCAACGCGCGTGGTCGATCGGCAGGCGTCAACTCGTTGGCCTCCCGCAAGTGTTCAAGGTACTTTTGTGACGGAAAGGCGTAGGTCTTCATGCATTCGATCGAAGTAGAGGCCTTTTCCTCGGTCAAAGCCTTGGCCAGTCCCCGCGCTTCGGACAACATCCCCTTGAGCTGGACTGTTTTGTCGTGCACTTCGACCACTTGCGCAGGCGTGAATAGGCCGCGTCGACGAGGTTCCTCCAACGCGGCCAGACAGGCCTGCATCTCGGTGGCCTGCGTCTGCAGGCGCTCGACCACGGTGTCCACGGCGTGGTCGGAGTCCTCGGGTTTCATCTGGCGCGCTCGCGAGACGGCCCGTTGCTGACTAGCCAGATCGAACTGCAAAAGTTCGTCCAACCGCGTGAGTCGTCCCGTCAGGGCCCCCCTCGACGCCGGGGTCTGCCAGATCGCCAAATGTGCAGCCGCCGACGACGCACTTGCATGCGCCTCCGTTGCGCTCACGAGCTTCTTCGTACCTAGATCCGAGCGCACGAGAACCTTGGTTGCTGGCGCCGTGAGGCTGCCGCCGGCAGCGACTTGCGGCCGCCCGGTAGCCGAGCTGCCGGCGCCAGCGGCCTGCTTGCTCTTGCCTTTCCCCTTCCTGCGCGATGCAGAGCCTTCGGCCACTGCAGCCTTGCCGTCGGCCGGTATCGCAGCGCCAGCGTCAGCCCACGGTGTAATGACGGCTGAGGTATTCGGCTGCAGTGCCAGCAAGTGCATAACCTCGTGCGCAGTGATCCACGCGTCGTCCACGATCTGGCCCAACAGTTGCAATGGGAGGTCGGCACCTGTTCGGCCATCGCTTAGCTTGACAACGATGTCGTCTTGCAACGCCAATGCAAATTCCGAAAGCCGCTCCATGACGCCTTCCAGAACGGCACAGTGCTCTGCGTCGAGTGGGCGCCCATTGCTCTTCAGAACAGCGTCGGACGTAGAGAGGAATGCCGGAAAAACGTCACCGACGAAGGTTCCCAGCAGACGCACCCGTCCCTTCTCATCCATGAGGATGTCCCTCACGGCTGGTTCGAACGTGCTCGCCAGCGGCTCAATCTTGACCTGCGCGAGAGAGATCCGCGATTGCACCAGCGTGACCTTGTTATTCACTAGCCAGCCGGTGTGCAGCCGCAGGGCGTCCTCTTCGACCTGTCGGATCTCGGTAGTTGCACTTGGTAAGTTGACAGTGGCCGCGCAGACGGACCGCATCCGTTCGCAGCGCCATGTCTTCTTTTCCCACCACTCCATGCTGAGCACATGGGGCTGCGCTAGACTGGAAACCGATCGGCTCAGTTGGTCGCCGGTAGCGCTGGATTGGAGCCCCCTGAGCAGGGCGGTCGTACGCTCCTTGCGCTGTTCCAAGGCGTAGATAGTCGGTCTGCCCAGTTGGTCGCATTGGTCCGCCGCATCGAGCACAGTGGAGCGGACTTGACGCGCTTCATCGTCGGACAGAATGCTCCGCGCCACAGCCTGTGGCAGGCTCGCGTAGTAGTCCAGAACTGCTGAGCCTGCATTGACCACCCGATCGATCAGCTCTTGCGCCTCCTCCAGGTTCCGGGCCTTCATGGCCGCATTGCGGCAAGCCTCCAGTTCCTCCTGCAGGCCGTCCACTCGTTGCTTTGCCGCGTTGATTTCTTCACCTGTCAAGGAAATGGGGACTGCCACATCCCAGGTTGGCGGCTGGCTGGCTCCAGCCTCGGACATTGAAGGATAACCGCGGCGGCGCGCAGTGACAGCCCGCCTCGTAGTGGCTGTACGTGGGCTTCGATGTGCGCCAACGGAGGGACCGGAAGGCCCGTCGCCAAGGACATCATCGGCACCGGGCGGAACGCGAGCGAAGGATGTGCCGCTATCTTGAGGTCCAGAGCGCATCTGCTCTACGACGGAATCGAACGATTGGCTGTCTTCCCCAGGGGCGAGACTTGATTGCGAGCGTGAACTGCTCGATGCCCGTGTGCTGTCGGTTCCAGCATTGCCAATGCGCGATCTTCCGGGTCGGCCAATGCCCGTCATATTCCATCTCCGATGGTGTTGGGCTGATCTCGGTCAGCCGTGGTGTTTCAGAACTTCGGCGTATAAGTGCGATCGCCCAGATGAAACGTGGCATGAGGTGTGAAGACCAGCAGCATGGCCGTCGACCGTCGCGGTCAGCCCGGGGCCGGACGGCGCGGCCTACATCCTGGCCAAGCTCACCTTAGCAGTAGCGGCCAGGACTCGCAGCGATCGCCTCATGCCGCACGTCGACGCGATCTGGCGTCGCAGATCTTCTGGAAACATGCCAGGATCGAGCCCGTCAGACCAAACCACGAAAGCCAAAATCTGACCTGCTTTCCTTCCTCCAATTGTTGCCCAAGGCTCCTATTAGGAGGTCTAACTTTCGAGAAGCTGACGAATCCAAGAGCCAATGATGGCGACATTGATTGGCCCTATGGGCGGTGCATCCTGCGTCCGAGCATCCTGCCCGGCAGGATCAGCAGAGCTTGCGAGTACTGTGCAGGATTCACGGGTCTGAACGCGAAAGGCGACAAGGGGAGCAGCTCTCGCCCGGTTGCGAGTTCGCCTTCTCTTGCTGGTACCTTCTCTTGCCCGGCACCGCCTAAAACGCCCCTGCGGTTCAGGCCGGTGCGACCCAAACTATTGCTTTATGGTCGTCGTCCCAAAACCACTGCGGTCTTCGGCGGATATGCATTAGCCAATAAAAAACCGGCCTCAGCGTGCTTCTGATGCCGGCCATTCAGGTCTTGGGATCGTCGCACCCGATTTCCAGGGAAACCGAGTTGGTTCGATCCGACGCTGACCCGTAGTTGGAGGGCTGGGGGTTTACGAGCCGGTGCCGGACCGAACCGTCTCAGGCAACGCCGACTGTCTCGTTGGAGATTGAGGCGGCGGCGCGGCTAAATTCCGACGACAATGCGTCAAAGCATCATCAATTCCAACAGCCACTTCGCAAACGTGACTGGATGTTTCCGAAATAGCGGTGCCGGCTCTCGTAGCCGGCCTTGGTGCCGAGCGAAGGATCGAGCATGCCCGATCACGGCGGCGGGACGCAGGACGCAAACCATCCGCAATATTGATCCGTCTGCATGAGCCGGCCACGCGCGCGCCGCGACTATAGCCGTGCGCTTCGGCCAGCGCGAACTCGACCAGATCCTCAGGCCTACGAACGTATGGCAGCAGTCGTTGCAACAAATCCTTCAAAGAAATTCGTAGACTCTTTGCAACACCAACCCCCCGCGAATGGTACGCATTTCGCATGAGGGAAGTGGGGATCAAATCATGGTGCTGCATGCTCTCCGAGGGCCGAACAGCATGCATCTCGGTTTTGAAGGCAGGTCAATAAAAGCCCCCACCTTGGTTGCGGCCCAACGTGTAAACCTTGGTCCAAGAAGCTATTGGTTTCGGAAGCTGTAGCATCTTCGGAGAACGCCAAATGACGAAGTCGGCAGGACCAGAGCCGCAATTTTTGATGTGGCTTGATGCTTACCAATGATGACACTAGTCAATCGCCTGAGGACGGCAGCGCATCTTGATCGACTTCGAATCCTTGGCCTTTGCGCACACGCGAGCCTAACGGTTTGCGAGCTAGCGAAAGTTCTGGGGTTGCGGCGCGAGCTTGTTGGACGACACGTCCGGCTGCTCGCCAAGGCTGACTTTCTTTGCTGCAACGAACAACGTCGGTGGTCTTCGTACCATCTCAAAGCGGGAGGCAGGGACGGCGGGCTGGTTCAATTGTTGATTGATCTCCTGCCCCACGACGATGGCTATCATAAACGAGACCTGCAACGCCTCGAAGAGATACGAGATGCGCGGTCCAAGGGGACCGCCTGCTAGCCGTGAGATGGAACAATCCAATTGGAACGGGAAACTGCCATGGAAAATTCCGCCGCCAGTGCAAGCGCGCCGCTCGACACCTACGGACGGTCTCCCCTGGCCGCGGTTGATTCCCGCGTTCACGAAGTGCTTCTAAAACAGGTGCGGCAGGAGCGGACGACGCTCAAACTCATCGCATCGGAGAACTTTGCCTCCTCGGCGGTGCTGGAAGCGACCGGCTCGATTTTCACCAACAAATACGCTGAAGGGTACCCTGGTGCGCGCTATTACACGGGAAACGAGATCGTCGATGAGCTGGAGAACCTCGCTATCGAGCGCTTGAAGGCGCTATTCGGCTGTGAGCACGCTAACGTCCAGCCTTATTCCGGCTCGCCGGCCAACCAGGCCATCTATCGAGCACTTTTGAGCCCCGGGGATAAGGTCATGGGCTTGCCCCTCCCCGAGGGAGGCCATCTCACGCATGGTTGGTCGGTCAACTTCTCCGGCAGTGATTATCAACGCGTCCCCTATGGCCTGCACGAAAACACGCAGCAAATTGATTATGACCGCTTGCGCGACACGGCCAACCGGGAACGGCCGAAACTCATTTGGGTCGGCGCAACTGCTTATCCGCGTGTCTTTGACTACGCGGCAATGGCCGAGATCGCTTTGGAGGTGAACTCCTATCTGGCGGCCGACATCGCACACATCAGTGGCCTGATTGTCGCCGGAGGCCACCCGAATCCTGTCGGCCATTGCGACGTCGTCGGCAGCACGTCCCACAAGTCGATACGCGGTCCGCGCGGCGGGTTCATTTTGTCAAGGAATGAAGACCGCCATCAGGCGCTCCATCATCCGAAGAACCAACACAATCTCGCCAAACGCATAGATCGCGCGGTGTTCCCTCTCCTGCAAGGCGGGCCCCATATCAATATCATCGCCGGGCTAGCTGTCGCTTTGGAGGAAGCCTCGCACCCGGCCTTACGTGTCTACGGTCAGCAGATCGTCAAGAATGCCAAGGCTCTGGCCCAGGCGCTTCTGGAGCGAGGTTATGAGCTGGTCACCGGCGGGACCGATAATCACATGCTGATCCTTGATCTTCGGGATCGACCATTGTCAGGCAAAGCCTATGCCGAGCGACTGGCAAAGGCGGGCATCATTACGAACTTCAATATGGTGCCGGGCGACCCGCGAGACCCGGCGGTCACAAGCGGTATCCGCTTAGGCACACCAGCAGTGACGTCCAAGGGCATGCGCCAGGGAGAAATGGTGCAGATCGCCGCTTTCATCGACCTGATCTGCCGCGAGCCCGCCGACCCAGATGTTCATGCCTCGGTGCGAAAAGACGTTGCCGACTTCTGCGCTGCCTTCGATGTCCCTGGTATCACCGACCGGTAAGACGGCCGAATCCAGCGCATTCCCATACAACTCCAGCACCCAGAAGCGAGGGCATTCCATGACCAGGCAATTCGTGTTCACTTCCGAATCCGTCGGCGCGGGACATCCAGATAAGATGGCCGACAACATCTCGGATTCCATCCTCGATGCAATCCTGCGTAACGACCCCAAGGCGCGCGTGGCCTGTGAAGCATTGGTCAAGACAGGAATGGTCGTTCTGGCTGGCGAGATCACCAGCAGTGCGCAGATCGATTACAGCCAAGTTGCCCGCGATACGATACTCGATATTGGATACGACGACGATGCCATCGGCTTTGATGGTCGGCGTTGCGCCGTCGTTCTGGCTCTCACCGAGCAGTCGCCCGACATTAGCCAGGGCGTTGACAAGGGTCGAGGACAGGATCTCGAGCAGGGGGCGGGGGATCAGGGCCTCATGTTCGGGTACGCATGCAACGAGACCGATACATTGATGCCTTTGCCGATCCAACTCGCTCACCATTTGACGAAAAGGCAGGCAGAGGTCCGGAAAACGGGACAGCTTAGCTGGTTGCGTCCGGACGTAAAATCTCAAGTGTCCGTGCGCTATGAAGGTTTGCACCCGGTGGCGCTGGATACCATAGTCCTGTCGACGCAGCATGACGAGGTGGTCTCACAAGAAACAGTAAGAGAAGGCGTCATTGAGGAGATCATAAAGCCGGTTTTGCCGCCCCACCTGGATACGACGGGGCTCAGGTTCCTGGTCAATCCAACGGGCCGGTTCGTGATTGGTGGGCCGCGCGGCGACTGCGGGCTCACCGGACGCAAGATCATCGTCGATTCCTACGGCGGGATGGGGCGCCACGGCGGCGGCGCCTTTTCGGGCAAGGACCCATCCAAGGTTGACCGGTCGGCTGCCTATGCGGCGCGGTACGTTGCGAAGAATATCGTAGCTAGCGGACTTGCGCAGGTGTGCGAGGTGCAGCTTGCCTACGCCATCGGCGTGGCCTCGCCGGTGTCTATTCACGTCAACACCTTCGGGACCGCAAGGATCGATGAAAAGCGGATCGAGCGCCTTATTCCCGAGTTATTCGATCTCCAACCGAAAGGCATTATCAAGATGCTTAATCTCCTACGTCCGATATACCGCAAGACCGCGACGTACGGGCACTTCGGCCGTGAAGAGCCCGAGTTCACCTGGGAGAGGACGGACAGAGCCGACGACTTGCTGCGTGAGGCAGGACCCGCAGCAGCTTGAGGGCGACGCTGGATCAAGCGCATGCGGCACCCATTCCAACTCGCTAGACCCGCGCCCGGCCGGCGTGGCAGAAAGCCGGCTGGTTGTTGGCGGAGACATTGATGCCGGACTATGACGTGCTTTGCATCGGCAATGCCATTGTCGACATCATCGCCCAGTGCGACGAGGAATTCCTCGAGACCAACGGCATCATCAAGGGCGCGATGAACCTGATCGATACGCAGCGCGCCGAACTGCTCTACAGCCGCATGGGCCCGGCGATCGAGGCCTCCGGTGGCAGCGCCGGCAACACGGCGGCGGGCATCGCCAGCTTCGGCGGCCGCGCCGCCTTCTTCGGCAAGGTGTCGAACGACCCGCTCGGCGAGATCTACACCCATGACATCCAGGCCCAGGGCGTCGCCTTCGATACCAAACCGCTCGAGGGCGAGCCGCCGACGGCACGTTCGATGATCTTCGTCACGCCGGACGGCGAGCGCTCGATGAACACCTATCTCGGCGCCTGCGTCGAGCTCGGCCCGGAGGATGTCGAGGCCGACAAGGCATCGGGCGCCAAGGTCACTTATTTCGAGGGCTATCTGTGGGACCCGCCGCGCGCCAAGGAAGCGATCCGGCAGACGGCGAAGCTGGCGCACACGGCAGGCCGCGAAGTGTCGATGACGCTTTCGGATTCGTTCTGCGTCGACCGCTACCGTGACGAATTCCTCGACCTGATGCGATCGGGCACCGTCGATATCGTCTTTGCCAACAGCCACGAGATCAAATCGCTCTACCAGACATCGTCGTTCGACGAAGCGCTGGCGCAGATCCGCAAGGATTGCAGGATCGCCGCCGTTACCCGTTCGGAAAAAGGCTCCGTCATCGTGCGCGGCGACGAGACCGTGGTCATCAGGGCGACGACGATCAGGGAACTGGTCGATACGACCGGCGCCGGCGACCTCTATGCCGCCGGCTTCCTTTACGGCTACACCACCGGGCGCAGCCTCAAGGATTGCGGCGATCTCGGCTCGCTGGCGGCCGAGTTGGTGATCCAGCAGATCGGTCCGCGACCGCGGCAGAATTTGCGCCGGCAGGCCGAGCAGGCGAGCTTGCTTTAGGTGGACATTTCAAAGAGGAGCTGCCTGCTTCGTCCTTGAGCAGGCTCGCCCGCCGTGAATGAAATGCCCAAACGCAAGTGACTACTCCTCAAGTGTTTAGCAGGCTAAGCTTCTCTCCCAACGCGGCTATCGATGCCATGACGACAGATAGCAGCTTCTTCAGTTCCACATCCCTCCGAGGCGCACGATCCCCTGACACCATCTTCCGTCGTAGCTCTTTAAGCCGCCCGGAGAGTTTCATGACAGAACAAGCCGACAAAAACATCGACAACCTCATCGAGCTCACCGCCGATGTCGTCTCAGCGTACGTCTCCAACCAATCCGGTCCCGGTGGGGGATCTCCCTGCCCTGATCGGCTAAGTGCACGCAGCCCTGAGGGGCACGGCCGCAAGCATCTCGGCAGAAGAGCCGGTTACCCTCAAGCCTGCTGTGCCGATCAGGAAGTCGGTGACACCGGACTACATTTTCTCCCTTGAGGACGGGAAGAAATTCAAATCGCTAAAGCGCCATCTGTCGACCCATTACAGGCTGACGCCGGATGAACATCGCGGCGATCGGGCCGTGTTCCGCACAGTGACAAAGGTGATATCCAGCCGTCGGAAAGTTCGGCCCGACTTAGTACAACCTTTGTGTGGTGACTGTCGACAAATGCTGCCCGTTTGGGTTCCTGTAACGATTGGTGAGGCTTTGGAACAATGAAGCCATCTCGCGTGATCCAACAGTAAATTCTCCATAGTTAGGATCGAAGAGCGTGGACATTCCATTCGACGCCGTGGTCGCAATTGTGTGTGCGCCACCTTGGGCGAAATACAGGCTCAGCAAATGGGTCGATCCGTCTTCGGTGATTTTGTCAAGCATGCGCGAGAAGCTCGAAGGCTCGCCGAATTTGTGTTTCTTCTCTTTTCCGGATGGTGCCAATCCCGCCTCCTGCAACACGGTGTTTTGTGCCTGAAGGTCGGCCTGAGAAGATCCTGCACCCTCGCTTCGCAATAGATCCTTGAGGTCCTGATACTGCTGCTGCCGCACAGCCGCTGAGGCATGCCTTTCCGATCCAGGTATTAGCGCATTCATTCGGGCTGACGCGCTGTTGTTGCGATTGAGTAGCCACTCCGCAGTCAGCCCAACGCAGATGCCGTTTTCATTCGCCTGGCTCAATTCGGCCGTCCTGTATTCGAACACGGAGGTGCTCGGCCTCGCCGGAGAAGATGTACTGGCGCTCGTGGTGGAGGAGTTTGAACTGTGAAAAGTTGCATCCGATGTGTGTGGCTTGCTGGCGCAGAGCCCCATTTTGTTGGGCAACGCCTCAGGTGGCAGCGTCCTCCACGGCGCGAGATTTTGCTTGGTATCCGTTGCTGGCGACGTGGGATTCACCAAAGACGGTGGGACTTTGGGATAGCCGTCACGGTCACGTAGCTCCTTAGCATATTTGACCCGCTGATCGCTATCGAGCATAGAAATCGTTTGAC
This sequence comes from Mesorhizobium waimense, assembly GCF_003601975.1. GTDB lineage: Bacteria > Pseudomonadota > Alphaproteobacteria > Rhizobiales > Rhizobiaceae > Mesorhizobium > Mesorhizobium waimense. Next base: position 35,893 of record NZ_QZWZ01000038.1, read on the forward strand.
CAAAGGGCTTAAGCCCCCCAGAGGGATTATGGCGCTCCGTAGTGGGGGGATTTACGGCACCGGCTTGCGGAGCCTTGTTTAGGTGCAGTTCAAAGTCCCCTTGCCCAGCTTGGAACGCTTGCTCCTGGTGCGTCATGGCGTAGGACGCTGCGAAATTTGGATCCAAGGGAAGATCGAGATTGCGAAATGGGTCCATGTTGCCCTCCGAACGGGGTTGGGTTGACTAGCCTTGGCGCTCTGGTGTTATCCGGCTTAGCTTTCGAGAAGCTGACGAGCACTCTTAAGGTTTCACATGAGCATTGCCAGGCGCAGTGTTCTTTTGAGGAGACTGCCGTGCGCCAAATTACGCCGCGGCATGCTCGGCATTGGCCAAGACGGTGGGGGTCGGCCGCAAACCGAAAGAGCCGGAAATGCCTGAGCCGGCGCCGGCGAAGCGGACCCTCGCGGCTTAATTTCATTGTCTGGACTTTTCCCGAAGCGCGCAGCTGCCACCGGCATGATCTGCGCAGAATATGAAAGGCGGGATTAGCCGCGCTATTTGCGCGGCGTTTGCCGAGGCGTTTACCCTTTTGCGGCTGGATTGGGAGCTTGGTAGGCGTTGTCGGACGAACCATCTGGACGATCTCCGGAAAATCACTGTTGCCGGCAGCCTGGCTGGCGCCATGCCCGTTCGATCCAGATGCTATCGGCGAGGCTTCCAATAAAAGCCGAAAGCGGCAAGCCGCTCTTCCGATTGTTTTACCCGCTCTGCGGCATCCGTTTCGGACCGCCCGGCCGTCAGTGTCGCCAGAAGCTCGATGGCGGCGAACGCCGGCGCCATGCTTCGGAAGAACGACTGCGAATTCGATGTAACGATGATTGTTTCCCGCGCGATCCGGGCCAGCGGTGACACGCTGCTGTCGGTGATTGCCACCACGCCGACCCCCTGCCGAGCCGACTGGCGCGCCACGTCGACCGTCGTACGTTCATAAGGCGACATGCCTACAGCCAGAAGCACGTCGCCACGTCCCGCGTGCTGGAGGACATCCAGACCCTGTCGGCCCATCTCGCTGACAAGCGTCACCTTGCGGTCACCGCCAACCACAAACGACATCATGTGAACGAAGTGGCTCGCGACCGGATGAGCGGAGCGCGAGCCGAGGCCGAACAGATTGCGTGATCTTGCAAGCAGGTCGGCGGCGGCGATGAACTGCATGGCATTGCCGTATTCACCGAGGCTTGAAATCTGGGCCGCGAGCGTGTCGGCAACGACGCCGGCAGTCGAACAACCCAGAGCGCCATCGTTTTCGACGCCCTGTCGCGCCGGCTGACCGGCGATTGTCTCACGCAGCGCCCGCGCATAAAGGCTGCGCATATCCTCGTAGCCGTCAAGGCCAAGCCATCGCGCCAGCCGCATCATGGTGCTATGCGAAACGCCGGCCTGGTTCGCCTGCTCGCGCATCGACATCAGCGCGACATCCTTAGGATGGTCGAGCACGAAACGCGCGGCGACCCGCAGCTGCGGCGGCATATTCTCGAACTGTTCGACCAACAGCTCGGCCAAAGGACCCTTTTCCAATCTGAAATACCTCATTCGCCCAATTGCATATCTCTAGAAACAATTGGAACTTGTAGTGCCCTTAAGTATCGCAGCGTTCCGGTACTTTGCCGACGCAGGGGTCGATTCCGCTAATGCGTACGGTAATACCTTGCTGACAGCCGCGCACCGAACTCGAGAGCGCGATCCCGGCTGCGAACGCAATCTGCGGCGTTGCCGCTACGCCAGCCTCGCCATGACCGGAATGTCGCCCGTCCACATATCGCCCTAGCACGGCTTGCGCGAGATTTGGATCGAATGGATCGAGCTTGCGAACTCGTGATACCCCCTTCAAATAGCGGTAGGTTGGTTAGCTAGCGGTAGGTTGGCTAGCCTTTCGCGTTCGCATGCTATTCGGCTCAGCTTTCGAGAAGCTGACGAGTGCTGAGGAATTCCAAAAGCAATTTGCCTCGCCATATGTCTTCAACAGCGCGTTGCGGCACGTTTTGGCGCTCTGGACCATCCGAATGCAGCTGGTCGACATGCGCAACCCTGCAGTCGAATCCGCGCGCGGAAGATGGTGCGCCGCCGCCGGGATTACTCCACGGAGCAGATCCGGCAAATTGCGGCCCACATCTTCTATCCCGTGTTTGAGGTGCCGACTGAAATAGATCACCTAGAGGCGCTTGCAAGCTGAACATGGCTCTAGTCAAGAGGCAGGTGTTAACCGCCAACGACCAGATGCAGGAGCTCTGCAATTTCATGGGCATCCGGTTTCTGACCATGCCCCGCCCCAGCGACCTGGCCAAGGCGGAATTCGGCCATTTCGATCTGGAGAAGCTTGTCTGGCCCAAGCACAACGCCAAAGGCATCAAGCTGCCCCGTTCGCTCTACGAGTACACCTACCGTGCGGTGCCGATCCATCTCAGGGTTGCTGGGATGGTGCAGGCCAACGTCTGCGCTGGCCTAAAAGCAAAATCCTGTTCCCGCGTCCCCGACCACCAGCTCTACGACCTCAAGCGGATCGCGATCTCTCTGATGTTGACGGGCCAGGGAGGCTCGCATGAGGCCATATCGCACTACGTCGACCACAAGGGGGATCTCGAAACGACGATGATCTACGATCTTGGCTTGATCGACCCCTTGCTTCCGGCCACCGAAAGGCTCGGCGCCTTTTCGGCATTTAGGCTCTGATCACAGTAGGAAGCTCGAACAGCATTCTTACCTCGGGCCGCCGTCTCCTGATCGGAGAGGCAGCACGAGAGCGCTGAGGGCTTAGATTGCGACCAAATCAACTTTGATCTGGATCACAATCGAACGATCCGTCAGATTCGGGTCAGGCTCGTACACTAGGAGTGCGATGATTGCACACTAGGAGTACGTTGATATGGGCTACCAGAAGAAATCAGAAAAGCGAGTTGGCCGCTCACATCTGCAGTTGGCCACCATCGACGGCGCATTCATGCCTACTCTACAATTGTCCCTCAACCAGCGGGAGGGTCCTACGCCGACGAAGAAGTCCTTTTTCCAACAATTGCTCCTGGATTTTGCTTTCGCTTGCGAGCTATATTATCCGGTTCAGCAATATGAACGTTTCGCAATGGAGGAGGAAGATAGCCGCGATGCACAGCCTCAATTCGAACCAATCCACGCACCCAATTCCCGCACGTCCCGCCTCACCCCGAAGATTCTGGAACCTCGGAATCCGTGAGCTATGATGATGCCTTCCACAATGCCAATGCTCGCCAGTCCCGCAGCCAGTACCTTTGCACAGAGGATTTGACGGTTTCGGCGGGTTGTAACCTGGGTAGGCTGTCGGGTTCGACGAGCGGTTTAACCTGCTGCCAGTTCAATACCGCGCGAGGCCAGGGTGGATCAATCGAGCGCGCTCGAGGGTGAGCCACCATCTGATGGACAGAAGGCGCGGTGACGCGGAAGAAGAGCTGCGTGTCGCGTTCGGCCGGCGAGCGACCGTTGAGCGCTGTAGGTCCAGATGAACGCGAGATACTGGCCTTGCTTTCGGTTAAGCAGGGTAGCGGCTGTCTGCCAAGGAATTGATTCATTTTCTGATTCTTCCAGAACCTCCGCAATTGAGAAGGAGGCCATTCCGATGAATGCACTCTATCGCGTCGATCTCGACCAACCCGGACCTGTCGACCCAAAAGCCCGCGCCTTATCAGGCTCTGCCGCCATTGGAGGCGGGAAGCATACTGCGACGGCTGGAATACAATTACACGCCCACGCATGCCAGCTGGCTTAACAGGTCGAGATCGAGATCGGCGTCCTGCGCAGTCAATGCCCCGACCGCCGTATCGAAAGTTGTGACAGCCCATTGCCAATGGTCGCCGCTAGGGAAAACCAGCGAAATAGCAGCGGCGCCGGCGTCAATTGGATATTCTAAAGCGAACAGGCCCGCCTCAAAATGGCCAAAGCCTATCCAATGCCCACCGGCAAAGAGTCATAATCCCTGTGCAGAGCCACGAGTGGCCGCACGCTCAATGCCCTTCCGCGCCAGCAAAGTATCGTCCCAAACCGCAAGCGCTCGCATCCAGCGCCGTCCGATATCCGACAATGTGGGACACGCGACATTCGCCTATCCATTGCTCAGAAACGGTTCTCATTTGGCACGGGACGTGCGTGCAACCAAACCGCGTGCCCGCCAAGGAGAAGCTGTCGCATGGTCACATCACCGAAAAAATCCGCCGCCGGTCTCCCGGCTCGGGAGAAGGACGCACGAGCAAGCCCTTGCAACATGAATCCGGTTGCTCACCCGAGTGGGCGCTGCCCGCTGCTCCACCTTCTCCCACAAGGAAAGACGGACACCGAGCACCTTCAACATGAGGAACAAATCACCTTGCCTGGAACCTTGCCGATCATCTCACCGCCACAATCGGAGCCGTGGACCAAAGTTCCGTTTCACCGGCTGCGCAGGGCATTTATTGCGACCGCGTTGATTCTCGCGACGACCCCTCCGGTTTTGGCTGCCAACGACGACGGCAGGGTGACGGATTTCCTGCTCTACAACGGAATGGAGGTGGTCGTCATCCCCGATCATCATGCGCCGATCGTCACTCATATGGTGTGGTACAAGATCGGCAGCGCCGACGAGTCGCCCGGCAAGTCCGGCATCGCGCATTTCTTCGAGCATCTGATGTTCAAGGCTACGGCCAATCACGCCACTGGCGAGTTGACCCGCGCCGTAGCCGAGATCGGCGGATCAATTAACGCCTTCACCAATCGCGATTTTACCGCCTTCTTCGAGACAGTAACACCGTCGGCATTGGAGCAGATGATGGGCTTCGAGGCCGACCGTATGCGCAACCTCATCCTCACCGACGACGTCGTCAAGATCGAGCGCGACGTGGTCCTAGAGGAACGCCGTTGGCGCATCGAGACCAATCCGGGGGCTATACTTGACGAGGCGGTCGATGCCACACTTTGGCAGAACCAGCCCTACCGCATCCCGGTCATCGGCTGGATGCATGAGATTGCGCAGCTTAACCGAACCGACGCCGTCGCCTTCTACAACAAATATTATAGCCCCAACAACGCCGTGCTGGTGGTAGCCGGCGACGTCGAGCCGGAAACGGTGAAGGTGCTGGCCGAGAAGACCTATGGCAAGGTCCCGCGTGGACCGGAGCTGCTGCCGCGAGTCCGGCCGGTCGAGCCTCAGCAGAACACGAAGCGCACAGTGACGCTGACCGACGCGCGCGTTTCGGTGCCTCGCTTCTCAACACATTGGGTGGTTCCGTCCTATCGCACGGCCGAGCCCGGCGAGGCTGAGGCGCTCGATCTGCTGGCCGAGATCCTCGGCGGCGGCAGCCGCAGCCGGCTCTATCAAGCGCTTGTGGTGAAAGAGGGCGTCGCCACCGGGGCCAGCGCCCGATTCCAGGGGGCCTCGCTTGATGCCACGAACTTCGCCATCTCCGTCTCGCCGCGCGGCGATGCAAAGCTCGCCGATCTGGAAGCCGCGGCGGGTGCCGAAGTCGCCCGGATCGCCAAGGATGGCGTTGGCAATGACGAGCTGGACATGGCTAAAGACCGCTTAAACCGCTCGGAGATCTTCGCCCAGGATCAGCAGTCTTACATCGCCAACATATATGGATCCACGCTTGCCACCGGCGGCACTCTGAAAGATGTCGAGGAATGGCCGGACCGCATCCGCAAGGTCACCGCCGATCAGGTCAAAGCCGTTGCAGCCCGCTATCTCGTGCCTGGCCATTCGACCACCGGCTATCTCGTTCCCAAGACGGAGAATTGATGTGATGACGAACCACCAACACCGCGGCACCTTTGCATCTGCCTCCCCTGCTCTCGTTGTGGGAGATGGGAGGACCGCACGCCACGCCACCCTGCTGGCCATCCTTCTCCTCGCCGTCGTCTTCCTCATCCTGCCAGGGCTCACCGCCCAAACGGCTGCGATGAACCTCCAGGTGGTGAAATCTCAAAAAGGTATCAACGCCTGGCTGGTAGAGGACCATACGGCACCCATCATCACCATCGGCTTTGTCTTCGATGGCGGCACCGCGCAGGACCCGGTGGGCAAGGTAGGGCTTGCCAATCTAATGGCCGGCCTCTTCGACGAAGGCTCGGGCGAACTCGACAGCGATGCCTTCCAACTGAAGCTCGATGGCGCCGGCGCCGAGATGGGCTTCAACGCATGGCGCGACGGCATCTATGGCTCGATGCGCATGCTTTCCGAACGGAAGGATGCGGCCTTCGACCTGCTCAGGATCGCGATCAACAGGCCCCGCTTCGATCAGGAGCCGGTCGACCGCGTCCGCGCCCAGATTCTTTCCAGCATCATCGCCAAGGAGCGCGAACCTCACGCGATCGCTGAGCTTGTATGGCGCAGCAGAATCTACGGCACGCATCCTTATTCGAGGCCGGATAAGGGCACCAAGGAAAGCCTCGCCGGTATAGTGCCGGCCGATCTAAGCGCCTTCCACACGGCCATGTTCGCCCGTGACGGGCTACACGTTGCGGTCGTCGGCGACATTGATGCCAAGGCCCTGAGTGAAAAGCTCGACCAATTGTTCGCCAATTTGCCTCAGAAGCAGGCGCTCGCTCCGGTCCCCGACATCGCCCCGAAGCTCGGCCAGTGGACGTTGGTCGCATACGACCTGCCGCAGACTTCGCTTCAGCTGGCTTTTCCCGGCATCGGACCCAACGACCCGGAATTCTATGCTGCGCAGCTGATAAACGATATACTCGGAGGCTTGCCATTTACCTCACGTCTGTTCCAGGAGGTGCGCGAAAAGCGCGGCCTTGCCTACGATATCGAGTCCAACCTGGAAGGCTACCAGCATTCCGACGCGCTTGTCGTGACCACGTCGACGCGCGCCGACAGGGCCGCCGAGACGCTAGGCGCAATACGTCAAGTTATCAAGGAGTTGGCGGAAACAGGGCCGACAGAGACCGAGCTCGAGGCGAGCAAGAAATATTCCATCGGCGCCTATGCTATCAATAATCTGGATTCCTCCAGCTCGATTGCAGCCACGCTCATCGGTTTGCAGCTCGACAAGCACGGCATCGACTACATCCAGCGCCGTCCCGCGCTCATCGAGCAAGTGAATCTCGACCAGGTCAAGGCGACGGCGAAAAAGCTGCTTTCGGCCGAGCCCGCCATCATGGGCGTTGGCCCGCGGCTGGACATCAAAGGATAAAGCCTGGATTCCAATTTCGCCGTCCTTCTCCCGCTGAGAGGCTTTCGGCAGAAGCGCAGTCCGGCCCCGTGGCTAACGGGATTAGCGCGAACACATTTGTATCGGCGTAGCAGGCTTCGGCAGTGGTATGCCGACGGGCAATCCTGTGGCTTTCGTGATGGCGTCTTCGCTGGCATTCAAGATCAGCAGCGACGCAAATGTCCTATTTTGCGTCTCGGTTCGAATCGCTATGTCCGATTCTCCGGGCTGCCGGGCACACGAACTGCGCCGCTAGCAATCAGCGCATCGATGCGGTCTTGATTGATCCCCGTCTGGCGCAGAACCTCCACTGAATGCTCGCCGAGATCGGGGGCAGGACGATTGAAAACGAGTGCAGAGCCTGAAAGCTTCAGCGGCTCCAGCGCGACGCGATAGCGGCCGCCGTAGCTGTGTTCGACGTCGCGGACCAGTTCGCTGGCCACATCAGGATCGGCCAGCGCCTGATCGATACTGCGTACAGGGGCCAGCAGGATACCCGTGGGTGCAAGGCGCGTAAGCGCATCATCGCTGGTCAGCTGACGCAGACGACCTGACAGGATACCGGCGATCTGGTCCCGGTTTGTCCAAGGGCCCTTCCCCGCCAGCAGCGGTATGATCTGCTTGCTGAGGCCCAACGCGGCGGCAAGATCGGGGAGGGATGCGGGGTAAGCCACCAGAGCAATCGCCCCGTCCAAGGTGGAATAGATGCCGTAAGGCGCTGGCTGGTGACTGTGGCTAATGCCATTTCGCCCTCGACTTGCCGGCTCCTGTGCGTTCAGCGCATAGCAAGACTCCGACGCCAGCAAGTGAAGCGCGCACGACATCATATCCACACGCACCCACTGACCAAGCCCTGTCTGATCGCGCTGGCGCAATGCCGCCTGAACGCCGATGACTGCTTGTGATGCTGTGTAGGTATCAACAACGTAGGCACCGGCAGGAACGGGCGGACCATCGGCTGCCCCACCCAGGCTGGCGATGCCCGACAGGGCTTGGATAATCAGATCCAGCGCCGGCTTGTTTCGGCTTGGGCCTGCAGGACCATAAGCAGCTATCGAGCAATAGATTATTCCAGGGTGCTCCGCGAGAACGGCGGAACTGCCTATACCCATCCGCTCCAAGACTCCGGGTCGGAAATTTTCCAGAATGACATCCGCCTGGGAGATCATCTCGCGAATGACCGCTTGTGCCTCAGGCGTTTTCAGATCAATGGACAGTGAACGCTGGTTGCGATTCATGCCCAAGAAATAGGGGCTGGGTGCGTCTGGGTCCGCCTTCGGCTCCTTGATCCATTTACGCTGATAATCGCCGGCCGGCGCCTCGATCTTGACGACTTCCGCCCCAAGCGAACCAAGATACTGCGCTGCGATTGGTCCTGCCGCGTAGTGCGTGAATGCCAAGACGCGAATACCCTTCAGTGGGGGCACGTGATCCTCCTCCTGCGGGCGGGCTTTCGTTCCTATAGAAGTATTTTGCATTTGAGTGCCTCCGTTGGTCCCGGTTTCTTTGCCGATTCATAGCTGCGGTTGTTCGTCGAGATGTGCTCCCAGAACCCACCCACTCGCGCTCGTCCCCTGCTCACACGGCAAACGCGGCGCACGCGTCAAGCGCCGGCGCGGCGCCCCCATGATCGCCGCGATATGGACGACCGTGAATCAAATGCCTATGGCCGAACTATCAGGAATTGCTCAAGTTGCGGGCACTCCGAGGGATAGTGAGAGAAGTGTCCCGCGACTGATCAATTCGGGTGGTCGCGTCCGGTTCTGCTGGATTCGCAGCGGGACAAAATTTCCTGAGTGTGCTCGCCGAGCTTTGGCGCGGGAAGCCGAATTCCGGTTTCGTAGCAGTCGAATTGTAGCGGTTGGTTCAGGTGCCATTCGTCGCCGTCCTCCGAGCTAAGCCGGACAAATAGGTCTCGTGTGCACAATTGCGGATCTCTCGCGACTTCATTCAGGTGAAGCACTTCCCCCCAAGGAATCTCGATCGTACTAAAAATATCTGCCCACGCCTTTCGCGTTTCCTTGGCGATCGCGGCAGCAAGTTGTGCGCGATAGTCAGAAGCGTATTGTAGGCGGTCCTGACGGCTTGCCGAGGCCAGTTGCGCCAGACCAGTCGCCCGGCACAAAGCCTGCCAGTAGTGATCTTCATGCACGATGCTGAGCGTAATGAGCTTGTTATCTGCGCAAGCGAACGTCCCATTGGCGGGTTCGTCCGTGTACACCTCTGCCATTGGTCTTCCGTTTAGGCTCGCGTAGAGATACGGCGTCATCCATGACACCAGACTATCGGTCATAGCCAGATCGATGTAGCAGCCGAGTCCGGTTCGCTCCCGCGCCAGTAGAGCCGAAACCACACCCAGTGCTGCCAGGGTGCCCGAGGCGAGATCGGCAAGGGGCAATTGAAACTGTGCCTGCGGGTGACCGGTTCGACCCTGCTGAATTAGAACCCCGGCCAACCCTTGGCAGGTGAGGTCGTGGGCTGGGCGCCTGCGGTAAGGGCCATTCTGACCGAAGCCAGTCAATGAGAGATATATCAAACGGCGATTTACGGAACTGAGTTCCTCGTAACTCAATCCGAGTTTTTTCATTACGTCCGGCCTATAGCCTTCGATAATAACGTCTGCAGTTTTACTCAACTCGAGTAAGGATTCCCGACCGGCTGCTGACTTGAGATCAAGGACGACACTTCGCTTGTTGCGGTTCAACGAGGAAAAAAGGCTTTTGTGCTTTCGGGCCGGATCACCTCCGTTGGGCCTTTCGATCAGAATGACATCTGCGCCTAGATCTGCAAGTAGCAAGGTAGCATACGGACCAGGATACTGTTCCGCCAGGCTGAGTATTTTCACTCCTTCGAGTGGTGATTCGGTCACGAGAACCTCCACACAATCTTTTCCAAGTGTTGAGCGCGGCGCTTGTGGCGCACCGTAAATTATGATGAGGGGAGCTTACCCAATTCAATGTTGCAACAGTGATAAGAGTTCGCGAAACATCGTAACTCACGGCCATTCCCGTATCGACGGTTGATGGGGCTTCTTCGACCGCGGCCGCCGCGTTGGACGAAAAGCCACCCGCTTCTTGCTCTTGGGATCGGCATGGATCGATCTCCTGAAGCAGTCGGGCGAAAGCCTCGCCGGCCGCATCGCCTATCTCGAGATGCGCCCGATCGACGGTCTGGAAGTCGGCGCCGCCGCTCTTGGGCCGCTATGGGTGCGCGGCGGCTTTCCAGACAGCTTTCTGGCCACTAACGACCGCACCAGTCAACGATGGCGGCAGGATTTCCTCCGCACCTATCTGGAGCGCGACATCCGCCTCCTCGGTCCGCGCATTCCGGCCGAGACGCTGCGCCGCTTCTGGACAATGCTGGCCACCACCAGGCCGGCCTACTCAACGCAGCCGAGTTCGCCCCCGCGCTCGGCGTCGACGGTAAGACCGTCGCGTCCTATCTTGATCTGCTCTTCGATCTCCTGCTGGTGCGCCGGTTGGAGCCTGGCACCCCAATGTAGGCAAGCGCCTGGTCAAGTCCCCCGCGTTTATGTCCGCGACAGCGGCATCACCCATACGCTGCTCGGTCTCGCAACTCAGGAAGACATGCGCGGACATCCAGTGGCCGGCGCCTCCTGGGAAGAGTTTGTAATCGAAACCCTCACTGCCGCCGCCCCCGCCGGAACCCTAAGCAACTTCTACCGAACAGCTGCGGATGCGGAGATCGACTTTGCTACTAACGCTGCCGGGCCAGCGCCTCTGGGCCATCGAAATCAAGCGTAGCCTGACGCCAAGGGTGGAAAAAGGGTTCCATCAGGCCTGCGAGGACCTTGCTCCGGAGCAGCGCTTCGTTGTCTTTCCGGGATCGGAGCATTTTCCGCTCCAGCATGGCGTCGAAGCAGTGCCCTTGCAGGATCTGGGCCGGGCGATGCTTGACGAAGCATCATGCAGAAAAGTTCTGGGCATTCCGGTCAGGGCGAAGCTCAAGCTCCCTCCATCCCACGATTGCGGCGGCTAGCCTATTGTGATCGGCCTCATCGGCCTTACGTTCGGCTTCACCATCAGCGCGTCGGCGGCCATCGTGCGCCGCTGATAGGCGCGCAAGGCCTTGCTCTTCCATTCCACCGTCTTGTCCTCGCCGGCATCGAGGTCACCCGCGGGACGTGATCTCGGTAGTGCCGAAGGTCCCGTCAGCGTGCGCGTCCGGCTGCCGTGGCGGTGGCCGGCGACACCGGCGGTCTCGTCACTGCGCGCCGCCGGCTGCCGGCCATACTGGGGGCGGGCAAGCACCGCTTCCAGCTCGGTCTCGCGCATCGTCTCGATGAAGCCGCGCACCCCTTCGCGCAGGCCAGCTTCGATCGGATCAAACCAGTTGTCGAAAAGATAGGTCGTCGCCTCACCCCCAGGATGAACGGCTTCCGCATTCATGGTAGTCTTTGTCATGGCGTGGTCTCCTTTCCGGCACTCTAACGCCGGATGATTCGAGGTTTGACACCCCGGAGACTACGGCAACTCCCAATTCCAACCACTTCCCAGACAGCACCATCGGATGCCCGGCAGGAGACTGAGCTCACTGCCGGGCCGGGTACGCCTTGGGAGGTGGCGTAAGTGAGCGGTTTTCGTGGCCGTGGGACGACTTCCTCAGCCCGAACGCGGTTTGCCTGTAGCCTTGCATGTACTGTGCCAAAGCAAAAAGGCGTTCAAATACATCCGATAGATCAGAGTCTGCTGCGTCGCGTATCCGACATTGTCAGGTATCGGACGACACTGAACGTGTCTGAGAGCCTGACCCGAAACTCGAGATTGGGCGTGGAACGCGGTTGAGTGGCCCCGTCCGTTGTGATTTGCTTGAGCTGTCTAGACTTGAGCGAAATCACAACATGGGTTGGACGGAGACCACCCGGCGGCAGTATTGCCGCGCGGGTCATCGAGATGCAAATGCAATGACGGACCGGGAATGGGCGCTGATCGAGCCGTTCCTGCCCGGAGCGAAGGCGACAGGACGACCGCGCACGACCGAGCTGCGGGCGGTCGTGGACGCGCTCCTCTATATCGCCTGGACGGGCTGCCAGTGGCGGGCGTTGCCGGACCGCTTTCCGCCGGTTTCGACGGTTCAACGCTATTTCTATGCCTGGCGAGACAATGGGCTGTGGAGGACCATCAACTTCCACTGGTGGCTGCGGCACGCCTGGCCATCGGTCGCGAGGCGAGCCCGAGCGCCGGCATCATCGACAGCCAATCGGCAAAGGCCACGGACGTTGCCGGTTTGCGTGGCTACGACGCCGGCAAGAAGATCAAAGGCCGCAAGCGCCATATCATCGCCGACACCGAGGGCACCTGGTCGGGCTGACGGTGCATACGGCCGACATCCAGGACAGGGATGGGGCAGTCGGCATCATCTCATAGACGAACGGGGCAGTCATGCCCGTCAGCCGTAGCGCTCCGGTGAAGGTCGTGGTCTTCCAGTGGCCAGGCCCAGCCGCGTCCAAGGATTCTGTAAACAGGTGCCGGATCAATCGCCTTATCTGATCCGGAAGCGACACGCATCGCTAAAGGGCGGTACCATGCTTGATGTCCGACCCAGCTTGGCCGCCAACGCCACTGCGATCTTTCGAGTGAGCGACCGCGTCCGGTCTCGACGACCGTAGGAGAAATGCACGCCCCCAGAATAATGCGATGCGCCGATGGATCCGAAGGCTTGTTCGGTCACGATGATAAGGCTCCGGCTTTGGCCGCAGCGGAGGCGGACACCATCCTTGTATGCCACCGCCGATGATCAAAGGCGAAGCTTCATATTTTTTGGCCCCGCTCTGGAGCCAGGGGACCAGGCCACCGCTCGATCGAGGTGCAACTGATGAAGTCAGGGGGCTCGGGTTTCGCACATGGCGCGCGCCCCAGAAGGCTGTCGAGGATGCGACGCGCACGCCAAGCAAGCAGGCTTAGGCTCGGATCGGCCAGCCCGCGCTGCCCGAGGCTCGCGTTCTGGACGAAGATGCGTCTGTCGCGCGGTCCGTCCCAGCGCACCGAAAAATCCTCGCAAATAGCCAACTCATTGTCGATCTGCTCCAACCGGTCCGCGATCGGTTCCAAGAAGTCTGGCAACGCGTTCTGGTAACCAGTTGCCAGGATAACGATGTCGGCCGTAACCTCTCCGACATCTTCCATGCCGCGCTGCAGGGTCAGCCTGTGGCCCGCACCGGCGTTGATGCAGCGTGAAACTTTGCAACCCGGCTGCAGTGTGATGTCACATTCATTTGGCTCGAGAAATGTGTGGCGGTACAGCGCCTGATAGGTCGCGCGTAGCGTGCTTTCTGAAATGCCGTCCGAGGCAAGCACGAAACGACGCAGGAACAGCTTGCGCTGCGACTCGCTCATCCCCGCCAAACGATCCGAAAAGCAGGGCATGAACAGCTCATTTGTGAATGGGCTGTTGTCGAGAGGCACGTAGATTTGGCACTGCGAGACCCAAGTGATCAATCGAGGCCGTCGTTCTTTCGGCAGGCCGACGAGGTGCAACAGCACCTCGGCCCCCGACTGGCCTCCGCCAACGACGCAGACATGCTTTTTCCTCACCTCAGGATGGATGTCTAGCAAAGCGGATGAGTGGAACAGGTTGCGTCCAGTCCAACCCTGAAACTGAGGCGGAATCTGCGCCTGCTTGCCAATGCCAACCACGACGTCTCTGGCGCCGAGAACCGCGTTATCCGTCCGCACCCGAAATTCGCCTTCAAAGCAGATTTCGCGTGCCGTCTCGCCGCCGTGGACAAGGGGGTTCCGGTGGAAGGCCCAGTTGAGATATTGCTCGAACTCAGATCTGAGCACGGCCTCGAACTGTGCGTTCAGAAAATGGTACAGACGGCCGTGCTCGTGCAAGTAGTTTACGAAAGTGTAGGCTGATCGCGGATTCACCAGCGTAACCAGATCCTCGAAGTGGCTGACTTGGAGTTGCGAGGACTCGAATGTGATGGCTGGATGCCAGCGCAAGTCGACCTGCCGATCCAAGAACAGCGCCTCTAGTCCTGTTTGCTCGTCGTGTATCTGACACGCAAGACTCAAATTCAACGGCCCAGCTCCGACCCCAATGCAAGAGAGCTCCACTTGCCTTGCTCCTACAGGTGTTTCCCGGCCAGGCGGCATGTTCGCGGCAAATATCGGCTTGCGCCCCTCGCGGGCGTTATCGAGCTCCGGTCCTGACCGGATTTGCGACAATTGTCCTGCGCGTTCGGGCTATCGAACATAGACGCCGAGCATTCCAACCGGTGGCAATCGACGGGTCATGGTGGCGACATGGGTTGGGGGGCATCAACGCATGTCCTTTCCGCCGGCCTCCACGACCACGTCGCCATCACTCGACACGGTTGCCAGGCCCATCACGTATTTGAAGCCGGCGCATGATGCGCCGGCCTTTCGGCGGCTTGGTGGCAGGCAAGCGCGCGGTTTTCACCGCGGCGTCGGGCATTTTCGGTGCGCATAAAATCATGGATGACGTTTCTCGCTGATACGTTCGCAGAATCCCGTGCATAGGCCGTGCCAAAGAAGGAAATCAGATCAAAGCAATTGGTTGGCGGATTTTCAAACCTGTCGGAAATCCGACATTGAGGGGTGCGCCTCACGGCGGCGCCCGATTCGCACGTCGATGTCGCCCTTTTCCGAAGAGCCAATCCGTCACCTTTTGAACCAGAAGATTCGGAATAAGGACGGTGTCTTTATCATCGGACGGTGCAGGCCCTTGTATCTCCAGCTGGACAGACCGCGACATGCCTTGTCATCAAAGTCGGCAGTCGCAAGAGCAGCCAGATTCTTCACCAATCATGCCGTTGCACTGGGTCGATCACGACATCCTCGAAGGCAGCGATGATGGCGGGTGACGCAATCTCATTCCCGCCGCGAGGCCTCTCGCATGGGGAAGCAATTCGCTCGGACGATGCTCTTGATCAGATGGTTGCGGATGGGCGCATGCCCAGACCTAACCCGGAAAATTCATGGAGGTTGTCGGATGTGGTGCAAGCCGTTGAAATGACGTAGGATTTGGTTGCTTAAGCCGATCCGAACCATTTCCCGGAGACCACACCCGCCATGAATGATCTTACGCTGCCGCTGAGCGGTTTGTCATCTGTTGGCGGCAAGTCCGTCGTCGCCCGTTTCGACGGCGGCATGCTGTCGTCCAACAGTGGGGTTCTGGCTCTGGCCGAGGTGGAAAAGCGGCTGCGTGTCGCCGAGCGTCTGGCGCGCTGCATCGATGATCCGCGCTGCCCGGACCAGGTCATCCATAGCGTGGCCGATATGATCGGCTTTCGCATGAAGATGATTGCCGCCGGTTATGAGGATGGCAACGACGCCAACCGGCTGCGCTGCGATCCGATCTTCAAGATGGCCCAGGATGCGCTGCCTTCGGGTCGGGATCTGGCCTCGCAATCGACGATGTGCCGGCTGGAGAACCTGCCTGGCGTGCGGGAACTGGTCGTTATGGGCCGTGCGATGGTCGACCTCTATTGCTCTTCCTTCCGCCAGGTTCCGAAGCGGATCGTGCTCGACATTGACGACACTTTTGACGCCGTGCATGGCGGCCAGCAATTGCGGCTGTTCAATGCCCATTACGACGAATACGGCTTCCAGCCGATTGTTGTGTTCGATGGCGACGGCCGGTTCGTCGGTGCGGTCCTGCGACCAGCGAAGCGGCCGAGCGGGGCTGAAATCCGCCCCCACCTGCGCCGCCTGGTGCGGGCGATCCGGAGCAACTGGCCGAACACCGGCATCCTTATCCGGGCCGACGGGCATTACTGCAGCCCGCAGGTCATCGACTGGTGCCGCGCCAACGATGTCGACTTCATCCTCGGCTTGGCGCCCACCACGACCCTGCGCAAGCATGTCGCGGACCTGGAAACCAGCACGATGGCGCGCTTTGAAGCATCGAAGACGAACAAGGTCCGCCGCTTCAAGGAGTTTTTTGACGGCGCCGCCAGTTGGAGCCGCGTAGAGCGCATCATCGCCCGCGTCGAGGTCGGCGCCCAGGGTGCCGATACCCGCTTCATCGTCACCAACCTTGCAAGTGGCAAGGCCAAGGCGCTCTACGAGGATGTCTACTGCCGGCGCGGCGCTGCCGAGAACCACATCAAGTCGTGGAAGACGCATCTCGCCGCCGACCGCACCTCCTGCACAAGAGCGACGGCCAACCAGTTCCGGCTATTCCTGCATGCCGGCGCCTACTGGTTGATGTGGGGCTTGCGCGCCGCGATGCCGAAACGCTCGAGCTTTGCCGTCGCCCAATTCGACACGCTGCGATTGCGCCTCATCAAGATCGCCGCCCGCGTGGTCGAGATGAAAACCCAGATCCGCCTGCACCTGCCGACGTCCTGCCCCGACCAGCGCATCCTGCGCATCGTCCCCAGTCGCATCCCGCAACTCGCGACATAAACGATGGGACGCAGACGTCCCGAAACAAACCCGCCGACCTCAACCCGCAAACCCCCGCCTTCCATCACGACGGATCATCGCCGGCGCCCGACGAGGCTTGTCAAAATGCACTCCGAGGGCGGCCAGATCGCCGATGCAGGCCGCCCTAAGCCGATCGCCGTGCATCAAGCGGGCTAAGCGCATCAACTATCGCACTAGCTGGGAACCTCACCAACTGGATTGTCGACCGTATAGAGATAGCCGGAAGAGCTTTGCGCTATAATCACATTGCCAACCACGCATCCAAGAGAACAAGCGCCATTTGGTCCCTGCGACCCAATCTAGGCGCGGAGGGATGAGGCCGCAAAGCAACCTTTTGCGCGCCCACAGGTAGGCCAGGATCACGGGCGCCGCGATGCGCTCGGCATTATCGAAGTGAATTGCCTTCTCCGTCGCCGCGAAATGAGAAAATTGCAGCAATGCCCTTGATGTCGCCGCGAACGATCCAGTGCCCTCAAATCCGACAGTGCTGCTCGCCAAGAGCTCCATGTTGCCACGGTCGGCGCCATCAATGCGAAAACACCCCTGAAAAAGCTCGATCTACGGTTTGGCGATCTACCTCAGAAGCAACCGATTGCCCCGTGGCCGAAGTCGATCCGAAGCTCGGTCAGTTCGCGTAGAGCTTCACTGCTCGAGTTTTCCGCGGTGCCCACGGAACCCGCACAGGAGACCGATCATGCGTCTACGGCTGCACGCGTTGTCGGGTCTTCGACAAAGTCGGACATGAGACACAGCGCCATCAGAGCCATCTCATTGTTGTGAAACGATTTTCTCATTTGGCACGACACGTGCTGCACTATCCACATACGCACTTCGGCGCGGATAGAGGAGAAATTATTCCATGATCACGCTGGCCGAACATGTGGTCGCCCCCGCGAAAGCCGAGCTTTCCCGAGCCGACGGAGACTCTTGCGCTTGTTTTCCAGTCCACATCATTCTTCAGGTTATCCGGACATGACGGCATTCGATTTGCGCCCAACGCTGAATGCTCCCGACGATGATCCCTACCTTTGGCTTGAAGATGTAGAAGGCGAACGGGCACTTGACTGGGCGGCCAGCCAGTCGGCCAGGACCTTGGAGCACTTCGATGGAACACAGTTCGAGCGCGATCACGATGCCCTGACAGCGATTTTCGACCGTCTCGACAACATTCCCCTTATCACTCGCCGCGGACAGCACCTCTACAATGTCTGGCGAGATGCCCGAAACCCGCGCGGACTGTGGCGGCGAACCACCCTTGCCGCCTATATGACGGCCGATCCCCAGTGGGAGCCCCTGCTCGATCTCGACGCGCTCGCCGCCCGCGACGGAGAGGACTGGATCTGGGGCGGCGCGTCGGTCGAGCCTGACAAACGGGAAAGAGCCGTTCTGCGCCTGTCGCGTGGCGGCAGCGCCGCGGTCGCGCATCGCGAATTCGATCTGGGTACTCTGAGCTTAGTCGCCGACGGTTTCAATCTCCCGGAGGCGAAGGGCGGCATCAATTGGCTCGACCCTGACACGCTTCTGCTGTCCAGTGCCTTTGGTGATGGCATGGCCACCCGCTGCGGCTACGCGCGCACCGTGCGGCTGTGGAAGCGTGGCGCGGATCCGCTCACCGCGCCGGTAATCTTCGAAACCGGTTCCGAATCCCTCGGCGTGTCTGGCCATCTGGATCGCACCGCCGAGAGCGAGCGCCTTTGGTTCATCGAGAGGCCGGCCTTCTTCGAGAAGATAATCCGAATCGGCGACAGAAGCGGGCCGAAGATGCAGATCGACCTTCCTCGGGACGCCTGGTGGAATGGCTTCGGCGACTGGCTGGCGGTAAAGCCGCGCAAGCCCTGGACCGTGGGAGGGACGACCCATGCCGCCGACACGCTGATAGGCATCTCGCTCTCTTCCTTCATCGCCGGAAAGCGTAATTTTAGCACCCTCTTTGAACCAGGCGACAGGCGCTCCCTGCAGTCCTTCTTCTGGAATGACTGCAAGCTCATCATCTCCTATCTCGTCAATCTCGTTCCGCGTTTCGAGATGTTCACCCCCGGCCGTCAGGAATGGACGCGCCTAGCGCTGGAGACAGTGCCTACCGAAGGAACTGTTCATCTCTGGCCGCTCGATGCGGAACGGCACGTTTCCAATGGAGAGGTTCTCGTTTCGGCTCAGGACCCGATCACGCCGCCGCAGCTTTTCCTCTTCGACCTCAATGCCACGGCTCTCGGCGCTCCAGTGATCCTGAAGCGCCACCCGGACAATTTCGACGCATCCGGTCTAGTGGTCACGCGACACGAGGCAGTCGCGACCGATGGTGAAATGATCCCCTATACGCAGGTCGGCCCGGCGAACAGCGACGGGGATGCTCCGCTTCACCTCACCGCCTATGGCGGGTTCGGCATATCGTGCCTGCCCTCCTACAACTCCTCGCTCGGCAAGCTATGGCTCGAACGCGGCGGCACTTGTGTGGTGGCGAATATCCGAGGGGGCGGCGAGTTCGGCACCCGTTGGCACGAGGCGGGTCGTAGGGAGGGCAAGCGTCTTGCGCATGACGATTTCGCCGCCGTTGCCACCGATCTCGTGCGAAGGGGCATCACGCGGTCGAGGCGGATTGCCGCCGAGGGCTGCTCAAATGGCGGTCTGCTGATTGCCAATATGCTGACCCGCTATCCCGAGCTTTTCGGTGCGCTGTTCTGCGCAGTTCCGCTTATCGACATGCGCCGCTACACCAAGCTTTTTGGCGCAGGCGGGATTGGCGAATATGGCGATCCCGACAAGCCGGAGGATTGGACTTTCCTCCGGGAAATCTCCGCCTATCACGCCGCAACGCCGGGACAGCCCTATCCGCCGATCCTGCTTGCCACCACGAAGCGGGACGACCGCGTCCACCCGGGCCACGCGCGCAAGACGGCCGCAAAGTTGCAGGCTCTTGGCTATCCGGCTTACTTCTACGAGGCCAGCGCGGGCGGGCACGGCTACGGCAAGAACAATCGGGAGCGGGCCGCATTCGTCGCCCTGGGCCACAATTTCCTTCGCAGTGCGATCGGCTGGCGCGCCGATAGCGTTCGATAGGTGGCCGGGATCAACAAGAGCAACATTTCAACAAGTAGCACAGGTCGATTTTTAGTGAGCACACGCAGAACGGGTGCTCGGTCTCACCAACATGAGCAGGAGGCTCATCCGGTCTCAGCAAGTTCGAGCAAGATCTTTCATAGTGCAGTGCGTCATCTCTGAAGAGCAAGGAAAGAACATCATGGCGAAAAAGCGAATGGGCGTGGCGCGGGAGGTAGCAGCGGCCCTCGTCCTCATTGTGGTGGGACAGCAGGCCGTCGCGGCGGACCTGGTGCAAGCCGCGAGCGTCCCGCAGGCAGGAGCCTCGGTCACGGAATGGCCAAGCCCTTGGCAGGTCCGCCTGCGCACGTTGGGGGTCATCACTGAGGATTCAGGCTACGTCAACGCGGTGCCCGGCTCCGGTCTTTCCTATTCGGACTCCCTGACACCGGAACTCGATATCTCCTATTTCTTCACCGACAACATCGCCGCCGAACTCATACTCGGCACGACCTACGCCAACATCGACGGCCAAGGAACGATCGGTGGGCTGGGCAAGGTCGGCAAGGTTTGGCTGCTGCCGCCAACGCTCACACTGCAGTACCATTTTACCGATTTCGGCGCCTTCAAGCCCTATGTCGGTGCCGGCATGAACTACACGATCTTCTATAACCAGGATGCCGGCAGCGCCGATGCTCTCAAGGTTAAGAACACGTTCGGCACCGCGCTACAGGTCGGATTCGACTACATGGTGGATCAGCACTGGGGTGTCAACTTCGACGTGAAGAAGCTTTTCCTGAAGCCAGACTTCGACGTCACGGTAGGCGGCGCGAAGCTGACAGGCAAGGCCGCGCTCGATCCCTGGTTGATAGGCGCAGGTGTCACCTACCGTTTCTGATACCCGCGGCGAAGGTCGGTTGCGGCAGCCGATCTGAAAGGAGGGGCGCCTCGTGCGCCCTTTTGCCGTCGGCCCTGCATCTCGACGGGCAGCAGCCAATTGCGAGACTACACTTGAAGAAGCCGTTGTCGAAAGGGGGGCCTCCCCGCTCCCACCGAACAAAGAAGGGTACCCTTGGTCAACGCGACCTGGACTAACGCCTGAAATGGAAGTGTTTAGACGCACCAAGGAGCAGGATGGCTTTGCCGTGTTGATGCGATGCTGCGGCCACACTCCTCGCCGACATCAGTCTCCCGGGAGGTACGCCTCCGGTGAAGTCTTCGCCGGAGGCGTACCCCGGGAGCATGTCTGAGCTCTATGCAGCACGATCGGCTATCCGAAGATCATCCGGTTGGATCAGGGAGCGAGTTCGCCTTTCACGACTTCGACTATGCCTGCACCAAGGCGTCATCCTATGCCCGCCGGATCGTCGGCTGGCGGGTGAAAAGAGCCGTAACCGCCCGATTGGCACCGCCTGCCAGACAGCGCCTTGATGGCCTAAGACACGTCTTTAACGACGTCGTTAGCGACGTGTCTAGGCGAGGTATGGGATGCGTGTCGAAATTCTTGGTCAGGAACGGCGGCGGCGTTGGGGTGACGAGAAGAAGCGCGACATTGTCATGTCGGTTGGGCTCGACGGTGCGACGGTCACTGAGGTTGCACATCGGCACGATGTGAGCCGGCAGCAGATTTACGCCTGGCGGCATGAGCTGAAGAAGAAGGGTTTGTTGCCGTCCACTGCCGATACGGTCTTCCTTCCCGTAGACACGTTAGCCATGCTTGGCGCCCCGCTCGTGCGCGAGGACGTTGCGCGCGTGCCTGCAATGATCGAGTTGCGGTTGAACGATGGGCGCAGCCTTCGCTTCGACAG